>CAVUXD010000001.1:0-133276 GCA_963745445.1 uncultured Bacteroidota bacterium
TTTCGAGTTCCAATATCTCATCGCAAACGGCATCTAAAAAATAACGGTCATGGGAAACCAGCAGCAGCGTTACATTTTCCTGGTTGAGAAAATGCTCCAGCCATTCGATCATTTCCACATCGAGATGATTCGTCGGTTCGTCCATCATCAGCAATGTGTGCTTGTGTTCAAACCCAATATCCACTAATGTTTTTGCAAGCGCCACTCTTTTTCGCTGGCCTCCGCTGAGTTCATTCATTTTATGCCGGAGATGATGGATATTAAGTCTGCCTAATATTTCTTTCACCTTGGCTTCAAATGTCCAGGCATTCAGTTCATCCATTCTCGTCATGGCTTTCATCATGGCTTCACTATCGCCACTATCAACAGCGGCTTCATATTTTTGAGTAGCCAGTATTATAGGATGTTCGCTGTGAAAAATATTTTCAAGTACGGTTTTATCTTCTTCGAATTGCGGATCCTGTTCCAACAACGCTACAGTTACATCTTTATTGATCCAGAGTTTACCTTCGTCGGGAGTTTCTTTTCCTGCTAAAATGCGGAGTAGTGTACTCTTTCCAACACCATTGCGGGCCACTAATGCGATCTTATCTCCTTCGTTGATGTTAAATGAAATATTATCAAACAGTGGCGTGATGCCATAACTCTTCGTCAGTCCTTCAGCAGAAACATAATGCATAGTGTGCAAAGATAGCGGGAGCGGAGAGTTTTAATTTAATATTGGGTTCGTTTCAATCTCTTTCATATCAATATCGCTGTAATCCCTGATCACATTATACAATGTATCTCTTTCAACCGGTTTTCTTTTTGCCTGTTTGATCAAGTGTTACTAATTGAGCAGTGGTCATAGAAGGATTTTGTTCTTCAGCTCCGGCCATGGAATAAATTTTTGTCGTATCATCAATGGTTCCGTCAATATCATTTACACCAAATGAAAGAGATAGTTGTGCATTTTGTCTGCCCAGCATCGGCCAGTATGCTTTCAGATGAGGAAAGTTGTCCAGATAAATTCTTGCGACTGCATACATCTTCATGTCTTCAATCAACAGTTGATTCCGGAACATTGCTCATATCATTATCCTTGTTGCGGAATTTAACGGAATAAATGTATTGAAGCCATTTGTTTTATCCTGCAGATTCTCTTAGTCTTCTCATATGATCAATGCGATGCCAGTATTTTTCAATATGTCCATACAGCATCGTGGCATTGCTATGCATTCCAAGTTTATGAGCTGTTTCATGTATTTTCAACCAGCCATCTGCATCCACTTTATCAGCACAGATCTTTTCTCTTATTTCCGGATGAAAAATTTCTGCGCCACCACCGGGAATAGAATCCAATCCTGCTTCATGCAGATATTTTATTCCTTCTTCATTACTCAGTTTTGCTTTGCGGAACATATAATCCAGTTCAACAGCAGTAAATCCTTTTATATGTAGTTCGGGACGATGTGCTTTTATTTTGCGAAGCAATTCAGCAAAAAATTCCAGATTCATTTTTGGATGCACACCACCTACAATATGCACTTCGGTAATTGGTTTGCCATCATATTTTTTTACCATGTCCATCATTTGTTCCATGCTCAATTCCCAGCCTTCATCCTGTGAGCATAAAGCGGGAATATGAACAAAAATTACAGCAGAACACACATACATTGGTTGGCTCAATATGAAAATTGCGGTTGAAATAAGTTTTATCACCATGAAATTTTTCTCGTATGTAATTGGCGAGGCTTCCTACAAAAGCAAGCTTCCTTTTTCAAAAAGCAGAATCCTTCTTCATCGGTGATTCGTTCACTAGTTTCTTACTTTTTCAGCTATTAATGCTAATTCTTTATGCCAAATTCGTTTCGGCTATTAACTCACGGCTCAAAATTTCAGTCATAGATTACTTTAATTAATTTATCTGCAAAGTTACGAAGTCAGACTGCTTGCGATTTTATGACAAAGTTTTCAACTTTAAAAAATCCTTATCTTCCCTTTTTATAACCATAAAAATCTGCATGATGGGAATCAAGTTTCGCCTCACTATACTTAATTTTTTAGCAATTTTTTATTTGGGGAGTCATGGCTCATTACTCTTGGAACTTATATGTTGCACGCTAAGGGATGGAGCGTTTTCAATTTGGTGCCATCTTTTCGAACACTGGGAATTGCTTCCTTATTTATGCCTGCTCTTACGGGTATATAGCAGACAAATGGGTGAATGCGGAAAGAATTTTATGGAGCTTGTCAATTTTATATGGAGCTGTATTATTGTTTTATGCATCCAAAAGTACAAGATGCCGATACATATGTACTTTGGTTATGCTGTTTGCTGCAATGTCTGTTATATGCCTACAATTTCTTTATCAATATCGATTTCTTATATCATATTTTGAAAAGAATAATTATGATGTTGTAAAAGTATTTCCACCTATAAGGGTTTGGGGAACTATAGGTTTTATTGTTGCATGTGGATACTGAATCTTAGCGGAAGTAAGGCATAACTCGAACTCAGTTCATTCATTAGTGCAGTCGCTGCTATTACTTCTGGGAATTTATTGCTTTTACGATGCCAAAATGCCGGCCAGCCAAGATCTATTCGAAAACACTTCCTGGGTATTATTGAACAATTCGGATTGAATGCTTTTAAACTTTTCAGCAAATAAAAATGGCTTTATTCTTTGTTTTTTCTATGCTTTTGGGGGCTGCATTGCAAATTACCAATATGTATGGAAATTCTTTTTTAGATGATTTTGGAACAAATCCTGCTTATCAAGATTCATTTGTAGTAAAATATTCAACCATTATTATTTCTATTTCGCAGATATCAGAAACTTTATTCATCCTGACGATTCCTTTTTTCTTAAAACGGTTTGGTATAAAAAAGTAATGCTGATGTCTATGTTCGCCTGGGTATTCCGTTTGGATTGTTTGCTTATGGCAGACCCGGACAGTGCGAGTATATGTTATGATCATTTTCTCATGTATTGTTTATGGAATGGCATTTGATTTTTTTAATATTTCAGGTTCTTTATTTGTGGAAACAACAACTGATCTACAATTCGATCAAGTGCCCAGGGATTATTTATGATGATGACAAATGGGATTGGTGCTTTTTTGGGAAGTAAAATCAGCGGGTTGGGTATTGGAAATATTTCACGATTACAAATGGTAGTAGAAGATTGGCATAGTATCTGGTTTACATTTTCCACTTATGCATTGATTTTAGGCTGTTTTCTTTCCATTTTCTTTAAACATAAACATGATTGCAAGTACCGGTGAAATACAGGAAGGTGAAACTGTAGCTATGACATCTACATTAAAAAATGCTGCTAAAGTAAAATCCCAATCCGTAGCATCATAGACATTTGGGATTATTTTCTGGAATAATTTTAGAATATGTGCTTCGATCTTTTTTACAAAATTTCCTTTGGGTTGTGCACCGACTAATTTATCAACTACCTGGCCATTTTTAATAAAAAGAATAGCAGGAATAGAAGTGATACCATAGTTCATAGAAACCTGCGGATTATACATCTACATTTACTTTACCTACATTTACTTTGCCATTATATTCTTTGGAAAGTTCTTCAATGACCGGACCGATTGCACGGCAGGGTCCACACCATTCTGCCCAGAAATCAATTACAGTCAGTTTGTCAGAAGCCAGCACTTCACTCTTGAAAGTTTGAATCTGTAAATTCTTTTGCCATTTTTATATATTTTAATTTTTTATTATAAGGGATTGCAAATTTAAGTCCATTACTATTAACATGCAACGCTGGCACAAAGTTGTGTAAAACTTGTCATTACTATTCGAGTCAGCTTAGCATGACAAACCTGCAAAAAAGTCCATCTTTCACAAATTTATAGAATCTAAACTGTTATGCACCTGCACTTCCAGTTCAGGCTTTTGTTCAAGAAACTCAATCAGTTCATTATTCATTTCAAAACCATTATCCATTGTTACCAGGCTGATCTTCCAGTTATTTTTTGGCTCATGTTAGACTAAATTTCAACGTGGCATTTACCCGGGAAATTGTTTTATATTTTTTTCTACAAAACGAATCATTTCTTCATTGATATCCTGCGGATGTACTTCAATATTCACCTGTTTGGTCAGATTTCGTTTCATGGTTTCTACCAGCGAAACATTCAGCACTTTGAATTCAAATTCATCCCGGTTGTATCGTTGTTTGAAAAAACCGGTAATGAAAACAGTACTGCCCTGTTGCAAGCATGGGAGTGAATTTCATATAATCTTCGCTGAACAATATAACAGTCTGTTTTGCCGGAATAATCTTCAATAATAAAATTGCCATATTTATTTCCCTGCCGGGAAATTTTATGTTGTGCTTCTGCCACCAAACCAATCAGCCGGAACATCCGGTTTGGATTGGACTGCATATTTATTGCTTCTTTGAATTCATTGAAATCAGCAATGGGTGTAATACCATAATGTTTCATTTCAAATTTGTAATGATCCAGCGGATGACCACTCATGAACATGCCCGTTACTTCTTTTTCATGATCCAATTGAATGGTTAATGGCCAGGGTGCGCAATCGGGTAATTTTGGCGGCGGAATTTCCATCGTGATCGGCAGATCGCCAAATAAGGTATTGGTCGATAGATGCATATTGTGTTTGATAATACCTGTCCGAATCTGATGATCTGTTCCAGTCCCGTCGCCGTTTCACCTTCCGGGATGTATAAAAATATTGTGCCCGGTGATATTCTTTAAAACAATCAAAGGCACCTGCATAAGCCAGGCTTTCCAATGTTTTTTTATTTACTGTTCGTTGGTTGATCCGTTTGATAAAATCAAAAATAGTTTTGAAATGCCCATTCTTATTTCTTTCTTCAATAATACTTTCAACGGCAGCTTCACCAACACCTTTTAATCCACCAAAACCAAAACGAATTTCACCGCTTTATTTACTGCAAATCCTTTTTGTGATTCATTGATATCAGGTCCAAGTACTTTTAATCCCATCCGTTTACATTCTTCCATAAAGAAAGTGATCTTTTCAATACTGCCGGCATGATTCAAAACCGCAGCCATATATTCGGCAGGATAATGTGCTTTTAAATAAGCTGTTTGATAAGCCACATATGCATAGCAGGTGGAATGTGATTTATTAAAAGCATATTGTGCAAATGCTTCCCAATCGGTCCATATTTTTTCCAGTTTTTCTGGCGGGTAATAATTTTTCTGTAGCACCATCAATAAACTGTGCTTTCATTTTATCCAGCACTGATTTTTGTTTTTTACCCATTGCTTTACGCAATACATCCGCATCACCTTTGCTGAAGCCGGCCAGTTTTTGCGCCAGCAACATTACCTGTTCCTGGTAAACGGTGATACCATAAGTTTCTTTCAGATATTCCTTCCATTTCCGGCAAGATCATAAGTAATCGGCTTCACGTCCATGTTTACGGTCAATGATAATTAGGAATATAAGCCATCGGGCCGGGACGATACAATGCATTCATCGCAATAAGATCATCAAATTTATCCGGTTTTAATTCCCGCAAATATTTTTGCATACCCGGACTTTCAAACTGGAATGTACCAATGGTATCACCATGCTGGTATAGTTCAAATGTTTTTTTATCATCCAGCGGAATTTTATCAATATCAATTTCAACCCCATGATTTTGTTTGATAAGCTCTAATGCATTTTTAATAATGGTCAGTGTTTTCAATCCAAGAAAGTCCATTTTGATAACACCGGCTTCTTCAATGATATTTCCTTCAATTTGTGTTACCCAAAGTGGAGAATCTTTTGCAATGGCAACCGGAATCAGATTCAGTCAGATCTTTTGGTGCAATGATAATTCCTGCTGCATGAATGCCGTATTTCGAACAGAACCTTCCAATCTTTCTGCTTCATGCAACACTTTGCTTTGCAATTGTATCTGTCTTCTTATATATTTCACGGAGCTTTTTTACATTTTCAATATCATCATTGCCCAAGCCTTCTTTTTCTTCCAATGATTTTTCACCATCTCTTTGATTTTAATAGGGGCATGCAATACTCTTCTTAATTCAACACCGGGACGTTCAGGAACTAATTTGGCCAATGCATTAGCTTTCCGGCAATGGAAGATCCATTACTCTTGCCACATCCTCGATACTCAATTTGGCAGCCATCGTACCATAAGTAATGATCTGTGCTACCTGGTTCTTTCCATATTTTTCAACTACATAATCAATTACTTTTTGTCTTCCTTCATCATCAAAATCCGTATCAATATCCGGCATTGATTTACGATCAGGATTCAAAAATCTTTCAAACAGTAAATTGTATTTGATCGGATCAATATTGGTGATGCCGATACAATAAGCAACCACTGATCCTGCAGCAGAACCACGGCCCGGCCCAATAAAAACATCCTTTATCCCTGCCGGCTTTAATAAAATCACTTACAATTAAAAAGTAACCGGCAAAGCCCATCGTTTTAATCGTGAACAATTCAAATTCGATCCGTTCTTCAATTCATCTGTTATTTCACTGTATCGTTTTTTAGCACCTTCGTAGGTAAGATGTTTCAGGTATTCCCATTGGTTCAGTGATTCAGGAGATACATTCTTTTCAAGTTATTCTTCTTTGTATGTATTTTAAATTTTTCAGGAACAGGAAATGCAGGAAGCAAAATATCTCTTTTCAGATTCAAGCAGTTCAATTTTATCAACAATTTCATTGGTATTATCAATCGCTTCCGGAAGATCACTGAAATACTTTGCTCATTTCTTCCGTCGTCTTGAAATAAAACTGGTCATTGGGAAATGCAAAGCGTTTATCTTTTACATTTACATCATCATCGGCAAATTCACGTAGGGCAGGAGTGGCTAGTTTTTCACCGGTATTGATACAAAGTAAAATATCATGTGCATTAAAATCACTTTGATCTACATAATGTGAATCATTGCTGGCAATAATTTTTACATTGTATTTTTTTGCAAATTTTAGCAACACTTTATTCACTTTATCCTGTTCGGGCATGCCATGCCGTTGCAATTCTACATAATAATCTTCCTGAAAAATATTCAGCCACCATTTGAATTCATTTTCTCCTTCTTCTTCTCCTTTTTTCAAAATGGCTTGCGGCACGCAGGCTCCAAGGCAACAGGTAGTTGCAATCAATCCTTCATGATATTGTAAGAATAAGTTCTTTATCAATACGTGGATATTTGCTATACATGCCTTCAATAAATCCGAGCGAAGTAAGTTTTACCAGATTTTTATAACCCGTTTCATTTTTTGCCAATAATATCTGGTGATGACGTGGATCTTTTTGATCTTTTGTAAATGTTTTCATGGTGACGGTTGTCTGTAATATAAAATTCACAACCAACAATCGGTTTTACTTTCAGATTGCCATTTTCATCTTTATGTTTATAAGCTTCTGCTACAAATTCAAAAACGCCAAACATATTACCATGATCACTGATGGCTAGTGCCGGCATTCCATCTGTAATTGCTTTTTTATACAAGCTTTGAATGGAAGCAGCTCCATCAAGAAGAGAAAATTGTGTATGTACGTGTAGATGAGAAAATTTCATATCTTCGCAGATTCTAATTCCTTCGTTTAAAAGCAAATAAAAGAAACTGGCAATTTTCTGCGCTCAAATTTCGTTTAAATAAATATCCACATTTCAGGAAAAATTAAGTTTACGTTTTGCAAGATTGTTGAAGTTACCCTTGGAATTTCACTAAAAGAGCCAATATGGAAAAGAAAATTATTCCAGCCATAGTCGTTTGTTTTATTGTTGGGTAGCTGTAGTGCCTGAAGCAGATTGGTACATCCAACTAAGCAACCATTAACTTCCTCAGGCTCCAACACAACTTCTCAAAATACGGCTCCTCAAAAAAAACCGAGGTAAAATTTTTGAATAATATTTCTGCAAATTCTCCAAACGATTGAAACTAATTCTAACAACCAGAAAAAGGTCCAGTTTAAGAGAGGAAGTAATTGTTCCAAACAGTGATGAGATCAAACACCCATTCTTTCGGAAACTGATAATGATGAAAAGGAATCTGCTGATGTCAACTCAGAAAATTTGCTGCATTGCAAACAAAATATGCTCATTATGCTGAACACCAATGCTGAGCATGTTCAGAATTTGAAACTGTTTGAATACATTGATGATTGGTATGGCACTCCATACACCTTGGGCGGTACTACAAAGATGGAATAGATTGTTCTGCATTTGTACAATCACTTTTTGCTGTAGTGTATGGCATTACATTACCCCGCACTTCCAAGTATCAATATACTGCTACAAAACGCATTTCGACTACTCAATTAAAAGAAGGTGACCTGCTTTTTTTTCATACACGACGCAATCATAGAGGTGTAACACATGTGGGTATTTATCTTGCAGAATAACAAATTTGTTCAGGCATCCAGTTCAGGTGGCGTGACAGATCAGTGATATGTATGAACCCTATTATGTTCATCATCTTGATCGGCAGAGCCATTAAAAAAGATGTTGTGACAAATCATAGATAAACTTAATAATAACTTCTTCTCAATATCTTCAATCTTTTTCTGATCGTTTGCAATACCGGTTTTACATCCGGTGAAAGTTTGAAGAAGAATCACTGCACTTGCATAAAGAATAACAAAAAGCAAAGCTACGTAAAATCATATCCATACAAGCCGTGCATATTATTCAAATGCAAAATAGCAAATGCCGTAACAGGCTGCAGCAAGTAGCAATGTATAAATAGTCGGAATAGTAAATGGAAAGAGCCTGAATTTTTTCCAAAGAAAAATAATGCGGATAAGATTATAAATGCTGATCGAAATAAGATTAGCAAACGCAGGTCCTATGATCCCATATTCTTTTGTAAAAAAATAGGTGAGAGGCAGCATCAGTGCTAAGCAGGATCAATCCGCTTAATAATTCAAATTTCCAGTAATTGGAAGTGACGATGATTTGTGCATTTACTCCGGTTCCCATATCAATGATTCTTGTTAATCCCAATAAAAAGAGAACATCAACAGCATCGAGATAGTCAGGTTTTAGCCCAAATGTTTTTACTACATCAGAAAAATTCATCCATATCAATAAAAAAATCCCGCAGGCAAAAATGAGAAGGTTGATGGATGATCGTTGATACACTTTTTGCAATAATGGAATATTTTTTTCCTTCCATCCTCTTGATAAATGAGAAATGAGAAGCAGCAATGATTCCTCGTTGCGGCGCCTGTACTACACTGCTCATCACTGTGGCCAGTGTGTAAATTCCTGCTTTGTCCAAACCTTTCAAAGAAGCAATGACAAACGTATCAAACACCTGGGAAAGAGTAAAAATAAATGAACCTGAATAAATACAGATGCACAAAGAGCCAGTATCTTTTTAAAAAATCTTCGGCTGACTTTACTGACTTTAAAAGTAAAATGGATTTTTTTTGTAATAACCAGATAAAGAAAAAGTATAATAGCAATGCCGGGATAGGTAAATGCAAAGAGTTTTATGAATAAAGTCATAGTCTTTGATGATATTCATTGCAAACAGAACAATCAATATAGTTGTGAAAAAACGCCATTGCACTTCTCTCAGAAAATTGGTTAAAACTGATTTGTCCAAGATTCCAGGCATAAGCTTCCAGTACTGTATAAATGGTAAGACCAAATCCCATGGGAAATATCCAGTAATAATAAGTGATCAAGCAATTGGGAATTGCCGCCAAATTTCCTGATGACAAGATGTTTGAAAGCAATCCCTGCTATCATAACAAGTATAAAACCAATGGTACTGACCAGCAATGACCACGTAATCATATCATTTTTCTTTGGCGGAAGATTATCGTTATAATAATGATAGAATTTAAAAATATAAGAGGGCATGCCTAAACTGGCCAATGCCATCATCATGATAGCAATGGCAATGAAAATCCCGGTAAGCCCGTATTCTTCTTCTGTAAAAAGTCCCTGTTTGGTAAAGAAATAAGTATTCAGCAAGCCGATAGCAAAGCCAATATAAATAACCAGTGAGGAAATGATGCTTTGCCTTCGGATATTGCTCATGCAGTAAAGATAATGTGAATGGTGAATAGTCAACGAGATCCGATAACGACTATTGCACATTCGCTTTTTTTACAGTGATGTAAAAATTTTTATCAATCTGCAAGCCATCTTTCGATATCATCGGTCAATGGAGATTTCTCTCCATTCTGTTATCGGATTCAGCCATACTTTTGGATCATTGGCAAGCCGTCACGGGCATATTAAATCCATCCACACAATTTGTCCAGTGATAAGAAAGTTTTTCGTCCTGTGATCTTATATTCCAGTACAGGAATTTTTGTTGTTCGCAGATATTGATCAAATATTTTTGAAAGATCTTTTCCGGATTCTTTGCTGATGTAGTTTTCAATATCTTTTGAATCAACGGTTTTGTGATAAAAAGTCTTTGTTCAAACCTCGTAAAATTTTCCTGAACAGTTCATCATCATTGATCACCTGCCGGATCGTGTGCATCATATTGTTCCCTTTGTCATACATATCACCGCTGCCTTCCTTGTTTACACCATAAGGCCCGATGATGGGTCTGTCATTCCGTAATTGTTCTTCGTAATCCCTGTGTATATTCATCAGCTGCTTTTTTTCCATACTGACATTCTACAAAAAGTGTTTCAGAATAATCGGTAAAGCCTTCATGCACCCACATATCTGCAATATCATTGGTGGTAATATTATTGCCAAACCATTCATGCCCGCTTTCATGAATGATGATATAATCCCATTTCAATCCCCAGCCGGTGCCGGAAAGATCTCTTCCTAGATAGCCATTCATATAATGATTGCCATAAGCAATAGCACTCTGGTGTTCCATACCAAGATGCGAAGATTCTACCAATTTATAACTGTCTTCATAAAAAGGATAGGGACCAAACCAATATTCAAAACAATGCAAGCATTGGTTTTACATCCCGGCCAAATTGTTTTTTTGCTTTTTCCAGATTATAATCCAGCACCCAATAACTACAGATCAAGTTTTCCTTTTTCTCCCGTCAAATGTGTCATGTAAAGTTTACATATTTGCCGATATAGGGAATGATAGTCATAATTATTGATTGGATTTTTTACTGTCCCATGTCCAGGTAGTTGTTCCGTTACCATTTTATCTTTTTATCTGTTAATCTTCCATTGCCAACAGCTACCAATGTATCAGGACAGTAATGTGTAAGTGAAGCTCCATTATCAGGTTCATCACTCTGATGATCTTTGCAGGGATACCAAACACTGGCCCCAAGTCCCTGGCAGGCAACTGTCATCCACGGACGTCCTTTTTCATCTTTGGTAAATATCCAGCCACCATCCCAGGGTGGATTTATTGCAATACGGGGTTTGCCATGATAAACTATGCCAATAGTATGATACTGAATTCAATGCAGCTTTTGGCAAAGGAATATGCCAACATTTCCTTCATTATAATAGGGTTTTGCCGGGTAATTGATATACATTTTACCATCATAAAAAAGCTATCAATTTTTAATGGCTGCTGCAGATCAATTTGCATATAAGGTCAGAATGATCTTGCTTGGTACTACTTTATATTGAATGATTGTTTCTCCCGATAATTGATTTTGTCATTGTAATCCGGTGTGACAGATATATCATAATGCAAAACATCCCACCATGCTCTTTCGGGTCCGATGCTTCCTCGCAGTGTATCCTGGTGAGTGAATTGAGTTTTTGTTCAGCGGTTGCGCCAATGAAAATTTATGAAATAAAAAATGAAAAGTAAAATGCAAAATGCTTCGAAAGATAGTATTTCACGATAATATGGATTTGAATTGTAAATTTAATCGTTCAACATGAAATATGAGTGTTAAAAGTAAAATATTGGTTGCTTATTATCGTTCTGGCTGTTGGTTTTTAGTCTGCATGCTATAGCTGTAAGAACAAGACAAGAGAAAAAGATATTTCATTACAATGAAACGACCGGTATTGCTTCACTGGATCCTGCTTTTGCCAAAAATCAATCCATCATGTGGCCGATTCACCAGCTGTTTAATACGCTGGTGGAAGTAGATGACAACCTGAATATTGTTCCTTCGCTTGGCGAAAAGCTGGGATATTTCTGATGACCGTCTTACCTGGACTTTTCATTTGCGCAATGATGTTTTTTTTCATGATGATGCTGCATTTGCAAATGGGAAAGGAAGAAAATTGACTGCAGAAGATGTTGCGTATAGTTTTTACAGGATCATTGATAAAAAAACGGCCAGTCCCGGTTCCTGGATATTCAATCGTAAAGTGGATTCTCTGCAACCATTCAAAGCTATTGATGATTCTACTTTTCAATTAAAACTTATTCGTCCTTACAATCCGATTCTTGGTATTCTTTCTATGCAATATTGTTCTATAGTTGCAAAAGAAGCAGTGGAAAAATATGGAAATGATTTTCGTCGTCATCCGGTCGGTACAGGCCCTTTTCAATTTGTGGCCTGGGAAGAAGGGCAGGCATTGGTATTGAAAAAAAATGAAAATTATTTTGAAAAAGATAGTGCCGGTAATCGGCTTCCTTATCTGGATGGAATAAAAGTTTCTTTTTATGACAGCAAGGCCACTGAGTTTTTATTGTTCCGGCAAAAGCAATTGGAATTTATCAATGATATTGAAGCTTCTTTTAAAGATGAAGTGCTGACCAAAAAGGGAACATTACGAAAAGAGTGGGAGGGAAAGATCGAATTACAAACACATCCATATCTCAATATTGAATATCTCGGTATATTGGTTGATTCTACAAATGAATTGGTAAAAAATTCTCCATTGCGATTTAAAAAGATCCGGCAGGCGATCAATTATGGATTTGACCGGAGAAAAATGATCTTGTATTTGCGAAATTCATTAGGGACTCCTGCAGAATCTGGTTTTGTTCCTACTCGGATTGCCTTCGTTTGATTCATCCGTTGTAAAAGGATATCATTATGATCCTGCAAAAAGCAGGCAATTATTGGCTGAAGCAGGTTTCCCGGATGGAAAAGGATTGCCGGTTATTAAATTACTGACGATTCCTATTTATTCTGATATGGCAAATTTTATTGCCAAACAATTGGACGAAGTTGGAATTCCTGTGCAGGTAGAAGTGGTTCAAAAATCATTGTTGCTTGATATGACAGCCAATTCAAAAGCATTATTTTTTCGCGGAAGCTGGATCGCTGATTATCCTGATGCTGAAAATTATTTGTCTGTTTTTTATTCAAAAAACCCGGCTCCGCCAAATTATACACGTTATAAAAATCCGCAGTTTGATGCTTTGTTTGAAAAAGCATTGACGGAAGAAAATGATTCGCTACGTTATAAACTTTATCAGCAGGCCGATCAGCTCATGATCAATGATGCACCGGTTGTTCCGCTTTGGTATGATAAAGTAGTTAGATTTGTTCAACCCTATGTAAAAGGATTTCAACCAAATGGTTTGAATTTGCTTGAGCTGAGAAGAACACGTCTGAAATAGAAAAGAGACATTCTGTTTGTAAAAATGTTCCTGCTAATGTTTTTTGATTTAAAGAAAAGCTGATAGGAAAAAATCAGTTACTTTTTCTTTACCAAATTGTCTAATAATGTTTTTAGTTCCGGATCAATTGCCTGGGGAGCATCATAATTAATGATTTGACCATTTGGATCTATAATAAGGTATTTAGGGACCCATAAAACTTTGCAATAGATGGCTGCCAGGCTGGAGAATCCATCTAAGCTGTGAAATTGTATTCCTGTAAAATTATTTTTTACTATGGATTGTCTCCAATCAGTAATATTCTCATCCAAGGATATTGAAATAAATTGAATGGAGTCGGGATTATAATATGTATATAATTGTTTTAAGGCTGGCACATTTGCTATACAGGGCTTGCACCAGCTTGCCCAAAAATCAATTACCAAATATTTTCCTCTGAAAGAACTTAACCCAACAGTGTTGCCTAAAGTATCATTAAAACTAAGATCATAAACGGACTTTAGTTTGTTTAACCGCTCATTAAATTTCAGATCAACAAGAGGATTGGTTTTTCTAAATTTGTTATCATCTGTCAAAGGATAGATATATGCTAAAACATCATGACCTATACTGCTTTTTTTAATGTCGTCAGGAAGTTTTTCATAATAAGTTTTTAGCGAATCAACCGATAATTTAGGAACGTGAGTATGACGAAATAAAAGATAGGCGCTCAAGTATGAATTCGGATGTTCTTCAATATATTTCACATCCAATTGTTTTATTGTATCCATAAAAACAGATCCCTGCTGAAAGAACAGGGTCAATTGATCTTGAAATTTAGGATTAGGATTAACTTTTAAAAGCTTAAATACGGAATCAATAGATTTATTAATTTGTGAATAAGCCGGTAATAAAAATGATTTTTGTTTACCCCATTTTTCTTTTTCCATTTCTGATTTCGAGCCTTTAATAATTCCGTTTGCTTCATCATCTTTTTTACAAGACATAGATATATTGCCAGGTTCTAACAAAAAACGAATCATACTTGGATTATCAAACATACGATTTGAAGGATCAGCCCATAAATATGCTTCGCATACTCTGTTAGTAGTTCCGGAAAAGTGGAAATTCCCTTTCTTTAATTGAACTGTATCGGCAACTCCTTTATTATCTTTGTCAGAATAACATAAAATAACAGTCCCGGTATCTCTGCCGATGATCTTTCCATTTATAATAAATTTGTTATTAGATTGACTATAACTTTTGCTTATAGAAAATGCAATGAAGAAAAAAATAAGTGAATAGGATAAGCGCATATCATTTTTTTATGCGATGGACTGGGAAAAGTCTACATTGACAAAATTAGTTTGTTCCATCTGAAGTATGAAATACTTAGTAAAAACCTTCTTTATATCTTTTCGGTTTCATACTTCTGACCTCACTCTTTCTTCAATTTATCTTTAAATACTTTTCTGAATTTTTCTACTTTAGGTCTTATCACGACACTGCAATAAGGATTATTATTCTCGTTGTTTTCAAAATACTGTTGATGATAATTCTCTGCAGGATAAAATTTAGTAAAAGGAGTTATTTCAGTAACGATAGGTTTGTCAAAAGCACCGCTTTTATCTAATTCTGCTTTATATTTTTCAGCCTTTTGCTTTTGTTCATCATTATGATAAAAAATAGCGCTACGATATTGGGTTCCTACATCTCCACCTTGCCGGTTAAGCGTTGTTGGGTCATGCGTTTTCCAGAATACTTCCAACAATTCATCAAAACTGATCTTTGAAGGATCATAAACGATCTGTAAACATTCTGCATGCCCGGTTTGCCCGGAACATACTTGCTTATATGTGGGGTTTTCAGTTGTGCCGCCCGAATATCCTGAAGTCACGCTGATGACTCCGTTCAAATCAGTAAATATGGCTTCGGTACACCAAAAACAACCATTGGCAAAAGTTGCTGTCTCAGTCATAATATCTTTTTTTACTTTAGAATCCTGCGCAATTTACTATGAAGGCAGAAAATATTTAGCAAGCTGGGTGACAAAAAGCAGCTTTTGAAATTCATTAACAAGCTAAATGAAAAAAGGTTGCAAAAAAAACGGAGCCTTACGGGGCTCCGTTGTATTTAATGGAATAGTAAGTCAGATATTGCTATGAATGTAGCTTTCAAGGTGACTGATGGTTTCTTTTTGCATCAAGATCGTTTCTTTCACTACATCACTCATGGAAATGATGCCAATCATTTTATTGTCATCAAACACCGGCATGTAGCGAATATTCTTATCGCTCATCAGTTCCATGCAATGCTCAATGCTGTCTTCCGGATTTACAACGGGAAGATCTGTACTCATGATATCTCCAACTTTTGTATCTGTAGAACTTTTTCCTTTTAATGCAACTTTGCGGGAATAATCTCTTTCAGTAATAATGCCGGTATATTTTTCCTCGTCCATGACAACAACAGAGCCAATGTTTTTATCTGCCATCAGTTTCAATGCATCCATAACTGTGGCAGAAGGAGATATTGAAACAACGGGTTTTCCTTTTCTTGCAAGGATCGAAGCAACTTTATTCATACGGCTAAGTTTTCTTTATGAAATTTACGAAGAATATATGTCGTACTCAAAAATTATTTAGTGACTTTTTTATTTCATAGCTTTTTTGGGAGCAAAAATGATGTGCTACTCAGATTTTAGCAGCAACTCATTTTGCTTCTACAGTTCTGTGCATTTTGTGAAAACAAACATCAGTACAATCGTTTTCTTTTTGTTATCTTGTAAAAGCTATAGCCATTTTTAATATGGATCAAAAGCCAGCTACGATCAAAGAAATTGCCCGCCAACTGAAAGTGTCTGTTTCTACTGTGTCCCGGGCATTACACGATCATCCCAGTATAGGGCTACGCACTAAAATGCAGGTGAAAAAGCTGGCTGAAGAACTCCATTATGAACCCAACCAGGCCGCCATTTTTTTTAAACAGGGAAAAACATGGACCATTGGCGTTATTTTGCCTAACCTCGGTGAGGAATATTTTTCTATGGCGATCAACGGTATCGAAGATGCAGCCACAAAAAACGATTATACGGTTTTGATCGGCCAATCGCATGATGATCCGCAGCGGGAAAAACAGATTGTGGATACTATGCGCCGTCACCGGGTAGATGGTTTGATCGTTTCTTTATCAAAAAACACTAAATCATACGAACATTTTGAACAACTCGAAGCTTATGGCATACCAGTTGTTTTTTTTGATCGGGTGCCTGATAAGCCTGATGTATTCAGTGTTTCCTGCAATTTGGAAAATAGCTCTGTAGAATTGGTTGATTGGCTGGTAAAAAAAGGACATAGGCGAATTGGTTTTATTAAAGGGCCTGATGCCATTATTCATTCTCAGCAGCGACTAGATGGGTATTATGAAGGGCTGAAGAAGAACAAGCTCAGAGTTGAAAATGCTTATGTGGTTCAAACCGATCTCAGCAAAATGAAAAACCAGGATGCTATGCACAAGCTATTGGTGTTAAAAGAGAGACCTACAGCAGTAATTGCATTCAATGATTATGTCGCACTGGATGCTATTCAATACACCCGGAGTATGGGGCTAAAAATAAACAGAGACATTTTCTTTGCGAGTTATGCCAATCTTCCCATTACAAGTTACCTGGATGATCGTCCTTTAATTTCTGTTGAACAATTCCCGTATGAGCAGGCAGAAAAAGCAACTAATCTTTTACTCAGGCGCATTAACTCGAAAGGATCCCTTACTGATGTGGAAAGGAAGATAGTATTGAGAAGTAAAGTTGTGGTGAATCAATCTGAAATTTGATAGATGGAAAGCGGATGATCTAATTCTTTATTTGTTGATCCCGCCTCGAGTGGGACGAAAAATGATAGCGGAGAGAGAGGGATTCGAACCCTCGGTACAGTTGCCCGTACAACGGTTTTCGAGACCGTCCCATTCAACCACTCTGGCATCTCTCCTGAATTTCAAAAATAAGAAAATAAAAAAGCAGCTCTGAAGCTGCTGATCGGCGGAGAGAGAGGGATTCGAACCCCCGGACCTGTTACAGTCAACGGTTTTCAAGACCGCCGCATTCGACCGCTCTGCCATCTCTCCGGGCGCAAAAATAAATGTCCCTGATCACGGTATCTTCCAAATAATAATTACTTGCTTCAGTTAATTTCGCATCAAAATTTTTTCTTGAAGCATCTAAAAGCGCCTCAATAAATATTTCTGGAAATACCGTATCCGGCTGGGAATTGGAATAGTTTTTGTTTTTTTATCCAACTATTTCAACGTGCTTTCTCCGCAGGTAACCGGTTTTGTTATTGATTTTGTACAAAGATCGCTGAATGTTGCCGGGTATCAGGCACCAGGAAAAATCCAGCCAGATTATGATGTTTGGTTGATAAATTTATTGCATAAAGTAGAAGGCACTGAGTTATCAGTGTAGCTAAAATCGTGGCTTTATGTGGTATTACTATCCTGCTGCTGGCATTACTGCGAGGTTTTTTTCTTTTCCTGATGCGGCAGACCATTATCGTAATGAGCCGTCATATTGAATATGACCAGAAGAATGAGATTATTTAATCATTACCAGAAATTAGATACCGCTTTTTATAAAACACATAGTACCGGCGACCTGATGAACCGTATCGCTGAAGATGTAAGCCGGGTAAGAATGTTTACCGGACCTGCGATCATGTATCTTGTCAACCTTGTTGCTGTTATTTCACTGAGTGTTTTTTTTATGTTTAAAAGGGATACTGAACTTACTTTGTATGTATTGGCTCCGCTTGCCGATCCTTGCTGTTGCTATTTATTTTGTCAATAATACGATCAATAAAAAAAGTGAACGGATACAGGCATCGCTTTCTGATCTTACTACCAATGCACAGGAATCTTATTCCGGTATCCGTGTCATCAAATCTTTTGTACAGGAAAAAGCAATGCTTGGATTTTTTACAAAAGAACAGTGAAGAATACAGAAAGAATGCAATAGGTCTTGCCAAAGTGGAAGCTATTTATTTTCCTTCTATTACCTTGCTGATAGGCTCAGTACTTTACTTACTATTATGATCGGCGGGTTATATTATATTAATGGCAGACATAATATCGGTATTGATACTATTGTGGAATTTGTGATGTATATCAATATGCTCACCTTTCCGGTGAGCGCCATTGGCTTAACAGCAAGTATGATTCAACGGGCAGCTGCTTCACAAAAAAGAATCAATGAATTTTTACAAACTGAACCGGCGATACAAAATCCATCACTGACCCTGACGTAAATTCGTTACAGGGAAATATTCATTTTAAAAATGTTGATTTTATTTATCCGCATACCGGTATACAGGCATTGAAAAATTTTAACCTGAAAATAAAAAAAGGAGAAAAAGTGGCGATTGTCGGCAGAACAGGAAGCGGCAAATCAACCATTGCACAATTATTATTGCGGATGTATGATGTTACAAGGGGAAGATATTAAATGGATGGGACGGATATTCGAGAAATTAGACTTAAAATCATCTGCGGGAGCAGATCAGTTATGTGCCGCAGGATGTTTTTTTATTTAGTGAAACGATTGAAAATAATATTGGGTTTGGTTTGCAACAATGCAGACAGGAAGCAGTGGTTATAGCAGCCCGGCAAGCTAGTGTAGACAAGGAAATTGAAGGATTTCCTCAACAATATGAAACATATGATCGGTGAAAGAGGGGTAACACTCAGCGGGGGTCAGAAACAACGGATTTCAATTGCCCGTGCATTGATCAAAGATCCTAATCTTGTGATTTTTGATGATTGCCTGAGTGCTGTGGATGCCAAAACGGAAAAGGAGATCATTGGCAACCTGAATGAATATCTGCAGGATAAAACTGCTATCATTATTACTCACCGGATATTTTCACTTATTCAATTTTGATAAAATAGTCGTATTGGAAGACGGAGAAATTGTGGAAGCAGGGCACACACCAGGAATTGATTGATCAAAACGGTTATTATGCAGAACTGTATGCCCGTCAGCAGGAACATCGGAAGTCATGAGCCTGAGTCGTTAGCAAAAGTCAGCATTTGGGATTAAATCTGTTTGCATTAAGGAATCATTAAATACAGATTCCGGATACTTTGCACTCACATTTGGCTGTTTCAAAAACATCTCTATATTTGTGACTTCTAAAATCAAAGCTAATTATTTTAACTGCTAAAAATTAACAACTGTGGCGTACGAGAATAACGACAAGAAAATGGAAAGCATTTACAGCAAACGAATTCGTGCTGGAAAAAGAAGAACTTATTTTTTTGATGTAAGAGCTACCCGTGGCAATGATTATTACCTGACCATTACTGAAAGCCGGAAACGTTTTGATGATAACGGGTATGACAGGCATAAAATATTTTTGTATAAAGAAGATTTCAACAAATTTATTAAAGCATTAGGAGAAGCGATTGATTATGTGAAAACAGAATTGATGCCTGATTTTGATTTTGATGCTTTCAATCATGATGAAGTGTTGGCTGAAAATGATGGTGAAGCGGAAACCGTGATCGTTGCTGCTATAGAGCAATCAAGCGAAGTTGCTCCGGCACAGGAAGAAGACAATAGTAATGGCACTGCATCTAATGATGAAGAAGTAGATAAATGGTAATGTAACCAAAACTAATTACGGAATGCTTCCTTCAGGAGGCATTTTTTATTTACTAGACTAAGATTAGACCTATTTCCTCATTTCTTTACAGACATTGATCAGTCCGTTGGTGGAAGAATCATGACTGGTCACCGCTTCATCATTTTCTAATTCAGGTAAAATTTTATTGGCCAGTTGTTTACCCAGTTCCACACCCCATTGATCAAAACTGAAAATATTCCAGATAACACCCTGTACAAATATTTTATGTTCATACAAAGCGATCAGCTTGCCAAATGTATATGGAGTTATTTTTTTTATCAGAAAAGAATTGGTAGGTTTGTTTCCGGCAAATACTTTATAAGGAAGAAGTTTTGCAATTTCTTCAGCTGATCAATCCCTGCTTTTTCCAATTCTTTTTCTGCTTCTTCTTCTGTTTTTCCATTCATCAATGCTTCTGTTTGTGCAAAAAAATTGGAAAGAAGTTTTTGATGATGATCACCAATCGGATTATGTCTTTGTGCCGGTGCAATAAAATCACAGGGAATTAAAGGAGTTCCCTGGTGTATCAGTTGATAAAATGCATGCTGGCCATTGGTGCCGGGTTCACCCCAGATAACAGGACCGGTTGCATATTCAACCGGTTCACCATTTCTGTCAATACTTTTACCATTGCTTTCCATATTTCCCTGCTGAAAATAAGCGGCAAAACGATGCATGTATTGATCATAAGGAAGAATGGCTTCACTTTGTGCGCCAAAGAAATTGGTGTACCATAAACCGATCAATGCCATCAGTACCGGAATATTTTTTTCAAATGAAGTATTTTGAAAATGATTATCGGCATTCATGAGCTCCTTTCAGTAATTGTTCAAAATTTTTATAGCCAATCGTGAGTGCAATGGACAAACCAATAGCACTCCACAGTGAATATCGTCCGCCAACCCAATCCCAGAATCCAAACATATTCTTTTTATCAATGCCAAATTTCACCACTTCTTTTTCATTGGTGGATAAAGCGACAAAATGTTTGGCAATATGTTTTTCATCTTTTGCTTTTTTCAAAAACCATTCTCTTGCAGTATGTGCATTGGTCATGGTTTCCTGTGTGGTAAAAGTTTTGGAAGCAATCAGAAAAAGTGTTCTTTCCGGTTTTACTTTTTTTAATGTTTCAGCAATATGTGTTCCATCAACATTGGAAACAAAATAAGTTTCGAATACCTTCAACCCAATAAGGTTTCAATGCTTCTGTTACCATCAGCGGGCCGAGATCACTGCCGCCAATACCGATATTGACAATATATTTTATTTTTTTGCCGGTATAGCCTCTGTAATTTCCCACTATGAATGGCATCAGCAAAAAGTTTTCATTTTGCGCAATACTTTTTTTACTTCAGGCATTACATCTTTGCCTTCGGAATAAACAGGTTGTTTGGAAAAATTTCGCAAGGCAGTATGCAATACTGAGCGGTTTTCGGTTTCATTGATCATATCACCGTTGAACATGGCGGCAATGGCATCTTTTACTTTACATTCTTCCGCCAGTTGCAATAAGCAGTTGCAAGTGTTTTATCAGTGATGATATTTTTTGAATAATCAAAAACAATATCATCAAGACTGCAGGGAATATTTTTTAAACCGTTCAGGATCTTTTTTAAACAAGCTCTTTCATCTGCACATTTTTCATTTCTGACAAATGATGCTTGCAGTGATTGCCAGGCTTAGTTGTTAGTTGGATTTATTTTTGGGAACATCATAGTAATTTATAATGTTGAAATAATTTGAATTGTTTTTTCAACCATTTCTTTAGTAATATCTAAATGTACAACCAATCTTACCCGGTTAGGAGAAATTGCATAGCCAAGAATATCATGTTCTTTTAATTTGGCTACTAATGCCGGTGCGGTAATCGTATCATTTAATTCAAAAATGATGATATTGGTTTCTACCGGCAACACCATTTTTACAAAATCTTTCTTTGCAATGGCTTCAGCAATTTGTTTGGCATGTGTATGATCTTCTGCCAATCGTTCAATATTATTTTGCAAAGCATAAATACCGGCTGCTGCCAGAAAACCCGCCTGTCGCATTCCGCCACCAAATACTTTTCTTACTCTTCTTGCTTTTTTTATAAAATCTTTTTTGCCCAACAACAAACTTCCTACCGGGCAACCAAGACTTTTACTCAGGCAAATGGAAATACTGTCAAATAATTCTCCGTATTGTTTAGGTGTTTCTTTTTTTGCTACCAATGCATTCAATAACCTGGCCCCATCCAGATGAAATTTCAGATTATTTTCTTTACAAACTTTGCTGAATCTTTTTTATTTCTTCAAAATCATAACAACTGCCACCACCGCGGTTGCTGAAGTATTTTCCAAACAAACCAAACTGGTATGTGGCACGATGCAGATCATCAGGATTAATGGCTGATTAGCACCTGCTCTGCAGTGATTCTTCCCACGGTCTCCCTGCAATAATTTTACTGATGCTCCGGAATTGAAATGCAATACCGCCTCCTTCATATTGGTAAACATGAGCAGTTTTCATCACAGATCACTTCATCACCCGGCTGTGTATGACATTTAATGGCAATTTGGTTGGTCATGGTTCCGGAAGGACAGAAAAGAGCAGCTTCCATTCCAAACATTTCGGCACGATCAGTTCTTCCAGTTCATTAATGGAAGGATCTTCACCAAAAACATCATCACCCACTTTTGCATTCATCATCGCTTCTAGCATAGCCGGAGATGGTTTGGTAACAGTATCTGATCTGAAATCAATGATCATCGTTAAAGTTTTGTGCAATATAATTAACTAAAAGGTGTTTCTTTTTCACTTGGTAATTAGTCATCTTTTCTCAAAAGAAAATTGACATTTCACTTAATTGCTTGTTCGTTTCCTTAATACGCTTTAAAAAGGAACAATTTTAATGTAAAACAAGACCATTTATAGAATAAAGATTCCATCTATCCCAAACATAGTGTTTTGTAACCAGTTTTTTAGCTGACGTCAAAGTTCTATTCGTTTAAACGGCCATTTATCAATTTTTAACCGCTTAATATAAAACAATGTTCTTTGTAATACAAAGTACTTATTTTTGAACTGTAATAATTAAAAACAAGTACTTAAAAGTAATGAAAATGAGAAAGTTAATCGATCATTCTGACAGCTGCTTTAAGTCTTATCGATTGGTAGCCAGTCGCAAAAAAGGTATGGGAAGGTAAATGGAACCGTGATTGATGGTAATA
Source organism: uncultured Bacteroidota bacterium (assembly GCA_963745445.1). Taxonomy (GTDB): domain Bacteria; phylum Bacteroidota; class Bacteroidia; order Chitinophagales; family Chitinophagaceae; genus UTBCD1. The sequence continues at coordinate 23,331 of CAVUXD010000001.1, forward strand.
CCAAAACTATCGAATCAGCCACTATAACCTCTTAGGGCAAAAGATTCTTCAGTAGTTAAAATGAGTGTTGCTGATAAAACCGGCAAATTTGTATTTGAAAATGTAGCTGAAGGCAAATACCTTGTTTCTATTTCAGCTGTTGGTCATCAGAAAGGTTTTTCTGAAACTTTTGAGATCAACGCCAGCCAATTCAATCAGTTACATTTAAAAACAATTGAACTGATACCACAAGCAAAATCTTTAAGCGCGTAACGATTGCTAGCAAAAAAACCTTTGATCGAACAAAAGATTGACAGGACAATTGTGAATGTAGAAGCATCGGTAACCAATGTTGGTAGTTCTGCACTGGAAGTATTGGAAAAATCTCCTGGAGTTACAGTTGATAAAGATGGTAATATCAGTCTGAAAGGAAAATCAGGTGTGCAGGTTTATATTGATGGCCGCCCAGCTTATTTATCCGGAGCTGACCTGGCTAATATGCTGCGCAGTATGAGTGCAAGTCAATTGGACCAAATTGAGATCATGACCAACCCACCTGCAAAATATGATGCTGCTGGAAATTCAGGTGTCATCAATATCAAAACAAAAAAGAATAAACAGTTTGGATATAATGGAAGTCTTACTACCGGATATACACAGGGCAGATATCCAAGATTCAATGAAGGTTTTAATTTCAATTATCGCAATGGTAAAATAAATTTTTTCAGCAATCTTAATTATAACCGCAATCATCACGGTGAAGACCTTTATATCACACAGAAATTTCCGTGATGTCACAACAAAGAATATTCTTTCTGAATTTGATCAGAAATCAGTTATGAAAAACTCAAAGCAATTTTTATAGCGCAAAAGTCGGTCTTGATTATTCTGCCAGTAAGAAAACAACTATTGGTGTTGTACTGAATGGTTTTTACAATCCCGAGTACCTGGAAAAGCAATACCAATACTTTTATTTATGATCCTAATGGCATTTTGACTAGCCAGACAAAAGCATTTTCAGAAAATGATCAGAAATGGAAAAATTTCAGCAGCAATTTAAATTTCCGTACAGTATTGGATTCAACCGGGCAGGAATTAAGTGCTGATCTTGGATTATATTCAATATAGAGTCAACCAGTACTCAGCCGTTGATCAGTTCTTATTATGATAATATGGGAAACCTGTTGAAAACACCTGATACATTAATGGGAAATCTTCCTCAGAACATAACTATTTACAGCGGAAAAGTTGATTATACATTACCATTAAAGAAAGGTGCAAAATTGGAAGCAGGTATCAAATCCAGTTATGTAAAAACAGATAATAATGCCAGTTATGACAGTATTCAGAATGGACAAATGGTACATGATTACAACCGCAGCAATCATTTTGTATATGAAGAAAATATCAATGCTGCATATGTTAATTACAGCAGGCCATTAAGTAAAAAATGGAGTGGACAGTTTGGTTTGCGTGTAGAAAATACAAATGCAAAAGGCGATCAAGTTGACAACCAGTAAAAAATTCACCCGAAACTATACACAACTTTTCCCGACAGCTTATTTGCAGTATACTGCCAATGAAAAAAACCAGTTTGTTATCAATTATGGCAGAAGGATCAATCGTCCTGATTACGAAGATCTGAATCCGTTCATTCATTTTCTTGACCGATATACTTTTGAGGAGGGTAATCCGGATCTTGAAACCACAATTTTCTCATAACATTGAACTGACTCATACTTATAAAGGTTTTCTGACAACTACTTTAAATTATAGCACAACAAATGATATTATTCAGCAGGTGATCGAACAACATGAAAGCTACTAATGAAACATTTATCAAAAAAGCAAATATTGCCAACATGCACCAGGTTGGTCTTTCCATAAGTGCTTACAAACAAATAACAAAATGGTGGAGTGGAAATATTTATGTGAATGCATATAACAACCATTTTAAAGGTATTGTAAACAACGAATATATTTCTCTCGGTATTACAGGAATGATGGTGCAAGTACAGCAGCAATTCAAATGGGGCAAAGGATGGGGAGCAGAATTAAGTGGTTTTTACAGGAGCAAAGGTTTGGAAGGAGTCATTTTCATAGAACCTATTACACAGGTAAATGCAGGTTTCAGCAAACAGGTAATGAAAAATAAAGGAAGTGTTCGGTTGAATTTCCGTGACATATTTAGAGGAGTGATATTCAAAGGATACAGCAAGTATAGCAATGTAGATGCACAATTCAAAGATGTGAATGACAGCCGATCTGTGAGCGTAAGTTTTACATGGAGATTCAACAAAGGAAAATTAAAAGCCAACGCCGGCAGAAGAGAGGGTAGTGCGACTGATGAACAAAATCGTGTAAAAGCAGGAGGTAATTAAGTAGAGTCATGAAAAACTTATAGCAACTGATCTTACCCTGTTTAAAGTTGAAAGCCGTTCAGGTTTTAAGTTTGGGGCGGCTTCTTTTATATTTGCGGCTTAAATACTCAAGCTATGCCTTCATTCGATATTGTAAGCAAAGTTGATGCACAAGCATTGGATAATGCTGTGAATGTTACAAGCCGGGAACTTTCAAATCGGTTTGACTTTAAAGGCTCTCATCTTGTAATCGATCTCAATAAAAAAGATTTTAAAATTAACATCGAAACAGAAGACGATATGAAGATGCGCCAGCTTTGTGACGTATTGATGAGCCGTGCTATAAAGCAGGGCATCGATCCTTTGGCATTTGATTTCACCAAAGAATCTCATCAAAGTGGTAAAGTCATAAAAAAAGAAGTGCCGGTAAGAAATGGCCTTGCACAGGATGATGCAAAAAAGGTGACCAAGCTGATCAAAGAATCAGGATTGAAAGTCCAGGCACAAATCATGGATGATCTCGTCCGGGTAACCGGCAAAAAAATTGACGACCTCCAGGCCGTCATTCAGCTTTGTAAAAGCTCCGATCTTGGACTTCCACTGCAATATGTGAATATGCGGAGCTGATTTTATTAATAACCTTGTTTTTCGCCAGTAAATTTGTGTATAAATCGGTTGAAAATCCGTGAACAACAGGTGCATAAGAACAATGCTAAAAATTTGGAAATGGGTATTTGGCAATCATATCTTCGGTATACAACTGCACAAATTTTGGCAACAAAATGAATGCAATGAGGATAGCGGAAGTCCGTAAAAAGATGGAAGCTACTCCGGGAAGCATCAGGTAAGTAAGTATATCAGCGAAAGCTGGGATAAATATGACACCGGATGCTTCTTTATTTATGTACTGTTTCTCAACAACTTCATCCGGATTACTAATCATTCAAGCCCTTTCAAATCAGAATTATTCGCAATTTAGATTTGGACAAAACCCCTTCCCGGACTACCTTTGCCGACTTCAAATCAAAGAATTATGAAAAAAGGCATTCATCCTCAAAGTTACCGTTTAGTAGTGTTTAAAGACATGAGTAATGGTTACTCTTTTTTAAGCCGCTCTACTGCGGCTTCTAAAGAAACTGTAAAATGGGAAGATGGTAATGAATACCCGTTGGTAAAACTTGAGATTTCCAATACTTCGCATCCTTTTTTTACAGGTAAGAATATGTTGGTAGATACAGCTGGTCGTATTGATAAGTTTAAAAAGAAATATGAAAAGAAGAAATAATTACTTAGTTTTATTATAGAAATATTTTTTTGTTTTTCATGGCTATACTTTAGACCTCCTGATTCTTCGGGAGGTTTTCTTTTAATTGGAGAGCATGGAATATGTGTAGCACTTTTGCAATAATAAGAGCTGTTCACTTATTATAAAAAAAGCTATATTTAGTAAACAAATAAACCCTTGCCATGCTGAAGAAATTCATCGCAGAGCTTAATGCTTTTTATCCTGCTTATCTGAGAGCACATAGCGATATCGGTAACCAGGTGCTTCATTTTATTGGCTCAGCTCTTTTTTATAGCTTTTTAATACTGGCATTTATTCTGCACAACTATTGGTTCATCGGGATCGCCATTTTTGCAGGCTACTTATTGCCCGGAATCGGGCATCGCTTTTTTCAGCATAACGAAAGTTACCGCAGCAGTAAACCGGTTATTTGTGTTCTTTGTGCCACCAGGCTTTTTTTTGATACGCTTACTTTTCGAATTCACAGAAAAATGAAGATGGCGCTTACCATCAATAAATAATTACAATTTCCTGGCTTTTTATCGGATCAATACTGAAGTGCCTTTGCGTTGATAAATCTTTCCATCAACTCCTAATGCTTCTGCTTCCCAAACAACAACCTGAGTATTTTGAGGTGTTCCCCCAAAAGTACCGTCCCAACCTTTTTGATCTGTTTTCGTTTCAAATAGTAGTTGTCCCCATCGGTTGTAGATTCTGAAGTAATGAAGCTCCTTTACTCCCATCAGAACAGGCCGAAGCAGGTCATTTCTGCCGTCATTATTCGGAGTGAACGCTGACGCTACATAGATTTCTACTTTTGGAACTGTTTTTACCAATAAAGTATCTACAGTTACACACCCGGTACTCGTAGTGATTTGTATTGTGTAGAGCTGGTCTTCATTCCCATTAAAAACCGGATCGTAAATAGATGGGTTATCCAGGTTAATTGAAGGATTCCATAAATAAGAATCCCCGAAATTTCTTGCTTCCAAAGTGATAGGTAGATTATAGACTGCGTATTGCGCAGGATAATTAATACCAGGCTTGGGATGATCGATAAAAATGTCCTGTACTGCGGTCGAGATACTGCAACCTGAATTATTATACAACATGGCGTAGTAAGATCCGGATTGGATCACTTTATAAGTAGGTTGATTGGCGCCTCTGATCGGAACATCGTTTTTATACCATTGAATACTGTCAGTTGGTTGTACTACTAATACGGCACTATCATTACTGCCTTCACAAAATGTATCTTTTCCCAGGAGCGCAAGAGTGTTATTAATAACAGATGCTTTTACTACTACTGTGTCATAGCTGACACAGCCCCCTCCATAATCCCTCGTCTTAAGTACATAAGAAGTAGTGGTATCAGGAGCTGCTAATGGATTTGAAATAGTAGGGTCGCTTAGCCCGGTAGATGGGCTCCAACTGTAAAACAATCCTTGTTTAGGAATATCTCCAATAGCAACAGGATTGTGATTACAAGAGAATGCATCTGGTCCTGCATTTGATTTTACGGTAAGTGTATCTATTAAATCTGCATACAAAGTATCTAAGCATCCATATCCATTGTATGGAGTTAATTCAACTGCAATTGTCGTTCCCACAGGAGGAGGTGGGGTAAAGGTGAGAACTTGATCAGTACCGATCACATTGGCAAAAGTATGGTCATACCATGTATAGTTTTGATACCCGTAAGGCGCTGTCACCTGTATAGTAGTATCTCCGGGACAATAGGTAGCTCCGACAAACTCGTTGCTGCATTCTGAATTCACATCGATATAAGCATATCCAAAATGTTTTCTGAAAGTGCAATCGGCTGTTTTGAAAAAAAGGCGGATCATCTTTCCTGCAAGGCCATTCAGATTTACGGTCACAGCCGACCAGTCTTTACACCACACAGGAACATCACTGCCCTGAGGATTTAGTGATTCAAAAAATCCAGGAAGCAAGGAACCATAAGGATGAAAAGTAAAAGAAGAACAACTGATCAGGATATTATCAGTAACATCCGTTATTTCAATCTCCATTCTTGGTTGTTGAAACTCCAAATGATTCGGATCCTGGAACACAACAGCGTAATGATAAATAAGTGAAAAAATATTTTGATTGGCCGGGATCGTGAAATCATAAGAGATACCTTCCGCTTCTCCACCCCCGAGATTATTTCCTAAACGAATAGAATGGTGGCTTCCGTTTGGACAATTTACCGGGAAGCCTCCGTAGGGATCCAGGCCATCTCCTGAATTTGCTGTATACATAGTATGACGGTTAAAAACTGGTCCTGAAACTGAGAGTGTAATTACATTTTGATCATTTACAGCTTCGGTGTAGCCTGTATAACAAGTCCAACCATCAAATGTTCCTGTTTCAAAGTCGATATTGTAGGGACAATTCTGTGCAATCGTTTTTATATTGATTCCGAATAAAAATAGTATGCTGGATATGAAGTGCAATAAAAAGCGAAAAAGCAGCTTTTTGAAAAATTGTGCAGAGTATTGTAATTGTACGGGCATGGTTGGTTACTAAAGATAAAAATTAAAACGATGAGATGAGCCGGGTGGTTGGCTCTTTTCTTTGCCATAGCAATAATATCTTTATATTATGACTCGTCCGATCGATGATTTTTTTCTTAAGAATGAGGAACCTATACGAAGCTGCTTGCAGTTCCTGAGATTACATATTACTAAAATGGACAGGAATATTACAGAAAAGTGGTTGTACGGAATGCCTTTCTTTTATTATAAGGGGAAAAGATTTGCGTATCTCTGGATCCATAAAAAATATCGTCGGCCATATATTGGCTTTGTTGAAGGAAAAAGGATGAATCACCCGGACCTTATTTTGGAAAAAAGAAAGAAGATGAAAATACTGTTATTGGATCCGTATAAAGATCTTCCTGTGGAAAAATTGATGCTGTTATAAGGAAAGCTCTAAATCTTTATAAATATTAATGAATAACTTTTTTATGATCTTTCGGCAAGCTACAATAGATGATATAAAATCAATGCACCGGGTAAGAATAGCAGTTACTGAAAATCCATTACCAGATCCTGAACTGATCACATTTGAAGACTACAAAGAATTTCTAACAGAGAGAGGTAGAGGCTGGGTCTGCGAATCTGAGAATACAATTCTTGGATTTTCAATCGTGGATTTAAAAGAAAAAAATGTGTGGGCATTATTTGTTATGCCGGGTTTTGAAAGGAAAGGCATCGGAAAGAAACTTCATGATATGATGCTTGAATGGTATTTCTTAAATACAGATAAAACAATCTGGTTGGGAACTGCTCCGGGAACCCGTGCAGAATCCTTTTATAAAAAAGCTGGATGGAAGCAGACCGGTATCCGACCTAATGGTGAAATAAAATTTGAAATGTCGATTAGGGATTGGATTGATAGTAAGAAAACTGATTAGTTTGCTTTGTTTTTCTTTTCTCCAAAATCTTGTATCCAGCGATACATTCCTTCATGAAGACCATCGGTCATACAGGCTAGATGTGTCCATTGTGAGTCGAGTAAATTATAACGATGCCCATACCCCGGAATACCTTCATCTACCAACAACTGTATCACAATATCTCGTGAACTTGGTTTCGGATAACTTCCGGCGATATTTTCACCACCACTTATCATGGCAGGAGAATATTTGCTGATCCGGTCCCAGGGTTGAGAGCCGTCACTGCCTGTGTGCAGCAGCGTCCATTGATGAGCTTCCTCATCTTTTACATGTTTTTTTGCTGCATTATAAATTCCAGGGTCAGGCTGTAATATTCTTAATGGTTTTTGTTTTTTCAGATCAGCTACCAGTGTCTTCAACGCATTTACTGATTCTTCATTTGTATAATACCATGTCGTATCAATGATGGTTTTTTGTTTATCGTTTTCAGTTATGGTTTTAAAAGATAAACTGTAGTTCCGGCTTCCTTTTCCGAAATTTTTCAACTTATTCTCAGATTCTTTCAGCATTGGTTCGATATATTCAAGATAGGAAGAAGGATTACTCCGAACCCGGTTGATCTCATAGATCATTTCTCTTTCTTCCGGTTTCATATAGGAACAGTTTTTGGCTGTGTTCAGTGAGTCGATCAGCTGAGCGTTCATTTTCGGCAGATATAAAAAAAAGAAAATAGTAAGAATTATTTTCATGTATTGTCCTGTAGTCTACTAATAACGCCAATTATTCTTAAATGTTATCTGCTTGTTATCTCGTGTTTTTACGAAAGCAAAACGAGTGCAGTTACGTTTCAAAACAGCTTCCGAATATGTTTCTTTGTGTGGTTATTTTATTTTTTAAAAAAAATCCATCATCCCTTAAACTTAATTGCCGGGGCAAGGTCTATTTCCCTGACAATTTTGACAAAAACAAAAACAAGAATCATGAAAACTAAAATCCTTTTCTTAGCCGTAATAACTTTTGTAACGGCTCTTATTTTTACCGCATGCCAAAAAAATACTTCGTCTTCTTCAACTGATGAGACCACCCAGGTAACAACAGAAGCAGATGATCAGTCAACTGTTTCGAACGAAGCTGACGATGCTTCCGATGACGCCGATGCAATGGTAGAAGCTACAGCTTCTTTCTCAGGTCGCGGCCAGGATATTCAATCACTCATTTGTGACGCAACAGTTACTCTCGATTCAAGTGGAGGCAACAGAACGCTTACTATAACTTATAACGGAACCAATTGCCTCGGCAATCGTACCCGCACTGGTGTTATTGTAGTTTCAATGCCTCTCGCAACTCGTTGGAAAAATGCTGGCGCTGCTGTTACAGTTACTTTCCAGGATTATAAAGTAACCCGTTTAAGAGATAATAAAAGCATAACCCTTAACGGCGCTATTACATATACTAACGTAAGCGGCGGTTTATTAATAAACCTTGCTTCGTTGGGTACGATCACACATACGATTACCAGCAGTGGTATGACAGTCACATTCGATAATGGAAGTCAACGTTCATGGCAAATTGCAAAACAAAGAGTCTTCACATATGACAATGGGGGTGTGATAACCACTACCGGAACACATACCGATGGTACAACTACTGGTATCGCTATCTGGGGAACCAATCGCTTTGGAAATGCATTCACCTGGCAGATCAGTCAACCATTAGTGGTTCGCCAGGATTGTGATTTCAGAGTTGTAAGTGGTGAAGTGGTAAACACAAGACCTGCTGTTACTGCTACTGCAACGTTTGGATTAGATTCTGCAGGTAATCCTACTTCATGCCCCGGAACAGGAACTTATTATATGAAGATCGTTTGGGTTGGCACCGGTGGCGTTACCCGCACAGCGATCATACCTTATTAATCAAAATTGAAATTTTATTTGAACCGTCCCGACTTGTCGGGGCGGTTTTTTTATTATTCCTATCTTTCCGGGATGGCAGCCACACTTGTTACGAATATTAAACAACTTATAGGAATAAGAAAGGACAATCAATTGCTTCGTGGCAAAAGTTTATCAGAACTTCGATCTATCGAAAAAGCATATGTAGTCATTGAGGATGGAGTAATTGCTTCATTTGGCGAGATGAAAAACATTCAACATTCGACACAGGACATTCAACATACTATAGATGCAAGCGGACAATTTGTTTTCCCTTGCTGGTGCGATTCACATACACATTTGGTTTTTGCAGCGAGCCGTGAAGAAGAATTCATTGATAAATTGAAAGGAATGAGCTATGCAGAGATCGCTGCAAGGGGAGGTGGTATATTGAATTCTGCAAAAAAATTAAATGCTGCTTCTGAAGATGAATTGTTTAATGCGGCATGGAAGCGATTGGAAGAAGTAAGCAGGCTGGGTACCGGTGCAATAGAAATAAAAAGTGGGTATGGATTATCAGTGGATGGAGAATTAAAAATGCTTCGGGTGATCAGGAAATTGAAAGAAAAATCAAATCTTTCCATTAAAGCGACATTTCTCGGAGCACATACTTACCCTCTGGAATATAAAGACAATCACCAGGGGTATATTGATTGTATGATCAAAGAAATGTTGCCAGTGATCGCAAAAGAAAAACTGGCGGATTATATAGATGTTTTTTGTGAAACTGGTTTTTTTTCTCCGGAAGAAACAGAGATCATTTGCAAAGCAGGAATGAGCTATGGGTTAAAACCAAAACTTCATATCAATCAGCTTAATTCCATAGGAGGGATTATGACCTCTTTGAAATTGAATGCACTTTCAGTGGATCATTTAGAAACAATGAATGATTCCGAGATCGTTGAGCTTTCCAATTCTGATACAATCGGAACATTGCTGCCAACTGCCGCTTTCTTTCTACGAATGCCTTATCCTCCGGCCAGAAAATTAATTGATTCAGGCTGCGCTATTGCACTCGCCAGCGATTATAATCCAGGCTCGTCACCAAGCGGGAATATGAATTTAGTTATATCGATGAGTTGTATTCAAATGAAAATGCTTCCGGAAGAAGCGATCAATGCAGCTACGATCAATGGAGCCTATGCTATGGAATTACAAAACGAAATTGGTAGTATTACTGTCGGGAAAAAAGCAAATCTCATTTTTACCAAACCTATTCCTTCGCTTGCTTACTTTCCTTATTCTTTTGGCACGAATCTTATTGATAAAGTAATTATTCGTGGAGAATGGGTTTAGAACTTTTCCTTTAATTTCATTGCATGGGTAATATCGGGGCAGAAGAAATACTGATCATTCTTTGTAGCATGGTGGTACTGTCTTATATCTTTTCGATCATAAGCAGGTATATCCGTATTCCTTCTGTACTATTATTATTATTTGCAGGTATTGGCTTAAGATTAATCGCTGACAATTACAGCGTACAGATGAATTTGCCCACAAGGTTGATCGAGTCGCTGGGTGTTGTAGGCCTTATTATGATCGTGTTGGAAGCAGGGCTTGATCTGAAACTTGGTAAAGAAAAATTGAAACTGATCCGCAATTCTTTTTTTTCTGCCTTGATCATCCTCGTAGTGTCAGCAGGATTGCTCACATTGATCCTGTATTGGTGGCTGGATGAACCGGTAAAAAAGTGCCTCATCTATGCTATTCCTCTTTCTATCATGAGTAGTTCCATTGTTATTCCGAGCATTCATCATTTGAGTGAAAGCAAGAAGGAGTTCCTGGTTTATGAAGCATCTTTCTCGGATATACTGGGCATTCTTGCATTCAACTATTTCACAGCAGAAAATACATTTACCTTAAAATCTGCTGCTTCTTTTGGTGGAACACTTCTCATTTCTATTTTACTTTCCGGAGTATTATCCTTTCTTTTGTTTTTAATACTTGCAAAAACAAAACTCAATATCAAGTTCTTTCTCATTTTCTCTTTGTTGGTGCTGATCTACAGTGGTGGTAAATTATTACATCTTCCTTCATTACTTATCATTCTTGTATTTGGTTTGCTGATCAATAATTGGGATAAAGTGCTGGTAAAAAAATTACAGCGATTTTTTCCCAATAATGAAGTTGGGCAATTGCATCGCCTGCTTCATTCTATCACTGCCGAGTCTTCTTTCCTGATACGCACTTTCTTTTTTGTTCTTTTTGGTTTTTCCATTTCGCTGAATTTCCTGAGCGAGGAAGAAGTGATCATTGTGGGAAGCCTTCTGGTACTGGCATTGTTTATGGTGCGTTTATTATACCTGCGTTTTTTTCTTCGTACTAATATGTTTCCTGAATCATTTTTCATTCCCCGTGGGCTGATCACTATAGTTCTTTTTTATAAAATACCGGTAGCATATCGCCTGACTTCTTTTAATGATGGCATCATTCTTTTTGTGATATTGGTCACCAGCATCATTATGACAATAGGAATGATTTTTTATAAAAAGAAACCCGAGCAAATTGTGGAAGAGGAACAATTTGCAGAACGAAATGATATTGTGTGAATAGGATTTTACTTTATTTCGGTCTGCAAATATTGCTTTGCAATGCTTAATGGTCTGAACGTAAATCTTTTTTTGATATGATGACCACCGACCCGCTGCAAAATATCCCGTAAAGTTTCAATGACTTTTATAGTATGATCACCTTTGTTGATCATGATGCATTCAGCCATAGCGGCATGCGCCACATCTGTAATTTCAGAACGGGTAGCTACGCCGGTTTTATTTAGATTTTCCAGCACTTGTGTTGCCCATACAACAGGCACATGAGCCGCTTCACAAATCCAGAGAATTTCTTCCTGTATCTCACCCATTCGCTCAAACCCGATTTCTACAGCGAGATCTCCCCGTGCAATCATTACTCCAAAAGCTTCCTGCCTCATGCCTTGTAACAGTAATTCAGGAAGATTCTTAACTGCTTCTGGTGTTTCAATTTTGACAATGATCTTTGGAATATGCGATGTAGGATTTTTTAATAATTCCTGCAGGGCCAGAAGATCTGAAGAACGACGAACAAATGAATAACCTACCAAGTCAGTATGTTCACATATGAAAGGAAGGCATGCCTTATCAAAATCTGTTAGAGGTGAAATGTTGATATCTGAATCGGGAAAATTAATTCCCTTGTCATTCTTTATCTGTTTTTTCCCTGAAGATACTCTTACGATCCGCATGGAAGCCTTCTTAACTTTGACGAGTTCAATCTCGCCTTTAATTATTCCATCATCAATAAATACCCGTTCTCCTTTTTTCAGCATCTCAATAATTCCTTCTTCACCGGGGCTGATAACTATTTCGTCTTTTTTGAATCCTTTTGCATTATCTGTCAACCAAATCAATTCTCCTTCCCGAACCCTGGCCTTTCCTTTTTTGTTCCCTTTGTTTATCAGTGTAGTTCTGATTTTAGGGCCAGCAAGATCCATATAAATCTTACAACTTAGTCCCGTGTGGCGCATGGCACGTTTTAATTGGTTGATCATTCTTGACCATGTGGCCTCATCATCATGAGCACAATTAATCCGGGCTATGTTCATACCATTTTGCAGTAGCGTTTTTATGAGGGAATAATTATCTGCAAACGATTTGTCGAATGTGACCATTATATAGGGGATGGCAGGATCAATTTTTTCACCAAAAAGTTTTTTGCTGATCTGGGCCTGTTGCTTCCGGCTGAGTTCATAAGTATATGTATCCAACTCTTGGGGTGCATACTCTTTTCCGATCCTTTGCAGGATTGCTTGTACCTGGCGGTGAATATGACTTTCAGAACTGGCTAGTGAAGAAAGCCCATGCATGTGTAGCTGATCCTGCAAATCCCGGATATCTTCATTGCGCAGGCATAAGTAATGAATGAGATTTCGTGCAGCATCTCTTTGACCGGGATGCAATTTTTTTAATACCTGCTCATGCCTTACTGTTTCTGCAATCATTTTAGATTCCAGATCAGTAAGCTGATCCCGGATATATTGCAATGAATCTATTTTCATCTTTCTAAACTACCTGTCAAATTTAGTTCCCGGGCAAATGGGCAAAGATGATGGGCATCAAGATGAAATATGATTCAGGTTTTTGAAAAAACAGCCAGAACCTGCATTATTGTTTATCGTACACGGCTTTAGTGGACAGATCCCCGAAAGAGGAAGAAGAATTATTTTCCAGCACAAGCGTTTTACCGCCATCAGACAGGTTCCATTTTTCCGTACCGTCTATTTCATTTTGCTGCCCGTTAAAATCCAGCATCAGTTTATACGTGATAGTGAAAGATTGGCCGTCGTCAGCCCATTTCACTGATGCTATTTTCTTTGATTCACCGAATAAGTTGGATTGACTTTCTTTGCCGTCAAAGGTCAACGTCTCATGAGAAGTAAAATCATCTCCATTCATCGATGGCGCTGTGCGGGCAATTGTGATAGAATCATTATCCTGCACTGTTTTTATCGATCGGGTTGCATAGTTGGCGAATTGGCCCAGGTCACTTTTGCCTTCGTTTAATTTCCAGTCGCCGGAAAAATTTGTGTGATCTGGGTTGTGAGTAAATGATAAAAGAAAGGCTGGTGCCAATACCAAAATAAGCAGTTGTCTCAGGAAAGGCTTTTTCATATTAAATAGTTTAGAAGCTAAATGTAGGAAGAAGAATCGACACCTTGTGACCACTCTTAATAATTTTGTATGAAAAAAAAGCTTGCATTTTTAACCAGAAAAATAATCTTATCTCACCTTCTTGAAAGTTTCGGAAAAATTCTCCCAAAGCCAATCAATATTTTATTATTAAATTGGAACGATTAATTAATATTTATGAACAAGTTTCCATTGATCATTATAGCCGCCATTCTCGTTTCCTGTAATAATTCCGGCAAAAATTCTCCCTCATCAAATTCAGCAACTTCAAAGCAGGAATACAAAGAGGGGAGTTTTGGATACGATCTGAAATTTCTAAAACAATATCATAAAGATCTTGTAGTTCTTGGTGATGATACTGCAGGCGCTGCTGTTATTATTGCACCGGCTTACCAGGGACGGGTAATGACCAGCACTGCAGCCGGTAATGATGGCCTGAGTTTTGGATGGGTCAATCATGATTTGATCGCATCCGGAAAACCGACACCACACATGAATGCGTTTGGAGGAGAAGATCGCTTGTGGTTAGGTCCCGAAGGGGGACAGTTCTCGATCTTTTTTAAAAAAGGAACAGCATTCACTTATGATAATTGGTTTGTACCAAAAGAATTCGATACAGAACCATTCAATTTAGTTTCTTCTGATAAAACACAAGCGAAGTTTGAAAAAACAGTGCATCTCGAAAATTATTCGGGTACTCCGTTTGATGTGCAAGTGGATCGTACCATTCGTCTGCTGGATAAAAATGCAATTGACAGTGCGCTAAATATGCCTATTCCTTCGGCGGTGCAGGCAGTCGCATTTGAATCCGATAATAGTATTACGAATAAAGGCACAAAAGCATGGGATAAAAAAACCGGCTTGCTTTCCATCTGGATTTTGAGCATGATGAATGCTTCAGAAAAAACAACAGTAGGGTTGCCTTATAAACAGGGCGATTCAGTAAAACTCGGAAAGATTGTTACCGACGATTATTTTGGAAAAGTACCGGCAGACAGGATCAAGGTGGAAAATGGGTTGATCTTATTTAAAGCAGATGCCAACCACCGCAGCAAAATCGGGATTGCTCCGTCAAGAGCATTACCGGTGTTGGGAAGTTATGATGCAGTAAACAATGTATTGACAATTGCACAATTTGATTTACCGGAAGGAGCTACTGATTATGTGAACTCATTATGGAAGTTGCAGGATCATCCATTTGCCGGTGACGCAGTGAATTCTTATAACGACGGCCCGATAGATGGGAAACAAATGGGAAAATTTTATGAAGTGGAGAGTTCGTCCCCGGCTGCTGCATTATTGCCGGGAACTACCATTCATCACTGGCACAGAACCATTCACCTGAAAGGAAGCAAAGAACAGCTTGACCAGATATCAAAAAAAATCTTCGGGATCGGAGTTGACTCAATTCGTTTGTAACTTCAATAACGAAAAGCAGTAACTTTATTCACCGAAATTTTTTTTAAAATAAAACTATTTGTAATGAAAAACGTAACGATCAGGTATTGCTTTATTCTGGCAATTACCGCATTTCTATTACCATCTGCAATTTTTGCCCAGGCTGATAAATCAAAAAGAGCAAGTCCACCCGCAACTGCAACAGGTAAAGTAGGTGATGCTACCATTACTATTGATTACAGCAGCCCCGGTGTGAAAGAAAGGAAGATATGGGGTGAATTAGTCCCTTATGATAAAGTTTGGAGAGCCGGCGCTAATGAAGCAACAATATTTACAACGGATAAAGACATTAAGGTGGAAGGGAAATCTTTGCCTGCCGGAAAATATAGTTTGTATGCAATTCCTGGCGAGAAAGAATGGGTCTTCATCTTTAATTCTCAAACAGGGCAATGGGGCATCAAGATGGATGGATCAACTACTGAGGACCCCGCAAAGGATGTAATACGTGTAACTGTGAAACCCGAAAAGGCAAAAGCTTTTACAGAACGATTAGCTTATGATGTTACCGGAAAAGGATTTGCTCTTGTTTGGGAAAATTTAGAAGTGCCGGTTTCAATAAAATAGAGCGGAAAAATTATTATTAATTCCTGCCGGGGTAAAAACTCCGGTAGGAATTTTTTTATCTGGTGCGGGATAAAAAGGAACTGAACGATTATTATTCAATCGGCTCTTGCCATTTCTCATAGATTTTGTTCAGGTCAACACCAGCAGCTTTGTTTATCAAAGAAGGAAATTCTTCCATAGTAAAAGGCCGTCTGTTTTCTTTTGCCCATTGGTACAGGTATCGAAGAACATCTTTCATTGATTTTTTACCACCGGTTTTTTCTTTGATATAATTATTCATATCGATTGCCATCATAGCTCCACGGGAAAATACAGCTTTGCCTAATCTAAAATCTATCCCATACATTGTAGAAGCAATTTCTGATAATTGTTGCAGGCTCATCTTTTTTATTAATGGAGAAGTGTTATAAACGTTGTCGCTAAAAATTTTTCCCCAACGCTTATTCTTCAATGTGTCATAGGGAAGAAACCACATAAATCCTTCATTGAACCAGATATTGTTGATGATCGGAGGAATTTCCATGACATAGGGTTTGTAAGTATCGCCATAGCAACGTAAAGGGATAAATGCATGACTCATGTGATGCAGATAAGTGGGAATAGTTCGCATGATCTGATCTTTGGTCATTGGTGAAATTCGCATACCCGAAGTATCACCAAAGAAAGTAGAACTCTGTAAATGCTCCATGGCAAGAGCCGGTGCACTGACTGGTTCCAATGGGATTGCTTTTCGCAGCATGATAGAATAATAGGGAAAAGGAAGTTCACCAAAATAATCTTTCAATATTCCCATGCTGATCTTTTCCTGTTCAGCATAATCATCGAGATATTCATCAGCAGTTTGGCAATATGATGCCACAAACAAAGGAACAAGCGCTGGATATTCTTTTATCCGGAAGCGGGGACCCATAAAAGTTTGCCCGTCTGCGAGGGTATAAAAATTATCTGTTTTGAAATTTAGTTTTCCTTTTTCAGGAGTAGCGCTGGGTTGAATGGTGCTGAATATGGGCCATTGATCAAATGTCTCAATGGTACATTGAACCGATTGCTTTTCCGTCCCATCTATCCATCCGAAAATGGAATAATTTAAAAGTCCTGCAAAACCCGAACGAATAATAGATGCATCTCCGGGTAGTTCCTGTTTTTCCATTTTATGAAGGTTCACGTCATATTCGATCCGGACAATTTTTTTGGTGGTATCCGTACAATACCATCGGGGAGCATCGTCTTCATCTTTTATCATATTTTGTTTTTCACCGTTCGAGCTGAAAGCTTCAACTTGCTCAATGTATTTATCATAGGTATAGATCTGGTATCCGCCGGGGATAGAACGGGGCATTACAAAATTTGCATTTGCAATTGGAGATGATAGCTGTATGGAAATCTTTAAAATTGATTTCGAACTATCTCTATAGGTTAATGTGTAATGAACCTGGGCAAAGGAAATGATGCTTGATAAAAAAAGGGATAATAGAAAAAAACTTCGGCGCATAAATGAAATTTTAACCAAGGTAATATTTAAAAAAATACTTCGACGAAACCTTTTACCTATGGCGCAAAACAAAAAGCCCGGAATTTCCGGGCTTGATTTTTTTGCAGATAAATTTTATTGCTTTACCTGGAATTTATATTTGACAAAAGTGGGTGTTCCTTGCACTCCGGCATCTGTCATTATCTTTTTCAGTTCATCAGATTGCATCCGGGCATTGGCTTTGGACCAATCTGAGATGGCGAAAAGAATATACACCATGTTCGGATCAGTATTGCCGCGGGCCAATGCACGATCGATCATGCCATTGGCTTTACGGGTTTCCATTCCTTCCTTATCAAAGACCTTCAGCCATGCATCAAAATCTTTTACTTCATGCTTCACCAAAAGCCGGTCGGTAACATCTGTTTTAGTCGTATCATTTCTTATCGTATGAACTATATCAGTAGTAGGAGCGGCAGTCACACCTGCTTTTTGCATTAGATCTTTCAGTTCAGGGCGATCCATAAATTGACTTGCCTTTGCAGTGTCCGTTACTCTGAAAAATAGAATAACCTGGTTAGGATCATCAATTCCTCTGCCGATCCCAAGTGTTGTAAGGCCATAAGCTATACGGGCAGAATCGTCATTGTCAAAAAAGGGTTTCCATGTATCGTAGTTAGCAACCGGGTGCTGTACGATCGACACTATTTCATCAGCAGCGGGAATGCTGGCGTTTTTCTTTGAACCGCAGGAGATCAAAAGAAGACAAGCCATTGCAATGAAAGAAGTTAGTTTCAGTTTCATAATAATTGTTTTAATTTAATGAATGCGGTTGTTCAGCAGGCAGGATAGGAAGATTAAATAAGGGCGGAGAATGCGGAAAGCTAAGTGAATTATTTAATATGTCCCGGTTTTTATTTTCACTGATATCTGCATTATTCGTTAAAGGGTTTCAGTAAACATAAACAGAATAACAAACCATTTGTCATCAAATTTTAAGAACATGAAAAACTTTAATTACAGAATCTTCCGATTGATTACTGCTAATGTTTTATCAATAGCATTGATTTATTCAACAACGGCATGTAATGCACAAAACATGCTTCGTAATTCTTTGTTGGCTCTTTCCAAGTCGGACCACACGTTGGCAATAGTAGATCCGGCTACTTTAAAAGTAGTGGCTCGAATCCCTGTTGGCGAAGACCCGCATGAAGTGATTGCTTCTGCAGATGGGAAAACAGCATACGTTTCCATTTATGGCGGCGGCAGCTTGCATGAAATAAATGTCATTGACCTCATCGCAGAAAAACCTTTATTCAATTTAGATACAAAACCTTTTCTTGGCCCGCATGGGTTGACGTTTGTAGATGGAAAAATTTGGTTCACTGCGGAAGGGGCTAAAGCCGTGGCTCGTTATGACCCTGCAACCAATAAAATTGATTGGTGCATGGGAACCGGGCAGGATAGAACTCACATGATCTACGTCACGGCTAACGGTGAAAAAATTTATACTTCTAATGTTAACTCCGGAACTGTCAGTTTAATTACTGAAATGCAGATGCAGCCTCCACCGTTTGCTCCCCGTGATGCTAAACCCCGTTCCGATTGGACAGAGACTGTTGTTCCGGTTGACAAAGGATCAGAAGGATTTGATGTCTCACCGGATAGCGGTGAATTATGGACTGCATCTGCTGAAACCGGCGCTATTTTTATTATTGACCTTAAAACAAAAAAACTTGCTGACAAGATTGATGCAAAAGCACAAGGCGCCAATCGCCTGAAGTTTACTCCCGACGGAAAATTGGTTTTCATTTCCAGTTTGAGAATTGGGGACTTACTCATTTATGATGCAACTACACGAAAAGAAATGAAACGATTGAATATCGGCAATGGTGCCGCTGGAATTTTGATGGACCCCGATGGTTCGAGGGCTTTTGTTGCTTGTACACCGGATAATTATGTTGCAGTTATTGATCTGAAGACTTTAGAAGTTACCGGCCATATTGATGTTGGTGGAGGACCAGACGGATTAGCCTGGGCAACGCATCAGTGATACCCTTTCTTTTTTTGTTTTCATGCTTCCGGAAAACTTAATTCTAAATGCATTTGTTTCAAAGTTTTTTATACAGTAATTGTTGTTGATAATTAATTTAATACCCGGATTTGTTTAGATGCAAACCAGGATGGAAGGAACTCAAGTCAATCATTTTTTATTGACTGTATTTTAATTCTGTAATTTTAGTTTATAAAATTCCTTGTCATGAAAAATTTTCGGTTCTTCTTTTGGATTCCTTTTTTATTCCAGCCTCCTGCCAGCGAATTTGCCGGAGTTCTTCATTACGAAAGTGATTATGATGTAGCAGGTTCAGCAGGGAAAGTGTTGACAACATTTTACGAGACCGGTTCGAATGTACGGGTCGAGTCTGAAAATATTCAGACAAAAGCTGTTTTTGGCAAACCGACCACAGAAGACCAGGATGTGATCATATATGATTTTGATAAACAAACGGAGATGCACCTGCAGACACTTACCAATCATGCTATTGTTACTCCTTTCGATGCTACATTAACGCAACAGCAGCAACTAATGGATAAAATGGGCTCTGAAATCACTGTTCAAAATCTTGGCAGCGAAAAAGTAGGTAGCTATAATTGCACCCATTATGTAATGACCACTATAAATACAAAAATGAAAATTCTAAATAATACCAATAAAAAGGAGATATGGGTAACCAAGGACCTGGGCAGTTGCCATCTTTGGTATGCGGGCAGTTACTTATATTATCCTGAAGGTACTTTTTTCTGGAAAAAATTTGCTGATGCCGGCGCTGATGGTTTAGTAGTAAAGTGGCAAACAAGTAATGGAACATTGTCTACTTCATGTACGCTTACCAGCTATGAAATTAAAGAATTGCGTTCTTCCTTTTTTACGCCTCCTTCCGGCTTTACTATAGTGAAACCTGACATGTCTCAGCTGCCGGTAAGAAATTGATTGATTTTTTAGTAGTTATTTCAGCTGCTACTGTCTTTGCAAAAATCCTTGTGAATTGCAAGAGAAAAATTTTGCCTGGCTGCGATTGTTGGTGAGAACTTTCTTACGCAACGTCCCTTGCGGAGACGTTGCCTGAGAAAAGCCGGTTAAATTTTAAACCGGCTACCATGAAAATTTATATTATCAATCTTCTATTGTATTACAAACAAAACTGCATCATCTTTTGTTTTGATACAGTATATTCCCTTGGATAATCCTGATAAATTGAACAGATGTTCCCCGGCCTGCAATTCTTTTTGCATCACTGCTACGCCAGTGCTGTTGTAAATGCATACGATTGAAGCCTCTTTTAAACTAACGGTCATGATTCCGTTCGAGACAGGATTAGGATAAATTTTCAGCTTCTGTTCTGCAACAGAAAAACTAAATTTAATGACTTTACTGTAATTTATTTTACCATCAATATCCTGCTGTAACAAACGATAAAAATTTAAACCAATAACAGCATTTTGATCAATAAAACTATACTGTTGCACAGTAGTGCTGTTTCCGGCAGCCGTTACGATTCCGATATCGCTCCAGTTGGTACCATTAGCGCTATGCTGTACTATGTAATCCTTTGTATTTTGTTCTATGGCTGTACTCCAATTCAACACTACGTTCGTATTTTGTCCCGTGGCAGTAAAACTTAGCCACGTTACAGGCAAAGCAGAAGCATGAGTGATTTCAATTTGTCCTGTATTTGTCCATGCAATATTTCCATTAGTTGTGACTGAACTTGCTCCGCTCACTGAATTACCACCTATGTAGCCGCCGTCCCCGGCACTTTCGCCACCAGCAGCATGAATGCCTCCGCCTGCTGATGCAAACTGACCGCCTCCTCCACCACCGCCTCCACCACCATCACCACCCGGTTTGGTGCCATTGCCTCCGGTGTTAGTTCCATTGGAAGAAATTGAAGAACTACCTGGTTGTCCTGAGCCTGCCTGGTTTGCCATTCCGCCTCCGCCACCAGCGCCACCAGCGACAATTATTATTGTTGAGTTGATCGTTATTATTGAAGCAGCGCCACCACCACCGCCTCCGCCGGAAGATCCGGAGTTACCAGCATCTCCTCCTATTCCTCCATTAAAATTTAAAGAAGGATAAGTATCCGTACCACCAGTTCCTCCTCCTGCTCCTGAAACATTATTACTTCCATTTGTTCCCTTACCTCCGGGATAAATGCCAATGACATCTCCGGGAGTAACATTGTAGCTTGCGATCACATAACCAACAGGACCTGCAGCGGCATTCGTGCAACCTGCACCACAGTCCTGGCCACCTGTGCCTCCGGCGCCGCCATATACTTTAATAGAAATTGAAGAAATACCGGCCGGTACTGTCCATGTAGTGGATGAAGTATACGTGTCGGTGATTTGTGCTTTTGAAAAAAAAGAAATGAAGAATAAAAAGAATAAATAAATGATTTTTCGCAAATAGGAATTCATGGTGGTTAGTATTGGGTTACGAAATGCAAATATATATTCTTAGTGGATTTCTACAATCAGTACCGTGTTTTATTGACTTATGTGTATAAGTAGTTTGTAATTGAATTATCCGGTGGGACTTAAATGCAGGCATAACAAGGTTTAATAACGCTGTAACAAAAGCCCCGATAGATCGTCTTTTAGTATGACATTTTTAATCCTGTATGCCAGGCAAAACAATTTATCAAAACAAATAAAAATTATGAGAATTGCTTTAGTGATTCTGCTATTCACATCGTTTGCTGCATACGGGCAAAGGACAACCAGCAATGCCGGAAAAAAACAAATATTTCTTTTAGGTACTTTTCATTTTGCATCTAATAATGACATAGTAAAACATAAAATGGATGATATGCTTTCCCCAAAAAGGCAAAAAGAAATAGAAGAATTGGTTGACCGTTTTGCTGAGTTCAAACCGGATAAGGTATGTATAGAATGGAAAGCAGGGGAAGATCAGCCATTTACTGACAGCCTTTATAATGAATATTTGAAAGGCAATTTTAAACTGAAGGCAAATGAAGTGTACCAGATTGCTTTTCGCCTGGCGAAGGAACTCGGCCATAAAAAGGTGTATTGCATTGATGCCCCCGGGGATTTTTTATATGATACGCTGATATGGGTGTCAAAAAAATATGGACAATACGATTGGTTTCAAAAACAAATGGACTCCCTGTATGGCGAAGCCAGGCAAGACGATTCACTTCAAATGGCGCATAGCCTTAAAGAAAACCTTTTAAGAATTAATTCAGATGCGGCAATACAATTCGGGTTGGCGGTGAACAGCGTTTTTACTGCTCCATTATTGGGTGAACCTGGTGAATATGGCGGGGCTGAATTTTTAGGCGAATGGTACAAACGAAACATCAAGATGTACAGCAATATTCTGAGAGTTACAGAACCAAGAGACAAAAGAATATTTGTAATAGTCGGATCCAGTCATAAAAGCATTATCAAGCATTTTTTTGAAACTAATCCCGGCTGGCAGATGGTTGATGTAAAAAAATATTTACGGCCATAAGTATGTGCTGATTTACTGTTGCGTCGGGGTCTCTCGCAAGAAAGCCCCCGGCGTGAGTTAACTTCCTTTGCGGAGATGTTGCTAGGAAAAATTGTTTGAGGCGTCTTGCTTAACGCTGCTAAGGACAGGAAGAAATTAATTTAACGATTCCATCTATGAGACGAAAATCGAGATTGATCTTTTTTGTATAGACCATATACATCGATTGCGCCATCATATCCACTAGAGCCGCTCATCCCATCTGGACTAACTGTATATTCAAATTTAAGCACTACGCCCATACTTGCTAACTCATCGACTATGCTTTTTTCAAACCTTCCAAATACATCAACAATTAATTGTAAATATTTCCAAAATAATTCATTAGTTGTTGAGTTTATACTTTTTACTGGCATGCTCAGAATATCAGGCCAGTTATGAATTTTATGGTTCCACCCTGTTGGATCTTCATCATTTTTACTCAGCACCGGCATATCAATCTCTCCATTGGATTTGAAGATTATCGGCATGATTCTTCCATGTATTGGAATATGCCTTTGGTGATAAAATTCATCAAATTGTTTGTCGATAGGATTAGGGTCAATATTTAAGCATTTGGCAGCAGCGATTACATTATCTCTTATCCCACCAACATTTTTATAAAAAGTTGAAATATTTTGTTGAAGATCTAATTTCTCTTCTACATTATCAAAATCAACTTGATCAAAAACTTTTCTTTCTATTAACCGATACATCAATATCAATGACTGCAAAATTGTATAAGTGTGTTCTGAAAACGCCTGACGTTTATTATTTCTCTCTTCAGGGTATCCTGGAATTTCCGCTTTAGCGTTATTTCCAACATTTCCAATATATACTTGCCAAACTTTTTCATAAGTTGGGAAGTAGTTTTTAATAAACTCCAAATATTTTTTTTCTAGTGCATCCCCATGTGCTTCAAGCGAATATTTCATATAATCCAGTATTAGTTGAGTTGCAAAAATAATAACAACAATCGATATGAAATTGTTGAATAACGAAATGAAATCTGAAGAATGTTACCCAACCGAAGTTGATAGTAGTACAACAGCTGGTAACACCTACCTACGCTTAAGAATAGTAAATCTATTTACATAAAGAATGAATCAACTCCTCATATTGCGGATATAAAGCAGAAAGAGTTTTTGCATCAGCTAATTCAAAATCTTCAAATTCAAAACCGGGAGATACAGTGCATCCGACAAAACAATATTCACTACCCGGAGCAGGGCGGCTGGCAAACCAGCAACCTGACTGCACAACATATTGAAACTGCTGATCTTTTTCAAACTCATTACCTAAAATAATGGTATCTAAATTTCCGTTTTGGTTTATAACACACAACTGTAAAGGATCTCCGGAATAAAAATGCCAGCATTCATCACTCTTGATGCGATGGAAGGCCGAAAAATTCTCTTTCTCCAGTAAAAAATAAATAGCAGTGGCAAAAGAACGGTCTCCGGCAAATCTTTCCGGTAATGCTGCTGCCGCAATTTGTTCTTGACTTTTATAGGTTTGGCAATACCAGCCCCCTTCGGGATGCGGCATGAGGTCAAATTTTTCGATCAACATTTTAGCGATAGACATAAAAACTTTTGTTGAATAAAAGGTAATTAATTTTTGCAATCAATATCTTAGCGGTTTAAATAATGTTTTGGGCTTAAGCCCATTTAAAATATGATTCACTTGCCCCAGCCTTAAGGCCGGGGTAAAGAAGATAAAACGATTATGCAGCAACTCATCGAATGTGTGCCCAATTTCAGCGAAGGGAATGATTTGAATATCATCAAACAGATCACTGATGAAATTGAATCAGTGAAGGCGTTCGTTTGCTGAATGTTGATCCGGGAAAAGCAACCAACCGAACGGTGGTAACATTTGTTGGCGATCCTGATGCTGTGGTTGAAGCTGCTTTTCGTGCCATTAAAAAAGCCGGTGAACTGATTGACATGAGCAAACACAAAGGCGAACATCCGCGAATGGGAGCTACTGATGTTTGTCCGCTGATACCAATTGCAAATATCACGATGGAAGAAACAGCAAAGTATGCACAACAACTTGGCAAAAAGAGTAGGAGAAGAATTGAAAATGCCTGTTTATTTATATGAAGCAGCACAACCGGATAAAAAGCGAAATAATTTATCAGTGATCCGTGCCGGTGAGTATGAAGGATTTTTTAAAAAAATAAAATTGCCGGAATGGAAACCTGATTTTGGTCCGGCAGAATTTGATGCAAAACGAGGAGGCAACTGTAATTGGCGCAAGGGATTTTTTGGTGGCATATAATGTAAATCTCAATACCACTTCTATTCGCCGTGCCAATGCCATTGCATTTGATGTACGTGAAGCGGGAAGAAAAATTACTGATGAAAGTGGAAAGATAATAGTGAAGCCCGGTACTTTGAAATCTGTAAAAGCTATTGGCTGGTTTATTGAAGAATATGGTATTGCACAGATATCCATGAACCTTACCAATATCAATGTGACACCGGTGCATATTGCTTTTGATGAAGTGTGTAAGAAAGCAGATGCAAGAGGCATTCGTGTTACCGGAAGTGAACTGGTAGGATTGATTCCATTGAAAGCAATGATGGATGCAGGAAAATATTTTTTAAGAAAACAACAACGTTCAACAGGTGTTTCAGAAAAAGAATTGATAAGAATCGCTGTCAAATCAATGGGACTGGATGAACTTTCTCCATTTAAACCGGAAGAAAGAATAATTGAATATATGCTACAAAATCAAAACGACAGTAAACTGGTGAGCATGACGCTTACTGATTTTGCTGATGAAACAGCAAGTGAAAGTCCGGCGCCGGGCGGCGGTTCTATTGCTGCTTATGTTGGTTCACTGGGAATTTCATTGGGAACAATGGTGGCCAATCTTTCTTCTCATAAAAAAGGATGGGATGAACGCTGGGAAGAATTCAGCAACTGGGCGGAGAAAGGTCAGCAATATAAAGATGAAATGATTCGATTGGTTGATGCAGGATACCAAAGCATTCAACAAGATCATGGATGCATTTGCATTGCCTAAATCAACTGATGAAGAAAAAAAGATCCGCAGCAAAGCAATACAGGATGCAACAAAATTTGCAATTGAAATTCCTTTTAAAGTAATGCAGGCAGCTTATGGAAGTATGGAAGTGATAAAAGCAATGGCGGAAATTGGAAATCCTAATTCTGTTTCTGATGCAGGCGTTGGCGCTTTATGTGCAAGAAGCTGCTGTGATGGGAGCATTTATGAATGTCGCATCAATGCAGCGGGTTATGATGATAAAAAATTTGTGGCTGATATTATTACCAAAGGAAAAGAAATAGAAAATAAAACCATTGCTTTGGAAAATGAAATTTTAAAGATGGTCAATGAAAAGATAGGAAAATAAAATGTGCCGGTCTTTATTAAAAACCGGCGCATGATAATGTTTTTAGGAACTATTTTATTTTCAACCGTCAATGCTGTAGTATCATAGCCTTTTGGATTCAGCTTGTCAATAGCATTTTTCACTTTTTCCCATTGCTCCTTTGTCAGGTTTCCTGCTATATGAATGATTCCACTGTCGGCACCGATCTTGATAGTGGTGATTTCCTTTGTAATATCATCAATGTTTTTGTTTAACCATTCGTCTTTAGCTGTTGGGGGTTCTGTCATCGGCATAACAGTACAATTGTTAACTACAGATTTTACACCTTCAACGTCTTTCACCATTTTTACACATTCATCTTTGCAGGAATCATTCATCATTTCTCCTGAAAGAGTCACCACGCCATCTTTTACATCAACCATACACATGGAGGTCATGGAGTCTGATTTTAGTTTTGTTTCTACTGCAGCTTTGATATCTGCATCAGTTTTTTTGGATCTGACAACCTGTAATCACGATGATTGAAAAAGCTATGAATGCAATTACCGGCAGAATGTTTGAAAATTTTGGTTTCATATTTTTTGATTTTGATTTATTAAAGATAAGGTTTCTGAATAATTATTCTATTGAGAAAGATCACTCTTCATTATTCAAGCTCAACAATTCTTTCAAAAACCTCTTCATATTTTTTATTCAGCTGCTCCAGTTCAGACGAAATATTTTTATAATCAGTTTCTGTTTTCAGAAATATTTCTTTATTGGAATAAGTCTCAGGAGCCGCTAACGCAGATTCTAAAATCATTTTTTGTTCCTTTAGTTTTGCAATTTTTTCTTCTAATTGCTGAAATATTCGTTGCTGTTTCTGCAATTCTTTTTTTACCTCCCTGGCTTTGTCATTTCCCTGCGAAGAGTTTTGATGCACTGTTTTGTGCTTAATATTTCCTGCTGTTGGATTAATATTTTCTTTTAATTGGGCATATCAGACTTTTCTGACTCTTGACTTGTTGACTCTGCTTCTGATTTCGCCATCCTCTCTTTCCATTGCACCTATTCTTCATACCCGCCTTTGAATTCTTTTATCTCATGATCAACTATCTCCCAGATCTTATTGGCTGTTTTAGAAATAAAATAGCGGTCATGACTTACCAGAATATAACTGCCCTGATATTTATTCAATGCTTCAATCAGTAAATCACAACTGTGCATGTCAAGGTGATTGGTCGGTTCATCCAGCATTAGGAAATTGGCTTTACTGATAATTGTTTTTGCCAAAGCCACTCTTGCTTTTTCACCACCACTTAATATTTTTATTTTTTTATCAGCATCATCACCACTGAATAGAAAACAACCGAGCAAAGTCCGCAGTTCCAGTTCTGTCATCTGGCTTCCGCATTCTTTCATTTCATCAATAATGGTATTATTAATGTTCAATGCTTCCAACTGGTGCTGCGCATAAAAACTTTCTTCTACATTATGTCCCCATTTTCTTTCACCATCAAATTTTTCAATGCCGGCAATAATTCGCAGCAGGGTGGATTTACCTTTTCCATTGGCACCAATCAATGCGATCTTATCGCCACGGTCAATTTCTGCAGATGTATGTTTGACAATTATTGTTTCGCCAAATGATTTGGAAACATCTTTTAATTCCACCAGCACTTTTCCCGGTGTTTTATCCACCCGGAAATTGATACGGATATTGGGTCGTTCCAATTCAGCATCTTCAATGCGTTCCAGTTTATCCAATTTCTTCATGATGCTCTGTGCCATCGCGGCCTTACTGGCTTTGGCCCTGAATCGTTCTACCAATCTTTCATTCTGCCGGATATAATCCTGCTGGTTTTCGTAAGCTTTTTGTTGCATGTCTATCCGTAATGGCTTTTTCTTTTTCATAAAAATCATAATTGCCATTATAAATATGCAATTGTTGCTGGTACACTTCCACGATTTTTGTTACCATTCGGTTCAGAAAATATTTATCATGGCTGACAATCACCACTGAACCCTGGTAATGCTGTAAATATTTTTCCAGCCATTCAATGGAAGGAAGATCAAGGTGGTTGGTCGGTTCATCCAATAATAAAAGATCAGGTTGCTGCAAGATCATTTTTGCCAGCAACACTCTCATTCTCCAGCCACCGCTGAATTCTTTGTAAGGTCTTTGCAGATCGCTGTTGGCAAATCCAAGTCCCTGCAATACTTCTTCTGTCTTATGATGAATATTATAACCGCCAAGAGTTTCTAATTCATGCAGTTTATCGGAATAATCATGAACGAATTTTTCATCACTGGTTTTTTTCCAGTTCTTTTCCTAGTTCTTCAATTTCTTTTTCCAATTGCAGTATTTTTTCAAAGGCACCGAGGGCAACCTTCAAAATGGAATCATTGGTATCAAAACTTAACAGGTCCTGGTGCAGGTAACCGATGCTGGTATTGCGGCTTCTTTCCACTGTTCCTTTAGATGGCTGATATTCTCCAACCAATAATTTAAGTAAAGTAGATTTACCGGTTCCATTATAACCGATCAGCCCGATCCGTTCATTGGGTTGAATATGCCAGGTAGCATCTTCTACCAGTGCCCTGCACCAAATTCAAATGTTACATTTTGTAATCCTGCTAACATAGATAAAACCACAAATTTAGTTACAATTAACACTCATTGTATAACTCATGTGTTTGTAATCCTTCAATCACTGGTTATTTTTGCTAAAACATATTTATTCATGAAGAGGTATCTAGATATTCTTGGAATTATTTTACCCTTATTCCTTCTTTTAATGCCTCTTGTCCAGCTTAATTTTTTTGACAGAAGAAAAAAACATTGAACGATGCAAAATCTTTTAAGCAACTTAATCTTATTCGATTTTTCAAGAACTGTTTTCATTATTGTCGTTTTGTTATTTGTAGGTATTCTTCGCTTTCTTTTTTTCAGCGGGGCTGGTACAAATAACTTCGGGCCGAAACCAAAGCCCATCGCAGTAAGCAAACATAGCGACACATTTAATGAATCATTGCAGAAAATTCTTGATGCTTATTACAGCATGACAGATGCTTTTGCCAATATGCGATACTTCAATGATATTAATAAATACAGCTCTGAATTGAAAATTGCGCTCGAGACATTTTAATCTGGATGAATTAAAAAAAGATTCACTGATTTATCTGACGTGCCCAGTTGAACCAGTGGCAAACAATGCAAAAGCAGAACTAGAAAGCATAATTTCTGATCCATCAATTGATGAGAAAAGAGGTTCGCTTGAATATTTTATCAGATAATCTGCGTGATTTGCTGGTAACTGTGAAATATGATCTGGCAAAAGTGTATTGGCAGGAATGTGACGAGGCTTTTGGTGAAGACAAACCCGGAAATTGGTTGAGTCAGCTCAACAGATTCACAGAATCCATATCCTGGCAGAAAGACCCTAATACAACGCAAGATGCTGAATGCGGCGGACCTAAAGACACGATTGAACTATATAGAACCGCTGATTCAACCAAAAAATTAAACCTGTTATATTGAAGTTTTAGAATAATGAGAAAGATCGTTGTTGCAGTACTGGCTTTTTCCGTTTCAATTAGTTTGCTGGGTCACAGAATAAACTTTCACTGGAAGGCAAATTTACATTAAATGGATATGTAAAAGACAGCCTTTCCGGTGAGTCGATCATCGGCGCTACTGTTTCTATCAATGGTGCAGTCAAAAGGAGTAACGAGTAATCAATACGGTTTTTATTCTATTACGCTGGATTCAGGTAGCTATACGATCAGTGTTTCTCATGTCATTATATATCGGAAAGCCATTCAGGTAGATCTGAAGCTAACCAGTCTTTCAATTTTGAATTTGATCTCCAAATCAGCCTCACTCAATGAAGTGGTGATTTACAGCAAACGCCGTGATGCGAAATGTAAAGAATGCACAGATGGGAAAGATTGATCTTTCCATGAGGCAGATACAAAAATATTCCGGCTTTTATGGGAGAAGTGGATCTTCTGAAAGCCATCCAACTTATTACCCGGTATTCAGAATGCCGGCGAAGGCAATGCGGGTTTTTATGTACGGGGCGGCGGCCCTGATCAGAATCTGATCATGCTTGACGATGCCGTGGTTTATAATACCGGTCACCTGTTTGGTTTCTTTTCCATTTTTAATTCTGATGCCATTAAAAATGTCTCACTGATCAAAGGAGGCATGCCGGCACAATATGGCGGAAGGCTTTCTTCAGTGGTGGATGTTTCCATGAAAGATGGAAATATGAATAAACTGCAGATGGATGGCGGTATTGGTTTGATTGCTTCCCGGTTTTCAATACAAGGGCCGATTCAAAAAGAATAAAGCTTCTTTTATTGTTTCCGCACGGCGCACTTATGTAGATGCATTGGTGAAACCATTTATTAAAAAAGTCAGCAGCTTTCATGGTTCCGGTTATTATTTCTATGATCTGAATGCAAAAGTGAATTACCGTTTTTCAGAAAAAGACCGATTATACCTTAGCGGTTATTTTGGTCGGGATGTTTTTGATTTTAATAACGGCAAACAATCTTTCAAAACCAATATTCCCTGGGGCAATTCAACCGCAACGTTAAGATGGAATCATGTTTTCAATCGTCGTCTTTTTGCCAACACCACATTAGTATATAATGATTATAAATTCCAGTTTTCTGCGGTGCAGGATAATTTTGCTTTAAGTCTTTCATCCGGCATTCGTGATGGAAACATGAAAATAGATTTTGATTATTATCCATTGCCGCAACATAAAGTGAAATTTGGCGGATTGATCACTTATCACAAGTTTGTTCCAAATGTTGTTACGGGGCAGGCAGGATTCAATCAGTGTTTCATCCCAATAATGAAAACAACAAGTATGCGATCGAGAATGGCTTTGTACCTGCAGGATGATTGGGAGATCAGGAGATAAAATGAAAAGTCAATTATGGTCTTCGCTGGAGTGGTTTTACACAGATCGGGCCTTATACCAAATATGTCCGTGATGTCAATCGGAATGAAACTGGATAGCACGGTTTATAAAAGTTTTGAACCGGTAAAAACTTATGGCGGACCTCGAACCCCGCATCACTATCCGCTATGCAATTGATGATGAGACATCGTTCAAAGCAGCCGTCACAAGGAATCTATCAATACATTCACCTGGTCAGCAATTCAGGCAGCACTCTGCCTACTGATCTTTGGGTGCCGAGCACTTATATTGTAAAACCTCAACTAAGCTGGCTTTATTCTGCCGGTGTTTTCAGAAATTTTGAAGATAATAAATATGAAACTTCATTGGAGCTGTATTATAAGGACATGAAAAACCAGGTGGAATACAGTAAGGTTATACACCTTCACTCACTGATCCTGAAACTGAATTTGTTTTTGGGAAAGGATGGAGTTACGGCGCCGAATTATTTATCAATAAAGTCAAAGGGAGATTCAACGGGTGGATCGGTTATACCTTATCTTGGACCTGGCGAAAATTCAAAGACGTGAACAATGGAGAAAAATATCCTGCCAAGTATGATCGTCGCCATGATCTGACTGTAGTTGCTAATTATGAGAAAAATAAAAAATGGAAATTCGGCGCAATCTTCGTGTTACGGCACCGGCAATGCGATCACATTACCGGAACGATTTTATATTATTAACGGAGTACTCACCCAGGAATACAGCCAATTGAATCAATACAGGATGAAGCCTTATCATCGGCTGGATCTTTCTGCTACATATACTCCCGTACCAAAAAAGAACAGGAAGACGCAATCCTACTGGGTGTTCAGTATTTATAATGTGTACAGCCGGTTGAATCCTTATTTTCATTTATTTCGACCAGACGGGCAGTCCATATAACGGAACCTTGCAAGTGCAGACCAAACAGGTCTCTTTATTTCCCATTTTGCCTGCTGTAACCTGGAATTTTAAATTTTAGACGTCCGGTAATGTTTCGTTTATGAAATCGGATGAGGTTATAAAATTTGTTTTTGATTGATTAATTTACAGTCAATTTCGCCAACGATTCAACTGCCATTAATTTATTGTAATAATTTTTAAAGCCATCGTTTCATGCCTTTTACTTTTTCGCACCCTGCCGCAGTCTTACCGTTGGGATATTTTCCGAAACGTTTTTTTTCAATGACCGCCCTGGTGATTGGCAGTATGGCGCCTGATTTTGAGTATTTCATCAGGATGAGAGCTAGAAGTTATTATAGTCATACCTGGGCGGGTTTATTCTGGTTTGATTTACCACTCGTAATTATTCTTGCTTTCATTTATCATGACGTGGTGAGAGATAAACTTATTGATAACTTACCGGCTTTTTTTGCAAAAAGGTTTATTGTATTCAGGAATTTTGATTGGGTGGGTTATTTTAAAAGAAATTTTCCTGTTGTAATTATTTCTGCGATCATCGGCACCGCTTCTCATATCCTTTGGGATCAGTTCACACATGAAAAAGGGCTTTTTGCCGCTGATATTGGAGAGCTGAAAAAGATTTATACGATCTCACAATACCATCGTTTTGCTACTTATAATTTATTGCAGTTGATAAGTTCAATTATGGGTATTCTCATTGTTCTTTACGCATTAATACGCCTTCCTGCTGATAAAAATTATATAAAAAAAACTTCAATTCTCCCTTTTTGGCTTTCGATCATAGCTGTCATCGTAATAATTGTCGAGATCAGGGTTCTCAAAGGTTTTAATCTTAGGTCCTATCGCAATACTATAATGACGGTGATATCAGGGGGATTTATCGGCCTTTTGTTGGTTTCTAAATTTCTACCAACCAGGGAAAAAGCGAAATGAGTACTTTGATTTTGTGGATAGATACTTTTATTCTGTTAAGATGATTTTTTTTGTGATTAATTTATATTCAATTTCCCGATAATTTGATTGCCATTGAATCATTATTATAATTTTAATAGCTGATCATTTCATGCCTTTTACTTTCTCTCATCCTGCAGCGGTTTTGCCATTAGGGTATTTCCCGAAGCGATATTTTTCAATGACCGGTTTGGTGATTGGCAGTACAGCGCCTGATTTTGAATATTTCATCCGAATGAAGAATAGGAGTTATTACAGTCATAGTTGGACGGGTTTATTCTGGTTTGACTTGCCATTAGTAATCATTCTTGCTTTCATTTTTCATGGTATGGTACGAAATATGTTTCTGGATAACCTTCCTGCCATTTTTGCTAAAAGAGTAGCTGTATTTAAGAATTTCAATTGGGTGAGTTATTTCAAAAAATATTTTCATGTTGTAGTCATTTCTGCCATGATCGGCACTGCTTCTCATATCATTTGGGATGGATTTACTCATCATGGTGGTTTTTTTGTGAAAGAATTTGATGTTTTAAAACGAACTTACCAGATAGCAGGGTATTCAATACCTGTATATGAGTTATTGCAACAATTGAGTACGGTTATTGGTGGATTGATTATTATATATGTAGTGCTTAAGCTGCCGGCTGAGAAAGAATTTAAGAGAGAAAGATCTATTTTCCTATATTGGTTTTATGTGGGGATTATTACTCTGTTTATAGTTGCGATAAGGGCCCTGGTGGGGCTTAAGAACCATTCTTTTACTTTTGAAGATCTGATTATGACTATTATAAGTGGCTGGCTTTTGGGCTTGATCTTAACTCCTAAAATCATGACTACATTAAAAATTTGATTTCGGTTTTTATCGCCCAGTGGTTTTTTTTATAACCTGTTTGCTTATCCACTGATGGCGCTCAATTTTCTTTCTGACTGATTTCATTTTTGTTTTTAGAAGAAATAAGGAAATTTGTTTAAAAATAAAGGAGGCTTTTATGGCTAAGATATTTCACGAATCTTTCAAAGTAGAGGGAGAAAATTTATTAAGAAAAATTAAAGAACTGATCAAAGAAGGTAATATCCGCCGCATCACCATTAAAGATAAACATGGAAAAGACCTGATCGTTTTTCCATTGACACTTGGTGTGGTAGGAACGATGCTGGCCCCGGTACTGGCTGCGATTGGCGCTATGGCTGCCTTGATAGGAGAGTGCACTATTATGGTGGAAAGAGAAGAGTAAGATATATATTTTACCAGCTGCGCAGGTTTCTCTTCCAAATATTAAAGTGGATCCTGAATTTTTTTTCTATCAGTAATTTTCTCCAATCAATAAACAGGAAGATGCAGATCAGTATAATGCCCAGGACAGTACCCAGCAATGTCTTCCAGGATAACATAGTTTGACTGATACTTTCCACATTATTGACAACATAGTCACCAGTGATCACCATTAATGCATCGCTGATAAATTTACCGACAAAAAAAGCCGGAATGATATGCAAAGTTTTTACTCTGGCTACTCCTGCAGCAGTGAAAAGTGGAGTAGAGGGAAGTGGCATCAATGTGTACATTAATACGAATAAATGAATTTTCCATCCATTGTCTGAAAGCTTGCTCCCGATAAAATGAAGATCCTCGTTCTTTTCATCTTTTATAAATCTCTTTGAAATAAGGGGGACATAAGAACTATACAAATATCTTCCTATTGCAGAACCAGTAACACCGGTGATCAACACGATCCAGATATCCAGATGGTAACGAACCTGGAAAAAAACCATCACAGTCCATGCTGGCGGCCCAATCAATGGAACAATATCCACCAATAGGGATGCGAGGAATACCATTGAATATATAAAAACAATCACCATACAATTTAATAAGAATCGGATTGCTTTTTTATGATTTCAAATAAAAAACTCATGCCTTTTGCTGTCTTGTGATTGGTAATCGTAACCGGGTATTTTGTATTTCTAATCTTAATTAAAATTTTGTTTCTTTCGTTTCTATTTTATTCTTAGCTCTTACATTTGAGCCATGAAAAGATTCTTTATTAAATAAAAAACCAGGCTTCGGTAAAAGCCTGGCTCATGACAAATCGTTAAAGGCCTCATTTAGGTTTAGTAGAATCCATTTTGGCTCCCATATCAGTTCCCATATTTCCCTGCGGAGGGGCCATCATCTTCATTATATCAGCTGGATTCATAAATGTCCAATGCTCAGTAACTTTTCCATCAGCATTGAATTTTGATACTTCAATTGCTGCAAAAGTATATGCTTGTCCTGCTTTCAATGACATTTCATCTACATTCATTTTTCCTGATTCATTCAACCATTGGGAAACATAATCATCATCAGCTAATTCTTTCACTACTTCATTTTTCATTTCACTCATGGTTTTGCTGTATTTAGCAAATTCGGCTTTTATAGAATCTAATCCTTTTATATCGCCCATATCAGAATGTTCTATACAGTCATTTGCGATATAATCACCGACTTTGCTATAATCACCACTTTCAAACATTTTTGCTACTGCTTGTGCTGCAGCAAGATTCTTTTTTGCTTTATCACTCATTCCTCCTGAATTGCTGTTGCAGGAAGAAAGAAGGAGCAAAGCACCTGCAGAAATAAATACAAAAATTTTTCTCATAATTTCTGGTTTTGAATTTTTAAAATTGAATTGTGACTATAATTTAAAACGTTCTTAAATGAAGAAATACATACTGAACTACCGCAACAAATTACTTTCACTTCAAATAGGGTAGGGCGGATTCATGCTGTACGGATAAAATCGATGTGTTTTTTACAGGTGTTTCATTTCAAAAGTAGGAAAATAGCCTGGCGGAAAAAGCAGACACATTAAAAACCTTTGACAACTACCTCTGATGAAGGAACAAACCAAGTAAAGAAAGAAGATAACGAAAGAGTTGGAAAAGTCTTGGAGGTAGAAGATATAAGAAACTATTTGTTTAAAGATGCCGAAATGGTCAATGGGTTGCCTGAAATCAGTATGAGTGAATTAATAAAACGAACTAAAGAGTTGGGTTTTTCTTCGGCGATTAATCAGGGAACTTCGATTTAAAATGTGTAGTTGAATATTGAAATTCTGGCAAATCAAATAACTTATCTGTACTATCTTTTATATCGTTGTCCCTAATAAAGTCTTTCATCCACTTAAACACATATTGGACAGTCTTACAATAAACAGAAGCACTTTGTTTGTCTAAGGTAGAATTAGCAGAAAGATTAGCAATAAAAGTTAGCATTAACCCCTTTTCTTCGCCTTGACTCATAAAATAAATAATCAAACCCCCAACTAATCCCCTTCCATTTTCACTTAGATAATGCACATCAAAATTGTCATATACTTGAGTAAGTGTCAGATTCAAAACATTTTCTTCGGGTGTTATCCGAGCTAATGAAATTCCAATTTTGTGAAAGTAAATACGAACATCCCCCAATTTAGCTTCATAATCGGTAATAATTGGAAAGTCTTTAAATATCATAGTAGCATTGTTTAGCTACTAAATTACTTCTTTTTTATAGGCTTTTTGGGATTGATTAATTCATTCAGAAGGTAGTCAAATGTGCCATTCAGCTTGAGTTTATCCTTTATTCTGCCTAATTTTTGGTTAGTTAGTTTTCAATAAATTTATAAAAACTATCTACTATGCCATTTATAACTAAAACCGTATACAGCGAACCAAGTGTAGATTACATGGCTTATTCCGTTGATTTAAGAGGCCGTGTTTTACATTATGTTGCCGAAATGGAAAGAATGATTGATGATTATATATGCTCCCATTTTTGCTATCATCTTAAAAGAAAAGCTGAATTAATGGAAATATTGGTGTCAACTAAACATTTAACCTATCAAGCTAAAGTGGATATATTGAAATATTTGCTTCTAAAAAGAAAGGATGTAACTAAGAAAGTGGCAAATAAAATCCATGAAGTTCTTACAAAAAAAATAGGAGCAAAAAGAAACATGATTGCTCACTGTGTATTAGACTCAACAATAACCTCCATAAATAAATTCAAAACTGACCCAAAGACAGTATATTTTACTAAATATGCTTACATAAAGAAAACAGAACCATTTGGGAAAAAAGACTACATGGATTTGTTAGCTCTAATTTCAGCCGTTAAATCTTATTTAATGGAATTAAAAGGGAAGAGAATTAAAAGAAAATTAAAAAGAAAACGTCGTATCTCTACTGCTCTTAAATAAGGAAAATGGTAGGGTACGCAACCTGTCTTAAATATTGGAAAAGTCTCTATCCCCTATCTTGTATCTTAATAGTAGATAGATTTCAAATTCTTTTATTGCCTTGTTATCAAGTGAGTGAAATATTTTTTTGAAAAAAATCTTTACCTTTCAGTTCTTCTAAAAAAAGCTACAATGAGAAAATTATTTTTTATCACACCATTACTTCTTTTAGTATCCGTTCTGTTTGCACAGGAAAAATTAGACATGGATATGATCGCCAGGATCAGGAAAGAAGGATTAGAAAACTCACATGTAATGGATATTGCCTTTCATCTCACAGATGCGAGTGGCAATAGGTTGACCAGTTCACCCGGATTTTTTCGTGCCGCTAATTGGGCAAAAGATCAATTAGCTCAATGGGGTTTGGTAAATGCTGCATTAGAGCCCTGGGGAAATTTTGGAAAAGGCTGGGAATTGAAAAAAAGCTATGTAGCGATGACAGTACCATATTATCGTCCATTGATCGCTTATCCAAAAGCATGGACGAAAGGAACCAATGGTTTGAAAAATGCGGAAGTCATTCTGATTGATGTAAAAGATTCAACTGATCTTGCAAAATACGAAGGGAAATTAGCTGGCAAAGTATTGTTACCTTATCGTGACGACACATTGAAACAAAGTTTTAAAGCAGATGCTGAACGTTATACGGATGAAGAATTAGAAAAAATGGCGAATGCAGAATCGCAGCAACAACGCCAGCGTCAACAAGGAGATACCGCTGCGCAAAGAAGATTCAGAGAACAGTTTCAACGCAATCGTGGCCCCATGCGTACACTTGCATTGTTGAGAGATATGGCAATGAAGGAAGGAGCCGTAGCTATATTAAGTACATCGAGAGGACAAGATGGAACTGTGTTTGTACAAGGTGGCGGTTCCTATGCAGCAGATGCTCCGGAAAATTTCCTTGATATTGTTGTGGCAATGGAAGACTATCTGAGCCTGCAACGTTTGGTGAAAGCAGGAATACCTGTGAAACTGGATGTAGATGTACAAACCGCATTCAGCAATCCTGACTCCAAAGCATATAATGTAGTAGCTGAAATAAAAGGCACAGACCCAAAATTGAAAGATGAATTAGTGATGCTCGGCGGTCATCTGGATAGCTGGCATGGAGCTACTGGTGCTACAGATAATGGGGCTGGCTGCACAGTGATGATGGAAGCAGTACGTATTTTAAAAGCATTGGGAGTAAAGCCTCGCCGCACTATCCGTATTGCGTTATGGAGTGGCGAAGAAGAAGGCTTGCTTGGCTCCCGTGCTTATGTAAAAAATCATTTTGCAGAAATAGATACAGCTAATAAGAAATGGATATTGAAACCCGAGTATGATAAATTCTCATCTTATTTTAATATTGATAATGGCACTGGTAAGATCAGGGGGATTTATTTGCAGGGAAATGAAAAGGAAAGAGACATTTTCCAACAATGGTTAGCGCCATTTAAAGATTTGGGTGCAACTACAGTTACTATTTCTAATACGGGCGGAACCGATCATCAGTCATTTGATGGAGTTGGTTTGCCAGGATTTCAATTCATACAAGACCCGATAGAGTACGAGACCCGTACGCACCATTCCAACATGGATTCTTATGATCATCTTGCGTATGATGATTTGAAACAGATCGCTACTATCGTTGCATCTTTTGTTTACGATGCTGCGATGCGAGATGATAAATTGCCAAGAAAGCCAATGCCTGAGCCAAGAATTGGCGGCAGAGGATTCTGAAATAAAAGTTTAATGAATTTTAAATATGCCATTGCAGTAATGCTGTGGCATATTTTTTTGTTCAGGGGCCTTTCGGCTTTTCATAAATAAATCGTACCAGCGCATTCTTTTGTTCGTCGGACACAAGATAAAGTTGATAACGCTTATCTCCGGCCGTTACGATCATTAAAGCTGTATTGGGAGGAATGGTTCCAAGATTCTCACCTACCATGATCACTTCCTGTTCGGTTCTGTTCAGATCTATTTTTACATAGGTAGTGATCGGTTTTGCGGTCAGCATTCTATTGGAAACTACAGGCATATTATTTACATATACTGAAATAGTGTCTCCATCAATGATACCATTGTCGTAAAAATCGAGCCGGATAGTTCCAGTGTCTACTTTGATCTCTTTTACAAGTTGATTATTCCGCTGTGTCAACGTTGGTGGTAATTTCGGTTCGGGTTTAAATGCAGATTCAACTGTTCTTGTGAGTACTAACGTACCGGGAGGACAAGCGGCTTTATTACTCATGGTGATACCGCCCCAATTCCCACGTAGCTGTTCTTCATTTCCTCCTTTGTGAAAACTCAATGAATAATTTTTGATACAAGGCACACAATCATTAGGCACATGGAATGTGATCACATCGATCTCATTGATCAGAATTACATTCGACACAGAATCATAAGACCCTTCGAAATTTTCTTTTACATAATTGCTGGTATCGGAATAGTGATAAGAAACTCCGGTGATCTTGGTAGCAGCGATCTGTATTTGCAATTCGATATTATAAACAGGAAAGCATCCACCCGGCTCCTGCACCAATTTTCCTTTCCAGATGCCATTGATATTTTGAGCACCGGAGGCCAGGAAGAAGAAAAGCCCAGCTATAACGATCAGTTGTCGCATTAAAAATGAAAGTAGTTGAAAAAGATTCAATGAATATAGAAAATTACAGAAACGGCGGCATTTTATTATTGATAACTCTGTTCACCGGTTTCCTGATGTTCATGAATAAAATCTGGTTTCTTTGGAGGGAAAGGTTTATTTGGGTTTTTGATACCGAAAACGAACTACCGCATTTTTTTGCTCGTTGGATGAAATGAATACATTGAAGCGCTGGTCACCCGATTCTACAATCATCAACGATGTATTGGGAGGTATCCGCCCCAGGTTTTCGGCAACCATGGTCACTTCATGCTCAGAATTATCTTCTTCCATTTTTAAATGAAATATAATAGGGACCTCGCTTAGACCTTTATGCGATAAAATGAGCTTTTTGTCTAAATACACTGAAATCGTATCTCCATCCACTATGCCATTATCATATACTTTAATGGTTACATCCTGGTTATTTACAACCAGGGTTTTTACAAGAGCGTTTTCACGATTCTTCAATACTTCAGGCACGGAGAAGGCCGGTTTTTGAATTACTTCATTTGTTACGGGGGCGTCATCTATTTTTTTTACTGAATCACGGATCTCTTTTCCCGGAATATTAATCTGGGCAATACTTGTGTTTGTTTTGGCTGGCGGTTTTGTTGCTGTTTTTGTAGTACTGTTTGTCACAGGCTTCTTAGTAACAACCGGAGGATTTTTTTTCACAACAGGTATTTTTACTGCTACAAATGGCTTTTTTGACGGAGTTTTAGTAACAGTAACTGGTTTCTTTAAAACCGGTGTTGTATTTTTTACCGAATCAGATTGTAGTCTATTACGCAGAAAAGGTTCAATATAAAAATCGGAGGTCGGCACTTTTCTTAAATAAACTTTTCCGCTGCCGCAATCGTCGCCTTTTTTGGCGCCGGGACTTGCTTTTTCGAATTTGCTGGTAAAAGTTCCTTCCAGGAATTGTTCTCTTCCTGATACCGCATATTGAAAATTGCATTTCATGATACAGGCCGAAGAAAAAGAACTCATCCGCACTTCTACCGTTTTGATCTCACTGATCAAAGCACTTTGTTCGGTTCTGTTGAAACTTCCGGTCAGTGTTGCTTTACCGTAAAACACGGTGGTAAGATAAGAGTAGGAAACGCCGGAGATCCTGTTACCTTTCTGTTCAATTTGCAATTCAAATTTATACTGATCATCATTCTCCGTGATAAAGTAACCACGCCAGATACCGGTGAGGTTCTGAGAAAATGAAGAAATCGGGGTCAGTGAAGAAAGCAAAATGAATACCCAGAGTAAAGTCCGTCTCATTGCATACCAAAACTAATAAATTCATCTTGATGCATCGATGGAAGGCTGGCAAAAGAGTGTTAATTTTGCAACTTGAAAATTTGTGGGAAAAATCTTTATGATCAATATTACATTTCCAGATGGCGCTGTAAGACAATATGAAAAAGGAACAACAGCATTGGACATAGCCAAATCAATTTCAGAAGGACTTGCCAGAAAAGTATTGCTGCATCGGTGAATGGACAGGTGTGGGATGCAACCAGGCCTATCAATGAAGATGCTACTTTGAAATTACTTACCTGGAATGATACTGATGGTAAAAGCACTTTCTGGCATTCATCTGCTCACCTGATGGCTGAAGCGGTGGAATCAATGTTTCCGGGTGTAAAATTTTGGGTAGGCCCTCCTGTTGAAAATGGTTTTTATTACGATATGGATCTTGGTGATAGAAAAATGACTGAAGAAGACCTGGCGGAAGCTTGAAAAAAAGATGAATGAACTGGCAAAACAGAATAATGTTTATATAAGAAAAGAAATTCCAAAAGCAGAGGCTGTTAAATATTTTTCTGATAAAGGAGATGAATATAAACTGGACCTGCTGCAGGGATTGAATGATGGTGAAATCACTTTTTATACGCAGGGAAATTTTACTGATCTCTGCCGCGGACCACATATTCCCAATACTGGTTTTATCAAAGCAATCAAGCTTACCAATATTGCCGGTGCATATTGGAAAGGTGATGAAAAAAATAAAATGCTGACAAGAATTTATGGTGTCACTTTTCCTTCACAAAAAGAATTGGATGAATACCTGCACATGCTGG
Organism: uncultured Bacteroidota bacterium; assembly: GCA_963745445.1. Classification (GTDB taxonomy): domain Bacteria; phylum Bacteroidota; class Bacteroidia; order Chitinophagales; family Chitinophagaceae; genus UTBCD1. The sequence continues at coordinate 65,157 of CAVUXD010000001.1, forward strand.
AAGAAGCAAAGAAAAGAGATCATCGCAAATTGGGAAAAGAACTTAGGCATCTTTACAATGGATGATGATGTGGGCCCGGGCTTGGCATTATGGATGCCTAATGGAACAGTTATTATTGAAGAATTGGAAAAACTGGCAAAAGAAACAGAATTGGCTGCAGGTTATAAAAGAGTAGTTACTCCTCATATTGCAAAGGAAAGTATGTACCTCACCAGCGGACATTTGCCTTATTACCAGGATAGTATGTATCCGCCGATGGAACTGGAAGGAGTAGAAATATTATCTGAAAGCGATGAACTGTCCGCATCATCATAAAATATTTGCTGCGGAACCAAAAAGCTATAAAGACCTGCCTTTCCGTATTAGCAGAATATGGAACTTGTTATCGTTATGAACAAAGTGGTGAATTATTTGGATTGATGCGGGTGCGTTGCCTGCATATGAATGATGCACATATTTATTGCACCAAAGAACAATTCTATGATGAGTTCAAGGCGGTGAATGATATGTACCTGAAATATTTTAAAATATTTGGTATTGATAAATATGTGATGCGTCTTATCTCTTGCATGATCCTGCCAAACTTGGAAAAAAATATGTTGATGAACCGGAATTGTGGAAAGAAACAGAAGCACTGGTAAGAGATGTATTGATCAAGAATCAAATACACCTTATGTAGAAGTGCCGGATGAAGCAGCTTTTTATGGACCCAAGATCGATGTGCAGATCTGGAGTACTATTGGAAGAGAATTTACACTGGCAACCAACCAGGTTGATTTTGCACAGGGCAGACGTTTCAAACTGGAATTTACCAATCAGGATAATAAGCCGGAAACTCCATTGATCATTCACCGGGCGCCGTTGGGAACTCATGAACGGTTCATTGGATTTCTTGCTGGAACATTATGCCGGTAAATTCCCTCTATGGCTGGCTCCTGTACAGGTAAAAGTGCTGCCGATCAGTGATAAATTTCTGGATTATGCCAAAACAGTTTCGCAGCAATTGAAAAAAGCGGATATTCGTGCAGAAGTTGATGACCGGAATGAAAAGATCGGAAAGAAGATCCGTGATACAGAATTGATGAAAGTACCTTACATGCTGGTAGTGGGAGAAAAAGAAATGAATGAAAATAAAGTGGCGGTAAGAAGACAGGGAAAAGGTGATACTGGGTGTGAAAACATTAGATGAATTTATTAGCGATATCGGCAGATATTAAAGAACGCAAAAGTGAAGTAAACAAGGATCAACACTTTGCAATTGAGAGCCTGATGTTCAGTATTTTCTATCTTGAATATCAGGAAAAGGTGTTGATTATTTTTTATCAATCCTCAAACCCTGTATGAGGATTTCATAATAAAAACTAAATGCTCCCTTTCAGGGGAAGGGAGCTTCAACTAAAAAATTTAAATGGCAGTACCACAAAAACGGAGGCGGATTCAACAGACCACCGGCGGTGGTTTCAAACCCGGCGGTGGCGGATTTAACAAAGGTGGTTTCAGGGGAAGATTTGTTCCCCGTAAAGAAGCAGAACATCGTATCAATCAATTTTATCCGTGTGCCCCAGGTTCGACTGGTAGGTGATAATGTAGAAATAGGAATTTATAATACTCAGGATGCATTGAAGATGGCACAGGAACAAGAACTTGATCTGGTAGAAATTTCTCCACAGGTAGATCCACCTGTTTGCAAGATCATTGACTACAACAAATTTCTTTACGATAAGAAGAAGAAGGAAAAAGAGATGAAGGCAAAGAGCAAAGTGTCTGAAGTAAAAGAAATACGTTTTACTCCCAATACCGACGATCATGATTTTAATTTCAAAGCCAAACATGCAGAAAATTTTTTGAAAGATGGCAATAAAGTGAAAGCATATGTGCAGTTCAAAGGCCGGGCTATTCAATTCAAGGACAGAGGCGAATTATTGTTGTTGAAATTTGCTGAACGACTTGCTGAAGTCGGTACATTGGAAAACATGCCCAAAATGGAAGGCAGAAGAATGCTGGCGATTTTTACTCCAAAAGGAAAGAAGAAATAATCAGAACTTATTATATGTTATCATCAAATGGGCGGATTTTCGCCCATTTTATTTTTTAGATCAGGGATTTTGCAAATTTCCATAAACCATTTATATAAAAATGTCAGCAATCAAATTGATTAATTACTTCTTTGACTATATTCGAACACTATTTTATTTACAAAACCGATGTATATGAGAAAAATTTTCAAGCAGCTTATTGCTGCAATCTTTGCCGTGGCTATTTGTTCCATGGCTTTTTCACAACAAAGAGATTCTACCCGATTTGGCGGTGGTAATGGTGGTTTTGGCGGCAGGCAACAAACAACACCTGCAGCACCCAAACCTTATAAAGAAGTGATCACGATAAGGCCATCACCCATACCGGTTTTTTCAAAGTGCATAAAGTAGAAGACAAATATTATTTTGAAATTCCCGATGATTTACTGGGCCGTGATATTCTAGTTGTGAATCGTCTTGCGCAAACACAGGAAGGAATGGGATATGGTGGCGATCAGATCGGACAAAATGTGATTCGTTTTGAAAAAGGGCCGAACCATAAAATATTTTTGCGAAATATTTCTTATGCAGTTTATGCCAAAGATTCTACTTCTCCCATGTTCAATTCTGTAAGAAATTCCAATCTGCAACCAATCGCAGCAGCATTTGATATAAAAGCTTATTGCAAGGATTCAACAGGTTCTGTCATTGATATTACTGATTATATAGGTGGAGATAATGATATTCTATTTTATAGTAGTGCTGCAAAAACTGCGTTAAGAATCGGAGCCCTTCAAGCTGATAAATCTTATATCGTTAGTGTAAAACCATATCCGATCAATATTGAAATTACAACTGTAAAAACTTATGGCAGACTCCGGCACCAGCCATGCCGGATTTGGTGGATTTGGCGGTGGTGGACGAGGGGCTGCAACAGGAAATCTGACGGTTGAATTAAATAGTTCACTTGTTCTTTTACCAAAAGTTCCGATGCAGGCAAGATATTTTGATGCACGTGTTGGATATTTTACAGTAGGCTATACTGATTTTGATGCCAATCCCCAGGGAGTAAAAAGCATTGAGCTGGCAAAACGATGGAGACTGGAGCCCAAAGCCGAGGACATGGAAAAATATAAAAGAGGAGAATTAGTAGAACCGAAAAAACCAATTGTATTTTATATTGATCCGGCAACACCAAAAAAATGGGTTCCTTATCTGATCCAGGGTATCAATGACTGGCAAGCTGCTTTTGAACAAGCCGGATTTAAAAATGCTATTATGGGAAAAGTGGCTCCAACAAAAGAAGAAGATAGCACATGGAGCCTTGAAGATGCCCGCAATTCTGCGATTGTTTATAAACCTTCTGATAACACAAAATGCAAGTGGACCAAGTATTGCTGATCCACGCAGTGGCGAAATTATAGAAAGCCATATCAACTGGTATCATAATGTAATGGAATTGATCCGTAATTGGTATATGATACAAGCCGGACCCAGTGATCCCGTGCAAGACAAATGGTTTTCCCGGATGAATTAATGGGACAATTGATCCGTTTTGTTTCTTCACATGAAGTAGGACATACTTTAGGACTTCGTCACAACTTTGGTTCAAGTTCGTCTGTTCCGGTTGATTCATTGAGAAATAAAAAATGGGTTGAAGCTAATGGACATACACCTTCTATCATGGATTATGCACGGTTCAATTATGTAGCACAACCGGAAGATAATATCAGCGAAGAAGGTCTTATTCCCGCGAATTGGTGATTATGACAAATGGGCTATTGAATGGGGATATAGGTTATTTCCTGAATATAAAAGTCCCGAAGAAGAAAAAGGACATTTGAATCAATGGGTAATTGAAAAATTAAAGAACCCATCGTTTATGGTGGGGTGATGGTGAAAGCAACCAGGATGATCCACGTTCTCAAACTGAAGACCTGGGTGACGATGCAATGAAAGCAAGCATTTATGGAATTAAAAATCTGCAGCGCATCGTTCCTCAATTGATGACATGGACAAAAGAACCTAACGATGATTATTCTAACCTTGAGGAAATATATGGACAGGTAACAGCGCAGTTTAGTCGTTACATGGGACATGTAGCAAGAAATGTTGGTGGTATTTACAGAACTCCTAAAGTGGTTGAGGAGCCAGGGGCCTGTTTATGAATTTACACCAAAAGCAAAACAAGCTGACGCTGTAGCTTTCCTGAATCAACAGTTATTTACTACACCAACCTGGCTCATCAATAATGATATATTCTGCAAGAACCGGAGGTAATCCGCTTATCATTATCGGTAATATTCAGACATGCTACCTTAAATCGTCTTTTCAATAAAATACTTTGGGTAAATTGATTGAGGCAGAAACAGAACTTGGGAACAATGCTTATAAGATGACTGATCTTTTCAGTGATCTGAAAAAAGGTATTTGGTCAGAATTGGCAACCAAAAAACCGATTGATGTTTACAGGAGAAATCTTCAGAAGTCCTATGTTGATATTCTTGGATCAATTTGTTGAATCCTCCTGCTACTATTAATGTGACTTTAGGAGGTGGTGGCAGAGGCGGTGCACCGGTTGCTCCATCACTTAATCCAGATAATTCAGATATCAAGAGTGTGGTAAGAGCTCAACTTGCTTCTTTAAAGAACGAAGTAACGGCTGCAGCCGCCACTATTTCTGATCCGATGAGCAAATATCATCTGCAGGATATTGCAAAAAGAATTGATAATGCCTTGAATCCAAAGATAATAGTTGCTTTAATTTATATATTTATTAAAAAGGGGTTTCTATTAAAGAAATCCCTTTTTTGTTTCAGTTCTACCTTTGCCAATTATTGGTTGAAGCTTATCTTTGCAACCCATTCAAAAAGAAGTTCTTTCTTATTTGATTGGTAACTAATTGCTGAAGAGGCTCGACAAGGATCCCGCCTGTGGGGAACGCCTCAAAGTGTAATTTAAATGCAGGTAAAATGCCTAAAGTAAAAACAAACTCCAGTGCCAAAAAACGCTTCAAAGTGACCGGCACCGGAAAGATCACTCATCAGAAGGGTTTCAAGCGTCACATTCTGACAAAAAAATCCAAAAAACGTAAACGTAACATGAGAAAGGATGGCACGGTAGCAAAATCACATCTTGATTTTGTAAAACGTCTATTAAGGCTGAAGTAAAAAAGCTAAGAGAGATGAGGCATCAAGATTTTCCAACTTGTTCCTTGACATCTGAACCTTATGTCTTTCACAATTAATCTTCTAAACTTTTAAACTTCTTAAGATATGCCTCGTTCAGAAAATGCGGTCGCCACTAAAGCCCGCCGCAAAAAAATATTAAAACAAGCCAAAGGATTTTATGGCAAACGTAAAAATGTTCTAACCGTTGCCAAAAACGTTGTAGAAAAAGGGATGACCTATATGTATGTAGGTCGTAAACTGAAAAAAAGAGAATACCGCCAATTATGGATTGCCCGTATCAATGCTGCTGTTCGTGCAGAAGGCATGACCTATTCTTCATTCATCAATAAATTACAGGCAAAAGGTATTGAACTGGACCGTAAAGTATTGGCTGACCTGGCCATGAATAATCCGGAAACTTTTAAAAACCTGGTGGCTGAAGTGAAATAATCTTTATTTCAGAAAAAAATTAAACCGTCCCGATCTGATTGGGACGGTTTTTTATTTAATGAGCCTGTTCAAAGGTTTTGGAAAAAAGATACTTGTCCGTCCATGTTTATTTTCAGGATCGCTTCTTTTGATCCATTACTGATCTCAGCAAAATAGCTGTCTTCATCCTGAAATGGGGTGGTATATAAAAACATATCGGTGTCATTATCGGGATTGTCTTTGAAGAATATTACACGACTCACATCGTAAGCCGGGAAATCTTTCTGGATATCTTTTTTTGCTTTTTCCGGCAGGTTGGAATATGTTACCTCAGTGATAGTGCCTACAAGCTTATTATCGCTATCGTAATAAGCCGTTTTCTGGATAGAACCATCATCAAAAGTAGCTTCTGCAAAATTTCCTTCATACCATTTTACATTGGCGGCACTGGGGAAGTCGAGTTGAAATTGTTGATCTGTCAGGTAATTAACCCAATCGAGATTTTTTTCCTTTCTTACATGCGGGGAGATTGTCTTTTTTTTACCACGATTTTCTTTACGAATGGTTTTAATATTAGTTCCTGCATAAGTTGGTACAATCAGGGCTGCCAGTAATACAAACTGGGATACAAAAAGGATTTTTTTCATGGCTTAAATTTTTAGGGTTGAAAAAATGATTTCTTTTATGACGTAAGCTCTGTCCTGAATATTCCTTGAGCGCTTTACTTAACTGAAGCTTAACCGCACTTAACTATTATTTTCGAAGCCTTGATCAGACCGTGAATGCTTTTCGAGAAGTTCCGGGTTGAGGCATAAATAATTTGTATATAAGAAATCAAACACATTACATTTGTACCCATTAAAAAATTGCATTAAATAAAATGCCTCCGGAGTCTTCTGTGACAAATTCTTATTTGGACCTGGTCAAACAAACTTTTAACTTTCCCCAGGAAGGTTTTGAAGTAATCGATAATAATCTTTATTTTAATGGTCTTGACCTGAAAGCGCTGATCGAAAAGTATGGTACACCACTAAAGCTGACCTATCTGCCCAAGATCGGGATGCAGATAAAAAAAGCAAAACAAATGTTTGCCGCTGCTTTTAAAAAACATAAGTATGAAGGAAAATATTTTTATTGCTATTGCACCAAAAGTTCGCATTTTTCATTTGTGGTGGAAGAAGCATTGAAACATGATATTCATCTCGAAACTTCTTATGCTTATGATATCGAGATCATCAAAAAACTGTATGAGAAAAGAAAGATCACAAAAGACATTCATATAATTTGCAACGGGTATAAACAAAAGGGCTATACCCGGAGAATTGCCAGCTTACTCAATTCAGGATTTCAAAATGTGATTCCGGTACTGGACAATAAAGAAGAACTGAAGGAATATGCAAAAACTGTAAGAGTGCCATTCAAACTGGGCATCCGAGTAGCAGCAGAAGAAGAACCCACTTTCCCTTTTATACACTTCAAGGCTTGGGCATCCGGGCAAAAGATATTCTGGAATTTTATGTGGACAGGATCGAAGGTTATGAAAGCAAATTCCAATTGAAGATGCTGCACATTTTCCTGAACAAAGGGATCAAGGATGATATTTATTACTGGAGTGAATTGAATAAGATCATTAATCTCTATTGCCAGTTAAAAAAGATATGCCCGGAACTGGATTCGATCAATATCGGCGGTGGATTTCCCATCAAACATTCCTTGGGTTTTGAATATGACTACCAGTTTATGATCAATGAGATTGTCCGGAATATCAAAGTGGCCTGTAAAAAAGCAAAGGTTCCCGATGCCGAATATTTTTACTGAATTCGGCAGCTATACGGTAGGAGAAAGTATGGCGCATATTTATAGTGTGATTGGGCAGAAAAGTGCAGAATGACCGGGAAACCTGGTATATGATCGATTCATCTTTTATTACCACACTTGCCGGATACCTGGGGTATTGGTGAAAAATTTCTGATGCTGCCGATCAATAAATGGGACCAGGAATATCAACGGGTCGTGTTAGGTGGCATTACCTGCGACAGTCATGATTATTATGATTCAGAAGAACATATCAATGAAGTATTTCTTCCCAAAATCAACAATGGAGAACCTTGTATGTTGGTTTTTTTCATACAGGCGCTTACCAGGACCAGATCAGCGGATATGGCGGTATCAAACATTGCCTTATTCCTTCGCCCAAACATGTTATTGTTGGTTATGATAAAAATGGGAAACTGGTTGATTGGCTTTATGCAAAACAACAAACAGCGCAAAGTATGTTGAAGATTCTTGGATATCAAATAAAGAAGCCTTTTCTGCTGAAAGAGGATGAACTTGGCTAAGGATGCGAAAATTAGTTCAGCAAGAAAAGGCTTGGTATTTTTAATTAATGATGGTGACGTTTTCCATCACGCCTACTTTCATTATTTCTCCAATCGTTATATTCTCTGTTGATTATAATGAACTCTTTCCGATATAATTTCTGTCAAGATAATACCTGTTATCATCACCTCGCCAGTAAATATATCCTTCAGGACTACGATAATAATATCGGCCATCCGGATAACTGGCTGATAACTAATCCCGGGCTGGAACTGATGATCAAGGATACTGAAGTACGGGAAGCAGGGTAACGGTCATAATAGTATTCACGACCGGGACTGCAACTGATAGCAAGGACTACTATCGTTATTCCTAACAGAGCCATTTGTAGAATTTTAATTTTTTTCATGTGAATATTTTACATTTAGTAACCCAATTCATTTGCCGGAAAATCTTAAAACAATTTTAACATGAAATACTTTTTGATTTTATTAACAGCGACCAATTATTTTCATTAACGAGGTTCACGCAGACAGCAGAAGATTCTGTAAAGACAGTCATCAACAAAATGTTTGAAGCAATGAAAAATGCTGATCGCTTCATGTTGAAAAGTTGTTTTGGAGACAGTGTGGTTTTTCAAACTATCACCCGTGATAAAGACAGGGAACCTTGTTGTTGAGAATGAAAATGTCAACGATTTTACTGAATCTGATCAGTAAACTTACCGAAAGGTGCTGCAGACGAACGAATCAATTTTTGAAACAATCAAAATTGATGGGCCATTGGCAATAGCTTGGACTCCTTATAATTTTTATTATAATGGACAGTTCAGTCATTGCGGTGTGAATTCATTTCAATTGGTACGTTTTCCAGATGGATGGAAGATTCAATACATTATTGATACAAGGAGAAGGCAAGGTTGCAATCCGCAATAATAAAAAAGAAACCCCATCGTAGAAACGACGGGGTGTAAACCAAAACCAACTGCTTATGAGAAAATTTTTAAAATTTATTGATTGTAATTTCTTTGCTGATGCTTTGACTGTTTCTTTCTTAGGAAGGTTTAATGTTAATACACCATTAACATAATTTGCTTCAATATTCGTTGCATCAATTTTTTCATCCAATGTAAAAGATCTTTTAAAAGAACGATAGCTGTATTCTTTGCGGATTTGTTTTTCATTCTTCTGCTTTTCATTTCATTCTTCTTTTCAGCTGAGATGGTAAGAATGTTCTGATCCAGGTTTACTTTGAAATCTGTTTTTTCAAAACCAGGAGCCACTACCTCAAGATTGTAGCTTTTTTCTGTTTCTTTGATGTTCACCGGCACAAAACCTTTCCATGCTGATTGGTTAAATTCATTTTTAAATAAGACGGGAAAATCAGTAAAAAAATCATCAAACAAGATTGTTGAAAGTTTCTTTCAAAAGGCTTCCTGTTGAATTTTACGTGTGTCATAATTATGTGTTTTAGTGTTTTAAAATTTAATTGACATGGAGTAGTGCGTCAAACCATATACCATCCGGATTTTAGAGCCTTTGTTTATGCCATTTGTTGATAAATGTCCGATACTGAGGAGACATAATTTCCGAAATAAGAAATTTTTTCTGACAGAATTTCCTTTGATGAAGATCATGTGCAGATGGCCAAACTTTTTCTTTATTTTTGTGTTTCATTTAAAAAAAACACAATATGTATCCTGAAGAAATTGTAATACCAATGAAGGAGGAATTGACAGAAAATGGATTTACCGAATTGCTGACTCCTTCTGATGTAGAAGCTCAACTTGCAAAAGAAGGAACCACACTGGTCATGATCAATTCTGTTTGCGGTTGTTCAGCCGGATCGGCCCGCCCTGGAGTGTTGATGGCAGTTGCTAATGCTACACAAAAACCGGATTTCCTGACTACCAGTTTTGCTGGCTTTGATATTGATGCAGTAAAAACATTACGGCAACATCTATTACCATATCCACCTTCTTCTCCGTCCATTGCTTTATTTAAAAATGGACAACTGGTTCATTTTATAGAACGTCACCAGATAGAAGGAAGACCGGCACAGGTTATTGCACAGAATCTGATCGATGCCTTTGATCAATATTGTAATTAAGTATGTTATTGGATTAGCTTACATTGTACGGATAACTTTCTAAGCAGGATCTGAATTCCGTTTATCTGAAACTCGATTAATCTGATTTGTATATTCGCTTCAACTTAATAACTAACAGTCAGCTAACCATGTATCCAAATCTTTATTACGCTTTTAAGGACCTTTTTGGAGTAGATTGGAAATTTCTCCGTTTTGTAAATTCCTTTGGTTTTTTTGTAGCAATTGCTTTTATTCTTGCTGCAATTGTTCTTAGCCGCTGAATTACGCCGAAAAAGCAAACAGGGCTTATTGCAGCCGACCGAAATGCAGGTAATGGTTGGACAACCGGCAACCCTCAGTGAATTACTTTTGAATTTTTTACTTGGCTTTTTATTCGGGTATAAAATTATTGGCTCTTTTCATCATGAATAGTTCAGCCACAGAAGATCCGCAGGCTTTTATTTTTTCACCTATGGGAAGTTGGCCTGCAGGTATTGGCTTGGGACTTATTGTTTGCAGGATTAAAATGGTGGGACAAGAACAAACAAAAATTGCCCAAACCGGAACAAAGGAAAGTAAGGATTTGGCCACAGGACAGGGTAGGAGAAATAGTGATTATAGCTCTTGTATTTGGACTTTTAGGCGCCAAACTTTTTGACATTTTTGAAAACTGGGACGATTTTTTGAAAAGACCTTCTGATTATTATTTTTTCCAGCAGCAGGTCTTACATTTTATGGCGGATTAATTTGTGCTGCATTGGCAATCTGGTGGTATGCAAAAAAACATAAGATCGGGTTCTGGCATTTAAATGATGCAGCGGCACCTGCTCTTATGCTTGGCGTACGCTATTGGCAGAATTGGATGCCAGGTTGCAGGTGATGGAGACTGGGGAATTGAAAATCTAAAACCAAAACCATTTAGTTGGTTGCCTGACTGGATGTGGTCTTATACATTATCCGCACAATGTAAATGAAGCCGGAATATAAAATTCCTGGCTGTACACGATCCAAAATACTGTTTTGCAATTAGCCAGCATGGAGTTTTCCCAACTCCATTTTATGAAACTGTTGTTTGCCTTATTTTGTTTGCTGATCATTTGGTCGTTAAGAAAAAAATTCAAAATTCCCGGTACATTATTCGCATTTTATCTAATGCTAAATGGTATGGAAAGATTTTTTATCGAAAAGATACGGGTAAATATAAGAATGAATCTTTTTGGGTTTCATCCTACGCAGGCAGAAGTAATTTCTTCTCTTCTTATTCATTAGCGGAATTGTGTTATGGATTGTTTTTACGCAGGAGAGCCGCCCTGCAAAAAGCAGCATCGGGGAATGAAGTCAACAAGACCTGAGTGGTACTTTATTTTATTTTCTATTCTCTGAAATCCCTAGCCAGAGCGAGTTTCATCAGAGTTTTTGAAATCATGATTTTTGAGAATAAGCTGTGTGTAATTTTTGCTTCCAATCACTATGATATTCGCGACTTTACGTAGTATTTTTGCAGACGGTCGAGGACGGTAAATTCATACTTTAGCAATTAACTATCCATTTGCAACATTCTGCAAACAAAGACTGTCATTTATTCGTTGTTACTTAAACGATTTATACTTATGCGGCAGCTAAAAATTGCTACCCAGATTACGAACAGGGATTCGCAGGCGGTTGAGAAGTATTTGCAGGAAATTTCCAAGATCTCAATGATCACTCCTGAAGAGGAAACGACGCTGGCTCAGCGTATCAAAATGGGAGATCAAAGAGCTTTGGACAAATTGGTGCAGGCCAATCTTCGTTTCGTGGTATCTGTTGCTAAGCAGTACCAACACCAGGGATTATCACTTAGCGATTTGATCAACGAGGGTAACCTCGGTTTGATAAAAGCGGCACAACGCTTCGATGAAACCAAAGGTTTCAAATTCATTTCATACGCTGTATGGTGGATTCGCCAGTCTATCTTGCAGGCATTGGCAGAGCAGGGCAGATTGGTTCGCTTGCCTCAAAATAAAATTGGCACTTACAACAAAGCTAACAAAGCTTATATGGCTTTTGAACAGGAACATGAAAGAGAGCCATCAACAGAAGAGTTAGCTGAGTTACTGGAGATGAGTGAAACAGAGATCAACAATATTTTCCAAAGTAATACCCGTCATACTTCGCTGGATGCACCCGTGCATGAAGCAGAAGATGTAGCTATGGGTGATTTGCTGGAAGGTGGTGATGATACAGATGATGATGTGATGAAGGATTCATTAAGAAATGAGATCCGTCGTGTATTGAAATCACTTATCTCCAAGAGAAGCAGAAATTGTAAATGCTTATTTTGGATTGGATGGTGAAAATGGTGTTACAATTGAACAGATCGGTCAGAAATATGATCTGACCAAAGAACGTATCCGCCAGATCAAAGAAAGGGCGATTAAACGTTTGCAAAAAGCCCGTTACAGCAGTGCTTTAAAAGCTTACTTAGGTTAATGACTTAACGTCCGCCTTTAGGTGGATGATAAGAATAGCAAATTGGGAAAACAGCCCTGGTTCTTGTGATCGGGGCTGTTTTATTTTTAATATGTCGTAATTGTATCACGAATTTTTATATACGGAAACAGATTGTTTCTTCATTCCATTAAATTTGCCACTTTGTTTTTCATCATTCACAACAAAATCGAATCTTTGTTGTTTGAACTTTTTAGTTGAATGTGATCAATCAGGCTGAAAAACGAGTTACAACGAAAACTATGAGCAATTTTTTTCGGGAAAAAGGAAGTAAGAGAATATTAGAGAACATTTCATTTGTTCTGCTGTTTTTTTTAATAACTTATTCTTCGGCTTTTTCGCAAGTCAATTCGGATAGTTTATTGAAAGAACCAACGCTGCAAAATATTATTCAATATGCATTGAAAAAACAACCGGTGGTTCAGCAGGCTCTTTTGGATGAAACCATAACTCAGTTGCAGATAAAATCTAAATTGGCTGATTGGTATCCCCAGGTCAATTTCAATTATCTCTACCAGCACAATTTCCAGGTTCAAACAAATATCATCGGTGGAAATCCCATACGATTCGGAGTCGATAATACTTCTGCATTTCAATTCACTGCTTCACAGACACATTTTTAATCGAGATGTCTTATTGGCTAATCAGACAAAGGATTATGTGATGCAGACAAGCGAAACAACAAACTGTCAAATACCAAAATTGATCTGGTGGCAAATGTCTCCAAAGCTTTTTATGATGTATTGACAACCCAGCAACAAATAAAAGTGGCTGATGAAAATATTGTACGTCTTGCAACAGAAGCCTTAAAGATACCCGTGCTCAGTATGATGCAGGCATTGTTGATAAAACGGATTACAAAAGAGCCACTATTGCATTGAATAATGCTATGGCTGCAAAAAAAAGCAAATGAAGAAGCTTTTACGTGCAAAAACAGATTATCTGAAATCGTTGATCAACTATCCGCAAATGGCGAATCTGGATATAGTATATGATAGTGCCCGGCTGGAAAATGAAATTGTATTGGATACATTGCAGGGTGTAGATTATACTAAACGCATCGAATACCAGATATTGGAAACACAAAGAAAACTTGCAGGAAGCCAATGTTAATTACAATAAATGGAGTTTTATTCCTTCTTTATCTGCTAATGGTGCTTATAACCTCAATTACCTCAATAATAGTTTTTGCTAAATTATATAGTCAGTCTTTTCCGAATTCTTATGCAGGGCTCACACTTTCGTTCCCCATTTTTGAAGGAGGCAAAAGAAAATATGATATTCAACAATCGGAGTGGGAGTTGAAACGAACAGATCTTGACCTGGTCAATCTTAAAAATCCTGGTCAATTCAGAATATAGTTCAGCATTGGCTAACTATAAAGCAAGCCTTTCGGATTTTTTAGCTATGAAAGAAAATGTGGACCTGGCAAAGGAAGTATATGATGTGATACAGTTACAGTATCGTTCCGGGATTAAAACGTACCTGGAAGTGATTACAGCACGAAACGGATCTTCGTACAGCACAGATAAATTATTTTAATGCATTGTACGAGGTTATAAGCAGTAAAATTGATGTAGAGAAAAGTAAGGGAGATATAAGCTATTAATAATTTATCAGGATAGAAAAAGATTAAAATATGCAATTCAAATTTATCAAGAACTATTTTGCTGTTGCTGTAGTTTCGTTTTTGATTTGCTTGCGGAGCGAAACAACAGCAACAACAAGGGCCCCCACCGGCAGTTCCTGTTACAGTTGATACGGTAAGAGCAACGAAAGCTGTTTATTACGACGAATATCCAGGGACTGTAGTAGCATTGAATCAAACAGAAATCAGGGCGCAGGTGACCGGATACATCACTGATATATATTTTAAGGATGGACAAAAAGTAAGCAAGGGGCAAAAATTGTATTCTATCGATCAGCAATTATATAATGCGAATTATCAACAGGCATTTGCTAATCTGCAGGTACAACAAACCAATATGGAAAAAGCACAAAAAGATGCAGACCGTTATCATGAATTGGATAAACACGATGCTATTGCCAAGCAACAGGTAGATTATGCTGATGCTGCGTTGGAAGCTGCAAAAAAACAGGTGGCTGCGGCCCAGGCTAATGTAAATGCTGTAAAAGCCAATTTGAATTTTGCAACGATCACCGCTCCTTTCAGCGGAACAATAGGTATTTCACAGGTCCGGGTTGGTACTTCTGTTGTAGCAGGGCAAACGATTTTGAATACTAGTTTCAACTGACGATCCAATTGCAGTTGATTTTGCAGTTGATCAAAAAGAAGTGTACCTTTTTTCACAACTTTTGCAGAAAAGGCAAAGAGTCAAAGACTCTACTTTTTCCATTGCATTCGGAACGGATGTGTATCCAAAATATGGCGCTATCAGTATGATTGATCGTGCTGTGGATCCACAGACAGGAACTATTAAAACAAGACTGATTTTTCCTAATGAAAAAAATATTCTTAAAGCAGGAATGAGTACTACTGTAAGAGTTTTGAATAATTCTTCTGCTAAATCGATAACGATTCCTTATAAAGCGGTAACTGAACTACTGGGAGAATTTTTTGTGTATGTAGTTGGAGACAGTAGTAAAGTCTCCCAGCGTAAAGTGGTTTTAGGAGAGCAGATCGGTCCTTCGATAATTGTAAAAGACGGATTAAAGGAAGGAGAAGTAATTGTTGTGCAGGGCATGCAAAATTTAAGAGAAGGATCGGTTGTTGCTGTATCTAGACCTAATGCGAATAAACCGTCGGAAAAATAATACCTGATCAATACGACCTATACCTTTTGGAAATGTAAAAAAACTTACTGTTTGCAATCATGATAGCAGAAACTTTTATAAGAAGACCAGTTACAGCAATGGTGATTTCAATTGTCATTGTATTGGTCGGGATCATTTCCCTCTTCAATCTTCCGGTTGCCCAATACCCGGATATTTCTCCACCAACTGTCTCCATATCCGGCAATTTTACCGGCGCTGATGCGCAGACCGTTGAACAAACTACAACTACTGCCATTGAAACGCAGGTAAATGGAACTCCGGGAATGACCTATATGACCAGCAGCAGTACCAGCAGCGGTCAAAGCAGTATTACGGTGAATTTCGAAGTAGGCACTGATATCAATATTGCAACACTGGATGTACAGAACAGGGTGAGTGTAGCCGAACCGACATTACCAGATGCGGTAAAACGTTTAGGTCTTACAGTCCGTAAGCGTAATCCGAGTATCATGGTTGCGTTGGCGTTTTATTCTCCTAATGGAACACACGATTCAAAATTTATTGGAAACTATGTGAACATCTATGTGAAGGATGCGCTGCTGCGGGTGAAAGGAGTTGGCGATGTGTTTTCAAGAGCCGATGATTTTAGAATGCGTATTTGGCTCAATCCCGAAAAACTTGCTGCATTAAACATGACGCCTGCAGAAGTGAATGCTGCATTTCAGGAACAGAATCTGCAAGTAGCAGCCGGGACAGTTGGCGCTAATCCTCAACCGGGTGACCAGGCATTTGAATATAGTGTACTTACCAATAGTCGTATCAATACCGAGGAGCAATTTGAAAACATAGTAGTCCACTCCAATCCCGCTACTGGTAGTATTGTTTATTTGAAAGATGTAGCCAGAGTTGAATTAGGGCGATTTGATTATAGCTCCAATGCTTTTGTAAATGGAAAGCCCGCTGCTTTTCTTCTTATTTACCAGGCACCCGGAGCTAATGCGTTGGAAACTTATGAAGGCATTACTAAAGCCCTGAATGACCTGAGAAAGTCTTTCCCGAAAGATATAGACTATCTGATCCCATTGGAAACCGTATCTGTAGTTAAAGCTTCTATTAAAGAAGTGGTGAGAACATTTATCAATAGCTCTTTCGCTTGTCGTCTTGGTTGTGTTCCTTTTTTTACAAAGTTGGAGAGCTACGTTGATACCTGTTTTGGCAATTCCGGTATCTATAATCGGAACGTTTATCATGTTTGAAACGATGGGTTTTACCATCAACACACTTACTTTATTTGCATTTGTTCTTGCTATCGGGATTGTGGTGGATGATGCGATCATAGTAGTGGAAGCGGCACAGCATAATATTGATTTCGAAAAAATGTCTCCAAAAGAAGCTACACAAAAAGCGATGAATGATATATCCGGGCCTGTTATTGCCATTGCGTTGATACTGGTTGCTGTATTTGTTCCTGTGGGATTTATTCCCGGCATTGTGGGCCGTCTATATCAACAGTTCGCTATTACCATTGCTGTCTCTGTTGTTATTTCTGCATTTGTAGCATTATCACTTACGCCGGCATTGTGCACTCTCATGCTCAAACCATCTAAAGAAGAAAATGAAAAGAAGAATTTAGCAGAAAAATTCTTCGCTGGTTTCAATAAATGGTTTGGCCGTATAGCAAATGGATATACAAAAGGAGTTAATAGTTGGGTCAAAAGAACTCCATACGTATTGACAATGCTGGCGGTTTTGGTGGTTGGACTCCTGTTTCTTTTTAAGAATAAGCCAACAGGATTTCTTCCTAACGAAGATGAGGGCCGTTTATATGTAGCTTATGAAATGCCTGAAGCTACTTCTACTACCCGAAGCGTTGATCTATTAAAAACAATTGCTGCCAGAATACGAAAGATACCTGAAGTAAGAGTTGTTGGGGGATTAGCAGGATTGAATATTGTCAATTTCTCAAGCAAAGCAAATTCAGGTACTCTATTTATCATGTTGCAACCTTGGGATGAGTCGTACCGGCAAAGGGCAGCAGGCAGAAGATATTGCCAATAAGATCCGTGCTGCGACTGCGGATATTAAAGAAGCAAGAATATTAGTATTATCGCCGCCATCTATTCCGGGATTGGGTTCTACGGCAGGATTTACTTTTGAATTACAACAAACCAGCAGTACAGACGACATACACCAGTTCGAAAATGTAGCTCATGCTTTTCTTGCAAAACTGAATCAACGTCCTGAGATTGGTGCTGCATATACTTTTTTTAATTCGCATACTCCAAGCTATCAGATTGATGTTGATAAGGAGCAGGCAAAAAAGATGGGAGTGCTGGTCTCGGATGTATTTGCTACTTTATCAAATTTTTTAGGAAGTAGTTATGTAAACGACTTTAATCTTTATGGAAGAAACTTTCGTGTAATGTCCCAGGCAGACAGTAGCTACCGGAGTTCTCTGAGCGGAGTTGAAAAATTTTATGTTCGCAATAACCAGGGAAACATGATCCCACTGGGTTCGTTAATAACGACCAAAGTGATAGAAGCGCCAGCAGTCATCTCTCACTATAATATTTACCGATCTATCGAGATTAATGGTACTTCAAAACCCGGTTACAGCAGTGGCCAGTCAATAGAAGCCCTGAAAGAAGTAGCTCAAACTTTACCTGAAGGATATGGGTATGAATTTTCCGGTATGACACGGGAAGAGATCGCAGCCGGAAGTCAGCAATCGAAAATATTTGTTATCTCTATCTTATTTGTTTTTCTTTTTCTTGCTGCTTTGTACGAAAGTTGGGTAGTACCGTTCTCCGTATTATTTGCCGTACCGATCGGGGCTTTTGGTTCTATACTTACTTTGACGTTTCTACCGAATCTTTCGAATAATGTTTATGCTCAGATCGGATTAATTACATTGATTGGCCTTGCGGCTAAAAATGCAATTCTTATTGTGGAATTTGCCAAGGAAAGAGTAGATAAAGGGGTTGACATAACCGCTGCCACATTACAGGCAGTGCGGTTACGATTCAGGCCGATAGTGATGACATCACTTGCATTTATCTTCGGAGTTTTGCCATTGGCATTTGCTACAGGAGCTGCTGCTGAAAGCCGGAAAACCATTGGCTGGACAGTATTTGGCGGAATGCTTGCAGCTACATCGTTAGCAATTTTTGTAGTGCCGGTATTATTCGTGTTGATCACAAAATTATCTTATGGCAAAAAATTAAAACGATTGAAGGAAGAGCAACAAAAGCAAGGCGAAATAGATCAAGCGATCATAGATAACCGGATTGGATAGGAATCCTTATGAAATGAAAACAAATATTTTTTTATGCTGTTGTTTGACTGGTTTGTTTCTGTGCAGTTGCGAAAAGAATATTAATATCAAACTGAAATCCACAGAACCCAAACTGGTAGTAGAAGCTACTATTGAAAATGGCCAGCCTCCGCTGGTTTATCTCTCCCAAAGCCTGGATTATTTTTCCAATATCACACCGGACTTATTAGAAAATAGTTTTGTACATGGCGCCGAGGTTTATGTATCCAACGGAACATTGACCCATCGGCTTAAAGAATATCGGGTGCCGGCAAGCGGAGGATACGATCTTTATTATTATTCTATTGATTCGTCCAATCTGTCAACGGCATTCTCCGGTCAATTAAATTCTCCATATTCTTTGAGGATCGTTTGGCAGGGGAATGAATATACGGCTACAACTACCATTCCCAAGATCACCAAAAAGATTGACTCATTATTTTGGCAGCAGGCTCCGGGCAATAACGATTCCAGCAAAGTTGCTTTAATGATCATTGCTACGGATCCTCCGGGCTATGGCGATTACATTCGCTATTTTACCAAAAGAAACAGTGAACCTTTTTATCCCGGCCTGACCTCTACTTTTGATGACCAGGTCATTGATGGTACTACTTATCAGTTCCGGGTTGATCGGGGAGTGGACCGCAATGCCAGCCGCCCGGATGATTATATGTACTTTGATAAAGGCGACACTATTACGCTGAAACTTTGCAATATTGATAAAGCCACCTTTGATTTTTGGCGAACCATGGAGTTTAGCTATGCTAATGTTGGAAATCCTTTTTCATCGCCCACGCAGGTTCTCAGCAATATTAAAGGAAACGCTTTGGGATATTTTGGCGGATATGCTGCACAATTCCGAACCATTATTGTTCCCAAATAAAATGTGTATAGGCTTGTGGCGGTTGATCAATTCAGTTTTTTATTAACTGATTCAATTTAACTTTGCGGAATTTTAATTTATAGATGAATGGAGACAACAGCAAGTGAAAAAGTACATTGCCTGATCATTGGTTCTGGTCCGGCAGGTTATACTGCAGCTATTTATGCTGCAAGGGCTAATTTGAAACCCGTCTTATACCAGGGCATTCAGCCGGGCGGACAATTGACCATTACTACTGAAGTGGAAAATTATCCCGGCTATCCGAATGGGATACAAGGCCCGGATATGATGGTTGATTTTGAAAAACAGGCTGGGCGAATGGGTGCTGATATTCGTTATGGTATTGCTACTAAAGTTGATTTTTCACAATCGCCACATAAAGTCTGGATCGATGATGAAAAATTAATTGAAGCAGATTCAGTGATTATATCTACCGGTGCTTCTGCAAAATGGCTGGGACTTGAAAGTGAACAACGATTGAACGGATATGGCGTCAGTGCCTGTGCTGTTTGTGATGGATTTTTCTTTCGGGGAAAAGAAGTAGCTATCGTTGGGGCAGGAGATACGGCTGCTGAAGAAGCGTTGTATCTTTCCAAACTTTGCACTACGGTTCATATGTTCATCCGCCGTGAGCAATGCGGGCCAGCAAAGTGATGCAGGACAGGGTGCTGAACACGCCGAACATTAAAATTTACTGGAATACAGATACAGATGAAATTTTAGGTGACAAACATGTCAGCGGTGTACGGATAAAAAATAATAAATCGGGCGAAACGCAAACCATTCCCATCAACGGATTTTTTGTAGCGATCGGCCATCAACCCAATTCAGAAATTTTTAAAGGTTGGCTCGATATGGATGATGCAGGTTATATTAAAACAATTCCCGGAACTTCCAGAACAAATGTTGAAGGTGTGTTTGCTTCAGGTGATGTACAGGATAAAGTTTATCGCCAGGCTGTGACAGCTGCGGGAAGTGGTTGTATGGCGGCATTGGATGCAGAACGTTGGCTGGGTGCAAAAGGAATTCACTAATAAGAACGTGCCACGGTTTTAAACCGGGGCACGATTTATTCGAATTTTGACGTCAATCACTAAAATGAATAATACGCTTACTATTTCATTGAACAATCTCCGCTTCTTTGCTTATCATGGACTATATGCAGAAGAAAAAAAGATCGGCGCTGAATTTGAAATGAATCTCGAAGTTTCATATCACCCTGCTGAAAAGATTACTGCATTGGACGAAACTATAAATTATGAAAGGCTTTATCAATTGCTGAAAGAAGAAATGAGAAAGCCAAGAGAATTGTTGGAAACCCTGGTAATGGAAATTGCCCAGACAGTCCATTCATCTTTCCCTTTAATAAAAAAGATAGATATTTCTGTTACAAAACTCCAGGTCCCTATTGCCGGATTTACAGGAAATGTTGCTGTGAAATATTCTAACACTTACGACTAACCGATAGCCTATTTCCTGATCTTTTTCAAAAATGGCGTATTCTCCAGGAAAAACCGGAAGTTATCGGGATCATTGATAATGTCATTATGCTTATGAAGGCTGTGAACAAAAAATATTTTTTTAGCCCGGATAAATTGCACAGTCAGGTCCGATTCTTCAATGGAATCCATTTCAATATTTGCAGCTACCAGTTGTTTTTCCATTTCCTTGCTTTCTGCATCGGTGCCGCCGCTATCGGTGAAAATATCAATGAAACGATGATCTTTATTTTGTTGTAACCAATTCATATATTTATCTGTCTCTGAATACAATGCATCAAATAAAATAACTTCTTGTACCGGCATGTTTCCGTTTTGCAGAATATATGCCATCACTCTGTATGCTCCGCTGTGTCCGGCTAATAAAATATTTCCAGTCTTCGCATTTTTCTGTAATAGACTTTTTCGTCTTTCAATTTCTTCAATACATCACCCACTAAATCTTTAAAAGTATTTTTGTATTCCAATTTACCGCCATAACTGTCGGGGGCATTTTTCGTTGTTTCTGCAAAAACTAAGACGGCATTTAGTTTTGAATGCAGCAAATTGTTTTATTAGTGCATAGCGAATAGCGGCACTGTCAATATTATTGCCCCAGCCATGAAACCAGAATATGAGATCCACTTTTTTGTCAGCTTTTAAATTTTTTGGAGCAACGATCATAACAGAACTATCCATATAATGAGTAGCGGCATCATACAAAACTTTATTATAAACGTGTCCATTGGCTCTTGCTGTATCCGGAAAAGAAGTATATGAAGAAGTAATGCGAAAAATATTCAGATCATTGTTTTGCGAAAAAGAATGACGGCAACGAGTTAAAAGAAGACAGGATAAAAGAAAGTATTTCATGCAAATTATTTGTTTTCCGAATGTAATTCTTTTTCAGATCACTTTTCCTTTCCACTTGCCGCTCCGGATATAAAGAAATGACAAAGTAAACATGCCGATCCAGTAAAGCCATTCACTCATCCATCCATAGGTGATAGAAAGAAAATATTTTTCCAAGAACAACATATATATAGATGCAATAAAGAAGGATAGTGAAAAGTTCGATTAAGAAAGGTAATCCGACTGTTGCCTGTGCCGGTTACGGCATTCAGCCATATTACTGAAAAGGACATGAACACCATGGCGGTTGTTACAACTCTGACAACCGGTATGCCGGCAATGATAAATGCTTCATCCTGTCCAAATACTGAAAGTAGTTGTGTTGGAAAAATATTTATAATAACAGCAATGAGTAATGCTACACCGGTACTGATCTTTACAATCTTCCGAATAGGAAACTGCACTTCATCTTTTCTTCCCTGACCGATGATATTGCTTACCATGGCAGCGCTGGTGGCTGCAAAAGCCCAGGTAAAACATCCGACCATTCCGAAAATATTTCGCATGACATTGGAAACAGCCAGTGCCTGTTGTCCGTGATGCTCAATAAGTATATAAAAGAATTCCCAGCTGATAATACTGATGGCTAATTGAAAAATTAGTGGCAATGAAATGGACAGAATAAGCCGGGAATTGCTTTTACTCCATTTGAAATGATTGAATAATGAAAATCGTTTGCGTGATGCCTTTATAATGAATGACGATGAAAATGACAAACATTCCGGTAAATTCAGCAATGATGGATGCAACAGCAGCACCATTCAGTCCCATTTCAGGGAAAACCAAAATGACCGAATATGAAGAGATAATCAAATAAAATATTCGCGACTGTTTCGGCTAATGTACCACTCACGAGATAGCGGCTTTTATTGGTGCCAACCAGTAATGCATTCCGCATTTGATAGACATATAAAAAAGGAAGTCCCCATATTCGGATTTTTAAAAAAGTAATAGCATCATCAGCGGTTTGTGTCGAATGTAATGAATTTCTTAATATGGTTGGAGCTACAAACCAGGTAATCAAAATTCCCACAGCAGCGATGATGAATGAAATAAAAACTCCCTGTCCAAAAATTTTCCCGATTTCTTCAGGTCTGTTTTCACCGGCACGACGGGCAATAAGAGCCTGCAATCCGTTGTTAAGCCCAAAACCGATCATCGCAAATATGAGGTAATAGACACCGGTAATACTGGCTGTGGCTAATGACTGCTGATTGTAATGACCTAGAAAAATATTATTGGTAAAAAAATTTATCTGAGGAACCAACATGGCAAGACTAATCGGCAAAGCAATTTTTAATATCTGCCTGTTGCTGATTTCTACCTGGAGGTTATTATGTACAGTTGAGGATGACATGAATTAGGAGGCGCAAACCTACAATATTTAAATTTTGTCTATTATTGCACGCAATCAAACTAAGATTTTGAAGAAATTATTTCATTTATTGGTCAGTTTCCTCCCTGGGAAGGAAGTCAGATCATTGTTTTAAAAATGGGACTGCGGTATTGTTGTTTTGCAGTTACAGGATCGTCAGGTAAACAAGTTTATGAAATAGTCTATTATTCTGCCGATGAAATCAATGAAGATTTTTTGAATCAACTCATTGCATTGCACCCCGAATTGAACCATTCATTCCAGAAAGTATGGGTGAGTTATGAGTTATCAGCAAAACATTTTAATGCCATTTCAATATTATCAACCTGAAAATTTCCAGGGAATGCTGAACGCTCATTATGGAGTCAACAGGAGATCAGTGATTATTGACGAAACCATTTCTGAGAAAGAAATCCATAATATTTATGCAGTGCCCGGAAGTACATGACTGGATTTTGGCAAAATTTCCATCGGTTGTTTACACTCATGGCTACAGCAATGCGATACAGAATATTAATGAAGAAAATAAAACAGGTTTCATAAAAGCAGATTTTAGTACAAATGATTTTGAAGTGATCGTTGCAAAAGGGGATCAGTTGTTGCTTGCACAAACTTTTCTGTATTCGACTCCTGATGATGTGATCTATTACCTGCTAAAGAGCTGTCAACAGTTTTCTCTTTCTCCGCAGGAGGTCAAACTTTTTTTATCAGGGCTTATAGAAAAACAGTCTGCACTTTTTAAAGAGCTTTACCAGTATTTTATCAATATCGAATTCCAGAATCCGGATTGGAAAATTTACGGGCATGATAAATATCCTTCTCATTTTTTTACTTCATTAAATGACCTGCTCCGATGCGAATCATAGGTGGTGAACATGGAGGCAGAAGATTTAATCCGCCTTCAAAGATGCCTTATACAAGACCTACTACTGATGTGGCCAAAGAAGGATTATTCAATATTATTGAGAACAATCTTGATATTTCTTCCTTAAAAACACTTGATCTGTTCGGGGGCACAGGAAGTATCAGTTATGAATTGGCATCAAGAGGAGCAAAGGATATAACGATAGTGGAAAAAGATGTCTCAATGTATGAATTCATAAAAAAGACTGCAGCTGAATTGAAATTGGAAAATTTTAAAGTGATCAAAATGGATGTGTTTCGGTTTATTCAATCAATGCACAGAGAAATTTGATTTCATTTTTGCCGGGCCTCCTTATGCATTAACAAATATTGATGATCTGCCGAAACTTGATTTTTGAAAAACAATTATTGAATCCAAAGGATTGGTTTGTTTTGGAACATACACCCAAAAATGATTATAAAAATTTTCCTTTTTACAAAACCGAACGCAATTATGGCACCACGATCTTTTCTATATTTATTCAGCCAATTACCATCGCTATCCTGATAAAACTCTTTAATCCTTATCATTAATGTGCTTTACATTTGCCCATGCTTTCTGACTTTTTTCTGAAATCATTCCGCATACTTTTATTCCCACTTGCATTGATCTATTGGCTGACCATTTTTATCCGGAATTGGATGTTATGATAAAAGATATTAAGTGCAGCATCGTTTGGGCTTGCCGGTGATCTGGGTAGGAAATCTTTCGGTAGGCGGCACCGGTAAATCACCCATGGTGGAATATCTTGTTAGAAAACTTGAATGGAAAATTTAAAATTGCCACACTGAGTCGTGGCTATAAAAGAAAAACAACAGGTTATGCATTAGCTGATGAGAATTCCACGGCACTGGAGATAGGAGATGAACCTATGCAGTTTCATTTGAAATTTCCAGATATCCCGGTTGCAGTTGGTGAGGAACGAGTAGAAGCTATTCCGCAATTGCTGCATGACCAACCGGATACCCAGGCAATCATTCTCGATGATGCATTTCAGCACCGGGCTATTAAGGCTGGCCTGAATATTTTGTTGACAGATTACAATAATTTATTTACCCGGGATTTTTATTTACCCACCGGCGATCTTCGTGATCTGAAATCAAGTTATAAAAGGGCCGATATCATTGTAGTCACCAAATGTAAACAGGATCTCTCAGATAGATGAAAAAAATAAAATAATTGAAGAGATCCGACCTCTTCAGGATCAAAAGATTTTTTTTACATCCATTGAATATGGCCATCCTTATCATATCGTTACCCAGGAGAAACAACTGGAATTAAAAGTAAAGAAGTTTTACTGGTTTCAGGTATTGCTAATCCCAGGCCATTAAAAAAATATGCTGGAAGAACAAAGCGACCTATTATGATAGCGATGCTATACCCGGATCATCATATTTTCACGATTGATGATCTGGAAGGAAATAAAAAAAAGATTTGATAAATTGAATTCAAATAGATAAAATGATTCTTTCAACAGAAAAAGATGCGGTCCGCTTAGTAAAATTCAATAACGAGATTGCAGGATCTGCCCTTTATATTATCTCCGTATCCGGCATCATTTTTTATTTGAGGAAGACGAACACTTCAATGAGATAGTCATTAATTTTATCCAGAATTTTAAGAAACAGGAATAAATTAACAGATGGGAAGAAAAAATTCAAAGAAACAAAAAAGCAAAGCAAAGACCTTCCGACAGGTAAATTGATCAAAGGGTATTCTGGATATTACCCGTTCCGGAATGGGTTTTGTTACTGCATTGAAAATATGGAAGCTGATATTCTTGTTCGTCCTTCTGATTTTAATACGGCATTACATGGCGATACAGTGAGGGTAAGGATCAAAGAAGGAAAAGGCCGACGTATTGCAGGGCGTAGTTGCAGAAGTTTTACAACGAAAAAGAACGGAATTTATCGGCAGACTTGAAATGAATAAAGACTTTGCTTTTTTTATTCCTGAAATGGATAAACCAATGCCGGATATTTTTATTCCCTTATCTGCTATTAAAAATGCAAAAGATAATGACAGGGTAGTGGTTCGGATCACAGAATGGGAAAAAGATGGCAAACGACCGGTTGGAGAAGTGGTAAGTGTATTGGATGCAGAAAACACGCAATGATGCTGCAATGAAAGAAATCCTGCTGGAAAATGGATTTCCGATTGGAATTTCCTGATGATGCACTGGAAGTAGCAGCAAGAATTCCGGATACTATTCCAAAAACAGAAATAAAAAAGCGAAAAGATCTTCGGGATGTTCTTCACTTTCACTATTGATCCGGTTGATGCAAAAGATTTTGATGATGCAATTTCTTTTACAAAATTGAAAAATGGTAATTATGAGATTGGCGTTCATATTGCAGATGTGAGTCATTATGTAGAGCCTGATACTGCATTGGATAAAGCAGCTTATCAAAAAGCAACATCAGTTTATTTGCCGGATCGGGTGAATCCAATGTTGCCGGAACATATTTCAAATGTATTATGTTCTCTTGCGTCCGCATGAAGATAAATTGACCTTCTCTGCTATTTTTGAAATTACACCAAAAGCAGAAGTAAAACAATTACTGGCTTGGAAAAACTATTATTCATTCTGATCATCGGTTTACTTATGAAGAAGTGCAGGAGATCATTGAAACAAATGATGGATTATACAATGATGAAATATTTATTCTGAATGATCTTGCACAAAGAATGAGGAAAGAAAGATTTGATAACGGTGCCATCAATTTTTCTTCACAGGAAGTACGGTTTAAACTGGATGAAAAAGGCGATCCTATTGGCATCATGATCAAAGAAAGCAAAGAAGCGCATCAGTTGATTGAAGAATTTATGTTGCTTGCTAACAGGATATGTGGCAGAATATCTTTCAAAAATAAAAATCAATAATAAACCCGTTCCCATTTCCTTATCGTGTGCATGATGATCCTGATGAAGAAAAGCTAATACCCTTTGTTGCATTTGCCAATAAATTCGGCCATAAGTTTGATACTTCTTCACCGGAGCCATTGCAGCATCTTTTAATCAAATGTTGAAAGAATGTACATGGTAAACCCGAACAACATGTATTGGAACAATTAGGTATTCGCACAATGGCAAAAGCAAAATATACTATTGAAAATGTCGGTCATTATGGATTGGGATTTGAACATTATTGTCATTTTACTTCTCCTATTCGCCGTTATCCTGATATACATGGTACATCGGATATTGGAAGAAGCTTTATATAAATAAAGTTATTCCTGATAAAAAATTAGAAGATAAATGCAAACATTGCAGCGAAAGAGAAAGAGCAGCGATGGAAGCGGAAAGAGCCGCCAATAAATACAAGCAGGTACAGTATATGAAGAATTTTTTGGGAGATGAATTTGAAGGAGTGATCAGTGGTGTAGCTGCATTTGGTTTTTGGGTGGAAACAGTTGAACATAAATGTGAAGGACTGGTGAGTGTAAATAGTTTATTGGAATATGATGAGTTCAGGCATATGGAAGACAGATTATTGTTTGAGTGGGACAAAGAACAGGTCGAAAATTCAGGATGGGAGATAAGGTTTGGATAAAAGTAGTGCAGCCAATCTTATCCAAGCGACAGTTGGATTATGAATGGGTAATTGCAAGCGGATTGAAAGAAGGAAAAAGCACACAAGGGAAAAAAACTAAACAGCAAAGACGCTAAGTCATCGCAAAGAACGCAAAGGGTATGACCGAGAATGAACTTTCTAAAATTGCTGTAGATTGTATTTTCAAAGTTCATAAAGGACTTGGTCCGGGGTTGCTTGAAAGTGCATACGAAGAATGTCTGTACTACGAATTATCAAAAACCAGACTAATAGCAGAACGTCAAAAACCTCTGCCATTGGTTTATGAATCTGTGAAGATGGAAATTGGCTATAGGGTTGATTTACTCATTGAGAGGAAATTGATCATCGAGATAAAATCTGTAGACGTTTTAAATGACGTTCATAAAGCTCAGGTAATTACTTATCCTGAAATTATCCGGTTGCAAACTTGGTTTGTTGGTTAATTTTAATGTTGCTTTGATAAAAGACGGAATCAAAAGAATTGTAAATAACTTATAAAACTTTGCGCTTTCTTTGCGCCTTTGCGGTTAAATAAATGATTATGCAAAGCTTTGAACTATTATCACAGAAATTTACTCTTCAATTTGACAAACGCCATTTTCCCGATACAACCGGCGTCATTATATGAGCCGGATGAATATTTTTTGAAAATGGGAGGCAAAAGGATCCGTCCCGTGTTATGCCTGATGGGAAATGAATTGGTGGACGAGATCAATCCTGATGCCTGGCATGTAGCTGCTGCTATTGAACTGTTTCACAATTTCACACTTATTCATGATGATATCATGGACAAAGCTCCACTTCGCAGGGGATTGGAAACTATTCATGCAAAATATGGAGAAAGTACAGCTTTACTCGCCGGCGATGTGATGCTGGTAGCTGCTTACGATTACCTGAACAAGATTGATTCATCTTACCTGCATGAGTATTCTTCATTTGTTCAACCAGACAGCAAGAGAAGTTTGTGAAGGACAGCAAACTGATATGGATTTTGAAAAAAAAGAAACCGTTAGCCTGGATGAATATCTTCACATGATCGAACTAAAAACTTCTGTATTGCTCGCCGCCAGTCTTAAGATGGGAACTATTCTTGGAGGCGCCGGAGAACGAAACCAGAATCTTTTATATGACTTTGGAAAAAAATTAGGATTAGCATTCCAGGTACAGGATGATTATCTCGATGCATTTGGTGATCCCGGCAAGTTTGGAAAGCAGGTAGGAGGTGATATCCTTGCAAATAAAAAAACTTTTTTATTGATTCATGCCCTTGAAGTGACGGCATCTGTGGAGAAAAAAGAATTGCAATTACTTTTAAAAACGAGCCCCGCCAATAAAGTGGAAAAAATGTTGCAGATATTCAAAGATTCAAAAGTGGATGAATGGGCGTTGCAACTGAAAAATAATTTTTTAGATGAAGCATTGACTCAGCTGGAAGATATTGCTGTTGTTTCAAAAAGAAAAGAGCCACTCAGAGAGTTGGCTCATTTCCTCGTAGTAAGAGAATTTTGATAGCTATCTGTAATTGAAAAAGAAGTTCACATCAAATCCATTTGTACAACAGCTTATGATGACTACAATATCAATAAGTACACTCAGGAAGAATATAGGTATGGTGATTTTAGTTGGTAGCCCGGCAAGATTACTAACCAGGCTCATTACTATTGCTGCAATTGCAAAGGGCCAATAAATAAAATGATTCCCAGTTAATGCTATTGTCAAACCCGTTATCATTGTTATGATGCAACTATGACCAAAGACTGCGAGGGACAACCAAAAAAAACGATTTTTTTCCTGGCCAT
Source organism: uncultured Bacteroidota bacterium (assembly GCA_963745445.1). Taxonomy (GTDB): domain Bacteria; phylum Bacteroidota; class Bacteroidia; order Chitinophagales; family Chitinophagaceae; genus UTBCD1. The sequence continues at coordinate 94,639 of CAVUXD010000001.1, forward strand.
CAGCCCAGGCTATAAAACGTTTCCAGAGTGAAAAATGATAATGAGTTTCTGTATAAGAGGGGTTTATGATATGCTTTGCTATTGTTTCCATATTAAAAAGATTTAGGAGATAAATTTCTTTTCCTCTGATTGTTCAACGCATAAATCAGGCCGTTTGTTTATCTGGTTTTTGTCATGAGACTGAGAAATGACAATTAAAAAATAAAAGAAGAAATTTATTAACAATCTTTTTTTACCTATTTTGAACGATAAAACCATTCTGAATGGCAAATTCATTATTCAGGACAAAGAAGATCGGAGCTATTTTGTCAGAAGGAAGTGATGAAGGACACAGCAGCGGATTGAAAAGAGTACTGACTGTAAAAGATCTTACTTTTTTTGGCATTGCTGCCATCATCGGCGCAGGGAGTTTCAGTAGTCTCGGCTCTGCTGTTTTTAGTGGCGGCCCTGGAGTGGTGATCCTTTTTATTATTACAGGCATTGCCTGCGCTTTTACTGCTTTTTGTTATTCTGAATTTGCCAGCCGCATTCCGGTTGCCGGTAGCGCTTACACTTATGCTTATGCCAGCTTTGGTGAATTGTTTGCGTGGATCATTGGCTGGGCGTTGATCATGGAATATTCCATTGGTAATATTTATGTTGCTTTCAGTTGGAGTGATTATTTTACTTCTTTCATGGATAAGCTGGGCGACCTGCTTCATGTCAACCTGCATGTGCCGGCTTATTTCAGTAATAGCTATGCTGAAGTAAAAAATGCATTGAATTCCGGTTCTACAAATCCTGAAATTCTGTCGGCATGGAATAATGCACCGGTAATTGGCGGTTTAAAAATTATCCTTGATATTCCTGCCTTGGTCATAAATTTTTTGATCACCTGGCTTGTTTTCAGAGGCATCAGGGAAAGCAGGAATTTCAGCAACATTATGGTTATGCTGAAACTTGCTGTTGTAACTTTAGTAATTCTGGTAGGAGGATGGCTGATCTTCAGTGGCGGACTTACACACAATTGGATGCCTGCAAATGATGCCGGAGCAAAAAGTTTCATGCCTAATGGATTTGGCGGAGTAATGGCTGCTGTGAGTGGAGTATTTTTTGCCTACATCGGATTTGATGCTGTAAGTGTTTTGGCGGAAGAAAGTAAGAACCCGCAACGGGATCTGCCAAGAGGAATGATCCTTTCATTGATCATTTGCACCATAATTTACATTCTTCTTTCATTGGTACTTTCCGGTGCTGTGAATTACAGAAACTTTAATGGGATAGGAGATCCTTTAGCGTTCATCTTTGAAAAACAAAACCTCAATTTAGGATGGATGCAATTCCTGGTTTCCATTTGTGCTGTTATTGCCATGACAAGTGTATTGCTTGTTTTCCAGATGGGGCAACCCCGCATCTGGATGAGCATGAGCCGGGATGGATTGCTGCCGCCGGTATTTCAAAAGATACACTCTAAATTTAAAACACCTTCGTTTGCTACTATTGTTACGGGATTAGTTGTAGGAGTGCCGATCTTATTTACTGATAAAACCTTTGTACTTGATTTTACCAGTATTGCCACTTTATTTGCTTTTGTATTGGTGTGCGGAGGCATATTGCTGATACCAAGAAAAGAAAAAATAGCAGGAAGATTTAATTTACCCTATATAAACGGAAAATTTATTTATCCGCTCATCGTGATTGCTGCATTTGTTATCTTTTCCACCACGATCAAAAATTATGTGGCGGATATGTTTTCGTTTGATTTCTCATCAGTTCCCGACTACATAGCAGGAAAAGTTAGTTTCATGGATTTGGCAACTCCCAAAATATCTTTGATCATATTCTGGCTGGTCTGCATCATTATGAGTATAGCTTCTATTTTCAGAAATTTTTCTTTGATTCCATTGATGGGTTTGACTACCTGCCTGTACCTGCTCACGGGAATGACCAAGAGTAACTGGGCCTGGTTCCTTAGCTGGCTAATGATCGGCCTGGTGATTTATTTTTTGTATGGGTATAGGAAAAGTAAATTGGCGAAAGACCCCCTGTCCCCCTGAAGGGGGAACTTTGGTTGAATCCTCTACTATGGGTGAAAGTGTAAATAGTTCGGAAAAAGCTCATGCGTTTAGTATATTACCACTACTAATTTTGTAATCGTTTAATAACTCCCCTTTAGGGGCAGGGGTATGAAATTCCAGATCGGCGATAAGGTATTGTTGCTTCATTCCAATGAAGAAGGTGAGGTGATTGACATCATCAATGATAAGATGGTGACTGTGGATGTAGATGGAGTGAAGTTTCCAGCCTATATTGACCAGCTTGATTTTCCTTACTACAAACGATTCACTGAGAAAAGTCCATTTCCTCCAAAAATTGAAAAAAAATTTATTGATGATATAAAAAAGGAGAAACCGGCTTTAGTGACAAAAAAAGAAAATGGCGTATGGCTGGCTTTTCTTCCGGTAATGGAGAATGATGAAGCAGGAGGGGAGATAGTGAAAGAAATGAAACTGCATTTACTGAACCAGACCAAAGATGCTTACAATTTTATTTATGAACTTCATTTCTTTGGCAAACCGGATTTTGAATTGAAGAATGAGTTGCGTCCTTTCGAAAATTTTTATCTGCACGATATTGTTTTCGAAACCATGAATGACAGCCCTTCCTTTGAATTTAAATTTTCATTGCAGTTCCCGATAGCTACCGGGACGGGAAAAAATAAAGCAGACTATTATGAAACTTCATTACGGGTAAAACCCAAACAGCTATTTGCAAAACTGAAAGAACTAAAAGAAAAAAATGAGGCTTCTTTTTCTTACCGCCTGTTTGAAACCTACCCGGAGAAAACAGAACCCACAGAATTTTATATCCCTGAAACTAAAAAGCCTAAAGTTTTTGATCTTTCCAAAATAAAACAGCAATTAGAACCTGCCCGTTCCGTAATTGACCTGCACATTGAAAAACTAACTGATGACTGGCGGCATTTCAGCAATTTTGAAATGCTTACACTTCAGCTAAGAACATTTGAAAAGTATTATGATCTTGCCGTTCTGCATTTGCAGCCTTCTTTGATAGTCATTCATGGAGTAGGCAGCGGAAAGTTAAGAGATGAAATTCATGACATACTCCGCCAGAAAAAAGAAGTGAAGTCATTCGTGAACCAGTATCATCCTTTATATGGTTTTGGAGCGACGGAGATCATGTTTCAGTATTGAAATTCTTCAGCCTGCTATTGCTTTGGCTCATGTGTACAGGAACTAAGGCGAATACTCAACCGGGATGTTTCACTCTTGAAAAAGCAGATGTTTTTAAGAAATAAGATGTTGTTTCCGGGCCAGATCGGTATGTTCCCGGCGCAGGAGCATATTACATTGAGCCGTTGTGATATTTTCCCGGCTTCAACTTATACTGCTTTGGCCAGAAGGCATATGTTCCTGGACTGAACACAGTTGTTCCCGGCTCAAAAGCATATGTGTTTGGCTCAATGTGATATGTTTTTGCCCAAAAAGCATATGCTTTTGACTTGAAAACATATGCTTCTGACAAGGTGGTTTTTGAATAAATAGGTGATTTTGAACATTTAAAGGGGGAGGTAACGTTCAGGGCTTTCTGCTTTGCTGATATTCCGTGTTCCGTCTGCCCGGTGTCGCTGCTGATTAAAGATACAAAAGCTCATTGTTTATTCTGCTGCTCGGCGTTGTTGGTCTGCCGAAACCAAAGCTGAGTAGAGAACAAAAAGTTGAGAATATATTCATCGCCCCGTCATATTGCCAATGCACTGTTAGGTGCAGTTAATTTCCGATAATTCTCTTTAGCTCTTTTATTAAATGTTTGTCGTTAACTTGAGAAAAAAGGAATTGTTTATCAGAATCATCGGGCTCATGATTGGGATCTTTCCCGCCATAAATTCCAATCCCATCCCTGAATTGGATATCTTCTACATTCTTTAGCTTCATCCTCACTTCCTCGCAAATAATTTCATAGTCGAGGGCTATTTTGTATAAGTATAAAGTCTTAAAGTCGGATATAATATAGCGATGAATTACTTTATTTCTTTCTTTATACAATCTTTCTAACTCAACATAATTTTCTTCAGAAATTATTCTCAATATTTTAGCTTGAGAATAAATTTTCCTTTCCATAACTGCCGGATCATTTTCTCCCTGAAAAAGAAGTGAAACATCTACTTCATTTGATTTATTATCTATCTGTTTTTTTAAGACAATTGCCATGCGCAGAAAAGCGTCAATTTGATTAGCAACTATCACTAAAAACTCAATAAAGGATTTATTTTCTAAAGCTCTCCATTTTAAATCATATGAGGCAGCTAATGAAGCCATGAAGTTCTCATACTTATTTAACTCTATGGCCAGCCGCCTTTTGCTTTCACTTATGAGTATCAGAGTTGCCAATGCAGCTTCCACTTTATTTAACTCTTCTAAAATTTTTGGATCATTTGCTTTATCAGTGTCATAAATATATTTTGCCATCAATAAGTGTCCTTCCACAGCGGCATGCCATAAATGCATATTAAACCCTCCGCCATCCATTCTTGATTTGAGAAATTCAAGATTTGATGTATCAGCTTTCTGTATTTTAACGTGAGATGGAATTGGCTTTTCTTCAGCGGAGTAGCAACTAATTTGAAAAGCACCTACCGAATTTTCATATAACTGGAAACTATATGGTGAAACTTCTTCATGACCTACCTCGATATTTTTATATTGCCATTCTGTAGGAACTTTGATTACAAAACGACCTTTTGGTTCAGTGAAATATTTCATATTGTTACTAAGAGACCGAAGCTCACTATTTAATTGCACCTAACAGTTGTATTTACGGTATAAGACGAAACTACTAATTTTTCAAACACCTGATATTCAGTATTTGAGTATTCCTCTTTTTGAATTGTTGTATTGTGGCAATACCCAATGGCAAACGGTTAATAAATGGGTGCATACAGAATTTTTTAAAAATTATCTTTGCATTGCTACAAGCCAGGCTATCGTGGCGCCTTTAGGCGGGAAGGAAAGTCCGGACAGCACAGAGCAATGCACCGGTGAAGAGCCGGGTCTTCCTGTTGACAGCATGGAAACAGACAGTGCCACAGAAAATAACTGCCTTCTCCCTCTCCACTTGTGGAGAGGGCAGGGGTGAGGGTGAAAATGTGAGGTAAGAGCTCACAGCTTTTGATGGTAACATTATTCGCGGGTAAACCTTGCATGCTGAAATGCCACGTATAGTATCCCGATAGCTATCGAGAGGGCGGCTCGTCCGAGATACAGGGTAGGCAGATTGATCCCGATGAGTAATTATCGGGACAGATAAATGATAGCCCACGACAGAATCCGGCTTATCGGCTTGTAGCTTTTTTTACCCCAAACCCCTAAAGGGGCTTTACAAAACTCCGCTAAATGAAAAATATTAAAGTATTAGTATTACTCTGACGATTTTATCTATTAATTCAGAATATGCAATCTATGTTCCCCCTTTAGGGGGACAGGGGGTTTCCAATATATCCACCAATCTCCATCATCCATGCAATTCCTAAATGAACAATCAATCCACCGAAAATTGAACGGGTATTATACACAACAATTCCCAATATCATTCCTCCGAAATAAGAACTGATACATTCACCCAAAGGTTTGCCAAAATGAATGGTACAATAAAAACAAGCCATCGGCAATATTGCGTCTTTGCCAACCCATTTAATAAATGCAAGGATCAGAAAGCCACGAAAAAATAATTCAATAGTGATAAAATCGCTGCCATAGGAAAGTTCGAATAATAATTTATGCCACCAATTAAAGCTCATTTTATTTCCTGCTCCGGAAATGGCTTTTAATTTCGGATACATATCGAGAAAATCTGGTTGGGTAGATGCAAATGCAATTAACGGGAGCATGATCAGCAGCATTAGCAGGTAAGGCTTCCATTGGAAGTTCTTAAAAGTAATCCCGAAAAAAGAATCAGTTCTGTATTGAGATTTCCAGATAAAAAAAAGAATTGTTGCGACAATCACGAAAAGCATGGGCCAGTAAAAAACATGATTCCAATAATTGTTCAGATTTTTATCGTCCGAAAAATGAATTGGGATATTCAATGCTACTTTCAAAGAAAAAATGGCCGGGGCGATAACAATGAGAAGAACGGGAGCCAAATTGCTGAAATAATTTTTCTTATTTGTCAGCAGGTAAAAAATGTAGGGTACCCCAAAAGCAAAAAGAAAAATGCAATACCTGTAAACAAAACTTGCATAAAAAGAATTACGACCACTGATCCATTCATCCATCCCGAAAAAATAATTAAGAAAGATCAGGCCGGCTGTAAGAAAAGAAGTCAGCGCCAATATTTTTTTATCAACTTCATTGAAGTATTGCCTGATATAGATTATCACAGGTTTCATCCGGGCGGTAAAATAGAACTATCTGTTCTTTTTTCCAGAGCTCATAGTAATTTCCTTTTAAGAAAAAGCAGATCTTACCTGTTGCGATGCGCAATGGCAATGCTGAAATAAAATCGTTTTGGCCAGGTAAGAATCTGCGGGTGAAGATTATTCGATATGAAAACCGATAAGAGTTGATACTTGCTGCAGCTTGATCACAGGACTTCCCATCGGAGCTTTTTCCTGTGAATATTTTACGACGCCTATTCCAGGTTTGAAATAGATCTCATCTTTCCTGTAAGACCTTGCGTTTTTTTCAAACTGAATGCAATCCGGAAACTCACCGGCAGGAGTGGCTAAATCTCCATCGAGCTTAACTGATTTTCCCTGGGCAGCATTATCATCAAAGTGCGTTAAGTAATTCGCAGTTTCACCGGAGAAGAGAGAAAATTCTTTTCGTGCATCCCAAACAGGATCAGCAGAAAACATTCGCTGCTCAATACTGAAAATACTGGAGTCGCTGGAATATAAAAGATCAGGCAATCCTACTTCCATATTTGCCTGCCACCAGATCAGGTTATCCGAAAGTGATAAATAAGTTTTTACAAATCTTAAAGTGTCGTATTGAACTTGCTGAAAAACGCCATTGTTGAATATCGAATCAAGGTAGATCCAGTAATTATTTTTATTGAGAGGCAAAAGGCCACAATTTTTCCCGGTATAAGTTACGGCCATCAATGAATCCGAAGAATAACTACGGGTGGCTGGATTATCTGTTTGCAATAAACAGGCTTCAACCGGCGGAATAAATGATTCTTTTTTGCAGGAAAAAAACAGAGAGCTTCCGATAAGTATCAATAAAATTACTTTTTTCAAGGGTGTCGATTTAAGTCCGTAAGGGGCGACAAAATAGAAACTAGTTTCTATACTTCATAGCTTTTTAGCGTAAATCTTCTTAGTAATTTTATGACATAAAATGCATGTTAGCAGTAAAAATACTGGCACTAAGGCGTTTATGCATTATGATAGAAAAGAGAGGCCTTTATTTAAATATCCTGTTGAAAAAGTCTTTCATATCATTCCATGATGCTGTGTCAGCGGCAGCATTATATGCAATTGGAAGATTGAATTTTTTTCCCAGTTCTGTTGCATCCGGGTTAGTAAATGCATGTGTTGCTCCTGCATATTCTTTGAAAGTATAGTCAGCGCCAATAGAATCCATTTGGTGTTTAAACTGATCCGCCTCTTCTTTTTTCACGAACTGATCATCGAGTCCATAACAAACCAATATTTTTGTTTTCAACAGGTCTTTGTTTGCCGGAGTCCCGATGAGATTTCCATGAAAACTTACTACGCCTTTCAGATTTTCACCAAGTCTTGCAGAGTTGAGAACAACACCGCCACCGAAACAATAACCGATCGCAGCCATCTTGCTCGTATCTGTCTGGCTATAGGATTTCAATTTTGCGATGGCAGCATCTAATCGATCCTTTGCAAGCTGTGGGTTTTGGTAAAATGCTGTAGCAAGATTTTGTGCGTCTGTCGGATTATCAGCTATTTTACCATTTCCGTAAATATCTACAGTCATCGCTATATAACCAAGCTCAGCAAGTTTTCTTGCACGCATTTTTGTATAGTCGTTCATTCCCCACCATTCAGGTACTACTAAGATTCCCGGCCTTTTCAGATTGCTGTTTTCATCATAAGCAACGAAGCCATCCATGGTAGTTCCATCTTGCGTATAAGTAATGTTTTCTTCTTTGATCTTAGGTATTTTTGTTTCAGAGGTTTTAGAAGTATTGTTATTGCAAGCCGAAAAAATTAAAGCGGTAGCCAATAAAATCAGGCGAAACGATTTCATAGTTTTATTTTTTATCCGGGGATGAAGAAATTTTTTTTCTGACCCTGCTCAAAGTTTCCAGAGTAATTCCGAGAAAAGAAGCGATGTACTTTAGCGGTATTCTGTTGGCAAGGTGCCTGTGATTCTTTATAAAATGCCGGTATTTACTTTCTGCATTGGTAAGCCGTGCAATAAAAGCCCTGGCTTCAGCATCACGATAATATTGTTGCAGAAGTTTACGGACCACAATATTGAACTCAGGATAATTATCATATAGTTTTTGAATATCGTCGAATGTTAAAGCCAGCATTTCACAATCTTCAATGGCCTGCATGTTTTCATCATTCGGCTCCCTGCTGTCAAGGCTTGAAATTGATGTGACCATTTCATTTTCTGCCGTGATCCAGGTAGTAATATCTTTTTGACCCTCCTTGATGAATCCACGAACAGCGCCTTTTTTTATGAAATAAACATGTTCGCATATTTCACCAGCTTTTAAAAGAAGCTTTCCTTTTTTGAAAGAAACCGGTTGAACATGTTTTTTTAAATATTGTTCTCCTCCCGCACTCAGCGGATGAAAATAATTTAATGTGGCTATTAATGTTGAAGCGTCCGATTTGGAACTTTTAGATGGCTGCAGGTATAAATTTACAACAGGACGGGTCATTCATTTATATTCTGAGAGCAAACATATCAAAATCATCCGGATTTAATTAGCATTTTATCCAGACGCAATAATATGTGGATAAACGAACATCATCTTATAATTTTTTATTTAAATACACTCCGATTAATTTTCTTCCAGTTCATCTTTAGATGGAAATTTCGGGAAACTATGATGTGGCTCGGTTTGATACCAATATACTACGGAACTAATATCTGACTGCTGAACAAGATAACGACCGCCACTTCTCCATCCGAGATCCTCAATAGTCACAATGAGATTCTTTTCAAACCGGATCGGATCCATGATATGCCAGCGATACAAACCAAAACGTTGCATTACATTATAATGTCCGTCGCCCCGGATCACTTGTGGCAGTCCTGAATAAGGAGTAGAGAATTCAGTATAGTTTGATTCATCAATACCCGATGCATTTTTCTTCCGGGTATCAAAATCATAAGAGCCGCAGAAATAATCTTCCGTTCCTGTTCCGTTGATCGTTGGAAATTGAGTGTCACCATCCATAAAAAATTTTATTTCTCCTTCTCCCCACCAACCGTTATTATGAACTCCCCATGCAAGGTAAGTGCCTACATATTGGCCTTTTCCTGTAATGTTGTCAACCAAAGTATCAATGCCGTTTTTTACCGGATTATGTCTCCGGAACTGTGCATGAAAATAAGCGGCATCATCAGGAACTTCGGTCATTGTGTAATCAACCTGGTAATATAAATACATGCTTTCTGTATTAATATTCGTCATGGTGATCTTACATTTTTTCCGGAAAGGCATTGTCCAATAACAATTGAAAGCGCTACCTGGATTAACAGTAACGGCCAATGAATTTACATGAGCATAAGAACCCCATCCCACACCGAAAAAATCACCGACAGGCACTTCTACTGAAGGCTCTTTTTCATCGTCCCAATAAAATCGAAGAATGGAAAATCGCCAATTACCGGTTGGTGTCATCCAGATATGTTGAATGGCTCCTGAGCCGGTTATCTCGGCTATTGTATAAGTTTCACCAGGTTTGATGATGACAAATGGATTTACTTTCCATCCTTGTCCTAATTCCCGGGCACTCGTTTTTTGCATTCCCGTTTTCCAATGTGGCCATACCGCCTTTCCCAGGTTCGCCGGTTGGATTTTCAGGACTGATAGATCTTGTCTTTGCATCGCTGAGCCGAAATAGATTTCCCATGTTCATATTTAAGCCATTGAATTTTTCTGGCTTTTGTGCCGATGCAATGGTTGAAATAAAAAACAATAAGCAGAATATTTTTCTCATGTTTAAAGGTTTTGAACAATGAGAAAGTTAATGAATAAAGTTGAAGTAGGATAAAAGAATAAATATGATTATGGCGCCCTGCAATAATGAATAGCAGATAATAACGCAGTACCAATTTTTTATTCAAATGATACGGTTCATTTATAAATATTGGGCAAAAACTATTTTAGATGGAGTAAGTCGGAAAGGGTTTGATTAACTATCCAAACTATAATGCGATTATGGAAAACTATATATTGCCACCCGGAGAATAAGCGTTACCTTGCAGGTAAGATCGGGTTCTTTACTAATAGTTACACATGCTATTTGTTCTTTTTTTCTTTCTTGCATACGGGTTTGTTTCTTTTTTCAGACCGGCATTTCTCCAACATCCTTATGCTTCTTCTCTTATTTTTTCAGTATGTGTAGACCAGAATTTTTTTTAAAGAATTTTCCCGGTAATAGGAAATGACCGGTAATGACCGAAGAGATAGATAGCTTTTAATTGTTTCCCCAAGGAAACTATTTTTATTCTTATTCAGCAATTATGAAAAAAAATATTCTTGTTCAATTCGTTTGTTTTAAGACCATCCTTGAAACAGATCAGTTTGTACCGCAGTGGGAACAATTTGCAAAGCCGACAACAGGGAAGAACCGTGATTCTATTTTTTTGCAGGAGGCTACCACTAAAAGCTCTTTTAAATATGTATCTCAGCATCACTGGCCGGAAGATGACTTCCAGTTTGTATTCATGAAAGGGCGGCATTCTGAGAGTTTTCCGGAAAGTCGTGCCAGGGTAGTGCAGGCAGGAGGATACATTCCACTTCAATTGGATCATAAGCAAGTTGCAGAAGATGAATATATAAAGATTATGGCTTTCAGTGGAGACCAACAATTATCTTTAACTATGTGTAAGGAGCTGGAACCATACCAGTTTCTTAATATTTACCAGGCTTATTATGAAAGCAGCATGTACGCCGTTATTCTGGAATATTTTGTAAAGGAAAAAGATGCTCCTGTTCTTCTGAGACAATTGAAAGAACAGTTCCCGAATATGGAGGCTGCGATTTATAAAGAATGTTTTGCACCAGTGGAATAATTTTTTTTAAGCGGATTATATAAAACAAATTTGATTTTTTTCTTTCTCTAAAATAAATTAATCATTGTATGTTCATCCAAACCTGGAATAATTATTTGCCTGTTATTAAAATATTGATGAAACGTTCGGTATCAGGGGAACAATCTCTTAATATGAACCTAACCGATTTTCAGCGGGCGGCAGGGGGGCGAAAGGTAAAATACAATTTTAATATAATGCTTCATAGTGGACGGATTCGGAATATCATCAGCCCTCCGCCCATTGCTAAAGACCTGTTAGCAGTATTGCAGCAAGATAATACGACTCACAAACTTATCCGCCAGCAGGATTTTGAATTTTCTATGAATAACAGCTTTCAATTGCTGATTAAGAACACTACTCCGCCACAACCAGATCCGGAGCCTATCAAAGATGCAGAGGACAAACCATCAGAAACTACAGACATCGCGGAGTGAGTACATAATATTTTTACTCTCAGGTTGGTGATATTACGACAGGAAACATTAGCAATAAAAATTTATCAGCATAAGGAAAACGCAATTATAACTTAGCGTTGTATAATATTATTCCGGAAATAGAGGAACTTTAGTTACCTTACAAGTGTCAACATAGAAGTTCTTTACATTTAAGTTAGTTCATGTCAATTATTGTTATTTTAATTATTTGCCATTGGTATTTCTCTCTTTTTACCCTGACTTTTTTGCAACATCGTTATGCTTCTCATGCCGTATTTAGTATGAGTAAACCATGGGAGCGTTTTTTTTACCTGCTTGCCTATACAGCCCAGGGATCGGCGTACGTCAGTCCAAGAACCTTTGCGATAATGCATCGAATGCATCATGCATATACCGACACAGAGAAAGATCCGCATTCGCCAAAATTCGATAAGAATGTTTTTACACTCATGTGGAATACCCGTGCATTTTCAACGTCAATTTTTGAAGGGAAATTCATTCCGGAGGAACGGTTTTTAAAAAATCTTCCCGATTGGGCAAGATTAGATCGTTGGGCTCATTCGTGGATGTCACGGGTAATGTGGATGCTTATTTATGTTGCTATTTATATTCTTCTTGCACCTTCGGCCTGGTGGTATCTTTTAATACCATTTCATATACTCACGGTACCGATTCTTGCTGTGGTTATTAACTGGGTAGCTCATAAATTCGGAACAGTAAATTATGAGATGAAAAACACTTCAAAAAATTTATGGCCTTTCGATATTATTATGTTAGGCGAAGCATATCATAATAACCATCACAAGTATCCAGGTTCCCCTAATATGGGAAGGAAATGGTACGAAATAGATCCTGTTTATCCGATAATCCTTCTGCTACATAAGCTCCGGATCGTAAAGATCAATAAGCAGCATTCGCATCATCATCCCGATGAATAGTGATTCAAAGAATCTCATCAGTTTCTGCAAAGATTATAAACAAACAAACTTCATTTATCTTTGCATCCGCTATGACAATAGAACAAATAAAAGAATTGCGGTCCCGGCTGCTCGGGATAAGGAGGTTTCTTTGACGTCGAAAACAAACGATACAAGATCGCCGAAGAGAAACAACTTGTCGCTGAGTCCCGGATTTTGGGATGATAGCAAAAGAGCGACAGACATTCTTAAGAACATCAAGCAAAATGAATATTGGGTAAAACTTTATGAGCAGGTAGAAACTGCGGTGGAAGATTTTGCCGTACTGTTCGATTTTTGGAAAGCAGGCGATGCCACTGAAGAAGAAACCAAGGTGGCTTTTGAAAAAGCATTGCAGATGATGGATGATGCAGAGTTCAAATGCTACACTCAATCAACCTGAAGATGAATTGCCTGCTGTATTACAAATCAATTCCGGTGCAGGTGGAACGGAAAGCCAGGATTGGGCTGAGATGCTGGCCCGTATGTATCGGATGTATGGTGAAAAACAGGGTTGGAAAGTAACAGAATTGGATTGGCAATGGGGTGATGGTGCAGGTATAAAAACATGTACACTCCAATTTGATGGACCATTTGCATATGGTTTTTTAAAAGCGGAAAGCGGTGTGCATCGGTTGGTTCGCATTTCTCCGTTTGACAGCAATGCCAGGACGACATACTTCATTTGCATCTGTGTTTGTTTATCCGTTGGTTGATGATACGATTGAAATCGAATGTAAATCCGGCTGATCTGGAATGGGAATTTTATCGAAGCGGCGGAAAAGGCGGACAGAATGTAAACAAAGTGGAAACAGCAGTGCGGCTGAAACATATTCCATCGGGAATTATTGTAGAATGCCAGCAGGCCAGAACACAGGGAGAGAATCGTGAAAAAGCAATGAAGATGCTTAAGAGCCGATTATATGAAGAAGAATTAAGAAAAAGAGAAGAATTGAAAAATGCTGCCAATGCCAATAAGAAGAAAAATAGAATGGGGAAGCCAGATCAGAAGTTATGTATTACATCCCTATAAAATGATCAAAGATCACCGTACTGATTATGAAGTCGGGAATGTGCAGCCGGTTATGGATGGCGAGTTAGATGGTTTTATTAAAGCATATCTGATGCAATCAAAAGAGGTAGAAAATTAATTTTCATCTGCTCATAAATTGAATTGTTTGTTTCTTCGTAAAATTCCCAATAGTCTTTTTTGAAAAAATACGGATAGAATCGGGTATTTATAAGTTGGGGCTCTACTGGATGTATTATATTTTTATTGCAAATATTTGTCTTTCAGATTTTGTAATTAAAGTATTTGGCTCATTAAATATGAATAAGTTTGGATGAAGAGCTTTAGATCAAGATCCTAAAGAAAAACCATGAATTTTCAGCCAGTATATGGAAGAATAGTATATAATAGGTTTCAGACCTTTCCTCGGCCTGTATACTTGCGAATTGTATTTTCCAGTATCATCATCCTGATTTTATTCTCGAATTCTTGTTTTGCTCAATTTAAAACTACAGCATCCAATATTATTACTCCTGAACTGGAAAGAAATGTAATGACGACATTGAAAAAAAGTAATAGCACATTTCAGTTGATTGAGAATAAAGGTCAATTGGGACTTCCAAAGAATGTTATCGCTTATTTCTCCACTTCCTCACAAATTGTTTTTATTGAAAATGACAGATTGAGAATTGTAGTTGTTGATCCTATCGGAAATAAAAAGAATATTCAGAAACAACTCGCAGTTGGCAAAAACAAATCTTCCTTTTCGTCTGGTACGGGCAAATTTCATTACAGCTCTTTCAGTCTTCTATTTAAAAATTCGCTTGGATTTAAACAATTTGAAAAAGGAAAACATTTTGAAACCCAAAGGAATTTCTTTAATTCCCGCTCACCAAAAAATGCAGTAACCAACGTCGCCAGCTACGAAGAAATAACTTTGAAAGATGTTTATGACGGCATTGATCTCCGGTTGTATAGCGAGGAAAAAGGAGAACTGGAATTTGACTGGATCGTATGGCCGGGTTCGGACCCAAATAAGATCAGGATGAAATTTGAAGGGCAAAAAAAATTATCAATTAATGGTAATGGAGAACTTATTATCCGGCTTGAATTAGGCCAGTTTTACATGCGCATGCCTGAAAGTTATTATTCCACTCCGAATGGAAAAGAAATCGCTGATGTTCGCTTTAGATTAGAAAGGAAAGATGAAATTACTTTTAAAAACACTCAGAGGTATAACGGTTCCTATCCGCTTGTAATTGATCCGGATCTATTGTGGGGAACTTTTTTTGACGGAGGTAAATCAACATTTGATGAATATTTATATTCAATTGAGTATAATTATAACAACGGATTAATTTACTGTGGAGGTGTGGCCAACCAACAGATCCCAACTGCTTACGCCGCGGCTATTTCATCCGGATATCAACCAAGTTTTGATTCTGTAGGTACTTTAGGCTACGGGAATACGGGAAATCCACAGCAAGAAGGGTTGATATATGCTTTGACCAAAGATGGGCAATCCATTCAGTATATTACTTATATCGGAGGGTCTGATAGCGATGTAATAGCAGGTTTATCGCTCAGCAATTCTAATGTTTTTGTTTGTGGCTTTACATCTTCTTCAGATTTTCCGATAACTAATGGGAGTGGCGGTACTACAGCAGCATTTGACAATGCAATAGATGGAACAAGAGATGGTTTTGTTGCTGTATTATCTAGTTCTCTTAATCAATTACTTTATGCCTCCTACTTAGGCGGATCTTCAAGTGACAGCTCTCTTACTATAAGAGCCACCAGCGACAATTCGTTTTATGTATCTCTGAATTGTACTTCCAGCCTGCCAATTTCCTCACCAAACTATCTTGTTAATTACGCAAATAACTCCTTTTCCGGTCCTTCAGAAGAAGCATGGATCGGGAAATTTACAAATTTTAATCAATTAGATTTTGGAACATATATTGGTGGCACAGTCAGCGGAAGTAATACTATGATAAATGATTTTCAATTGCTAAGTAATGGCGATGTTGTGTTTATAGGCAGTACTGACCAAATAACAGAAGTGAACGGAACAGTAAGTAATGGTTCATTAAGTGATGTCCTTTTCGGGAGAATTATAGTGCCTTTATCCGGCGCTGTTTCATTTGGAGTATTGGAGCAATTCGGCGGAACCAAAAATGATAAAGGATATGGTATATATTCTTTAGGAGATAGTGTCTCCATTCTTGTTGGTCAAACTCAGAGCTCTGATTTTCCTACTGGTAGTGGTACCAAATTTCAAAATTCATTGGGAGGGAATATTGATGGTTTTATAGTAAGGATTAATAATGACGGATCTGGCGGTTATAAAGCCAATTATGTTGGTGGATCAAAGCAGGACAATCTTGTATCCATTAGACCCATTGTTCTTAACAACAATGCTCTATTAATGGGTTTTGGAGCGACACAATCAACTAATCTGTCTGTTACAAATTATAATTCAGGAACCTTCTTTAGCAATGCAAATTCTGGGGGATGGGATATGATGTTTTTGATCTGCGACATGACATTATCCACCAAATATTATTTGTCTTATGTTGGCGGATCTGATAATGATTATCTGGGTGCTACGGGTGTACCTGTTGGGTCAAACCATTTGTTTTATAATACAGTTGATTCAGTATTATACGTTGGCACAACAACACACAGTCTCCAATCCACCCAAGCACCCAAGTTTGTTGGTAGAGGTATCAATGATGTAACCAATTTTGGAGTACCGGTGTTTGATTCTACTAAGAATAATAATTCAGGTTCAGACAATGATACGCATGTAATAATTGCGATATCTACCAAGCTGTTATATTCAATTTTAGCATCGAAGTGGCAAAACTTTGAGACGGGGTTGAATTCAGATTGTAGTGTTCAGTTATTCTGGGCGATGGTTGGAGAAGACCCCAGTGTTCAGTACACTATACAAAGGAGTAAAGACGGAACAAATTTTGAATCCATCGGTTCTGTGACATCCGGAAATCAGAACTATACTTTTACGGATATGTCTGCACCTGGCTTATCGGGTGTAATATATTATCGTATCGCTGCTACCGCTCCTGGACAACATACCAATTACAGTAAAATAGATCCGGTACAATTGTGTAACGATAAACAGGATATTATCAGGATATATCCCACTATTTCGAACAATTTCGTTTACATTCAGGGATTGAATTTTACTTCCCCTAAAAATATACTGATAAGCCTTTATAATGCTTCTGGTAATATGTTGATGCAAAAAAACACACTTCTTTCGAACAATTCGATTCAATTTTCATTTGGCCGTCGGTATTCTTCCGGTAATTATATCATCTCCATAAAAGATCCGGTAACTGGCGAACAGTTACACCTGCAAAAAATAATTATTAGGAATTAACAAGGGAAATTTAGAGGAAATAGGTAAGTAATCAATCACTCATTTTTGCATTTATTATTCTGCGAAGAACTTAAGTTATCTTTGCGGTATAAAGAACAATTATTGACTACTTGTTAAAAAGAAAGACTATGAACTTCGGATATTTTTCTTACCCAATGCCTGTCAATGAACCGGTACTTTCCTACGCTCCCGGTTCTCCTGAAAGAAAAAGATTAAAAGATGTATTGGCTGAATTAAAAAAACAACAGATAGATGTTCCAATGTACATCGGGGCAAAGGAAGTGAGAACAAATAAAAAAATGGCCTTGCATCCGCCTCATGAAATAAAACATACATTAGGTTATTTTAATGCCGGGGAAGAAAAGCATGTCAGGCAAGCGATTGATGCGGCCCTGGCTGCCAAAGAAAATTGGACGAATACAAGTTGGGAAAAACGTGCAAGCATTTTTCTAAAAGCGGCTGACCTGATGGCAACCAAATATCGTCCTTACATGAATGCGACTACCATGTTGGGACAAAGCAAAAACGTTTTCCAGGCGGAGATTGACTCGGCATGTGAGCTGATTGATTTTTTGAGATTTAATGTTCATTTTCTTTCAGAGATATACAAACAGCAACCGATGAGCGGACCTGGTATGCATAACAGAATGGAATATCGTCCGCTTGAAGGTTTTGTATTAGCAGTGACGCCATTTAATTTTACAGCTATCGGAGGAAATCTGCCGACGAGTGCAGCAATGTGTGGTAATGTGGTGATATGGAAATGTGCCAATAACCAGGTTTATTCTGCTCAAATGTTTATGAGAATACTGAAAGAAGCTGGTTTGCCGGATGGAGTGATCAATTTGATCTTTGTGGATGGACCCACAGTTGGAAAAGTTTGTTTCAATCATCGTGATTTTGCCGGAGTTCATTTTACAGGTTCAACAGGCGTATTTAATAATATGTGGGAAACGATCGGTAAAAACATGGCGATATATAAATCGTATCCGAGAATTGTAGGCGAGACCGGTGGTAAAGATTTTGTTCTCGCTCATAAAAGCGCTGATGTCGATACACTTGTTACGGCTTTGCTTCGGGGAGCATTCGAATACCAGGGACAAAAATGTTCAGCTGCATCAAGGGCTTATATTCCTTCTAATCTTGCTGATGAAGTCAAGAAAAAATTAATTGAAGGAATAAAGAGTTTCAAAATGGGCAACCCGGAAGATTTTACCAATTTTATTAATGCAGTTATAGACGAAAAAAGTTTTGAGAATATCAAACGGTATATTGACAATGCGAAGAAAGATCCGAAAGCACAAATATGGGTAGGAGGCAAGTGTGATAAGAAAGATGGTTATTTCATTCAACCAACGATAATAGAAGCTAAGGATCCGAAATATGTAAGTATGTGTGAAGAGATCTTTGGGCCTGTTCTCTCAGTTTATATTTATCCAGCCAATCGGTTTACGCAGGCATTGGATATTGTCAATAACACTTCTCCATACGCTTTGACGGGGTCCATCATTGCAAAAGACAGGGATGCGATTGAATTAGCTACTGATAAACTTCGCAATGCTGCAGGTAATTTTTATATCAATGATAAACCAACCGGTGCTGTAGTTGGACAGCAGCCCTTTGGCGGCGCAAGGGGAAGTGGCACCAATGATAAGGCAGGAAGTATCCTGAATCTCTATCGCTGGCTCAGTGCCCGAACGATCAAAGAAACTTTTAATTCGCCAGTTGATTATCGATATCCATTTATGCAGGAAAAATGAACGTATTCTCCTTAATTCACTTCTATTCAGGGATTTAAGAGATTGAAAAAAACATTCTTACCTCTATGTAATCTTTAGGGAAACTACTACATTTACGGATTACTTATCACTCTTTTTTAAACCTTTAAAAGAAATCAAATGAAAAAATTATTTTTTCTGGCGGCTTTAACATTTTTTATGTTTGCTGCAAACGCTCAATTCGGAATCCATGCCGGACTTAATGTTTCCAACTATAGCGGTAGTGATGCGAGCAATACAAAAAGCAAGACCGGATGTCATTTCGGAGTATCTTATCAAATTCCTGTTTCAAATGGCATTGTAGTGCAAACCGAGGCTACATATTCGGCAGAAGGAGCCACATATACTGATTACACTAACGATAAGGACCACATTAATTTTCTGAATCTTGCTGCTTTATTCCGTTATAATTTTACAGGCGGTTTCAATTTGGCTACGGGGCCCCAGTATGGTTTTGTATTAAGTGCAAAAGAAAAATATGATGGCAATACTGATGATTTTAAAGATCAACTCAAAAGTGGTGATTTCAGTTGGGCAGTTGCAGCCGGTTACGATTTACCCATGGGTTTTGGCATATATGCAAGGTATAATTTAGGTTTGGCAACGATAGCTAAAAAAAATCAGAATTTCGATGTAAAGCAAAGCACTTTCCAATTTGGGGTTCGTTATACCATTAAAACTGGTGGAAAAGGAAAATAGCATTTTCTTTTTTTATTATAAAAAAGCTGCTCTGTCGGGCAGCTTTTTTGTTTATATAATGTTCGATTTCACCAACCCTTCTTACTTTTATAAAAAATTACAGACTTGAAGTCAATACTCACCAAACAGCAACTGGCCATAACAATAAAGCGATTAGCGCACCAGATACTGGAAAATCATATTAACCTGGAAAATACTGCACTGATCGGTATTCAACCTCGTGGCATTTATTTATCTGATCAGATCGTAGCGGAAATCAAAAAAGAATTACCTGCTAAAAAAATTCAATATGGGAAACTGGATATTACTTTTTACCGGGATGATATACGTAAGGAACTGCATGTAGCAAATCAAACCGATATTCTGTTTTCAATTGAAGGTAAAAAAGTGGTATTGATTGATGATGTTTTGTATACCGGTAGAACGATCCGGGCTGCGCTGGATGCATTATTGGATTTTGGCCGTCCTGAAAAAGTAGAGTTGTGTGTGTTGATTGATCGCCGCTTTAGCCGCCAGTTCCCGATACAGCCGGATTATGTAGGAAAATCCATTGACTCGATTGTATCGCAAAAAGTGAAAGTATTCTGGAATAAAAAAGATGGTAAAGAAGAAGTAATATTTACTAATTAATAAAATACTCAGCAGACGAGGCTTTCGAATCCTTACAAAATACTTTTGCTGTTTGAGCGGGAAGGCTTTAATTTCGCCTTTTAAGATGAGCCTTTCTTCCAAACACCTGCTGGGAATCAGAGACCTCACACCCAACGACATTTCACTTATTCTCAAAACCGCTGCACAATTCAAAGAAGTTTTACAAAGACCGATCAAGAAGGTTCCTTCACTTCGGGATGTGACCATTGTTAATCTTTTTTTTGAAAACTCAACCAGGACACGCATTTCTTTTGAACTGGCGGAAAGAAGATTGAGCGCCGATGTGATCAATTTCACTGCATCAGCTTCTTCCGTTTCAAAAGGAGAAACCCTGCTGGATACAGTGAACAATATTCTTTCCATGAAAGTGGATATGGTAGTGATGCGTCATAGTGCCAGCGGGGCGCCGCATTTTTTAGCAAAACATATTCCTGCAGCGATCATTAATGCCGGAGATGGTATCAATGAACATCCGACACAGGCTTTGCTCGATGCATTTTCAATCAAAGAAAAAATCGGTAAACTGAAAGGAGCCAAAGTTGCAATCATCGGCGACATCATGCACAGCAGGGTAGCACAGAGTAATATCTATTTACTGAAAAAAATGGGAGCCGAGGTTACAGTTTGCGGCCCACCTACATTGATTCCGAAATATATCAGCGAGGCATTAGATGTTGAATGTCAGTTATGACCTGAAAGAAACTTTGGAATGGTGTGATGTAGCAAATGTATTACGCATTCAATTGGAAAGACAAAACCAGGTGTTGTTTTCATCACTGCGTGAATATAGCCTTGCCTATGGCATCAACAGGCGGATGCTGGATAGTTTGAAAAAAGAAATTGTGATCATGCACCCTGGGCCTATCAATCGTGGTGTAGAATTGGACAGTGATGTGGCCGATAGTAAACAATCTATTATTTTACAACAGGTAGAAAATGGAGTAGCAGTAAGAATGGCTGTTTTGTTTTTACTTTCGGGAGGAAGAAATCCTTCCAATAATTGAACATTATCAATTAATAATTCATAGCTTTCATCGCTAATTCTATTGCATGGAAAGAATTTGTCTTATTCCCCGGCACTTTTGATCCTGTCACATTAGGACATGTAGATATCATTGACAGGGCTTTACCCTTGTTTGATAAAATTGTGGTAGGAATTGGTTTGAATGCTTCTAAAGAACCTATGTTTTCAGCAGAGCAAAGAAAAAAATGGATAGATGAAATTTATAAAAATGAACCGAAAGTGGAAGGGGCAATTTATGAAGGATTGACGATTGATTTTTGTAAAAAGATAGATGCAAAGTTTATTCTCCGGGGTATCCGTTATGTCAGCGATTTTGAATATGAAAAAACCATTGCCGATGCGAACCGGACATTGGATAGATCTATTGAAACTATTTTTCTTACCGGCGAACCTAAATATACTTCTGTTGCATCCACTATTGTTCGGGACATAATTCGAAATGGCGGCGATGCAAGTCCATTTTCTTCCTGAAATAGTTTTTAAATCATTGAAGAAATAAACACTGATGCCAATCTGGTTTGATAAAGAGCTTACTCTCGAAAAGCTGAAGCCGTTCATGCCAAAGGTACGATGGCTGAATATCTCGGTATTGAATGGGTGGATGTTGGTGAAGATTTTCTCAAAGCAAAAATGCCGGTGGATCACCGGACCAAACAACCTTATGGTTTATTACATGGCGGAGCTTCCTGCGTATTGGCAGAAACAATCGGCAGTGTAGCTTCTGCAATGGTGATCGATCATTCAAAATTTTATTGTGTAGGCATCGAGATCAATGCCAATCATATCCGAAGTGCCAGGGAAGGATTTGTTACAGGCGTTGCTACACCACTTCATCTGGGAGCGTACAACGCATGTATGGGATATTAAAATTTATGATGAGAAGGAAAAATTGGTTTGTGTAAGCAGGCTGACAGTCGCTATTATAAAAAGAACAGATTAAGATGAGTTTAAAAGCAATTTTCAGAACATCTGCTACAGAAGGATAGCTGTTCAGCATATAAACCGACAATTCTTTTTTAGCGGCCCATCTTATTTCAATGATTTCTTCTTCGGTTTGCGGAATAAGTGTTTGCCCACTCTTTGTTTTCATCAGGAACCAATGCGATTCTTTCAGAACGAAACGAGTGCCTTCATGATAAGTATGATAAGTAAGAGTAAGGAATTTATTCAACTTGATTGTTTTTAATCCGGTTTCTTCCTTCACTTCCCGGATGGCACAGTCTTCCAGCGTTTCTCCTTTATCTAATTTTCCTTTAGGCAGATCCCATTTGCCCTTTCGGAATATCAGCAGTATTTCATTTTTTTCATTAGCACTAAACCACCGGCCGCTGCTATTAAAGTAAATTTTTTAAAAAATGCTTTTTTCAATTCTTCCAGGTTCTTGTATGAAAAAAAACTCCGGCATGAACCGAAGGCTGTTGCATTTCATGGATCATTGTTTTTACAGTATGTGGATTGAGTTCATCAATAAAAACAGCATCATCATGATGAATCAGACGGCTGGATCAGTTTCATCAACAGCATCGCAAAGAAAAAGCGGCTTGTCGTTAAAGTATATTTTTATATACATAAATAATTTTCGGTTTTCAATATTAAGTTTCAATTTCGCCGCATGACCGATGCCAGGATCGTTGCCGAAAAATTGCTTCAAGTTAATGCAGTTAAGTTAAATCCCGAACATCCTTTTACCTGGGCCAGTGGTTGGAAGAGCCCGATCTATTGCGATAACCGCCGGGTTTTATCTTTCCCGTTTATACGGGATTATATTAAATCCGAGTTGTGCAATCTTGTCTTTGAAAAATTTCCTGATGCCGGATTACTGGCAGGAGTTGCAACGGCGGGTATTGCATGGGGCGCTATGGTTGCCGATCAGTTGAAACTGCCATATATATATGTACGACCCAAACCCAAAGAACATGGATTAGGCAATCAGATCGAAGGTTTTTATGAAAAAGGACAGAAGACCGTAGTGATAGAAGACCTTGTTTCAACAGGTAAAAGCAGTTTGCAGGTCGTGGATGTATTAAAAAAGGAAGGAGTTGATGTCATCGGGATGGTTTCTATTTTCAATTATGGTTTTTCTAATGCAGAAGAAGCGTTTTCGAAAAAGCGAACTCCATTATTATTCACTTACGAATTACCCGGCATTGATCGAATTGGCTGTTGATAAAAAGATTGTTTCACCAGACCAGCAGGAAATTTTGTTAAAGTGGCGGAGATGATCCTGCAAATTGGAAAGGAGTTTAGTAATTTACCTCTGTAAAAATTATAACTATGAAAATAGTACTTGTTGTAATTGTGATCTCATTATTTTCTTTTAATGGGATGGCTCAAGTGAAACCCGTACTTACAGCAACTATCAAAACCCCCAATGCCCGTTGTGAAGAATGCAAGGATAAGATCGAAACTTATTTGAAGCGGTACGATGGTGTTATGTCTATTAATGTAAATATCCGGAAAGGAGAGACGATGGTAAAATATATTACTGACCGCATCAATATTGAAGATATAAAAACAGCAATAGCAAATGTGGGTTTCGATGCCGATGATGTGCCAGCTAATCCTGACTTTTATAAATTGTTGCCGAAGTGTTGCAAGAAACCTGAAGATGGCGGTATCCCTCCCAAGAAAACTTCAGGAACACCTCAATAGTAAAATAGGCTATTGAAATAGTTTTGTTACATCCTGTTTACCTTCATAGCGGATAGGATAGTTAATGAAGATTCCTCCCTTGCCGATCTTTGCCTTGCCATCAATTTTAAAACTTATTTCCTGTTTGAAAAGAAGAGCTGCTGCATTCTTCGCAGCATTTTTCATATCTACTCCCAATTTCACAGGTACAATGAAATCGGAGTTGCCGGTTATTCTTAGTGAAGTATCCATTTTGAAATGCCCCAGAAAACTATCGTCCATCCATGCATCACCTTCTGCATTCTTTAATTGCAACCCTGACTTGTTTGGATTGAAATATTTTAATTGGAGTAACAATATCGATTCATTGATCCCCATACCAGTTACTTTAAGTTCACCGATCCCGTTAAAAACCGGGTCTTTAATTGTAGTGCAGGAAAAAAAGAAAAGAAGTAATAACCCCAATATCCAGGGATAGCGGTTCGGATTGATCGGTTTGTGTTTTTTCATTGAATTGCTGTTTCGTTACATTACAAAAATAAAGAATGCAAAATTGGGAAGATGAATTTCTCCTAAGGGCAACCTCTTTTTTGGAGAAAGTAAATGTTAATCTTGGTTACCTATAGCATTTTATCAGAGGAATAGTTTTAAATTTATAATGAACTTAAAACATAGCTCTATGAACACAGCAAAATTCATTTTCAGGTTCCTGGTTTTATCGTTGGTATCCGTGGTCATAAGCACAAACCTGAATGCCCAACGGGGCCGGCATTATGAGACAAGAGGATACCATTCATATTCCTATTATAGCCGTCCGATCGTATCGGTTAATTTTGGCTACAGGAATTACGGGTATTACCCCTACTATTCACCTGCCTATAGTTACTATCCTGTTGCACCTTACTTTGGTCTCAGGATCGGCGCTCTTCCTTTTGGGTATAGCTCCATTTACGTAGGCCCGCATCTGTTTTATTATTATGATGGGAATTATTATAGGCCTTACGGCGATAATGAATATGAAGTAACAGCGCCACCATTAGGAGCAAAGGTTCCCGAACTGCCCAGGAATGCAAAAGTAACAGTGATAGATGGGCAGAAGTATTATGAGTCAAACGGCACTTACTATAAAGAAGAGATTACTGATGGCAATGATGTATTATATAAAGTAGTAGGTACTAATGGGAAGCTCAATACAGATAATAATGTCAATTCAGATAATACCAACGATAACAATAGCAATAACAATAACAGCAACATTCAAAATGATGATCGGAGTAGTGTGAAGATCGGGGACAGAGTGGATGAATTACCTGCTGATAGCAAAGTGGTGGTGATCAATAAACAAAAATATTTCCAGGCTCCATCAGGATATTATTACCAGGAAGTAGTGGACGGGAATAAAATTCATTATGAAGTTGTAGGTAAATCTTCTGATCAGAAATAAAAATAAAAAGCATTTGATTAAAACAGACAAGCAATTACTTGTCTGTTTTTTTTAGACCATAGCTGAAAGAGCTTAGATCTCGAAATACAGATGATAATGCTTCATGCAGTTTGGATTGAATGCTGCTCCACAATTTGGGCACTGATTTCCCGAATCCATATACTGACGAATAGTTAATTCGCTTTTGCATTCCCCGCAGAGAATAGCTTTTTGAACCCATTCTTCTTTTTTCCATAGCTGCGCAGGATGATCCACTTCTTCTTCATGACATTGATAACAGGGATAATATTCATTGCAGCATTTGAACTTGATAGCAATTATATCAGCAGGAGAGTGATAATGAATGCAACGGGTATTATCGTCGACGGCTTTTCCTTTTATTTCTATTTTGTGCAAATTCTTATTCATAAAGCTTATAGCTTGTTGCGATGCTAAATTAATTTAAGGACCCGATATTTTTTAAATAAGGCTACCTGGATTTTTTAAGTAACTTTAATTATTACTCCAATCTACAAACTTACTCTTATGAAACCAGCATATTTGCTTTTGCTTTTTATAGCAGTTGTAAGCCAGGGATATTCACAGATGATTGACTACAACCATCTTTCACCCGACGATAAAGACATCGCCGTCCAGGCTTTTTCAAAAGTTGGTCCCGAAACAAAGAAATGGTTTGCCGAAACTGCAAAACAACATCCTGTAGGTGCGTTTAATGAAAATTGGGCTAGAAATAAATTAAAAGAAAAATTCAGTCAAGATGAGATAAACAAAGTGGGTAATCTCTTCCTGGTGATGATGGCCTATCAGCGGACGATCAATAACGAATCTAGGAAAGATCAGCAATTTTCAGACAAGGATAAGCGGCTAATGGCAAATGAGAAGAATCAGAAGTTGAGTATAGACAAGGAAAAAATTGATAAACAAAAAAAAGAGTCTGAAGAAAAAAGAGACAATGAGATGAACGCAGCAAGCTATCAGCAAGCAATTGGTATTGCGAGTAGTACATCCCAAGTAGGAGGTACAGGAGGAGGTAAATCAGGCCAGGGCTCTAAAAAAATTATTCCCATGAAGCCGCTGAAATTCGACACTTCAAAGCAACAGAAGAAAAATTTAAATATAAATCAACTAGCGCAGCAGGCCGATGAAGACGAGAAAAAATCCAAAGAAGATCAAAAGGCAAGCGAACAACACAGAAAGAATGTAAGAGATTCTTTACAAAAATTATTGGATCAATTAAGTAAAATAGGGAAAAACGTTAAGATGTAAATGGATCACAACTTTATTATGATCTTGTAAACTGAAATGAATGAAATATGTTGAGACATTCCTATAAAATGAGACTAATTTCGGATCATAGTAACTTATATTTCCAGCCGCTCCAGTACAATTAATGCTTCCATCAATTTATTCCAGGCATTTTGCCATTCTTCTTTAGCGTTATGCAATTTTTCGTGATCTTCCTTTTTCAGGTTGTCTTTTTTTGATTCCACGTAGTCTTCCAGTTTTTGAAGAGATTCTTTGTTTAGTTCTTCGAGTTTCTTTTTTTGTTCCATAATAAATTTGAATTAAGATAAACAACAATTTCTCCGGCAAAGTTAGCTATGAAAGGTCGTAAAATTACTTTTTCATTGCGGCTGCCTGATAAACGGCATCAAGGTTATCTTTATAGAATCTTCCATACCACCAATCTTTATAGGCTTCCGGTATTGGGGTTTTTAAGAATATCGAATCCGGCTCATTTTTCTGAACTGCATCCAATGCCATCTGCTGAAGTGTGCTGATATATTGTATTAATATTTCCAGTTTTTCTTTCTTACACACAGGACCGTGACCGGGAACAAATTGTTGCAGAGAAGTATCAGCATAAAACCTCTGTAAATGTTGTTTTAGGCTTTCCGCATCACCATCACCAAACCAGGGATGCCGTTCTGCAAATAAAATATCTCCCATGAAAGCTATTCCCTCTTTCGGCAGGATCATTACTGCATCGCTTCCTGTATGTCCATTTTTACATCCCAGCAAAAGAACTGATCGTTTATTTCCATGTATCCACATCGAATCTGTAAAAGTAATATTAGGTAATACAGTTTTTAAACTTGGAAGCGACTGAGAGATCGCTTCATAATATCCTACCCACATCAGTGCTTCATCTTTTGCTTTCCCCGTGGCTGCTGCCAATGCTTCTTTTGCTTTTTTCAATTGCGTCGCAATATTTTTTCTTGCCCAATCCTGTTCTTCAGGCTCAGATTGTTGCATTTCTTTTTTTGTCCATTCGGTACTGATAATCGAAGCTCCCGGAGCAAAAGCCTGGTTGCCCCTGATATGATCATCATGAAAATGACTATTGATAACAAATGCTACCGGGTGATGGGTGAGTTGTTCTGCTATCTTTTTTAATTCAGCTGCAGCGAACTGGTTTATGAACGCATCAAATACTAAAGTTTTATCACCAAGATCAATGATGCCTGCATTACTGATAGCATGGCCACCGTGGTCATTTTGAATGGCGGCCCAAACTCCCGGAGCGAGTTGTTGTATAAAAAAATCCTGGGTAGTTCCGGAATTCTTTTTTTGAAAAGACTGTAATACCGTAATCGTAAATATTAATAAAAACAGTCCCGGCCTTTTCATAATAAAACATTTAAGTGAAGAAAGAATGTTGCTGGAAATGTTCTGTAGCTTATCCGAAGTTAGAATTATTTGTAGAAACGAATCGCTGTTTGATGATTATTTACCTTCGACCGTTTTTTTTAATCCTTCTGAGAACCATTCCCCAATTTTATTCGAGGTGTTTTTTTCTGTCTTCTTCTGTTTTGCAATTGTCCTGTGTAAGCGTCAGTAATGTCCTATTCTCTTTTTGGGATAATTCATAGGTGAAAGTAACACAATTCTTCGGTTTATCTTGTGTGCCGGACATAGAGCTCTCAATAAGTAGATTGAAGAATTTTTTCAGGCTCGAAATTGTAGGATAGTACCGCGATCCGGTATTCCTTTCCCTGCCAATCCTCCTTTGTAAATGATGCGGCTGCCGCTTCCAATCCGAAACAGCTTCGGTGCCAAAAAGATATTGTTTGATCTTTTGAGGATTGACCAGTGCATCCCAAACTGACGCAGGCGCTGCATTTATGAAGACAGATTTCTTTATTATTAAATCTCCCGCCATGATTTATGCAATTTAAAATTTTTTGTTGATGTAAATTATAGCATGACAAAATAGAAAACTGATTGGGAATAATTAAGATAAACCGGAATTTGCATAAACAAAAAATGATCAGGCTTTATCCCGTCCTGCAAAACGTTCTGTCCCAGAGAGAAATTTAATGGCCCTTGCTATATTTCTTTCTACAGATTCTTCGTTCTTTAAAAAGTTGATATATCCACGATCCTCTTTTTGGCGGGAAGGGGTCAGTTTGTCAAAAGTTGTTTTAGCTTTTTTATTTTTCTTTAAAGCCAATTCTAATTTCGGATGCATGGGTACAGTGCGTATCTCAGCATCATATTCTATTATTACTTCTGCGATGTCCCCGACATCAAGATTCGTGGCTTTACGCATGGGAGTATTCAGGTATAATCTCCATTTGCCGCTGTATTTTACAAGTGTCTGGAGAAATTGATGTCCATTCAATGTCCCATTCACAGGTATTGGTCCCTTTTCTCTGCCTGATTGTTTGAACAGATTTTTCATGACAGCAACAGGCGGCACCACATAAGGGTTGACGCCAATTATATAGATTCTTGCAGTGAATTTGTTCATATTTTATTAATGCCGGAAGCAGATTTAAGGTTCAAAACTAATTATTTGGAAAATCAAAGAAAAACAAATGCTTCATTAATACTCTTAGCCCAGCCATTGCATCCGGCTGGATATATAGATATTCAGAAAAAGAATTGGTTCCTAAGCTTCCCCAAACATTGGAAGGATATTAAAGTAAAAAAGGGCAGGCTATTTGCTATGATAAGAAACAAGTTTGATCACCCATTTTTAGAAGTACATTTGTCATAGAAACATAATATTATGAACAACCCGACAAAACCAAGCCCCAAAAAGGCAAAGAAGCTACTGGTTGTTGAAGACGAAGGCGAATTATCGCTGGCTCTCAACCTGGTTCTTTCAGGCAGAGAATTGGATTTGGATTATGTAAATACTTTGTTGTCTGCTGATGAATATTTGCAGAAAAATCAACCTTCAATTATTATTTTGGATAATAAACTTCCCGATGGATTTGGTGTTGATTTTATCAGCTATATCAAGAAAAAATATCCGTCAATCAGGATCATCATGATCTCCGGTTTTGGCTCAGCCCGGGATGTGGCCATGGCAAATGGGGCTGATCAATTCATTGAAAAACCTTTTTCAATGAACGAGGTGAATGAAGCGATCGATAAATTATTGGTTTGATCGGTTTCTCTTTAATTTCCGAGAAGGTGCAGAAGGCTTTGTCAAAAGATCATCATTATTCACTCCTTTCTTTTTCGATACATTTTCCGTCAGCTTTCCAAAATTCCAGGTAAGTACCATCGCCGCGGCACGCCTGAGCTGGGTGGTGATATTAGTGTTGTAAAAATTCTGATCCTTGGTGATCGTTTTGAAGTCATGCGTTTTTTCAAAATAGTTCACTGCCCGTAAAGAAATATTGATCTTATCTTTAAATATTTTGTAATTGAACGCAACATTATGCCAGGTATTGAATGGATAGGTGGTTTGAATGGTTTGAGGATCTTTCCAGAAACCAAGATAAGTGCTAACCGTGAATTTAGAAGTAAACTTATAAGTTGTATTCAGGAAGAAATTGCGCTCCGAAGCCGCTATTGGATTGTGAGGCATTGGAATTGTTTTTTACGGTGCTGTAACAGTGACCATTGACAAACAGGCTCCAGTTTGTGTAAACTTCGTGTTCAGGTTCAGGCTAAGGCTCGATTGAAATTCTTTACCGATGTTCAGGCTTGTTGTTTTGGTGATGCCTGTTGCTGGATCAAAAGATGAATATTGCAGGATTTTATTGCCGCTATAGCTTCCTTCCATGTTGATGCCGGCAAATGTATTTCCTTTTCCTACCGTAATTGCGAAGAAATAACATGAATGGTCTGTGGGCCAAGTCCGGGATTGCCGTAGGAGATATTCAATGAGTCGTTATTGTATACAAAAGGATTCAGGTCATAGATATAAGGTCGCTGCAATCTTTTTGTATAACCAAACACTAAGGTGGTAGTGGGATTCAGACGGTTCGTGAATTGAATGTTTGGCAACAGGGTAGCGTAATTGATTTTTTACTTTCGTATTTGAAGAAACAAAATTACCATTCACATTTGTATATTCAATCCTTGCTCCAAGCCTGATTCCCCATTTCTTCACTTTAAAATTATAAGTACTGTATATGCTGAATACATCCTGCGTGTATTTAAAATAATCGGTGTTCGAAGGATTCAACTTATAATTAGCTCCGGCATCATATTTGACCAGGCTTTCAAAGTCGGAGCTGGCCCGGCGGACAATTGCTTTTACACCTCCTTCCCATTTGCTTGTTTTTGTAATCGGTAATAATGTTATCAGCCTGCAATGTATATTGATCATTAATGGCATGGCTGTTATTGATCAAATAACGGTCGCTGCTGCCACCATCCTGTAAGCTATTTAGTTTTGAATCGTTCTTGCCAAACTCGCCGAGGAACCTTAGACTGAATTCTCTGTCTTTGTTTTTTTGATAATGTTTGATATAATCACTTCCCACATTTACTCCCGGGTTATTGCTTTTATTATCGAGATTATAATTACTCAGCGAAGAAGGATAAGAGGTAAAATCAGTAGTGATCGTTTGATCCGATACTGTTTTATTCGACCAACTGTTGATATTCGTATATAAAGTAATCGTGTTGAGTGTGTCAATTTCATAATTCAGTTCCGCATTGCCAAAACTCCAGCCTGAATTGGTGTATTGGTTGCCATCCAGTGTTCGTTTGGTATAAATGTTTTGTGTAGATGGTATCGTTGTGCTGATGTTGTGTTGAGATACCGGGTTCGGAATATCCTGCATTCAGTAAAATGCTGAGACCGAACTTGCCTACTTTAGCATTTCCGTTGATGGAATAGTTGCTCAGCTTGTCACTGGTTCTGTGAAAAGTAGAGATCGAACCATTATAGCCCACTACTTTTTTCTTGGTGATGATATTGATGAGCCCGCCGATGCCTTCGCCATCATATTTGGCAGAAGGTTGGGTGATCACTTCTATCTTTGAAATGACGGCGCCGGGAAATCCTCTCAATGCTTCTTTAATATTACTGGCAAACATGGATGTTTCCCTGCCATTGAGCAGTACTTTGAAATTAGTTTGTCCGTTCACTTTTATATTGTCCTCACCATCTACGGATACAAAAGGGGTTCTTGCGCAAAATGTCGATGGCGGTTTCTGTTTTGTTGGTGGGATCATCTTCTACATTAAAAACAATTTTGTCATCAGACTGCTCTACCATTGGCCTCTGTGTCTTTACTACTACTTCTCCCAACATTTCTGCTTTTTTAGATAATACTACTGCATCCAGTTGCATGTTTCCGGTCAGAAGCAGTGACTGTAACAGTGATTTGTTTTTCTGCAAAACCTGTATGTGTAAAAGAGAGTGTATAGTTTCCGGGTTCGGGTTTATTGAGTTCAAAGCTGCCATTCTCTTTTGAAAAAGCGGTTTGCAAAGGGTCCGTTTTGCTTTGCTGAAAAAGACGTATTGTGACAAGCGCCAATGGTTTGCTGCTATCCGAGACAGTTCCTGTCAATTTCATTTTCGACTGTGCAAATACCAATGCCGGTAGTACGCATAGGGCGCCGAGTAAGAACCTTCTCATAGTTTTTTATTTAGCTATACTCTTATTATAATTAGCTATAAGAATAACGAACTTATTCGTACTTGGGGCAATTTATGTGATGAGAGGAGAGGGGAAAATGATATGAGGCAGAAGCTTAGGCACAGTAAGTCTGATTTTTACATGGAGAAAAGTGGAGTGACTGCTGGCGTGGTTTTAATGTCAGGCATTATTGAAATGTCATTCCTTAAACTGAACGATGATTTCATAGTAAAGTGACTAAATTGGCACAAGAAAAGATATCAGGTTAATGACTGATTATTCTTGCACATATTCTTCAGCATCTGATATAGTATTATAAACTTCATCTGCATCATAAAACAAAAAAGTTTTAGTATTAAGTTGCATCGCGAATGCCTCATATCCTCGATAACATGATCTGGAATGCTATTACCACTGGTGACAGTGATATTGACGTTTTAGATGGTGATGTGGGTAGTTACCGACAGGATATCGCCCCATTTGCAGGAATGAAAGAATTCAACGATTCAAATCTTCAGAAAATATATGAGTTTATTTCTGCCAATAGGAAAGTGGCTATTTCATCATTGAGAAAAATGGATCATGATGAAAGGAAATGGAAACTGATCCAGTCTATGAATGTGACCCAAATGATATATGAATATCCGTTGAATACATTTATAACAAAGAATAGTGCTTTCATTGTTCCGCTGACAGATGGAACATATACCACAAATGCTCGAACTAACTGCATTGACTAAACCAGGCCCATTCTTAGAAAGAACGATAGATTTTGGTAATTATTTCGGGATTTTATAGACGGAAGATTAGCTGCCATGACGGGACAGCGCATGAATCCTGTTCCTTATATGGAAGAAGCGCTGTATGCACACATCCTGATTTCCGCGGCAGGGGTTATGCAAAAGCACTGATGTTGTATGTAATGAAAATAATTCTGGACAATTCCTTTATCCCTTTTCTTCATGTGCTGACTAGTAATACAACAGCCATTCAACTTTATGAATCCATAGGCTTTCGTAAACGGGAACAACTTTTTGTTGATGTGATCGAGAGGTTATAATATAGTTAGATTCGGCTTTACTGGAATAAATTATTTTGTCAGTGGATTTATTTCATAAAACGGCTTCCGTGGATTTTGTTTTAAACGCTCATCAATTCTTTCCGATAGCCATTGAAAATATTCGCCGATAAAAGGATCTTTATCCCGCATACTCATGAAAATTATTTTATACTTTTCCCAGGCGGTGGTCACCAGTGAGCCGAGCGTTTTGTGGACGAGATCAATATTGATCAGTTTTTCTGCGACAAGAATACCCAACGATTCCATTTGCTGAGCAAATTGAATGAACATAATACGTTCATTAGCGGATAACGAATCTAATTCTTTCCTTGTGGAAGGGAGCTTACTGTCCATTGTATAATAAATGAGTTCAGCAAATTCCTTTGTCTGAAAATTTCGCAATGCTTCAAGAGTTAGTCGTTCACGACGATCACGGGCAGCAGCCTTTACCTGGGCAATTCCGAATATTAACCCGACGATGAATGATAATGCCAAAGCCAGGTTGGCGAGCATAGCGATAATGTCGTTGGTCATAACCAAATATTTAATGTATAAAGGTAAAGATTGATCGTTTTTATTGAGCCATTTCTTTCGATTGAAGACATGTTCAGAGGATTAATTGATTCCGGTTTTGCAGGATTAAATACCAGCAACGGACAGAACAAACCGCTTATAAATCTATCAACTGCCCAAAGAGATTTTTTTCTAACTTAATAATCTAAATGAAACCCATATGGACGTCCAACTGTCACTGGCAAGCCAGACACAACCGACCACCTCGTATTAACAACCACTTTCACACACGAAAATGTTTTTTACAAAGCCGCTCTTGCTGAAACAATTTCATGGGAAGGACAGCTTACCGGCACTTATGATGTGTTGCTTCAGTCGGATAAAGGCACTAAACGCCTTACACTCATAAAAGAGGGGCAACATTGGAGAGCAGGAGAAGAAATTGAACAGATCGGGATCATTTCGCAGGAAGTTGTTGATCTGCTTGGTGGAGTCATTGACAAAATTCGCAACTGAAATAATTTATGACTTTGCCGTTTCAATGTATTGCAAATGAAAACATGTCAGAGATGATAATGGGTTTCTATCGGCTTCTTTTGCGTCCCGTTATTAATAATTAAATTGTAGAATGAACAGGTATGAGAAAATACCAATAATAGTGGTAAGCTTATTACTGATTTTTTTATTGACCCTCATCTTTTTGAACGAGTGGCTGCTTCTTGTTTATATGATCTTCATAGTATCACCCTTTTTAATTGGCTGGCTTGTTTATAGCACCATTCGTTATGAAGAATACAAGGGAAGGGAGCTGGAGAAAGATGAAGAATGGGGATATGCAGACAAAAGTGATCTGCATTCAATAGTAAAAAATGAAATTTGATAACGGGTTTGCTTTTATATTTTTTTGATGATCTTAAAAGTTAATTTTTAGTTACCATAGTTACTCCAAAGCGAAGACAAGCCCGGAAAAAATAATTTAGTTTTATTTTATTCAATTAAATAGTAGGTACATGAAAAAAAGCTACCTGTTAATACCATCTTTACTGATATTGGTGGTGTGTTGCTTACTAATGGTTGGGACCGGGGCTGCCGCAGAAGAGCTATCGACCTTTTTAAACTCGATCCCGAAGAAACAGAAGAACGTCATCATCTTACTTTTGATACTTATGAAGCCGGTAAATTATCACTGGATGAATACCTGGACAGAGTAGTGTTTTATAAAAAACGTTCATTCAGCCGCAAAGAGTTCCGGCAGTTTATGTACGATCAATCAAAACCTTTTCCGGATATGCTGGCGCTGTTATCCCGGTTAAAAAGGAAATACCTGTGCAAAATAGCAGTGATCAGCAATGAAGGACGGGAATTAGCTGAATATCGTATCAGGGAGTTTCAGGTTAACTAACTGGCTGATTTTTTTATTGTTTCCAGTTTTGTTCATTTCAGAAAACCTGATACTGATATATTCCTGATTGCATTGGACACAGCCCAGGTGAAAAACCGCAGCAGGTAGTGTATATTGAAGACAGGGCCATGTTTGTGCAGGTAGCAGAAACTCTCGGCATACACGGCTTTGCGCCATATTGATCATAAGGCCACTCAGAAAAGGTTAGAAAAGATGGGACTTAAATAAATAGCAGCTGAATTACATTTTTCTACATCATTATTCTTCGTGTGTGCATGTACTAAGCTAAGAGATAAGCTTACATATTTCAAGTAAAAACCAAACTCATCTGTTACAAAGCATTAGTTAGGAGGAATATGTACAGATTGTTTTGATGATATACAATTGCTTTTGAATTATCAATTTTCAAAACTTTCTGTTGCAGCCAGCAAAGTAAGCCCAATGATAAAGGAAAAAATAAACAATATCACAAGTATAAGTACCATACGAAACCTGCAAGATCGCGGTCGAAAGCGCGTTGACCGGGCACCTTGTGTTGAGCACGCTGCACACCAACGACGCGCCCAGCGCGCTGGTGCGGCTGATGGAAATCGGCATCGAGCTGTACAAGATCCGCTCGGCAGTGATCGGCGTGCTGGCGCAGCGGCTGGTGCGGCGCAACTGCGAACATTGCCTGGGCGATGAAGAGGTGGCGCCGCTGATGCGTCGCAATCTCGGGTTGGCAGCCGACGAAAAATTCTATCGCGGCGCTGGCTGTACGCATTCCTGCCGCCACACCGGCTTCAAGGGCAGAATGGCGATCCACGAATTGCTAGTAATGAATGACGAATTGCGCGAGCATGCGCATCCGGGCGTGTCGAGCGACGTTGACCGCGCGATTGCGTGCAAGAACGGCATGCTCGGGCTTGCGGCCAATGGCGTCGAGCTGGCGCGCGCCGGTCACGCGTCGATCGCCGAGGTTTATCGTGCGTGCATGTGATACCGATGGCGTCCCTGTGGGAGCGGCCTTGGCCGCGATTCGACGGCCGTAAATCGCGGCCAAGACCGCTCCCCACAGGCGGCTGCCGCTGGAATTCTCTATAGCATCGCCAAACGTTCCAGCGCCGATCGCAGCGTCTCGTCCTTCTTGGCGAAGCAGAAGCGGGCGATGCCCGCTTCGGTCGGGCGCTCGTAGAACGCCGACAGCGGGATCGCCGCGACGCCGATCTCGGTGGTCAGCCATTGCGCAGAAGTCGGCTTCCGGTGGCCGAGCTCGCCGAGTAGTCGACGCACTGGAAGTAGCTGCCCGCCGGGCAGCAGCCGAAGCGCGTGTCTTCCAGGCCGGCGCGGAACAGGTCGCGCTTGCGCTGGTAGAAGGCCGGCAGTTCGAGGTATGCCGCGGCGTCGGCCATGTGGGCGGCGAGGCCGTGCTGCATCGGCGTGTTGACGGTGAAGACGTTGAACTGGTGCACCTTGCGGAACTCGGCCATCAGCGGCGCCGGCGCGGCCACGTAGCCGACCTTCCAGCCGGTGACGTGGTAGGTCTTGCCGAAGCTCGAGACGACGAAGCTGCGCGCGGCCAGCTCCGGGATCGACGCGCGCGCTGTCGTGCGGCGCGCCGTCGAAGACCATGTGCTCGTAGACCTCGTCGGCAGATCAGCAGGATGTCGGTCGGCGCAGCAGCTCGGCCAGGCGCTGCATGTCGGCGCGCCGTCCAGACGGTGGCGCTCGGGTTGTGCGGCGAGTTGACGATGATCGCGCGCGTGCGCGGCGTGATCGCCGCGGCGATGGCGTCGAAGTCGGGCCGGAAGGTGCCGCGGCGTCAGCGGCACGCGCACCACCTGCCGCCGGCCAGCTCGATGTTGGGCACGTAGCTGTCGTAGCAGGGCTCGAGCACGATCACCTCGTCGCCCGGGTGCACGACAGCACAGGATGGCGGTGAGGATGGCCTGGGTCGCGCCGGCGGTGACGGTGATCTCGGTGTCCGGGTCGTAGCGGCGGCCGTAGAGCGCCTCGATCTTGTCCGCGACCGCCTCGCGCAGCGGCGGCACGCCGGCCATCGGCGGGTACTGGTTCAGGCCGTCGCGCATGGCCGCGTTGACCGCGTCGAGCAGCGCCGGGTCGCAGTCGAAGTCGGGGAAGCCCTGGCCGAGGTTGACGGCGCCGTGCTCCGCGGCCAGCGCCGACATCACGGTGAAGATGGTGGTGCCGACGCGCGGTAGTTTCGATTCGAGTTTGGGGGAGGGGCAGGATAGGCGCGTTTGGTGTTTGTGGTCGCATGTTCTGATCGGATCGAGTCAAATCGGAACTGCGATTGTATAACGCCGCGCCGTGGTGCTTAAAACGAAAGACGCGCAGCGGCTCCATCCAACTCCCCGCGTGCGGGGGCTGATAATTACCCACATCTCCAAAGCCGTGCGACACTCCCGTCCCGCAGGCGGGAGAAGGGCCAGGGATGAGGGGGATCGCTGACCGCTTCAGTCATTCCAGCCCCCTCACCCCCGCCCTCCCGCCTGCGGAGGGAGCGTCACGTTGTCGCCGAGATATGGGTAATGATCAGCGCGCGCGGGAGAGGGACGCCATGGCCTTTTTATGTTCTTGGGTGGCGCTTCGCCATGACCCTTAGTAGGTGTAGAACCCCTTCTCGTCTTGCGGCCCAGATAGCCGGCGTCGACCATTTCCTTCAGCAGCGGGCTCGGACGAAATTTTGGTCGTCGAAATCGTGATAGAATGTCTCCATGATTTCGAGACAGGCGTCCAGTCCGATCAGATCGGCCAACGACAAGGGACCGATGCGATGGTTGGCGCCAAGCTTCATGCCGTCATCGATGTCCTCGGCGTGAAGCCAGGCCTTCGTGCAGACGCCAGTATCGCTTCGTTGATCATCGGGACCAGCACGCGATTGACCACGAATCCGTGCGAGTCCTTGACCTGTGCGGCGTCTTGCCGACCTCGTTGCAACGTGAGTGATCGTTTTGACGGCGACGTCGGTCGTCTGCAGCCGCGGATGACTTCGACGAGCTCCATCACCGGGACGGGATTGAAAAAGTGCATGCCGACGAATTGCTGGGGGCGCGACATCTGTGCGGCCAGCTTGGTGATCGAAATCGACGACGTGTTGGTGGCGATGATCGTGCCCGGCTTGGCCAGGGCATCGATTTCCTTCAGGATGGTCAGCTTCAACTCCAGATTTTCGGTCGCCGCTTCGACGATGAAATCGGCGGCCGCCAGATCCTTGGTATCGGTGGTGCCGCGAATCTTGGCCAGTGCCGCGTCCTTCTGTTCGGCGGCCGGATCGCCGATCCGCGCGCTCTCAAGCTGGCCAACTGAACCGACGCCGCGCTTGACCGCCGCGTCGTTGATGTCGCGCATGATCACGTTGATGCCGGCCAGCGCGCAAACTTGCGCAATGCCGCTGCCCATTTGTCCGGCGCCCAAAATGCCGATCGTTTGTACATCCATGATGGTCGCTCAGTGTGTGGGTTGGGAAAGAATTGGAAATGAAATGAAGTGTGTCGAAGCGATTGGAAAAAACGCGTTCGGCGCGGCGATTCTCCG
>CAVUXD010000002.1:0-33549 GCA_963745445.1 uncultured Bacteroidota bacterium
AGATCAATTATCAGACTTTATTCATGGAATTGCAATCGGCGACAATTCCGGGAGGCGATAAACTAATTCCTAAAAATATGTGGCTATTCATCATTTGGACATTGCATTAAACAAATGGCTGAACATGGGATTGTTTGAAGCGGTGATCTTTGGCAGGAAAGACCATTTTGATTTCGGATACCTGAACCCGATCATTTTTTACCGCTCCATTGAACAGCAAAACGGAAGCTATGATAATGCGCTGGTGGGGTTGGATATGAAAGGCAATGTCGCTCATCGATTTCAATTCTATGGCCAATTTTTGCTTGATGAGTTTGTAGCGTCTGAATTTTTGAAGCATAACGGTGCGTGGGTCAATAAATGGGGCTTACAACTGGGCGGTAAATATATTGATGCGTTCAACATAAAGAATCTCGATCTGCAATTAGAAATGAACCGGGTTCGTCCGTTCACTTATTCGCATGGAGATTCTGTGGCAAACTATACACATTACAACCAGCCAATGGCGCATCCGTTGGGCGCAAACTTCCAGGAGTTCATTGGCATTGCCCGATATCAACCTGCACCCAAATGGCTGATCGAAGGAAAACTGATCTGGTATATGCAAGGCAGAGATTCCAATAATGTGAGCTATGGGAGTAATATTTTCCTGCCGTATGGACCTCCTTACCGTACAATGGACTATGGTTATTTTATCGGCAGCGGATGGAAAACTGATGTTACTTATGCTTCGTTGTTGGTTTCATACGAGTTGAGGGAAAATTTATTTTTAGAATTCAATGGCGTGTATCGCAAGCAGCAAACCAAAACGCCGCCGATAACTTCCGGCAATACTTCAATCGTTTCTTTTGGTGTAAGATGGAATATGCAACGGAGAGAGTTTGCGTTTTGATGTGTAAGTTATTGCTGATATTCTGTTCGCACTATATAAAGACTAACGTAGAGATCTTTCCGTCCATGTTGATATAAAGCATGGTAAATTGATGCACACAACATCAATGCTGAGATGATCAAGAAAGCAGATGTTCTTAAGAAATAAGATGATGTTGCCGGCCCGGGTTGGTATGTTCCTGGCCGGGGAGCATATTACATTGGCTGGTTGTGGTGTGCTTCAGGCGCCATGTTGTATTGCTTTAGCCTGAACTGATATGTTCCCGAGCTGATGGATGCTGTTCCCGGCCCAGGAACATATGTTTTTAACTCAAAGTGATATGTTTTTGGCTCAGGAACATATGCTTTTGACCTGAAAACAATTGCTTCCGGAGAGGTGGTTTCTGAATAATTTACTGATTTTGAGCACTTAAAAGAGGAGTGAAGACATAAGCTTTCTGAATTAATATCTTTATGCTGGTAGTTGTGCCGATGCTGGGTGTTGGGTGAAATTTTGCATGTGAGCCACAAAAGGATGAAACCTCATCCCTCAATATGAATACAGAAAGACGATCATCCTTGATTGTATCCGGTCAAATACACTGGAGTAGATCAGGTTCGGGTCACGGCTATGAATATTGCTCAGTCCATTACTGATCTTTATTTCAGGCGAAAGAATAAAACTTTCAAAGAAGAAATTGAAACCAAGACCCAAGTTCAAATCCATAATCATATTTATTGATCTTCACAAGGTCTTCTGCTTTTTTTGCACGGGCATTACTGGCCAGGTCAATATCACCTTTGATACCGGCCAGCATATACACACGGAAATTGCCAATACGATCTGATTGTAATTTTATCTGGAAAGGAAAAGTGACACAGTAACTGATTCAATTTTTTTAGTTACATCTGTCTGGCCATCAAAATCGGGATATTTCAGTTTGTACAAAATATCTCGTTCCATAAAATAGTTGAGGATTGAAACGAACCTGGAAACGGTTCGGATAATCTTGCCGTTGCTAGATAATCCAAGATGAAAATCCGCCGGAGTTACTGGCTTCGGCTACCATAGACACTATCATCCTGCAAAAAACGGGGATGAAGTTCAGTTTGAAAACGGGCTACATTCAGCGCCTAATGTAATTCCAAAATAATAAGGCTTGGTATCATGATCCCAGAGATTGACATCAGTTCAGGACTTTTGTGCCAGCGAAGTTTGAGCAAGAAAGAGTAATCCAAAAAGTAAAAACGATCCAGTTCTTATGTACAAAGGCTTTCTTCCGGTGTAGATGCAACATATTCCTAAGCTTAACGGTTTAAACCCGGTATCGGAATAACCAACTTTATTTAAAATGTCAACAAAATGGCGACGGTCAGGAAATGCATTGGCCGATTCACATAAATACTGGTAGGCTTCTTTATTTTGCCTGAACCATCGGGCCACCTGCGGCGCCACAATGCTCATATACAAATTGTACAAACTCCGCACTGCTTTATGCTTTGGCTTTGAAAATTCAAGAATGACCAGTCTGCCGCCGGGTTTCAGTACCCGCAACATTTCTGAAAGCCCTTTTTCCAGGTTTTCAAAGTTCCGGACACCAAAAGCCGCCATCACCGCATCAAACGAATTTTCAGGAAAATTTATTGCCTCTGAATCGCCGATTTGCAATTCGATTTTATCCTCAAGTCCTTCTTTTTCAACCTTTTTTTTGCCCACTTCCAGCATTTGAGTCGGAAAGATCAATACCAATAATCTTTTCCGGTTTCAGCAATTTGACAGGCCATCAATGCCATATCAGCAGTGCCGGTGGCTACATCTAAAATTATTTTGGGATCATCTTTCTTCAGTCTTTTTATGGCTTTTTTTCTCCAGATCACATCAATACCGGCAGAAAGAAAACGATTCATGAAATCATACCTGCCGGCAATGCGGTCAAACATTTCCGCTACCTGTTCTTTTTTATTCAGGCCTGAATCCTTGAAAGGAACAATATGATCGTGAGGTAATGGATCCATTTTGGGACTGCAAAGATAAGCGGCTAACAGCAGTTGGGTACTGATGAATTCTCTGATGCTTATGTTGCTTACTTGTATCTTTAATTTATGGAAATAAAATCTGCAAAATATTTGATCAGCAGCGTTGATTATAAACACTGTCCTAAAGCAGACCGGCCTGAGTATGCATTTTTCGGTCGCAGTAATGTGGGCAAATCGTCATTGATCAATATACTCTGCAATCATAAAAACCTTGCAAGGATATCAGCTACACCTGGAAAGACAAGACTGATCAATCATTTTGAAATTATTTCCAGCGGAACAGGTAATGACAGAAAAGATTCTAAATGGTATTTAGTAGATCTGCCGGGATATGGCTATGCTTCGGTTTCTCAGAAAGAGAGAAAGACTTGGTCCACCATGATCGAAGATTATATTCGAAAAAGAAACAATCTTATATGTTTGTTTGTGTTGATCGACAGCAGGCGTGAACCCCAAGCATCTGATATTGAATTCATCAATAAGTTAGGGGAGTGGCGTATTTATTTTGCCCTTGTTTTCACCAAATCCGATAAGAATAAACCGGGTAAAACCGAAAAACATATTCAAGATTTTTTTGAGGTTTTATCAAAAACATGGGAAGCAAACCCCGAATATTTTGTCACATCTTCTGTTAAAAAAGACCGGCCGGAAGGAATTGCTGGAGCTTATCAAAACGCTGAACCAGCAATATTCTCAGATCAAAAAATAGGTCAGGGGTATCCATTCAGGATTTAAAATTATTGCCTTAAATTGCAGCCGTTATCAAGCCATTTATGAAGTCGTACTTATCCGAACGGAATCTTGTAGTCATATTGTTTGTACTGGTGCTGGTCACTTTTTCATTTGCACACGAGGATAGCAAACAACTGCAGCAGTTTTCTACGCAGGGCAGCGTTTCAGCAAATAATGGTTTAGGAACACCTGCCAGGATTGCAAAATTATCTTCTATAAAAGCAGCCGAGAGCACATCTGCTTCAGTGTCCCGGTAAAATATCTTTTTCACGGTATTCATTCTGTAAATTCTTTTGATAGCTTCGACAAAATGAAACTATGCGTAAAGTTTTTTTGATGCTTCTTATTTTATTTTCATTTCACTTGTTGGCCCAGAATTCTCTAAAGCAGAAAGCGGATACAGCGATCAATTCTGATTTTATTTCAGCTTATGACAGTCTTAATAAAATAAAAGAAGACAGTGTTTTTAAAGAAACAATGGAACAGAACTCACGAAACCTGGATGATTTTTTGAAATATCGGAAGGAATTAGAAGCTCGTCAAAAAAGAAATGCTTTGATTCGCATTGGGATCGGCATCCTTTTTTTCATAGTACTCCTTGTCGGCCTAAGCCGGCGAAGAAAAAAACAGCAATAATTTTCAGTTGACGATTTTATTGGCGCAACTGCTGCTGGCAAAAGCTTCCGGTTTGGCTTTAAAGGCAAAGCCCATCCCCAGAATATAACCCATCGCTTCTTTCAATGCATCATTGCTTTTGAAATGCGGATTGGTGTTGATGTCTGCATGTACTTCCATATCCACATCGTAAACGGTAAACAGGTTGCAGAGTTCATAAGCAATTTCAATGCTTTTTGCCACTTCCATCAGCATTCTTTCTTTGATGGTGAATTGCTGACGGGTTTTTTCATTGTGAATGAACATAAAACCGCCATGTCCTTCTCGCAGAAAAACAATGACGGTGGCAAATTCTGTTTCCTGTCCTTTTACCTGTGAGTCGGTACCGATGCAA
This sequence comes from uncultured Bacteroidota bacterium, assembly GCA_963745445.1. Lineage (GTDB taxonomy): Bacteria > Bacteroidota > Bacteroidia > Chitinophagales > Chitinophagaceae > UTBCD1. The sequence continues at coordinate 4,649 of CAVUXD010000002.1, forward strand.
ACTTTCAAACTGAAATCCTTTCTGCTGTTTCCCGTTTGATCGCATTTTCAACAGCTTCGATAATGGGAATTTCAATCGGGTCGCCATTAAATTTTCTCCAACGCATAAAAAGAGGTTTTCCGAAGTTATCGAAAAACCTCTGATTTACAAAAGGGGGACGGATTAAAGTTCTGTTATCGAGAACTGAAAAGAGTTTATTGGACGTATTAATTTATCGGTCCATTGCTGCTCTGTATCTGCAAACCGGATCAAATACATTCCGCTCTGAGTCATATTGGTTGCATTGATCTTATTCATTCCATTGGCCAGTAGACCTTTGTTAATTGTTTTGCCATTAAGATCAAAAATCAAATAATGAAATTGCCGGGGCTGTTTACTATGATAGTGCCGGAGGTAATTAGATTGCCTGCTAATCTGTGGCCTTAGTAGGTTGAATTTCCTTTTAAAGTAACAATATTAGAATAGTACTGATGACCATTATCAAATGTTACATTCAAACGATATTGGAGATTACCTGTTTCAGAAGGAGTGTAGTTATAATACCTGGCAGCATTATCAGGTTGTACCAATGGAGTGAAATGAATTCCATCAGTTGATATTTCCAATATTTGGTGAAACAACATTTTCATCTGCATCAATGACCCAGTTAATTCATGTTTATCATTATCAGTAGTGCCTTGTAATTCCAGTTTTCTCAATGCTAATGGAGTACTCAGCAGTAAAACTTGCCGTTCAATGAATAAGAACCGAGGCTTGCATAATTCGGTGCATACATATTTCCTTTTCCTTCTACTTTGAGATAATAAATTCCTGCACTCAATGAGGTATCGATAACAGAGCTGAGCAATGTACCGGGATTATAAACATTCAAAAGATGTTTGAGAATAATTATACAGCGAAACCTGCATATCAAGATCGGAACCGGCATCGCCTGTTCCTACATTGTAGGGAATAGCATCTAATGTAAATTCGCCATAAGTCGGCATCGTGAATTTGAACATATCCTGGTCAGTATTGCGTTCAATAATTCCGTTTACATTAAATTGGTTGTTTGCAAAAGTAGCTCCGGATGCAGAAGCAAAACTGCTGCTATAATCATCTGTCCGGTATGTAAAACCATTGCCGGAAGTAATTACGTCAAGATCGCTTTGATAATTGGTACAACCAAATGAGTTGGGACCGTTATTCCATAATGAGAAATTCTTGGTAATATGCCACACCCATGATTGGCGCCCAGCCTATTTCTCCCGCTGCCCTGGCCGGAATTGTAATCGGTAATTTTATTGCAATTGGCATCATAAGATGCCTGATGATAAAACCCAAAGTATGGCCGGCTTCATGCGCAGCAGCTTCGGAAATATCTTTTGTATTGTAATTCAAAAGTGCAGTGAAAACAAAACAAGGCGTATTATCGCCCCAGGTAAATGAACCAACAAAAGCAACACCGCCTGCAGATCCATACCAGCGATGAAGTGACGGTAAGGATCACTCTTGTTCTCATGGTTAGCAGGCGCTGCAAAAAATATAGTTGAGTCGGTGGTGATATTAATATTAAAAGGACGATAATCTTCGGATACCCGGTTAAATATTTCTGTGATCTGGCTGTTGGTCAATCCGGAAGCACCGCAATAGATGGGCCCACTGGTATTCCAGCTGGTGTTATCAACAGTTTGCCCATCAAAATCAAGAAATATAACTGCGGTAGCAGAAGGATAACTGCTTAAAAGAGGAACTTGCGTTTTGGCGATCAGGGTACTTACTGATAGCAGCACCATAAGGCCGGATCGGATCAGGTTTTTCATAACAAGGCGGATTTTAAAAAATGTTTTTCAATAGGGCATAGGGTACGGATTTAAAAACGGGCTTTTCAAATTATCATCTATAGTTATTCATTTACGAGTGTATAATAATCTTTCTTTACCAACAGCAGGTTTCCGCTTACATTTTGCAATACAAATAGATCTCCACTCCTGAAGTTGATGATTCTTCCGGTGTATTGAACTGTTCCATCAGGACTGGTGATCTTTGACAGAGTAAAATTGGCTCCGTTGTAATCAGAGAGCTTAAGAATTAAGGTGCTGATATTTGTAATTGCATTGGCATTACGAGCCTGCTGATTGCCTGACGCATTATCAGTTTTTGAAATGATTTCTCCGCGAAATTGAAATGTTGCTGCTGATGACCGGTTCGCAAATGTCGGAGCTACGGTTTGGCCTTTTGCAACCTGGAAGAGATCAGCTAATGTGCTTGCATCAACACCGATGCTATCAGGTAAATTCTGAAAGACCTTAGGTCTGTTATAATCCGGCTCATTCAGCGGGATCTTTTGGTTTTGGCCGTTTGAAACAAGAGCGGACAGCACCAAAGACAAAACAGAGTACGGCGGTACTTGAGTTTTTCATAAACAGGATATTGTTTTTTAAATAGGGTAACAGTTGCAGCCGATTTTATCTTCTGCAGTTTTCAGGGAGGGACGGAACTACAAGGTTTGTGATTTTTTTCAGGAAATGCAAGCAATTAAAAGTGAATTCAGTTGAAATTGAGGAGTAATACCTGTGTTGTATCGTAAACTAAGATGCGACCGCTCGTAAAACTTCGAGAAGCTAAGAGTTATTCAATACTGTCCTGTACTTAATAAAACTAAAGTGCAGGCTTCTACAGGTTGAATACCATTTTTTTTGGCAAGATCATAAAATTCGTCGTTTTCAGCACCGGGATTGAAGATAATCCTTTTTGGTTTGAGTGAAAGAATGTAATCATAATATTGTTTCTGATGCATGGGATTGAGATAAAGAGTAACTGTATCTACACCGGTATCAAAGACCTTTTCATTGGTAACCGGCGCATCAGCAACTTGTGTCTTTTTTTTCCCGATCGCAATTACAGGATGCCCGTGACTGCGAAGGCGATTTATAGCAAGATAACTATAACGTGACGGATTATCGGATGCACCGAGAACAAGGGTCTTCTTTTTTTCATTCATGATATAAAGCTAAGAATGGATTTTCTTTTTGAAATTTTAAATACCGATAGTTTTTGAAATAAAAAATTTTCCAATTAGATACTTTACTTAAAAAATTTCATCATGGTTCCAAGAAACCAATGTTCATCGGCTTTTACCATAATATCTAAAGCCTTATCCGCTTGTTTGCCTAATCTTTTGATACCACTGATTACTTCAATAAAGGACTTTACATTTTTATCTCTTTTATCTCCTTCCACATCTTCCAACTGGTCCAACAGCTTCAGCATTGGTTCCAGTTCTCTTTTCTTTCTCTCCTTTACAATTTGCCGCACTACTTTCCAGATATCTTTTTCAGCAGAAAAATATTCTTTCCTTTTTCCAGGCAATATGACCCGTTCCACAAGGCCCCAGTCAATAAGCTCCCTGATGTTCATATTGGTATTGCCCCGGCTGATGTTCAGCTCTTCCATAATATCATCTTGTGTAAGCGGATCGGGGTTGATGAGTAATAGGGCATGTATCTGCGCCATAGTGCGATTAATGCCCCAATGAGTGCCAAAGGCACCCCAGCTACCGATGAATTGTTGTTTGGCTTCTGTGATTTTCATAGATCAAAATTATAAATAGTTTTTGAATTTTCAATAAATATTGAAAAATTTTAAAAAATAAAAAATAGATGATTCTGAGAGATGATTAGAATCTGGGGCAATCCAGTTTTTTTCTTTCCTGACGACTTAGTTTTTGGTCGTTATCCCTGCTGGAGCGATCATGCGAGGAGCCGGGGCGAATGGTTAGTGCGAGATAAGCCCCGCCATTTTGCATGGAATTTTTTGAGAAGAGATTGGCCCAATTATGAATTCCCAATAATAAAGGCCCTGCTTTGAAAGCCCCGCCGATCCATAATTGTTTCAGCTGGTTGAACTGTACCGGCAGATAAACACCAAAAGTTCTGTTTTCCCATCTTGGTGTGACAGCCAGTAAATTCATTTGCTTCAGATATAATTTATTTTTAACAGCGGGGGGGAGGACCGAGATAGTGAGTTCTGCGTTCACAAAGAAGTTGCCTGAAAGATATTTATCAACGTTCAGGATAAATCGGGTAGGCTGTGTGACAAAGAAATCTCCTCCGAGTACAGAAATGGTACTTACAACCTGGGCCAAACTGTCATTGAAGTCATTCAAAGAATTGATGTCTTGGAAAGTATTTTGAAGGAGCGAGTCTGTGATATTACTTTTTCCGGCAATTGCATACCTGCTATTATCTCCATACCGGAAGTGAATGCGGCCAATATCCATTAACGAAATGCCGATCTTGGTATCATATTCGTAATCATTATCAGAACCTGAAAGCATGATGTATTCAGCACCGATATCAAAACTTACGCTTGAAAAAGTTCTTCGCAGGAAATTTTTGAGATTAGCTCTCAGGTTGGAGTTATTATTCACATCATCCAGGTTGGACGAATAGCCATATTTCAGATTTCCCTCTTTCAACAGGTAACCAATACCATTATTATTCGCATTTGGCAGGTAATTGATGTCCTGTGCATTTGCAAAAGCTCCTGCTAATCCACGGTCCACTTTAAAAGTGATTCCGGCATTCAAAATATTATTGCCATCATCTTTGATCGTCTGTGCATAGGAGCCATATACTTCAGCCCAGCTTGCTCCAACTGTTTTACCGGAAAGTGGAGTATTATTAAAATTCGCTGTACCAAAATCACGAAGTGTTCCAATACTATCTTTCCATGTGTATCTGCCGGTTTGCAAAAATTCGTTGGCACGAATGTTTACACCAAATTCGAAAGCAGCTTTCGGACTGATAGCGATCCTGGCATTCAGTAAATGAATATTCTGATCTGCAAACGCAAATCTTTTTTTGGTTCCATTCAGCACTTTAATATCTGCATTGGCAGCACTACCCAATAAAGAATAATTTTTGACCTTGATTGCATTTGTGGCTTCTTTTGACTGAACGGCAAACAATGTTACATCCCAGGAATAAGGAACATATACAATAGAAGCAGGGTTATTGGCCGGGCTCAAGCTTCCGGCATAAGACGAACCATTAATCGCCTGGTAATTCTGTGCCTGAATGGTAAGGGTCAAAAGAAAAAACGCCGACAATAAGAGATAATTCCTGAATGCGTTCATATACTTGCTTTCAACGGATACTTTCAGGTTATAGTATTAGCCGTAAGATAAATTTTTAAAACAAGATATCGATATTGACGATTATCATTTTCTTAAATTATTTCTTGCCTATAGACAACCGATTTTCAAAAAGGTTTACCGTGAGTATTGCTGATAAGGAGGTTAAGAATTTTCGGGAAAGGCTTCAGGCTACTGATCATAAGATTCGAAAGAATCGGGCGGCCAAAAAAACTTTGGATCATTCTCCCGGTTCTTAACCTGGAGCCAAATACTTTTTTCCATTGACTGCTATATTCCAGTTCCATTTCTCCTCGTGAAATTTTTTTCTGGAGAAAGGATTGGATGATTGGAAAAAGTATCCTGCTGCTATGAAGTGCCATGCTCATTCCATTTCCGCAAAGCGGAGCAATCATTCCGGCAGCATCTCCAGTCATTAGAACATGATTTTCTACCTGTGTCTTTGAAGCAAAACTTACTTGCGAGATGGTAACGGGGTCTTCATACAAGAAAGAGCTTTCTAAAAAAATTTTTTTCAAAAAAGGATTTTGTTGCAGGATATCCTGTTCCATTTGATGAATATTATTGTTGCAACGTTTCAGATTATCCGCTGTGGTCATATAACAAAGACAGCATTTTTGATCTTCGATCTTTGAAATGCCACAATACCCGTCCCTGAAATTGTGTAAGGCAATGAGCTCATCAGGCCAATCGGCCTTTATATGATATTTTATTCCGATATAGTTATGTAGCCTCCCGCTTTTTTGTTGAATAAATTTTCTTTTCCAGGTTACATCCAGGTTACTTCTTTTTCCAAAAGCTCCGGCGGCTACTTTGCAACTTATACTAAATGCAGGGCACCGGATGGAGAAATTCTCATTGGAAAAGTCGATGTTTTGTACTTTACAATTTTCCAAAATTGCGACTCCATTCATTTTTGCGATAGATGCCAGCATTGCATCCAATGTATAACGGCTGATCCCAAAACCTCCTAAAGGCAATACATGTTCCAGGTATTTTCCATTCGGCGCCGAAACCAGCAATTTTCTTATTACGGGAAGATTCATTTGACTTAATGGTATTCCCAATTCTTCAAGAAAATCCCAGGATTCGAGACTGATATATTCCCCGCAAACTTTATGAAACGGATATTTTTCTTTTTCGACAACAATTGAATTATATCCTGCTTTATTGCATAAAATAGCCAGTGAAAGTCCGGCGAGGCCGCCGCCGATAATTCCAACGTCAAACATTTGATCATGATAAAAAGAAATTGCCGGCTCCGTATGATCAAAACTATTTTCCATTCAGGATCCCGTTTTTACAATGATCAGCCAGCGAAAAGCCCATTTCCAATGAATATTGAAATGAGTTAATCCTGCCGATTTAAGAACCTTTTTTATTTCATTTTTTCGAAAACCTTTTTTTACGGATAAGGGAGCGTCATTTTTCACTAAATAACTTTTAGAAAAAATTCTTGTGAGCCATTTAATGGAATAATATGCCCATGAACTTCTATGCAGGTCATTGATGAAAAAACCTTTCGTAGCATTTTGATGCATCCAATGCAGCTGCTCAATGATCTCTTCATCTGTAAAATGATGCGAGAATAGGGATGAAAAGATGATCGAAGGTTTTTTATCAAAAGAAATTGTTCTGTAGTCGCATGTGATGAAATCAATGCCTTCGTTCTCTTTTTTGGACCTGGCAAATTCAATGCAATCCGGATTAATGTCAATTCCTGCCAGTTGTACAGGAATGCTTTTTTTTTGGCAATATTTTTTAATTTCTTTCAGGTTATCACCTCCGCCGCATCCGATTTCAACGATTTGAATTATTTCAGTTTGCTTTCGGTATTGTAATAATGATTTTAATCCTTGCAAAGTTATTTTATGACCACCTAACCACCGGTTGATGAACTCCAGTTCCTGCATATTCCTTTTGATGTCTTTAAATGGAATATCTGAACGATCCAATAATTCTTTTTGATAGGAACGATTAGCAAGATCAGGCATAAGTTGAAGCTACAAAAGTTTCCATTGTCAATCCAGGGCCGAAAGCAACAGCAAAAAGATCTTTGATCGCTGCCAGTTCATTCTTCTTTATTATTTCTTTCAGGATAAATAAAATGGAAGGGGATGACATATTGCCGTATTGCTTTAATATTTCATAAGACGTTTTCAGCTCGCCGTTTTTAAAATCAAGACTGCGATGAATAGCATCAAGTATCCTTTTCCCTCCCGGGTGAACACACCAATGCGAAATATTATTTTTATCAACGTTCATTACTTCCGTGGCTCTTTGTACCAAAGGTTCAAAATCTGTTTCAATGAGTTCAGGAATAAAACCACTCAACGTCATTAGAAAACCGGAAGAAGAAAGCTCCCATGCCATATCTCTTTTCCCTTTGCTCATCACTTCCGAATAAAAGCCTTTTAAACATAGACCTTTTCTTTGGTCAGTTTCATTTGTGACTACAACAGCAGCTGAGCCATCACCGAATAATAAACTTGATGTGATGCTGTCTGTCGTGGATTCTTTTTGAAAATGAAGTGTACAGAGCTCGGTACAAACGATCAACACTTTTGCTTTGCGATCATTGTTGCAGATGGCATCGGCAATTTTCAAAGCATGAATAGCGGCATAACAACCCATGAAATTGATGGAAGTGCGATATGTGTTTTTGGGAAGGCTCATCAATTCCATTATTTGCAGATCCAATCCCGGCGCACTCATGCCGGTACAACTGACGGTGATCAGATGTGTCAATTCAGAATCAGTGATGATGCCGTCTAAACAATTACGGATAGCATCAATAGAAAGAGGAGCTGCATATTTATGAAACCAGCTCATTCGTTGTTCTAATGATGGAAAAGGTTCTAATCCCTCACTATGAGGATAGAATTTCCAATCAGAAATTTCACGGCTGTAATCGGGTATTACAGAATACCGGTTTTCAATGCCGCTGTGATGATATAAATAGTTTAATTTTCGATTATCCGCTTCCGGCAATGCATATACCTGTCGCATAAATCGAAGAATATCATCCTGCCGATGACGGTAAGCCGGTACTGCTGTTCCTATAGAAATGATCTTGCTCAAATGCTTTTCAGAATAAATTTTGTTTCATAATAGTTAAGATGATAAAACAGCAAGTGGTGCAGGCTGAAGCAACGATATTCATCCGCAAACTGTTTGAAAAATCCGCTTTACTTTCATCTTTCCAGACTTTTTTCATCCATCCTGTAAAAAAAATTATTACCGGTAACATGCAAGTTCCAAATACCAGGAATGAGATCAAAGATTTTTGTTTCTGAAACGTCAAATAGGTCAGAAGCGTTGCCATTGAAAAAAGAATCCCGCAAAAAATGAAAGTTCCTTTTTTACCTAACATATAACTAATTGTCTTTACACCATCCTTAAGGTCGTCTTCATGCTGATAAATTTGTGTTAAAGGATAATATCCTCCAATGAGACAGGTGGCGGCAAGCATTGGTAGAATTGGAACATGAATATCCTGAGTTCTGTTACTTCCATGCCAGGCAAGAAAGAATGTAACAGCGCCCTGGAAAACAATAACGATCAAATAACCTATCACCGGGAATTTTTTTAATCGGACTCCTCTGAAACTATAAGCTTTTGATGCCATAATATAAACTATAATGCCAGCCGTAAAAATCCAATCAACAAGAAAGCTTAACACAACGGCCAACAGATCCATGATAATTGTCGTATAAAATAATTGGCGGGTCGGTTGCATAGGTTGTGACAAACCTCCGATAGGACTATTATCTCTATCCATATACGAATTGTATCCATTGCTAGATGGATAGACGAGTAAATGTAAAATAGAGAATACCAACAGTGCTTTCGGCCAGCTGATCGCATCGAGTTGGCTTAACGCAAACAAATAAACCGGCAAGAGAAACAGGGAAAAATGAAACCGCAGTAATTGTATTGTTGATTTCCGGAGAAACAATGTGAACAGAATTTGCTTTGCAAATTCAAATTTATTCCTTTCATCTTCAAGCCGTCTGTTAAATATTGCAGGCAGGTTACAATTCTTGTCCCTGTAATAATAAATTGGTAAATGGAGACGATCAGGAATTAGACCTTCTTAAAAAGAAACGAATAAAAAACAAGAAGCAAAAAAATCCAAGTGTCAGCACTCCAATCCAGACAAGCTTGCTGCCCAGGTTGTCATCCATATTTCTAAGAATGATCCCAAATATCGTAAGTAAACAAGCCTGTGAAATAATAAAGAGGCGGAGAGATGGTCGGTTGCTCATAGAGTTCGTTTTGTGAGATAAAGATACTGTTCAGTATTGATTAAAAAGAAAAATGTGCCGACGAAAATTACTTAGAAAGTTTCCAGTCATGTCTTTCAAAACCATAAGAAGATAGCTTTGAATCAGTAACTTGGCCGAATGAGGAAGATATTAGTTTTTTTATTTATTGCTTTGGGAGCATACTCCATATAAGCACAAATCAAGCCTTTTCGATTTGCGTTCATAATTAAATACAAATATTGACTCTTTTAGTAGGAAAGTGGTTTTGTTGAAATCAGAACAATAGATTTTACAATAGCATCATCACGGGATTTTCCAGGTATTTTTTAAATGTCTGTAAAAATGCAGCTCCCGTTGCACCATCCACGCTGCGATGATCGCAGCTCATGGTGATCTTCATAAAATTGCTGACGCCGAATCCTTCCGGTTTTTTTACTACTACTTCTTTTATTTTTCCTACAGCCATGATGCAACTATCAGGAGGATTGATGATTGCTGTAAATTCATCAATGTCCATCATGCCGAGGTTGGAAATAGTAAATGTATTGCCGGTAAATTCGTTTGGTTGCAATTTTTTGTTCCGGGCTTTTCCGCTTAGCTCTTTGCTTTCAGCAGCTATCTGGGGAAGTGTTTTCTGATCAGCAAACCGAACTACAGGTACAATCAATCCATCTTCAATGGCAACTGCAATACCGATATGAATATGATGATAGCGACGGATCTTATCATTCATCCATGATGCATTGACCGCTGGATGCTGGCGTAATGCCAATGCTGCAGCTTTCACAACCAAATCATTGAAGCTGATCTTAACAGGACTCACTTCGTTCAATTGTGCACGGGCTGAGATCGCATTATCCATATTGATCTCAATAGTGAGATAAAAATGCGGTGCAGAAAATTTGCTTTCAGCCAATCTTCTTGCGATCACGCCACGCATTTGCGAATTAGGAATATCAGTGAATCCTTCTTTATCTGTTGCGACAAATTGTGGAACAGTCACTAGCTTTATTCCTGGCTCCTGACTCCCGGCTCCTAACTCTTTATAACTGTCGATATCTGCTTTTATAATTCTTCCTCCGTCTCCGGATCCGTGTACTTTGCTAATATCAATTCCTTTTTCTTTAGCTATTTTTTTTGCAAGAGGAGAAGCCTTGAGATGACCGTTCTCAGTTACCGGCTGCTGGGTACTGGTTGCTGGTTGTTCAATGCTAATTACTTGTTGTTTGGTTTCCTGGGCAGGCGCTGTCGATTGAGCAGTGTGACCAGCATGACTTCCTGCTTTTGCTGCAGCTACAATCGCATTTACATCTACTTTTCCTTCTTCGCCAATGATGCACAGCAGATCATTCACTACAATCTTTTCTCCATTCTTTGCGCCGATGTATAATAATTTTCCATTCTTATAGCTTTCCAGTTCCATCGTTGCTTTATCTGTTTCTATTTCTGCAAGCACTTCCCCTTTTTTCACACTATCTCCAACTTTTTTGTGCCATACAGCAATTACTCCTTCTGTCATCGTATCACTCAATCTTGGCATCAACACCACCTCTTCTATTTTGGAAATATCTAAATCAGCAGTAGCTGTTTGTTGTGATGTAGTTGCTTGTTGCTTGTTATCAGTTGTTACTTTTTGTTTACTTGATTCTTGTTTCTTGTTACTTGTTGCCTGTCCTTTCCCGCTTACTATTGAAGAAATATCTTCTCCTTTGGTTCCAATGATCGCCAGCAGGTCATTCACTTGCAATTTTCCTCCTTTGTCTACACCTATATATAATAAAGTACCATCTTTATAGCTTTCCAATTCCATGGTAGCTTTATCTGTCTCTACTTCAGCCAATAGATCACCCTTTTTTACGGGATCACCCACTTTTTTATGCCATTCGGCAATCACTCCTTCGGTCATCGTGTCGCTTAGGCGGGGCATTAAGATCACTTCAGCCATGCTGGATAAAAAATTTTGGCCGAAATTAAGATAAAATGGGGAATGATGAATAAAGGGCTTTTTCTATTGTTATATTCTCAGAGTGAAGCTGTTTTCGAAAGACTTGGTTTAAGTTTGTTATTCCAAAATGATAAATATGAAACCGGTTTATTCTTATTTGTTCTTGCTGGCTGTACTGGTGGCCTGCAATCCTTTACAGAAAACGACTACCAGCAAAGTTGTTTCAGAATCGAGTCTGATTACAGATGGAAAACTTTATGCGGCGGCGTTCATGCAGCGTTCCGCTGAATATCATGCTTTGTGTTTACAGGCTTATAATATTGCAACACTTCGTTTAGATGAATTATTGCAAACATCTTCTGCAAAGCCCAGGGCGATCATCACTGATATTGATGAAACGATCCTCGATAACAGTGCAGATGAAGTGCATCACGATTTACTGGGAAAAGGTTTTGATCCGGCAGAATGGGCCCAATGGACGGCGATGGCTGCTGCGGATACGGTACCCGAAGCACTTTCATTTTTAAAATATGCTGCTTCAAAAGGAGTAGAGACTTTTTACATCACTAACCGTGATGAAAAGGACAAAGAAGGAACATTAAAAAATCTGCAGAAATTCAATTTTCCCAATGCCGATAATGCACATCTGTTTGTGAGACAAAATACTTCCAGTAAAGAAGTCCGCCGTCAGCAGGTCATGGCAAATCACGACGTTATTTTATTATTGGGTGATAATCTTGGTGATTTTTCTTCTTTATGGGATAATAAAACAGTGAGTGAAAGATTGCAGAATGTACAAGGACAATCATCCCAGTTTGGTAAAAGATTTATCATAATTCCTAATCCTGTTTATGGTGATTGGGAATCGGCATTGTATCAATACAAATCTTTAACTCTTCCACAAAAAGATTCTGCCATAAAAAGCTGGCTAAAGACTTATTAAGTAGGATCAGCTTCCATCTCGATATAGCTGCTCACCGGTTCGCAGGTACAGATCAGGTTTCTGTCTCCATAAGTATTATTCACTCTTGCAACCGAAGGCCAGAATTTATTCTCATTTACATACGACAAAGGAAACGCAGCTTTCTCCCGGCTATATGGGTGATCCCATTGAGAATTGCAGATCATCGCTTGTGTATGCGGCGCATTTTTCAGTGCATTATTTTTCTTGTCCATTGCTCCTTCTTCGATCAATCTTATTTCTTCCCGGATATTTAGTAAAGCATCGCAGAAACGATCCAGCTCTTCTTTGTCTTCACTCTCCGTCGGTTCTATCATAATGGTTCCCGGTACAGGGAAGCTCATGGTCGGTGCATGAAAGCCATAATCAATTAATCTTTTCGCTACATCTTCTGCTTCGATCTCTGCAGATTTTTTAAATGGACGAAGATCAACAATGAATTCATGAGCACATTCGCCATGATTATTGGTGTACAAAATATCAAAGTCTTTTTCCAGCCTTGCCCGCATATAATTTGCATTGAGAATAGCGTATTCGCTTGCAGCTTTCACGCCTTCATTTCCCAGCATTCTTATATAGCCATAACTGATGAGAAGAATACTTGCACTTCCAAAAGGAGCAGCGGAAACTGCATTGTTTGCTGGTTGCCGGTTGTTGGTTACCGGTAACTGGAAACTGGTAACATGCCCTGGTAGAAATTTTGCTAAATGGTCTTTAACACAGATCGGCCCCATACCCGGACCACCGCCACCGTGAGGAATAGCAAATGTTTTATGCAAATTCAAATGACATACATCAGCACCGATCAAACCGGGAGCAGTTAATCCCACCTGTGCATTCATATTAGCACCATCCATGTACACTTGTCCCCCATATTGATGAACGATCTCGGTTATATCTTTTACCGTTTCTTCATAAATACCATAAGTGCTCGGATAAGTGATCATGATACCTGCCAGTTCCTTTGCATATTGTGAGGCTTTTGCTTTCAGATCTTCTACATCAATGTAACCGTTATCCAGAGCTTTCACAACAACTACTTTCATTCCCGCCATTACTGCGCTTGCAGGATTAGTACCATGTGCTGAAATAGGAATAAGCATCACATTTCGATATTCTTCACCATTTGCCCTGTGGTAGGAACGAATGGTCAACAAACCTGTGTATTCTCCCTGTGCTCCACTGTTGGGTTGCAGACTGCATGAATCTAAAGCCGTGATCCTGCATAAATACTTACTGAGTTCATCAATGATGAATTGATAACCTTCTGTTTGTTCAGCAGGAGCAAATGGATGCATTTTATTCCAATGATTCCAGCTCAATGGTATCATCTCACTCGCAGCATTCAGTTTCATGGTACAACTGCCGAGTGAGATCATTGAAGTGTTCAATGAAAGATCTTTATTTTCCAGCATTTTGATGTACCGCATCATTTGAGTTTCGCTATGATGTGTATTAAAAACAGGATGCAGGAGAAATTCTGAATTACGGGTTAGTGTAAGAGGAATATGATGTAGTTCTGCATCTTCATGAATATCGAACGCCACAGGGTCTTTATCGTTTTCAAAACAATTGATCAGGTCATACAGATCTTCAACGTTTGTGGTCTCATCTAATGAAATGCCGATGTGATCATTGTCAATATAACGTAAGTTGATTCCCTGGCGTTCTGCTTTGGATTTATAGGGACCAATATCATCTACTTTAACGGTGATAGTATCAAAAAAATGATCGGATACCAGGTCAAATCCTCTTTCTTCAATACCATCTGCAACTGTCTGAGTGAGTAAGGCTACTCTTTTTGCAATATTCGTCAATCCTTTTGGCCCATGAAAGACGGCATACATCGCAGCCATATTTGCAAGCAAAGCCTGTGCTGTGCAAATATTCGAAGTTGCTTTTTCTCTTTTGATATGCTGCTCTCTCGTTTGCAAAGCCATACGCAATGCCCGGTTGTTTTGTGCATCAATGCTAACACCAATGATACGGCCGGGCATATTTCTTTTGAACTCATCTTTAGCAGAAAAGAAAGCAGCATGCGGGCCACCATATCCGAGAGGTACTCCAAATCGTTGTGCAGAGCCGACAGCACAATCAGCTCCTAATTCTCCCGGAGGAGTGATCAACGTCAAAGCCAGCAGATCCGTAGCAATTACTATGTAAGCTCCGGCTGCATGAATTTTATTTATGAAATCCCGATAATCTTCAATTGATCCTTTGTCATTAGGATATTGAACAATAGCTCCGAAATAAGAAGCATCGAGCGATGCCTTTTTATAATCATCTATAACAATCTCCACTCCGAAAGGGTGGGCTCTTGTGATCAATACATCGATCGTTTGCGGGAAAATCTCTTTATCTACGAAAAATTTTGAACGGCTGATATGATCATGATCTTTGTTCAGCATGTTAAAGAACATGGTCATGGCTTCCGCTGCAGCAGTGGCTTCATCCAGCAAAGAAGCATTGGCAATCGGCAAGCCGGTGAGATCGCTGACCATGGTTTGAAAATTCAACAGGCTTTCTAATCTTCCTTGTGAAATTTCTGCCTGGTAAGGCGTGTATTGTGTGTACCAACCCGGATTTTCAAAAATATTTCTGAGGATCACCGATGGGATAATGGTATCATAATATCCCTGGCCGATATAATTTTTGTAAACCTTATTTTTCAATGCGATTTCATGAATGTGCTTCAGGTATTCGCTTTCACTTATAGCTGCCGGCAGTTCCAGTGTCCGGTTCAAGCGAATAGATGAAGGAACGGTACGGTTAATTAATTCGTCCAGATTCTTAACGCCGATGGTTTTCAGCATTGATTGTGTCTCTGTTTCATTAGGCCCGATATGTCGAGGAATGAATTCGTGTTGCTGTTCTTCAAAAAGGTTCATAATAGTAGTTCCTTGTCCCTTGTTTCAGGTTGCTGGTTAAAAAAGATGGCGCAAAGTTATGAGTGGAAAGCCAATTTTTGACATTCGGATATTCACAAACTGTTTCAGGTATAAAGCAACTTATCATGCCTGGGAACGAGGTATCTCAGAGATTTGAATTATACTATGATTGAAATGTTTAAAATTCCTCCTTTGTTGGAATAAAAAGAAGCAATGATTTGGGAATGCATTTTGTCATTTGATGCCATAAAAACGGAACCCTGAACTGAGCGTAGCAACAGACGTTGATCAGAATTCCTGCAGCTGGCAAACAAAAAATATTATTTTTTTTCTGATTCTTGTTCTCTTTCCATTTTTCTTCTTTGTTCACTGGTGAGGCGACTGCCGTCATGGCTCCAGCCGGGCAGGCCGAACAGGTAATTCCATTTTTCTTTCCAGCCTATATCTTTTCTGAAAGCATCTTTCCAGAGTTCCCGCCATTCATGAAAAACAAGATTCACGGGGCCTTCGTTTTTTAAAGGAGAAGTTAACCCATACTTTATTGGCTGATAATTTTCAGTAGACAGCTCTGGTTGGAAAGTGCCGAATAGTTTATCCCAGATGATGAGAAACATTCCCATATTCTTATCCAGGTATTTTGGATTGGAACCATGATGCACCCGGTGATGTGAGGGAGTAACAAGGAAATACTCCAAAAAACCCAGTTTGTTGATTCGTCCGGTGTGAACCAGTATTCCCCATATCTGTGTTGCGGAATAAATAAGTGCAATGTCGATAGGCCGGAATCCCAACAAAGCGATAGGAATGAAATAAACGAAACGATAGAGAGGCTCCATTACAGATGAACGAAAACCGACAGTCAGATTGAATTTTGGAGAAGAATGATGAGTCACATGTGTGGCCCAGAACAACCGGCAGTAATGGTCTACTCTATGTAGCCAGTAGTACATGAAATCTTCGAAGACTAATAATGTGATCCAATACAACCACGGATTTGAAATAGGATCAGCAATCCGGTATTTATAAAAGAAAGTAAGAATGATGCCGACATAAATACCCCTTACCAGCAGATCAAGCCCGGAATTCAACAGCATCAGGTAAATATTCTGAAAAGTGTCTTTCCAGGTATAACTTTTCAGGTGTTGTACATGACTTAAAAGCAATTCAGCTCCGATCACTACCACATAGATCGGCGTGGTGACCAACAAAAGCAACTGTTCAGAGAATGCACCCATATGCAGCAAAAATAAGTGTGTTTTTTGTTTATGGTTTATAGTTTATAGATGAAATTTGTTATTTGATTGAAAAATGAATTCAGACATCAGGGGCAATAATGATTTACCGGCGAATTGGGAGCGACGATCTGCCGAACAGCAAAAGGAATACAAACGCCTGTTGCAAAGGGGTGACAAGAACAAAGTGCTGAAGCAACTGCCGGCGCTGCATGAAGATGCATTTGCAAAAATTGATTGCCTACAATGCGCTAATTGTTGCAAGCACTATTCTCCCCGTTTCAAGACTCCCGATATCGAACGGATCAGCAAACATCTGAAACTGCGGGAAAGTGAGTTTATTGAAAAATATTTAGTCGTGGATGAGGATGGAGATTTTGTAGCAAATGCGAAGCCTTGTCCCTTTCTCGGCGTTGACAATCATTGCAGCATTTATGAACAGCGGCCTTCAGATTGCCGCCGGTTTCCTTATACGGATGAAGATGTCTTTATTAAACGGCCACAACTTACTTTAAAAAATTCTACTTTTTGCCCGATCACTTATTATGTGTTGGAGAAATTGATCAGCCAAGGCGAATAACCGGATATAGATTTTATTTCCTTATTCGCATAGCATTAGGTTGTAAAATTGTAAAAGCATTTTGTAATTCGGATTGATGTTCGGATAACATCTTGCTAACGATCTCTGCTTTTATATTAGGGGAAAGTCCCGCCAATCGGATAAGTATCACGCCAGAGTGAGAAGAATGAAGACGGTAAACCAATTCGCCGAAATCTTTATCCTGGGTTAAAAGAATTCTTTCTTCCGAATTGCTAATCGAAAGAATAAATTCATCATTAGCACCGGGATTTGTTTCCAAAATATAATGAACGTCAAAACCAGTTTGCCTTAGCATATCTACTATAGGCTTATCGATTCCTTCGTCGGCTAATAACTTCATATTGCAACAGGATAAATGGTGTCGCCTTTGAGTGACTGCGCTGCAAAAGCAAGAGCCGCCTGAATTTGTTCTTTGTTAAGTTGTGGATGTGCCTCAAGCAGGTTTTCTATGGATTCTCCGGCTG
Organism: uncultured Bacteroidota bacterium; assembly: GCA_963745445.1. Taxonomy (GTDB): domain Bacteria; phylum Bacteroidota; class Bacteroidia; order Chitinophagales; family Chitinophagaceae; genus UTBCD1. Next base: position 22,145 of record CAVUXD010000002.1, read on the forward strand.
AAAGTTTTTCCAATACAAGTTCTACAGTGATACGGGTGCCTTTGATAACTGGCTTCCCCATCATGATTTTGGGATTTATTTCTATGTACCGGGCTATATCCATAAAAAGATTTGTATAAAGGTACAAAATTGTTTAGGCTTTAAAAGCCTACATGTGCATGTTCCTGCTATCAGCGTTTTTATAAGAAATCCTATTTCGACGTCGACTCTTCATACGCCGCTTGCAATGGCCTTTGTATGCCATCGCCTTTCCATTCGGTATTGCCGGGGATCTCAGTATTTTTCAAAAACTCCTCTTTTGTTTTACCTGCTTTGATCTCGCTCTCGGCAAATTGTAAAACCTGTCCAAGATAGTCGCCGAATTTTTTCAGGTCGTCTGCATTGCCGGTCACATCATAACCATCGAGTGCATGACCATAAATAAAAAGTGTATTCTTGTCAAACTTATTCACTGCTTTGTCCAATACTTCGATCCAGCTTTTCATGCTGGCTCCGGCGCTACGATCTACAAACGGATGCCGGCGATTGAATACGAGGTCGCCCATATGAACGATATTGGCATGTTCAAAGTGGATCATTGCATCTCCATCAGTATGTCCACGGCCGAAATAGGAAAGACTAATTTTTTCTTTCCCGAATTTTTCGGACCATGTATCAGAAAAAGTTTGATCCGGGTATAATTGTTTGTCCTCATTTTTTTGAGCCACTGCAACATTCTTCTGGTTCTTCAATGAATTTTCGTGTGCCAACACATGCTCTACGATTCCTTTGAAAGAAATATTTCCAGCCGTATGATCCAGGTGATGATGTGTATTGATGAGTTTTACAAATGGCTCCTTTGATTTTTTCTTTAATTCATCAATTAAATGTTGCGATGTATCGGGGAACTGTGCATCTACCACCACCATTCCTTTTTTGTATAGCATAAAAGCAATAGTACCGCCTCTTTCAGTGAAAATGCCGATATCATCCCGAAGCATCGTGATCTTCCAGGTTGGGTCAAACATATCTGAAAAAATATTTTGCTGTGTTAATGTTAGGGCGCCTAATGCGAGTGAGGTGTTTTGAAGAAAAGACCGTCGGTTCATTGCAATCAGTTTTATTATTGTAAGATAAAAAGATTAATTCAAAATCGTGTAAACTGAAAGATACGGTTGCTTATATGTAAATTTATATTTGTAAATTTTGTATATGCAAATTTCAAAATTTTTTCTGCTGCGCCTAATTCATAAATTAAAACTGCCTACTGATCCTCAAAATATTAAAATAACGATTGAGAATATAAAGGCCAATTCAGAAATGCCAGGCGTTTCTCTTTGGGTTTTAGTAGCAGCAATTTTTATTGCCTCCTTAGGATTGAATATAAATTCTACTGCGGTCATTATCGGAGCTATGTTAGTATCTCCACTTATGGGGCCCATCATGGGATTCGGCCTTGGACTTGGCATTAACGATTTTAAATTGATCAAAAAATCTGTACGGAATTTTGTTTCTGCAGTCATCATCAGCATTATTACTTCTACTCTTTATTTTGCCATCAGCCCGGTAAAAGAAGCCGGCTCAGAATTATTGGCCCGAACTTCTCCAACTATTTATGATGTATTGATCGCATTTTTCGGGGGCGTTGCCGGTATCATAGCCGGCGCCAGCGAACTCAGAAGAAGTAATGTAATACCGGGAGTGGCCATTGCCACCGCATTAATGCCGCCACTTTGCACTGTTGGCTATGGTATCGCTAGCCTGGACTTGAGCTATGCGGCCGGTGCATTTTATCTTTTTTTGATTAACTCAGTATTTATCAGCCTCGCTACTTTTTTTATTGTTCGTTTATTGAATTACCCCCGGCTTCGTGGTACGGAAAGCGGTGTTAATAAACGGATAACCTGGCTGATCACGGGCATTACTGTTTTGCTGATCGCTCCAAGTATTTACCTGACTTATCATATTGTAAAAAAATATTTTTACCAGCAAAATTCGCAGACTTTTGTTCAGAAAGAAGTACAGGATAAAAATCATATTGTCAGTATCCAGCTTGCTGAAATACAGGCCGGGTAATTCACAACTGGAGTTGGTAATGCTGGGTGATGTGATCGATAGTGCCCGGCAGGCGGAGTTGAAAAGCAAGATGCCCGAATATGGATTGTATCATTGTAATCTGCTTTTTCTGCAAGGACCCGATAGTCGCCAGGCGATCAAAGGTCAGTTTGATGAGTTAAATACCGGGGTCAAAGTGAATAATGCTTCCATAAAGAATTTGTACCTGATGAGTGATAGTTTATGGAAGGAATTGGATAAAGTAAGATGGCAGGATAGTATCAATGTGCAACTTGCAAGAGCTGTAAAAGTTATTGATACGAATTTGAATCACCTTTCAGTACGAAGGTATTTTAGTTTCAATCCTTCAAAGAATATGAACGACACTTTGTGGGACGTATCAGCGTCTTTCCGGGGCGTATTCCCAAAAGTTCCAAGAACTCGTTTGGATTCTGTCTTCAAAGCTCATCTACGTTCAGACTACATCAAGCTTTCGCTTGAATGATATTTAATATTGAAATTTCCGGAGACCCGTTGATTTGATCCATGTCGTGATCACTACCAATAAAGTCATACAACCGCCAAATACTACGGAAGGAACCACACCCATGATCTTTGCGGCAACGCCACTTTCAAATTGTCCGAGTTCATTGCTGGAATTAATGAACATGGAATTTACAGACATCACTCTTCCACGTAACTCCATGGGAGTTCTCAACTGCAGGATCGTTCCTCTTATGACCACACTGATACCGTCCAACATTCCGCTAAGCATCAGCGCTGCAAATGAAAGCCAAAACCATTTGGATAATGCAAAAAAGATAATACAAGATCCGAATCCGGCAACTGCAAATAATAATTTCCTTCCCTGGTGTCTTTTGAAAGGAGCTAATGTCAGCAAGACCACTATGCATATGGAGCCCATATCTGATGCGGCGTTAAGCCAGCCAAATCCCTTCGGTCCGACATTCAAAATATCCGAAGCATATACAGGAACCATTGCCACTGCTCCACCAAACAATACAGCAAAAAGATCAAGTGACATAGCGCCAAGGATCACTTTAGTTTTGAAAACGAAACGCAGTCCTTCTTTCACACTTTCCCATGTTTTCTTTTCCCCGGGAATGGATAAAGATTTTTTTGGTTTTATAAGTGATAACACCAGCAATGCTGCGATCATCAAAGAGCAAATGGCAGTTAACGAACCCGAGATTCCAAACACAGCGATCAGAAATCCACCTGCGGCATGACCAGATACTGAAGCAGAAAGCCAGGTGCCCTGGTTCCATGTCGTAGCATTCTGCAAAATTTCTTTCGGAACAATGTAAGCAAGCAATACAGCGAAAGTGGGACCTGCAAAAGCCCGAACAATACCGCTACAAAAAATAACAGCATAAATGCACAATGTAATCCGATGATTGCCTAAATGCTGCGCTGCAAAATTGCCGGATAAGAACAACAGCACAGAAGCGCAACAGAAATAAAAGAAGATCCCTCTCAATAATAATTTTCTTTTTTCACTCAGGTCAATTACATGACCAGCATACAATGCAAAGGATAATGCAGGAATGATCTCCGATAAGCCGAGCAATCCGATGGAAAAAGGATCATGTGTCAACTGGTACATCCACCAGCCAACAGAAGTGCTCATCATTCTTAATGCCATTACAAAAAGAAAACGACCTGTCATAAGGTTGCGGAATTCGGTGATCTTGATGGAAACAAATGGATCGTGTTTTTGGCCGGGCTCTGGAAGCATAAAGAAGGAAAAGATTCTATTATTTGTAAAAATAAGTAAGAAAAATCAGCCTTCAGATTGTGTTTTGTCAGGGTAGTGTGATGTAATGCTGGCCATTTTCATATTCTTTTTCCAATGCTTCATAGATCGCCTGCAAATGTTTTTCATTGCTCAGAAAGTCAGCATTGCTGACATCAATGAAAAGCGTCTTGATATTATGCTGTTTGATATAATGCGTATAGGTTTCCTGGAGACTAAATAAATATTCGTCCTGTATGTTTTGTTCGTATGAACGGTTACGTTTTTTAATATTGGCTTGAAGTTTTTGGACAGGTGCATGAAGATAAATGAGAATATCAGGTTGTATCAATTGCTGGTGAATAATATCAAACAAACGCTGGTACAGTCGAAATTCATCTTCCGGTAAGTTCACTTTGGCAAAGAGCAGGCATTTGGTAAAAAGATAATCTGAGATAGTGAGGTTTTGAAAGAGATCTTTTTGCTGCAACAGATCTTTTAGTTGCTTGTATCGCTCTGCCATGAAAAAAAGTTCCAAAGGAAAAGCAAACTGATCGGGGTTTTCATAAAACTTGGGAAGAAAAGGATTATCGGCAAATTTTTCTAATATCAGGCGGGCATTGTAGTGTTTGGAAAGCAGGTGAGCCAGGGTAGTTTTTCCGGCGCCAATATTTCCTTCTATAGTAATGAAATGATAATTCATATTCTGAACTGCAAATCCAAATTAAGAAGTACGAAAGTACAATCAGGAAGTGCAAAATAATGGAAATGATTGTTGGAAGCCCGATAACTTTTTGTTTTGTGGAAAAAATCAGGAATACTTTTTTATGTCCAGTTGATCCGGACAATCTTTGAGCAATTCTGAAACTGTTTTTTTAAATACTGGATGCAATATGTCAGAAGCAAATTCAGCAAGAGGCAAAAGCGCAAATCTGCGATTTTGTATTTCAGGATGTGGCACTTTCAAAAAGGGAAGATTGTATTGCTCATCATTAAAAAATAAGATATCAATATCAATGATACGGGGTCCATATTTTTCTTTTCTGATACGGCCCATTGATTTTTCAATTTTTAAAATACGACGGATAAGCTGTTTTGCATTTAAGGAAGTGAAAACTTCAAACGCCTGGTTTAAAAAAGAGGGCTGTTCTGTTTTGCCCCATGCGGCTGTTTCATATATTGACGATCTTTTATTGATAATGCCGCACTGCTCACTGATCAATTTTTCAGCAGCTTTCATATTTTCCAGCCGGTCGCCCAAATTTGTTCCGGTAAGTAAATAAGCTTTATTCATAAAAGAGAGATCGTCAAAGTTCAAATATCTCTATTTTTTAGCACGGGAATGTTTTAATATTTTCATCACGTAAATAATACATTTGTAAATCAAATAAGCAAAATGGCAGATCAATATAGTCAGAGTAAAGCATTATGGGCGATTACCAAAGCCAGTTTCAGAGCTATTTTCCGTAACCCGAGTGCGATTGTGTTCAGTATTCTTTTCCCGATCATCTTCATCATGATCTTCGGCTCATTTGGTGAAGGAGGCCCCGGGCGAAATAAAATTGCATTTGTACCCGGAACCGATACAACATCTGCTTTATATGATAGCATTGTTCATAATCCTTTGATCAAAGTGATCTCTTACAGGACGGAAAAAGGAACGATTGATACTGCTAAAATGCGGGAAGACCTTGAGAAGGGAAGTCTTGATGCAAAAGTAGAATTGAAACAATACACCGATTCAACTGGCAAGCCACATTATATTATCCATTTCACTTCTACAACAGCCAGTGGTGGAGCTATTGCCAGTCTAAAACAAACCTTCGATAATCTTTCTTTCAAAATGGAAAGACAAATGGCGGGTGTTCAATTCAACCACTTCCAGATCATCCCGCAGATATATGAAGTGAGACCTTACCACAATATTGATTTCATTTTACCCGGGCAGTTGGGATTTTCAGTTTTGTTTTCGACGTTATTTGGGATTGCTTTTACTTTTTATAACATGAGGGAAACGCTGGTCTTGAAAAGATTTTATGCGTCCCCGGTCAAGCGGATAAATATCTTATTGGGAGTAGGCGCCAGTCGTTTGTTTTTCCAATTGATCAATGTGATCGTACTGATTGTATTTGGACATTATTTTTTAAGCTTTACGCTGCTGAACGGATTCGATACATTTTTGGAAATGATGATCATGACCATTTATATGCTTTTCATCCTGATGGGAGTGGGTTTGATATTCAGCAGTGTGGTAAAAACTGATACTTCCATTCCCCTCCTGATTAATTTGTTTGGCTTTCCTCAAATGCTTTTATCCGGAACGTTTTTTTCAATCGACGTCTTTCCGAAATGGATGCATCCATTTTGCGAAGCATTACCCCTTACTCAATTCAACGATGCTATTAGAAAAATATCATTTGAAGGGGCACATCTTACTGATTGCTGGAAGGAGATCGGGATTTTGGGAATTTGGGCTGTCGTAATTTATATTATTGCAGTCCGTGTTTTCAAATGGGAATAATTTTTTCCGAAAGTCTTTTAATCAATATTTTTTGTGCGTTTTGTTAAACTGTTTATACTGAGCTTGCTGATTTTGACTTTGGTGATTTCAGGTATTTCTTTTTTTATACCATCTCATATAAGAATATCCAGAACTGCCCGTATTGATGCTAATAAAGAAACTGCAATGTCAGCATTAAGTGATCCGGCAAAATGGAAAGAATGGTACCTGGGTGCAGATACGGTTTCCTTTTTTTATGAAGCTGGTATTGTAAAAGGATTGATATTAAACAATGAGCCCAAACTTTCTCTTGTGATCAGTGATGTAAAAGAAAACGAGGTAGTGGCATTTTATGACAGAGGATCTGAAAAAGAGAAAATAATTTCTACATGGCAAGTTTTTCCTGAGATCAATATCAACCATGTCACGGTTCAATGGTTTATGGATTTTCATTTGAAATGGTATCCCTGGGAAAAATTCTCAAGCCTTCTCTACGACAAATTGTATGGCTCCCAGATGGACCTTGGACTTGCCAACCTGAAAAAGAAGCTGGAATTGAAGTGAATCTTTGAAGTAAACAACAGTTCGTTCAGACGAAAATTCTTCCGTCTTTCAGTTATATAAATTTTTAATTTTTGCGGTTTTTTGCTGGGTTTAAAAGATAATCTTGCTTTTTTTTGCGAGAATCTGCGATTTTTTGTTGGTTTATTGTATAAATTGCCATCTTGTTTAAGAACAAGATTGTACTACAAAGATAAATCGGCGATTGTTGAATGATCATTTTCCTACAGCAACGCTTCATTTATTATCGGTTTTACAGAGTTACCTATCCCTATTAAAATTCAGGTTTTGTTGAAGAAGTGAGATTGATAAAGTATTGCTTTAGTTAGAAAAACAATTATATATTCTATTTACTTAAACTTAAAAACTGCAATATGAGAAAGTTCCAACAGATGGGGCAATCAAAATGGAAAAACGTTTTTTTTGTCCTGGTCCTGCAGCTATGTACGATGATTGCTTTAGCGCAGGTTCGCATCAGTGGTAAAGTGACAGGAGCAGATGGGAAAGGCATTCCCGTCATTTCTGTTTCAGTCCGAAATACCACTTATGGAGGGGCGACAGACGCTGACGGTATGTATGCCATACAAGCCAATCTTCGTCCCGGATCGTATACACTTGATTTTTCCGGTGTCGGTTTTAAATCAAAATCTCAATCTCTTCAGGTTGGTAATGCAAGTTCGTACACTTCGGATGTTGAGCTGGCGATAGATGCCCTCAACATGGATGAGGTCATTTTGACCGGGGTGTCATTGGGAACTACCCGTAAGCAATTGGGAAATTATATCAGCACAGTAAAAGCTGATGAATTGACAAAAGGAGCTACTTCGAATGTTTTGTCTGCTTTACAAGGCAAAACTGCCGGAGCACAGATCATTCAAAACAATGGTGATCCTGCTGGCGGCTTTTCTGTAAGATTGAGAGGTATCAGTTCTATTCTGTCTTCTTCGGAGCCACTCTATATTGTTGATGGCGTTATTGTAAATAATGCTACTAACCGGGTTACTAATACTGAAAACTCATACGATGGAACAAATTTTGTCGGTACCATCGGGCAAAACAGGCTAGCTGATATTAACCCGGCTGATATTGATCATATAGAGGTATTGAATGGTGCAGCTGCAGCGGCTATTTATGGTTCAAGAGCCAATGCCGGTGTAGTACAAATATTTACCAAGAGAGGAGCCAATGGTGCACCGGTTGTAAATTTTTCAACGGGCATCATGATGAATCAATTGCGGAAAAAGATCGGTGTAAATATGGCGCCTACAAAATTCGGTGGGCCAACTGATGGTCCCGGAGCATTGACTCAAGACCTTATAACAACAGTTGGAGGAGTATTACCCACCAATACCACTCCTGTTACACGCTATGACTACCAGGATTATATTTTTGATACGGGACTTGGTACAGATAACAACGTTTCTGTAAGTGGAGGAACTGACAAAACCAAATATTATATTTCCGGTTCTTATTTCTACAACCAGGGTATTGTAAAGAATACAGATGCACAACGCTACAGTTTCAGGGCAAATATTGATCAAACGCTGAATCAATGGCTGAGTGTTAGTCTCGGCTTGAACTATGTCAACAGTTCTTCAATGAGAAGCCGGACGGCAATTCATTCTTTTCACCAATGAATTCTGTAACGATCATTGGGAATTTTCACAACATATGGCAACGGGATGCTTTAGGAAATATTCAGGCTGTTGGTGAAAGAGGCCGTGTGAATCCTGTATCTGTTATAGAAGATTTCAAACAAAGGGAGGAAACGAATCGTATCATAGCCGACCTCGGTTTGAAATTGAAACCCATGAAAGGTTTGACATTCGATTATACTTTGGGCATTGATAATTACGCTCAGAATGGAACTACTTATATGCCGCCATTTGCATACAATGTCAATACAGCATTCTTTGGTGGCGCTGCTTCATTGGACCCAACATTGAATGGTTATGCAAGTACGGGGAATGATTACTTTTTCCAGATCAATAATGAACTGAATGGTACCTACCAGTTTAATATTACTCCGGATTTGGGATCGACTACACAAGTAGGTTATTCATTACAATACGAAAAAAACCGGTATTCTCTTTTGCAGGGAAGAGGCATGGCACCTTTTGTTCAAACTGTAAATGGAGCCAGTACTTTGCTTCCTTCTACAGATGATAGAAGTGAATTATCGGTTTCCGGAGCTTATTTGCAACAGAATTTTAAATTCAAAAATCAATTGTTCATTACAGGAGCGGTTCGTCTGGATGGATCTTCCGTATTTGGAGAAAACCAACGCAACCAGGTTTATTTTAAAGCGAGCGGCAGTTATATTATATCAGAAACCAAATTCTGGAAAGATAAATTTAATTGGTGGAATACTTTTAAGATTCGGGCGGCGTACGGTCAATCTGGTAACTTGACAGGTATAGGAGCTTATTCCAGATTCAATACATATACATCTAATTCTTAAGTGACTATCGGGAAGACGAACACAAAAGTTTTGTTAACGGACATTTTGTCTTTGTCGTTCCCATTTTTTTTAATTTTGTTTGTTATTGCCATCCTTCTAATTTGAAAATTTTATCTTCTAACTTATCAATCTTTTTCTTGAAAACAAAGTGCAACACAATAGCGGTTAAGGCTATCCCTACAAACAAGCCTGCTGTCATTCCCTTTAACCTTTCTTTTTTTTGTTCTGATTTTGTCATTATCTACTACATTGATAGTCAATATACTTTGCTTTCAATTTGAATCTTAAAAGAAAGACGGTAAATTTAGAATGGCTTAGTGCTAAGTCATGGTCTCTTTAAACTTAAAATTTAAAACAAAAACCATGACACAGTTCATAAAAGTTCTGCTGTTGGCTAAAGCTATGATTGTATGTGCAATCATACTTGATAAAGCCATCAAACAGAGCTAAAAATCGAAAAGTGGAAGCCAAACCACTGTGAAAAAATGGGCAGGTTAATGAAATTGAAAGCATCGTTATCTGAGTAACGATTGCAAACAAAATCAAAACTCCTCAAGAACTGTTAACGCAGTACACCGAAAACAACTCCTGTTAGATACTTGCTGGCAAGTACGCAGGAAAAGCCTTCTGTAAGGAGATTGTGCTTGTGTAAGCACATAATTTCATAGAACCCCATTCTGCAATGGGGTTTTTATTTACCGTCTTTCAAAGAACTTAATTAATACCAAGTATCGTGTGCCCCCGCTACAATCATTCTATCAAACAAATCGCTCTCAAACGTCCTTCTGTTGAGTTTATAAACAAACTCATTCAAATAATTTTGTAAGAATCCTTTCCCTATTGAATGATGCACCCCAAGTAAATTCCGCTTCGCATTTCCTATTACCGAATGAACCCACGGTAATTTTATGTGTGCTTCTTTTTGCGGCACTACCATTGCATTATGTTGTTCAACTATTTCATTTAACCCTGAATACCCCTTATAACCATCACTTATTACAATTGAACTGGGGCTAATAGATTCCTTAACAACATAATTAATTCCCGTACCTGACAAGTCATCCATCACAATCATTTTCGCAAAACCCATTATCCTGTTTTTTTTGTATTGCAAAGTTTGTTTAGGATTGGGTTTTGATCTCAACTATTACTCAAACTCTTTGACTGACGTTCAGAACCTCGCCCCTTTGTTAACCCTCCCCGTGCAAAACTCTCAATATCCTTTTCTGTTATCTCCCCTCCTAAAATCATTTCCTTTGGCAAATCAACAGTTTCAAAAAACGCATCGTCAATTTCAATATCTCCCTGTAATCTGTAACGAGCATCTCGTTTACCCATTGTGATGCGAATTTTTTGCATTATGTACCAAATTGGTTCATAAAACTTAGTTTCAACCTGTCGTTGCATTTCTAATGCTGAAAATGCTTTTTTAGTTGAAGTCATAAGATGAATAACCTGAAACCATATTTTCAAAGAAACTTTTGTTTTTTCCATCATTGTGCCAGCTTTCAAATTTCTGTCATTCCACAATTAGCACATTTCCATTTTTTCAATGATTTTTTCAATCCAGTAATGTTTTGATTCATGGCACTTAGCACAAACAATACCTTCTTCTTCACGCTTCATTTTTAAATATTCCTCACAAGCTGCTTCATTTGGAAATCGTTCATTGAAATTGAATAAATTCACTTTTTTTAATCAATTTATGCTATTAACATTTTATTTGTGTTCGACATCCTGATAGTCATTAATTCTTATTTAAGCAGAACTTCTCTCAATTCCAGTTCTACTTTGGCAAATACAAACGTAAAACCCGAAAGACAGGGCGAATTGGAAATAGGAACGGATATGTCATTTTTAAAAGACAGGATCGGCCTAACTTTCAACTGGTATCATAAAAAGGTTACAGATTTGTTGTACACCCGTGCCGTTGCCCCAACTACAGGTTTCTCAAGCCTTTTGGATAATTTCGGCTCTATGGAAAACAGAGGGTTCGAAATTGTACTGAATGGATCACCAGTAAGCAAGAAAGATCTGCAATGGGATGTAACACTTGTTTATAATCACAATCGCAACAAAGTGCTGGATGTTGA
>CAVUXD010000003.1:0-1826363 GCA_963745445.1 uncultured Bacteroidota bacterium
ATGGCTGCCTCAGGGCCTCATTTCAAGATACCAGGGGGTCGCGCGCGCCCAGGCCACCGTCCTGGCGATGCCGTCCCTGGCGCTGGTGGTGGCCTTCCAGCCGAGGATCCGCTCGGCCTTCTCCACCGCCGGCACCCGCCGGCCGATGTCCTCGTAGACGGCACCGTACTTCTCGCGGGTGTCGACCGCCACCGGGGTCGAGATCCGAGCCTGCGGCGTCGAGCACCATCGCCACCACCTCGGCCATCGAGTTCTCGGTGGCGTTGCCGATGTTGAAGACCTCGCCGATCGCCTCCGGCTTCGTCGCGGCGGCGATCATGCCCTCGATGGCGTCGCCCACGTAGGTGAGGCAGCGGGTCTGCCCGCCGCCGTCGTAGAGATCGGGACGCACGCCGTTCAGCACCCGCTGCACCGTCTGGCTGACCACGTAGATCGGCGTCTGCCGCGGCCCGTAGACGTTGAAGAAGCGCACGATCGAGAAGGGCAGGCCGGTCTTGCGGTGCACCCCGTAGAGCATCTGCTCGCAGACCCCCTTGGAGGCGGCGTAGCTCCAGCGGTCGACGCAGGTCGCGCCGAGCACGCGGTCGTCGTCCTCGGACCAGGGCACCGCCGGGTTGCGGCCGTAGACCTCGGAGGTCGAGGTGAAGAGGATGCGCACGTCGTGCTCGACGCGAGAGCGCGATCAGGTGCCGGGTGCCGATGATCGCGATGTCGATCAGGCTGAGCGGGTCCTCCATGTAGCGGCGCACGCCGACCACCGAGGCGAGGTGGTAGAGGACGCGCGGCCTCGGGGCGGAAGAAGGCCCGGATCGTGGCCTCGTCGCGGATGTCGCCCTGCAGGTAGTGGAAGTTCGGGTGGTCCTTCACCGCCTCGAGGTTGCGCGCCTCGGTCCGAGCGGCGCGATGTCGAGGCCGTGCACCATCTGGCCCATCTCGAGCAGGCGCTCGATCAGGTGGCTGCCGACGAAGCCGGCCGCGCCGGTCACCATCACGACCTCGGGGGACTTCGCCATGCTCTACTCCTCGTGAATACCGGATGAAGCGGTCGTCAGCGGCCGACGCCCAGTAGGCGAGGCCCGCCGCCTCGAGCTCGGCGATCCGCGCGCGCGGATAGTAGATGCGCCCGTCGTAGATCAGCGCGCCCGGCGCGAGCGGCGGCGAAATCCTCGGCGGTGATCGCGGTGAACGCGTCGTGGCCGGCGAGGATCAGGACGGCGTCGGCCCCCGCGACGGCCGTCGCGCCAGTCGGGCTCGAGCGCGACGCCGTGATGCGTGGCCTCGGCCGCGGTGACCATCGGGTCGCAGATCCGTGAGGTCGCGGCCGGTGGCGCGCAGCCCGCCACCAGCGGCGCCACCGGGGTGAAGCGGCAGTCGCCCGAGTTGCTCTTGAAGGCGAAGCCGAGGAGCGCGACCTTCGCCGTCCGTCGGCGCGACGCCGCGCTCGGCCAGCGACGCCATCGACCCGGTCGAAGACGTGGCCCGGCATCGAATCGTTCACCTCGCGGGAGGCGCGCGGGATCTTCAGCTCGATGCCGGCGCGGCGGCCGAGGGCGTCGACGAACCACGGATCCTTGGTCAGGCAGTAGCCGCCCACCCCGTTGGCCGGGTAGAGGATGTTGACGTGGTGCTGGCCCTTCTTCAGCGAGTTGGCGCCGCGCGATCACCTCCATGCACGTCGATGGGCCAGGGCAGGGCGTCGACGAGCTTGGCGAGCTCGTTGGCCAGCGCGATGTTGAGGTCGATCCAGAGGTTGTCGGCGAGCTTGACCATCTCGGCCGCCTCCGGCGAGGACAGCGTCATCACCTCGACCGGCAGCGCCTCGCGCCAGAAGGCCGCCGCCGCCTCGCTCGGCCTCCGCGTCGATGCCGCCGACCAGGATCGGGATCGACGCGAGGTCGCGGATCGCCGGCCCCTCGGCCAGCCGCTCGGGGCTGAAGGCCATGTGCACGCGGCGCCGACGGGGGGCGATGATCTCGTCGTGCATGCGCGCGGGTGGTGCCCGGCGGCACCGTGCTCTTGATCATCACGATCTGGCCGTCGTGCGACGATGCGGCGCGACCGCCGGCGCAGGCGGCGCGGATATGGCCGAGATCGGCGGTCGAAGTCCTCCGACAGCGGCGTGCCGACGGTGATCAGGACGCGCGCGCGCACCTTCCGCCGCCGCCGGGATCGGTCGAGGCGGTCAGCTCGCCCGGAGGCGACGCCGCTCGGCCACCAGTGTCGGCGAGGCCGGGCTCGGGAATCGGGCAGCGCCCGGCCTTCACCTCGGCGATCATCGCGGCGTTGGTGTCGATGCCGACGACGCGAGAGCCCGCGCTCGGCGAGCACCGCGGCGATCACGCTGCCGATGTAGCCGAAGCCGATGACCGCGACGTCGGGCACGAGGAAACTCTCAAACCCGGGAACTGAGGCGGGCCGGGAAATGCGGGGCGGGGACGGGAAGCATCGTCAGGGTACTCGGCACCATCTTCACACGCTCCCCCTCCGGCCGCATCCGGGCCGGCCTCACAATGACGGGCACCTAGCACGGGATCACCGCTCGGGAAAGCCGGTTTCGCCGGACCCGGCCCCGCGTTGTGCGCCCCAAGGTTAACGAGGACTGCAACCTCCGGTCTGAAATTCGCTTGGGTCGGGTCATGAGCCCGTGCCGGGGCATGACCCGGCCGGGGCCGCGGATCGGCCACAGGATCCGCTTGCGCGCGACAGTGATGCCTTCCGTCACACGCAGACGCGCCCAGACTTGCGCTGTGTTGCTTCTGCCCCATGCAGCACGAATCAGAAGGCGTTCTTTATTTCAACCGCATTTTCATGTCAACCTCAAGGGTGCCGATTGGCTGGTCAAAAAGGTGATAGGGAAGATTTCTGATAATTGATATTATGTAATGTCAGCGCAGCGCGACGACTTGCGGCGTCAACGCGTCAGAAACCCCATCGCGCGACGTCGACACCGTATTCGGTCCGGAGCCGGGCCATGTCTGGGGTGAGGGTCGCGGCGATCTCGCGGCGCTGCGCCGGGGTCAGGCGCGCCTTGTCGGGGCGGAGCGCGGCGAGCACGTGGCGGATCGGCCGCTTCAGCGCCTCCGGGGCGTCTTGGCCGAGAGCGGCTGGAACCAGCCGGCGCAGCCGGCGCTCGAGAGAGGACTTCGGCGGCACGGTGACGTTGCGGGCCGAGGGGTCGGCGATCGCCGCGACCGGGGCGAGGCCGAGGAAGCCGCAGACCCGGTTGACGGTGCCGCGCGGGTCCGAGCTCAGCGCCTCGTAGTCGAGGATCATCAGGTTCTCGCGGCCGAACACCCGGGAGTAGTCGGCGGCGTAGAGATAGTAGTTCGAGGTCTGCACCAGGTGCTCGTCGGTGATGTCGCGGGTCCAGGCCGGGTTCTTCAACATGAAGTTGTAGTGCGACTCGATACGGGCGAAGGGATCGCGCACCACGTAGACGAGCTTGGGCCTGAGGCCGTAGGCGTGGATACGCTCCGCCGCGCCGCGCTCGCCCCACTTGCTGTAGCCGGTCGAGGCCTCCATCGCGTAGCGGTGGAGGTCGGGGTCGAAGTCCCAGAGGTCCTCGTAGCGGGCGAGCTTCGCCTGGTGCTCCTGGTCCCGCGAGAAGAACTCCGGCTCCTTGATCTTCGCCGCCGCGATCGCCGGATGCTCGGCGAGATAGCTGAAGAGCGAGGTGGTGGCGCATTTCATCGCGCCGATGATCAGCGCGTAGCGGTCCTGGGGGATTTCCGACACTCGACCCTGTTGCACGCACTCGTTCCCGCACTGCACATAACCTGAACCGGAATACCCTGCCGCGGCCGGCCGGTCCAGCCGGTCAGGCGAGGCTGACCTTGCGGGCGTAGAAGGCCTCGGCCAGGCCCTCGGTGGCGGCACATTCGAGGCCGCGGAGGCGCATCAGGCCGCGGAAGGTCAGGTCGTCGAACCAGTGCTTGCCGGCCTGGCTCGGGAAGCACTGCATCAGCGCCCCGATCTTGGCATCGGCGTCGGCGACGCTCGCCGGCACGAAGAAGTTGGGCGAGCCGAGCCCGCCGTCCCACTTCGGGATCTCGTACTCGAGGATCAGCTGGTCGCGGAAGGTGTTCCAGGCGAGCTCGGAGACCACCCGGTGGTCCTGGTGCAGATCCTGTCCGTAGTGGGTCAGCACGAGATCCGGCGCGTAGGGCTTCAGCGTCTCGAAGAAGGCCTTGATCTCGGCCCACTGCACCGGGAAATGCCCGTCGCGGAACTCCTGCAGCAGGACCTCGGTCGCGCCGGCGCCTTCCAGGAAGCGCGCCGCCGCGGCGCGGGCCTCCTCGCCGCGCCGCCCGCTCGCGGCGAGCACCACCCAGACGATGCGCGCCTGCGGGTTCTCGCGCACGAGCCGGAGCACCGTCGCGCCGGCCCCTATCTCGATGTCGTCGCTGTGCGCCCCGAGGCAGAGGATGGAGCCGAGGTCAGGCGACTTTAGGCCGAGCATACGGCTTCTTCTGCGCTTTCCCGACCTGCCAGGGCGTGTCGCCGCGCTGGACCATGTCGTCGAGCGCCTGCTTCTCCTTGAAGGTGTCCATCGGCATCCAGAAGCCGTCGTGCCAGTGGGCATAGAGGCGGTTCTGCTCCACCAGCCGGGCGAAGCCCTCCACCACGAGCTCCTCGCCTTCGAAGAGATTGTCGAAGATCTGCGGGCGCAGGACGAGATAGCCGCCGTTCATCAGCGTGCCCGACTCCTGCAGGCTCATCATGCGCTCGACCTTGCCACCCTCGCGCAGCTTGACGAGGTGGAAGGAATAGGGCGGCGTGACGGCGCAGAAGCCGCCGATCGCGTCCGAGGCGCGGAACTTCTGCACCATGTCGTCGAGGTCGAGGTCGGTCAGGATGTCGGCGTAGTTCGCCAGGAACATCTCCTCGTTCTCCAGGTACTTGCGCACCCGGAGCAGCCGGCCGCCGATGTTGGTGGCCTGGCCGGTGTCGACGAAGGTAATTCGCCAGTCGCGAATGTCCGGCTCGAGCAGATTGAGGGTCGTGCCGCCGTTCTCGAGCACGAAGTCGTTGCTCATCGCCGCGTTGTACTCGAGGAAGAAGCGCTTGATCGCCTCGCCCTTGTAGCCGAGGCAGAGAATGAAGTCCTTGTGCCCGAAGGAGGCGTAGTAGGTCATCATGTGCCAGAGGATCGGCAGATTGCCCACCGGAACCAAGGGCTTCGGGACCTGGTCGGAATACTCCCGCAGCCGGGTGCCCTGTCCCCCGCAGAATATAACTACCTTCATGTCAAAGTCCCCTCAACACGCAGCTACTGCGCCCCTACTACCCCGGCGGGCAGTATAGACGCTTCGAAGCGGAAATCTACCGGCCGGGCGTCCCTCGCGTCAGGATCGGCGTGGCCTGTGTCATAATGGTAAATGCGGTCCACCGGGCAGGCCTCCCGGCGGGCTCAGATGCGGATGCCCTTGGCGAGATCGACCGGCGGCCACGCCCCGTCCTTCTCCGAGACGACGCTGATCGGCAGCGGCCAGGTGATGCCGAAGACCGGGTCGTCGTGACGCACGCCGCCTTCGGCGCCGGGGGTATAGGGGTGGGAGACCGAGTAGAGCACGTGGGTCTCGTCGGCGAGCGTCTGGAAGCCGTGCGCGAAGCCGACAGGGACGTAGAGCGTGCGGCCATTCTCGGCGGAGAGCTCGAAGCCCTCCCACTTCAGGTAGGTGGGGGAGGCGGCGCGCAGGTCGATGATGATGTCGAGCACCGCGCCCGCGACGCAGCGCACGAGCTTGACCTCGCCGTGCGGCGCCGTCTGGAAGTGCATGCCGCGGACGGTGCCCTTGGCGCGGTTGTAGGAATGGTTGCCCTGAACGAACCCGGTGACGAGCCCGTGGTCGGCGAACTCACGCACGCAGAAGGTGCGGGCGAAGAAGCCGCGCGCGTCCTCGTTGCGCTGCATGTCGATGACCATCGCGTCGGCGAGGCTCGTCTTGCTGAACTGCATACTCCACTCCAGGTCAGATTGCGGGGCCGCCGATTCGGCCCGCGGGCCATGCTGCGCGACCGCGGATCGCAGGTCGAGGCGGGGCCGCCCGTCCGCAGACCGTCTGCACCCCGCCCGGTATCAGAACTGCCAGTACAGGAACTCGCTCCTGCCGGTGAGCCGGATCATCGACACCGCGGCGATGGCGGCGAAGAGCACCATCCAGGCGAGGGTCGGGCGCCAGTGCAGCGGGCGGCGCAGCGCCGGGGGCAGCACCCCCGGCATCGTCGACGGGCGCTTCGGGGTGTAGAGCACCGGCTCGTAGGCCGCGAGGATCTGCACCGAGTTCGGCAGGAGCAGCGCGATCGCGAGGAGCGCCAGCAGGGTGGCGGCGGCGGTGGCGAAGGCGTGCGCCATGACCCCGCCGTCGAGCAGGTGCATCGCCGAGGCGCCGAACCGCGCTCCCGGCAGCCCGAGTCCGTGCAGGCCGACCATGCCGCCGAGGATGTTGCCGGCCGCGGCGAGGTCGGGGGCGCGGAACAGCACCATGGCGACGACGACCGCGAGGAAGGTCAGCGCGAAGCCCGCGAGCTGCGCGGTCGGTCCCGGCTCCTCGGCCGGCCGCGGCCCGTACTGCCGCCAGAGATGGTTGACGACGATATAGACCCCGTGCAGCAGGCCCCAGAGGATGAAGGTATAGCCCGCCCCGTGCCAGAGCCCGGAGATCAGCATGGTGGTGATGGTGGGAAAGGCGAGAACGTGCAGGAAGGCGAGCGGGTGCGAGTCGCGGGCGCGCAGCATCGGCAGGCGCTTCGCCGCCCGCGCCCGGGTCAGCGCCAGCGCCATCGGGTTGTAGACGTAGGCGGTCAGGAATCGGGTCAGCGTGATGTGCCAGCGCAGCCAGAAGTCGATGATGCTCGTCGCCTTCAGCGGCGAGTCGAAGTTGATCGGCAGCCGCACTCCGAAGAAGCGCGCCGCGCCCAGGCCATGTCGGAATAGCCGGAGAAGTCGAAGTAGATCTGCAGCGTGAAGCCGAGCCGCCGCCATCCAGGCGCAGCAGCAGCGACCTGGCGGCGCCGCGCGGCGGCGTCGAAGATCGGCGTCACGTACGCCGCGATGCCGTCGGCGAGCACCACCTTCTTGAACAGCCCGAAGACGAAGAGCGTGAGACCGACCGCGAGAGGTCTCGGCAGTCGAACCGGCACGGCGCCGGCGGAACTGCGGCATCATCTCCCGGTAGTGCACGATCGGACCGGCGATCAGCTGCGGGAAGAACAGCACGAACAGCGCGTAATCGCGCAAGCGTGAACGCTGTGATCCGGCCGCGCGTGCACATCGATCAGGAAGGCGATCTTCTGGAACGTGATGAACGAGATGCCGAGCGGCAGGATCACCTGGGTGCAGCACGAAATCGGTGCCGAACACATCGTTGACGTCGCCGCGCAGCGAAGTCGGTGTACTTGAAGTAGCCGAGGAAGCACACGTTGAACGACGATGCCCGCGCGAGCAGCACGGACAGCTCGCGCGCGGGTCGCCGTCGCCGACGAGCCGCTGCAGCACGCGCGCCAGGCCGTAGTTGATGAGCGATCGACGGTGCCATCATCAGGACGTTGATCGGACGCCACCAGGCGTAGAAGAACAGCGACAGCGAGGATCAGCCAGCGCGAGCCCAGTCGCCGCGAACGGCCGCCGGCCGAGGAAGAAGCCGACCAGGGTGACCGGCAGGAAGGCGAAGATGAACTCGTACGAATTGAACAGCATCTATGTGGCCTTTAGCCTCTTGAAGGCGGTCACGATGTCACCGACGGTCTCGAAGGCCTCGACGTCGGCGACGGGGAAGTTGATGCCGTACTCCATCTCGACCGCCACGATGAAGTTGATGTAGGCAAAGCTGTCCCAGCGCGGGACCTCGGGACGGGTCGTCGCGGCGGTGAGCACGATGTCGGGGTCGCCGAGCAGAATCCACAAGGAATCCCGGTCAGCGTGCCGAGGATTTCAGGGTCGGTCACGCGGCCTCCTTGCGGTGGATGCGGGTGCTCAAATGCTGGAGGTCGGCAAAAAAAAGGTTGAAAAAGAAGGACTTGAGCATGTAATCGAACTGCAAATCAGCGATTCAGAGGCAATAAATTTTCCTGAAAATTCGTTTGATGCGGTGATGGCGGCTTTCGGTGTCCGGAACTTTGAAAATCTCGAAAAAGGGCTTTCAGAAATGTTTCGGGTATTGAAACCCGGCAGCAGGCTGGTCATTTTTGAATTTTCAAAGCCAAAACATAAAGCAGTGCGGAGTCTGTACAATTGGTATATGGGCATTGTGGCACCGAAAATGGCCCATTGGTTCCGGCAAAACAAAGAAGCCTACCAGTATTTATGTGAATCGGCAAATTCATTTCCTGACCGCCGCCATTTTGTTGACATTTTAAATAAAGTTGGGTACTCCGATACCGGGTTCAAACCCTTAAGCTTAGGAATATGTTGCATCTACACCGGAAGAAAACCTTTGTAATAAGAACTGGATCGTTATTACTTTTCGGATTACTCTTTCTCAATCAAATTTCGCTGGCACAAAAGTCCTGGACTGATGTCAATCTCTGGGATCATGATACCAAGCCTTATTATTTCGGGATTACTTTAGGCGCTGAAGTAGCCCGCTTCCAGGTTGATCATCATCCTAAGTTCCTGCAGGATGACAGTGTCTATTCTGTAGAAGCAGTGAACACTCCCGGATTTTCACTTGGATTATCAGCAACGGCAAGGTTGACGAACCGCTTCCAGGCCCGTTTCAATCCTCAACTCATTTTCATGGAACGGGACATCCTGTACAAATTGAAATATCCCGACTTCGATGGCACTACAGATGTAACTAAAAAAATTGAGTCAGTACTGGTCACTTTTCCGTTTCAGATAAAATTACAGTCAGATCGCATTAATAATTTCCGTGTGTATATGCTTGCCGGTATCAAAGGTGATATTGACCTTGCCAGTAATGCCCGTGCAAAAAAAGCAGAAGACCTTGTGAAGATTGATAAATATGATTATGGATTTGAATTGGGCCTCGGTTTCAATTTCTTCTTCGAAAGTTTTATTCTCTCGCCTGAAATAAAGATCAGTAATGGACTGAGGAATATTCACAGCCGTGACCCGAACCTGATCTACTCCAATGTACTTGACCGCATTCAATCAAGAATGATCGCTTTCTGTATTCATATAGAGGGATAAAATCTCATCGTTCCTGAGCTTTACACACAATTACCCCCAAACAGAACCGTCAGAAACACCTGTTCCCAGGCTAAAAACATATGTTCCTGATTCAAAAACACCCAACATTGAGTCAAAAGCAGGTGTTTTTGAGTCTGAAACACCCCGCATTGAGTCAAAAGTATATGCTTTTGAACCGAAAACACCCCACATTGCTCCGAAAACATATGCTTTTGAACCGGAAACACCCCACATTAAGTTAAGAACATATGTTCCTGAGCTGAAAACAACCCGCATTAGGATAAAAGCAGGTGCTTTTTTGGCTTTGTTATTTAAAGGTCTCGCAAGCGAAGGCATTGCTGAGACAGAATTCACGGTGTATATTTACTATGTAAATAAAAATAATCAATATCCAGCTATAAGTTTTTCAAATTAAGAGCTACTTAATATTCATTCTTTTCCTGGCATTTTGCTGCTTTTTTTACAATATTTCAAAACATAAT
The DNA here is from genome assembly GCA_963745445.1 of uncultured Bacteroidota bacterium. Lineage (GTDB taxonomy): Bacteria > Bacteroidota > Bacteroidia > Chitinophagales > Chitinophagaceae > UTBCD1. The sequence goes on from CAVUXD010000003.1 coordinate 9,637, forward strand.
TGCCAGCTTCTGTATAACCATTTTCACTCGCCAGAGACATATCTTGGCAGGCATTAACAGTATCATTAACTTTTAAATAAATAAGGCCCCTTAAAAAAGAAGATTCACCCAAATTATAATTCATCCTTATGCAATAATTTAATTCATGCATTGCATTTGTTAAATGATTCGCATTGAAGTCCGATTTAGCACTGTTGAATATTATTTCAGTATAATCAACATCAAAATTGGGCACATTAGTAATGGACTCTAGTCCCTTTGTTTTATTGATTGCAAATCCGCCAACTGTTTTCTCTTGCGCAGCAGTTGAAAAAAAAATTAAAGCAGAATCAAATTTCTTTTCATTCTGCAAAATGATTCCCACTTTAAACATAGCATATATGTTTTCAGGGTTTATTTTGTATGCCTTTAGAAAAAAAAATTTGGAAGTTTGATATTGTTTCAATGAAAAATAAATATCGCCAAGTACCAAATAGGGATAAACACAACTAGGGTCTTTTTTAATAACTCGATTCATCTGAGAAATTATTTCATTTATTTTCGATTCGCTATTTAATTCATTTAAATATCGGTAATAATTTGTCAGAACCTCTTGACAAGACAAAGTAGACTCAGAATGATTACAGTGAACAGCAGCTACTGATACAAAAAAAATAAAAACCAAACGAGCACTCTTTTTCATTTAAAGTCAATTTGTAATTACGTCATTGTTGGTATCTAATCACAAAGGTTTACCTGATTTAATTATCAAAGCAACAACCATGTAATCCCCTTCTCATCAAAACGCAAACTCTCTCCGATGCATATTCCATCTTACTCCAAAAGAAACAATGGAAGTATTGGTTGAAGTGATCGGTGGCGTTTTGGTTTCCTGCTTTGCGATACAACGCCATTGAATTCTAAGAAATAGATTTTCTCTCAACTCATACGACAACAGCAACGAAGCATAAAACACATTTGTTTTCCATCCGCTGCCGATAAAATAACCAAAGTCACTGTACGGTAAGGAGGTGATATTCGGTAAAAAAATATTACTTCCATAACTGACATTACTGGAATCTCTTCCCTGCATGATAATAGATCAGTTTTCCCTTCGATCAGCCATTTTGGTGCAGGCTGATAACGGGCAATGCCGATGAACTCCTGGAAATTGGCGCCCAGTGGATGTGCCAGCGGCTGATTGTAATGAGTATAGTTAGCCACAGAATCACTATGCGAATAAGTAAACGGACGAACACGGTTCATTTCTACCTGCAGATCAAGATTCTTTATACCAAATGCATCAATATATTTAGCGCCAAGCTGTATGCCCCATTTATTTACCCAGCAGCCATTGTTCTTTTTTATTTCTGATAATACAAATTCATCCAGTAAAAACTGTCCATAGACCTGAAATCGTTTTGCAATATTGGCTTTCATATCAAGCCCTACCACGGAATTATCAAAACTTCCGTTCTGCTGTTCAATGGAACGATAAAAAATGATCGGGTTCAGGTAACCAAAATCAAAATGATCTTTGTCTGCCGAAGATCACACCTTCAAACAAACCGATGTTCAGCCATTTGGTCAATGCAATATCCAGATGATGCATGGCTGCATATTTTTTCGGCAATCAGTTTATCACCTCCCGGAATCTCGGCAGAATGCAATTCCATAAAAAGATTCTGGTAATTGATCTTCCAGATCCTTGTATTGAGTTTCAGAAAAAGATTAGGTGTTGCCAAAATCACTTAAGAATAAACTGCGATAACCATTGCCGATAAAATTTTTATCGTACCCAAAAGTTACATCAATGTATTTGGCTGCATTGAAAGTAAAATAACCTCTCGCATCAAAATAATCATAGCCACCTGTTGCTTTGAATGTTTTATAAAACCCTTCTCCGGGCACTGCTTTGCGATCATTGATCCATTGCTGTACATAGATCGGGTCTCTTTCCTGGTTATCGGTGAGATAAGCATAGAAACCGATTTTATTGGCAATCTTTCCCCGCACATACAAACCTCTTGTATTCAGAAAAAGTCTTTGATCATTATTTTTTTCTTTGGACACCGCAAACTGGATCACCGGGTTTACGATGAGATCAAAATCCTTTACATGCACTTCATACAGATTGGCCGGAGTGGTATAAAAATTTTTAGCAAGAGGTTTTTTGCTTTTAGAGTTAACCGTTCTTCCGGTGACAAGATATTCAAGGTTATTCATGTAAACATCCTTCGCAGATTATAAAGCATCTGTTTTAGATAAAGAATTTTTCCCGTAACGATTTACATAATCATTCACTCCATTGATCACATGATTTACGGCTTGAAAGGTTTTGTCTTGGAAAAATTCAAGTATCGAATCTGTTTGCGCTTTGATCTCCAGCCTATCCATCAGGATATATGCCTTATCATCCTTGGGTAAATAAGTAGTTTGTGAAAAGCACATGCAAATAGGGAAAAAGAATCAGGATGCAGTCTTACAAGGGTTTTTTTAATTTGCATGAAATAGGAATTAGATTCCGGTAACAAAATATGCAAAAATATCTGATTAAAAATATACAGGTTGTCAACGAAGGAAAGATTCAAACAGCCGATGTGTTGATAGCAGGTGGAAGAATTGAGAAGATCGAGCCACAAATTTCACAAACAGACACAAATTATATTGAGATCAATGGTGAAGGCAAATATCTATTTCCGGGTTGTATTGATGACCAGGTGCATTTCCGGGAACCGGGACTGACACATAAAGCAACTATTTATACCGAATCCAAAGCGGCAGTAGCAGGTGGTGTTACCAGTTTTATGGAAATGCCCAATACAATTCCACCTGCATTTACACAAGCAATTGCTGGAAGATAAATATGAGATTGCCCGCAATACTTCACTGGCCAATTATTCTTTTTTCATGGGTACGTCCAATGAAAATGCAGACGAAGTACTAAAAACAAATGACAAAAAGAAAGACATTTGCGGCATTAAAATTTTTATGGGATCATCTACCGGAAATCTGTTGGTGGATAATCCCGACTACTCTTGATAAAATTTTCAGCGAAAGCGAACTGTTGATCGCTACACATTGCGAAGATGAAAAGATCATTAAAGAAAATTTGCAAAAACTAAAAGCAGAAAACAAAGAATTAATTACTGCAGATCATCCGATCATTCGTAACGACGATGCCTGTTATGAATCTTCTTTATATGCAATCCAGATCGCCAAAAAATATAATACCCGATTGCATATACTTCATATTTCTACAGAAAAAGAATTACAGCTTTTCACCAATATGATTCCATTGAAAGAAAAAAGAATCACGGCTGAAGTATGTGTGCATCATCTGCATTTTACCAGTGATGATTATGAACGGCTGGGCAACAAGATCAAATGCAATCCGGCTATTAAAGCGCCGCATAATAAAGAAGCATTATGGAAAGCATTGCTGGATGATCGTTTGGATGTAATTGCTACCGATCATGCACCACATACATGGGAAGAAAAAAATGTATCCTTACGAAAAAGCTTATGCAGGATTGCCATTGGTTCAGCATTCTTTATTGCTGATGTTATATTATTATAAGCAGAAAAAAATATCAGTTTGGAAAAAATTGCTGAAAAAATGAGTCATGCAGTAGCAGATTGTTTCCAGGTAAAAGAAAGAGGCTATATCCGGGAAGGTTATTTTGCCGACCTGGTCATTGTAGATCTGAACCAGTCAACAAAAGTTTCCAAAGGAAAATATTTTATACAAATGCGGCTGGAGTCCGTTGGAGGATTTTGGATTTCCCGCATCCATTACATCATACTTTTGTTAATGGGCAATTTGGTGTATGGAAATGGTAGTATGGGATGAATCTAATAAAGGACAAGATGGAATTTTTAGGATAAGATTTGGAAGAATATGAAATATTCAATATACAGATTTTCACTAATGTACATGGATATAGACAAAACATCATTTGCTGATATCTCTATCTTCCATTCGGAAGAAGAGTTCTCAATTTTTCATAAACTGAATTTCACTCGAACCACTGGTGGCAAGGAATGGCTGAAAAATATTTTTCACGAACCACATGACGATCTTAAACAGATCATCGGAACCCAGCAGATCATTAAGGCATTGATGGAGCATGTGGAAACTGGCCGGACGGATATCACCAACGGAACCATACTGATGATGGATAAATTCTGGATTACGACCTGGATCGCACCTTCTGCAAATCCCGGATTATTCAAAGTCTTTTATATAAATGGTTTTACCAAGCAGATTATTCAATGGTAAAATATTCTGTGAACATTTTGCTGATTTTTACAGAGGGATTAAAAATCATGGCGGAATTATTATCTGAACAAGAACTTCCTCCCATCGCAAACTTTATATAGAACGTATCCTCCAATTGCTGAGACAACCGGCATTGCAAAAACTGGCTGAATCTTCCAAAGACCAAAAATTTTCTTTGTCGCAAACTTTATACTTAGGGCATCATTTGGCTTATACTTTTCGCCGGCAAACATTGGAACTGATCGATATTTTCAGTCGCCTGGATGCATGGTATTCGATGGCAGTAGCAGTGAAAACATTTGATCTCAGCTTTCCGGAATTTGTTGAACAGGAAACACCGTTGGTAGATGCAAAAGGTTTATATCATATCTTATTACCAAAGCCGGTTGCTTATGATTTGCAGATGAATCCGCAACATAATTTTCTTTTTCTGACAGGAGCAAATATGGCGGGTAAAAGCACTTTGATAAAATCGGTCGGCTCCGCAGTTTTTTTAGCGCATATCGGTATGGGAGTACCGGCGCAACAAATGAAGCTGACACTATTTGACGGTTTGCTGAGTAATATCAATGTAGTCGATAATATCGCCAAAGGAGAAAGTTTTTTCTTCAATGAAGTACAGCGGATAAAAAATACTATTGAAAAGATCAACAATGGGAAAAAATGGCTGGTGCTGATCGATGAATTATTCAAAGGAACCAATGTACAGGATGCAATGAAATGTTCCAGCACTGTGATCAAGGGATTGATCAAAATCAAAAATTCTCTTTTCATTCTTTCCACCCATTTGTACGAGATCGGGGATGAGCTGAAGGTATATCCTAACATTTCTTTTCGGTATTTTGAAACCAATGTAAAAGATGATCAACTTGAATTTACTTACCAGCTTAAAGAAGGTATAAGCAACGATCGCTTCGGTTATTTCATCTTAAAAAAGGAAAAAGTGGTGGATATGCTGGAAAAGCTGTAGTTGAACCTGGATTTATGTGATTAACGGATGAACATGAAACATTTCTTTATTATTTTGTACTCTATGCAAAAAGGAATACTTACTGCTTGTCTCTGTTGTTTTTTAATAAAGCTGCCTGCACAGTCCAATATTGACGTATTGCACTATAAATTTAAAATTGAAGTCAATGATCAGAACGATACGATCAATGGGACAGCAGCGATCAGGTTTGTGATCAATAAATGGAACCAGGTCTGTAAGTTTTGATCTGGCAGGAATAAATGGGAAAGGCAAAGGAATGATCGTAACGAATGCTTCGTTTCTTCCTTCTTCATCACAAACTCCTTTTCAGCAGGAAAATGATAAAATAACGATCACTTCTCCCGATTCTTTCAAAGAAAACGATACTCTTGATGCCATTATCACTTACAAAGGGATCCCTGCAGATGGTTTGATCATTTCAAAAAATAAATATGGAGACCGGACTTTCTTTGCTGATAATTGGCCTACCCGTGCACATAACTGGATTCCATGCAAAGATGAACCCGATGATAAAGCCAGTTTTGAATTTATCGTTACGGCGCCGGCTCATTATGAAGTCATTTCAAATGGGAAAAAAACTGAAGAAAAAATAATTGGTCCTGATAAAAAACTCACGCATTGGGTAGAAGACATTCCGCTTTCTACAAAGATCATGGTGATTGGTGTAGCAAAATTTGCAGTAAAAGAATATGCCGATAGCCCGCCCGGCATTCCTGTCAGCGCATGGGTGTATCCACAAGATAGCACAACCGGGTTCCGGAATTATTCAGTAGCTCCACGCATCTTAAAATTTCTGTCGGATTACATCGCCCCTTATCCTTACAATAAATTGGCTAATGTAGAATCCAAAACTATTTATGGCGGAATGGAAAATGCAAGCTGTATATTCTATGAAGAATCTTCTGCCAGTTCCATACAGACAGTCGAAAGTTTGCTGGCGCATGAAATAACGCACCAATGGTTTGGAGACATGGCATCTGAAAAAACATTCGCTCACTTGTGGTTAAGCGAAGGTTTTGCAACTTACTTTACACATTTATATATAGCAGATAAGTATGGGACTGATAGCTTGAACCATGAAATGCAGGATGACAGGCGGCAAGTCATTGCGTATGCAAAATATTCGGGTCACCCGGTAGTAGATTCTATTTCACAACCACGATCTCTTTTAAATCCCAACAGTTATCAAAGAGGCAGTTGGGTTCTTCACATGCTTCGCCGGGAATTGGGAGATACTATTTTCCATGAAATTATCCGCAGCTATTATGAAAAATATAAAGGCAAAAACGCCGATACAAAAAACTTTGAATCAGTGGCTGAAAAAGTGAGTGGGAAAAAAATGGACACTTTTTTTAACCAATGGCTCTACACACCGGACATTCCTGATTTAAAAATCACCTGGCACTACTCAGAAAGTGAAAAAAAAGTTCTTTTAACCTTAGAGCAAATCCAAAAGTCGGGGATATTTCAATTTCCCATAGATATTGAAATATCAACCAATCTGGCAGAAAAGGACTTCCAAAAACTTTGGGTCAGCCAGGCAAAGCAAACTTTTAGTTTCCCGGTCTCGTCCAAACCTGCCTCTGTTATAGCCGACCCCTATACCTCTTTATTGTATGAAGGCGGGGTACAAGAAATAAAATAAAAGTCTTTTACCAGTTTTCCAAAAAATTGTAAATTGGTAATCCCAAAGCAACATTATGTCAGAAGCTGTTCCACCTCCGCTGCCAAAATCAGGTACGCCTCTTTCAACCCATAGCGCTACAATGCTCCGGAATGTTCTTACCGGTGTGATCACTACTATAGTTGGCGCAGGAGCTTTATACCTGTTAAAATTTAATAAAAGTGGCGACACAACGGGAACAAACTTCCTGGTGATGAAAGAAGCAACTGTTAATGCATGGAACTCCTATGTTTCCTCAGAAAATTCGGCTTACCGTAATCTGCAAACTTATACTGCCAATTATAAAAGCGATGAATTTAGTCACTTTAAAAATGGCGTTTTAAATGAATGGGCCCACTACAGAAAGTCATTGGAACTTCTCCTGGAGAAAAAAGATATGGACCCCAGTTTATATTCCTTTTTACAAAAAAGAGATGAAGCGCTGACCGAATTAGAAAATGATTTAAACGCTTATCTTAATAAATACGAATCGCTCCTCCAGACAACCTCAGGCGATGATCAAAATCAAAAATTAAAAGAGGAGAATACAAAGTTTACCAATGAAATAAACGAGTTTTATGAGCTGTTTGGTAATGAGATCGATGAACTTTGTAAAGCGCTGACGAGTAAATATGGTTATACCTTCTCTACTGCCAGTTTATTAAGATATCAGAAGAACCAGAATGCTAATACTAACAACAATACCAATGATAATAGCGGAGGAGGGAATAATATTGACAGGAAAAAACTGGTAGGAAGCTGGAAAGTCGTTAACGATTACATGTATCAATATAATGATGGTAGTTTTTATATCTACTTTGCAAACGGAGATAGCTCTTATGGGACCTGGAGTTTGGATAATGATATTCTGGAACAGAACTATGGCCACTTTGACGGATCAGCAAAAACTAAATTTCTATATAAAGTAATCAATCAAACTGATAATTCTTTTGTCGCCCAGAGTACTGATGAATCTCATTACACTTTTACAGCCACAAGAGTAACTTCAAATACTACTACTAATAATAATCAGCAGCAAACGGGAACAGATCGTCAAATGCTCATAGGTAAATGGATCAACGGCACTAATACTTTATATCAATACCAGGATGGCAAAATGTATTATTATTACAGCAACGGCGACAGCAGCTATGGAACCTGGCAGATCAACAACAACCAGCTTTACCATTATTACACTCAATACTACGGAGCCGGACATACCTGGAAATATAGCATCGGTAATTTAACTAACAGCTCAATGACGATCACGTTGGTAGATTCTCCTTATTACCGCTACAATTTTGTCAGAGGTAACTGAAAAAAGATTTTTCTCTTGCAGCTCAAGTATTGATTTCGTTATCAACTTTAGCAGCCCAGGTATCCTGCCTATCATCGATACGATATCATCATCCGCATAATTTTTTTTCTCATATACCACTAACCGGTAATATCCAATCAAATTATTTTTTTCTACCTTCAATCCGATAACTATCGGATCATGCTTGTAAAAACATTTGGCAGCGCTGTATATGGTGTAGAAGCTATTACCATCACTATTGAAGTAAACTGGATGGCAACCGGCAAAGATCCTATGATCGTTGGGTTTGCCTGATAATGCTGTAAAAGAAAGTCTGCAACGAGTAGAAAGCACTATCAAAACCAACGGCTATCATGATGCCGCGAACAAAAGTGGTTGTGAATCTTGCTCCTGCTGATATCAAAAAAAGCGGAACTGCTTTGATCTTCCCATTGCATTGGGAATACTTGGTGCCTCCGAACAATTAGAAAATTACGAAGCATTGTCAGCAAGTATGTTATTATGGGTGAATTAAGTCTTGATGGTGAAATCAGATCTATCAAAGGAGCATTGCCCATTGCCATACAGGCAAGAAAAGAAGGATTCAAAGGATTGATCGTTCCAAAAGTAAATGCAAAAGAAGCGGGCATGGTCAACAACCTGCATGTTTATGGTGTCAATCATATCAAAGAAGTGATTGATTTTTTTGAAAATGAAGAAAAAGGATTAGAACCGGTCAGTTGTAAATACAAGAGAAGAATTTTTTCATTCACAATATGATTTTGAAATTGATTTTGCTGATGTAAAAGGACAGGAAAATATCAAAAGGGCATTGGAGATTGCAGCAGCCGGCGGACACAATGCAATTTTGATCGGTCCACCCGGCGCCGGAAAAACAATGCTGGCAAAAAGATTGCCCACCATTCTTCCTCCACTTACTTTGCAGGAAGCATTGGAAACAACAAAGATCCATTCAGTAGCCGGGAAATTGCCGGAGAATTCAACATTGATTTCCAAACGACCTTTCGTTCACCGCATCATACTATTATCGATGTGGCATTAGTAGGCGGAGGCGGTATTCCTCAACCGGGAGAAATTTCATTGGCACATAATGGTGTTTTATTTTTAGATGAATTACCTGAATTTAAAAGAACAGTTCTGGAAGTAATGCGGCAACCAATGGAAGAAAGAAGAGTAACGATCTCAAGAGCAAAAGTGGCGGTTGATTTTCCCGCCAGCTTTCATGCTGATCGCATCTATGAATCCATGTCCCTGCGGATTTTATAATCATCCCGAAAGAGAATGTACTTGTCCGCCCGGTGCCGTTCAGAAATATCTGAATAAAATTTCCGGTCCTTACTTGACCGGATCGATCTGCATGTGGAAGTAACACCGGTTGCTTTCAGTGAATTATCATCTATTAAAACATCAGGAAACATTCTGCGCTATCCGTGACCGGGTTATTAAAGCAAGAGAAATACAGGCAGAACGATATAAAGATCAATCCCGGTATTTATTGCAATGCACAAATAAGCAGTAAAATGCTGAAAGAAATTTGTGTGATCAATACAGTCGGGACAAAATCTTTTGAAAGCTGCCATGGAAAAATTGAATTTATCTGCAAGAGCTTATGACCGAATTTTAAAAGTATCAAGAACTATTGCTGATCTTGCAGCAAGTGAAGATATTAAACCGGAACATCTGGCAGAAGCAATTCAATACAGAAGTTTGGATAGAGAAGGATGGGCAGGATAAGAAAGTGAGAAGGTGAGCTGTTAGAGGATGTGAGAAGCTTTTAACTATAAATAATAAAGATACTGTTATGACGAATGCTGAGTTTAATGAATTATTCCGTAAGCGGACAAAAGATTTTGGAGTGAGGGTTTTGAATTTTTTAAGTGCAGTCCCATTTAATACTGCTACAAAAATCATGTCGTATCAGCTTGGAAAATCGGGCACATCAGTTGGAGCAAATTTCCGGGCTTTTTGCCGAGGAAGATCAAAAGCAGAAAAATACTCGAAAATATGTATTGTAGTTGAGGAAGCAGATGAATGTATTTATTGGATTGAACTTTTTGAGGAAACTGGTTTTGGTAACAAGCAAGAATTGAAATGGCTCGCAGCCGAATCACTCGAAATTTTAAAAGTTTGCTCCAAAATAAAATCTTCACTCTCCCCATAATCTCTCTCCTCTCACCCTCTCACCCTCTCATTCTCTGCTATTTTGTCTTTTTTCCCGAACTTGTACGATGTTTGACTGCTTAATTCGCTTTCATTTTAATTCCGACGATCATTTTTATGAAGATATTATTGCAATTACCTGAAACCACATAAATGGCTGGTCGCACTTGTGCTTACCCTGGCTGCTATCAATATTGGTTTTTCCCTGGTTGATCCGATCCTTTTCGGTAAACTGATCAACCTGGCTAATGACATCAATATCATTCAAATAATTCTGGATGCCAACCGCTTTTTCAACTCTTTTTCCTGGAGAACAATCCCGGAGTCTGGTATCATTGTTATTTGTTCCATTACGGTGGCCATGATCAGCCGTATCGCAAAAAATTTCCAGGATTATTTTTTGAATGTGGTGATCCAGAAATTCGGCGCAAAAGTTTTTACAGATGGTTTGCAACATGCCATGAAATTGCCTTACCAGCAATTTGAAGACCAGCGCAGCGGTGAAACACTTTCTGTATTAACCAAAGTAAGAGCTGATGTAGAAAAATTCATGATCAATTTCATCAATATTCTTTTCGGGGTTATCGTCGGAGTTGTTATTTGTTTTTGTTTATGCAGCCATTTTTATTCACTGGAGTATTCCGGTTGCTTACCTGGTCGGTATATTGTTACTGACGTTTATCACCAATCTGCTGAGTAAAAAAATAAAGATCATTCAAAAAAATATTGTTGGACAAACAACTGCACTGGCCGGTTCCACCACTGAATCGCTGCGCAATATTGAACTGGTAAAAAGTCTTGGTCTTACCCAGCAGGAAGTAGAGCGGCTTAAATAAAAATACTTATAAAATTCTTGGACTGGAATTAACCAAAGTAAAACGTATCCGAAGTATCAGTTTTATCCAGGGCACAATGGTAAATACACTGCGCCAGGTAATTCTTTTTATTTTAATGTGGCTGATCTTTCATAGATCAAATGGATGCAGGGCAATTGGTGACCATGCAGATATTTTCCTTTTTTGTATTCGGTCCATTGCAGGAAATCGGAAATATCCTTCTCTCTTACCGGGAAGCAGAAGCATCGCTGAATAATTTTCATAACCTGATGAAAAAGACGCCGGAACTGGAGCCGGCTCATCCAAAACCATCTGGGCAATATAGAAACACTGTCATTTAAAAATGTTGCATTCCAACACCAGACTGCTTCACAAAAAGCGATCAATAATATAAGTTTTGATGTACAGGGTTGGAGAAACTATTGCTTTTGTTGGACCAAGTGGCAGTGGCAAATCTACATTAATGAAATTATTGGTTGGATTATACCGTCCGCAGGAGGGAAAAATATTATACAATAATTTAGATGAAACAGAAATGAGGTTTGATGATCTGCGCAACCAGATCGGTTTTGTAACACAGGATACCAATCTTGTTCAGCGGCACTATTAAAGAAAATCTGTTGTTTGTAAATCCACAGGCAACAGATGAAGACCTGAATGGATGCATTGAATAAAGCTGCCTGTCAGAATTTATTGGCAAGAGCGGAAAAAGGTTTGGATACAATGATCGGTGAAGGCGGCTTAAAATTATCAGGTGGCGAAAAACAACGTTTATCTATTGCCCGTGCATTATTGCGCAAACCGAAACTTGTTATTATTTGATGAAGCTACTTCTGCATTGGATTCATTGACAGAAGAAGAAATCACCGATACAATACGAGAAATTTCTCAACAGGGAAACCAGATCACTATTCTTAATTGCACATCGTCTTTCCACTATCATGCATGCCGACAGAATTTATGTATTGGAAAAAGGCGATGTGGTGGAAACCGGCAATCATGAAGCATTACTGGAAGAAAAAGGATTGTATTATGCCATGTGGCGCCAGCAGATCGGGGAAAGAAAACCAAAAGCAATTGCAGTTTAAAATAGTTGCCAGTTACTGGTTACCAGTTACCGGTAACTGGTAACCGGAAACAAAAGTGAATATGGATTTATTTTCAATATTTGGATTTGGCAACAGTAAGATCAAAGAGGCCTTACGCAACGGAGCTGTCGTGATTGATGTTAGAACAGCATATGAATTCGACCAGGGGCATGTTCCCAATTCAATTAATATTCCTGTTGACAGGATCAATATAAATGTTACAAGAATTAAAGACATGAAAAAGCCCGTGATCTTTTGTTGCACTACCGGTGCGAGAAGCGGACAGGCTGTACAAATAATGAAGGCAACCGGCATTAATGAAGTTTACAATGGCGGCAGTTGGGAAAATGTGATCAGGATGATCAATAAACTATAAATCATTTCAAGCTGAATTTTTTAACTACTCCTTCTTTCTGCTGAATGCTCCGCTAAGGATTTTATAGATGGAAGCAAGAATAAATATTCTCCCAGCTTGGCTATAATACAACATCATTCCAGTTAATCGAAAACTTTTTACAATTCCAGCAGTCTATTTTTTTAACTTTACCAATTACTGATTTAACCGATGAATCAAAATGAATTTACCAATAAAACAGTTATAGTAACAGGCGCAGGCCAGGGCATTGGTTTTGAAATTTGCAGGCGATTGGCGCTCGAAGGAGCAAAAGTCATTTTGAACGATGAAGATGAAGAATTAACAGCCAAAGCATGCAAAAAAATTAATTCTGAAGCGCCTAATAGTTGTTTTGCTCTTGCCGGTGATTGCAGTGATATTGCTGTGATCAGGAAAATGGTGGAGACGGCTGTAAACCGGTTTGGAAAATTAGATATCGCCATCGCAAATGCAGGCATCACTTTGTATGGAGATTTTTTAACTTATCCTGAAAAGTCATTTAATAAAGTAATGCATGTTAATCTCGGCGGAACGTTCTTTCTGGCACAAGCTGCAGCTAACCAGATGAAATTACAAAACAGCGGTGGTTCATTGTTGTTTATGTCTTCGGTCACAGGTCACCAGGCGCATAAGAACCTTACAGCTTACGGAATGACCAAAGCAGCATTAGAAATGTTAGCAAAAAATCTTGTGATCGAATTATCATCTTATAATATCAATGTTAACGCAATAGCTCCGGGTGCTACATTAACTGAAAGAACAAAAGAAGACTCTGAATACAATAAAACATGGTCTTCAATAACACCAATGGGCAGACCTGCAACAACCGGAGAAATTGCAGCGGCAGCTTTATTTCTAATTTCAGACAAGGCAAGACACATCACCGGGCAATCATTGATTATTGATGGTGGTTGGACAAGCGTAAGTCCTTCACCTTATTAATTTTTATAAATAACAAAATGCAATGCGTAAAATTATTCTAAGTGCTTTATTACTATCTGCAGCTTTTACTGGAGTCAACAGTCAAAAAGCAGTAACAAACCAATCGAAGGGAGAAATCATCTATCATGTATTTCAACGTAGCTTTTATGATAGTAATGGCGACTTGCAGGGAGACCTGAATGGTTTACGTGAAAAGCTCGGTTACCTGCAGGACCTTGATGTGACTTCTATTTTGCTTTTGCCACTATATGACGCTGACTGTTATCATAATTATTTTGCCAATGATTTTGAAAAGATAGATCCTGAATTCGGCACTATGAAAGACTATATCGCATTGGTAAAAGAAGTGCATAAAAGAGGAATGAAGATATATCTTGATATGGAAACTCAATATATAACAGATAAACATTTATGGTGGAAAGATGCAGTTGGTAATTTAAAATCTTCTTATAGTAATTATATTCTCTTCCAGGATGAAGCCCATACTAAGCCTGGGACAATGATATATGGCCTGACCGAGTTAAAAAGCTTTGACGGGAAAAAGATAAAGATCACTACTGTTAATTTGAAAAGTAAAGAAGTATTAGATTACAATGTAAAGCTCTTTTCATTTTTTGTTGACCCCAATAAAGATGGAAAATTTGACGACGGTGCAGATGGCTTTCGTCTTGATCATGCAATGGATCACCTGGATGATAAACCTACGCTGACAAATTTGTTTCATGATTTCTGGTCACCACTTATTCAAAGAGTAAAAAAAGTTAACCCGAAAACCAAGTTTGTTGCGGAACAGGCTAATTGGGGCGATTATGGTTTCGACTATTTTGAAAAGGCCGGCGTTGACAGGATGTTTGGTTTTGGATTGCAGCAAGCTATTCTTTCATTCGATAAAGAAAAAATCATTAATAAAGCTGATACAATACTCGGCATGACTCCAAAAGGAAAAGAACAAATTATTTTTATTGAAAACCATGATATAGACCGGTCAGCAAGTACATTGAATAGAGATCCTGAAAAGGAAAGAGCAGCCGCAGCTATTTATTTATTAATCGGCGGTGTGCCTTCCATATATTATGGCCAGGAAATAGGAATGTTCGGGAAGGGCGGATTTAATATTTATGGTAATACAGATGGCAACGATATTCCCCGTCGTGAAGCATTTGAATGGTTTAAATCTGACAGCGGCAAAGGAATGGCGCTATGGTATAAAAACACGGGCCCGTGGTGGGATAATAGAAACATTAAGCCCAATGATGGCATTTCTTTGGAAGAAGAAATTGGCGACAAAAATTCTTTGTTTAATTTCTATAAAACAATAATAAAAATCAGGCAAAGCAATTCAGCACTCTCTTCTGGAAACTATAAAACTATTGGCAACAGCAATAACTATATAATGAGTTTTTTAAGAGATGATGGGAAAAATAAAGTTCTTGTTGCTGTAAATCTTTCAGACAAAAACCAAAAAACTGATCTTGCAATCCCCCAGGCTACGTTTTCTATTCTCTATGGCAAAACGAATATTATTCAAAACAGCTTTGAACTGACACCTTATGGAATTGCTGTGTGGTCAATGAAGTAATGATGAATTATGCGCTGCAAAAAATATCATTGGGAGGTATAAAACCAGCTGGCTGGATCAAAAATCAAATGCAAAGGGATCTTGATGGTTTTGTCGGTCACCTTGATCAGTTGGCTCCCGATCTTATTATTAACGATAAGATTTACGGTAAAAATAGATTGACAAAAAAAATCCGAAGCAAAAATGTTGGTAACATCCGGACTGATGATGAATGGAGCATGCAATATTTGTGGTGGAACAGCGAAAGTCAATCTAACTGGTGGGACGGTTACCTGCGGCATGCCTATATGTTGAATGATGAAAAACATTGGTCAAGGGTTGAAAATTATATTTATTATATACTTTCCACACAGGACAAAGATGGATACATAGGCATTTACGCTCCTGGTCTTCGCTACAATTTTACAGGGGAAAATGGTGAGTTGTGGTCAAAGGCCACATTATACCGGGTTTTATTAGCTTATTATGAAGCTACAAAAAATGAAAAAGTTCTAAAAGCAGTCGTCCGTGCAGTCCAAAATGTAATGGATAATTACCCAATTGATTCTTCCGCTCCTTTCTTTATCAATAAGCCATATGCAGGAGTGAGCCACGGTTTAATGTTTACGGATGTGCTAAATGAATTGTTCCACATTACGGGACACAAGATTTATATGGACTATGCTGCTTTTTTATTTCGGGATTATTGCAGGGAGGAAGTAAGTGAAAAAGATATTCAATTGAAAAATATTCTGAATGATAATTATAAACTTGCAGGTCATGGTGTCCATACTTATGAGCATATCCGTTCGCTTGCATCTGCCTTTTTCGCAACTGGTGATCCTGAGTTAAAAAAAGCGCTTACTATCTATTTGCAAAGAGTAGAAAACACAACCACTCCTTCCGGTGGCCCCATAGGTGATGAGTGGATATCACAGCGAAATGCAAATGCAACCACTACCGGGTATGAATATTGTTCTATCCAGGAGTTGATGGATTCTTATCTTTTTCTTTTACAAAAAACCGGTAAATTTTATTTTGCTGATAAGGCAGAAAAAATATTTTTCAATGCAGCACAGGGGTCAAGACACCCGGAAAAGAATTCTATTGCCTATTTAAAAACAGATAATTCATATGAAATGTGTGGCAAAAAGTATGGCGAAACAGAAAAAAGTAAAAAGCAAACACGATATAAATATTCGCCGGTGCACCAGGATGTTGCTGTTTGCTGTGTTCCCAACGCAGGAAGAATAACTCCTTATTTTGTACAAAATATGTGGATGAAAGATGAACAAGGATTGATCGCCTGCTTATTTGGACCCTGTGAAACTGAGCTGACTTTGAATGGAAAAAAAATATTTATTAAAGAAATTACATCCTATCCTTATGAATTTTCTGTCATCTTTGAGATTACTCCTGAAAGCCCGGTTGATTTAGTTTTAAAAATCAGGAAACCAAATTGGTCAAAGAAAACTTTGGCTAATGTTCCTTATAAAGAAGGAAAAGAGTTTATTTCTATTCACAAACAATGGAAGAAAAAAGAAAGGATTGAGATTAAGTTTAAGCCTGCATTGAGAATAAATCAAACTCAGGAAAACGAGGTCTACTTTACTTATGGGCCGTTAGTATTGGCCATGCCGATTGAATCAGCAGAAATAAAAACAAAAAAATATAGCATCCCAGGATTTTGCGACACTCATTATAAACCTGTTTCTATAAAGCAATATGTATATTGTAATGGAAAAATAAAAAAGAAAAGGGATCAGCTTATTTTTGAAACAAAATTTTTCAATGTTCAATCAGGGAAAACAGAAAATATTTCCTTAATTCCTATCGGGAAAACTATACTCAGGCAAGTGACTTTTAAAACAGGTTAGTGAAAATAAATTGAGCCTTTTTTGGATATTTTCAAGAAATCCGGCAATTACTCGTTTTTATATATCCGCATCCCGTTGTCAAGAATTTGTATTGTGAGTTTAAATTCGATGCATTCCGCCCAACGGCCTAATGCAATAGTCCACCCTTAATGTTTACAACTTTGGCATTCTTCCTAGCTCTTTTTCCGGAATGCCCCGCTGAGAATTTTATAGAAGGAAGCAAGAATAAATATTCCTCCCAGCACTGCTACAATGGAAGAGCCTGCGGGAAAATCGTAATGGAATGAAAAATTCAATCCTAAAAACCCACCCAGGATACTGATGATAAGGGCGATGATGAAAACCATTGTGTTATTCCTGGAAAACATAATAGCAGATACTGCAGGTATAATGAGGAAAGAAAACACAGGAATCACCCCATTTACTTTCACTGCAAAAACAATTGCAAGGCCAATAGAAATATAAAATAAGAAATTCCAGAAATTAAAAATCCCCAGATGCACTTCCCCATTCTCAAAAGATCTTGTAAGCGAAAAAAACTTATTGAAAAAAACAAGATGAGCCAACGCAATGGCTCCAAAAACGATCCCCATAGTAGATATCTGCTCTTTACTCACCGACAATATACTTCCAAACAATACTTCCTGTATATCTGAATCGCCATGTGGGGTTTTTGAAATGAGCAGCACCGTCAGTGCGGATGCAAAAGCATAAATGATACCGATAATCGCTTCTTGTTTCAATCTTTTATCCCGGATATTGATAAAAGACAATAAGCAAAGCTCCTGTTAAAGTAAAAATAAGCGGGATAGATGTCAGACCTGAGCCGATGAATGTAGCAAATGCGACACCTAAAGAAGATATCTGGCCTAATGCAAGATCGACAAAAACAATGCCCCTTCCTACTACATGTACACCCAGGTAAGATAAAAGAATGCCGGTGATCACTACAGCCACAAAGGCCTGCTTTCATGAACGGTAATTGAAACATTTCAAACATAATGCGCAAGATTGGTTTTCGTAATTACTTCAACACTGCTGTTAACTGGTTAATATCATAATCAAACAGGTCAAAATAATTTTTGATCGGATCAAAACCGCCGACAGATGTTGCTAATGTCAATTCTTTTACTCCTGTTTGTTTGGATACTACATCTGTTGATGAAGTAGTGAAATATGGTGATGAAATTATGACTTTTATATTATTTGCCTTTACTTCTTTGATCACTTTCACTAATTGTGATGGAGTAGGCGGAATACCGGGTTTAGGCTCCATATAATCCACAATCTTTAATCCAAACCTGTTTTCAAAATAACACCACTCATCATGATATACAATAATTTTAGTGCCGTAAAAAGGAGCCATTTTAGCTTGCCATTCTTTCATCTTTGCATCAATTTTATCGTCAAATGCTTTGAGATTAGCTTCATAGTAAGATCTGTTAGAAGGATCAATACGTTCCAATCCATCGGCGACATTTCTTGCAATAATTTTTCCATTCATGGGATCGAGCCAATAATGCGGATTACCATAAATATGTATATCGCCTTCAGCACGGTTAGCTGAAATAGGGACCTGCATCAAAGCAATTCCAATAGAAGCATCCACATACCCGGGTGAGCCTTTTTGAATTTTTGAATTACGGGAGCTTGCTAACAATTGTGGTGACCATCCAGTTTCCAGATCCAAGCCCCACTGTAATAAAAAGATCGGCACTTGATAAACCAATAATATAACTGGGTTTGGGATCGACGAAATGCGGATTCTGATAGCCGGTTGCAATGGAACTAACTGCAACTTTATTTCCTCCAACGAATTCTGCGATGCTTTTCAAATCAGTGAGCGTTGCTACTACTTTAATAGTCTTTGCAAAGACGAAACCGGTGCTTCCAATGATCATTGCTAATAATAAAAATATTTTTCTTTTCATATACTTCGTAAAATTTATTTTTTAAGAATCAATACTGATGCGCTCCATGTGCACCGATCACAAATATCCAGCGCAGCCAGACCTGGTAATAGGATGGCTGAATGTTATCATTCGTTGCTTTAGCCTCAACTTCCATTTTTGAAAACTCAGTTGCATACCAGCCAGCCGTAAGTGAAAAAGCATTTTCAACAATGCTTTTATCATATGGTTTCTGTGCATAATCATAACGGCCTGTTAAAAACCATCGTTTCGCCAATTGATATTGAATATATGAATAAAGACCGAATGAATTCTTTGCATCTATGTTACCGGGCATATTAGCATTACTGTAAAAAAATTCACTTTGCCATGTAACCGAACGATAAGTATTTAATTGAACCGGTTTCCATTTGTAAGTAAGATCAGCACTAGCAATATTGGTTGTTCTTGCAGAATCATTGGGTCCTGAAATTCCTGTCAGGCCTAATTCAAGTGTTGCATTATCTGTAAGAGTGAAAAAATTCTTCAGGTGCGCAAGATATAAAAAGTGATTACCGGCACTGCGTGCAAAAGCCGGCGATTCAGAAAATCCCGAGGTAAACTGGAAAATTATTTCCTGGTAAAACTTTTTGTTTGGTAACAACCAGCTTAAAGACAATCCTTCATCGTTCAATCCTTCATCGCCAAATAAATTTACATAGGCATTAGGCAGGTCAACAAAAGGTAATGCATGAGGGTGTGTTGGATTAATCCTTCCGACTGCCTGCCTGAATTTTCCTGCTTTTAATTGCAATCGTGCAGGCAGCGATAGTGTCGTAAGATATCCTTCTTCTACGGCTGCTCCATATTTACCCGTTACAGGGTCTCTTCCAAAAGTCAGAAAAAAATCAGCTCGTATATAAGGATCAACCGGAGCTTGCAATGAAAGCTCTGTCTCGTTCAGGTAAAGATCAAAATTTCTTTTTCCCAAACTGCTGTAGGCGCCTTGAAAATCCCCAATAACTCCAATATCCGGATTGAATGTAAGACCCGAACGAACCTGTTGAGTTGGTGCAGACGGGGGCTGGCTCTTGTTCATTTCTTCTTCGATCTGTTTCAACAATACAGAATCGGATGCCGTGCTATCAGTAGGAACCTGCGTCCAGGCCAATTGATAAATAAAAAGCCCGGCTAATATTAAAAAAATAACCTTCATTTTATTATGCTTTCTTCGATTGCATTATCCAATATTGAAAATAAACAATCCTCAAATTTAAGTTTGAATCATGGTTTCAAAACATATTTACGATAAAATTTCTTAGCAAAGTTGCAATACAAGTCGCAACAGCAAGATAATTGCAAATCATAAAATGATTCCTTCCATATGTAGAATCAGGTCAGCTGGTTAGCATATAATTAAAGAATTTAATGACATACTCCTATCATTGTATTCTGCAAACTTATTGCTTAACAGAAGAAGCTAATATTAAAATAAATAATATAGGAAGAGACTGGGAAGAGAAATTTTTATAAAACAAATCAGATTTTTTCTAAGAGATATTTTCAATAATACCAGCAATACCTTGCCCACCGCCGACACAGGCTGTCACCATTCCATATTTTTTATTCAGCCTTTTCATGTCGTTAAGAATTTGAATCGTGAGTTTACACCCGGTGCATCCTAACGGATGGCCTAATGCGATAGCACCGCCATTGATGTTAACTATTTCAGGATTCAATCCTGCTTCACGAATAACAGCGAGTGATTGCGAAGCAAATGCTTCATTTAATTCTATCAAATCGATTTGAGAAAGTTTCATTCCGGATTGTTTCATCACTTTCGGAATAGCAGCAACAGGTCCGATACCCATGATCCGGGGATGAACACCTGCAACAGAACAAGCCACTAATCTTCCAATTGGTTTTAATTTCAATTCATTCATCATCTTTTCACTCATCACGATCACAAAAGCAGCCCCATCTGAAGTTTGTGATGAATTACCTGCAGTAACACAACCACCTGACGCAAATGCAGGTTTCAATTTTGCTAATGCCTCTAATGATGTATCTGCTCGTGGCCCTTCATCTGTCTCAACTATGTAATTTCTTTTTTGCCTTTTTCCTTTTTCATCTACATAAACTTCTTCTACATTAATTGGAAGTATTCCACTTTTGAAATATCCATTCCTGATCGCATTGATTGCTTTCTGATGTGAGTTAAAAGAGAATTCATCCTGTGCTTCTCGGCTTATTTTATAATCTTTCGCCACTGCTTCTGCGGTTAATCCCATACTTAAATAATAATCCGGGTCATCTTTTGCGATGGAATAAGCAGGAACAGTTTTCCATCCTGCAGTAGGAACCAGGCTCATGCTCTCTGTTCCTCCGGCAATAATACAGTCCGCCATTCCCATCCTGATTTTCGCTGTGGCAATGGAAATCGTTTCCAAACCAGACGCACAATAACGATTCACCGTCATACCCGGCACATCAAAACCCAAGGCCCTTGCTGCAATGATACGACCCACCTGCAATCCCTGCTCTGCTTCGGGCACTGCATTTCCGACAATTACATCATCTACTCTTTTCGTTTCGAGCTGCGGTACTGAAGCCATCAAACCTTTGATCACATCCACTGCCAGATCATCCGGACGGTAGAAACGAAATCCACCCCGCTTCGCTTTGCCAACAGCTGTTCTGTACCCAGCTACGATATATGCTTCCTGCATAAAATGAATTTTGATTTTATCCAAAGTTAATAACAAAATGCATCCGTAAAAGTTCCGTTACCTTCGCTTCACGGTATGTATAAGCTGCTTCGCAACATTCTCTTCTTTTTTCCGCCGGAATGGACGCATTATTTTTCCATGAATTGCCTGAAAATATTATGTAGCATTCCAATAAAAAGGAAAATTATCAGCAGCTATTTCAGACCCAAAGGAAATCTCCAATGCACAATTTTCAATATTCAATTTCCTAATAGGATCGGTCTCGGTGCCGGCTTTGATAAAAATGCAAAATACCTCAGAGAATTAGAAATACTCGGGTTTGGTTTTGTTGAAATAGGAACAGTAACGCCACAACCGCAGAAAGGAAATCATAAACCAAGATTGTTCCGTTTACCAAAAGATAAAGCCCTGATCAACCGGATGGGATTTAATAATGATGGAGTGAAAGTGATAGCTGAGAGATTAAAAAAGTGGAGAGAAAGACAGGAGTCGAGAGTCAGGAGTCAGAAGTCAGATACGAATCCACTCACGGCTCATCATCGGCGGTAATATTGGGAAAAACAAAGTAACACCTAATGAAGAGGCCTGGAAAGATTATGAGATCTGTTTTAAAGAATTGCATCCCTATGTTGATTATTTTGTTGTGAATGTAAGTTCGCCGAATACGCCTGGACTAAGAGAATTACAGGAAAAAGAATCGTTGAGAAAAATTCTGACACATCTGCAAAATGAAAATTTAAAATTCAAAAGTCAAAAACCAATTCTACTGAAAATAGCTCCTGATCTGACAAACGAACAACTGGATGATGTAATTGATCTTGCGATGGAAATCAAATTAGATGGAATTGTAGCAACGAATACAACAATTGAGCGTCCTGATCTCACGACTCACAACTCACGACTCACGAAAATCGGAGCAGGCGGATTAAGCGGAAAACCTTTGCAAAAAAGATCAACAGAAATTATTAAATACATTCATAAAAAAGCAAACGGACAAATTCCAATTATTGCATCGGGTGGAATTTTTACTGCAGAAGATGCCAAAGAAAAATTTAATGCCGGTGCTTCATTAGTACAGGTATGGACAGGCTTTATTTATGAAGGACCTGGGATTGTCAAAAAAATATATAGAGGACTTTACTAAACTGACAAATCACTCCTTCACAATTTTTTTGCAGATTATTATATCATCATAGCTATATTTAATTAAATACAAACCTTTTGAATAACCTTCTAAGTTGATAGTCTGGGTTTGGCCAATTACAGCTACTTTTTGAATTATTCTGCCCTGTATATCGGAAATTTCAATTAGGCCCTTACTCCGCAGACTGCCAATAGTAATTGAATTGGTAACAGGATTCGGAAAAACTGTAAACCGATTGGAAGAGAAAGTTTCGAGTTTAATAACATTACTATAAACAAAAGCCCCGTCGATATCTATCATTTTAATCCTGTAGAACTGAACAGGAACCTGCAATAAGTTATCAGAAAAAGAATAGCTGTTATTTCCAGGATGATTGACCGCAGCCACAGTTCCGATTACAGCGAAATGGCTGCCGTCACTGCTTCGTTCTATTTGAAATTCTCTTGTATTAATCTCATTGGTCGTCTCCCAATTCAACAGATTAAGAGAAGCATGAGACGTTCCGGTAAAAGAGACAAGTTTCAAAGGAAGCGCTGAGGAATAAATTGCTTCTATATAAAGTCTCTTAACCGTTCCTACACATGGATCTCCGAATACTCCATTATTTGCTCCGATACTGGCTGAATTATGTCCTATCAAAGCAGTTTGTACAATGCTCACACTATTTGCTGCGTTACAGGTTCCAATAGTAAAACTTTCGCAACTTCCATTGGGAGTTCCATAACTGGCAAATGTTATTGAAGTGAAAACATTTCCTGCAGGCGCTGTAAGTGTTACTGTTCCTCCCTCGCCTGCTGTTCCACACATTGTTGTTTGTGCATTTACATCAAAAGAAAAAAATAATAATAAAGCAAGTAAATGATTTTTCATCTTTTTGTTTTTCAAAAACAGGAATAACAAATTAATTTTGGGGCAAAGAATTAAAATAGAATTCCAGCAATATACAGCAGTTAAAAAACCGAACTCGATCAAAGATTAAAAAGAAATTCACATTAAACATTCATGCAAAGCAAAGTTGCTGCAGCTATTCCTGCCGTCTCCGTTCTCAACCTGGTTGCTCCTAATGAAACTGCTATAAACCTATTTTGAATGGCCGATCTGATTTCTTCGTTTGTAAAGTCGCCTTCTGGCCCGATCAAAATTATTTGTGAGGAGAGATTTTTATTTGACAGGGTATTAAGGCTTCTTTTTTCATCTTGCAGGCAATGAGCAATAAACTTCTGATCATGATGCGACTCTTCAATTATTTTATTGAATGAAACAGGTTCGTGAAGCAAAGGCAGCCAGCATTGCTGACTTTGCAGCATGGCACTGATACATATCTGCTTCATCCGCTCATAACGGAATTTTTCTTTTTCAGTTCGTTCACAGATCAGGGGAATAATTTCTGAAATTCCGATTTCTGTTGCTTTTTCCAAAAACCATTCGAAACGGTTGGTGTTTTTAAGAAGAGAAATTGCTATTGTGATGTTCCTGGTTGCCGGTTTCTGGTTGCTGGTTACTTTAACTTCAGCCTTACAGTGTTTTTTGTGGGCTTCCAGAATTTCGCATGTGATCAAATTTCCTTTTCCATCAGTCAGATTTATTTTTTCTCCTTCCTTCATTCGCAATACCTGCACAATATGCCTGGATGTATCTTCATCCAAAACAATTTTGTCTTGCCTTGGGTTGTATTCTTTGATATAAAAAAAAGGAAGTGTCATAAACAAAAAGCCCTGCAATTAAGCAGGACAAATCTAAATTCGTAAATCGTAAATCTGAAATTTTAAAATGGCGTTTCTTCCTCATCGCTGAATGGCAGATCATTCATTTTACTACCTGTTTGTATATACAATTTGGCATCACCGCCTTCAGCATCGGGCACCGGTTTCCAATTGCCGCGGCAACCCGATTCCGCTCAAGACCACTACCATCATCTTCTACAAATTTCTGAATATGTAATAAGGCTCTTAGTTTAATTGTTTCCAGCATACCATTACGATGCTTTGCAATTCTTATAATTCGTTTCACCCGATTGCTTTCTCCCATTTCATTGCTGGTAATATCATAATATTCGGGACGGTACAGGAACATCACCAATATCAGCATCCTGTTCAATGGCTCCTGATTCACGCAGATCACTCAATTGCGGCATCTTGGTTCCATCTTTACCGGCGCTACGTTTTTCTACCTCACGACTTAATTGAGACAAGGCAATGATCGGAACATTCAATTCTTTAGACAATGCTTTCAGGTTTCTTGAAATATTACTGATCTCCTGTTCCCGGTTGGATTGGCGGTTTTCACCGGTGCCGCTCATCAATTGCAGGTAGTCAATAATGATCAACCCGATATTATGTTTATTTTTCAATCGGCGGCATTTGGCCCGCAATTCAAAAATGTTCAATGCAGGAGTATCATCAATAAATATAGGAGCCTGTGCCAATCGCTGGATACCTCTTGCATACAGTTGTTTCATCTCATGCTCTTCCAGTTTACCTCTTGCAATTTTCTCCAGCCATATTTCACTTTCAGCAGCAAGAATACGTTGTACCAATTGTCCGGCACTCATTTCCAAGAGAGAATAAAGCAACCGGTGTTGGTTTATTGCGATGCATCACAGCATTGCGGGCAAGGTTCAGCGCAAAAGCAGTTTTACCAACTGCAGGACGTGCAGCCAGAATGATAAGATCTGTATTCTGCCATCCATAAGTAACACGATCCAGCGAAGAAAATCCGCTCGGCACACCGGTTACATCTTCATTTTTATGACGCAGGTCTTCAATACGCTGAATGGTTTTTACCAATACTGAATCAATCGTATCAAAATTCTTACGAAGGTGATTGTTGGTGATCTCAAACAATTTGCTTTCGGCATCATCCAGCAGATCGAATACATCTGTTGAATCTTCATATGCATCACCAATGATTTCACCACTGATACGGATCAGTTCCCGTTGAATGAATTTTTGCAAAATGATTCTTGAATGGGCTTCTATATTGGCGGATGAAACAACAGCATTGGTAAGTTTGGTCACATAATAAGGACCGCCTACCATTTCCAGTTCTTCTTTGCTTCGCAATTCTTCAACTACAGTCAGAATATCTATGGGCTGGCTTTTATTCGCCAGGCTCTGCATGGCCTTAAAGATGCGCTGATGCGCTTCTACATAAAAACATTCGGGTTTCAGAATTTCTATAACAGTATCAAAAGCACTTTTTTCCAGCATGATAGCACCAAGTACAGCTTCTTCCAGGTCTTTTGCCTGTGGAGGTACTTTACCATATACCATTGTGCCCAGGTCAAGTGAGGATTTTCTTCTTTGCTTCCTGTCTTTGTTTAAATTAGTCAGGTCCATGTTCAGCTACAGCGATAAAAAGTTAATACCATTAGTTATTCACCAATGACCTCGGGTTAGTATTCCAGTCTTGATTTAAGAAAATTATTCTTTTCGTTAAAGGAATGTTCCCAGTCAGTCAGAAAAGCGAATATAAATTGCAGAATGCGATTGAAAAAAAATTTTTCTTTCTTCACTATTTTTTCACCGGCTGAAGCATGGTTATCCACATAGCTGCATTCCTCTATCCCAAAGATCATTTTCAATTTACATAAAAATTAAGTACAAAAACAGAAATACCTGAACACTATTTTGAAAATTTTTTTTATTGAGAATGAATGATTTTTATTGATCGGATACAATAAATGTTCATGTATGGAGTTATTAGTTATAACCCATTTTGTTCCGTACCAAAGCTGCTGCGTGTAAACTCTTAAAAACACTAACTATGGAAACTATGAAACATGCCGGCCAACCCCGTCCGGTTCTTACGCAAGCGCAAAACCAACACCACTTTATGGATTGGTCATTTACAAACCGATCCGACTGACCATTTCGGCGGACAAACATTTCAATGTCCGTCTGAAGGATTGCTGGATAATATCCAGTTGTATTCTTCTGCTGTACAATATCCCGGTGAAATCATATTGACCTTTCACGAGTTTGACAATAAGACAAAGACCTGGGGTCCTTCTATTGGAAGTTCTAACCTGGCATTGCGAAAAGGAGATGAAGCCCGCTGGATCCGTTTTGGTTTTTCTCCCGTTGCACTCCAAAAAGAAAACGTATATGGTTTCCGTTTGCAGTCAAAAGATGCTTTAGTCGCAATTGGCGAAGCTGCCAGCGGCACCAGGCAGCCTTTTCTCTTTGGTCATGAATGGAATGCTGATTCTAAAAATGAAAGAGGGCACTATTTTTCCTACTTCAGCCTCGCTTTCAAAGTAGAAATGTGTGCCTGAAAAATTCAAGCTATGATAAACAGATATTCAGACCTCGTTATGCGAGGTCTGTTTTTTTTATAAATTTTTCCAAAGAGTCAATTAAAGACTTTAGATAAACATTACTGAAAAACCATTACCAGCAAGCATTTCACTTCCCTCCTTTCCTTTATCTTCGCAGCTATTAATGAATTAGGATACATGACGATCTCTTATAAATGGCTGAGTGAATATCTCCCTGTTACAGTAGAACCTGAACGTTTAAGTAAAATTCTGACCTCGGTAGGCCTGGAAGTTGAGTCGTTGGAAAAATATGAAGAAGTAAAAGGCGGATTAAAAGGACTGATCATCGGAGAAGTATTGAATGCAGAAAAACATCCAAATGCAGATAAACTTACACTTACTAAAGTAAATATAGGAGCAGCTGAACCCTTATCCATTGTATGTGGAGCACCGAATGTAGCGACCGGGCAAAAAGTAATTGTGGCCCCTGTTGGCGTAACGATTTATCCGACTTCCGGTGAACCAATCACAATGAAAGTGGCAAAGATCCGAAATGCAGAAAGTCACGGTATGATCTGTGCAGAAGATGAAGTAGGCCTCGGCACTTCACATGCCGGGATTATGGTTTTACCTGACGATCTGAAAGCCGGAACATCTGTAGCAGAATATTTCAAACCTTATGAAGATTGGGTATTTGAAATAGGACTTAACTCCCAACCGTATGGATGCAATGAGTCATTGGGGAGTGGCAAGAGATGTTTGCGCTTATATCAGTTATCATGAGAAAAAGGATATTAAACCAAAACTTCCAAATAGTAATGGATTTAAAATTGACAATACATCACTTACCATTGATATAAAAGTTGAAAACACTGCAGCTTGCCCCCGTTATTCTGGTATCAGCATTTCCAATGTTAGCATTAGCGAATCACCGAAATGGTTGCAGCAAAAACTGAAAGCCATTGGAATAAGGCCGATCAACAATATTGTGGACATAACTAATTTTATTCTGCATGAAACTGGCCAACCTCTTCATGCTTTTGATGCAGACGCTATAAAAGGCAAAAAAGTCATTGTAAAAAATCTTCCGGAAGGGACTGTTTTTGTAACATTAGATGAAAAAGAAAGAAAACTCAGCAGTGAAGACCTTATGATCTGCAATGCAACAGAAGGAATGTGTATTGCAGGAGTGTTTGGAGGACTTCACAGCGGTGTTACTGAAAAAACAAAAAACATTTTCTTAGAAAGCGCTTGCTTTGATCCGGTTGTTACACGAAAAACATCTTTTCGTCATGGATTAAGGACTGACGCTGCTACAAGATTTGAAAAAGGAACCGATATATCTGCAACAGTAAGTGTATTGAAAAGAGCCGCAAAAATGATCGGGGAAATTTGCGGTGGTAAAATTGCTTCCGAAATTATCGATGTATATCCATCTCCCAAAGAAAAAGCGGAAGTGAGTCTGAAGTATCATTATCTTAAAAAGTTAAGCGGGAAGAATTATCATCCGGATGCAGTGAAAGATATTTTGATCAGCCTGGGATTTGAGATTACTAAAGAAGGAATTGATGAATTGAGGGTGGCTGTTCCATATCAGTAAGCCTGATATAAGCCTGCCGGCTGATATTGTGGAAGAAGTATTACGGATAGACGGTCTGGACAATGTTGAAATCTCACAGGCGATCACCATCACTCCTTCAGTAGAAGAAAACTCTTCAAAAGAATTACTAAAAGAAAAAGTTTCAAATTACCTGGTTGGTCTCGGCTTTAATGAAATCATGACCAATTCCATCACCAACTCAGCTTATTTCTCCGAAGCAGAATTGGGAAGTATGGTGAAGATGATGAATAGCCTGACCGCAGAGTTGAACATTTTACGCAACTCTTTATTTGAAACCGCTCTTGAATCTGTAGTTCATAATCTGAATTATAAGAATAACTCTTTAAAATTTTTTGAGTTTGGAAAAGCCTACAGCACTTCCGGCCCCGGTAAATATTCTGAATCAGAAAAACTTTGCATTGTTATTTCAGGAAATGTAAAAGAACATACATGGAAACATAAAAACCAACCGGCTGATTTCTATTTTCTGAAAGGAATTGCAGAAGGTGTTTTGAATTTATTGAACATCCAACCTGACAATGCAGAAGTGCTGCAGGTTCCCAAGCTGGATAATCATATAGTTTTCAAAAAAAACGGGCAGATACTTGCCGGCATCGGGGAAGCCAATAAAAAATCTTTGGCAAAATTTGATATTAAACAACCTGTATTTTTTGCAGGGCTCAACTGGGAATTATTACTGGAGCTGGCCACTCAGCAAAGTCCGGCAATAAAAGAAATACCCCGATTCCCCGCTGTTCAGCGTGACCTTGCTATTATAGTGCCCCGGCAGCTCCATTTTGAAACTATAGAAAAACTGGTGCAAAACATACGGCTTGATAAATTGCAGGAGCTTCATTTGTTTGATATATTCGAGAGTGAAAAGCTGGGTGTGGGAAAAAAATCAATGGCTGTCAGCTTCACTTTTCTGGACGAAGAAAAAACGCTTACTGATAAAGAAATAGACGGATGGATGAACCGGATCATGGCGGCGCTGGAAAAAGATCTGAGTGCCGAGATCCGAAAATAATAAAATCTTAATTGTAACCATTGAACTCTGCAGAGCAACATCTCAAACGCATACAGGATAAACTTCAACAACTATTGAAGATCCACATTGCTTTGCAAAAGGAAAATAAAAGCCTGAAGCAGGAATTGGAAAAAGCCAAAAAACAAAACTCACTGCAGCAGAAAAGCGTAGAAGACCTGAAACAACAATTAGACATACTGAAGTTAAGCACCCGTAAAATGAGCGCTGCGGACAAGAAGGAATTTGAAAAACGCATTAACTCCTATCTCAAAGAAATTGATCGATGCATTGCGTTGTTGAGTGAATAGATCAGATTCGTTTTACCAGTCGCATTTTCATTTCATCTTCTCCATGTGAGAGTTCCAGTGTGTAAACTCCGTAGGGTAAATCATTCAATCCTGACCAGGTAAGTTGTTCCCGGTCACTTAAATGATCCCTTTCTAATGTCCGGCATACGCTTCCTTTTTCATCTTTCAGTACTCCTCGGAGGCAATTACCTTTAGGTGCAACTAATTCAAACTGCAGTGCATCAATAAAAATTGATGATTTAACTTTGGCAAACATGGCAACAAGTTTGGTTAACTTTCGTTTCCGTGGGGGAGGATGCCTCAAACCTATGTATCTTTCAAAAGGAGATTGTTTTGGTGGAACAGGGGAACTAATATAGACAAATCATTTTGAAATTCCCAAATTATGGAAGCATTAATTGCAGCAACAGTAGTAATTGGCGACCGGTCGTACCGAATCAAGATCCGTCCTGAGGACGAAGAGGTGGTTCGAAAAACCATTAAAACTATCAATGATAAGATACTGGAGTTTCGGACTCAGTTTGCCGGAAAAGATATGCAGGACTATATTGCAATGGTTCTGGCCTGGTATGCAACAGAACAGAATACTGCCGTGGCCGCAGAGGTTGAAAAAGAGAATCTTGAAGACCAACTGAATTCGATCGAGAAGTTGCTGGATAATCAGCTCAAGAATAGTTGACTGTTGCTGTATGCTTTCTTAGCTAAAAGAAGGCAGCACATCTCAATTTACTATGTATTTCAACTATTTGCTTTCCTTTTGTATCTTCGTAAGCTATACAAACTTCCTTTATATGAAGTTTTCATTAAAAAATAGGATTGTGCAACATTTAAACGGAAAAATTCATGGACCCAAATATATATCCATCATAATTGGTGTATCTGCCCTAATTGTCGGCATTATAGCGGGTAAACTGATTTTTGCAAAAAACACCCGCAAAAAAATAGAAGAAGCCGAACTCACAAGCCCGAAACATTCTTAAAGAAGCTGAACTCAGAGCCGAAACCATCCGGAAAGAAAAAGAACTGGAAGCAAAAGAAAAGTTTGTCCAGATGAAGGCAGCTCATGACAAGGAAGTGCTTGACCGCAACCGAAAGATGAGCGAAAGAGAAAATCGCATCCGCCAGAAGGAACAATCCATCAACCAGAAAGAAAGTAACCTTGACAAGCAGATCAAAGAAAACGAAATAATTAAAGAAAACCTGAATCGCCAGATCGAGTTGGTTAATATTAAAAGAACAGAACTGGAAAAACACCAGGAAGAACATATCCGTCGCCTGGAAAAAATCGCAGGTCTTTCTGCTGAAGAAGCAAAAGCTCAATTGGTAGAAAGCCTGAAACACGAAGCGCAAACACAAGCAATGGGAATGCAACAGGAAATCATTGAAGAAGCCAAACAAAAAGCCAATAAAGAAGCCCGAAAAATTATCATTCAAACCATTCAACGAACAGCTGCTGAACAGGCTATTGAAAACTCTATTACTGTTTTCAATCTTGAAAGCGACGAAATAAAAGGTCAGATCATTGGCCGGGAAGGACGAAATATCCGTGCCATCGAAGCTGCTACCGGGGTTGACCTTATTGTTGATGATACTCCTGAAGCTATTCTCTTTCTTCATTTGATCCACTTCGTCGTGAAATCGCCCGTTTGAGTTTACAAAGATTGGTTACTGATGGACGTATTCACCCTGCCCGTATTGAAGAAGTAGTAGAAAAAACCCGAAAACAAATAGAAGACCAGGTAATGGAAATTGGTGAAAGAACAGTGATTGAACTCGGTATTCATGGACTGCACAAAGAACTGGTGAGAATGGTGGGAAGAATGAGGTTCCGTTCTTCCTATGGGCAAAATCTGCTGATGCATAGCCGGGAAACAGCGAATCTTTGCGCTATCATGGCTTCGGAATTAGGATTGAACCCCAAACTGGCTAAACGAGCTGGTCTGTTACATGATATAGGCAAAGTTCCTGATGAAGAAACTGAATTGAGCCATGCATTACTTGGAGCAAAGCTGGCTGAAAAATATGGTGAAAATCCGGCTGTAGTCAATGCGATCGGGGCCCATCATGATGAAATGGAAATGCAATATGTTATTTCTCCGATCGTACAAGCATGTGATGCTATCAGCGGTGCAAGGCCTGGTGCAAGACGGGAAATCATGCAGCAATATCTTCAGCGTATCAAAGATCTTGAAACGCTGGCCATGGCTTATACTGGTGTTGAAAAAGCTTATGCTATCCAGGCTGGTCGTGAATTGAGAGTAATTGTGGAAGCTGATAAAGTAAGTGATCAGGATTCAGAAAAACTTTCTTTTGAAATAGCTCAAAAGATTCAAACGGAAATGACTTTCCCCGGCCAGATCAAAGTGACAGTAATCCGGGAAAAGAGGGCAGTGAATGTTGCGAGATAGCGTTTAAAAGTTTCACCTTTAATCAATTAAACGTATAAAGCAGTTGCTTCTTTGAGCTTGACCGTTTATTATTTGCAAACCAAACTTTTCAATATCTAAACCTCAATTCTTTAATCATTTCACCCTACCTTTGCACTCCCTAAAAATAGAGTTATGAACGCTATTAAATATGTTCACGAACAATTGACCGGCAAAAAAGAATTCCCGCATTTCAAGCCGGGTGATAATATTACTGTGAACTATAAAATCATTGAAGGGAATAAAGAAAGAATCCAGTCATTTAAAGGCGATGTGATTAAACGCCAGGGTACTGGCCATACCGCCACGTTTTACTGTCCGCAAAATTTCTGATGGAATTGGTGTAGAAAGAGTATTTCCTCTTTCTTCTCCCAATATTGATTCCATTGTGCTTAATAAAACAGGAAATGTTCGTCGTGCCAAACTATTTTACCAGCGTCAGACGTAGTGGTAAAAGTGCCAGGATTCGTGAAAAACGTATGGCTAACGGAAGACATCTGCAATAAGATTTTAATGGATACATATTTTAAGAGCCCGGACGAAATTCCGGGTCTTTTATTTTTGAGTTGTCGTCTCGTTAATGACCAAATTTATTGTTCAGTTATTTTCACTTAGTTAGTATCTTTGACTTCTAATTTGCTAATTATGATACATGCTAATTTACTGGGAGTGTTTAGGCACCAATGAGATCATCGTCATCCTGATCATCGTGTTGCTTTTGTTTGGTGGCCGCAAAATTC
Source organism: uncultured Bacteroidota bacterium (assembly GCA_963745445.1). Taxonomy (GTDB): domain Bacteria; phylum Bacteroidota; class Bacteroidia; order Chitinophagales; family Chitinophagaceae; genus UTBCD1. Next base: position 42,846 of record CAVUXD010000003.1, read on the forward strand.
CTGAATTGATGAGAGGTCTTGGTAAAGGTGTTCGTGAATTCAATGATGCAAAAAACAATGTGAAGAGAGAGATCGAAGAAAGCACCACCGACAAAAACAGTACTTCAAATTAATTGACCTCTTTTCTTCCTTAACCATTTTTCTTCATCGAAAAAAGCAATCGCTTTTGTTTGAATTTTCTTCTATTGAGCAATATCATGCCCAATTACAGGAAGGAAAGATTACCTGTTTGCAGGCTGTTGAACATTACCTTCAACAAATTAAAGAAACAGAAGCATTTAAATGCTTTTATAGAGGTTTATGCTGACGAAGCTTTAGCAGAAAGCAAAGGAACTCGACGAAAAAAGAAAAACACGGCGAATCCATTAAAACAACTTCATGGAGTTGTAATCGGTATTAAAAGATGTTATCTGCTTACAAAGATCACAGACTATCTGCATCATCAAATATTCTTAAAAATTTTACTTCTACTTTATTCTGCCACGGCAGTTGAAAAATTACTAGCTGAAGATGCGATCATAATAGGAAGAACCAATTGTGACGAATTTGCTATGGGCTCTACCAATGAAAACTCAGCCTATGGTAAAGTGTTGAATGCAATGGATGAAACAAGAACTCCTGGTGGTTCATCCGGCGGATCGGCTGTTGCTGTACAGGCTGATCTTTGTATGGTTTCCTTAGGAAGTGATACAGGAGGCTCTGTACGGCAACCTGCGGATTTTTGTGGTATTGTTGGATTAAAACCAACTTATGGAAGAATTTCCCGTTATGGTCTGATTGCTTATGCGTCTTCCTTTGACCAGATTGGAATTTTTGGAAATAATATTCCTGATATTAGCAAAGTGCTGGAGGTAATTTCGGGATCAGATGAATATGATAGTACTGTTTCACAAAAAAATGTTGAGTCTTATTCGCACTTCTTCAAAAAAAGAAAAAATATCGTTTCGCTTATTTTCCGAAGCCATTAGAACATCCGCTCTTGATCCTGAAATATGCTGCATTCAATAAACAGACTAATTGAAGACAATTAAAATAGGACGGTCATGAAGTAAAGCCTGTTTCATTTGACCTGCTTGATTATATTGTTCCTGCTTATTATGTACTGACCACTGCAGAAGCATCTTCCAATCTTTCCCGTTATGATGGTGTAAAATACGGATATCGAACTGCCGAATCAAGACTTGATCTTGACTGAATTTTATAAACGAACAAGATCCGAAGGTTTTGGCAAAGAAGTGAAGAGAAGAATCATGCTGGGAACCTTTGTTCTGAGCGCCGGTTATTATGACGCTTATTATACCCGTGCTCAAAAAGTAAGAAAACTACTAGTTGACAAAATCAAATGAAATTTTTCGTGACTTTGATTTTATTCTTCTTCCAACCTCACCTACAACTGCATTTAAATTAGGTGAAAAAATCAATGATCCAATTGCCATGTATCTTGCTGATATTTATACCGTGATGGCAAATCTTACAGGAATTCCAGCCATTTCTACTTCCTCTTTTTCAACACAGCAATGGTATGCCTTTTGGTTTGCAATTAATGGCAAATCGTTTTGAAGAAGTTTCTTTATTGCAAATTGCAGATCAACTCATGGATCGAAAAGCCAGGATATAAAATCCGCAACCCAAGGCTCATTTACTTTCCAATACCTTCTTTCATTGCCTCTGCTTTTAAAAGACATTCTTCCCATTCTTTTTCAGGATCGCTGTAAAAAGTAATACCAGAACCGGTCTGAAAAGAAAGATATTTGTTGCTTGCATTATACATTATACTTCTTATCACTACATTAAAATCAAAATCTTCCATCAGGAGAAATATATCCAACTGCTCCGGAAAAAATTCCCCGTTTTGTTTTTTCATACATGTTCGATCAGCTTCAATACATTTCTTTTTGGGGCCCCGGTCATTGAGCCCATGGGAAAAGTTGCTTTGATAATTTCAGTAAAAGAAATATTCTCTTTTAGATTCTCCACTTACAGTTGAGATCATCTGGTGTACCTGCGGAAAAGAATAAATCCCAAATAATTCATCCACCTTTACGGTTCCTTCTTCACAGACTTTTGCCAGATCATTTCTGACCAGATCCACCACCATTACATTTTCCGATCGGTCTTTATTACTGTCTAAATAAGTTCTTCTTTACTTACTGCATCCTTATCTTCATTTCCATGTATTCTTTTTGAAGTTCCTTTAATTGGTTGTGAAAAAATATTATTTCCCTGCTTTTTTTAAAAACCTTTCCGGGCTTGCACAGATCAGCCATTTATCTTCAACTCTGTACAAAGCAGAAAATGGATTAGGTGAAATCAGGCTCAATTTTTTATAAACAGCAAACGGATCAATCGTAGCATTCTTCTGCAAAAAATTCCTGGCAAAAATTAATTTCATAGCAATCGCCACGAAGAATATGTTGTTTTAGTTGATCAATAATGAGACAATACTCTTCTTTTGAGATCCGTTGCTGAAGATTGATTGATGTTTCAACAACATGTGGAAATTTGTGACGATTGGAATCAATTGCAGCAAAAATTTCTTCTGGCTCATCTCCTTCAATTATCATTTCATTCCTATTCAGTTGAATAACAATTTCTGGTTCAAAGAAAAAAAAATCCGGAAATTGAACTAGGTCGGTATGCAAAGAAGAAAGCTCTTCAATTTCATTTTTCAGATCATAGGCTAAATGACCGAAGAACCATGAAGGCTTATTTATCAATAAACTCCTGAAAATGGTTCAATAGCATTTCCCGCTTCCTGATTGAATCATTCTTTTCGCACCTACAGCTGCCAGGCATTCTACACGTATGTGGTTCTATACTGGTATTGATGATTGTCAAGAAAACAAAAAGTGTCGAACTGTTTTGTCCAGTTCAACACCTTGCTTTTCATTCTCTGAAAATCATGAATGGGAAAAATGTGGCTGGTCAATGTTGTATTGGACAATGTAAAAAGAGAGATCAGGTTATATCAGAAGTCATCATCTTCGTCATCAAAACTATCCTCATTGAAAAGATCCATATCCTTGAACTCTTCATCAATTTTGAAATCTTCATCTTCATCAAATCCTTTTTTGGCACCTCCGTCCTTTTTTGCCTTTTGATTTAGGCAAATCAAATTCTTCAAAGTCAGGATCCCATTCTTCCTCTTCTTCCACTTTTTCCCAATCATCTACAACATCTTCACCGCCCTCCTCTTCATCATCATCATCTTTCCTTTTTTTGGTAGGAGGCTTTGCTCCTTTTTTGGAGTTAGTTTCCATTTCCTCATCTTCTTCCAATTCATCATCATCTTCTTCCAGTTGCTTTTTGGATTTGGAAGAAACTTTCTTTGCAGAATCTTTACCAGGTTCAGTACCAGTCTTCCCGGAGGATTTTTTTTCTTTATCGGATTTTGATGCCATAGTCTAACAGGATTAGTAAGTGTAAAATTTCAGCGAAGTTTTTAATTCTCCAAATTTTTAAATAAAATTTTTCGGTTAAATATTGCCTCCTCAATTTACCTCCAACAATTTGCTCCCTTCCAGGGCCGTTGGATATATAATTGATCGTATACGCCAAGGTATTGATTGATAAAATCAACATACGTTTTCATGTTTCAGGCAATTCTTTATAGGTTTTCGCTGCACTGATGTTTGTATTCCAGCCGGGAAAGCCTTTATATACCGGTTCTATTTTTATTCTGTCCATCTGAAATGGAATTTCCCTGCTTTCTTTTCCGTTTAACTTATAGCTGGTACAAACCTTCAATTCCTTGAAATGCATCCAGTACATCCGCTTTTGTCATGACTATTTTTGTCACCCCATTGATCATGCAGGCAAACCGAAGGGCTACCAAGGTCGATCCAGCCGCAACGCCTTGGCCGCCCTGTTGTAGCGCCAAATTCATTCCCGATTTTTCTCAATTCTTCGCCTGTTTCATTATCCAGTTCTGTTGGAAAAGGGCCGCTACCTACTCGGGTGCAATAAGCTTTTGTAACACCAATCACATCCTGATCTTTTGCGGCGCAACACCCAAACCATTGCAAACACCGGCAGAAATGGTATTGGAAGAAGTGACATAAGGAAAAGTACCAAAATCAATATCCAGCATACTTCCCTGCGCCCCTTCTGCCAGAACTTTTTTTCCCTGAGTCAGTTTATCATTGATAAAATATTCACCATTTACAATATTGAGTTCTTTTAAAAATTCAAGTGCTTCAAAAAATTCTTCTTCCCAGGCTGTAATATCTTCCTGAAAATGCATAGTTATCGAGCAGACGCTGGTGTTTCAATCGAAGTTTGATATAAGAAGTAGTAAAATTTTTATCCAGCAGATCACCAACCCTCAGACCATTTCTCCCGGTTTTATCCATATAAGCCGGGCCAATACCTTTTAAGGTTGAACCGATCTTCTGATTCCCTTTTGATAATTCAGCAGCTTTATCCAATGCCCGGTGCGTCGGCAGAATGAGATGTGTTCTTTCAGCAATAAAAAGATTTTTTTTCAGATCAACACCAAAAGAATGCTACGGTTTCACATTCTCTTTTTAAGTGTGACCGGATCAAGTACTACACCATTACCGATCAGGTTAATCGTATTTGAATGAAAAACCCCGGAAGGTATCTGGTGCAGAACAATTTTTTTATCATCTACATAAAGAGTATGCCCGGCATTGGGCCCACCCTGGAACCGGGCAATCACATCATAATCTTTGGCAAAATAATCAACAATCTTTCCTTTTCCTTCATCGCCCCATTGGAGGCCGAGTATTACATCTACCATAATTATATTTTTTGAATTTCACGGCGCAAAAATAACTCATCAGCGAAAGGTCTGCGAATAATTCTCCGACGACTAAAATATTTTTATACACACTTATTTAAGAGTAATTCTATTTGTACTCGGTTAAGCAATATCTTCCGTATCATACCGCTCTACCGATTCAATACCCGGAAGCTCTTTGAGTCTTTGGACCAGGTCTTCCAGTTCTTCTTTATCGTGGACATATAATTTGATATTCCCTTCAAACAATCCTTCTTTAGCTTCGATAGTGATAGCAGCAATATTAATCTTCATCTCTCCGGAAATGAGATTGGTAATTTTATTGACCACACCTACATCATCCAGTCCTACGATTTTCAAACCGGTAAGGAAAGAAATTTCTTTATTCTTAGCCCATTTTGTTTTTACTACCCTGTGACCATAATTAGCCAGCAGTTTAGCTGCATTGGGGCAATTCGTTCTGTGAATGGTCAGCCCCTTACCTGTAGTTACAAATCCAAATACATCATCTCCGGGAATGGGTTTGCAACAATTGGCCAGATTGTAAACGATCTTATCACCGCTTTCGCCAAAAATGATGAGTTCGGTATCTTTCTTTGGGATAGCGTGATGATGATGAGTGAATATCTCGGCTTTATGTTCGGAAATTGGCTTGACTGGTTTTGGTGGTTCAAGCTTATCTCCTATTACTTTAAAATCTTTCAGATCTTTCAGATCAATATTTTTCACAGCAACCTGGTAAAAAAGATCCAGGGGCGATTGCAATTTGTACCATTGTACCAGTTCATCAATATTATGCTGTGAAAATGCTGCATCCAGTCCTTCTAATTTTCGTTGTACCGCATATTTCCCGTCTTCTGCCACTTTTCTTTTTTCTTCTTTTAATGCATCCTTTATTCTTCCTCTTGCTTTGGCCGTGATCACAAAACTCAGCCAGTCCTCAGATGGTTTTTGTTTGTTACTGAAGTAATGATCTCAACCTGGTCGCCACTTCTGAGCTTATGGCTGATTGGTACCAGTTTGTGATTCACTTTAGCGCCAATCGTTTTTACACCAATTGCACTGTGAATAGAAAAAGCAAAATCCAGCGCTGTTGATCCAACCGGGAGCATTTTTACATCACCTTTCGGAGTATATACATAAATTTCTTCGGCGAGAAAACTCGTTTTAAAATCCTGTAAAAAATCAATGCTATCTGTATCCTGGCTGCTGATCATTTCCCGTATCTGCTGGAACCATTTATCAAATCGGCTCTCGTCTGAAGTGCCTTCTTTATATTTCCAATGTGCTGCTAATCCTTTTTCAGCAATTTCATTCATTCTCTTGCTGCGTATTTGCACTTCTACCCAACGACCTTCGGGTCCCATCACCGTTGTATGCAAAGCCTCGTATCCGTTGGATTTGGGATTGCTCAACCAATCTCTCAAACGTTCAGGCGATGGGGTGTATTCATCTGTGATCATTGAATACACTTTCCAGCAATCTTCTTTTTCTTTTTCTGGTGGTGAATCAATGATGACACGAATTGCAAAAAGATCATAGACTTCTTCGAATGACACACCTTTTTTCTTCATCTTACTCCAAATTGAATGGATGCTTTTAGGACGGCCATATATCTCTGCTTTGAAATTACTTTTCTCCAGTTTTTCCTTGAGTGGTTTTATAAACTCATTGATATAACGAGTACGTTCTCTTTTTGTCTCTGCAAGTTTTTGAACGATCTCCCGGTAAGTATCAGGCTCGAGGTATTTCATCGCCAGATCTTCCATCTCTGTTTTAATGTTGTACAAACCCATGCGATGAGCCAGTGGTGCATACACGTAAACTGTTTCGGAAGATATCTTTAGTTGATTCTCTCTCTTTACACTGTCAAGAGTCCGCATATTATGAAGCCGATCTGCTAACTTAATAAGGATCACACGGGGGTCATCGGTCAGCGTAAGCAATATTTTTTTAAAATTTTCTGCCTGCTTGGATGCATTTACATCCACTACATTGGAAATTTTTGTCAGTCCATCCACAATTCTTGCAATCTCGCTTCCAAATTCCCGCTCGATATCTTCAAGAGTTATATCAGTGTCTTCAACGGTATCATGCAGTAAAGAGCAAACGGTAGAACGAACACCTAACCCTATTTCTTCCACACAGATTTTTGCGACTGCGATCGGATGCAGGATATAAGGTTCCCCGCTTTTGCGACGCATGGTCTTATGAGCATCGGCAGCCATTTCAAAAGCAGTCCTGATCATATCTTTATCACCGGGCTTGAGCTTTGTTTTCAATGACCGCAATAAAGAACGATATTCCCGCAGGATCAGTTTCTTTTCCTGTTCTTCATTCAGATTGTATTTCGGTATCTGTGCTATTGTTTCCATCTGCTCAAATTTACGCAAAACAAGTGCCTCGAAGAAAGTCGGGCTAAATGACCTACATTTGCAGCCCAATTTTCAGGTATAAAGTCATAACGGCAGATAGATTTATGGGCTTATAAGCAAATATCTGAATTGCTGATTTGAGCTAAATCAAGTGCCTGAATGAAATACCTGCGGGTGTGGTGAAATTGGTAGACATACCAGACTTAGGATCTGGCGCCGCAAGGCATGGGGGTTCGAGTCCCTCCACCCGCACTAAAGAAATTGTAAAAACTTTGGAACTTGGTTTGACTTTTAAAAACATCGGGCTCTAAAATGAATTAAACGTTAGCAAATGGCAACAATTACCAAAGAAAGCATCGGCTTGCTCCATGAAAAGTTAACTGTGAAACTGGAAAAAACAGATTACTTACCAGCATTTGAAAAAGCTTTAAAAGATTATTCCAAAAAAGCCAATATTCCTGGTTTCCGGAAAGGAATGGTACCAACAGGAGTTATTAAAAAAATGTATGGCCCATCTGTTTTTACTGATGAAGTATTGCGTTCTGTGGACAGGGAACTGATCAAATATCTTGAAACAGACAAACTGGACATTTTTGCCCAACCTTTACCTATAGAGTCTGATATTCGCCAGATTGGATATGAATAATCCGGCTGATTACATTTTTCATTTCGAAGTAGGTATGAAACCTGATTTTAAATTACCTGATTTAGCTAAAGCAAAAACAATCCGATACAATGTAACAGTAACTGATGAAATGCTGGACAATGAAGTGACCCGGTTGCAAAACCGTTATGGAAATATGAAAGATCAGGAAACTGTTAACACTGACGAGAATGTATTGAATGTAAATTTCATCGAATCTGATGCAACCGGAACTGAAACAGAAGGCGGTATTAAAAAGGATAATTCCTTATTGGTAAAATATTTTACCGAAGGATTCAGAAACCAGCTTATGAGCAAAAAAGTTGGTGATTTTGTCATACTGCAACTCAATACCTCTTTTGATGAAAAGGAAAGAGAATGGATCATGGAAGATCTTGGTTTAAAAAAAGATGATGCTGCCGCAGAAGAAAAAAATTTCAAATTAGTCATTACCAAAATTGGGCTGTTGGAAAAAAGAGAATTAAATGAAGAATTCTTCAAACAACTTTATCCCGGCCTTGAAATAAAAACGATAGAAGATTTCCGAAATAAAATCAAGGAAGAAATCCAGGCGTATTGGAATGGCCAGGCCCGAAACCAGATCCACGACCAGGCCTATCATGAGCTGATCGATCATACAGAAATAAAATTTCCTGAAGCATTTCTTAAAAAATGGATGAAAACACAGGGAGAAAAAACGAAAACAGATGAAGAAGTAGAAAAAGAATTTCCTGTTTTTATCAATCAGCTAAAATGGACGTTAATCACTGATAAGATCGTTAAGGAAAATAATATCCAGGTACAGCCAGATGAACTTCGAAATTTTGCCAGTCAGCAATTACTCAGCTATATGGGTATGAGTACTTCTGATGAGCAACAGGATTGGGTGAAAGATTACGTTGAGAAAATGATGAAGGATCGCAAATATGTGGAAGATGCATACAACAGAATCCAGACTCAAAAAATATTTGATTGGGCAGAACAACAGGTAAAACCTGAAGAAAAGGAAATCAGTGCTGAAGAATTCACAAAAATGGTAGAAGCCTATCAGCATCACCATCATTAGCAGATACAGAAACAGGATCTCTCTGCTTTCAGATTCTCTTTCTGTGCCAATTCGTCCTGATACCTCCGGCTTGTAGTAGTCAATTTTGCGGTTTTGGCATTTGGACGGATATTTGATGAATTGAATCCAATACCTCATTAAAAAATAATACTATGAGTTTTAATTCAGAATTTGAAAAATATGCGGTTAAGCACCGAGGCTTTTCCAGCAATACATTAAATAGCTATGCTTCTCACCTGGTAACAGCTCTTACACCAAATATTATTGAAGAACGTCCGATGAATGTAGCCGTTATGGATGTGTATAGCCGGTTGATGATGGATCGCATTATTTTCCTCGGTTATCCTATCAATGATGAAGTGGCCAATATTGTAACGGCCCAGTTGCTTTTTCTTGATTCTACTGACAGAACCCGTGATATCAATATGTACATCAACAGCCCCGGTGGAAGTGTTTATTCCGGCTTAGGAGTTTATGATACCATGCAATATGTTACTCCGGATATTGCTACTATCTGTATCGGAATCGCTGCATCTATGGCATCGTGTATTACTTGGCAGCCGGTACAAAAGGAAAAAGAGCCGCTTTAAAACATTCAAGAGTCATGATGCATCAGCCCAGTGGTGCCATCGGCGGACAAGCAAGTGATATTGAGATCACAGTTAATGAAATCAGAAAACTGAAAACAGAATTATACGAGGTTATCAGCAATCATTCCGGCAAGCCGATAAAGCAAATAGAAAAAGATTTTGACCGGGATCACTGGATGACCGCAATTGAAGCAAAAGAATATGGATTGGTAGATGAAGTGCTTGTTACAAATCCAAGAAAAGAAAAGAAAGATTAAATATTTTACTTAAAGGCATCGAAATTATCAAGTCATAATAAATATTTCAAATTACATGAGTCCGAAACAATTTTTATACAACGACTGGAGAGCTGACGATGAAGACGAAAAAGAAGAGGAACCCAAATCAGACCTGATGATGTTCAGCAAAAAGCTGGAAAAATATTTTTTTGATACGCCGCAGTGTACATCTCTGGGGGTTGGTGGATGATAAAAGCGCAAAGGATGTAGTAAGCAAAACTTCTTGTTGCTGGATGCTGACAAACCAGGAGAAGAAATAAAATTTTATATCAACAGTCCCGGTGGCGTTGTTACCAGCGGAATGGTGATTTATGATACCATGCAGAATGATGAAAAGCCCGGTTAGTACTATTTGTATGGGTCTTGCTGCTTCAATGGGCAGTATTCTTTTGAGCGGCGGATGTAAAAGGAAAACGATATATTTATCCACATGGCGAAGTAATGATACATCAGCCTTCATTGGGTGGATATATTCAGGGAGTAAGTGCCGACCTGGAAATTCAGGCAAAACAAACCAAACGGGTAAAAGAAATCGGAGCTAAAATTCTGGCTGATAATTGTGGTAAGACCGTTCGAGCAAATCATGAAAGATTTTGACCGTGATTACTGGATGGATGCCCAGGAAGCCATTGAATATGGCATTGTCGATCAAATTGTTGAAAAGCTCTAAATGCCTGATCATAAAACATTAAGAGCATTTTTCCCATTCAGTCACTAAGTGAAAACTTACAGAATTGTCAAATAATACTCTGTATTCGGGATGGTTTTATAATTTTGTGAGTTACGTTAACGCGTTTGTACTGATTAGTAATACTGTTAACCTACATGGCAAAAAATCCTTTCCATTGTTCCTTTTGTGGCCGCAGCCGGGATGAAGTTAAAATCCTCATTGCCGGTCAGGAAGGTCATATCTGCGAAAACTGTGTAGAACATGCCCGTGAGATTATCGAGCAGGAACTAATGGTACGGGATGAAAAATCAGGATTCCTCTTTTAAACTTACCGTTAAGAAACCGATGGAAATAAAAAAATTCCTGGATGAATATGTCATCGGCCAGGATGAGGCAAAAAAAGTTTTGGCAGTTGCAGTATATAATCACTACAAAAGTTTACAACAAAAATCATCAGATGAACTGCTCCGCGAGTGATGTTGAAATCGAAAAAAGCAATATCATTATGGTGGGTGAAACGGGAACCGGTAAAACATTACTGGCAAAAAGCATTGCCCGGATGCTGAATGTTCCTTTTACCATTGTTGATGCTACTGTTTTTACCGAAGCCGGTTATGTAGGTGAAGATGTAGAAAGTATTCTGACCAGATTATTGCAGGTTTGTAATTATGATGTAGCTGCTGCAGAACGTGGAATTGTTTATATAGATGAAATAGATAAAATTGCCCGCAAAGGCGATAATCCATCTATCACCACGTGATGTAAGTGGTGAAGGTGTGCAACAGGGATATGCTGAAATTACTGGAAGGAACGGATGTACTGGTTCCTCCCCAGGGAGGTCGCAAACATCCCGAACAAAAACTGATAAAGATCAATACCCAGAATATTCTTTTTATTTGCGGCGGTGCATTTGATGGTATTGATAAAATCATTGCCCGCCGGGTACAAACTAATACAATTGGTTTTAATGTTGACAAGGAACTGCAGGAAAACATGAAGAAAAACCTGCTGCATTATGTCAATGCCACAGGATCTTAAAATCATTTGGACTGATCCCGGAATTGCTGGGCCGTTTACCGGTAGTAACTCATCTTGATCCGCTGGATGCAGCAACACTTGCGAGCTATACTTACAGAACCCAAAAATGCATTGATAAAACAATATAAAAAATTATTTGAACTGGAAGGCATTCAGCTGTACCATTGAAGAAGATGTGCTTGATTTCATGGTAGAAAAAGCCATGGAATATAAATTAGGTGCAAGAGGCCTTCGCAGTATTTGCGAAAGCATCCTGACAGATGCCATGTTTGAATTGCCTTCCTCCAAAGAAAAGCCAGTTTGCACTTGGATCTGGAATATGCCAAACGAAAATTTGATAAGAGCAAATTGAGTTTGTTGAAAGTAGCATAAAAAGTTCCAAAAGTTATTTATGTCTTGAAAGGTTTCAGAGATTATATGGATCTTTGAAGCCTTTTAAATTTTTTAACCTTTAAAAAAATAGTACATGCAGGAATTAATTGATAAACTTGAAAACATGAAACCGGCCTGACTGATGAACAGGCAAAAAAAGTCATTGAAACCATCAAAAATTTTGTAGTGGAAAAATTTCCAATGCTGGAAGGAGCAGTGAACAATATCTTTGGCAACTGATCTCAATGTTTCGTTCCTATCTTAAACTTTTGAAGGTTTTGTAATGATGACTGGCTGCTTCATACGGTGTAAAAGTGCGGCTACAGCTTCCAATAAAATAACCACAATAATAAAAAGTAAAATTCTTGTTTTCATAGTAGCGGATTTGAGAATTTAAAATTACAACTACTCCAGGGAACAGCTTGTAAAGAAACACTTCTGAAATTTTCATGTTACCCTACGGGATTTCACCCCAGGATCGATAGTAAAAGATACCACGTGATAAAAAACATCCCGGCACTGATGACCGGGATGGAATTTAAGGGGTACTTTCTTATTTGGTTTTCCGTCCTTTACGATTTTCTTACTTTCCTGATGGAAAGCTTTTTGAGATCATTAACTGCAACCACCCTGGTTGCCGCAATTCAAACATTTATAACAAGTGCCGCTTCGCATCATAATATGACCGCATACATTACAGGCAGGTGCATCACTTTGCATACTTCTTGCTGCTGCATTCATCGCATCCATTCCGCTATCGGTCTTTGTTTGTTGTGTGGTTCGTTGATTTTTTACTGGCTGCGGTGCAATGCCACCTGAAGAAGTAGATAATCCGTACACTGGATAATTCCGGGGATTTATCATATTCAAGATTTGACGGAATTTCATCCCAGTCATCAGCGCCGGTATTCATTACTTCCGGTTTATCTAGTACATGCACGAGATCAGTACGTCCAAGATATTCATAACCCAATACACGGAAAATAAAATCAACAATAGAAGTAGTTGATTTAATATTCGGATGTTCTACAAATCCGGAAGGATCAAATTTGGTGAATGCAAATTTGTCAACAAACTCTTCCAACGGTACACCATATTGCAAACCGATGGAAATAGCAATAGCAAAACAGTTCATCATACTGCGCATGGTAGCGCCTTCTTTTGCCATATCAATAAAAATTTCTCCCAGTGTTCCATCACTGTATTCACCGGTACGCAGGAAAATAGCCTGCCCATTGATCTTTGCTTTTTGTGTAAAGCCACGACGCTTGGCCGGCAATGAACGACGTTCAACAATACTTGCCAACTTTCGTTTTCAGTTTTGTATCAGCAGCTGTCTGTACACTCTTTTCACTTCTTCCAGCAATTCTTCAACGGTAAGTTTGCCGAGGTCAACAATATTGGATTCTGTTTACATGCCTGTCCACTCATAGCCTGTACTTTCTCGGCTGTTGTCTTCTTCTGATTTCTTTCTTCTTATCGCTCTTGTTGCTTAGTGGTTGAGACAGTTTGGAACCATCACGGTAAAGAGCACAGGCTTTTAACCCAAGTTCCCAACTCAGCAAATAAGCATCAGCAATTTCTTCCACTAGTTGCTTCATGGGGCAGGTTGATGGTTTTCGAAATAGCGCCACTGATAAAAGGTTGTGTGGCGCCCATCATGCGGATATGACCATGCGCATGAATATAACGCTGGCCTTTTTTTCCGCATTTGTTGGCACAGTCAAAAACGGGCAAATGTTCTTCTTTCAGATAAGGAGCTCCTTCCAGCATCATGGTACCGCATACATAATCATTGGCGGCTTCTATTTGTTCATCGGTAAATCCAAGTGCTTCCAGCAGGCTCCATTCAAAATCATTGTATTGTTCAGGAGTAAAGCCAAGACGTTGCAGGCATTCTTCACCTAAAGTATATTTATTAAATACAAATCCAATTTCAAAAGCAGTAGCAACTGCTGCATCCAGTCGTTTTATTTCATCAGCAATAAATCCTTTTTCACTCAATGTCTGATGATTGATAAAAGGAGCACCTGCAAAAGAAGCAGCACCGACTGCATATTTAATGATCGCTTCAATTTCTTTTTCAGTATATCCCAAGTTTCTTAACGCAGCAGGAACAGATTGATTGATGATCTTGAAATAACCACCACCGGAAAGTTTTTTGAATTTCACCAAAGCAAAATCAGGTTCAACACCGGTAGTATCGCAATCCATTACCAAACCAATGGTTCCGGTCGGTGCAATCACAGTAGCCTGTGCATTGCGATAACCATATTTTTCTCCCAATTCAACTGCATCATCCCATGCTTTGCAGGCTGCTTTCAATAAATAATCCGGACAATATTGTGACTTTGATTCCCTGTGGTTTCAGACTCAGATTTTCATATTCATCTGCATCATAAGCAGCAAGACGATGATTGCGCATTACCCGCAGCATATGTTTTTTGTTTTCTTCATATCTTGGGAAAGCTCCCAGTGCCTGCGCCATTTCTGCAGATGTTTTATAAGCAATACCGGTCATGATCGCAGTAATAGCACCTGCAATAGCTCTTGCTTCTTCACTGTCATAAGGAATACCGCTTACCATCAGCATGGTACCAAGATTAGCATAACCAAGACCCAAGTGTTCTGTATTCATAACTCAATTGTGCTACTTCTTTGGAAGGGAATTGCGCCATCAATACAGATATTTCCAGATACAACTGTCCACAAACGGCAATTATATTCATATCCTTCTACATCAAAATAGATTTTTTTCTGTATCATAAAATTTCATCAGGTTGGCTGATGCAAGATTACAGGCAGTATTATCAAGGAACATATATTCGGAGCAGGGATTAGATGCTCTGATCTCACCACCTTCCGGACAAGTATGCCATTCATTAATGGTAGTATTATATTGTGTACCCGGATCAGCACAACGCCATGCAGCATAAGCGATCTGGTTCCATAATTCTCTGTGCAGGAATTTTTTTCATTACTCTTCCATCCATTCTGCCTTTCAATTCCCAATCTTCATCATTTTTTAATTTTTCAAAAAATGAATTGGGAATACGAACAGAGTTATTGGAATTCTGACCGCTTACTGTTTTGTATGCTTCTCCTTCATAATCGCTGGCATAACCGGCAGCGATCAGTGCTCCTACTTTTTTTTCTTCTTCTACTTTCCAGTTGATGAATTCAACGATTTCCGGATGATCAAGATCCAGGCAAACCATTTTAGCAGCACGACGTGTAGTACCTCCTGATTTGATAGCTCCTGCAGCACGGTCACCGATTTTCAAAAAACTCATCAAGCCGGAAGAAGTTCCACCACCGCTTAATTTTTCTCCTTCACCACGGAGATTGGAAAAATTGGTTCCAACACCGGAACCATATTTAAATATTCTTGCTTCACGAACCCATAGATCCATGATACCGCCGTCATTCACCAGATCATCATTCACACTCAAAATAAAACAGGCATGCGGTTGTGGACGTTCATAAGCAGAAGTTGATTTTTTCAATTCACCATCGGCTGGCATCAACATAATAATGTCCCTGTGGTTTTCCTTTGATACCATAGCTTTCATACAAACCGGTATTGAACCATTGTGGAGAATTGGGAACACACATCTGGTTCAGTATGCTATACACCAATTCTTCATAAAATACCTGTGCATCTTTTTCGAAGCAAAATAACCATACTTCTCTCCCCATACTTTCCAGCAATTGGCAAGACGATGAGCTACTTGTTTGGCTGATGTTTCTCTTCCAAGACTTCCATCCGGTTGAGGTACTCCTGCTTTTCGAAAATATTTTTGTGCAAGAATATCTGTCGCAATCTGGCTCCATTGTTTGGGTACTTCTACATTGTTCATTTCAAACACTATTTCACCAGTTGGATTACGAATTACTGAAGTACGATAATCGTATTCAAACATATCAAATACATTCACGTCGTCCCGGGTAAAGCGACGAGAAAACTGCAAACCGCCCGTGGCGGAAGTTTGCTTTTTAATTGCCATAATTAAAAGAATTTGCTCGGGTTAAGTAATTGTTAACGGAGAAGACGAAAATATTTTTAAGCAACTGAAATTCAAACTCAGAGATATGCACATTTGTGGATAAACAGTGTTAATTGGCGGAAGTGTAGGCCTGTTGCTGAATCTGACGATTTCTGCACAGTTAGTAATTATTTTTTGACTAAATTTTTTTTGGAAAATTAATTTGAGAATTGTAAAAAATTATTATTGCCTTTTGCAAGTCTTTTGAAATTCAAATCAGGTAAGGGTTTTTACAGATTTGATTTCGGGGAATCATTGATTTTACAGGTATTTCCGATAATCAAATTCTTTACAAATCCTTTGCAGAAAAGGCTTTTATTCTAATATCATAATCACAAGTTTTTTTATCTCAGCGAAAAAACAAAGTTTTTTTCCCCTTTTTAACATTAGGATAATCCGTAATGACCACGATGAGAAAATCATCATACATCGAAAACAAAAACTACGAAAATGCGCTACATCCTGTAAGAATAAAAAGCTAATTAGCGGCTAAAATGACGAAAAGTTTTTGCATTTTTGCATGAACAACCGTTACCGGATGAAGTCAGGGATTATTAAGTTCATTGGCGGAAAAGAAAAAGCTGGGCAAAAAATCATTTGCCGTACTGATTGATCCTGATAAGGTCAATACTTCCATCCTGGATGAATTGATCGAACTTTCCATTGACGCCAAAGTTGATTATTTGTTGGTTGGTGGCAGCCTTGTTATTTCCAATTACCTTGATGAATGTGTACAGCACATCAAACAGAACTGCGATATTCCGGTGATTCTTTTTCCCGGCAGCCCAACGCAGGTCAGTAAATATGCCGATGCATTATTGTATTTATCACTGATCTCCGGCCGTAATCCTGAATTGCTGATCGGACAACATGTGGTATCTGCTCCTTTTGTAAAACAAAGCGGATTGGAAATAATGCCTACCGGATATATTGTTATTGATGGCGGAGCTCCTACTACTGTTTCTTATATCAGCAATGCCTCACCTGTTCCTGCCGATAAAAATGAAATAGCCATGTGTACTGCTATGGCAGGAGAAATGCTGGGGATGAAATTAATTTACATGGATGCCGGCAGCGGCGCCAAACGACCAATCACTGAAAGCATGATAAAAGTGGTAGCCGAGAATATCGAAGTTCCACTTATTATTGGTGGCGGTATTATTCATCCTGAAAAAGCTTATCTCAATTGTAAAGCCGGCGCCGATGTAATTGTGGTTGGAAATGCAATTGAAAAAGATGCTTCACTGATTAAAGAAATGAGTGATGCAATCCATTCGATACCTGTAAAAGTTTAACGCAGATCTTCCACTTTCACTCTCGATGGCGTTTCTTTTCCTGCAACAATTCCTCTTGAACTCAATGCAATTGATTTAATGATCATTGCCATGTTATCCATATCCAGCGTTTCGATCTGATCAGTGACCTTATGATAATTGGGTTCATTGTCCATTTTGGAAGTAGAAATAGTGTGCGCTGGTACACCCAATCTTGCCAGTGTTGCATTATCGGAACGATAAAATAAATTTTGTGTGGTATAAGGATCAGGATAAAAAGTAAAACCAGTTCCTTCGAGGTTCTTTTGCAGCATCTCTCCCATATTTGTTTTTTCATACCCGGTGATATATGCCGAATTCTTTCCCCATTTGCATTCAGTTCCGATCATTTCAATATTGAACATCGCCATCACCTTATCCGGATCAAACTGTTTTGAAAAATATTGTGACCCATACCCTCCTATTTCTTCAGCAGTAAAAGCAGCAAATACAATTGTTCTTTCATTATTTTTTAATTGCTTAAAATATTTTGCCAGCATGATCACCGCTGTAGTTCCGGCAGCATCATCATTTGCTCCATTATAAATGGAATCTCCATTTACCGGTTTGCCCACACCCAAATGATCATAATGGCCGGAGAAAATAACATATTCATCTTTCTTGCTTTTTCCCGGCAATATGCCTACAACATTGGCAAGTTTTTGTTCGTTATCTCCAATTTAGCTTCAATGGAAAATTTTTTAGGGATACTATTCGTCAACAGGAAAATAACACTCTTATCTGTTTTGAATGCGCTCTTCTTCCTGAAAATAATCTTGAAAAATTCGATGCAAAACTTGAATCAACCAGTACCACAATATTTTTCCCGGATTGAAGAAAACCAAAAGCTTCCCGTAAAAAATTACCGCCTGCTTTTATAGCAGCTATTTCATAACCTGAAGATTCATTCACTTTCAGATCGGTTTGGCAGCTGTTAACAGCAATATTTTTTGGATCCAGAATTACACCATCCAATTCAGCACTGACACTGATAACTTGTGACCGAACCATGGCAAACTCCTGGCGATAGCTGCCGCTGTTATTCCATGTTTGCAGACCAATCTTTTTAAATTCACCAGCGATGAAATCAGCTGCCCTGTCAATGTCAGGAGTGAAAGTCCTTCTTCCTCGCATATCATCTGAAGACAAAACTTTTTCTATCCTTTCCACTTCTTTCGCATTGATGATATCATCGATCTTTTGTCCAAAAAAAAAAAAGGTTGTTGATAATCAACAACCCCGAATAAAAATATTTTCTTCATTAATATTAGTTTGAAACTATTATAGACTATAGACTACTGACTCTCGACTCAATTAAAGGCTCATCATCTCTTTAAACTTCACCGTTTGTCTTCTGCTTACTTCAATTTTTTCTCCTCCTTTCAATTCAAGCAACAAACCGCCGTTGAAATAAGGTTCTATTTTTTCAATCATCCGAAGATTCACAATATGTTTACGGTTAGCCCGAAAAAATGTTTTTTCATCCAATCTTTCTTCCAGTGCATTCAATGATTTTAAAATAAGTGGTTTATTGGGTCCAAAGAACACTTTGGCATAATTGCCCACACTTTCAAATAAACGAATTTCACTCAACTTGACAAACCAGCAACGTTCACCGTCTTTTACAAATACCTGGTCATTTTCAGTCAGAATACTGTTGTTAATATTTTCGCCAACAGGCCTGCTTTCTTTAGGCTCTGAAAAATGTAATTTTTGAATAGCATCTGCAAGTCGTTTGGGTTCTACCGGTTTCAGCAGATAATCCAGCGCATTTACTTCAAAGGCTTTTAGTGCAAATTCATCATAGGCTGTGGTAAAAATAACCTGCGGCGTTCTTTCCAGTTCCGACAACATATCAAAACCCGATTTTCCGGGCATTTGAATATCCAGGAAAATAAGATCGGGCCGCAGGCTTTCAATTTTGGCAATTCCTTCTTCGGCATTTGCAGCTTCATCTATTACTTCAACTTCAGGAAATTCCTGCAATAATTTTTTCAATTCAGCCCTGGCCAATCGTTCGTCATCAATAATAATTGCTCTCATGTGATTGTTTTTTAGTTTGATATCTAACGGGTAGTAATACTTTTGCTTCGACCAGGGAAGGATGTCAACTTGTTTTATTTCAAATTTAGCTTTATCTCCATATAATAAATTGAGCCGGTTGGTTGTGCTGGATAATCCAAAGCCTTCTCCATTTGCCATATCCATTTAGCTGACCTGTATTCTGAACCGCCAGTTCATGGTAATTATCTTTAAAATCAGAAATCACCCTTACCACTCCGCCGTTTATTTGTTTACTGATGCCATGTTTTATAGCATTCTCCACCAGTGTCTGCAGCATCATTGGTGGCACCGGTTGATCCAGTGTATCTTCATCAATTTCGTATTCAATTTTCAACCGGTCTTCAAACCGCATATTTTCCAGAGCCAGATAATCTTTTACAATATTAAGTTCTTTTTCCAAAGTTACTGTTTCTGATTTATCTGCCTGCATACTGCTGCGAAGGATATTGCTCAATTCGGTAATTGCTTCCCTTGCTCTTTCGGGATTTTCATCTACCAATGCCCGGATGCTGTTCAGAGAATTAAAAATAAAATGAGGATTGATATGTGCTTTGATCGTTTTTAATTCCAATTCTTTTACCAACGCTTCTAATTGTAGTGTATCCAACTGTTGTTTCCTGCTTTTGGTAACATAGTGATAAATGAAATAAATAAGATTCCAGATAAAGATGTTTACAAAAAAATAAAATGCACCGCTAAGAATAAGCAGTAGTGGCTGGTCAGTAAATTTTTTTCTCCTGGTCATGTTCAGTAAATTAAAAGCGATTGCAGGCTTCCATATAAAAAGTTGACGCAATCATTGCAAAAATAGATGGTGATAAGAAAAAACTGTAGTATCTGTTTTTCGACCGGCTTTTGCAATGTATTCAGGCGAATAATGACAAATCGCATCAAATGTGTAAAAATAATCCCAAGCAACACAAAAATCCCAAGCCTTGTAAAAATCACGTACCTGGATTCAGCATCACCTAATCGTTGGAAAGAATAAGCAAAAAAAATATTGATGAGGGCAAAAAGCCCCCACCTATCAACTGAAATAACCAGTATCTTGAATTCCCAATTCGCATAAACGCAAAACTAATCAATCCGGCCCCCGGCAGGCTCCGTAAATATACCAGTGGACAATAACTTTTACAAATGGGAGTTATTTGTAAATTCCGTTAGCAAAAGGCTTAATTAAGATCAATATTGCTGCCAGATAATTTGTTAAACAATAGTTAGTGATAAGCTGACTGGAAAATATTAATTTTACACTTCAAATAAGATAACATGGAAATTACTCCGGGTCCACTTTTAAAAACCATTGACTCACCTGCCGATCTCAAAAAATTACCACGGGAAAAACTTACACCAGGTTTGTGATGAACTTCGTCAGTATATCATTGATGTAGTAAGTGTGCATGGAGGCCATTTTGGCGCCAGCCTGGGGGTAGTCGAATTAACGACCGCCCTGCATTATGTTTATAATACTCCTTATGATCAATTGGTTTGGGATGTAGGCCACCAGGCTTACGGACATAAAATACTTACCGGCCGCAGAGATAATTTTATCACCAACAGAAAATACAAAGGGCTGAGCGGTTTTCCGAAAAGAAGCGAAAGCGAATATGATACTTTTGGGGTAGGTCATTCCTCTACTTCTATTTCAGCAGCATTGGGAATGGCAATGGCTGCCAAATACAAAGGTGAAAAAGACAGAAAAGTTGTTGCAGTTATCGGTGATGGAGCCATGACTGCCGGACTTGCATTTGAAGGAATGAATCATGCAGGTGTTAGCGGATACTGATATGCTGATCATTTTGAATGATAATTGCATGGGCATTGATCCCAATGTTGGTGCTTTGAAAGAATACCTGACCGATATTACCACTTCGCCTACTTATAATAAAGTAAAAGATGATGTCTGGAAGATTATTGGGAAAATTACCTGTAGGTAAAACATTTCACCCGTGCCATGGCGCATAAACTGACAGAAGGAATGAAAGGAATGGTGAGCAGCAGCGCTAATTTATTTGAAGCATTGAAGCTTCGTTATTTCGGCCCGATTGATGGACATAATGTTGCCAAGCTGGTAGATACCTTAAAAGATCTTCGTGAAATTCCCGGCCCAAAGATCTTGCACATCATTACTACCAAAGGAAAAGGATATGCTTTAGCTGAAAAAGATCAAACCAAATGGCATGCACCCGGTTTGTTTGATAAAGTAACCGGTGAAATTCATAAAAAGAAATTTGATCTGCCACAGCCACCCAAATACCAGGATGTATTTGGACATACTATTATTGAACTGGCAGAAAAAAATGAAAAAATATTCGGTATCACTCCTGCAATGCCTTCCGGTTCTTCTTTAAAATTCATGATGGAAAAAATGCCGGACCGGGCATTTGATGTAGGCATTGCAGAACAACATGCCGTAACCCTCAGTGCCGGAATGGCTACACAGGGCATGAAAGTATTCTGCAATATTTATTCTTCCTTCATGCAAAGGGCCTATGACCAGGTAGTACATGATGTGGCCATTCAAAATCTTCCGGTGATATTTTGTTTAGACCGTGCTGGTTTGGTAGGTGATGATGGCCCAACGCATCATGGTGCTTATGATATTGCTTATATGCGTTGTATTCCCAATATGATCGTCAGTGCGCCGATGAATGAAAGTGAATTGAGAAACCTGATGTATACAGCTCAATTGGAATCAACCAAAAATCCTTTTGTGATCCGTTATCCGAGAGGAGAAGGTGTGATGCCGGAATGGAAAACAGAAATGAAAGAAATAAAGATCGGCACAGGAAGAAAATTAAAAGATGGAAAAGATATTGCGATTCTTTCATTTGGTCATCCGGGAAATTTTGCTGCTGCTGCAATCCGGGATCTGAAAAATGATGGAATAAATCCTGCACATTATGATATGCGTTTTGCAAAGCCACTGGATGAAGAATTGTTGCATGAAGTTTTCAGCAAATATGAATAAAATAATTACTGTAGAAGATGGAACAGTGGAAGGTGGTTTTGATTCTGCAATTCTTGAATTCATGAATGAAAACAATTATAACAGCTGAAATAAAAATACTGGGAATACCGGATCGAATTGTAGAACATGGAACGCCAAAAGAACTGCAGCATGAATGCGGATATGATGCCGAAGCTATTAAAGCAGCTGTACTGGAGATGATGAAAAATAAGATCAAAATAAACGTTGAGCAATAAAAAAGACTCGTTCATATATTTTCCTATAAACTATTTACAACTCCCACTTGCTCAAAGCTTCCTTTCACTTAATACTGTTTTCCGCAAAAGCAAGCCTTTCGTTTATTACTTGAAATTTTAGGGCCTGGTTTAATATAAACTCTGGCTTAAAAGCTTTACATAAATTTATATCATGAAGAAGCTTTTGCTTTTGGCGTATTTTACAGGAACAACTATTTATACTCTTTCCCAGGATTTTCAATATAAAACTTATACCGAACAAGACGGATTAAGTAGCAATAATATTAGCTGTACTTTACAAGATAATAATGGGTTTATTTGGATTGGCACCAATAACGGCCTGAATCGTTTTGATGGAACCTTCTTTGATCGCTTTTTAAATTCACCAACTGATTCGAACAGTATTGCCGATAATGATATACAGAACATATTTCTTGACAGAAACAAAAGATTATGGGTCAGTACCAATGCAGGAATCAGTCTATATCATCCCATACAGCAAAATTTCACAAACTATACCCCGGACACAATATCGCTTCCGGTTATAGGAATTTACTTTTCGGGTCTTTGTGATGATAATGCAGGTAATCTTTGGGTAGGTACCAATAATGACCTGCTCATATTTAATCCGGAGACAAAAAAATTCCGTAGTAGTGGCTGGGCAAAATATGCAGACAAGGTATCCTCTTCAACGAGTAACCGGATTAGAGTCATAGTAATGAGTCTTTTAACAAAATCTGAAAACGAATTATGGATCCTAAGCACTTTCGGATTATTTAGCGTCAATACAAATACGCTTCAATTCTCCTATTATCCTTACTCGTATGTCAGTGATTATTTTGATACCCACTTGTATTATGCCGATACTAAAGGAAATGTTTGGATCAGTTTATCCCTGGGAGGCATCTTATGCTACAACTCCTATTCAAATACCTGGAATCATTACGAGGCGCCAATTGAATATTCTCAATCAATCAAAACAAATAGCGTAAGAAAATATAGTGGTGACACTTTAATGTATTGTGCTAACCGATCCATAGTCTTTTTTGATGCAATACAAAGAAAATCCATAAAAAATTTTACTCATTCTCCAACCGAAGCCAATTCTCTTCCAGAAGCAAATTTCAAAAATATCATCCGGCAAGGCGATATAATCTGGTTAGGTACAGACAATGGTTTGGTAAAAATCACTCCAAAACAAATCCTTTTCCGTTTTTATACATTATCTCCCACTTATAATGTGGATAGGGTTTATTATTCATCCTATACCGGCTATTTTATTTTCTCAGAAAATAAAGGCGGCCCTACAACGTATATAAAGAAGCCAAATGGAGAAGTGCTGCCAATAAATTCTTCTAAAAAAGAGCCGATCCATACGGATTATCAATATTTCAAAGAAACTAAAAACGGATTTGCTTTTATAAATGGGGGCCAGCAACTATTATATTATGATCCGAAAAAAAATATTGCTTATGAAATTCAATTGCCCCCGAAACGTTTCCCGGATATGTCAAGTGATATAAGAAATACAGTAATTGATAAAAATGGAACTGTATGGACCCGGGTATTCGGCCAGGGGATACTTGAATATCACCCAGATTCAAAAAAAATTCTTTATAACAATGACATCCCAATAAAAGAAGGTAGGGAGATCAATGTACTTTATTATGATAGCTTATATAATTGTTTATGGATTAACAGTCAATATGAAGGTGTGTTTGTATATGATATTCAAAAAAGACTGGTACAACATTACCTGTTGAATAGCCCCTCCTCGCAAAGAGGGGCTAGTATTAACTGCATTACCGGTGATGGAAAGGGTAATGTCTACCTGGTAGATTATCACTCAGGCATCATTATTTATAATTCAGCAACAAAAAAATTTCTTCGATATACTATGGATGATGGCCTGATCTCTAATAATTGTACCTGGCTATGTCTTGATTCAAAAGGATCTTTATGGATCACTGCAGACAAAGGAATCAGTAAGATGGATACTTCCTCAAAAGCATTTTTTAATTATTATACTAATGAAGGTTTTCCGGAAGCTTTCCCTTTTTTAAGTTCTGATGAAAACGGCAATATTGATATGCCTTCCGGAAATGGATTCTACCAATGGAATACAAATGATTTTGCCGCACAACCAAAATCAGGAGTTCTTTATTTGAGAAGTTCGGAGCTTGCTGATAAAAACATACCCGTGGATTCGCAGTATTATTTTTCTTTTTCTGAAAACAATATAAAGTTTCAGTTTGGGTATTTGCTATTGGAAAATAATCAGCCTGTTTCTTTAGAATACAAGTTAAACAACAGTAATTGGATGACCACTGATAAGCAAGCTGCTGTGACCTTTGCAAGTCTATCTCCGGGCAGCTATGATCTATTGGTCAGACTGAAAAATAATCCTGGTCAATCATTAAATATTCGTTTTTCCATAGCATCTCCTTATTGGCAAAGCTGGTGGTTTGAGCTTTTATTGTTAGCGTTACTTGCTTTGATCATTACCTTTTTTATAAGAAGAAGAATGAGAGCCATACGAAGAGAAGCTTCTTTAAAGCATCGGATGGCTGAGTTGGAAATGGCAGCCTTGCGGAGTCAGATGAACCCGCATTTTATTTTTAATACGCTGAACAGCATTAATAGTTATATTATAGAAAACAAAAGCGAAGAAGCCAGTGAGTACCTTACAGAGTTCAGTCAACTGATGCGTGTCATTCTTGAACATTCCAAAGAAAAACTTGTTCCGCTTGAAGATGATTTGAAAGCATTGAAGTTATATATAGAATTAGAATCAAAAAGATTGGAACGGTCATTTGATTATAGGATTAATGTAATCCAGAACACGGATGTCTCAGGTATCGAAGTACCTCCATTGATAATACAGCCTTTTGTAGAAAACGCTATATGGCATGGATTAAGAAATAAAAAAGGAAACGGCTTCATTGATATCAGGGTTGAAAAAAAACAAGATGACCTGCATATTTCAATAACAGACGATGGCATTGGTCGTGAGGAAGCAAAAAAATTTCAAAAAATAAAAGACAAAACTTCATTTGGAATCCAGGCCACCTTAAAACGATTGGTGTTGCATTATCCGGGTTCCAATATATTTATTGAAGATCTTAAAAATGAAAACCAGCAATCCTGTGGAACAAGAGTAAATATATTCTTCAAAATCAAAAAAAACGATAATGACCAAAACTCAGATCAAGGCAGCTATCGTGGATGATGAAATGCATGGGATCAAAACCTTACGGCATTTATTACAGCAATACTTTCCTGTTGTTGACCTGGTATTTACTACTACAGAAAGTACCGAAGCAAAAGATCTTGTAGTGCTGCACAAGCCGGATATCTTGTTTCTTGATATTGAAATGCCCCGCTTAAATGGTCTGAATTTTTTAACCCAATTTGACGAAATACCTTTTAAAGTGATTTTCACAACTGCTTACGATCAGTACGCCATCAAAGCAATTCGCCTGAATGCTTTGGACTATTTATTAAAACCTATTGATAAAAAAGAATTAGGTGAAGCAATTGAAAAATTTCAACAGGAAGTCACTAACACTACAAAAGAACAGATCAGCCATCTTCATTTGTTCAAAGAGAATAAGGTTGCCGATACAATCGCTCTTTCTACCGCAAAAGGATTATTATTTGTAAAAATCAGCGAGATCATATACTTGGAAGCTGAAGATTGCTATACCCATGTAACGATGAAAGACGGCAAAAAACACCTGGTCAGTAAAACACTTGGAAATTTTGATGAAATACTTAAAGATGAAAAAATATTCTTCAGGGCACATAAATCTTTCCTGATCAATTTGCACTACCTGAAACAATATATCCGGGGGGAAGGTGGCGAGATCATAATGAATGATGATAAAAGTATTGCCCTGAGCCGCAACAAAAAAGAGGAGTTCCTGAAATTATTTTCAAAAGTGTAATTCCCTTATTCAAACCTACCGTTTACTGAAAGCCGGTTCTGAGACACTCACAATTTTCATTACTTGAATAAAATTTCAAGAATGAAAAGAATCTTATTCCCGATACTATTTATAGCATCAATAATGCCCGTTTCGCTCTATTCACAAAATCAAAAGGGTGATAAAGTCGATAAGTTGCTGCAAAAGGGCGACAATTCAATCAATAAGTTCAAAAATATTCTTGCTGTGTTTCAACCTTACCTTTTAAAGGCCCGTGAACTTTATTATGAAGGAAAACAGCTTGTCAGTGATGTTAAGAATTCAAAAAAAACGATCAAACAGCATAATAATAATGGGAATCAAGATGGCACCTATACGAATACAATTAATACCACTTATACAAACACTTCAACTACTGATACTTCTTCAAACCAACAAAACACTTATACAAATAACACTACTACTACTAATAATAATAATAGCAACACAACCAATTATTCTAATACAGATGCTTCTTCTAATAATTCTACAATTCAGAATTATTTACCCAACCAGAGCTTGCCGGTTAATAATCCAGCCACAGTAAATAATGACGGAACGGGTAACTGGGGCAATCAGAATAATGGTCTTTATGGAAATTGCCTAGATGTAATGACAGGAACAATAATGGGAATGGGAGACGCTGCTCAAACGCCTTCTTCAGTCGATCTGATTTTTTTCGCTCCTGCAGATGGACAAAATACATATTATCTTATGACTCCCGGCTTTGCGAGGAATAACAACACGGCCACCTACATGACAGAACATACAAGTGACCAGGTGCAACAATGGACTGATGTAAATGAAACGGAAGTAGCATTGACAAAACTTACAATCGGGCAGTTCAATCAAATACAAAATAACAGTCAGATCCAAAGTGCGGTTCGCAATGCACAAAACTATTCAGGCAATTATTCCACTCAACAAAAATTAGATGGAAAAGTGCTGGCTGTAAAAGTGCAAATGGAAAACAGGGAAGTATATGCGCTGATTGCTGTAGTCAAGCAGATAGGAACCAGCGGCAGCAATGGCTATTTGAAAATAATGGTCAAGTCTCAAGGAATAGGTAATGGACAAGTGGATGCAAGTCAGTACCAACGCTAAATTTTATTTTTTCTTTTAAAAAATATCAAAATGAAAAAGATACTACTCATTTCATCTTTGCTGAGTTACACAGCGGTAATGCTTCATGCACAAAAAACTCCTGTTAATTCAAAACAGGTACAAACGACAAAACAGTTGCAACCAATGACTCAACAAACGACGAATACAACTTCTCAAAACCGCAGTACTGTTTCACAGCAGCCGAATAAATTAAAGATATTCCCAATTACAGAGAAGATTCATTTCTTAGCTTATAAAAAGACTTTGACAAAACCCGGAATAACTAAAACTCTGTTGCAAAACAGGACAACGTATACCAATACAAACTTCAATACTAAAAAAGAGATGAATAATAACATTGGAGTCAATAACGGCAATTCCAATTCTAAGAACGTAATGGATAATACTGTCAAAAAAAATAATAACTCAACTGCTTCTACTCGTCTTAATGACAAGGCTTTGAGAATTCCTATGACCTATACAGTATCCAGAAATTTAAGTGATGGCCACAAAACATCTTATACATTAACAGATAATACAGATACCTGGTCAAACGATTTTGCATTTACAAAGAATATAAAAGGTACTCAAACTAACAATAGCGATCCAGCATGGAATTGTGTATATACAACTCAAACCTTCAATGCCCAGAGCACCAGTTTTATGAACGCATCCGTCAATCAGAAAGGTACGAGCCTGATACCGGGGACCATTTATTCGTTTGATGATTATTCAAAAGGGAATTTCAGAGAATATACTAACGGGAGAAATCCAATTGTTGTGTGGACCCCTACTACTGTTGGCAATAATAGCACTACAATACAAAATCCATCAGGGCAGACGATCAGCCAGGGGATTTCAAATATTGTAAGTCAGTTTAGTCCAACACAAAGTGGTGCTTCGGGAAATATACAAACCATTTATTCCGATAATCAATCCGATCTGAACATATTAGTTTCTGCCGGCGGTTCTTACAGTGGATTTTCCGGTTTTGGAATCACTAAACAAGATCAATCCCAGCATCATATTTATATTACCTATGATGCGATTAAGCCTCTTTATCAAATAAAAGTTGACCGTCCAGCTAATGGATATTTTGCGGATGGAAAAACACCTGTGACTTCTTCTCCTTTAGTACTCATCCAGAATGTTACTTACGGAACAAGGCTTCTTGCAAACATTGACATACAAACAACTTCAAAATCAAACTACGATAGCCTTCATTTAAAATATGAAGATGGTGCTGATCAGGGTACGCTTGACTTTTCATTACTTGCCAAAGATAAAACGCTCAGTTTTACCGGCAATGTCTATGTGGTGGGTACAACTATCAATATACCCATCGTTTCATTACAGAATTTTCAGCAACAAATAAGTAATCTGTTTGCCCAAGGCAATTTCAGAACAGCATTGCCTATACAATATCAATTGAGTGACTTAGATGGTAATACACTTGGGGTAGAAAGCATAACAGACCAGTTTACAGCCCCCGACTGCCATCCGGCAGATGAGATATTTTACCTTCAATCTGTATATGCTACAATTACAACAGGAAATGATGGCAAGAATAACGATTCCCAATTTTGGGTATATATATATAATCAAAATCAAAATCCAAGTGGCCAGGAAATGCGTGGAAGGTATTCCGGCACAGGCAATGAATACCTGGGAAGATATTATGATGATAAAACCGAATTCAATAATAAAACAGGGCCTGTTACACTACTCCTTGATCCTCCTCAAAATTCTCGTTTTACTTTGGATGATTTCAAAAATGGTGGGGTTGTACAATTAAGTTTAAAAGCGAACAATCATATAAGAGATGACTGGGACATTGGCGACCTGAGACTGACATTTAAATTTATGAGTAATAAAGGCACTCCTTATCAACCACAACCAATGGATAGATCCTATTTTAGGTTTTCAACTGATGGGCCCACTAAACTTTATTTTGATGGCGGCTTTCACCTGATTCAATAAATCATTGATGTCCATTTTCACTGCAGTTATTAAAAATGAAACAATCAACTATCTTCATTTTCATTTTTACAGTTTTCCGGGCAGCAGTTGCTAATTGTCAGCAATATCCTGCATGTTTGAATGAGCTAATCTCAAAAACAGCGGATCTGCATAAAAAAAATCCTTGTGATGGAAGCAATAAATTACTACGCATCGAACAATATTCCTACAAAGACACTTTATTGTACAAATTAGTATTCGAAAGAAAGACCTATTGCCCCGATTACATCAGCAGCTCTATATTCTATGATAGTTCCTGCTCAGTAAAGATCCAAATACGGGATGGCGGCCTAAAATATCGACATGAGGTATTGCCTCCGGGAGTTGACGAAAAAGACATAAAATTCATTAAAAGCATTGAATGGCCAGGAAAGAAGCTAAAAACGAATAAAAGTACATCAGAGTAATTAAACGGATCGTTTTCATTAATTCAAGTAAATTTAAGTATGCTTAGAAAAAGCATTTTTCTTGCATACTTTTTTATTTGTGCAGATGGGTTTGCTCAGCAATATCCATTTGTATATTATACTCCGAACGATGGCCTTGTAAACAGCCGAGTGCGGAATATTAAGCAGGACAACGAAGGCCGTATATATTTTATTACTTATGGAGGGTTAAGTGTATACGACGGGGCCCGGTTTACCAATTATGGGCAACAGGAAGGACTGGCCAATGAACTGGTAAATGACATAGCAGAAGTCGCTCCTGATTCATTACTTGTCGCTACCAATACCGATAAACTAAATACTCTTGTCCATGGAAAAATCGGGGTGTATAAAACGGCAAATAATTTTTCTCCTCTTATTAATCGTTTTTTAAAAAGCTCCGATGGGAATTGGTATGTTACTACCGATAATGGCTTTTTTCTGTTAGCCGGTAACAAATTTATTCGCTTGCCCTTTACCAGCAACAAAGGAAATAATCTCGGTTTGTTCCTCGATCAATTCATTGAGTGGAAGAATTTTTTTTTAATCATTCCCTGGAAAGCAGCGCAAAATCAAACCCTGATTTTATATGACAGGATAACCCGTCAGGTCGCCGACGTTTATTACGGTGGCGTGGTCGAATCAATTGTGAAGGATAGGCTGGGACATATCTGGATAAGTACTCCCGAAGGGATCAGGTTAATTGACACAGAAAAATTGCAAAATGGAAAAATAAAATTTATTGATCTGCCGTCAAGGTATGATGCATTAAAGAAGCTAAAGAACGTCTCACTTTTTTTTGATTCAGAAAATAATCTATGGCTTTACAAAAATGACCTGATCGAAAAAATTTCTCCGCAACTTCAACAGGATATTGTCGCCACCGGCAGAAGTTTAAAAGCCGGTACGTTGCTGAACATGTTTGAAGACAGGGAAGGAATCATCTGGATCGCATCGGATGGAAATGGCGCCATAAAAATTAAAGGGACTAATCTGGTATTCCTCAATGAAATGAAATCATTTCCATTACAGGCTTCTGCAATTCAAACAGAAGGCGATACCACCTGGCTGTTTAACGGGGCAGATAATTCTTTTTATCGTTTTTATAAAAATTCTATACAAGTCTTTGCCCTGGTTACTAAAATATCTTCGCCAGAGAATATCTATTTGGCTGGAAATAAAATCTTATTGTCAGGCGAGAAAAAAATAATGGTTATCGAAGATAAAAATAAGCCAGCCTCTTATCAACATCCAAAAGTTGCTATTGAAAATTCAGAACAAGGGTTAAGTTTTGGTTATGGGGTTATTGACAAATACGGTTCTGTTATTCAACTTTTAAATAAAAATGATTCGGCTTTTTATCTGGCAGTGATTAGAAATGATAAGATGATCATGAAACAGCGAATTGAAAATATAACCGATCAGTTCGCAATTGATAAGACCGGCAAATTATGGCTGGCGACCCGGGGTAATCATCTAATGGTTTTTACTATTCACCCGGATCAACCATTAAAATATTTACAGTTGCTCAAAGATTATTCGGCAGGGCTGCCTTTCGCCAATCCAAGGTCGTTGGCCATAGATACTAACAATAACATCTGGGTCGGTACCCGCAATAAGGGAATACTGGAAATGAAATTTGATGGATCTCAAATACACTCTTTCAATCAATTTACCACCCGGGATGGGTTGACAGATAATTTCATTTATGCATTGCACATTGACGAAAAGAATAATGTATGGGTCGGCACACAAACAGGTTTGGATAAACTATTTTTAAAAGACGGCCATTATATCATCAGTAATATCAGCAGAAGCAATAATTTTTTTCAAACTATCAATAAAATTGTAACAAATGATGACCTTACCGCCTGGGCTTTGACAAATGAAGGCTCCGTTTTCAAAATCTCCCCCATTCTTGCAAAACAATCTGCCCCGCCACCTGTTTTAATCAACCTGTTAAAAGTAAACGACCGGCCCATAAATAATTCCATATACCGGTTTTCTTATAACGAAAACAATTTTTTATTCAGTGTAGCGGCGGCTTCGTTCACTGACGAAAGGGCAATACGCTACAGTTATTTACTCACGGGAAGTGGTAATAACAAATGGAGTGACCCATCCAACAATGCCAATTTGAATTTTCTTAACCTCTCTCCGGGAAACTATACATTGCATGTAAAAGCCGAATTTCCCGATGCAATGTATTCTGAACAGGAAAATAGCTTTTCATTTATTATTATTCCGCCCTGGTGGCAAACCTGGTGGTTCCGGGTAGCTGCTTTAATTATTGCAGCATTTCTTATCATATATCTTATCAGCGCTTATGTAAAAAGAAAACTGGAAAGACAACGCCTTATTTTGGAAAAACAACAGGCGATAGAAAAAGAAAGAACAAGAATTGCCACTGATATGCATGATGATCTTGGAGCCGGGTTGTCAAGAATAAAATTTCTTAGCGAAACAATAGGTATAAAAAAACAAAAACAGGAACCTATCGAGGAAGATATCAGCAAGATCAGGGAATACTCGCATGAAATGATAGATAAAATGGGAGAAATCGTTTGGGCATTAAATGAAAAAAATGATTCGTTGAGTGATCTTCTCTCCTATACCCGGTCCTATGCGGTTGAGTATCTTTCTCAAAATGGAATTATCTGTTCGGTTGAAGCCCCGGAAATCTTTCCATCAAATTTCGTAACAGGTGAATTTCGCAGAAATATCTTTTTGACAATAAAGGAAGCGCTGCATAATGTGGTAAAACATTCCCAGGCAAATCATGCCACGATGAAAATAATAATTACAAACCAGCTATTGCAGATCTCTATTGAAGATGACGGCGTTGGTTTCGATAAAAACAAGATTCGCCCCTTCAGTAATGGCTTATTCAACATGGAAAAAAGAATCAAAGAGATCGACGGTATATTGACTATTTCGGGCGAAAAAGGAACAACAGTGCACATAACCGCACCTTTGAAGACCTAACTTTTGTTCTATTGTCAGGCTGACCTCAAAAAAATACTTTCGAGCCACATGAGCATAACACTAATAATCGTTGAAGACCTGGAAGAAGTAAGAGACGGACTAAAAAATTTTATTGGCCTTAGTAGTGATTTTAAAGTTTTAGATACTTTTAAAACAGCAGAAGAAGCGATAATTGGTCTTCCCGGATTGAAACCAGATATTGTTATTATGGACATCAATCTGCCGGGCATGAGTGGTATTGAATGCATTCGACAGATCAAAAATAAAATTCCATCCACTCAATTCATGATGTTCACTGTATATGAAAATGATGAAAAAGTTTTTGATGCATTAAAAGCTGGAGCATCGGGATATCTTTTAAAAAGTACCGGACTGGTGCAATTAATTGAATCATTAAAAGAGCTGCATGAAGGGGGAAGCCCGATGAGTTCCAATATTGCTCGTAAGCTGGTTACCATTTTCCGGGAACAAAACAAAACAGAGAACATTGAAGCATTAAGCAATCGGGAAAACGAAATACTGCAATTGCTCTCAAAAGGTTTGCTTTATAAAGAAATCTCCGAACAACTTCATATCAGCACAGCTACGGTGCGGCAGCACATTCACAGGATCTATGAAAAGCTGCATGTACAAAACAGAACTGAGGCCATCAATAAAGCATTTGGTAAAAAGTAACCATAACTTTTGTTCTATTGACCATAACAATAGCAGATTCTATCTTCATTTGATATGAAATACTTTCCGGGTCTATTTTATTTTTTTGTTTTTCCGGTTTTATTATCAGCACAAAATACCCGTCCATTCAATGCTTTCTATTATCCGACCGGCCTGGTAGTGGACAGCAGGGATAATGTATACGTCTGCGGCATGAATAATAAGATCATCAAAATTTCATCCAAAGGTATTGCTACCGATTTTGCAGGTAATCCAAATTCCGCTGTCGGTCATAAAGATGGAAAAGGACCTGCTGCAAAATTTGATACTCCCAAACAAATGGCCATCGATCCTGCAGATACAATTTATGTTACTGACTTTGGCTCCGTACGCAAAATTGCACCGGATGGAACGGTGACAACTTTCGCAGGGAATAAAGGAAATGTAATAAAAGACGGACCGCTTTCTATCGCATCATTCAGAAGCCCTGAATATATTGCTATCGACAAAAAGAAAAACATTTATATAACTGATAAGGGCGTTGATAATAAGAATAACGAATACCATGTAATAAGAAAAATATCATCTCAAGGTGAAGTAACTACACTGAAAGATCGCAGTGGACAAGAGTTGCAGTTAGATGCCTGCGGTTTGATATGCGATGATGAAGGAAATATCATCATCTGTGACATGGGAAGCCGCTGTATTAAAAAGATTACACCCGATGGCATTGTTTCTGTAATTGCCGGTCAATGCGGAAAAAGGTTTTATAATCCAATATATAAGGAAGGAGACATTAAAATAGCTGAGTTGATGACACCGTTGGATATTGTATCAAATAAAAACGGAGATCTATATTTTTCTGACCTGCGATTACACCGGATCATAAAAATTGCTGACGGCAAAGTAACCACGGTTGCAGGAAACAGTGCCATTGATATGACTCATGCAAACATTTTGGGTTACGCCAAGGAAGGTTATGCTAATGGAAAAGCAAAACTTGCCCTGTTCAATTTTCCGCAGGCAATTGCCTTTGACAGCAAAGGCAACCTGTTTATTGTTGACCAGGGAAATCAATGTATCAGAAAACTTTCGCCTGATGGAATAGTAAGCACATTTTATAAATAAATATTATGAAATACATTTTTTTTTCATCGTTGATATTTTTTGGATTTTCGGTATTTGCACAGGACGATTCCGTTGACGTAAAATTTGCACCTACACTTACTGAAATAGGTAAACCCATTGGGGAAAAAATAACTCAGAAAATTGATAAAGATGGTGGAAGAATTTTTTCTCCTGATAAGAAAGTGGAATTAATTATACCACAAGATGCCATATCAAAAAAAACAGATATTAGCATTCAATCTGCAGAAAACACATTATCACCCGGGGAAGGTAATTCTTACCAATTAGAACCTTCAGGAATTACATTTCAAAAACCACTGCAAATAATTTTTCATTATTCAACTGATGAAGATGTTGCAATGCCGGAATTAAGGAATATAGCATGGCAGGATGATAAAGGTCAATGGTATCAACTAGATAATTCAGTAGTTGATACAATTGCAAGAACTGTTACAGGGAATATTACGCATTTCAGCACCTGGCTATTTTTTGATTACTTTAATCTTAAGCCTACATCTGCAAGAGTAAAAGTAACAAAGCAATTGAATCTGGTGATTGAATGTACTTACCCGGGCAGAGATGGAATTTTTACTGATAAAAGCATCCCTAAAACGATTAAATTTTCGACGTATGTGAATGGGATTCGGGGCGGCAATGGCGTGGTAGGAACAGTATCTTCTGTAGCTGGCCAAACCATTCGCAACATAAAATACACAGCACCTGCAAGTGTGCCCAATAATAATCCCGTAGCTCTTTCTGTTGAAGCTTCAAACATTACTTTTAACCGCAGAACCTATTCCAAGCTGAAATTAATAAGCAATATCACTATCATTGATAAGGCCTTTGAAATTCTCGTTACGGGCCACAACGAACAAAAAGCTGGTCGTTGCACTATTACCGGTATAGACACAGCTACCTGTATTTTACAATTGGCCGGCAGCCGCACTAGATTACTTGATATCTATAATATACCTTTTAAAATAACCATTAGCAATTGTAATTGTAATATAAGGGAAACAAATCCGGGCAAAAGTGTTGGGCCTATAAATATAGTCGGCGCACAAAAAATTGATGTGGTGCCTGCTAACCCACCACAGAAGCCTTATGCAATGGTTACCATTTATTTTATCCGAAATCCGGCGGATATTAAGGGTTTAACTGCTGACCCGTGTAAAGGGGAAGTTTACATACCTGTACCTTTTGTAGTACCTGCTGTGCCATTTGTTCTGCAATTTGAAGCAAAAGATGAAGAGCAAACCATAATGAAAGGAGGTGATAATAAAAATGGGTTTGAAGTAAAAGTAAAGCCAGTCGAAGGGGATCAACAAAACTGATAACTTTTGTTCTATTGTTATAAAATCACTACTACGGTAAGTTTATTTCTGAAAAACTGAGACAATGAAGAGAAACTTCCTTTTGACTTATCTTTTTTTGGCCGGCATGTTTTGTATAAGTCAAATAACATTGGCACAGACAGTCGTCAAGAAAGGGCCAAAATATGATACTATCATTCGCAAGCATGTTACGAAACCAGTGGTGAAACCGGTAGTCAAAACCACGACCATTAAGCCGCAGGATACCACTAAAGTGGTAGTGATCCCTACTCCGGAATTTATTAACCAACCCTATTATTATGACAAAGACAATAATAAATTAATCAAACTGGAGAATGCTACTGCACAAATGGTAACGAAGAAAAAAACGCTGGGTCTGAAAGGAGCTAAACAAACTCTTACCATGGATGCAACATCATCAAAGATCCGTTTTACTGCGAAAAAAGATATTGGCTTCATAATAAAAACAAGCGGTGATGTGATTGACCTTACTTCCTATATCAAGCTATACCAGTTTGTTCCTTCGGATCAGAAACGGGAAGCGACCATCAATTCAAAAGAGGGGTTATTGACTGACAAAGAAGAATCCAAAGGAAAGCTGATCAATTTCAGTGTAAAAATGATTGCTACAGATAATTACCTGATCCAATTATCGGATCAATTAGAAGCTGGTGAATATGGTTTTGTTTGGATAAAAAATACGGATCTGAAAGAATTCACTGTTTTTGCTTTTGGGATTGACTGGAAAAGCAGTAATTGATCCGTACCCTAACTTTTGTTCTATTGTTCAACCCTATTCATATCACGAACTTTCTAAAAAATTTATTATGAAAAAATGCTTACCTGTTCATAGTTGTTTTGCTCCCACTATTTGCATTTGCACAATTAGGTATTGGCTTGAAAGCAGGATTGAACTTTGCCAACGTTACTAATGCCTCAAACATTAACAACAGCAGTCGCTCCGGCTTTATGGCGGGATTGTTTTTGGCACCACAATCAAAAAGCATTCTAAGTTCACGTACAGAAATCGATTATTCGAGACAAGGATATGATTTTAAAACCGGCACCAATACAGGCAATGTAAATCTTGATTATATCATTATTCCCCAGCTCATGGGCATTAATATCACCAAATTTATACAGATACAACTGGGGGCACAAATGGCTTTTTTAATCAATGCAAAAGCCGACACCACCACTAATACGGGGATGTCAAATCCTTATTCGGGCATTATGAGCTATTACAACAAATTTGATTATGGCTTTGCAGTTGGTGGCGAAATTCACCCGGTGTCAGGTTTACTGATCGGTGCCAGGTACAATATCAGTCTTGGAAAATTATATAACACCACAGCAACGGGGCAGCTTCCCACGTTTGATAAGAGTGATCTAAAAAATAATGTTGTCCAGATTTTTGCCGGCTGGAAATTCGGCGGAAACTCATCTAAAAAGAAATAATTATGAAAAAAATATTTCTTCTTCCCGGGTTATTGTTTAGTGCACATATACTTTCTGCACAAACATATCCTGATCCGGAATTTGCAAATGAAATATGTTTTTTAAAAAAGGATAACCCATATTCACTGATCCGTCTTGAAAAGGGGGCTTCCAAAATGCAAACAAAAACAAATATGATAAGCGGCTCTGAGCAAGGTTACTCATTGGATGGAACCAAATCAGAGGTAAGAATTCAGGGCGGAAATAATCTTTCTTTCATTTTTTCAACCGGAGCGTCGTCTTCATCTTCCAACAACAAATCGGATTCAATGATGAAGGCCAATGGTATTGATCCGAATATGATGAATATTGGAGGTATGATGGATCCCACCAACAACATTACACTTTATAAAATGGATATTGCAAAAGGAGAAAGAAAAATTTACATGATGAAAACCGGCGGAGCATTGCCATTCAGCAATCATAAAAATCAAAGCAGTGATAAATACACTTTCAGCTTAAAAAAAATCAGGGATGGATATTGGGAATTAGTAATTGATAAAACATTACCAAAGGGCGAATATGCCTTTACGATGATGGCTATGGGTATGCAATCAATGGATGGAGGCATGACCCTTTTCGCTTTTGGAGTCGATTAACCGAACTATACTGATTTCAAAAAAAATAGTACATAAGGATCAGAAATTTCTCTATTCACTAATTATCCTTATTGTGTGGTTTATACCAGGTGTGCTTCTAGGGTAATATTTATATTCAGCGATTTGCTGATCGGGCAATTTACTTTGGCATCTTCTGCACATTCAGCAAATTTTTCGGCAGTAATGCCCGGCACAGAAGCTTTTACTTCAAGATGACTTTCAGTAATTGCACCGTTCTCAAGGGTGATGGTGCATTTGGCATCAATATTTGAAGGAGTAAATCCGGCTGCGCCCAATACAAAACTTAGTTTCATGGAATAGCATCCGGCATGTGCTGCAGCAACTAATTCTTCAGGACTTGTTCCTTCAACATCCTGAAACCTTGTTCTCCAGGAAATCGGTGCACCGGAAATAATTCCACTATCTGCGGTGACGGTTCCTTTTCCTTCTTTACCTGAGCCTTTCCAATTTGCATTTGCTGATCTCTTCATAAAATAAATTTTATTTATGGTTGATTGATTTCTTCCAGTTCTGCCAGCCGGTCTTCCGGTTTGTTGTATTCAATGATAAAATTATTCTTCCCTGTCCCTAAGAGTATCTTCAGAAACTTTTGTTGTACTAATTCCAATAGAGAAAGAAATAGAAAAATAGCATGCACCCGGTTTTCACAGCGATCAAATATTTCGTGGAAGGGAACAGTTTTATGCTGTTGAACCAATGAAAGCATCTGGTCACGGCTTTCTTCCATTGTGTAATTATACTGTACTACTGTGTGTACAGGTTTATTAAATCGCTCCGAATATTTCTGCATTGCTTTTTCAAAGGCCCGCATCAGCTTGAACATTGTGATCGTTTGTATTTCGGTACCTTCACCGGCAGTCTCTCCTATCTCGGATAATTCTTTTTGAATATTTCCTCTTTTTACCAGCAGCATACGCTGAGCTTCCATTTCCGCCATTTGTGATGATGCTTCTTTGAATTTTTTATACTCCAGGATTTTATTGATGAGTTCCTGCCTGGGATCAATCTCATTGCCCAATTCATCCAATTCTTTGCGGGGTAAAAGCATTTTGGCTTTGATTCGCATCAAAGTGGAAATAAAGAGAATGAACTCACTGGATAATTCAATATTCAATGATTCCTGCTCGTGGATGTAATGAAGAAAATCGTTGATGATTTTAGTGATTGGAATATTATAAATATCCAGTTCGTCTCTTTCAATAAAAAAAAGTAAAAGATCGAAAGGTCCCTCAAATTGCGGAAGCTTTATCTGATAATTTGAATGAATTCACTAAACCGTATTTTATTTAATCCAAACTGTTTTAACCAGTAGATCGTGAGTTGCAAAGCTAAGGATTGTGACGCAATACCCCGATGCCGAGTCTGTAATTGAAACAACAAAAGGTGATGTTTATCCACAAATGTTTATTAAAATTTAACAGCAAGCCCAATACCCATCAACTCCTTTAATTGAAGTGAAGGGCCACCAATACTTCCATCACTCTTCACGGTTTTGATATCATTATCATAGATCATATCAACATTCAAATTCATCGTAATGACCTTAGTAACTTTTACCAGCAACATATTTGTCCAGTAAACGTCTATATCCTGCGGATCATGCTGATAATTTGAAAACAGATCCAACCTACCTTGAAAACTTGCACTTTTGCTAAGATCAGCTTTATAACTTACCGAAGCAAAAGCACCAACTTCAACTTTTGATTTTTTTCCGGGATCAACGCCATAGGCTCCCGCTGCCGACAAGCTATCGTTGTTGACAATTACCCATCTTGCGGTGACCGGTGAAACAAACACTGAAAAATTATTACAGGGCTGATACGTTATCCCCGGAGATAGCAAGATATAAGCCGGGGCAAAAAAATCAGACGTTAGTACTTTGGAATTATTATCAGTATAAGAATATCCTTTGCTGAATTGAGTACGTAAATTAAAAAGGCCACTTAAGTACCATTGCTTATGCAATTGATATCCATATTTTGATAACAGGTCAATCCTGTCATCGGATTTTCTGACTACCAAGACTTGTTGTGTTTACAAATCCATAGGCCATTTCAAGAGTATTGTCCCATTGATTTTTTCCTTTTTTATAATACGCATGGAGATCCAGCAACGAAGCAATAGAAAGTGAAGATTTATCTCCACCGGCAGCCCAGTTTTTCAATGCTCCCTGATTAAGATTCAGATTAAACAGCCCTCCTGTTTTCCAGACTTTAGGAATCGTATCAGCAGCATCTTTATTGATTGTTTTGTTTGCATCAGCCTGTAGCTGCTTTACTGTTTGGTCTTGCGAAAATGAGATCTGGCCTGTCAATAAAGTTCCTGCCAAAAAGCAATAAAAAATTTTCATACACAGATTTTTAAATAATCAAGGCAGGAAAAGCAAAAACCATTCCTGCCTTGATCTTTTTTAGGGAAATCTACTTTTTCAATGCATCTCTTATTTCCCGCAACAGAACGATATCCTCAGGTGTAGCGGGTGGTGCAGCCGGCTCTTGTTTTTTCTTGGAAGCATTTATTGCTTTTATCACCAAAAAAAGGAACAAAGCAATAGCAAGGAATTTGACTATTGCAGAAATAGCCATTCCATATTTTAATTCTGCACTGCCTACAGTAATAGATAATGAATTAAAATCAATTCCGCCTGTTATCATACCAACAATTGGCATAATAATATTGTCTACAATAGCTACAACTATAGCATTGAAAGCCACGCCGAGCACAACAGCAACTGCAAGGTCAATAACATTGCCTTTAATTGCAAATTCTTTGAATTCTTTGAGCATTCCCATATTATTTAGATTTTGGTTATTTATAAATATACACTAATAATCGTATTTATTTCTTGATTCCCGGGTATTGCATGTCAAGGCTTTTCAGCAGATCATAAAGCCTTTTAGCGACAACATACTCTTTATACCAATTTTGATCTGATGGCACAATGATCCATGGGATTTTGTTACAGTATTCGAAACAATCCTCATACATTTTCATATAGTCGTCCCACAATTTTGATTCTTTAAAATCCTGTTCATTATATTTCCACATTTTCCCGGGGTCTTTGGTACGTTCCTTCAATCTTTGATGTTGTTCTTCCCTGGAAAGGTGCAGATAAAACTTCAGAATATGTGTATCATTATGATTTTGTAACAACTCTTCAAAATCATTAATGGCTTTCATCCTTTTCTGTGCCATCTCATCATCACACCACTTGTGAACACGTGTTACCAGGATATCTTCATAATGCGACCGGTTGAATATCTGGATCATTCCCTTGCCCGGAGTATGTTGGTGTACTCTCCAGAGAAAGTCATGTGACAATTCCTCAGGTGTAGGTACTTTAAATGACTTAACTGTTACTCCCTGTGGGTTCAACTGTCCAAATACATAGCGGATCGTTCCATCTTTTCCGCTGGCATCCAATCCCTGGAGAACTACTAAAACAGAATGTTTATTCTCCGCATATAATAGATTTTGAAGTTCGTCAAGATCCTTAAGTATCTTTTGCAATTTTTCTTTTGTTTCTTTTTTGTCACAATCTTCGGGAGCTCTTGTGTCAATCTCGCTTAATTTTATTTTACCCATAAATTAAATTTATCGAAACGGCCTCAATATAAAAAATGTTTTATTCCGCTGCCGTACCTTCGCCGGGCTCATAAATAAATTATGAAATTCAAAGTGCTTGCATGAATAACCGGGTTATCAGCTGGGGAATTTTTATTTTGTTGTGTTTCATCTGGGGCAGCTCTTTTATTCTTGATGAAATGGGGGATTATATGATTCTAACCAGCAGCCCGTGCTATCTCCATATAATGTTGCAGCGTTGCGACTCCTTTCATCAGGTATTGTGATGTTACCCTTTTTAATCAATTCTATAAAAGCAGTTCATAAAAGAATTTTTTGGTATGTTATATTGACCGGATGGCTCGGAAGTTTTTTCCCTGCATTTTTATTTTGCATTGCAGAAACTAAAATTGATGGCGCCCTTGCCGGAAGTCTCAATTCGCTAACACCTCTTTTTGTAATCATTACAGGGGCCCTTTTTTATAAATTAAAAACAAGCACTCAAAAAACACTTGGAGTTATAATTGGACTATTAGGCTGTGCACTTTTGGTGTATGCCAATTATTCCCGGCCAATGGGATACATTTTGTACTCGGGTTTTATTATTGTCGCAACTTTCTTGTATGGCCTCAATGTAAATATGGTATACAAAAAATTAAAAGGAATTCCTTCCATGCACATTGCAACGATTGCTTTTACCGGGCTGATACCCCCTTCATTGATCGTATTATTCATTACCGGCTATTTTAAATTACCCCTTACAAATCATTCGTATGCTTTGAGTACGTTGGCAAGTTGCATTTTGGGTGTTATGGGAACTGCAATAGCTTCCTGGCTGTTTTATATTCTGATAAAAAAGGCGGGCGGACTGTTTGCTTCATTAGTCACTTACGGAGTACCGTTTATTGCAATTCTCTGGGGAATTTATTATAAGGAAAAAATCACTTATCTCCACTTAATATCTCTTTTCATTATTTTACTGGGAGTATATTTTGCAAGTCGGAGGCAAAAAGGAAGCACTGAAAACTAAATGATTCAGAGAAATCAGACAGACATAATTTCTTTTTCTTTGGCAGAAAGATGTTTTTCGATAGCAGTAATATATCTGTCAGTGATCTGTTGAACATCTGTTTCTGCATCTTTAGCAGCATCTTTACTCAAGCCGTTTTTTTCTAATCTTTTGATGTTCTCAATAGCATCCCTGCGAATATTGCGAATCGCCACTCTCGAATGTTCTGCTTCATTATGACATTTTTTTACCAACTCTTTTCTCCTTTCCTCAGTCAAAGGAGGTAAAAAAAGGCGGATCAGGTTGCCATCATTCTGAGGAGTAATGCCAATATTAGCAGCAAGAATAGCTTTTTCAATTGGCTGCAACATGTTTTTTTCCCATGGTTGAATACTCAGAGTCCGGGCATCCATTATACTGACGTTGGCTACCTGGCTGATGGGCATATGAGATCCATAATAATCCACAACAATTCCATCAATCATTTGGGGATTGGCTTTTCCGGCCCTGATCTTTACCAATTCTGTTTCTAAATGGCTGATCGCTTTTTGCATGTGATCTTCTGCAGTAACAGTAATCGTTGAGATGTCTTCTGGCATAAATC
Source organism: uncultured Bacteroidota bacterium (assembly GCA_963745445.1). Lineage (GTDB taxonomy): Bacteria > Bacteroidota > Bacteroidia > Chitinophagales > Chitinophagaceae > UTBCD1. The sequence goes on from CAVUXD010000003.1 coordinate 86,178, forward strand.
AATTTTGAGGAAGCAAAACTAATAAAATGACAGCAACCCAAAAAAATGCCGGAAGTTATTTATGAAAAACTTCCGGCTATGATACTTATTGCCGAGATAACTTATTTTTCTTCAACAGCAGCAGTTTCCTGGGTCAATGTCACCACTTTGGAGGTCTGTTTAAGCTCTGTTGTCCCATTTAGTTTTTTAGCAATTACCATAGAACGACGTGGCCTGCGGTAATATAATAATCCAAAACCCGCAAAACTAAGAGTCAGCATAATGAGTAATAAACTGGTCGGACCAAGATTCCTTCCAAAATATGCCAGGGCAACAAAGCCAGCATTTACAGATAAACAAATGAAAGTAATAGCACGATGTCCAAATCCTTTTTCAAGCAGTAAATGATGAACATGATTGCGATCCGGCGTAAATGGCGAATTACCATTGTATATCCTGATAGAAAAGACCCTTAAAGTATCTAATAGCGGTACAATGAGAATTGAGAATCCAACTGCAGCAGCTGAATCAATCGGGAAAGTTACATAGGGTTGGTGTGCGACATTGATAAATTTTATCACAAGAATCGCATTGACTAAACCGATCATCAGAGAACCTGAATCCCCCATAAATATTTTAGCAGGATGATGATTAAAGATCAAAAATGCCATTAGGCTACCAGCCATGGCGAAGGCCAGCAATGCGTAAGATTGTTCTCCAATAATGAAAAAGTAACTGCCAAAAATCAAGGTGGTAAAAACACCCAGGCTGCTTGCTAACCCATCAACTCCGTCAATGAGATTGAACGAATTGATCACCACGATAACCGTCAGATAAGATAATGCCAAACCAAATCCTTCTGACACTTTATCGAATCCAAATAACCCGTGCATGCTATCCAAACGAATTCCACCTAAATGAATAAGAATGGAGGCAGCGATCACTTGTCCAATAAATTTTTTAGAAGCAGATAGTACAAGAAGATCATCTTTTAATCCTAAAAAGAAAATGACCAATGCTGCTGCAAAAAAATATTGAAATTCAGGATTGGCATATCCCTGGATCGAAAGAAGTGAAGCCAGTAAGAATCCCCCAAAAATACCTACACCACCTAAAGAAGGAACTGGTAATGCATGAACTTTTCTTTCATCAGGTACATCATATAATTTTTTCTGTTCCGCAATTTGTAAGACAACGGGAACTGCCAGAAAACTTATGATGAATGAAACCGAAGCTGTTAGTAAAATATCCAGCATCAAGCAGGGTTTTGCTGTACAAAAATAGGCTTTAGGCCTTAAGTTTAGCAATTTTCCCGATATTATTTATATGAAATATTTACACACATTACTTCATATACAACAAAAAATACTTTACAATTATACATTATCGGGAAAGTTTCGTATCAAAAAAGGGTGCAACTTTGCGAACTGAAACAACGCATTTGAATCATTAAGTTATCAAAAGTTTAAAAGAAAAAAAAATTTATGCCGGAGCTTACTGAAATTGCTTCTCAAATCCGACGTGATATTGTAAGAATGGTACATGGCGCTAACAGTGGTCATCCCGGAGGTTCGCTGGGCTGCACAGAATTCTTTACTGCTCTATATTTCAGAATAATGAAGCATAACCCGGCTTTCAATATGAATGCTACCAATGAAGATGTTTTCTTTTTATCAAACGGGCATATCTCTCCAGTTTTTTATGCTACGCTGGCACGTTCAGGTTATTTTGATATTAAAGAATTGGCAACTTTCCGAAAAATAAATTCCAGGTTGCAGGGACATCCAGCTACTCATGAACATTTACCGGGAGTACGAATTGCTTCAGGTTCTTTAGGACAAGGCATGAGTGTTGCAATTGGCGCCGCTCTTGCAAAAAAATTAAATGGGGAAAATACTATCGTATATTCCCTGCATGGAGATGGAGAATTGGATGAAGGGCAGGTTTGGGAAGCTATCATGTTTGCTGTACATCATAAAGTGGATAATCTTATCTCCACAGTTGATTGGAATGGTCAGCAAATAGATGGTCCTACTGATAAAATAATGAGACACGGAAATCTTCGCCAGAAATTTGATGCTTTCGGATGGACTACTCTTGAAATGAATGGCAATGATATGGATTCAGTAGTAGCGACACTGGAAAAAGCAAAATCGTTAACCGGGCAAGGAAAGCCGGTTGCCATCATGATGCATACAATAATGGGCAAAGGAGTTGATTTCATGGAAAACGATCACAACTGGCACGGAGTAGCGCCGAATGATGAACAACTTGCAAAAGCATTAGCACAATTGCCGGAAACTTTGGGCGATTATTAATTTATTCGCTGCGCAATGAAAATTCCTGCGTGGCAGCTTTACGGGCAGGTATCCATGAAGCGATCAATGCAATGATAAAAACAGTTGTTCCCACCAACAAAAAATCAGTCCATTTTAACTTCACAGGAAAATATTCAATCAGGAAGGAACCGCCCTGCAGCGGTATCAGATGAAGATGAATTTGTGCCCATGCAATGATCAATGCTAATAGCATTCCCGATCCTCCTCCTATTATCGCTATCAAAAGACCTTCACCAAGAAAAATTCTCTGAATGAAATTTTTGTTTCCTCCCAATGCATGAAGTACACTGATATCTTTTTGTTTCTCCAACACCAGCATGGTCAAAGCCCCAACCATATTGAATGCTGCCACAATCAAGGATGAGACAAAGTATTGCATAGATCACCCAACGTTCCAGGTTCATCACAGAATAAAGACTACGATTCTGTTCAAACTTATTTTGAATAAGATAACCGGTATCAAAAATTTTCTGCAATTCTTTTTTTACTTCTTCAATTTGAGAAGAATTATTCAACGTGATTTCAATATTACTGTATTCATCCGGGTCAAGCCTTAGCGCTCTTTTTACAAAATCAATATTGGTGATGCCGTATTTATTATCAAAATCCTCCTGGATCAGGAAAGTGCCGGAAGAATTGATTGTATCGGCACTAAAATCTTCCAGCATGTTAATTTGTTCGCTATTACTTTTTCTTGGTAAATAGATCTTCAAAGTAAAAAGATTGCGGTCAGCCTGTATATGTATGGCATTTTCAACTCCAGCGCCGATAATGAGTTTGGGAACATCTGCTGTTCCAAGATCGTAACTCCCTTTCACCAAATGATCTGCAACCCCGGTAGTGTATCGATAATTCTCATCTACACCTTTCAAATAAACCATAGATTGGTAATCGCCGTTTTGCAAAAGAGCTTTTTCTTCTACTACCAATGAAAAATTTCTTATATCACTTAACCCTTTCAATTTTTTTATCTGCTCCGGCGAGACGAGAATTGTCTTCCCTGCTACAGGTGAAATTTTAAGATCGGTATAAAAAGAAGAGTATAATGATTTGACTAAGCCTTCAAAACCATTGAAGACACTCAATACCAAGATCAGTGCCGCAGTACCAATGACAACAGCAACGACACTGATCCACGAAATAATATTGATGGCGTTCGTAGATTTTTTTGCTTTGAAATAGCGCCAGGCAAATAAAAAGTTTAAAAGCTTCAAAGGTTTCAGCGTTTAAATATTAGTCCTTTTTCCCGGAGGTGTCATCAGTGGATTGTTGACCTTTTATTTGTTTAAACAATTCTTCCATTCTGAAAACATGATCTAATGTATCATCATGGAAAAACTTTAATTCAGGAATATTTCGCAACCGATGTCTTACCCGTTGCGCCAGTTCTTTTTTTATTTCCCAACTTTTTTCTTCAATTTTTTTCAGAGCACCCTTTGGCATCCTGTACCTGGAAAAAACTCAGGTACACCCTCGCTTCCAGTAAATCGGGAGTGATTTTCACTGAAGCAATAGAAACCATGCCCCCATCCAGCATGGTAAGGCCCAGGCGTTGAAATATCTCATTCACTTCCTGCTGTACCAGCCCGGCGATCTGTTTCTGACGTTTTCCTTCAAGCATAGTATTAACTGTTCTTTCGCTGCAAAAGTAGTTACTTTGCTCCGTTTAATTGATTCGATAGAAGCATGAAACAATATTCCAGGATTTTTAAATATCTCAGGGTATATAAAGGGAAAATTCTTCTTTATTTTTTATTTACACTGCTCAGCATTTTGTTCTCAATTGTTTCTATCGGCATGTTAATGCCATTCCTGCAATTAATCTTCCTCGGAAACAAAGCGGGCATTACAACTTCCAGCCATAATGCGATCATTCAATGGGTGAATGATTTTCTGAATAATTCTATTAATAGCCGGGGAAATATACCCACATTGGGATTTATTTGTTTGTTAATGGTCAGTTTTATTATCCTGAAAAATCTTTTTCTATATCTCTCTTATTATGTTCTCAATCCACTAAAGAATGGTGTCGTTAATCAATTAAGAGGAGATCTCTATGACAAACTACTCCAGTTACCGATAGGTTTTTTCAACGAAAAAAGAAAAGGAGACCTGATGAGCAGGATGACCACTGATGTAGCAGAAGTGGAAACTTCAGTTGTCGGAACGCTGGAAGGATGGATAAGGGACCCCATGACCATCGTTGTAACACTCCTGGTATTATTTCTTATAAATGTTCAGCTTACTTTATTTATTCTCGTGATGATTCCATTGCTGGGTTTGGTGATCGGCCGCATTACCCGGTCATTAAAAAAACACTCACAATTAGCTGCGAATAAATATGGGGAAACTCTTTCTACTCTTGATGAAACCCTTGGCGGATTAAGAGTGATCAAAGCATTCAACATTGAGAAAGTACTGCGCAATAAATTTTTCAAGAGCAATAAGGAATTGTTGGTTGCCAAGAACAAAGTATCTTATCGCCGGGATCTTGCATCACCTCTTTCTGAAGTGTTGGGAGTAATTCTTTTTACTGCAGTGCTCTATTATGGAGGAAGGTTGGTATTAAAAAATCAATTCCTTGAAGCTTCTGTTTTTTTAGGTTTTCTGGGAATTTTCTATAACATTATTAACCCTGCAAAAACATTATCCACTTCATTCAGCAATATGCGAAAAGGAGCTGCTGCTATCAATCGCATAGAGGAAATACTGATGACCCCTGTTACTGTGGATGATAATCCAAATGGAATTAAAATATCGTCTTTCAATTATAAGATCGAATTCAGGAATGTAAGTTTTGCGTATGCAGATGCAGTTATCCTTGATAATATAAACCTCAGCATTGAAAAAGGAAAAACCATTGCATTAGTAGGTTCGTCCGGTGCCGGCAAATCCACTTTGGCCGACCTGGTACCAAGATTTCATGATGTCACCGGTGGTGAATTATTAATAGATGGCATCAACATCAAAGACTATTCTTTACATTCATTGCGCAGCTTAATGAGTATCGTCACACAAGAACCCATTCTTTTCAATGATACAATTGCTCATAACATTGCCCTGGGAAGTACCGATGCCGGTATTGAAGAAGTAATAGCTGCTGCTAAAATTGCCAATGCTCATGATTTTATCATACAAAAAGAAAATAAGTATGATACAAACATTGGTGATCGTGGCAGCAAATTAAGTGGCGGAGAAAGACAAAGGCTTACAATTGCAAGGGCAGTTTTAAAAAACCCTCCCATTTTAATTCTTGATGAAGCAACATCTTCTCTCGATACTGAAAGCGAACGACTGGTTCAGGATGCAATTAATAATATGACGCAAAACCGAACCAGCATTGTCATTGCTCACCGGCTTTCAACTATCCGTCATGCTGATGAGATCATTGTTTTGCAAAAAGGAAAAATCGTAGAAAGAGGAACACATGAACAGCTGATGAGTCAAAATGGATTTTATAAAAAATTGGTGGAAATGCAGGAAGTGAGATGATGGCTGATGATGTAAGAAGTAGGAAGTATGGTATCTAAATTTTCCCCAAATAAAACCTTGCAAGTACAAGTAAGTTGGTTTCATGCATATCAACAACCCATCTATGTCAACTGATCTATATAATGAACTGGCGTTTTATACTCTCTCCCATCCTGATAGCTCTTTTATTCATCAAAATGTAGTAGATGCATATACTGCACAAACCGCCAATTCAGAGACAAAAAAGATAGCTATTTTCTTTGCTTTAGCGGGGCTTTATTTGACTCTTGAAAAAGGCTTCACAGGAAGAGAGGTTCAGCTTGCACATATAAAAATGACAAAGAATAAACAAAATATCCCCCATATTCATCTCCCTCATGACAAAGGTTCGATAACAATACGTGATGTATTGAATATTCCTCCGGGAAAAGAGAGAGATATTGAAATAAAAAAATGGTGTGCTTCTGTGTGGGAAGCCTACTCCCAACAGCGAGGCATTGTAATAGCCTCAACAGAATCTTCATTAAAGTAGAAATCACAAAAGAGCAAGATCAAATCTCTACAACCAACACCAACAAACTTCAACATAAATGTTTTGGCATGCTGTTTAAAGTATTCAATACAAATTCTTAATTCTTTAAAACTTCTCTCGAAATAACAATTTTTTGAATTTCACTCGTTCCTTCTCCAATCGTACACAATTTGGCATCACGATAATATTTCTCTACAGGAAAATCTTTTGTGTAACCATAGCCACCGAAAATCTGAACAGCATCATTAGCCACTTTCACCGCTACTTCACTTGCATAATATTTTGCCATGGCAGCTACTTTGGTCACTGATTCGCCTCTCGATTTTTCAGATCACAAGCCTGTAGCGTTAGTAAATCCGCAGCCTGAATCTCAGTGGCCATATCGGCCAGCTTGAAAGATATTCCCTGGAAATTTGAAATCGGCTGATCAAACTGGTATCTTTCCTTTGAATATTTCAGTGCCGCTTCATAGGCTCCTTTTGCAATGCCCAATGAAAGCGAAGCAATAGAAATTCTTCCGCCATCCAATACTGTTAATGCCTGTTTGAAACCATCACCTACATTTCCCAAACGATTTGCATCCGGTATCCGGCAATTATCAAAGATCATTTCTGCTGTTTCACTGGCCCGCATTCCTAATTTATTTTCTTTCTTTCCTCCGCTAAAACCTTTTGTTCCTCTTTCTACAACAAATGCAGTTGCATTATTTTTTGCTCTTGGTTCACCGGTACGGCAGATCACTACTGCAATATCGCCGCTCTTTCCGTGAGTGATCCAGTTTTTTGTTCCATTAATGATCCAATCATTTCCATCTTTTACAGCAGTGCATTTCATATTTCCCGCATCACTGCCTGTATTCGGTTCTGTTAATCCCCATGCACCGATCCATTCAGCAGTGGCAAGTTTCGGTAAATATTTTTTCTTCTGCTCTTCATTGGCAAAATGTCAAAATATGACCTGTACAAAGAGAATTATGCGCTGCCACACTCAATCCGATAGAACCGCAAACTTTCGCTATTTCTTCAATAATGGTTTTGTATTCAAAATAACTTAAGCCCGGCACCGCCATATTCTTCCGGGACTAAAACTCCCATCAATCCCAAGCTTTCCCATTTCTTTAAAAATATGAACGGGAAATTCCTGGCTTTCATCCCATTCCATTACATGAGGTTTGATATGTTGTAGAGCAAAATCACGGGCCGTGTGTGCTACTTGTTGTGTCAGTTCAGCAATCTGAAAATTCATAGAAAGCTAATCGTTGATTAATTTTTAAAAAGTGTGCCACCCGTATTTAATATGGATGGCACATCTTGCCTCGCAGATCATATAGCAAGCAATCGTCAATGCAATCGTTAAAGGCAATGCAAGGTAGGGAATTTTTAAATAACTAACAACTGTTAGTCGTAATTTTTTATTTTATACTTCCAAATTACCAATCTGTCATAAGCCAGGTGAATTCCATCCGGAAGTTCTGCTTCTACTTCCGCATGTTTACCTAACTGATGGGAAATATGAGTAAAATAGGTTTTGGTACGCTTTTAATTCCTGTGCCATTTCAATAGCTTGACTTAAATTGAAATGAGAAATATGTTCTTGTTTTGCGCAGGGCATTTAATACCAGTACTTCACTTCCTTTTATTTTTTCTTTTTCATTATCGTCAATCCGATTGGCATCAGTGATGTAAGTGAATTTTCCAAAACGAAATCCCATAACTGGCATTTTTAAATGCCAAACCAAGTATGGGAATAACCGGAATATCACCAACAGTAAAAGGCGATCAATGTGATTGTATTCATATTGATTTCAGGAATACCGGGATATTTTGTATCGGAGAAAGCATAATAAAAATCTCTCCGTACTGCTTCTTCTGTCAATGAATCAGCATAGACCTCCATAGGCTTTTTACTGAAAAAATTAAAAGCCCTTATATCATCCAAACCGGCCAAATGATCTTTGTGCGGATGAGTAAAAATCACCGCATCCAGGTGTTTTATTTTTTCACGTAGCATCTGGTAACGAAAATCGGGGCCTGTATCAACAACAATAGTAGTTTTGGCTGATTGCACCAAAATACTTGATCGAAGTCGTTTATCTTTTTTATCCGTGGAAGTGCAAACTTCACAATCACATCCGATCATTGGTACACCACTGCTGGTGCCGGTTCCAAGAAAAGTTATTTTAAGGGCAGGATAACTCACCCGGCAAATGTAAAATTCATAATGTAGAATGAAAAATGAAACCTTAGATTCTGCTCCGTTTTCTTCTGTTTCCAATTTGGAAATGATATCCATATAAACTTTCTTCGATTCTTCTGAAAGTATTTCAGTATTGATTTCAAGTTGAGGGATCAGGTCAATAAGTGTATTGATGCGTCCTTCTGTCTGAAGAAATTTATTCAGTACAACTACTTTTTTATTCTTCCAGGATGCAATACCCGCTTTGAAAAGTACCTCTTTCATAGCGAAGTACATAACCGGCTTCTTCAAGAATTGCGTTCTAATTTATCAAGAGTGGATTGTGTGTATTTCATAAAAGTGAAGTTCAAAACTTTATAGTTTGAAAATCTATGACAGTAGCGAAATTACTGAAAGCAATTCTTTGGTTCTATTATTTTCAAAGCAATGTTGTTAACAATCTAATTCTCCACCTTCGACGGATGACATGGGACTTTATTTACTCTGCATCTTTATCACCGGTACAATCATTTCTTCCAGGCTCACTCCGCCATGCTGAAATGTATTGCGGTAATAATTTACATAATGATTATAATTATTCGGATAGCAGAGAAAGCCATCTTCCTTGGCAAAAATGAAAGATGAATTGACAGTAGGTACCGGCAATCCTGCTTCTCTCGGATCACGAAATGCCAGCACTTCTTTCGGTTCATAATTCAGGTTACGGCCATGTTTGTACCGAAGATTGGTAGTGGTTTGTTTATCACCAACTACTTTATACGGCGTTTTTACTCTCACACTTCCATGATCAGTGGCCAGCACCATTTTAATATTTTTATCCGCAATTTTTTTCAATGCCTGGTGCAGAGGTGAATGTTCAAACCAGGAAGTGGTAATACTGCGGTAACTCATTTCATCACCGGCCAGTTCTTTCAGCACTTCCATTTCTGTTCGGGCATGACTCAGCATATCCACAAAATTGTAAACGATCACATTCAGATCATTATTCAGCAGGTTATGAATATTATTTACCAGGTCAAGCCCTGCCTGGTTATTCACTACTTTGGTATAAGAAACTTTCAGATTTTCTTTTCCCAGTCGTTTCAATTGTGCCCTGAAAAATTTTTCTTCATGCAGATTTTTTCCTCCTTCTTCATCATCATTTTTCCATTCTGCAGGGAAATTTTTTTCAATATCTACCGGCAGCAATCCGGCAAAAATAGCATTGCGGGCATATTGAGTGGCAGTAGGAAGAATGCTGTAAAAACTATCTTCTTCCAGTATGCGGAAACTTTCTGAAAATATCGGTTGAATCGCTTTCCATTGATCAAACCGAAGATTATCAATCAATACAAAAAATAATGGAGTTCCTTTTTCTAAATGCGGCAGTACTTTAAACTTAAACAGTGTATGACTCATCACCGGACCATCCGCACTTTTGGGGCTTACCCACGAAGCATAATTTTTCGAAACAAATTTGAAAAACTCGGTATTGGCTTCACTTTTCTGGCTTTGTAATACTTCCTGCATTTCAGGACTATCGCTTTTTTCCATTTCCAGTTCCCAATACACTAGTTTTTTATAAATATCCATCCACTCATTATAATCAGGATTACTGTTCAGCGCCATGAATAAATTGCGAAACTGTTGCTGGTAAGCTGTAGTTGTTTTTTCTGCAACCAATCTTTTGTTATCAATGATCTTTTTCAGACTCAGCCAAACCTGGTTTGGATTTACCGGTTTGATCAGATAATCACTGATCTGGGAACCGATGGCTTCATCCATCAGATTTTCTGTTTCATTTTTTGTGATCAATACTACCGGCAACGATTGATTCACTTCTTTGATCTTGGCCAGTGTTTCCAACCCTGTAATGCCCGGCATTGTTTCATCAAGCAATACTACATCCACGGGATTTTCTTTTACAAAATCAATGGCATCAAATCCATTGGTGAAGGTTTGCACTTCATATCCTTTATTTTCCAGAAACAGTTTTTGTGATTGCAGGCTTTCTATTTCATCATCTACCCAAAGAATTTTTGCTAAAGCCATTCTGATTGTGATTTTAATTTGTTATACCGTCAGTCTTCAAATTTAGCTTATTAACCGCCAGCTATTGTACATTTGCCGTCTACCCTATACAAGGGCTTTAACAAAAAAGCAACAGCAATGCCGGTAATCCGCAAGATCATCAACGATCCGGTATATGGTTTTATTACGATTGATCATCCGTTGATCCTGCAGATCATTTCACATCCCGTCTACCAGCGGTTGCGCAATATTCACCAGATGGCTTTTGCTCATTTGGTTTATCCCGGTGCTGTACATTCAAGATTGCATCATTCTCTTGGCGCTTATCATCTTATGTGCAATGCACTTGAATGAATTAAAAAGTAAAGGAATTGAAATTACTGCGGAGGAAGAACTGGGTGCTAAAGTTGCCATCCTGCTTCACGATATTGGCCATGGTCCATTTTCTCATGCATTCGAAAATGAATTGATAAAAGATGTGCATCATGAAGCCATTTCTATTCTGATCATGCAACAACTGAATGAAGAATTTAATGGACAATTGCAAACAGCCATTGATATTTTCACCAACAATTATCCCAAACAATTTTTGCATCAGCTTGTTTCCGGCCAATTGGATGTGGACCGGATGGATTACCTGATCCGGGATAGTTTTTTTACCGGCGTAGCTGAAGGAGTGATCGGTTATGACCGTATTATTAAAAATGCTGATGGTGCATAATGGCGAACCTGATGGTGGAAGAAAAAGGAATTTATTCTATTGAAAAATTTTTAGTATCCCGCCGACTTAATGTACTGGCAGGTGTATCTGCATAAAACAGTTTTAAGTGCAGAAATGATGCTGGTAAAAATAATTCGACGGGCAAAAGAACTTATTGCAAAAGGAATCAAAAGTAACTGCCGCTTCTGATGCATTGGATTTCTTTTTGCAAAATCAAAACAACCAGTACTCCAATTGAAGAACATCTCGATACTTTTTGTCAGCTGGATGATCATGATGTAATGGCTACTATAAAAAACTGGTGTCATCATCCTGATAAAATATTAGCTACACTTTGCCGTTCATTAGTTGAACAGAAAATTGCTGAAAGTAAAATTGCAGGCTGAACCATTTGATCAAGCATTGGTGAATGAAAAGAAAAAAGAAGCTTGCAGAAACATTGAACATCACTGAAGAAGAAACGGATTATTTTGTTTTTACCGGTGAAGCCAGCAATACCACTTATGATCCCGGCGATGAACGCATCAATATTTTATTCAAAGACGGAACAGTAAAAGATATTTCGCAGGTGGACAATGCACTGATTCAGCAGCAATCTGAGCAGCACTATTAAAAAATATTACATTTGTTATATGAGAGCTGAGATGAGGTCTGAAGCTAGAAAACTTTGAAACATTCAACAATCAGACATCCGAACATCAAACTACCTATGACATTTTCCGCATCACAAATAGCATTACTCATCAATGGCAAAATAGAAGGCGATCCTACTGCTTCAGTTACATTCATTTGGAAAAATTGAAGAAGCACAAGCAGGGCAGCTTGCTTTTTTGGCCAATCCAAAATACGAAGAATATTTATATACAACACAAAGCTTCTATCATTATCATCAATGATAACCTATGAATTAAAGCAACCCATGAAAGCTACATTGATCCGTGTACCGGATGCTTATACTGCTTTTGCTACGTTGCTCAGCAAATACCAGGAAATGATGACAGCAGCAATTAACCGGAATTCAGCAACCGGTTTATATTGCCAAAACTGCTTCTTTTGGACAAAATGTTTTTATCGGCGCATTTGCTTATCTCGGTGAAAATGTAAAAGTGGGTAACAATTCAAAAATTTTTCCCAATGCTTATATCGGCGATAATGTGACTATTGGCGACAACAGTATTATTCATCCCGGTGTAAAAATTTATCATGATTGTGTAATTGGCAATCATGTTATCATTCATGCAGGCACAGTTATCGGCAGTGATGGTTTTGGTTTTGCACCACAAGCAGATGGAAGTTTTAAAAAAGTACCACAGATCGGCAATGTGGTAATTGAAGATAATGTGGAGATTGGCGCTAATACAACTATTGACCGTGCTACAATCGGTTCAACTATTATAAAATCCGGAGCAAAACTGGATAACCTGATACAGATCGCACATAATGTTGAAATAGGAAACAGTACAGTGATTGCAGCACAGGCAGGCATCAGCGGCAGTACCAAAATCGGCAAAGGTGTAATGATCGGCGGACAGGTCGGAATTGTTGGTCATATACAAATTGGTGATGGCGCCAAAATCAATGCACAAAGTGGAGTAAGTAAATCCATTGAACCCGGAAAAGCAGTTACAGGTTCTCCGGCACATGATTATACTGCTGCATTACGAAGCCAGGCAATCAGCCGCAAACTTCCTGAATTGGAAAAAAGAGTGAAAGAACTGGAAGCATTGGTAAAGCAATTGATGACAGAAAAAATTTCAAAACTATAAATATTCTCTCCATACACCCTTCATGAAGATCAGCGGTTTTACTTTTGTTCGCAATGCTATAAAGTATGATTATCCTGTTGTAGAATCTATTACTTCTATTTTGCCTATCGTAGATGAGTTTGTAGTTAGTGTAGGCAATAGCGAGGATAACACCTTACAACTAATCGAATCTATTGCTTCTCCAAAAATAAAGATCGTTCATTCAGTATGGGATGATACACTTCGTGAAGGAGGAAAAGTATTAGCAGTGGAAACTGATAAAGCATTTGCACAAATTGCTGCAGATAGTGATTGGGCTTTTTACCTGCAGGCGGATGAAGTAGTGCATGAAAAATATTATGAAACAATTTTGAGAGAAGCAAAAAAATATCTCAGCAATCCGAAAGTAGAAGGACTGTTATTTAAATACCTGCATTTTTATGGTACTTACGATTATGTTGGCGATACGAGAAGATGGTACAATCGTGAAATAAGAATCATCCGCAATGACAAAAGCATTCATTCATACCGTGATGCGCAGGGGTTTCGAAAAAATGACAGGAAGCTAAATGTAAAATTGATCGATGCATACATTTATCATTATGGCTGGGTAAAAAATCCACAGCAGCAAAAACACAAAGTAGAAGATTTTCATATTTACTGGAGCAAGGACCAGGAAGCAACATTTAAAAAAGAACAACATGAATTGTTCGATTATATGAAAGACGCTGACATATTGAGAAAATTTGATGAAACGCATCCGGCAGTGATGCAAAAAAGGACGCAAGAAAAAAACTGGGATATTCATTTTGATCTTTCCCGGAAGAAAATGTCTTTCACAGATTCTATCTTGTATAAAATTGAAAAATGGACGGGAAAAAGGCTTTTCGATTATAAAAATTACAAGATCATCTGATTTTGATCGATTGGTTATATTTGTTCGCTAAATACTGAATGGATGGCGCCAAATTTTAATCCGGATAAACAGCATACCTTAAATCAGAAGTCAAGTATTTCAGGTACAGGCTTGCATACAGGTGTGTTGGTGGACATGACATTAAAACCTGCCAATCCCGGTATTTGGATTCCAGTTTCAGCGTATTGATTTGCCTGAACAACCAATTATCAAAGCCGATTGTGACCTGGTAACCGATACCAGCCGGGGTACTACTATTGGAAGCTAATGGAGCTAAAGTAAATACAGTAGAACATGTATTGGCAGCATTGGTGGGTATGGGAGTTGATAATTGCCTTATTGAACTGAATGGCCCCGAAGTGCCGATCATGGATGGAAGTTCTGAACCATTTGTTGAATTGATAGAAAAAGCAGGTGTAGCAGAACAGGAAGCACGCGAAAATCTGGTACAGTATTGATGAAAACATTCAACATTATGATGAAAAGAAAAGAGTGGAAATGACGGCGATGCCGGCTATCGGATTACCAGGTCACAACACTTGATTGATTTTAATTCTCCTGTCTTGGGAACACAACATGCCGGATTAAAAACAATCCGGGATTTTAAAAATGAGATTGCTCCCTGTCGTACTTTTTGTTTTTTGCATGAACTGGAAATGCTGCTGGATAATAATCTTATCAAAGGCGGTGACATAAACAATGCCATTGTTAGTAGTTGATAAGCCTGTTGATGAAAAAGAAATGAACAAGCTGAAAAAAATATTCAGAAAAGATAAAATTGAAGTGAAAAGTGAAGGATATCTGAATAATCTTGAATTGCGTTTTCCCAATGAACCGGCACGGCATAAATTACTGGATGTGATTGGTGATCTTGCTTTGATTGGTTATCCTATCAAAGCAAGAATCATTGCCAACCGACCCGGTCATAGCAGCAATGTTGAATTTGCAAAAAAAATCAAGCAATACATTAAAAAAAACAAGTACACATAAGGACATTCCTGTTTACAATCCTAATCAGCCTCCGGTATTATGATCAGCAATACATTGAAAAAAAATTACCACATCGTTATCCATTTTCATTGGTTGATAAGATCATTGAACTCAGCGATACCCATATTGTAGGTGTCAAAAATGTCACATTTAATGAATGGTTTTTCCAGGGACATTTTCCCGGCAATCCTGTAATGCCCGGTGTATTGCAGATAGAAGCACTGGCACAAACCGGAGGCATTCTTGCCATCAACCTCAGCGGTGAAGGGCAATACGATACTTATTTTCTAAAAATTGATAATTGCAAGTTCAAACAAATGGTAAAACCCGGCGATACCATGCTTCTAAAAATGGAATTGATCGGCTCCTATCCGCCGTGGCATCTGCGAAATGAAAGGAACAGTTTATGTAGGAAATAAAGTTTGTACTGAAGCTGATCTTGTGGCTCAGATCGTAAAACGGTAAGATATTCATCTTTCATCGATGAATCCATGAACTCCTCTTGATTTAAGATTTTCAAAAGTTAAAAATCAACGTGCTTTTTAGCCTGTCTTTATCCACATTTTTAGCAAAAAAGTGAAGAAAAAAGAACATTTGAAATCCCGTAACCAGCCTTATATTTCCGTACATTTGCCGGTATCTGATTTTTTACATTTTAACGAGAGGATTTTCCCTATTTATGAGTGCAGAAATAAAAGAAAAAATAGCCCATTTCAACCAATGGTTATGGTGCAGAAAGTATCCAGGTTTTAGAAGGTTTGGAAGCAGTTCGGAAACGTCCGGCCATGTATATCGGCGATATCAGCGTAAAAGGTTTGCATCACCTGGTATATGAAGTCGTAGATAATTCTATTGATGAAGCGCTGGCCGGTTATTGCAAAAATATTATTGTAACTATTCATGAAGATAATTCTGTTTCTGTGGAAGATGATGGTCGTGGAATTCCAACCGGCATCATGCAGAAAGAAAAACGCATCGCACTGGAAGTGGTAATGACGGTATTACATGCAGGCGGTAAATTTGATAAAGATTCTTATAAAGTTTCTGGTGGTTTGCATGGTGTGGGTGTAAGTTGCGTAAATGCTTTGAGTAAACAATTACATGTAACGGTTTACCGGGAAGGAAAAATATTTGAACAGGAATATAAAATCGGCATTCCGCAATATCCTGTTCGTGAAATTGGTCAAAGTGATAAAACAGGAACAATAGTTCATTTCTGGCCTGATGATACTATTTTTACTACTACTGTTTATCAAAAAAGATATTCTGGAAGGTCGTCTTCGTGAATTATCCTTCCTGAATAAAGGCGTTCGTATTACTCTTATATGACATAAGGGAAAAAGAAGAAGATGGTTCTCTTTATTCAAAAGAATTTTATAGTGAAGGTGGAATTGTTGAATTTGTGGAAATGCTGGATAAAAATGCAGGCCGCAATTCACTGATTCCTAAAGTATCTTTATGTTGAAGGCCTGGATCGCAAGACACAAATGTAGCTGTAGAAGTAGCCATGAATTATAATGATGCTTTCAATGAACATATTTATTCTTACGTCAATAATATTAATACCATTGAAGGCGGTACACATGTAGCCGGTTTCCGCCGGGCACTGACAAGGGTTTTCAAAAGTTATGGCGATAAAGAAAATATGTTTGAAAAAGCAAAAGTGGAAATTGAAGGAGATGATTTTCGTGAAGGATTAACTGCTATTATTTCTGTAAAAGTTCCCGAACCACAATTTGAAGGACAAACCAAAACCAAATTGGGAAACAATGAAGTGATGGGTGTGGTGGATACTACTGTTTCCAGAGTCATTGGAAGCTTACCTGGAAGAAAATCCAAGAGACGCAAAAAATATCATTAATAAAGTAATTCTTGCAGCACAGGCAAGAGCTGCTGCAAGAAAAGCAAGAGAACTTAGTACAACGAAAATCTGTATTAACCGGTGGTGGCTTACCCGGTAAATTAGCTGATTGTTCTGACCGTGATCCTGAACGTTGTGAATTATTTCTTGTTGAGGGTGATTCTGCCGGTGGCACTGCCAAACAGGGAAGAGACAGAAGTTTCCAGGCTATTCTTCCGTTAAGAGGTAAAATTCTGAACGTGGAAAAAGCGATGGAACATAAAATTTATGACAACGAAGAGATCAGGAATATGTTTACTGCGCTTGGGGTAAAAATCGGAACTCCTGAAGATCCAAAAGCTCTTGACTTAAGTAAACTCCGTTATCATAAACTCATCATCATGACCGATGCTGATGTAGATGGAAGCCATATTGCCACACTGATCCTTACTTTCATTTATCCGTTATATGAAAGAATTGGTAGAGCAGGGTTATGTGTACATTGCTCAACCCCCTCTTTATCTTGTTAAAAAAGGAAAAGAACAGGCTTATGCATGGAACGAAGAACAACGAAAACTACTTGTTGAAAAATTTGGAGCTGGAAAAGAAGATTCTGTAAATGTTCAACGCTATAAAGGTCTTGGGTGAAATGAATGCTGAACAGCTTTGGGATACAACCATGAACCCCGATACCCGAACACTTAAAGCAAGTTACAATTGAAAGCGCTGCTGAAGCCGATCGTGTTTTCAGTATGCTGATGGGTGATGAAGTGGCTCCAAGAAGGGAATTTATTGAATCCATGCCAAGTATGCCAAATTGGACGTATAGATGTCTAATCTGTTAAAAATTAATCAGCTTAAGTGATTGCAAAGAGATTTTTTCTACGCTGCTGTTAGAAAATTTTGACTTCTAAAACCTGCTCAAATTCGTAATTTCACCCATTACTAACTCAAAAACCATTATACTATGTCAGAAGTAACACTTACCGCTTACAATGTAAAAACCAAGGAAAAAGGTGTTCCGATTCTGGATGCTGTTATTACAAAAACAGCCAAAGGTGCCTATATGGCCCAGGGCCATGATGGCAAAGGAAATAAGCTGACCACCTTGGTGAATGAGGAAAAAGCAATGGCTGCTATTAAAGCAGGTATCGCTAAACAAGGATGGTAAATACTTTAATAGATAAAAATAATCCCGTCCCGCTTAAAGCGGGACGGGATTTTTATTTATATCTGTTATTGTTTCAATAGCCTGAAAGATTGTTTTACATCGCCGGCATCTGCCTGCAACAAAATAAAGTCCGGGAGCAAACTGCGCTCCATCCAGATCAATCACAAATTTTTCAATAAACCCGGTTGCCGTTGCCTGGGTATTGCAAAACAGATTTTCCATTTATATCATAAACCTTTATGGAAATATTCTGGCCATTATTTGCCTGGTAAATCAAATTGAATATTCCCTGTGATGGATTCGGATATATCTGCCAGCTGATTTCATCGTTAAATACAACAGGCCTTACAGCAGAATATTTAAACGAACCATCATTATCAATAATCTTTAAACGATAATACCGAACACCCGATTTATTACTTTCAATATCTGTAAAATTGTAGTGCTGTTGCTCAGAAGAATTACCGTGACTGCTCACCTCTCCGATCTTTGCGAAATGATTTTGTTGGTATTCATCATTCCCTTTTGCTAATTCAACCTCATACCTGTTGACATTAATTTCATTAGCAGTGGTCCATTGTAGGAAATACATCTTTATTCTGTTTTTTCTGTGCAGTGAAATCGATCAATTGAACCGGGAGTGAATGAATATTACCCAATCCTCCATTGTTTAACCAGAACTCAGAAAAATCTTTTACTTTAAATTCTGCATAATAGCCTTTATCAAACGGCACTTTAGTAGCTTTGGGATGGATTAATAAACAACCATATCCCCTGGTTATCATCTGTGATCGTTCCATTTTCAAAATTGTCATCCGGATCGCTGTATTTTGATACTCCCAATTCATACGCCATGGAAGGTTTACTACAACCACTGCATCCGGTTGCATTTATCAAAGATTCTGTTTCGCTATCGAGGAAATAAAAACGAACAGTAACTGAATCAGTAAGGCTGGTAGTTGCTGGCTTTATAGTAATATTTCGGTCATGATAATATTGATCGGTATGATAGCGAACTGCGCCGGTATTAATATATGCCTGTACATCGGTATTACCCATATTCTGACCATTGGGCTGAATTGATGCAACAAGTTTTCCTCCGGATGTAAAATCAATCCAATTGCTTCCACCTGAAATGTTTTGAGTTACAGGAGAGCTCATTGTTACACCATCATAAATGCCAAGCGTATTATCATAAATATGAATATCATCTACGGCAATTCCTTCCCGGTTAGTAGCGGGATCTGATTTTAATACAACCCGAAGTCGCAAATTTGTTAAAACCCGTTGGCAAGTGGAATAGTAGCTACATGCCAGCGGGTATAGTCCTGAATACTCCAAAGACTATTTCCTGAATAATTTTTATTATACCAATTAGTTCCTTGTCCATTTGCGCCGAGGCGGGTCCATGTTTTCCCATCAGAAGAATATTCAACATAAGCTCCATCACAAAGAGTACTTCCGCAGTCTTCCAGATCCAAAGCAATACTTAAACTTAAAGTCGGATTAGTCATTCCGGAAATATCAAAACATGGAGAATATAAATAAGAACTTTCCAGATCATTATAATTTGCAGTCAATGATGTTTTCCATGCTTTGCTGCCACTTGCTGCTCTCGATATTTTAGTGGATGAAGGAGTTCCATATTCCCATGAACTTTTTTTACCTCCTGTGTACCATCCACCATTACCACCTTCAAAATTTTCAAGTAAGGAAATGAGGTGATGATCGCTGAATTAACCAGATCCACTGTCAGCCGTGTCATTATCACGGTAACGAATCTCCTGCATAATCTACCCAAACTTTGATAGTATGATTTCCTGCAGACGATAGATCAGCTGTGGTTGTAAAAGTATATTGAATGGTTGCCTTCGAAGCAATAGACGAAATCGTTTCAGTAACAATTGATCCGTTATCTACCTGGTATTTTACTGGAATATTACTAATGATGCTATTGGCGCTATTGCGAACTGATACTTCAATTGGTGTGCTGGCAGTTCAATCCACAACTTGCCACAATTGGAGTATCAATACTGATCATCTGTATATCATTGAATGCTTTATACAAACGAATGTCATCAAATGTATAACCGGCGCCGCCGTAATCATCCGCAGCAAGTATCTGCCCCCATTGTCCCCAACGTACCTGGAAGGCTACTGCTGAAATTTTGCAAATTAGCTTTCAGGAAATCACTCAATCTCAATGCTGGAACTAAGTTTATAAGTTCCGTCAGGATCATTTTGATTTGCATAAAGATCATACACTTTGATCCACGGCTGAGCATCATTACCCCTTATCCAGACTTTATTAGCCGAATTCTGCAATTCTCCATGATTTTTATAACGGAAATCCAAGTCGCATATCATCAGTGGCAGTATCATAAGATGAAAGATTAAATGTTCCGATCAAAGAATCAGCAGTTCCTGATGGATTATATTCATCAGCATCCAGCGTTAATGCTTTACTTCCTGAATAGGCAATCCCGGTATTGACAAATGAACGGATTCGACCATAAGAAGTAGAGGTAGTGAAATCATATCGATCCAATCCATCTAATCCAATTTGATTAGTAGTATAGTTTGGTCAGTTGCTGTTTCTATATCATCCAAAAAAGTACTTGAAAGATCGATGACCGGGTTATCTAATTGCTTGATAACAACAGACAAAGTATCATTTGTATTTACCGGATCAGTAGCTGCTGCATTCACAACAACTACTTGCAGTGTATAAGTTCCAATTGTAGAGAAATCATAAGTTGTTGAAAAATTATTAGTATCTGTTGCTCCGCCTGCAATGGGTGTCAATACTGAATCAGTTACCCAGGCGCCTCCATTCACAGAATATTTGACCGCATATTTATTTATTGCTACATCATCCAGGTTTTTTATCCGGGCTGATATAGTTGTAGTCGCAGATAATTCTGTAGAAGTAAATTTTCTTCCTGAAGACGGAGCCAAAATCGCATCTATTTTCAGATCATTATCAGAAATGCTTCCGCTACAGGTACCATTATTAGGTTGTCTAGAAATAGCATCCGATCTTCTTCCGGGATTTCCATTCAATCTTGCTCTTACAGAAACCCAATACACTGAATCTTTTGATAAACCACTTATGGTATAAGTAGTATCGGTAGTAGTCCCAACTGAATCCATATCATTGCCTTTTAACATCATCACTTCATAATCTGTTGCGCCGGTTATTGTATTCCACTCAAGTGAAATATATCCTTCGCATTGTACCGAGGCGAGTGAAACTGCAGGAACGCCTAAAATAGTAAAGGCTTCACTGGTACTGCTCATGGCAGTAGAGTTTCTTGTTATCCTTATTTTAGCCTGGTCAGTTGTTACAGCAGGGACAAACCATTTTAATTGTCTTGCATTTGCGGAAACAGTAGTATCATGACCATGTAACACCATTATCAGATGAAAATTGAATGGTGAAATCATTGGCAGGGTCGCCATAGGAATCCCAACTGATATAAATAGAATCTCCCTGAACAAATTGTTCACCGCCTATGGGATGAGTCAATATAGTAGAAACAGGAATAACATCATAAACCAAAAAATATTCCTGTGGAGAATTTTGAGTGATAGAAGTACCTATCACATTTGCAGTATATGTTCCTGCTGCAGGATTATTAATAACGACCTGCTCAATATTATTGATATGATCTTCTCCGGTAGTGGCAGCATTATTTACATTGGCCGGGAATAGTATCTAAGATCAAGGGAAGTGTTGTATCAGAAGCAATACCGATCACTTTAAGGTCAAGATCATTGACCAAAGTATGGGAAGAAAGTATCGTCGCCGGTGGATCATTCCAATACAACATTACTTTTAATTGCGCAGTATTAGCTGGAACACGTAATGCTTTGTGAGTTAGTATCACCATTCGCAATGGTTGAATCAAAATAATTATTGTTCTCGATCATTTGTACTGATCGTAACAAGATTCATCCACCCAAAACCATAAGTAAAATCCGGCCCGGTATTTCCAAGATCAGTACCTCCATTGCAAATCAATGCTTTCATCAAACCATTTTTTGGATTTGCACCGCTATGTAATTGACGATAACGTTGATATAATAAAGCTAATCCTCCGGAGACTGCCGGTGATGACATACTTGTTCCAGTAACTATACACATATGTATTCACGGGGTAGGTTGAATAAATTTTTGTGCCTTGTGCAGTGATTTCAGGTTTGATACGACCATCCCCTACAGGCCCTTTACTGGATCCTGCATTGATCAACGCATTTTCAGTGGTATTTCCAACACTAATAACATTTTTCGCTGATTGATAAGCTTCCTAATACAGTTTTGAAACCGGAAGGATAAGGACTGCAGCTTAACCCACCATCGTTACCTGCTGCAAATACATTTTCTAAATAAGGAAGATCAAATGCCTGCTGATCTAATATACGGGAATAAAGATCATAAACACCATCATAACTACAGTCCCCCACAATATTTCCATAAGAATTATTTGTAATACCATTCCATAATCCTGAACATAAGAAGGAGCAAAAGCCAAAATGTTAGAAAAAGCCTGACTTAAAATAGTTGCTTTGGGCGCATAGCCCTTAAATCGTTCCTTAATTATTCCTGCACCTGCAGCAGTTCCCGTAACATGTATTCCATGCCCACCCCCTGCAATGGCAGCTCGGTTGATCAGCCGACCGGTAAAATCCATATGTCTCAAAGGGTCGCTATCATCACCAATTCCGATCACTACACTATCGCCATGAAGATTTCTTTCTCCGCTCAATGAGGAATTTAGCACATTTGCTCTTGAATTCGGAACACTCTGATCATTTAACGGCTGATCTTCATGAGGAGCCGGTTGAACATATTCAATAAAAGGCAGTGATGCTAATTCTGAAATTCTCTGTTGAGAAATCCTCAGTGCCAGTATCCGGTAATCTTTAAAAAAAACGGAAATGACATCAAAATTTCTTTTTTTCAATTCACTATTGACCGTTTCAAACGAAAATGATTTCGGAAAACTGATCCATACATCTACTGTCCCGGGATCTTTACTGCCCATGCCGGAAAAATACCTTTGGCAAGATCAGGTTGCATTTTTTGTTGAGGACTTAACTCCACTATTGCTCTTGCTTTTACCTGCAAGAGAGCCACGGTATTTAAAGTACCAGTAATCGTTACTGTATAAGCATTGTTAGGAATGTAATCGAGTAATTCAATTCCAGCCTGTTGTAATTGTTCCTTTTCTGCATCTGTAGGAATATTTTCAAATTGAATGATAGCAAATGATTTTTCATTGACCCGTGACGCCCTTCTGTTTACAGAATCAATTTTTTCAGCAGTGATATTTTTTTCGGGGACAAAACTGCCACTGTTCAGCAACAATGTGTAGGGTTCTTGTTTGTTGAGCATTAACAGTGAGATAAAAAAAAGAAAGGACAGCTATCAAGGGAATTGGATTCAATCTCATAATCGCAATTATTCATTAAAAATAATACAATTAAATCAAATAAGCCAGTCGGTCACCACTGCTTATGACGCATTAATCAGTCTTTCTGCCGCTTTGTTTTCCGGAAAACAATATTGATGAAGCAAGATTAAGAAACTGAAACATACTTTCCATTCTTTTTACCGGCTCTACAATTAAAAAAAACAATTTTCCGTCTGTTTCAATTTCCCTTTATTCGTTTCTGTCTGAATAAACGAAAGAATTTTTTGAAAAGTTGTCGATTCAAAATAGGGAGAATCAGGCTGTTGATAAAATAACATCGCAAAGATATTATTTTTCAACGACATTTTTTCAAAACCAAGATCAACAGCCAGTTTCCGGCAGCGAACAGTAATAAATAAGATCTTCCACCTGCTGTGGCATCGGGCCAAAACGATCCTCCAATTCTTCTTTCATTTCAGTCAATTCTTCATCTGTTTCGCAGTTATCCATCCGTGTATATAATGATAATCTTTCCGTAATGCTTTCCACATATTCATCAGGAATCAAAATTTCAAGATCAGTATCAATGGTGCAATCCTGCACAAAATCATCCTGCTTCGCTATTTCTTCTTTGAACAATTCTTTAAACTCAGTTCGCTTTAATTCACGAATGGCTTCATCCAGAATTTTCTGATACATTTCAAAACCGATCTCTGCCATAAAACCACTTTGTTCACCACCCAACAAATTTCCTGCACCTCTTATATCAAGATCTCTCATGGCAATCTGGAAACCGCTTCCCAGATCACTGTGTTGTTCCAATGTTTGTAATCTTTTTCTTGAATCAGCTGGCAAAGTACTCATCGGCGGAGCCAACAAATAACAAAATGCTTTTTTATTACTTCGTCCTACTCTTCCTCTCAACTGATGCAGATCACTTAAACCAAACTGATGTGCATTGTTTACAATAATGGTATTCACATTCGGAATGTCCACACCGCTTTCAACAATATTGGTACAAACCAGTACATCATATTTTTTATCAATAAAATCAAGAATTCTTTCTTCCAGTTCATGTCCTTCCATTTGTCCATGAGCATAACCAATACTCAGATCAGGACAAAGACCCTGTATGATGGAAGCCATTTCTGCCAAGCCACTGATGCGATTATAAATAAAAAATACCTGTCCGCCACGTTCTGTTTCAAAATAAATAGCATCCCTGATCATATCTTCATTATATACCTGCACTTCTGTTTGTATCGGCTGACGGTTAGGCGGCGGTGTATTGATAATACTCAGATCTCTTGCCCCCATCAATGAAAATTGCAGTGTTCTTGGAATTGGTGTAGCTGTTAAGTGTTAAACAATCAACTGTTGTCGCAGTGTTTTGATTTTTTCTTTATGACCTACTCCAAATTTTTGTTCTTCATCAATGATCAGCAATCCAAGATCTTTAAACTTTACATCTTTTCCCAGCAATGCATGTGTACCGATGATGATATCAATTTTTCCTTCTTCTAATTTTTTCAGTGTTTCTTTTTTTTCTTTGGTTGATTTAAAACGGTTGATATAATCTACTGTCACCGGAAAATCTTTTAATCGTTCACTAAAAGTTTTATAATGCTGAAATGCAAGAATGGTTGTGGGAACCAAGTATAGCTGCTTGTTTTCCATCAACACAGGTTTTAAATGCAGCACGGATCGCTACTTCTGTTTTTCCAAAACCAACATCACCGCAAACCAACCGATCCATTGGCGATGAGGATTCCATATCTTTTTTTACATCAGCTGTTGCTTTGCTTTGATCTGGTGTGTCTTCATAAATAAAAGAAGCTTCCAGTTCAGTTTGCATATAATTATCCGGCGTATGAGCAAAACCCTGTTGTGCTTTTCGTTTTGCATAAAGTTTGATCAGGTCAAAAGCAATTTCTTTTACTTTTGATTTTGTTTTTTCTTTCAGGCTGTTCCATACATCACTTCCCAGTTTATTGATCTTTGGGAACACTTCCTTCTTTGCCGGTGTATTTTGCAATCTTATGCAGCGAATTGATATTGACATAAAGAATATCGCTGTCTTTATAAATGATCCGCACTGCTTCCTGCAATCTTCCATTTACTTCTATTTTTTGCAAGCCCGCTGTAAATACCAACTCCATGATCAATATGAGTAACAAAATCTCCCGGCTGTAATTCCCGAAGTGTACGAAGTGTAAGTGCTTTGTTTTTATTATATGCTTGTTTGACCTTGTATTTATGATAACGTTGAAATATCTGGTGATCGGTATAGCAAACGATTTTCAGGTCTTCATCAATAAATCCTTCATGAATGGAAGTGGCGATCGGCGTAAAATGAATTTCTGCTTTCAGATCATCAAAAATGCTGTAGATCCGTTCCAGTTGTTTTGGATTATCGGCAAACAGGTACAATTGAAATCCTTTTTTCTCCCAGTTCTTTCAGATCTTTTATCAGCAGATCAAACTGGCGGTTAAAAGCAGGTTGTTCTTTTGTATTAAATTCAATTTCAAAAGAACTGAGAATAGAGCTGATAACCAAATTCAACAATATGCTTGTTTAAAAATTTGTTCTTCAAAATCATACGCAGTAATAAAATCATCTTCAGTGATATTTTTTCTTCTCCAGCCTTATCCTCATCTCATTATCAGGTATTTTTTCAGCATTATTTCCTGCCGTTTTCAAAAAT
This sequence comes from uncultured Bacteroidota bacterium, assembly GCA_963745445.1. Lineage (GTDB taxonomy): Bacteria > Bacteroidota > Bacteroidia > Chitinophagales > Chitinophagaceae > UTBCD1. Next base: position 112,210 of record CAVUXD010000003.1, read on the forward strand.
CACTTGCAGGTCTTCTTCACTATCCTGCAATCTTTCTTTGCACAATTCAACATCCTGCATCCATACTATCGTATTCTCCGGTAAAAAATCAAATAAGGAAATTCTTTCTTCATCTTTCAAACTGCGTATCTACATTAGGAATGATACTTACCTGCAATAATTTTCTTTCACTCAATTGTGTTTCCGGATCAATGATGCGGATAGAATCCACTTCATTTCCGAACAATTCAATACGATAAGGTTTATCATTACCAAAAGAATAAATATCCAGGATGCCGCCACGGATAGCAAACTGTCCCGGTTCATACACAAAATCAGTTCTTTCAAATCCATAATCGGACAAGTTTCAATAACAATTGATCAACATCAAGTGTATCGCCTGTTTTAATATAAATAATATTGGAAGAAAGTTTATCGGGCAGCTACTACTTTTTCATGAAGCGCTTCAGGATAAGTAACCAGCACTTTTTTATTTCCACCGGCTGCAATCTTTGTCAACGCTTCTGTCCGCAGCATGACATGCGATGAATTCAGCAACCTGAAATTTTTCCTGGTCTTAAACGAAGAAGGGAAATAAAAAATATCCAGTGCCTCGGTCAGATTTTCCAGTGTATTATGAAAATAAGCGGCTTCTTCTGCATCATTTAATACGATAAGATGATTAAGCTGGCTGCAGGACGGATGCACAAAAGTAGCTGCTACTACAAACTGGGAAGAACTGCCTCTGAGGTTTTTAAGGAAGATTTTTTGCGGTTGGGAAAAAGAAAGCCTGTCCGCCAGTTGAAAAAGGCGGGGGGTATTCTGATACTGATCCAGCAGATCTTTGCACTCATGAGAACTACAAAGATAAAAAAATGATTAAACCAGAAGCATTGTTCTTTATCAATAATAGTAAATTGACTAAATTGCTATTTAATATTATTTACCCAAATAATCATGTGAAAACTCGTTTACTCATTCTTATCAGTGCTGTTTTGCAACGGTAGCAATAGCATTCTTTTTAATTTGGAAAGCAAAAACTCAGGCAAGGAAATCTTCAGCTGAAATTCAGAAAGAGAATGAAGAACAGGAAGCCCGTTATATTGAAATGAGGACGAAATATGAATTTGATATGATGAAAAATCCGGTAACTGGAACATTCCCGGCAAATATTGGGAAACAAGAACTCTCTTTTGCCAAAACCATACCTGAAAAAAGTCTGCGCAAATGGTGCTGGCAAGATTAACTGCTCTTAATACTTATTTTCCTGCCGGTCCTAACAACCAGGGAGGTCGTACCCGTGCATTGGCTTATGATGTTCGTTATAATGGAACTACTAATCAGGTTTTAATTGCTGGTGGAGTAAGTGGCGGCATTATGCGAAGCAGCTGATGGAGGTAACACATGGACAAGAGTTTCTCCGGATAATCAGGTGCATAATGTTACCTGTGTGGCTCAGGATCCACGTTCGGGTAATCAGGATACATGGTATGCAGGAGGCGGTGAACCTTATGGAAATTCTGCCAGATGAATTAGGAGCTGTTTATATGGGATTTGGTTTATACAAATCAACTGATAATGGAGTTACCTGGACACAATTGCCTCTTAATACAATTACTGATTACAATGGATCACTATTAGCAGCAGGGTCACTGGATAGGTATTTGATAATCCTTTTGATTATGTACATAAAATTGTGATGGATCCGGTAACGGTGAACTGTATATGTCGCTGGTCATCGTCGGTTGGTAGGCAGTACAGATGGTGGTAATACTTTTCAAACTGTTTTTGGAAGCGGAGTTGCCGCTACTGCTGATGGTGGCCAAATGGATATGGTAATATCAAGTACCGGAAAAATTATTTTAGCAGTAAATGGCGGCAATCCTGATCCAACATTACGAGGTGTATGGACATCTGCAACCGGAAATCTGAATAGCTTGGACACGTATTGCAGGAGGATCAACCTTAGGCGTTGATTCAGTTGCAAATTGGAGAGCTAATTCGTATATCAATTACGCTGGAAGCACTACTCCTATTTCAAAGACGTATTTTAATGGCAATGGCCCCATCCAATCAAAATATTATTTATGTTTTATATGAAAATGGACTAAGCAACACTGCACCTGATAATTCTCCGGAAGCTGACCTGTTCAAAGTTGATATGACCAGTGGAAACACATGGACTAATTTATCAGCAAATATGCCTGATTTTAATGGTAGCACTAATAATGCAGCAACTGATCCTTTTGCTGTACAGGGTGGATATGATCATGTTTGTCGGAGTAAAACCTGATAATCCCAATTTTGTTTTAATAGGTGGAAGCAGTTTGTATCGTTCTACGGATGGTTTTGCAACTACTGTCAATACATCATGGATTGGAGGTTATGGAAATTCACTTCCCAACCTGACTTATTATACTAACAGCCATCCTGATATTCATAATGTCGTTTTCAATCCTTCTAATTTTAACGAAGTAATCTGTGCCAATGATGGAGGAATTCAAATAACTTCTGATATTACAGCAACCGTCACTTCAACAGTGCCTGTAAATTGGACAAATATCAACAATTATCAAACACTTCAATATTATTCTATAGGTATGGACCCCGGAACCGGTAGAAATAATTTTGTCGGGGGCGCCCAGGATAATGGTACACAGTTCCGGGATAAAATGCAATTGGTAGGAACAGCTCTTTCTGATAGTAATAATCATATCCGCATTCTTGGCGGAGACGGTGGGCATGCTTCTATGTCGCCACTTGATCTTGTCCTTGGTCAACAATATATCTATGCAAGTTTCCAATTAGGAAATCTTCGTCGTTTTAAAGTATCTGCCAGTCCTGCTACAGATAATATAACTCCAACCGGTTTAACTACTGACGGAACAACGGGGGAATGGGGCGAGTTTGTTACGAATTTCTTACTTGATCCTGATAATACACAAGATCTCTACTATGTAAATTATAATCGTCTGTTCCGAACAATTAATGCGACTGTTGTTGCTTCTTCCACCTGGACAGAATTGACAGGTGTAAGTGCAGCAGTAAATCCCGGTAACCCGACAGCAGGCACCAATGTTGGTATCCGAGCATTAGCAGTCAGCCGTGGGCCTTATCTAACCAGCCACTCATTATATATGGGTACTACCAGTGGAAAAATTTTCAGGCTTGATGATCCGCAAAATGCATTAGCCACTACAACTCCGGTTGATATCACACCCTCTACAACTTTAGGATGGACTGCAGGATCTAACGTCCAGGAAATTGCCGTAAATCCTAATAATGACAATGAGATCATGGCTGTGGCATCAAATTACGGAGTAATAGGAATTTGGTGGACTACTAATGCAAAGTCAGCAATACCAACATGGAAAAATGCCGAAGGCAATTTAACTCTACCCTCTTTTAGAAGCGCTTCAATCATAGTTAAAAAAGATGCGAGCAATAATCCTGTAACAGAATATTATGTTGGTACTTCAGTCGGTTTGTACAGTGCCGTTAATATCGGCACTACATTGACCGGAGGTGGATCTCCAACCTGGCAACGGGAAGGCGGTAGTATTTTGAATTATGCGGTGATACAATCCATCGTTTATCGTCCCGTAGATAATGTAATGGTATTGGGTACTCATGGCAATGGAATGTATTATACTTTCTTGGGTACGCCTAATTATATACCTAACCAGGTGACCGCTGTAAATAATCCGGTTACTAATGATAAAGACTTCATTCGTTTTGTTTATCCAGCTCTGACCAATGGTCCTATTCAATATCGTATCGGGAATATGTATACTATTAAAAAAATAACGATACAGGTATTTAATACGGCCGGGCAGCAGTTACTTCATAACGAGGCGGGTTATAGCGATGGTAGTATTGATATTTCTTCGTTGAGTAGCGGCACTTATATTCTCAGCATTTACAGCGATGACGAAAAATATCGTAACGTACAGAAAATTGTAAAACAGTAGTTGGCTGCATTGTTGCTCTAAAAATTAACAGAACCTGTAGTGCAATCATTGGGATCGCCTCATCTTAAGAGTATGCGGAAAAGCTTAATACTTTTAGTTATTGCCGTTATTTCCGGATCTTTTGCACCAGCACAAAAACCACCTGTTTTAAAAATATATGCTTACACTCAAGTAGTTTTACCCGGAACAAAAAAGAATGTTATCGTGGAAGAAAATGGTAATACTATCGAACCGGCATCAACTACAAAAATGAATTATTTCTTTTATGCTGAACTAAACAAATCGGCGAACATCAGAATAACTGGCATTTGGATGAATGGGAAAAAATATGAGGTTAAAGTTGATAGTGTTTCAACGAATCCTGTTGAAATTTTTGCAGGAACAGTTTCAAATGGCTCAAACAAAATTGTTTTGACACCCGATCCGGGCAATAGATTTTTACAAATTCTTCCAGGCAAAGCATCAACGAGGGGAACTAAACTTCCCAGCGCTTTGAAAGGGATGGTAAAAGCAAATGAATTGGTACTCGTTTATTTATGGCAGGGGAAAATCTGGTATTCACCTGCACAAAAAATTAAAAATTTAAGTCCTGTTGCATCTGAATAAAAATTTTCTATATTTACGAGTTCGATTGCTTGCCATCAGGCAATAAGGCGGTATCTGAGATGCCGCTTTTTTATTTCCCTTTTTCATAAAAAAGGATAACTCATTCATTTTATCTTTTTACTTTTCAGTTTTATTTTTCAATTCAAAAAGCATGGCCCTTCAACCCTGGCGAACAGGAAAAATTATTCGCATCGAAGATCAGACTCACAACACCAAACGCTTTTGGGTGGAAGTTTCTGAATTAACTTCTTTCGACTTTATTCCCGGCCAGTTTGTTACACTTGATCTGCCTATTCATGAAAAGCCTAACAAAAGATGGCGCAGTTATTCTATTGCCAGCTGGCCTGATGGAACTAATGTGTTCGAATTGGTTATTGTGTTGGCTGAAGGTGGCGCCGGAACCAACTATTTGTTCAATCATATAGAAATCGGAAGTACGTTAACATTTCGTGGCGCCCAAGGTGTTTTTACTTTACCACAGGTTCTTGAAAAGGATCTTTTCCTGATTTGTACCGGAACAGGCATTGCCCCTTTCAGAAGCATGATGCATCATATCAAAATAAATAATATCGCACATACAAATGTGTACTTGATTTTTGGATGCCGTAAAAAAGAAGATATTTTATATTATGATGAATTAAAACAACTGAGCTCAGAAATTTCCAGCTTTCATTATATCCCGACTTTATCCCGTGAACATTGGGAGGGGCAACATGGCTATGTGCATGTAATCTATGAAGAGCTTTGCAAAGGCAAACAACCTGCACATTTTTTCCTTTGTGGCTGGAAGCATATGATAGACGAAGCACAAAAACGAATTCTTGCAATGGGATATGATAAAAAATCCATTCATCTTGAATTATATGGATAGGTTCACCTTTTTTTTACTGAACTATGATTTTTCGCAATGCGTGTATTGATATCTATCATGTTAGTTTTTGACAACTACTTGGTATATTCGTGCAAATCAATTTGCACATGGGTGCCGGTTCTTTAATCGCTCTCGCTATTGCGGCTGTTGCTTTCTCAGGATTTGCTATTCTCGTTGCGAAGTTGGTCACAAAAGCTACAACAAACAAACAAAAAGGCGAGCCTTATGAATGTGGTGTTCCTACCCAGGGACCCAGCTGGATACAATTCAATGTTGGATATTATTTGTTTGCCCTCCTCTTTCTCATTTTCGATGTAGAACTGATTTTTTTATTTCCGTGGGCTGTAGTTGTAAAAAAAGTTGGATGGATTGCATTGATTGAGATCGTAATCTTTTTCTTTATCCTGTTTACGGGATTTTTATATGCACATAAAAAAGGAGCCTTGAAATGGAAGTAAAACCCGAATTGCAACAGGGTGACCCTTTCCCCGGCACCGTACACCAAACTCCCGGCGGTGGCATTTTGTTAGGTAAAATGGACCAAGTGATCAACTGGGCAAGGAGCAATTCATTGTGGCCGTTGGTCTTTGGTACCAGTTGCTGTGCTATTGAAATGATGAGCACCGCTTCTGCAAAATATGATTGGTCACGATTTGGATTTGAAGTGGCAAGAGCTACACCAAGGCAAGCTGATGTAATTATTATTGCAGGAACGATCGTAAATAAAATGGCTCCGGTGTTGAAAAGATTATATGATCAGATGGCCGATCCGAAATATGTAGTAGCAATGGGAGCTTGCGCTACCAGTGGCGGTCCTTTTTTTTATAATACTTATTCTGTGGTAAAAGGAGCAGATCATGTGATACCTGTTGATGTGTACATCGCCGGATGTCCGCCAAGACCAGAAGCATTGATCCATGCATTGATCACGTTGCAGGAAAAAATAAAAAGCGGATTGACAAGAGAACAAATAAGAATGGAAAAACCAGAACATTCTTTTTAAATGACAAGAGAAGAATTGAAAATAAAGATCAGCGAGCTGTTTCCTTCAGCAACTTTTGAAGAAGGTGGAGAATGGTTGAATGTAAATATCGAACCGAGAGCATGGTTATCATTTGCAGAAGCAACTCCGGCAATCAGACGATCTTAAGTTTCGATTATTTGTTTTGTCTTACCTGCGTGGATTGGAAAACACACCTGACAATGGTGTATCATCTGACTTCCACAACATATCGGCATACTATCGTTGTAAAATCAAAATTGGACAGGAATCAAACCGGAAATAGAAACAGTATCACATATCTGGAGAACAGCAGAATTTCACGAAAGGGAAGTATATGAAATGTTCGGAGTAAATTTTTTGAATCATCCTGATTTACGATTATTGATATTGCCGGATGGATGGGAAGGAAAAAATCCTATGAGAAAAGATTTTGAAGATCCTGTTAATATGATAAGGTTATAAGATGTACGAAGAAATAGCTACAACAGAACAAGGCGATTTGGTGATTAATGTCGGCCCTCAGCATCCGTCCACGCATGGTGTGCTGCATCTTGTAATTACATTAAATGGAGAAACGGTAAAAAAAGTTGAACCGCATCTTGGTTATATCCATCGCTCCATTGAAAAAATGTGTGAGAGCCTGACCTATCGCCAATTCATTTATGTAACCAGCCGAATGGATTATCTCTCTTCACACATCAACAATCACTGGTTGTGCTATGTGTGTGGAAAAAGGTTTGCAGATAGAAGTTCCTCCACGAGCACAGGTGATCCGTGTATTGATGGATGAACTGACCCGATTGCTTCACATCAATTATGGTGGGGAGCTTTGGCAATGGATGTGGGTGCATTGACTCCTTTTTTTCTTGCATTTCGTGAAAGAGAAATGATCAATGACATTATGGAAGAAACCTGTGGCGCAAGATCTCACCATGAATTATATGGTGCCCGGTGGTGTGATGTCTGATATTCATCCTAATTTTCAAAAAAGAGTAAAAGAATTCATTGATCATTTCAAAAGAAAGATTGATGAATATGATGAACTGGTTACCGGATAATATCATTTTTCAAAACCGAACAAAAGGCGTCGGCTACATTTCTAAAGAAGATGCAATCTCTTATGGATGAGTGGCCCGTCAGCAAGAGGAAGTGGTGTTAGCTGTGATATCAGGAAATTATATCCTTATGAAGTGTATGATAAGTTACAGTTTGAATGAAATCATTGAAACAGAAGGTGATTGCTTTGCACGATATATGGTGCGGATGAAAGAAATGAGACAATCATTGTCTATCGTTGAACAATTAATTGATAATATTCCGGAAGGAGATTTCCAGGCAAAAACAAAAGCTGTTTTGAAATTACCCAAAGGAGAATTTTATTCAAGAGTGGAAACAGCCCGTGGAGAATTTGGTGTGTATATCGTAAGTGAAGGTGGCACTACTCCTTATCGAATCAAATTCCGTTCACCGGGTTTTTCCAATTTATCAGCATTGGATCACATGGCAAGAGGACAAAAGATCGGTGATCTGGTAGCAATCATGGGAACATTGGATTTGGTGATACCGGATATTGACAGATAGCCCATGAAATTAAAAGATTAGGATAACTTTTAAGCAAATATGTCGGACGTTAGTACAAAATATAGCGGATAGGAGTTGCATGAATGCGTTGACATCAAATATCATTCGAATCTCAACCATATAGACATGATGCTGATTGACATTCATGCTACATTGCATTGAATTTGTCATTGGCATTGCGATTGGATTGTTTGCTATGCTTGGATTGGTGCTAATCATCATGGAAAGAAAAGTTTCTGCCTGGATGCAATTACGGCTTGGCCCAATCGTGTTGGGCCAAAAGGAATGTTTCAAACCATGGCGGATACATTAAAACTGATCGTAAAAGAAGGAATGACACCGAATGGCGCTGATAAATTATTATTCAACCTGGCTCCGTTTATTGTCATGATCGTTGCCATGGTGGTGATGGCCCCGTTGATGTTTGCCAAAGGTTTCCAGATCTGGGATATTAATATTGGTGTATTTTTTATTACTGCCATTTCATCTGTTTCTGTGATCGGAATTTTAATGGCAGGATGGGCAAGCAATAATAAATATTCATTGCTTGGCGCTATGCGCAGCGGTGCACAGATCGTGAGCTATGAATTATCGGCGGGCTTTCGTTCTTGCAATTGTTATTCTTACAGGTAGTTTGAGAATTTCTGATATCATTGCTTCACAGGAAAATGGCTGGTGGATATTCAAAGGACATATTCCAGTATGGATTGCTTTTGTCATTTTTATCATTGCTGTTACTGCAGAAACAAACCGTGCACCATTTGATCTGGCCGAAGCAGAATCAGAATTAACAGCAGGATTTCATACGGAATATTCAGGAATGAAATTCGCTTTGTTCTTTCTGGCAGAATATGTAAACATATTTATTGTTTGTGCAATCGGCGCTACTTTATTTCTCGGTGGATGGATGCCTTTGCATTTCGGTACAGGAACAAAATTCAATCAAGTGATGGATTATATTCCATCGTCGTTTGGTTTTTCGGAAAAACATTTTTCCTGATCTTCGTGATCATGTGGTTCCGGTGGACATTCCCGAGATTGACGGATTGATCAGTTGTTGAATCTGGAATGGAAATATTTATTGCCGATCAGTATGATTAATTTATTACTTGTGACTTAATGGCAATTATGAAATGGCATTTTTAATTTTTGAAAAATGAGTTTTATAAAAAAATATATCAAAGATGTTTTCGGAGCAGTAAAATCCTGCTGACGGGTATGAAGCTGACCGGTTATTATGCTACGCATCATAAAAGAGAAAAGATCACGCAGCAATATCCGGATAACAGGGACACACTGCATTTACCGGAACGTTTTCGTGGCGAAGTGGTGATGCTACATGATGAAAACAATGAACATGCCTGTACCGGTTGTACTGCCTGTGAACTGGCCTGTCCGAATGGCAACGATCAAGATCATTACCAAATTTGATATAACTCCGGAAGGAAAAAAGAAAAAAGCATTGGACACATTTGTGTATCATCTGGAATTGTGCACAATGTGCAATCTGTGTATTGAGGCTTGCCCGACCGATGCAATAAAAATGGCGCAGACATTTGAACATAGTGTGTATGACCGGAGCAAACTGACAAAGATTTTAAATAATCCAGGATCAAAGATCAGGGAAGGGGTAGAATAGAAAACAATTGAGAAATTGATTGTTAGATTAATAACATGACTGCTTCACAAATCATATTTTACTTTATCTGCAGCTTTATTCTGGGCTCTGGTATTTTGTCAGTGACAACACGAAAAATATTTCGTTCAGCTATCTGGTTATTGTTTTCATTGATCGGCATTGCCGGCATTGTATTTCTGGTTGCAGGTTGAATTTATTGCTGCCGTACAGATTGTAGTTTATGTCGGTGGTATTGTTGTGCTGATCATCTTTTCCATTTTCCTTACACAGCAATCAGGAAAAGAAATGCCAAAGGCTCCAATGAAAAGAACCATTGCATCAGCACTTGGCTGTTTTATTCGGATTTGCATTTACTTATTTGCTTATTTACAGCAATAATTTTCAAAGCCGGCGATGAAAAGTTTGATCTGGATGTTGCCAAAATCGGCACCCAGATGTTGAGCACAGGAGAGAATGGTTATGCATTACCATTTGAAGTGGTGAGTATTTTATTATTGGCAGCCATGATCGGTTGTATTGTGATTGCCTTAACTGAGAGAAATCAAAAACCAAATAACGAAATCGATAATGATGAAACATCGAAATGAACGGAATACCTATAAGCCATATTTTATTTGTCAGCACTGCCTTGTTCTTTATCGGCATGTATGGTTTATTTACCCGCCGTAACCTGATCACCATGCTGATGTCAATTGAATTGATATTGAATAGCGTGAACATCAATTTTGTGGTATTCAATAAATATCTGTATCCCGAAAAACTGGACGGAATATTTTTCACCATTTTTATTATTACGATTGCGGCAGCAGAAGCAGCGGTGGCCATTGCTATCATCATTAATCTGTACCGCAGTCATCAGTCAATTGATGTGGAAGATGCCAGTGAAAATGAAATATTAAAGATGACCTAAAATGAATTATTCGTCATACATAGCATTAATTCCACTCTTGCCACTGGCAGGTTTTGTACTGCTGGGATTATTCGGAAGAAAATATTTCAAAAAATCTTCCGGCATTATCGGAACACTCTTATTACTTGATTTCAACAGTACTGGCTATTATACACAGCTTACCAATATTTCTTTGTTGATGGAAAAGTGAATGACGTTTATCAAACCATCATTCCGCTAAAATATACCTGGCTGCAATTTTCTCCCGATGTTTCCATTGATATGGGCATTATTCTCGATCCCATTTCAGTGATGATGCTGGTGGTGGTAACATTTGTTTCACTGATGGTGCATATTTTCAGTCTGGGTTATATGAAAGGTGAAGAAAGATTTCGGTACTTATTATGCTTTTCTTTCACTGTTTACTTTTTCAATGCTGGGTCTGGTTATTTCCTCCAATATTTTCCAGATCTATATTTTCTGGGAACTGGTTGGTGTATCATCTTACTTGCTGATCGGATATTATTATGACAAACCATCTGCAGTTGCTGCTTCTAAAAAAGCATTTATCGTTACCCGTTTTGCTGATCTTGGTTTTTTGATTGGCATTCTTATCTTGGCTTTCTATGGCGGAACACTTGATTTCAATACGCTGATCCAACGATTGACTGATCACGCAATCATCACAATTCATCAGCATTACTACTGCATCATTTCTTGGTGTTTCTGCATTAACATGGGGATTGACATTGGTATTTATTGGTGGTGCCGGAAAATCGCCATGTTCCCCTTGCACATCTGGTTACCCGATGCAATGGAAGGCCCGACTCCTGTTTCTGCATTGATACATGCTGCAACGATGGTGGTGGCCGGTGTTTATCTTGGTAGCAAGATTATTTCCCATGTTTTCCATCACACGAAGCTGCATTACAGTATTGTAACATGGGTTGGTGCTATCTCTGCTTTTCTTGCAGCAATCATTGCCTGTACACAAACAGATATTAAAAGAGTGCTGGCTTATTCCACCATGTCGCAGATTGGTTACATGATGTTTGCACTGGGTGTTTCAGGTAATATGGAGGGAAGCGGGATTGGGATATACAGCTTCCATGTTTCATTTATTCACGCATGCATTTTTCAAATCATTATTGTTCCTTGGTGCAGGCGCTGTGATTCATTTGGTACATAGCAATGAAATGAAAGATATGGGCGGTTTAAGAAAATTCATGCCGATTACACATATCACTTTTTTGATTGCTTGCCTGGCTATTGCCGGTATTCCTCCATTTGCAGGATTTTTCAGCAAAGAAGAAATTTTATTGGCTGCCTTTAACTCCAATAAAATTATTTATGGAATCGCATTGATTCACTTCAGGTCTCACTGCTTTTTATATGTTTCGTTTATATTTTTCTATTTTCTGGAATAAACCAAAAGAATTACACGATCATCATGGAGAAGGAACATTCTGCTATGAAGCTTCCTCTTGATCATTCTTGGGTATCGGTCAGCTGATTGCTGGCTTTATTCCTTTTGGAAAATATGTTATCATCCGACGGAAGAATACTGGAATCACATTTTCACTTGAGTTTTTCCATTGCTCCTGTAGCATTTGGCATTACCGGAATATTTACTGGCATTATGGATGTATAAAAATGAAAGCAGACCGTCCGCAGAAAGTTGCACATGCTTTAGGAGGTTTATATAAAACAGCTTATCAAGAAATTTTATATTGACGAAATATATCTCTTCATTACTAAGAAAATTATTTTCAATCTAATTGGAAGGCCAGCAGCATGGATCGACAGAAATATTGTGGATGGAACAATGAATGGCATTGCATACAGTACAGGCAAAAATTTCAGAATTGATAAAAGGAATACAATCCGGAAAAGTACAGAGTTATGCTATTGTATTTCTTTGGAGGAATTATTGCACTGGCAATTGTATTTCTTTATTTATGGAAATAAAAACGACTAACTCTATATAAAATGAACCTGAACCTGCTTATTATTGATTACCATTACTAACTGCTGTTGCTATTCTTTTCTGCAAAGGATTAAAACAGGTACGAATCATTTCATTCATTGGGCTCGCAGTTACAATTAATCCTTGGATTTGTTTTGCTTTATTTATACTGGCAGGAAAGATCAACAGGCAATACATGCTGCTTTTCTTTTTGAAAATAATATCACATGGTATGCACCACTTCATATCAATTATCATGTAGGCGTAGATGGAATTTCAGTCGCCATGATCCTGCTGACTGCATTTGTGGTCTTGGCCGGTGTATTGGTATCATGGAAGATGGAAAAGACTGAGTAAAGAATTTTTCTTTCTCTTATTATTTCTGAGTGTTGGCGCTTATGGATTTTTTATTTCACTTGATCTGTTTACCTTTTCTTCTTCCTGGAAATAGCGGTGATACCAAAATTTTTACTGATCGGTATCTGGGGCAGCGGCAAAAAAGAATACAGCGCCATGAAACTTGCATTGATGCTGATGGGTGGTTCTGCATTGGTATTTGTAGGATTAGCGGGTTTATATTTTAATACCAATACCGGTGATGGTTCTCATACATTTGACATTTTGCAGATAGCGCAGATGCATATTCCGTTGCTGCGCAAAAATTATTTTTCCCTTTTGCATTTATCGGTTTCGGAATTTTCACTGCATTGTTTCCTTTTCATACCTGGGTACCTGATGGTCACTCCTCTGCTCCGACTGCTGCTTCTATGTTTCTTGCAGGTATTTCTATGAAACTCGGTGGTTATGGTTGTTTGCGTGTTGCTACTTATTTAATGCCTGATGCTGCACATCAATATTCCAGGATCATTATTGTATTGTCCTGCATTGCAATTTTATATGGCGCCTTCGCCACTATGATGCAGACCGATCTGAAATATATCAATGCATATTCTTCCGTAAGTCACTGCGGATTTGTTTTACTGGGTATTGGCATGCTGACAAAAACAGCAATCACCGGTGCAGTGATGCAAATGGTATCTCATGGATTGATGACAGCTCTTTTCTTCGCCTGCATCGGTATGATCTATGACCGGACACATACCAGGCAGATGGCTCAATTGGGAGGGTTGTTGAAAGTGATGCCATTCATTTCTACTGTATTTGTTATTGCTGGTTTATGTTCACTTGGATTACCCGGATTCAGTGGCTTTGTTGCAGAAATGACTGTCTTCATGGGATCATGGCAAAATCCAGATATGTTTTATCAGATTGCAACTATTATTGCCTGTGCTTCTATTGTAGTAACTGCAGTTTATATTTTAAGAGCAGTTGGCAAAGCGATCATGGGGCCACTTGCATCCCCAGTGAATACAAGTTATTGCCAGATGCAGGCTGGAATGAAAGATTAGCCGCCGGATTATTGATAATAGGAATTATTGCAATCGGTATTGCACCATTCTGGTTAAATCACCTGATCAAACCGGGAGCAGAAACCATCATGAAAAATATCAGCAATGTGGCGATCATAAAATGAAAGATGAATTATGTGGAATGATTTTTTACAATTAATGAAACAGAACTGATGGTGATCATCATCCTGTTCATTCTTTTATTTCTGAAACTGGGAAAGAAAGAATGGAACACTGGGTCACTGCTCCATTTCATTAATGTTTTATTGTTTATCAACCTTGCTTCCGGATTCTTTTACAATACCGAAGGAACTTTATTCGGAGATATGTTCCGCACCAGTACATTGCTGACGTTAGAAAAAAATATTCTGAGCCTTGGTACACTTATCATTTCATTGCAGGCATATCAATGGCTGAAAGAATCATAAACATGTTTTAGAATTTTACATGCTGCTTCTGTCAACACTACTGGGAATGTTTTTTATGCTTTCCAGCAATAATCTGCTGATGTTTTACCTCGGCCTGGAACTTTCTACCATTCCGTTAGCTGCATTGGCCAATTTTGATCTGGAGAAAAAAATTTCTTCTGAAGCTGCTATGAAGATGATCATGTCATCTGCTTTTTCTTCCGGTTTATTACTGTTTGGTATTTCCATGTTGTATGGCTCAACCGGCACTCTGAATTTTCCAGAACTGTCACAACAACTCAATAGTAGCCCATTGCAGATATTTTCTTTTGTACTGCTGGTAGCAGGATTTGGTTTTAAAATATCTGCTGTTCCTTTTCATTTGTGGACAGCTGATGTTTATGAAGGTTCACCGGTAGCAGTCACTTCCTATCTTTCAGTTATCTCTAAAGGAGCTATACTTTTTGTTTTTGTTTCAGTACTATATAAGGTATTTCAAAATATCTCTGATGTTTGGTATAATATGCTTTTTCTCATTTCTGTCCTTACAATGATTATCGGGAATCTGTTTGCGCTACGCCAGCAGAACATGAAACGCTTCCTTGCATTTTCATCTATTGCACAGGTAGGTTTTATTTTGATTGGTATCACCGGTCAATCAGCTGCTCGGGAGTGCGTCAGTAGTTTATTTCGTGATGATCTATGTGTTTTCCAACCTGGGAGCATTTGGTGTGATATCATTGGTTAGTGCCGTCACCGGAAAAGAAACTGTGAATGATTATAAAGGTTTCTACAAAAATAATCGGATGTTGAGCTGGGTACTGGCCATTTCGTTATTCTCTTTAGCCGGCATTCCTCCTACTGCCGGGTTTTTCGGAAAATTCTTTTTGTTACTGGCAGGTGCGGGTAAGGGCAATTATTTACTGATCGCGATCGCTGCTTTGAATATGGTGATCTCATTGTACTATTATCTGCGCATCATCCGGGCTATGTTTATGGATACGAATGAACAGCCGATTGAAAAAGTAAAATCAAGTTTATCTCCAAATATTGCATTCATAATATGCATTGGCGGCATCCTGGTGACAGGAATTGTTAGCAGTGCTTACGATTATATTTATTCATTATTTAAATAAAGATCATGGCGATCAATAAGAATCATGAATTTGAAGAATTGAATGGGGTGAAATGCGCCATCGTGGAAAAAAACGCTTCAGCAGAAAGGGCGGATTTCCTGAAACAACTTTTAGAATTCAACAAATACACTGTCATAGTAGTTCCATCACCTGCACCAAAAGCTGCAGCGCCTGTTGCTCCTAAAGAAGGAGAAACTTCTACTGCTCCTTCGGTTCTGGCACCAACCACATTTACTGTCGGAGTTACCGATGTCACTTTTAACGCTACCAATGCCGTGTTTGGAAGAATGCTTCATACAAAAAGAGGACATATCGTCACCTTAGCTTACTGGCACCAGGAAGAGACCGTGAGCCATGATGAAATCCCTTATTATAAACATGCATAAAGGCTAATTGACTTTCATTCAATTCTGCTGACTTCTTAGAATGATTTACTGATCAAAATCAAGGCTGCATGTGACCTATGTGCTTTTAAAAATCAAAAGCAAGGCATAACTCTGTACCTTAAAAATTTTAGACTATGGCAGCAAAAACAAAAAAACGGAAATATGTGTATTTCTTCGGTGGCGGCAAAGCCGATGGTAATGAATCAATGAAAAATTTATTAGGAGGAAAAGGCGCCAATCTCGCTGAAATGGCTGGTCATTCCAATCTTCGTTTGCCGGTACCCCCTGGATTTACTATTACCACAGAAGTCTGCACCTATTATTACGCTAATAAGAAAAGTTATCCGAAAGAATTAAAAGCCCTGGTGCAGGCATCAATGGAAAAGATGGAAAAACTAATGGGTAAAAAATTCGGCGACGAAAAAAATCCATTATTGGTTTCTGTTCGTTCCGGCGCAAGGCGATCTATGCCTGGTATGATGGAGACAGTATTGAATGTTGGATTAAATGAGACCACGATCAAAGGTCTTATCGAACACAGCGGTAGCGAAAGATTTGCATACGATGCTTACAGGCGTTTGATCATGATGTATGCAGATGTAGTCATGGAAAAAGCAAATGGCCTTGACCCTGCAACATATAAAGGAAATCATGGTAAGGGTATCCGGAAAATCCTGGATGAAAAGCTGGAAGATATCAAACACAAACAAGGTTATACCAGCGATACTGAATTAACCGTTGAAGAATTAAAAGCCCTGGTGAAAGACTATAAAAAAACAGTGAAAAAGGTTATAGGAACGGAATTTCCTGATGATCCGTGGGAACAACTCTGGGGAGGTATCAGTGCAGTGTTTAGCAGCTGGAATGGAAAAAGAGCTTTTGAATATCGTCGTATTGAAAAAATTCCGGATGATTGGGGTACTGCTGTCAATGTTCAGGCAATGGTATTTGGCAATATGGGAAATGATAGTTGCACCGGCGTAGCGTTTACAAGAAATCCGGGCACTGGTGAAAATAAATTCTATGGAGAATACCTTGTCAATGCACAAGGCGAGGATGTTGTTGCCGGCATCCGGACTCCTGCTCCCGTAAATGAATATTCAAAAAATGAACAAAGCAAACATTTTACCACCCTTGAAAAAATGATGCCGAAGCTGTACCAGGAATTGTACAGCTATCAGAAACGTTTGGAAAAACATTACAAGGATATGCAGGATATTGAGTTCACTATTGAAAAAGGTAAACTATATATGCTTCAGTGCCGGGTTGGAAAACGAAATGGAATTGCAGCCGTTCGCATGGCCACAGAAATGTTTAAAGAAAAATTGATCGATGCTAAAACCGCTGTAATGCGTGTTGCACCCAACCAGCTCATTGAATTATTACTTCCAATGCTGGATCCCAAAGCTGAACAAGTCACTCCTGTTATTGCAAAAGGTTTGCCTGCAGGGCCCGGCGGTGCAAAAGGCCGTGTAGTATTTTCTTCCAATGATGCAGTAGAATGGGCGCAAAGAGGAGAAAAAGTCATTCTCGTTCGTGAAGAAACTTCACCGGAAGATGTAGATGGCATGCATAAATCACAAGCCATCCTTACTACCAAAGGAGGAATGACCTCACATGCTGCATTGGTTGCAAGAGGATGGGGTAAATGTTGCATAGTAGGTTGCGGTGATATAGAAATTCATGCCGATGCAAAAACTTTCCATGCAAAGGATGGCGTAGTGATCAAAGAGGGAGATATGATCACCCTGAATGGTACAAGAGGTCTCGTGTATGAGGGGAATTTACCATTGGTAGATATTGACATCGAAAAAAATGAATCATACAATGACCTGATGAAGCTTGTGGACAAAGTAAAATCAATGAAAATACGTGCCAATGCTGAAACGCCGACAGACGCCACACATGCAATAAAATTTGGAGCTGAAGGAATCGGTTTGTTCCGCACAGAACACATGTTCTATGGTGAAGGAAGTGAACAACCTCTCTTCTTGCTTCGAAAAATGATTGTCAGCAAGACTGAAGAAGAAAGAAGAAACGCTTTAAATGAATTATTCAAATTTGTAAAGAAGGATATCAAAGATACTCTTCTTGTAATGAAAGGATATCCTGTTACAATTCGTTTACTCGATCCTCCACTCCATGAATTTGTGCCACACGATAAAGAAAAATTACAACAACTCAGCCAAGAATTGGGTATCAGCATGAGTGTATTACGCAGGAGAGTATTAGCGCTGCATGAAAACAATCCTATGTTGGGGCATCGCGGGGTTCGCCTTGGCATCAGCTATCCTGAAATTACTGAGATGCAGGTAAGAGCTATTCTTGAAGCTACTGCAGAATTGATCAAAGCAGGTAAAAAAGCATTTCCGGAAATTATGATACCGGTAACCTGTACTGTATATGAATTAGTTCATCAGAAAAAAATTGTAGATGCAGTTTATAAAGAAGTGTGTGAAAAAATGAAAATGCGATCAATTCCTTATCTCTACGGAACGATGATCGAAACTCCAAGAGCAGCGATCCGTGCCGAACACATGGCTAACATTGCTGACTTCTTCAGCTATGGCACCAATGATCTTACCCAAATGTGTTTTGGTTTCAGCCGTGATGATATTGGTGGTTTCCTTCCGAAATACCTGGATCTGAAAATTCTTCCTGACGATCCGTTCCAGACTATTGACCAGAATGGAGTTGGTGAACTAGTATTGGACGGAGTACAGCGGGGACGCAAACTAAAACCCGGATTGAAAGTCGGTATTTGCGGAGAACACGGAGGTGATGCCGAGAGTGTAAAATTCTTTCATCGCCTTGGGTTAAATTATGTCAGCTGTTCCCCATTCAGAGTACCAATTGCCAGATTAGCGGCAGCGCAGGCCCAGGTGGAATCGCCAAGGAAATAAATTATAAACCATTTGAAAAACAAATAATGCCCGAAGTGATCTATGCTTTGGGCATTTATTTTTTTAAACAGGGAGGTAAAAATTCGAACTGCTATTGACAAAAGTCATAATTCTTTTTTAGGGATCTGATTAGCTTTACTTATTCTTCTTTATATGAATCGCTGGAAAAATATCATCCGCAAACCTTCTTAGCCGGAATTTAATTCAACATTTTCTGAGCCTTGTCAAATTCCAGGCGAACCGTTTTATTATTCATTTTCAACTTTTGCCATGAACACGATCATTGAACCATTCAAAATAAAATCAGTTGAGCCAATCTATTTTACTACAAGAGAACAAAGAATTTCAATTTTAGAAAAAGCATACTATAACCCTTTTTACATTCATGCACGGGATGTGCTGATTGATCTTTTAACTGATAGCGGTACCAGCGCCATGAGCAGCTCTCAATGGGCAGGTATTATGGAAGGCGATGAAGCATATGCGGGCAGTGAAAGTTTTTTTCATTTTGAAAAAACTATACAAGAAATTACCGGGTTACCAATCGTTATTCCGACACACCAGGGACGAGCTGCCGAAAAAATCTTATTCAGCATTATTGGAGGTAAAGGGAAATATATTCTCAGCAATACGCTGTTTGATACTACCCGTGCAAATATTGAGTTCTCCGGCGCTGAAGGCATTGATCTTTTATGCGAAGAAGGAAAACATCCTGAACTGATAGCTCCTTTCAAAGGAAACCTCGATACAGAAGCTCTTAAAAAAATAATAGAAGAAAAAAAAGCTGAAAATATTCCTATGGTGATCATGACCATCACCAACAATTCAGGAGGAGGACAACCCGTAAGTATGAAAAATATCAGGGATGTAAAAGCAATTTGTGAAGCCAATAATATTTTATTTTTTATTGACGCTTGTCGTTTTGCTGAGAACTGTTATTTCATCAAAAAAAGAGAAGCAGGCTATGCTGATCGGTCTGTAAAAGCAATTGCAAAAGAACTTTTTTCATTAGCCGACGGTTTTACAATGAGTGCTAAGAAAGATGCCTTCGCAAACATCGGCGGATTCTTAGCAATGCGTGATCCAAATCTTGCTGAGCAATGCAGAAATCTTTTAATCATTACAGAAGGTTTCTCAACCTATGGTGGGTTAGCCGGCAGAGACCTGGAAGCTATATCAATTGGTCTGAATGAGGTCATGGATGAAAACTATCTGCAATACAGGATCCGCAGTATTGAATATATAACAGAAAAATTGGTTGCTGTCGGAGTACCGGTAATGCAACCTGCCGGCGGTCATGCTGTATATCTCGATGCAAAAAAATTTCTGTCCCACATCCCGGTAGAACAATATCCGGGACAAGCTTTAGCGGGTGCTCTATATATTGAAGGTGGGATCAGGAGCGTGGAAATAGGATCATTGATGTTTGGAAAATATGATGCCCACCGGAAGTTAATACCAGCGCCAATGGAGCTTGTTCGATTGGCTATTCCAAGAAGAGTATATACACAAAGCCATATTGACTATGTAGCAGAAGTGATCATTGAAGTATTTAAAAACAGAAATAAGATAAAAGGATTGCAGATCACGGAAGAATCTCCTTTACTGAGACATTTTACTGCTAAACTTAAAATCGTTAATCATGAGTAAAAACATCAAACACAGTTGGGCCGAACCTTATAAAATAAAAATGGTAGAGCTATTGAAAATGACCAGCCCTGCCCAGAGAAAAAAAGCATTGCAAGATGCCGGATACAATACTTTTCTTTTAAGATCAGAAGATGTATATATTGATCTGCTTACTGACAGCGGCACTTCTGCTATGAGTGATCATCAATGGGCGGGAATGATGATGGGCGATGAAGCTTATGCAGGCAGTCGCAATTTTTATCACCTCGAAGATGCGGTGAAAGAAATTTACGGTTATAAATATCTCATCCCGACTCACCAGGGCCGTGGCGCTGAAAATATTTTATCAAAGATCCTGATCAAAAAAGGAGATATCATTCCCGGCAATATGTATTTCACCACTACCCGTCTTCACCAGGAATTAGCCGGAGGAAAATTTGAAGACATCATTATTGATGAAGCTCACGATCCAGAAAATGAACATCCATTCAAAGGAAATGTAGATCTGAACAAACTGGAAAAGCTCATTAAAAAATATGGCGCCAAAAAGAATTCCTTATGTCAGTATTGCCACCAGTGTAAATATGGCCGGAGGGCAACCCATCAGCATGAAAAATTTAAAAGAGCTGAGGTCTTTAACGAAAAAACACAATATCCGCATCATACATGATATGACCCGTGTGGCAGAGAATGCTTATTTTATTCAGCAAAGAGAAAAAGGATATGAAAACAAATCCGTGAAAGAATTGGTGAAAGAGATATGTTCTTATACTGATGGAGCTACCATGAGCGCCAAAAAAGATGCATTGGTCAATATCGGCGGGTTTCTTGCCGTGAATGATTTAGATGTTTTTGAAGAAGCAAGAAATCTTGTGGTGGTATATGAAGGCTTGCACACTTATGGAGGATTGGCTGGTCGTGATATGGAAGCGATGGCTATCGGCATTCATGAAAGCATAAGTGATGATCATATACGTGCAAGAGTGGGACAAGTGATTTACCTTGGAGAACAAATGATGAAATATGGAGTGCCTATTGTAAAACCAATTGGCGGGCATGGAATTTTTGCAGATGCAAAAAAGTTTTTGCCGCATATTCCTCAGGATTATTTTCCCGCACAAACCCTGGCAGCAGAAATCTATTTGGATTCTGGTGTACGAACGATGGAACGTGGAATCGTATCTGCCGGAAGAAAACCTAATGGAGAAAATTATTATCCGAAACTGGAATTGGTTCGCTTTACAATTCCACGCCGGGTCTATACACAGGCACACATGGATGTTATAGCAGAATCTGCAGCCAGTGTATATGAACGTCGCAAACGCATCAATGGATTGAAGATGCTGTATGAGCCGAAGTATTTACGGTTCTTCCAGGCAAGATTTGAGAAATTAAAATGATCGCCTGGCTTTATTCTGTGTGACCATAAATAAAAAAAAATTGCTTTTTTACTTCTGCAACAATTCGCCCAACTTTTTAAAAGTCTCGTAGGGGCCTTTGTCTACAAAAACATTCGCTATCCAGGATGGAACATTGCCGCCCGGATCTGCCTCTAATGTATAATCAATATGAACAGTTTGTTGTGTGGGCATGGTCACTTTCCAATAAGAATAATAATGAGGAATACGCACTTTGCCCGATTTTTCCGGAATAAACCGGGGCTCTCCCGTTCCGATACTTGTAAAAAAGTAAGGCATGCTATCAGTGCGAATATGGACATGAATCACTGCATCACGATTACTCAGAGGCCAGGGAAAATGTGTCTCTGAGTAATAAACAAAATCAAGTGGGTTAATCTGTTTTAATAAATAACTGGATTTGGAATTATACACCCATTCAACATTGCGGGAAACATCCGTAATAAGAGAAAAGAGTTTGACGTAGTTGCCGGGAAATGTACATTCTACTTTTACTGCTTTGTAGCTGGTACCGGCTACATCGGATAAATAGACTTTAATACCGTCTTTATCCTTATCAAGTTTCCACTGATACTGGCCGGAGCTTTCATATAGTACTCCAAAAAACAAAACAACAAAGAATAATCGCCGCATAGATAAAACAAATCAACTCAAAAATACAGCCGGAAAATAAAACGAAAATAACTTAGTTCGCCGGATACATTGTAAATATGCCTTAGAAGGAAGATTTTACCGGCAAAATCACAATCAGTGAACTTTGCCTGCAGCATTTACTAACACCACATTGGAAAGAATTGCAGTATCGGCTTTATCCGGCAAGTGTGAACAAAACCCGATGCCAACATAAAACGGTCCATCAATATGTAGTTTGATCGGGCTGCCAAACTGGTGCATCGGTTCTCCGTTCATACTAACAAAGAGCGAAAAATAATCTCCACGTTTTTCTATACCAATTCGTTTGGCATGAGCAATGACCAGGTCATCCGGCGATTTACCACCGGGAAGTCCTCCCCTGCTACCAATGCGATATTCCATATCTTTTATCCGCATACCTTTTTCAGGACGTTGAGCAAGATGAATCATCCCGGCTCCATGTAATGCGACCAACGCTTCTTTCGAATCATCATCCAGGCTTTGACGGATCACGAGCAGCGCTTTGCGGTCACCAAAACCTGTTGAATCAGGAAAACTGATATCCGCTGCCAACGAAACATCACCAGACATTTTTTTCCAGAGGTATCTGAATTCGTCCCGAACATACCATACATTATATCCGGCCGAGACAATTGCATATTGTTTTGTTTTGGGATCATAACTTGAACTGCCCGGCACTAAAGCAGCTCCGACATCAGACTGACCACTGAATATGCCAATTGGTATTAGAGATGTTATGGCAGCACGATGAAAATCCGAAGGCGGTGATACCTGTTTATGGGTTGCTGATGCAGGCAAAGCCCAATCCGGAACTTCAACTTTTTGAGCATTGCCAGGTTGCGCTGTAAGACTTATTATTAGCAGAGCTAATAAGGCCCTATGAAGACTTTTCATTTTCAATAATTATTTATCGAAAGTATAAAGTTAAAAATTTCGGTTTAAATGGAAGTTATGCAAGACTCATCATCATCTCGACTTTACTAAAAGCAATCTACACCTAAAGAAATAATAAAAAAAGTTGGCATCAAGCCAACATTTTCAGGATCACATTATAAAAAAATTCAAAGCGCCTTTCGGATATATTCTTTCCCCCTTGATCAAAAAATCACTTTCAGAAAGGCGCCTGGGTAATATTTCATATTTCTTCAATACAGATCGTAAAGAGGATAATGAATATACCCTTCCGGTTGTGGCGGCAAGTTCCACTTTTCAAAAGGAAGAATCATCTCATTTTCATTTTCCTTCCTGGGAATCTCATTTTCCTGTCTGCTGAATTTCATCTTTGCAGGAGCCACCTTTGTCACAGAATAATTTTTCCTATTTGCCTTCCTTACTGATAAAACCATCGTATCGTCAGAATATTCAATCATTGGCAAGTACTAATTAAATAGAAAATTTTATGCCAGATCAATTAGCGTACACCAAACCTTTTACTAAGGAAAGTTAATAGAGGGTTATTACCTGCAGATGACCGGGTTATTAAATTATTGAAAAGAAAGATTTATTCAGAATTCCGATAGAGAAGCTACGTCAACCTTTTTTTGTGGAAAGAATTAAAAAAAACCAAGAATTTATTCATCAATTGTGATACTGGCAATCTTCAATTCTTTGCCTTTTAAAATTTTCAAAGCATAGCTTTTACAATTGGGGCAAGAAGCGGCGTAGGAATGAATGGGGAAAATTGTATGACATTCCTGGCATTCAGCTTCGCCTTGAATGATTTCAATATTTAATTCTGCGTCACGAAGTAATGTATCTGGCTTTATTGCCGAAAAAGCAAATTGAAGAGAATCAATTTCAATACTGCTCATTTCACCGATCTGTAATGATATAGAAGTGATTTTCCCTTTACTGTCGACAGGAAATGCTTTTTCTGCAATAGAGATCATTGAATAAGCTATAGAAAGCTCGTGCATACTTATTATATATATTCAAAATTGTTCAGCGCCAAACTCGCAGGGTCAGGAAGCTGGTTTATTTTCATCGTCTTTTTTAACGGCAGCTGTTTTTTCTGCAGTTTTCCTTTTCTTTTCTGCGGCGTATGCTTCCCTGCTTGCAATCGCCTCATCATATAATTTATTCCAGCCGTTATTGATATTATCTTCTTTCAAAGCAAATGGGGCCGGGTCAGCAGTCTGAAATATTGCACCTTCTTTCGGACATACATGAACACATTCACCGCAATAGATACAAACGGCTCTGTTAAAATGATAGGTTTGTTTTCCGGTCATGTCCTGTGAAAAAACTATAGCACCCGGCGGGCATACCATCTCACAACGGCGGCACCATATGCAAAGGTTTTCATCAAATCCAATTAATCCCCGGTAATCATCCGGAATATAAGTTTTTTCGTATGGGTACCTGACGGTTACCGGCTTCCTGAATATATTACCTATTGCTTTAAAGAATGTTTTCATTTTATTAGTCTTTTATCTCGCCGTACAAGATAGACATGGATCATAAGAAGCAATGATAGTTGGAGCACTCCCATATTGATTTCCCTTAAATGCTTTTACCATTGCCGCCACATTGGAAAATGTAGGCGCTTTGATCTTCAGCCGTTCCAATACTTGTGTTTTATTTCCTTTTGCATAATAGAACAACTCACCACGGGGCGCCTCTAACCGAACTACTGCCTCTCCTTCGGGAAAAGCTTTTGTTTCTGTGATCAGGGGCGATTCGGGTAATCCATTTATAATATTTTGTATCATGTCTATAGAATTGTAAAGTTCCCGCAGCCTTACAATATTGCGGGCATAAGCATCTCCTCCTGTTTCAGTAACTATTTTAAAACCTATTTCTTTCCATGGCAATAGATCTTCTGTTTCGTTGCGTACATCTATTCTTAAGCCGGCTGCTCTGGCAAATGGCCCCACTACGTTCAATCGCTTTGCGTCATCAAGTGTAATAGCACCTGCCCCTTTGCTTTTCAACTGAAGAGTTCGATTGTTCTGATAAATATCAAGCAGTTCATCTAATTGAGGCAAGAATATCTTCAACCGTTCTAAGATCATTTTAGCAATATCAGGCTTTAAGTCTCTTGCCACACCACCCACAATGGAAAAATCATATTGTACCCGGTTACCGCATACTGCTTCAAGCAATTCCATCGAAAACTCTCTATGCTGCATCGTCTTCATAAATAAAGCTTCAAAGCCGGCATTTTCAGCCACATGGCTAAGACAGAGCAAGTGAGAATGAATCCTGTCCAATTCAATCACCAGCATTCGTAAATATTTTGCACGTAGTGGAATTTCTATCTTCAACAATTTTTCAGCCACCTGAGAGTATGCTGTGGAATGTGATATAGAACATAAGCCGCATACCCTTCCTACCACAAAACTTACCTGGCGGAATTTGAATTTCGAGCAACAGGCTTGCTCAATTCCCCGATGTACATAAAAAACATTTGCTTCCGTATCAATGATCTTTTCATTTTCGGTCGTAAACTTGAAATGTAGAGGCTCCAGCAATGAAACGTGTTGTGCACCTAATGGTATTTCATATTTTTTTCCCATGATTATTTTTTCTTTCTTAACGGTCCAATCTCAAAATCGGGTTCCAGCACAAATCCTTTCTGTGTGTTCTGTATTTTTATATTCATCAGATCTACCAGTTCCGCTTCCGCTACCCATGAAGATTCTACAATATCTTTTATACTGGGTATTTCAGTTTCAGGATTGATCAATACATAAAAGGTAGTTATCTCATAAGGCGCTGCATAATCAACAAAAAACCATTGCACTTCTATTTTGTCATTCACTTCAACAACATTCATGACCATAAAATGGTGCATATCCGGATTGTAAAATTCCCTTATATCTTCTTTTACATTTTCAATTGTTGTTTCGATCTTCTTCATATCTACGCCGGTTTAATAATTTCAGCTGCAATATTTCTCCTGTTTAATTGATAATCCTCCATCACTGGTTTATTTTTCAAACGAATTGATTCTTCCATTGTTTTTGTTTTCTTTTCCAAAATTTCCAATCCTTTTATTACCCCATCTATGATCTGTTCCGGTCTTGCACCGCACCCACATATGTAAACATCCACAGGTATATATTGATCAACACCACCTTCGCAATTATACATACCCCTGAAAACACCACCGGTATTAGCACAAGCGCCACAACTAATGACCACTTTAGGCTCGGGCATCTGTGCATATATCTCTACTAATCTTTCACGGGAACGTTTGGTAACGGGGCCGGTAACCAATAATACATCCGATTGTTTAGGATTGCCGGTATTAATTATGCCAAATCGTTCGACATCATATTTGGGTCCCAAACAAGCTAATATTTCAATATCGCATCCATTGCAGCCACCTGCATTATAGTGCAATATCCACGGTGATTTTTTTCTGAATGAAGACAATTTCATAACACGGCACTTAATAATAAATTAATAAACGCAAGAGAAAGCGCAACACCGAGCGAAAAACGAAGCATTTGCTTATAATTGACTCTTGCTGTAGAATTATCCAAAGCATTGATATAAATAAATGTAAAAATGACCAAGCCGATCCCTAATAAAATATTACTTCCTGCGAATAGAAAAACCAATGTGTAGCAAAAAACATAGTCTAGCCATTTAGCAGTAAATACTGCTTCGTAAAACAAACCTGAAAACTCAAGCTCAACTCCACCAGTGACTTCCTGGTGGGCTTCCGCTACATCGAAAGGAGATTTTTTTAATTTGATAGGAAGAACTAATAACAAAGCAATAAATGCAAGTGGCATTTTATAGAGAAGCGGTTCATCAGCTCTATAAACAAAAGCAACATCGAAACTTCCTGATTGCATAAACATTGCAACTGCAATCAGAATTAATACCGGTTCGTACGCCAGAACACTGATCGCAGTACGGTTGGCACCCAAATGACTGAAAATAGAACGGGTGCTGTAGCCTGCCAATATTAATAAAGAAGTTGAAAGCAGGTGAAGAAAAATCACTAATATCAGATCGCCGCCTAATAACAATATCGCCAACGCAAACCATAGGGATACAAAATGCATAATGCCTAAAAAAGCATGAGCAGAATGAACAATCATTTTTCTTTTATCTGCAAGCTTTAAAAAATCATAAAAGGGTTGTAATACAGGTGGGCCGATCCGACGTTGCATACGGGCATTTATTTTTCTTTCAATTCCATAAATAAGACCTCCAATTAACGGAGCCAGGAGAATTAACAAAACCGGAATTAATAAGTTGTTCATACCAACAAAATTTATAGCACCGCCACTATAACCAGCGCAATAAAAAATAAAATCCCTGCTATCAAAAAATATGGTGTTACACGATCAACTGAAAAATAAAAGGAAGAGAACGAATAATTAAGTTTTTCCCCGCACATATATTCTTTTGCCCGATCCACATTTTTAAAATGAATAAACATAGCGGTAACAACAGTACCCGGAAGTAATAAAAATGAAATCAGCAATGGAATCAACGGAAGTTTCATACTTCCGATATGCATATTCCATCCTTCTATGAAAACTGCGAAAGGTTTACCAATCACCTGTGAAGCTACCGGGACAAAATAATCACTCATTAATAAGGGTAATCCCAAAACACTCAAAACAATTAATACCAACAATACATAAGTGATGCTTTTAAATGTCGTCCCTGTTCTTTCAAATTTCATTTTGTCATTATTGCCCGCTCTTGCAATAAGCAGTCCCATTACTTTAAAATAAAGTAATGATAAAACTGCACTGCCCCCTGCAACTGCAACTAAAACCAATGCTCCTAATAATTTTTTAGTCGTTGCAAATTCGCTTAATGTTTCAATGCTAAACCATTTGCCAATAAAAGCGCCGAATGGCGGCAACAATAATGACATGAATCCTATCATAATAGCCATAGATGTAAAGGGCCCACTTTCACCCAAATGATCCATATCCGAAGATTGTTTAAGATGAAACACTCTTTCCAGGATGCCTGCATTGAGAAACAGCATACATTTTGAAATACCATGAAAAAAAATGAGAACCAATGATGCAACTATTGTAACAGGGGATGCTAAAGATCCTGTCATTATCATTAATGCCAGCAAAGCAATAGTAGAGTGAGCCAGTATCCTTTTAAAATTATCCTGTGATAAAGCACTGATTGCAGAAGCTACAAAGACGAATCCTGTCAAAACGATCAGTACCATTGCGACCGGTGTTCCTTTTAATGCAGGAGATAAACGAAGAATAATAAAAGGCGCAATTTTCACCATTGTAGAAGAGTGAAGCAAAGCACTGACCGGCGTTGGCGCTACCATCGCACCGAGTAACCATTTACTAAAAGGCATTTGAGCTCCTTTGATCAATGCTGCCATACTCAACAACGCAAGCGGAAGTAATATTGTTTTCGTGCCAACATGTGCCAGCAGGTTGCTGAAAGTAGCTGCACCAAAACCCTTGAAATTGATAAAAAATATTGCAACAAGTATGGCTAAACCGCCAACCTGGTTCATCCATAATGCTGTCAATGCGTTTTCAACCGATTCATTATCTTTCCTGAATGCAATAAAAAGAAATGAAGCCAGTGTAGTCAGCTCAAAGAACAGGAAAAAGTATTCCAGATTATCAGAAGATACTACAAGATCCATTACAGCAATGAACCAGAAGATAAGAGACAGAAAAAATTTCTTTCTGAAAGTGCTGCAATTTTCGTCTTCAATATACCTGGTCGAATAGATAGCGATGATGCCGCTGATAACATTAATGAGCAAAAACATAAATGCGGATAACCTATCCACCATGAATTGTGTGGAATGATCAGCATGAGAAGTTTTAAGCAAATACAAAAGGGCGCCTAACTGTAAAACAGTCATTACACTCACCAGCAGGCTTTTTTTCTGAAAAGCTATCCATCCAAAATATAACAACAATAAAATATCAGCGATGGCTACAATGCCATTCACAGAATAAGGCACAGCAAAATGAATTATTCCGGGTGGTAGTTGCAGATAAATGTATACCGACAAAAATGTCAATACCAGCGATGAAGTAATGACAAGTGTTTTAGATAACACTTTCGGTAAAAAGAGGATCACTCCACCCGTAATAACCGGTACCAAAAACAAGGTTGCAATCAAGTAGTTTATCATCCAAAAATTTCTTTACAAAATCAAGTGCGATATTAGATAAAACCAGACTGCTAAAGGATGATATATATCAATAACAATTATGATAAACCTTAGATTGGTTAATAGTAGGGAACTCATTGATTGTTCTTGAAATAGAAGGGAGAAATCGGTTAAGAAGTTTCCTGAACAGCTGTAGAAAATTTATGATCAAAAAATGACATTGCTTTCTTTAGATTTTCGTCTGCCTTTTGGCTTAACGACGAACCAAGCCCCCAGTCATCGCCGGTTATTGCCAAAATATACGCCTCCGGAGAGGAATGATATAACTCTTTTGCCATGTAAAGAATAGTTTCAGGCGTCTGTATATGTGAAGAAAAATAATAGTGAGAAGCTGGTTTACAGGATGTCCAATCAAATCCGTTTGACAGTTCGACATGCGACGCATCCACAAAAATCACTTTGTCATATTGGGAAACCAATAAAGCATCTTCAACCTGTAATTGATAGCGGAATTCGCAATCTACAGTTTGTATATTCAAACTGCTGACATAGTCTGTAAATTTCCAGCCCAAGCCATCATCTTTACGGCCGCAATTTCCGATCCCTATCAATAATAATTTTCCTGTTTTAATTTTTAAATTTTTCATCTATCAATTCACCTCTGAAGTTATAAAGCTCAACCTTCAATGGCATTTTACCTAAGGCTTGCGTAGCACAACTCAGGCATGGATCAAATGCCCGTATCGCTACTTCCACCTGGTTCAACATTCCGTCAGTAATAGTTCCCTTTCGACTGATCACATTGTTAGCCACCCAACGCACTGCTGTATTCATCGCATCATTATTATGAGTAGTAGATACAATCAGGTTACATCGGGTGATCATTCCTTTTTCATCTACTTCATAATGATGCGTCAATGTACCACGTGGAGCCTCAATGATACCAATTCCTTTCAGGCGTGGAGTCCCTTTTCTAACCAAATCCGTATTCCCCATCAATTCAGGATCCAGCAATAATTCTTTCATCATCTCAGCGCAATGCAACATCTCTATCAATCTGGCCCAGTGAGTGTACATCGTCCTGTTATTAACTTTTTCGCTTGTGTAAGCTTTAAAATCCTGTCTTGCCTTTTCTGCAAGTGGCGTAGTGATAAATTCACTGACATTCATTCGTGCCAAAGGCCCTACCCGGTTCCATCCTTTTTCTCTGCCAACCATTTTGAGATAAGGAAATTTCATATAGGACCACTGTGCTACTGCTTCCAGAAAATATTCCTGGTACTGATCAGTTGAAATATCATTAAGTGTGCGATTTCCCTCGCTATCAATAGCCCTTAATTTCCCATCATATAAATCCATTCCACCCTGTTCATTTACCATTCCAAGGTGACCGGACGGAAACTTTGCAAATTCATCAAGAAACTTGCGGTTCTTTTCATGATAATCTTTTATGAAATCAACCATTGACAATGACCATTGGATCATAGTGTCAATATTTTCAATTTCTTTTCCATTTAAAAAATATTCTCTTTCTTGTTCTGTAAAAGTTTTATAAACGCCTCCCGGCACAGCCAGAATTCCATGAATCTTTTTTCCGGCAATTGCTTTTATAATCTCTTGACCGAACTTGCGCATGGTTATTCCTTTAACAGCAAGTTCCCTGTTCGCAACTGCAACAGCTATTACGTTTCTTTTTTCTGGAGGAGCATCTACACCAAACAATAAATCCGGAGAAGCGAGATAAAAGAAATGCAGCGCATGGGATTGAAATACCTGGCCATAGTGCATCAGCCGGCGAAGTTTGGAAGCAGTAGGTGAAAGATCTTTCGGATCAATACCAACAATCTGGTCAATTGCCTTTGGCTGCCGCAAGATGATGACTTACCGGGCAAATTCCGCATAGACGTCTGCACCAGTACTGGAGCTTCCCAATAAGGATGACCCTGTATAAATCGTTCAAAGCCCCTGAACTCTACAATATGAAAAAAAGAATCTTTTACCTGTCCATATTCATCGAGATGTATGGTAACTCTTCCGTGTCCTTCCACTCTGGTTACAGGATCAATTGTAATTTTTCTGTTCATAACTATCGCTGTTAATCATATTTAAATTCTGAATACAAAATGGAATACTCTTCTCCCCAAAGAATGTTCTTTACTGCTTTCCAGATGTGATTGGCATCAGGCGGACAACCAGGAATATAGTAATCAATTTTTACAATTTCATTGCAGGCATATACCCGATCAAGAATTTTTGGCAGATCTTCATGATAGGGAACCATGTTATTGCCGGGTTCACTGGTAACACAATTCAGATAAGCTTCTTCGAGGCATTCACCCAACGGAATTGAATTTCGCATGGTGGTAGTCCGCCCCAAACGGAACATTCACCCAGGGCAACCAGTATATCACAGTTTTCCCTGAATTTTCGCAGCGTTTCCACATTTTCTGAATTGCAACATCCTCCTTCAATGATTCCGAGATGACAACGGCTGCTGAAATTTTTAATATCCGTCAGCGGGGATTTATCAAATGAAACCAGTTCGATCAACATCCAAGCAGTTCGGTGTCAATATCGAGCATGGACATATGACAGCCAAAACATCCGGCCAATGAAACCGTGGCAATTTTTTTCTTATTCATTTTACCCGGCCCATCTAAATTATGGCGTTTTTACTGCATAATTTCTTTTGCACTGATTCCAAATCAAACTTTCTATTCACCAAATGGTTCTGCAATACTGACTCCTCTTACAATGATCGCTCCGGTAGGACATATTTTCATGGCATTGATCGCCTGCTCTTCGGTAAGTTTGGCCTCCTGTTCATAATCAACTCCTACAAAAGTTTCATTTCCCCTGTTCAGATAAGTAAATACTTTTTTTCCATCATCGGTTTTTACATCCACCACACATCGCAGACATTTGATACAGCGATTATGCTCCATCACCATCCTGGTGGGTTTAAAATCAATGAGCCGTCTTTGAATAGATGCTGAAACCGTGTTGAAGAAACACCCAGTTCATATCCCATGTGCTGCAAATCGCAGTTGCCGCTTTTTTCACAGGCAGGACAAATATGATTTCCCTTCGGCAAACATCATTTCAACCAATGCTTTCCTGGTATCTATTCAATTCAGGAGTATTTACTTCTACGGCAAGACCTTCATCTACTTTTTCCGTGCAGGCCGGGTGAAATTTCCCATTGATCTTACAGGTGCAAACCCGGCAGGTCCCCAGGGGTGGTTCTATATGTTCGGATAATAGCAAAGGGAAGGAATAAATATTCCATTCTCCTTTGCCACCTGCACCAGGTTCTTTCCTTTTTCTGCCTGGATATTTTTTCCATCAATTGTAATATTTACCATGTTCAGACATACACAGTTCAGATTTTATATTTTTCATAGTCCTTCTGTGGCAGCATCCATATCAAACTTCAGGTTCAAGCCCGTTAAAATCTTTATCCAGTTTTTCCGAAAAATAATCGTGAAATTTATCCATTGCAATGATCAAACTGTTGGTAGCCGTTTTTCCTAAACCGCAGCGGCTGGTATTTTTCATAATGGTCCCCAGCTTTTCAATTCCTCCGAGGTCCTTTTCATTGGCCAGTCCATTATCCAATCGTTCCAGTTTTCGCTGAATAATAAAATTGCCGGCCCTGCAAGGTGTGCAAATACCGCATGATTCTGATTTAAAAAATTCAGAAAAATTCAGCAGCACTTTTACCAGGTCACGTTGTTTATTGAAAACCATAAATGAACCCCCACAACGGATATCTTTACGGGCCAGGCAGGTCGAGCATGGAGATACGCCGGTATTTTTCTTTAATAGAAATACATTCACCGGATGGTCCGCTTACCTGTATGTAATAATGGATCATCTGCTTCGCACAATTCCAAGCAGTTCTGCAATGGTCATTCCCCATTCAATTTCATAAATGCCGGGAAGTTTGCAATCGCCGGAAACACTGATAAGTTTGGTACCCGGTGAACCGGGAATACCCAGATTGCATATAAACATCAGCACCCATTTCTATAATTCGGGCAGCTGCGCAAAATGTTTCTACATTATTGATCACAGTAGGCTGCTGGAGATAACCTTTCTCTACAGGGAAAAACCATTTGGTTCTTGGCTCACCACGTTTACCTTCAAGGATTCCAAGCAATGCAGTTTCTTCACCACATACATAAGAACCAGCTCCCATTTGGATCCTGATATCAAAATTGAATCCTTTGACTTGTTCCACAGTCTTTTCCCAGCAAACCAATTGACCGGTATTCCTTAATTGCTTCTTCCAAGTTTATTTTTCAACCAGCGGTATTCACCCCGCAGATAAATAATTCCATATTCAGCGCCGATGGTATATCCGCAGATGATCATTCCTTCGATCATTGACTTTGTCTGCGTATTAATTAACACCCGGTCTTTAAATGTTCCAGGTTCGCCTTCATCAGCATTACAAATAACATATTTAGTTGCAGACTGATGATCTTTTGCAGCGGCCCATTTTTTCCAGGTTGGGAAAAATGCACCACCTCTTCCCGCAAGCGTCGCTTTTTTTAATTCATCTAAAATTCCATTCCGACTCCAAGTTTTGCTGATCTTGCCAGTGCAGCGCCTGGAGTAAAAGGTCGGAAGAAAACAGTCCTTTATTCCCGGGGGGAGTATACCGGATATTATCAGCAGGCGTATCACAAATCGATTCTGGCGTAGCTCCATTTTTAAGCTTTGCGATAATATCTTTTACTTTGACTGACATTAAGATTCGTAAATGGATAAAAATTGATAAGCGCCGCAGGTTCATGGTCGCTAAGACCAATACATGGGGTAAGAAAAAGACCAAAAGTTCCTGTACGATCTACTGCTGCCACAATTGGCGCCGGTTTCTCTTTCAAAGGCTTCTTTGATGCGATCAAATCCTTTAAAATCTGATACAATGCTGTTATTAAGGTATATCGTGTATTTGCCGGTAGGTTCGCGTTGGAAGAAATGATAAAAAGAAACCACACCTCTCACTTCGATTTCAGAGAGATTAAAGCTTTGTGCAAGCTTTTTTACATCATCATCCTTAATGAAACCATGGCTTTTTAGCTGCAATTCCCAAAGTCGATCAAGCATTCTGCGATCGCAAGGGCTACTCCCACGTTAGTAATATTTTCAGACATGGTTGCTGGTTATGTTTCCAAGGGCCTAAATCTCTGAGGTTTCGATTCGAAAAAAGACCTGATTATTGTGACTCTGCCAGAGCATGATATATACCCGGTTATGAAAAAGTAAGAGCATATGATTTAAATCGGCCTAGGCGTAAAACTGACGATAACTCATAACCCATCCATGATATTCCTTTGGAATGGACAGGCGAGGTGGCCTGATTTGGGCTATATATTGCTCTTTTAAAACCAAGGCCTTTAATATGAAAAAGAATAAACATTTTAGCCAGCCTCTTATTCCTATTAACACCGTTATTAGGCTTTGCACATCCGGGACATGGCCATACCGATCGTTATACCCTCACCCATTACTTTGTCGAGCCGGAACATTTTGTTGTGCTATTAGGAATTTTAGTAGCAGGTATTGTTTACTTTCAGCTACCTGCGGAAAAACGACAGCGAAACTGAAAAGGCAGGTATTTAAACTAATTTAAAAAGTTAATCTATGTGTGCGACTTGCGGATGTAGCGGTGATGAACATACCATCATGCATACCATGCATGATCATGAACATCAGATCATGATCACAACCATTCACACTCTCATGAAAAAACAGTTGTGGATATAGAACAGGATATCCTGCAACAAAATAATCTGCTTGGCAGAGAGAAACCGTGGATACCTGGAAGCTAAGAATATACTGGCGATTAATTTAGTTAGCTCTCCCGGATCGGGCAAAACCACATTGCTGGAAAAAACATTAATTGATCTGAAAGATCAATTCCTCTTTTACGTAATTGAAGGTGATCAGCAAACAAGTCTCGATGGAGATCGTATCCATGCAACCGGCACAAAAGTGTTACAAATAAATACCGGTAAAGGCTGCCACCTCGATTCACATATGGTGCTTCATGCTATCCAGGAAATGAAAATGAAGGATAACGGTGTGTTGTTTATTGAAAATGTCGGAAACCTCGTTTGCCCTGCGATGTTTGATCTTGGTGAAAAAGAAAGAGTGGTCATCATGAGTGTAACAGAAGGAGAAGATAAGACATTGAAATACCCGGAAATGTTTCATACTTCCTCTCTGTGCATTATTAATAAAACCGATCTGCTGCCTTATGTACCTTTTAACATTGATAAGGCAAAAGAGTATGCGAAAAGAGTAAATCACGAATTGGAGATTATTGAATTAAGTTGTCTTACCGGAGAAGGCATGACGCAATGGTATGATTGGCTGAAAGCCAAAGTGCAGGTACCTGAGCTTATCTGATTTAACATGAAAACCTGGCACATCCATATTAGTGGCCTTGTACAGGGTGTTGGTTTCCGACCTCATGTCTATCGTTTAGCAGAAGAAAAAGGCATTACCGGTAATATATGCAACTCAAAGGATGGTGTTCATATTATATTCAACGCCGATGAATCGTCAGCCAGAGAGTTTTATAACACGATACTCAAATACCCACCTCCTGATGCCGTTATTACTAATCATCATTTTGAACAGGAACCGTTACAAGCATTTGATTCATTCGGTATCGTTGAAGATACGAGTGACAGAGAGCCTGATCTGCTGTTAACGCCTGACTTTGCAGTCTGTGATAACTGCCGCCAGGAAATTAAAACAATTGACAACAAGCGATATAATTATGCATTTACAACCTGTTTACATTGCGGTCCAAGATATTCCATACTAAACGCACTTCCTTATGAAAGACATAATACTTCGATGGCAGAATTGTCTCTTTGCAAGGACTGCTTATCAGAATACAATGAAGTGCATAACAGGAGATATTATAGTCAAACAAATTCTTGTCCTGACTGTGCAATTCCGATGCATTTATACAATAACCAGGGAAAATTATTGAGCAGTGATTCAGATTCTATTCTTGAACAACTCAACAATGTTTTAGAAGACGGAATGATCGCAGCAGTGAAAGGAATCGGTGGTTATCTTTTGCTTTGCGACGCAACAAATGAAAATGCAATATTAACTCTTCGGGAAAATAAACATCGTCCTGCAAAGCCATTTGCATTGCTATATGATTCTGTTGACAAAGCCCGCCAGGATGTTTTTATATCAATAAACGAGGAGGCATTGCTGAAAGACAAATCTGGCCCTATTGTACTTTGTAAGCTACAACCAATACAAGCAAATAAGATTTGTAAAGAATTAATTGCTCCGGGTTTGGACAAAATCGGTTTGATGTTGCCCTGTTCTCCTTTGCTGCAGCTAATTGCTTCAGCATTTAAAAAACCTTTGATCGCAACCAGCGCAAATATAAGCGGCTCTCCCATTATCTATAAAGATGAAGAAGCAAATGAATCGCTTCAGGATATTGCTGATTTCTTCCTTAGTTATGACAGGGAAATTATGTTGCCACAAGATGATTCAGTAATTCAGTTAAGCAAGACAGGTGAAAAAATAATCTTAAGAAGAAGCCGTGGGTTAGCTCCTAATTATTTCCCCTCTCCATTTGAAGCAGTGGACACAAGTGTTTTTGCTGCGGGTGGAGAATTGAAAAGCGCCTTTGCTTTACAATGCAAGGATCGGATTTATATCAGCCAGTTTTTAGGTAACCAGGAAACTCTTGCTTCACAAAATGCCTATCGACATACCTTTGAGCATTTAAGTCAATTGCTGCAAATAAAACCGTCGTTGGTGCTGGCAGATAAACATCCGGAATATCATGTTACCCGCTTTGCAGAAGAAATGACGCTAACAGAGGTATCTTCCGTTGATTAAGGTTCAACATCACAATGCCCATTTTGCAGCCGTTCTTGCAGAAAATAATTTACTCAAAACTGAAGACCCTGTGTTAGGCATAATTTGGGATGGAACCGGATATGGAGACGATGATCAAATATGGGGAGGAGAATTTTTCATTTATGATGACGGAGAAATGCAACGTGTGGCTCATCTCGATTATTTTCCACAGCTACTTGGCGATAAAATGAACCGGGAGCCAAGATTGTCTGCCTTGAGTCTTTTGAGAAATATTCCTGCTGCTCAACAACAACTGCAGAAAAATTATTCAGAAAAAGAATGGAATTATTATCAACAACTGATCAAGAGGCCCGCAGAATTATTGACAAGCAGTATGGGAAGATTTTTAGATGGAATCGCTTCGATCCTGAACATCTGCCAAATTAATTCTTATGAGGGTGAAGCAGCCATGAAAATGGAAGCGGTAGCACGCAGTTACACTGACAACCTTGATGATTATTATCCGCTGGTTCAAAGAAACAACAGGCTTGATCATTCATTCTTTTTACAGGAAATATTAAATGATCTGAAAAATGAGATACCGGTCAATCAAATCGCCAGGAAAGTATTTTACTCCCTGGCGAAAAGTATCAGCCCTATCAGTGAATACTACTGTATTAATCATTTAGCTTTCAGCGGAGGGGTATTTCAAAATGCATTGCTCACAGATATGATCAATGAATTATTAGCAGAGGAAAAACAGTTGTACCGGCATCGTGAACTGAGCCCGAATGATGAATGTATTGGTTTTGGGCAATTAGCCTATTATCATATTCTTCAAAAGAGAAAATCTGTTTTGAAAAATCATGAATCCATATTTTATAATGAATAAAATCATTTATTTAAATTAAGTATATGTGTTTAGCTATTCCAGGTAAAATAATATCAATAGAGGAGAAAGCTGATCTTACATTCCGGATGGGAAAAGTGTCTTTTGACGGAATAATCAAAGAAGTAAACCTCAGCATGGTCCCCGATGCAACTATGAATGATTATGTACTGGTACATGTAGGAGTTGCGATAAACCGCATAGATGAGGAAGAAGCAAAACTAACGCTTGAATATCTGAAACTGATAGGAGAAACCAACGAATTGAATAGCGAATGAAATATTTATCTGAATATAGAGACGCAGAATTAGCAAAGCTTTACCTGGATGAAATCCGTAAAGTAACCACCAGACCGTGGAAATTGATGGAAATATGCGGGGGACAAACCCATAGCCTTGTAAGAAACGGGATATTGGATCTGTTGCCGGAAGAGATCACAATGGTTCATGGACCGGGTTGCCCTGTTTGTGTTACAAGTATTGCATTAATTGATGAAGCCATTTATCTCGCACAGAAAGAAAATATCATTCTCTGTTCTTTTGGTGATATGCTGAGAGTGCCCGGATCTTCTCAAAGTTTGCTTGAAGCAAAATCCAAAGGAGCTGATGTCAGAATTCTTTATTCGCCCTTAGAAGCAGTCTCATTGGCAAAGCAAAATCCCGATAAAGAAGTGATCTTTTTTGCTGTGGGATTTGAAACAACAGCTCCTGCAAATGCATTGAGTGTGATCCAGGCTGACAAGCTCGGCATAAATAATTATAGCATTCTTGCATCACATGTGCTGGTTCCACCTGCAATGGAAGCATTACTTAGTGATCCCGAAAATAAAATAGATGGTTTTTTAGCCGCCGGCCATGTTTGCACTATTATGGGAATGGAAGAATATTATCCCATTGCAGAAAAATACAAAGTCCCTATTGTGGTGACTGGTTTTGAGCCGCTCGATCTGCTCCAGGGTATTTTAATGACAGTACGTCAACTGGAAAAAGGCGAATACAAAGTGGAGAATCAGTATGCAAGATTGGTGCAGAGGGAAGGTAACCAGTTTGCGAAAGAATCAATTGAAAAAGTATTTGAAGTGAGTGACCGTCAATGGCGGGGAATTGGTTTAATTCCACAAAGTGGTTATGAATTAAATAACCGGTATAAAAAATATAATGCCAGGCTAAAATTCAATATTGACATTCCGGCTGCAGAAGAAAATAAAGAATGTATCAGTGGTGATATAATGAAAGGATTGAAGAAACCTTTTCAATGTCCCAATTTCGGAACGAAGTGTAAGCCGGAACATCCATTGGGTGCTCCAATGGTAAGCAGTGAAGGAGCCTGTGCTGCTTATTACCACTATTCTTCCGTAACTGTTCATTAATTTTAAATACAAATAAATTGCATGAGCCTTCAATGTCCCATACCGAAATTTGATTTTGATGTCATCACATTAGGTCATGGCAGCGGGGGTTTACTGACTCAAAAGCTTTTGAAAAGCGGTGTCTTTGAAATTTTGAAAAATGATTTACTGGATCAACAGCATGACGGTGCCTCTTTTTCATTGAATGATAAAATTGCTTTCAGTACAGATAGCTACGTAATTACTCCAATATTTTTCCCCGGAGGTAATATTGGTGACCTCTCTGTAAATGGTACCGTAAATGACCTCGCTATGTGCGGGGCTGCAGCAAAGTATCTCTCACTTTCTTTTATCCTGGAAGAGGGATTACTAATGGATGAATTTGCAAAAATATTAGTGAGTATAAAAGAAGCGGCTGATAAAGCAGATGTAAAAATTATTACAGGAGATACCAAGGTGGTAGAAAAAGGAAAGGGTGATAAAATATTCATCAACACTTCCGGTATTGGGATCATTCATCCGAAAGCCAATATTCATCACAATAATATCGAAGCCGGAGATAAAATCATCATCAGCGGCCAACTGGCTAATCATGGCATTACTATTATGAGCTTAAGAAAAGGGCTTGAATTTGAAACGTCTCTTAAAAGTGATACAACATCATTAAAGAATATTGTGATGAAATTATTAGATGAGTTTGGAACAGACGTTAAATTCATGCGTGATCCAACAAGGGGTGGTGTCGCCTCTGTACTTAATGAAATTGCTGGCCTTACGCCATTCAGCTATATATTAAACCAGCTTTCTCTTCCCATCAATCCGGAAACAGAAGGAGCTTGTGAACTATTAGGACTGGATCCGCTTTATATTGCCAATGAAGGAATTTTTATTGCCATTGTGAAAAAAGAAGCAGCAGAAAAAATTCTTGCGCTGCTCAAAGCTGATGAAAACGGGAAAAATGCATCTATTATTGGTGAAGTATCTGCATTACATCCGGGAAAAGTAATTTTAAATAGCCAGATTGGCGGACAAAGGATCGTAAGCTTTTTAACCGGAGAACAATTACCAAGAATTTGCTGAGTCCCATTTTAACTCAATAGAAAATCCGATTTTACTTCACTCCTTCCAGTATTTTAATATAATTCGCTCTTTCATAAGCCGTCGGATCTGAAATATTTTGCTGGCTCATACTCCCTCTAAATGAATTGATATTATCAAAACCCATCATATACATCCAGTCCTGCAATTCTTTATTCATTGTTTTTAAATAAGGAATACCATTTTTGTACAAGGAAGAAGCGGTCATCACCACATCAGCACCAGCCAGAAGGTATTTCATTACTTCCACCGCACTTTGTACACCGGTAGTAGCCGCCAGCGACAATTCTACTTTCCCATATAATAAAGCAATCCATAATAATGGCAACCTGATTTCACTGGATTCACTGTAATGCAGATCTGTTTTTATCACCAGTTCATTAATATCAAAATCCGGCTGATAAAAACGGTTGAATAAAACCAGTGCATCCGCCCCTGCATTTTTCATCCGCAATGACATATTACCCATAGCACTGAAATAAGGATTCAGTTTTACTGCTACCGGAATCTTTACTGTTTGTTTGATCGACTGAATAATATTCAGGTACCGGTGTTCCACTTCTGAAGAAGACATGGCAATATCAGCCGGGAATAAAAAATATATTTACTTCAATGCGCATCAGCACCGGCCTGTTCCATCAGTTTTGAATAATCAATCCATCCTTCGTTGGTAATGCCATTCAAACTGCCAATAATGGGAATATTCACTCTCTCTTTTGCTTTACGGATATTTTCCAGGTATTCATCTGATACCAACATTAAAATCATCCAGGTCCGGAAAATAATCCAGTGCTTCGGGAAAGCATATAGCTGGTTTCAGACATCACTTTTTTAAACCGGATTTCTTCTTTTCTTATTTGTTCTTCAAACAAAGAAAACATTACAACAGCACCGGCACCATTATCTTCCATCTTTACAATATTATCTGTTTGCTTCAGACAATGTACAGGCAGAAACGACGATCGGGGAATTCAATTTCAGCCCCATGTAAGTTGAATGCATTTTCATATTAATCATTTTTTAAGCAACCGGAACAAAATCACTGGCTTTTTTAGTAGCCAGTTCTTCATAAGTTTTCCATTTCAGGTTTACCAAATCCTGTGCATGTTTCATCAATTGTATCTGCCGCTTCAGGATTAGTCATGGTCAGTACTTTATACCGCAATTCATTGTACGCATAATCTTTCAACGGAATTGTTGGCCTTGGTAGAATCCAGTACAAACGGATTTTGGTTTTTCTTTCTTAATACAGGATTGTACCGTAACAATGGCCAGTGACCACTTGACTACTGCTTTATGTTGCTGACCCAGTCCTTCTTTCAAATCATATCCATGTGCAATACAATGGCTGTATGCTAATATCAATGACGGACCATCATAAGCTTCTGCTTCACGCATGGCCAGTAATGTTTGTTGCGGATTTGCACCAAAAGCCACTCTTGCTACATACACATTGCCATAAGAAATCGCCTGCATGGCCAGATCTTTTTTACCACCTGATTTTCCACCGGCTGCAAATTTTGCAGTGGCAGCTGTTGGTGTTGATTTCGAAGACTGCCCACCGGTATTGGAATATACTTCTGTATCCAGTACCAGTATATTAATATTTCTTCCGCTGGCCAATGCATGATCCAATCCTCCATAACCAATATCATAAGCCCATCCATCACCACCCACCAGCCATACACTGCGGCGAACTAATTGATCAGCACATGATAACAGATGCGTGGCAGCGGATGAAGTCATTGTTTTCAATTTCTCTTTAATCTGCATACCCGTAGCTGCTGAACTGCTATTTCAGATTCATGTACCTGTTTAGCATTAATAATTTCTTTTACCAAAGCTTCCCCCAATTCATTTTTCAATTCCAGTCAATAATTGTTTGGCAACATCC
The DNA here is from genome assembly GCA_963745445.1 of uncultured Bacteroidota bacterium. GTDB lineage: Bacteria > Bacteroidota > Bacteroidia > Chitinophagales > Chitinophagaceae > UTBCD1. The sequence continues at coordinate 154,824 of CAVUXD010000003.1, forward strand.
AGTTGTTTATCTGCAGTAATCCGCATACCCAAACCAAACTCAGCATTGTCTTCAAACAAAGAGTTGGACCAGGCCGGACCTCTTCCTTCTTTATTCACTGCCCATGGTGTAGTTGGAAGGTTACCTCCATAAATAGAAGAGCAACCTGTTGCATTGGCCACTAATAATCGGTCACCAAATAATTGTGATAATAATTTCAAATAAGGCGTTTCACCACAACCGGCACAGGCACCTGAAAATTCAAATAAAGGTTCCAGGAATTGTGCACCATGCACGGTAGAGAAATCAATTTTGGAACGGTCATTCCAGGGAATGTTTTCAAAAAATTCAATATTTTTTTGTTCTGTTTTCAAGAATTGGTTCTTTTTCACCCATGTTGATCGCTTTGCGGGAACGGTCAGCAGGATCAGTAGCCGGACAAACTTCTACACATAAATTACAACCGGTGCAATCTTCCAGGTACACCTGCAATGAATATTGTGTTTCAGGAAATCCTCTTGCATTAATCGGTGCTGATTTAAATATCTTCCGGTGCTTTCTTCAAATGATCTTTGTGATAAAACTTAGCCCTGATCACACTATGCGGACATACATAAGCACAGTTACCGCATTGTATACAGGTATCAGGTTCCCAAATAGGAACCAGGTCAGAAACATTTCTTTTTTCCCATTGCGTAGTGCCGCTGGGATAAGTTCCATCAACTGGTCATTTTACTTACCGGCAAATCATCGCCATGACCAGCCATCATTACTGCTGTAACTTCTTTTACAAATGCAGGTGCTTTATCTGACACGGTCAGCAAATCATGTATCTGCTGCAGAAACTTTTTCAGGATAATCTACTTCAAACAAATTGGCCAGTGTAGCATCAACCGCTTTAAAATTCTGGTCAATTACTTTTTGACCTTTTTTAAAATATGTTTTTTCAATCGCTTTTTTAATTTGTTTAATGGCATCTTCTCTTGGCAACACACCAGACAAGGCAAAATAACAGGTCTGCATAATGGTATTGATACGGCCGCTCATACCGGTTTCTCTTGCAACTGTTGTTGCATCAATTACATAAAATTTTAATTTTTTTATCAATGATACTTTTCTGCACCTGGCCTGGTTAATTTATCCCACACTTCATCTTTATTATAAGGACTGTTCAGTAAAAAAGTAGCGCCTTCTTTTGCAAATTCCAGCATTTCTACTTTTTCTATAAAGTTGAATTGGTGACAGGCAATAAAATCTGCTTTAGAAATCAGATAAGGAGCACGGATCGGTTTTGGTCCAAACCGTAAATGCGAAACTGTTCTTGCGCCTGATTTTTTAGAATCGTATACAAAATATCCCTGTGCAAACAGATCTGTATTCTCACCAATGATCTTGATCGTATTTTTATTGGCACCTACTGTTCCATCTGCACCCAATCCAAAGAACAGACCCTGTCTCCATTCAGATTCATCCAACTTATAAGCAGGATCATATGCAAGACTGGTAAAAGTAACATCATCATTGATACCAATGGTAAAACCATTTTTGGGCTGTCTTCTTTTTTAATTCATCAAACACAGCTTTCACCATGGCCGGTGTAAATTCTTTGGAAGAAAGACCATAACGGCCCCCAATAATATTTGGCAATTTTTTCAGTTTACCCTGCTTGCAATGCATTCCACCAATGTTGACAATACATCCTGGTACATGGGTTCACCGGCAGCACCCGATTCTTTTGTTCTGTCTAATACCGCAATTGATTTTACAGTGAGGCAGGTAATGCTTTTATAAAATGTTCTAAGGAGAATGGCCTGTATAACCGAACCTGTATCACTCCGGTTTTTTCACCAGCGGCATTCAATGCATTTACTGTTTCAGCAACTGTTTCTCCACCGGAACCCATTATGATGATCACCTGTTCTGCATCCGCAGCACCGGTATATTCGAAACAGTTCATATTTTCTGCCGGTCATTTTTGCAAAATCATTCATCACTTCTTCAACGATACCGGGCATGTTATTATAAAATGTATTCACTGTTTCCCTTCCCTGGAAATATACATCCGGGTTTTGTGCAGTTCCCCTGATAAAAGGATGATCAGGATTCAATCCTCTGTTGCGATGTGCAATCACCAATTCATCCGGTATCATTGACCTTATTTGTTCATCACTCAGCAATTCCAGTTTATTTACTTCATGCGAAGTGCGGAAACCATCGAAGAAATGAATGAAAGGAATTCTTGATTTCAATGAAGCTACCTGTGCGATCAGTGCAAAATCATGTGCTTCCTGCACACTGGCTGAACTTAACATGGCAAAACCGGTAGTCCTTGCAGCCATCACATCCTGGTGATCACCAAAAATAGAAAGGCCCTGTGCAGCCAAAGAACGGGCTGCCACATGAAAAACAGCAGGAGTTAATTCACCGGCGATCTTATACATATTGGGCAACATCAGCATCAGACCCCTGCGATGCAGTAAATGTGGTGGTCAGTGAACCGGTTTGCAATGCACCATGCACCGTACCGGCAGCACCGCCTTCACTTTGCATTTCTATTACATCGGGAATATTTCCCCAGATATTTTTTATTCCTTTTGAAGCCCATTCATCTGCCAGTTCGGCCATGGTGGAAGAAGGTGTAATGGGATAGATGGCACAAACTTCATTTACACGATAGGCTACATAAGCAGCTGCTTCATTTCCATCTATCGTTGCGATTATTTTTTTATTACTGGACATCAGTAGTTGAATTAACAGGTTCTGGAATCATTTCTATAGCATGACAGGGACATTGCTCATAACAAACTGCACAACCGGTGCAGGCATTATAATTGAACTTATACCGGTTGCCTTTTCCTAATTTAATAATGGCATCTTCCGGACAGGCGCCAAAGCAACCATCACATTCAAAACAGTTACCACAACTCAGGCAACGTTGTGCTTCAAATCTTGCTTCTGGTTCTGATAAACCGGCTATCACTTCATCAAAACTTTGTACTGGCAATAGCAGGTGCCAGTTTATCCTGTTCTTTTTGCGGTGCATCTGTTTTGTACCACATGTGCAGTTTACGGTAACCGGCTGTCGGATGTTTATCTGGTTTTATAAAAGGCTGTTGCCTTCAAATAAGCATCAATATATTTGGCGGCTTTTTTACCATGCCCAATCGCAATGGTTGAACTTCTGTTTTCACCGGGCAACATATCACCGCCGGCAAAAATTCCTTCAGTAGCCGGTCATCCGTTGTGCATCAATATTGACAGTGCCATCTTCATTAATAACAATACCCGGTAACAGAACGTAAGAAAACCGGAATCTGTTTCCTGCCGGTTGGCGACAATCAGTACATCTGCATCTATGTGTTTCAAATTCATTGGTACCAATCGCTTTTCCTTTTTCCACTTTCATTTTTTCCAGAGTGAATCTTATTTTTTTTGATACTGCTGATACTTCTTAATAATTGTACATCCACACCTTCAGCCAGTGCATCTTCAGTTTCATAATCATAAGCCGGCATTAATTTTTTATCCCCGGGAAAATAAACGGATAGCTTCTGAACCAAATCGTTTGATCATACGGGCAAGGTATAAAGCCAGTTTACCACCGCCATATACCACTACTTTCTTTCTGACATAAGGAGATGTATTTGTTTTTACTTCTTTAAAAAAAGAAAAAGCATCTGTGATATAAACAGAGTCATCATGCTCAAATTCTTCTTTATGAATTAACTGAGCACCAATAGCAAGATAAACTGCATCAAAATTGCCAGCTTTTTTTTCCGTCAAGCACATCCTTCACTTTATAATTCAGCCGGATCTTTACACCCGTTCTTACGATGCGGTCTATTTCAAAATCCAGTATTTCTTTTGGCAAACGATAATCCGGAACACCTGTCCATAATAAACCACCCGGATGACCACCTGCTTCAAAAATTTCCACAGTATGACCCATCCGGGTCAGATGATAGGCAGCAGATAAACCGGAAGGACCGGCACCAATCACCAGCACTTTTTTACCGGTTGGTACGAGCTACAAATTGAATCGGCCATTTTTGTTTGATTGCTTCATCGCCGATATATCTTTCTACAGCATGAATATTGACAGTTGTATCAATATGGTTACGGTTGCAACCCGTTTCGCAGGGCTTTACACAAACCCTGCCCATGATGGCCGGAAAAGGATTGTCTTCCACTAATTGTTTGAAATGCTTCAAAATAATTACCTGCCTGTGCATGTGCCATCCAGGCCTGGATATTTTCTCCGGCCGGACAGGCACTGTTGCAGGGTGGCATAAAATCAACATAAACGAGGCCGGCGGAATCGTTTGGGACCGGTACCTTCCGCATGTATTGAAAGATCGACCGGTTTGGTAATGTCAGTTGCAGACATGGTAATTTATTTAAAAGGGTGAGCTTATAACTTACCCAAAAAAAGTTATTAATGTCGGCAATGTAGAGATTCAGCTTTAAGACGAAGCTGACATAGTTCAATCTGAAAAATGATTCCTGTCATGATACGGAATAAAGAATCAGTTCAGAAATTAACTGAACTAACAAATATGAACCGAAAGAAGTGCAATAAATGGAAATTAAAAGCTTAAGTGATCGCCTTTAATACAACATCTTTTACTTTATCAACAGGAATCCTTTCCTGCAGCATCGAATCACGGTAACGGATAGTAACAGTATTATCTTCTTTGGTTTGCTGATCTACTGTAACACAAAATGGAGTTCCAATTGCATCCATTCGGCGGTATCGTTTTCCGATCGTATCTTTTTCTTCATAAAAACAACGGAAATGAGATTTGCAATCATCCATAATCTTTCTGGCAATTTCCGGTAAACCATCTTTTTTTACCAATGGAAGAACGGCCAATTTCATCGGGGCCAATTTCGGAGGAAATTTCAATACCACACGGCTATCTTGTTTTTCAGCAGTGCTGAGATCTTCTTCGGTATAAGCTTCACTCATCACCAGTAAGAAACATTCTGTCCAAGCCAATAGAAGTTTCAATCACATAAGGAATATAATTTCCATAAGGTTTACCTGTTGCCGGATCAATATCATTATCGAAATACTGCATTTTCTTTTTGCTGTATTCCTGGTGATTGCTTCAGATCAAAATCTGTCGGCTTGAATGAATGCCTTCCACTTCTTTAAAACCAATGGGAAATTCAAATTCAATATCACAGGCTGCATCTGCATAATGAGCCAGCTTCACATGATCATGAAAACGGTATTTATCTGCTGAAATGCCCAGGCTCAGATGCCATTTCATTCTTTCTTCTTTCCAGTATTCATACCATTCTTTTTGTGTACCGGGACGAATAAAGAATTGCATTTCCATTTGTTCAAATTCTCTCATGCGGAAAATAAATTGTCTTGCTACAATTTCATTACGGAATGCTTTACCGATTTGTGCAATACCAAAAGGAATTTTCATTCTTCCTGTTTTCTGCACATTCAAAAAGTTTACAAAAATTCCTTGTGCTGTTTCAGGACGTAAATAAATTTTATTATCCTCATCATCAGCAGAAGCAGTAGAACCAAATTCAGTAGAGAACATCAGATTGAATTGGCGAACATCTGTCCAGTTGCTGGTTCCACTGATAGCACATTTTATTTTATTATCTTCAATCAATTTTTTTAATCCAGCAAAATCATCTTTTGCCAGTAATGCATCCATTTGCTGCCAATAACATCCTTTGCTCAATTGTCTCATTTCCCTTTGCCTATTAGTTCTTCAGCAAAACCTTCAATCAAATGATCTACTCTGATATCTTTTCTTACTGTCCTTATTATCAATCATCGGGTCATTGAAATTATCAACATGGCCGCTGGCTTTCCAGGTGGTTGGATGCATAAAAATAGCCGCATCAATGCCGACAATATTCTCATGCATCTGCGTCATGCTTTTCCACCAATAATCTTTGATATTTTTTTTCAGTTCACTGCCCCATTGGCCATAATCATATACTGCCTGCAAGCCCATCATATATTTCACTGCTGGGAAAAATAAAGCCATACTCTTTACAATGAGAGATAATTGCCTGGAACCTGTTGGAATCATTTGCCATAAGGCGCAAAGATAAAGTGAGAACCGGGATTTGATTAGATTTAAAGGATTTGATGGAAATAATGAGATCTTATTTCAATTTTTCATTCTTCTTATGCCTTTCTGCATCTCTATTTGTTTTCTTTTCAAAATTTTTTTGCAATGCATCAGTCAGATCAACACCGGTTTGATTGGCCAGACAAATCAGTACCCATAACACATCGGCCATTTCATCCGCCAAATTTTTTTCTTTATCACTTTCTTTAAATGACTGATCACCATATTTACGGGCCATGATGCGGGCCAGTTCTCCTACTTCTTCGGTAAGTATCGCCATATTGGTGAGTTCACTGAAATAACGAACACCTATGGTTTTGATCCATTGATCCACCTGTTGCTGGGCTTGCTGAATAGTCATAACAAAATTTTTTGATTGTTTATTGCAATATAGCATGATTATTGCCGTTTTACACCTCCCGTCCCGAACCTCCTGCCCTCTGAAAGCCGTTAATCACCATATTATGAAACCAATTTTGTTATTCTATGATCCGCCTATTTATCCCGTCAATGATACTGGCATTAGCTATCTTTTCACTATTCACTGTTTCCTCCTTACGCCCAGGAATGATCCCGGCCCTGGTAAAAATGAACCGGCTATCTGAAAAAAAAGCTGCCAAACCTTTTAAGATCCTTACTTCCGGCAGACGGATCACTATTCAAAGCACTGACAATAACAACAGCTTGAAACAAATATTGGTCTGGACATCCAGCGGAAATCGTATTGTGGAACAACATGATCTGGATGTACCTTCTTATGATTTTACTATCTACCGTCAATGAAAAAATATTTTTTCTGCTGTTAGAAATGAGAAGTATCGAGAAGATGGATACAGCAAGAATTTCGGAAATGAGTTTGAGATACGATCAATGCTAATTAAGCAATTCGTGTTACTCTCTATTCTTTGTATCAATCACAATCGTCACCGGTCCATCATTTAATAATTCCACTTTCATATCAGCACCAAAAATCCCGGCTTTAACTTCTTTTGCCAAGATCATTTGATAATTGCTGCAATAAATTTTTCATAGACTGGAATTGCAATCTCAGGTTTACTGGCTTTTATATAAGAAGGACGATTCCCTTTTTTGGTAGAAGCATGTAAAGTGAACTGGCTTACAACAAGAATTTCTCCCTTAATATCTTTTACTGAAACGTTCATGACACCATCTGCATCATTAAATATCCGCAGGTTGACAATTTTCCCGCTGAGCCATTCAATATCTTCATTCGTATCTGCATCTTCAATACCCAATAACACCAATAATCCATTCCCGATCTGTGAATGAATTTTTCTGTCAATCGTAACAGCTGGCTTTTGTTACTCTTTGAATAACTGCTTTCATGCTATTGCCAGTTACCGGTTTCTGGTTGCCGGTAATTCCGTAAAGATAAATTCATTCAAATAACGAACTTAACTTTGAAATAAAAACCGGCAACCAGCAAACATGATAGACTTCTCAAATGAAATATCTTTTCAAACTACCCGCAGCGGCGGCAAAGGCGGACAGAATGTAAACAAAGTGGAAACGGCCGTGATCGCATCTTTTCATATTGATGCATCCCAATTACTGAATGAAGAACAGAAACAATTATTGAAAGAAAAACTTATCCAACCGTATCAATACTGAAGGTTTTTTGCAGGTGAAATCACAGACATACCGGACACAACTGGAAAATAAAGAGGAAGCTATCCGCAAAATAAATGAACTTATTCAAAAAGCTTTACAGAAAAAGAAACCCCGCATTGCCACTAAAGCAAGCAAAGCTTCAAAAGAAAAAAGAATTGAATCCAAAAAAAGAAAATCAGAAATTAAATCCGGCCGAAAGAAATTCAAGCCCGGCAATTATTAATATGTCAGTTGTTTTCTCTTTCCTTTCCAGGGCTTCGTAATGCTACTTTTTGATTCTCGATGTCTTTCTGAGCATCGTCCTGGTCTTTTAGTATTTTTCTTCAGATCATCCTGCAGGTCTTTTATTTTCTTCTCCATGCTTTCCTGGTCGTCCTTGAGATTTTTCAGTTTTTTTTCAGCTTTTGCAACTACATCTTCCTGGTCTTTTATCTGGAGTTCAAGGTTAGAGGCTTCGACATCAGGCTGCAGATTATTCAAGAAAGCTTTTTACCCTTCGTACATCACCGGCATCAAAGGATTGAGATGCGTTCAGGTCGTCCTTGTTCACAATTATATATAATAAAGAAGTATTCTTTATCCTTGCGGCTTTTTTGATCCACTTTTACAATATAATCCATCGCTTTGTCACTGATGTCTGTAATATATGCCGACTTTGAATACAATAAATCCTTTGTCCTTATTGAAGAGCCCTTTTTCCTCCTTGCCTTTGTAGCCCATCTTCTCAATCTTGGCTACAACCGCATTTTCCACCGCTTCGGTTGAATAAGGAAATTCCATCACATAGGCATTTTGTTTCTTCTTATTATACTCAATGGTAGATTCATAAGCCTGGCCGGAAACAAAAGGTAAAAAGCCAACATTGATCACTAAACAAAGTATCCATTTTTTCATAGACTAAAATTTTGAGCCAAAGATACAGCAAAGCGAAAATGCTGAACGAAGGAATAAGAGTTGCCAATAAGTTAAATGATCCATACAGGAAACAATCATTAGCGTTTTCAAAATCAGACAATTACTTTTGTCCTATCTATGCTGAATCGTTGGCAGGTACGTTAAAATTTCCAATCCTTGAGCAGTATTAAAAAATTGGCAGGTCAAACAGTGTGGTATGGAGCAAGCTCCATTGCCGCCCGTTTTCTCAATTACCTGCTCACTCCCTATCTCACATTAAAATTGTCTGGGCTGGCTTACGGGGATATGACGCTGATCTATTCGGCGCATTCCTTTTCTAAATGTCATCTTCACTTATGGATTAGAAACAGCTTATTTCCGCTATGTGCAGAAAAAAGAGCATGAGGAAGATGTTTATAATACTGCCACTGTTTCTCTTGATCATCAGCACTATCTGTTTAACTACGCTGCTTATTCTTTTCAGAACCCCATTTGCCAACCTGATCAGAATAGAAGAGCATCCTGAATTTATAACATGGAGTGCATTCATCATTGCATTTGACAGTTTGTCTTCACTGGCATTTGCAAAATTGCGTTACGAACAAAGACCCATAAAGTTTGCTGCTATCCGCATAGCAGGTATCCTGATCAATATTGCAGTTGTTTATTTCTTCTTATCAGTTTGTCCGCAGGATAGCAGCGAAACATCCGCACAGTATTTTATTAACTTTTTATAATAAAAAAGTTGGAGTAGGATATGTGATCATTGCCAACCTGGTTCAATCTGCTATCACATTATTATTATTATGGAAAGAATTTTTCTCTTTCAAATGGAAATTCAGTGGCAAACTTTGGAGACAGATCATGATCTATTCCATGCCGCTGATCATTGCAGGTTTTGGCGGCATGATCAATGAAACTTTTGACCGCATCATGCTGGGCTGGTGGTCATCAGCAGCCAACAGAAACTGCAGTAAAATTTGAAGTGGGAACTTATGGAGCCTGTTATAAATTATCCATCCTAATTACTCTTGTTCATCCAGGCTTTTCGTATGGGAGCTGAACCTTTCTTCTTCAAACAGGCACAGGGAGAAAATCCGCAAAAGATATATGCAAGAGTGATGAAATTTTTTGTCATCACTATTTGTTTAATGTTTTTAGTCGTTGCGCTTTTTTCTTGACGTATGGAAACATTTTATCCAAAATCCTTCCATGTGGGCTGGATTGAAAGTAGTGCCGATACTTTTGCTGGCAAATATGTTTCCTGGGTATTTATTATAATCTTTCCATCTGGTACAAACTCACCAATAAAACTATGGCCGGTGCATGGATCACTATTATCGGAGCAGTTCTTACCATCAGTCATAAATTATCTTTTCATTCCCCGATATGGTTATATGGCATGTGCCTGGGCTACTTTTGTTTGTTATGGCAGCATGATGGTGATCAGTTTTATCTGGGGACAAAAGGAATATCGTGTGCCTTATGCATGGAAAAAATTGTTAGCTTATATCGTTATTGTTGTACTGCTCTATTTTGTACATAAACTTTTTATCCAGTTAAACTTTAATCGCTGGATTAACCGTGCAGCGGGTGCAGTACTTACAGCATCGTTCTTAGTGCTGATCTTAAATATCGAAAAGAAAGAGTTTCAGAGATTGCCGGTGATTGGAAAATTCTTTAGAGCTAAAGTTGCTTAGTACAGTTTCACAAACGGATTATTCATTTTTTCAAATCCTATCGTCGTCACTGGCCCATGCCCGGAATACACTTTGGTTTCATCCGGCAAAGTGAACAACTGGGTCTGAATACTATTTATTAATGTATCAAAATCACCTCCCGGCAAATCGGTTCTGCCGATACTCCCATTAAACAAAACATCGCCTCCGATCATAAAACCCCCGGCTTCATGATAAAAAGAAACACTGCCGGGTGAATGACCGGGCGCAAACCGAATCTCTAATTCATCTTCCCCAATTTTTATATTCTTCCCTTCTTTCAAATAAACCAATGGCCCTTCATAATTGTCAAATGGCAATTGCCACATCAGCTCCGACTGAGGGGCAAAATCCAAGAACCGGTTTTTCCTTTTCATGAATATGCAAGGTCAGTCCCCAGGTGTCGTGTACGAATTTATTGCCAAATACATGGTCTAGGTGGCAATGGGTGTTAAGCAGCAAAACGGGCTTCAAGCCTGTCTTTTCAATGACCGTTTTTAATTCGTCCCTTTCCTCCGGAAAATAACAGCCCGGGTCTATAATGCAGCACTGGCTTATTTTCGTTATACAAAACATAGGTATTCTCCTCGACGGGATTAAATGTAAATGTCTTGACGCTTAACATGGATGGTTTTCCTTAATTTTAGAACCACGATTATACTGATTAAAAAGGATTTGGAGGAAATAAAGGCATTTTGGATTTTTGACAGTTTGCGACAAGATCAATAGAATTACAGGAAGATGAACGGAGCGTCGCAACGAAAGATTGATCAGTATTGACTGTCGCTGGCAACATAAAAAATAAATACGGACGATTGAATTTAAGTGATTACGAAACAGCAAAGATTCTATGAAGAAAGTATCAAGCCTGATCGCCTGCCTTTCTGTTTTATTGTGGTATGGAAACAAGCGGCACAGGTCAACACTGTGGAATTTGGTAAAGAACCGGGTTCAGTACCAGAAATTCAAATGGAAATATTACCAGACAGAAAATTTTAATACTTATTTCAGCCAGGATGGTTTGGGCATTGGGTAAATATGTTGCCCAGATAGCCGAACAGGAATTACCCAGCCATTGAAGAATTTGTTGAATATGGATTGCAGCGCCGTGCCAATATTGTTATCTACAATAATTTTGATGAAATGCAGCAATCCAATATCGGGTTGGGTATTGACTGGCAGAATACCGGTGGTGTCACCAAACTGGTGAATAATAAAATGATCGTGTATTTTGACGGCAATCATGATAACCTGCGCCGGCAGATACGCCAGGGTATTGCAAGAGTATTAGTGGATAATATTTTGTTTGGTGATGACCTTGGTGAATTTGCCGCCAACCAGGCTTTGCTTGATCTTCCCAAATGGCTGACGGATGGCTATATTGAATATGCTGCTGAAAACTGGAGCCCGACACTGGATGATGATCTTCGTGCTGTGATGCTTGGCAGGCATGTACAATAATTTTTACCAGTTTGCTTTTGAAAAACCCACTCTGGCCGGTCATGCTTTCTGGAAATATATTGCCGATAAATATGGTAAAAGCAAAACCACTTATTTTCTATACCTGGCCCGTATTTACCGCAACCTGAATAATGCTTCTCAAAAAGTAGCCAAGAAAAAATTCAAAAAAGTATTGGAAGATTTTATGCTGGAAGTGCCGCAGCAATATTTTAAAGATATCCGCGGCCGCCGCAATGCACCTAAAGGACAGTTATCGGTTAGTGAAGAGATCGGCAAAAAAGATTTTATCCGTTTTAATGCCAATCCCAATTCCCCAAAGTTTTACCTATGCCGTAGTGGAATTCAACCAGGGAAGATATTCAGGTAGTGCTGATGGAAAATTTTGTAAACCGAAAAGTATTATTGAAACTTGGCGTACGTTCAAGGGAAGATGAAGAAACACCCTAACTATCCCATCCTGGCATGGGATGGAAAAGGAACACGACTGGCTGTATTGTATAATGAAGAAGGAAAAACAAAATTGTTTGTATATGATCTCGTAAATCGGATCAAAATCGGTAAAGCAGGAATTGAAAATGTTTGACCAGGTACAGGATATGAAATATATGCTGGATGCCAATACACTTTTGTTCAGCGCTGTGAGAAGCGGGCAGACTGATATTTTTGTTTATAAAATAGATAAACAAACTGTTGAACAGGTCACCAATGATGTGTATGATGATCTGGATCCTTCCTTTGTAGCATTTCCCAATAAAACCGGTATCATTTATTCCAGTAACCGGCCATCAGCCACAGCTGCCAGCAGTGATGATTCATTGCCCGGCAAGCGTTTCAATATTTTTCTGGTTGATAACTGGAACAAATCGGATTTCAAACAAATTTCTCAACTAACCGATCTGAAATTCGGGAATGCAAGTTTCCCTTCTCAATACAATACTTCGCATTTCACTTTCGTCAGCGATGAAAATGGTATCAATAACCGCTATGCAGGTTTCTTCAAAACCGAAAGAGCTGGGCTGGATACATTGGTTTTTATCGGAGATGAAGTACTTCGCAATCCTGCCACAAAAAGATGTGGACAGCCTGCTGAAAGAATGGAATAAGAATGATATTGATTCGGTCGGATTTGTTTCCATCACCAATGATTCTGCTTATGTATTTCCGCTTACCAATTATCAAAGCAGCATGCTGGAAACAAGAACTGCCGGCGATAACCAGCCAGGTAAGTGAAGTGGTGAAACTGGGTGATGTAAAATTATTGTACCGGTTGAAAGTAGATGAAAATACATTGCGCCGCCGCAATATGACCGCCCGGCCTACCGAGTACATGAAAAAGGTGATCGATGAAGAGAAAAAAGCTGCCGGCAAAGTAAGTACTTATCAGCCCGTTTCGAAAACAGATACGCGACCAAAAAACAAAATGATTTCTTCAAAAATGAATTTGAAAATGAAAAACCGGATACAGCTACATCTAAAACAGGATTAGTTGTCGGCACTAAAGAAATAACGAAAGAACCTGTATTGAAAAAGGCAAAAGTATTTGAATATCGTCCGCCAAAATTTTTCAATGATTATCTGGTAAGTGGTTTAATAATAATGTATTGGTGACAACCGATATCAACCTTACCAGGGCGGCAATGGTCCTATCCAGTTGAGTAACGGAAATGATCCTTTAATGGTATGCTTCGGGTCGGAACATCTGACCTGATGGAAGACTGGAAATTTGCCGGTGGTATTCAGATCAGTCCTGACTTGAATAACAATGAGTATTTATTAACCACTCAATACCTGAAAAAGAGATTGGACTATGGTTTTACATACTATCGTAATACTATCAAGAATCCTCCGTTGTATGATGATTCACTTCAATTCAACGCAAAAGAATATACCAACCTGTACCAGTTGACGATCTCTTATCCGTTCAACAAGATCACGCAGCCTCCGGTTCAACGTGGCTTTCGAAGTGATAAATATGTAGCGCTGTCTGATGGAATTCAAAGTCTCAAAGATCAAGACCGGAAATATAATTATGCATTAGTCCATGTCGAATATGTTTATGATGATGCCATCAATCCTGCACAGAATATCTGGTTTGGTCTTCGCTGGAAAGTGTACTTCGACTGGAATACAAGGATCAGCAAAGTAAGCGGGCAGACTGCTGATAATCCATATACCATCAACTTTGGCTTTGACGCAAGACATTATTTGCCGATCTATCGCAATATCATCTGGGCTGTTCGTGGCAGCCGGAGATTTTTCGTGGGGGCCTGAAAAATTCATTTATTATCTCGGCGGAGTTGACAATTGGCTGTTCCCGAAATTCAATAAAGCAACCACATCCTGATCCCGACAATGAATACGCTTATCAATCCCTGGCGGTGAACCTGCGTGGATTTAATCAGAATGTTGCCAATGGCAATAATGCTTTTGTATTCAACAGTGAGATCAGGGTGCCGGTGTTCTCCACATTCTTGAACAAACCGATCAATAATGCATTCGTCAGAAATTTCCAGTTGGTACAATTTGCTGATCTGGGTACTGCATGGAATGGCGCTTATGATAAATTAGAAAGACCTTCAGTAATGTATGGAACACCTCCACTGACCGTAAGTGTGAAAGCAGGAGGTATTGGTCCATTTGCCGGAGGTTATGGCTTTGGCGCCAGAAGTGTACTTCTTGGATATTTCCTTCGCATAGATGCCGCATGGGAAATGAATGGCTTCTTCAGAGGAAAACCCATCTGGTATTTTGCAATGGGATTGGATTTTTAAAAATATTTTTATCTGGAAGGCCTCACTTTGGTGGGGCTTTTTGCTGAATAAATTATTACTTTCTGAAACTTCCAAATATCCAATGAATGCCGATAACACCCAGGCATAATAACCACCCAATGAACACCATTTTTACAAGCTTGCTTTCCCTCTTTTCTACTTCCTGCAACGAACGACCTGCCGCTACGAATGCGATGTTTTTTGAATGAACCAATTCAACTACCATCGCCATTCTTACCCCTGACGCTGGTTGCCATGTCAAAACATTTTCTGCATTTTTTTTTGCAAAATCAAAAACACCTTGTGGTATCTCAGGCATTTTACCATACAACAGTCCACTGGAATATATTGGTGAGCCATTACTATTATATAAGGTCACAAATGGAGAAAGGCTTTCTGAAATTTCAATTGTGTCTTTTGGCAATAACGATTCTATAGAACGGTCTTTTTTTAAATTGTTAGTAATATCATTTGCTATTTGCAATTGCGGATCATTCGCAGAACTCCGATAAGTCTGCTGAACAGAAGCATATATCAATGCAGCAAAAATGGTGATCACAATTGCTGATGCTGCATGGGATAAAAAAGATGATCCTTTCATATAAAATATTAAGAGTGATAAAATATTTTTTCAGGCTAAAGGCCGATTCAATGCAGTAATGAAAAGCTTGCCAATCCTTCTTCCCTTCAAAGTTCTGTCAATTTTCCGCTGTACCTGCAATTTCTTTTCGGATTTGTCCGTTCCAAAACTCAAAGAACGAAATTCACTTCATTCTTATAAAAGCCTTTTTTAACAACCAGTTTGCTTATAAAACCACTATTTTAGTTATTCTGATAATTGGAGTTCAGTTCCTAAATTTGCAGGTCAGCAAACCCAATGAAACGATACAAGACTTATTTTACTGCTCTCTGTTTCTTCTTTGCAGCTACCGTTTCAGGTCAGAAAAAAATCATTTCCGGTGTTGTTAAAGACTCGCACAGCGAAGAACCTGTCCCATTTGCCTCGGTACTTTTTAAAAATACTAAAATTGGGAAACTGTCTGATTCCGCTGGCGGTTTTACATTTTACCTGGATGAGTTGCCTTCTGATACTATCATGATCACCTGCGTGGGTTATCAGCCTTTTTTATATATCATTGACAGAACAAAAGATTCTGTTCTTGCGGACATCCAGATGGAAAGGGGAACCTTTAATATCGGAGCCGTGATCCGCATCAAAGTGAATAAAGGTTTATTGTTATGGCGCAAAATTGTCAAACACAAACCGGAGAACGATCGTTATCGCTTTCAGAATTTCTCCTATGAACTCTATAATAAGCTCGAACTGGATATCAAGAATCTCAATTTTGACAAGTTTTCCAAATTCAAACCATTGCGTCCTGTTGGAGATCTCATCAGGAGTAATGTGGATACTTCGGAAGGCTTAAAATCCCTCCCCACTTTTCTGACAGAAGTTCTTTCTGATTATTATTATCAGAAAAAGCCCGAAAAATTCCGTGAAGTGATCAAAGCTGCCAATACTAACGGAGTAAAAAATGAAAGCGCTTTAAAATTACTTGGAGGCATGGACCAAAACGTAGACGTATATGATAATTTCATCCCTGTGTTTGACAAGCAGTTTGTAAGTCCTATCAGCGATAACGGAGATTACTATTATAACTACAGGGTGGTAGATACTCAGTTTTTCAACCGGCATAAATTCTACCACATGATTTTTACGCCCCGCCGGAAGGGAGAAAATACTTTTGAAGGTGATTGCTGGATCAATGATACCACCTTTGCCATACAAAAAATGAATCTACGGTTAGGAAAAGATGCTAATATAAATTTTTTGGACAGGTTAAGTATGATCCAGGAATATTCTCTTATCAATGATTCAACATGGTTTCTTTCAAAAGATAAATTTGTTGCTGATATTTCTCCATTGGGCAAAGACAAATTGGGTTTTATCGGAAGAAAAACGACGACTTATAAAAATGTAATCATCAATGACAGTTCTGTAACAAAAGAACTTGCCAATAATAAGATCAAAGAAGAAGTGATCACATTACCCGGAGCTGATGAGAAAAGTAAAGAATTTTGGAGCTCTTCACGTCACGAAGAATTAAGCAATTCCGAAAAGAGTGTCATCAAAATGATTGATACACTTACCAACGCTCCTGTATTCAAACGCTTCACAAAAACCGTAAACTTCATTGGCACAGGCTACCTGGACGTTGGGAATTACCAATTAGGTCCATGGTATAATTTATTTTCTTACGACGGATGGGAAGGATACCGGGTACGTTTTGATCTCGGCACTAATCATCATTTTGATAAACATTTCTGGTGGCATGGTTATCTCGCTTATGGTTTTGGCGATCAAAAGCTGAAAGGAAAAGCAGAATTATTTTATCTGCCCAAAAAACATCCACGGTTGTATTTGTATGGCTCGTATACGAATGATCTTGATTTTGGTCAAAGTTATTATGGTGAGGTCACCTCTGATAACATTTTCGCATTGGCGATCCGTAAGCCGAATATCCCAATTAAATATATGAAAGTGGATGAAAAACGTTTTGAGTTTTATGATGAACAACGATCGGGTTTATCTACCCTCCTTGCTGTCACACATAAAGAATACCTTCCCTTAAAAAATATTCCGCCCAAAGATTCATTCGCATTAAACAATGGAAGAGAGGCGTTGACCTCTTTTGAAACATCATTAAGGATCCGCTTTGCTTACCTGGAAAAATTTCTTGAAAATGATTTCTTCCGAACCAGTTTGGGTAGTCCCTATCCTATCGGCGAGCTTATATTTAAGCAAAGGTATTGCCGGCGTATCAAAAAGCGGTTACAATTATTTTAAAATCTCCGGAAGTATTTCCGATTATATCAAGATACCACCCTATGGAAGTTTTTCATTTAACGTCCTATGCCGGAAAAACTTTCGGTACACTTCCTTATGTGTTATTGGATATTGCTCCCGGTAATGAACTTTACTATTACGACGAGTATGCTTTCAACACGATGAATAAATACGAGTTCATTCATGATAAATATGCCGGGGTGAACCTGGATTATAATATTGGCAATGGTATTTTTCGTTTCTTCTCCGTTACCCGCAAATTGAAATTCCGGCAATTCTTTACAGCAAAAACATTATGGGGTGGTCTTAGTGATGCCAACAAAGCTTTGAACTTTAAACAAGGAAATACTTTTCAAACTTTGGATGGAAAAACATTCCTCGAAGTAGGAACAGGAGTAGACAATATTCTTCGTGTGTTCCGGCTTGATTTTGTCTGGAGAGTTTTACCAAGGCCATTACCCGTAATAAAAAGCGAACGATTTGGCATCTTCGGCAGTTTCAGGCTTAGTTTCTAATCATCTTAATTCAAATAAGATCGCAATTTTTCAGAATGATTTTTGACGCTTTCTTAATTTGATCTTCAGAAATGATCAATGGCGGTGAAATTCGGAGATAGTTAGGAGCAAACAAAAACCAATCAGTCAAAACTCCATCGCTGATGCAGGCATCAATGATCTTTTTATTGATTTCAAAAGAATCAAATTCTACAGCCATCCATAATCCGAAGGAACGAACCGATTTTATTTTTGGATGACTCAACAAGGATCGGAATAAATTTTCTTTTACTTGTACCTCATCTATCATTTTTTCTTCCAGCAACACTTTCATAGCAGCCATACCCGCAGCACAGCATACCGGATGCCCACCGAATGTTGTGATGTGGCCTAGTTCCGGTTGATTGGTCAATGCAGTCATTAATTTTTTATCTGCAATAAAAGCACCTAATGGCATTCCTCCTCCCAATGCTTTCCCCAATAGTAAAATATCGGGTACAACATCAAAATGTTCAAAGCCCCATAGTTTACCAGTTCGTCCGAATCCCGCTTGTATTTCATCCAGAATAAGAATCGTTCCCTGTTTCTGTACATTTTTTTCTTAATGCTTTCATCCAATCTCTGAGAAGGAACAACGATCCCGGCTTCTCCCTGAACCGTTTCTGCAATCACGCAAGCCGTTTGTTCTGTGATCTCATTCAAAGCTTCTAATGAATTATATTCCAGATGCAACACATCCGGTAACAAAGGACGAAAAGCATTGCGCCAATATTCATTTCCTATCACACTCAATGCACCCTGTGTTGAGCCATGATATGAATTATTGAAAGCAATGATCTGTGTTCTGTTAGTTATTCTCTTTGCCAATTTCATTGCCCCTTCTGTGGCTTCGGTACCGGAATTGGTGAAATAAACGGAATTGAGTGAAGAAGGTAAATGATCCGTTAGCAGTTTGGCATATTGCACCTGCGGTGATTCGACAAATTCTCCATACACCATGATATGCAGATAAGCATCTAGTTGTTTTTTTATGGCTTCAACAACCGCAGGATGACGATGACCTGTATTGGCAACGCTGATGCCACCGATGAGGTCAATGTATTCTTTTCCCTGAGAATTGTATAAAACAGCTCCTTCAGCTTTTACAATTTCTAATGCCAGCGGAGCAGGAGATGTTTGAGCAATATGCCTGAAAAAAAGTTCCCGCTGATTCATGCAGCAAATATCGCTTATTGAAGCAAACATGTTTCAATCATTTGAGGAGCCGAATCAGTAAAGAAATTCTATAATTTGCAGTCAATAAGTTTTATGCAATGCCGGTAATACTTCCAGTAGAAGATAAATATCCTCAATTCGGGAATAATTGTTTTTTGGCTCCCAATTCAACGGTTGTTGGAGATGTGGTTATGGGAGATGATTGCAGCATCTGGTTCAATGCTGTAGTGCGGGGTGATGTGAATTTCATCCGGATGGGAAACAAAGTAAATGTGCAGGATGGCGCCGTGATCCATTGTACTTATATCCGCTATGGGACAACCATTGGCAATAATGTTTCGATTGGACACAATGCTATTGTGCATGGCTGCACGGTGCATGATAATGTTCTGATCGGAATGGGAGCAATTGTGATGGATAATTCTGTAATCAACAGCAATACCATCATTGCGGCCGGAGCAGTGGTGCTGGAAGGAACAATCTGTGAAGCGGGAAGTATCTATGCAGGTGTGCCCGCTAAAAAAATAAAAGAAATTTCGCAGGAAATGATCCATGGGGAAATTGACCGCATCGCCAATAATTATATCCGATACGCTGATTGGTTCCGGGAACAGCCGGCTTTAAAGGAAAATAAATAATAATTAAAGGCGAATAAGTAAATTCAACCCGTAGTTTTACGATGGCAAAAACAATTATTTCTGGATAATTTCGTTTTTTAAGATAGCAATAACATAATGAAAAACCTGAGAATTTTCGTAGTACTGATGGGCTTGTTGATGCTGGTCTCCTCATGCAGATTGTGGAACAGCGTTTTCAAACCCAAGTATGGATGCCCCACCAATGGAAAGAATGTGGGAGCTGAAAGAATTCTCAGCGGAGACCCCGGTGCGATGAAAGCTGCTAAAAAAGCTAAAAAATTCAAGAGTTGATGATTCAGAATGCAGCTAATTCTTATTGATCCAAGTCTTATTGTTGAACCGATAAAAAATTTGTACCATGAGCCTCACCCTACGAACATCTATGGGATGTACAGAAGCCGTAATCGCAGATGACGGCGGATTGAAACGTTTCTACCAGGTTGCTGACATTCTCAGCGAAGATCTTCATATTAATTTTAATCATAAAGAAGACGACTTCGACACAATCGACTGGGAATTCAAATTCAAAGGTCATCACCTGACCCTGCATTACAATATTTATAATGGTATTTCGATCTTTCCTACCAAAACAAGGGATGCATTGAATAGAGATAATAAAGCAGTGGTAGAATTGGCCAATGCGCTGGAAGTAAAATTATTCACTGAAAACAGGAATATTGCCTGATCCTGTTTCCACAATCATTTCAATCAATAATTCCTTTCTTCAATCGACCCGAGAATATTGATATAGCTAATATATCTTTCAGGATCAATCGTTCCCTCTTCAACCGCTTTTTTAATGGCACATCCCGGCTCATTTACATGCATGCAATTGTTGAACTGGCAATTGGTCAATCGGCCCCGCATCTCAGGAAAATAATGTGATAATTCCTGCCTGGAAATATCTACCAAACCAAATTCCCTCATTCCTGGTGTATCGATCACATTTCCTCCGAAAGGCAGATCAAACATTTCCGCAAAAGTGGTAGTATGTAACCCTTTGCCACTCCATCCGCTCACATCCTGAGTTTTTAAATTCAAATCCGGCAACAGGCTATTCAACAGGGAAGATTTACCCACTCCGCTATGACCACTAATCAGTGTGATCTTATTTTTCAATATTTCTTTTATTTCTTCTAAGCCAGATTTGTTAAGAACACTGATCAAAATTACCCTGTAGCCTATCTTATTATACATCTGCTTCCATTCTTCAAACTTAAAATTTTCTTTATTCCGGTACAGATCAGCTTTATTGAAAACAATAACTGAGGGAACATGATACATTTCAGAAGCCACGAGGAACCGGTCAATAAACCCCTGGGAAGTCTTCGGTTCTTTTAATGTTGCGATCAACATAGACTGATCAATATTGGCAGCGACAATATGATGCTGGTATTTTACCCGTGGTGATTGACGATTGATATAGTTTCTTCTATCACTGATTGCTGTAATGATCGCTGTTTCTTCCGATTCATTTTCCGGTTCAATATTCACTTCATCACCAACCGCAACAGGATTGGTACTGGTAATCTCATCGATCTTGAAAATACCTTTCATACGGGCATTATGAAAAATACCGGATTCATCTTTAACAGTATACCAACTTCCGGTTGATTTATAAACGACTGCTTTCATCGGCTGCAAGATAACAGAATATACTATCAGGGGAATCTTTTCAGAACTGTGAACCGCAGGATCATTTCCAAAAATAAAAAGCCCAAGGCAGCAAGGATGAAAATTGGAAAAAGGTCTTCATATTTCCTGAAAGAAGTAATTTCTACTTTAGATTTTTCCATCGTATCGATCTGCTGATAAATATTTTTAAGTCCTTCATGATCCAGTGCTCTGAAATACCTGCCCCCGGTTTCATTGGCGATCTTTCGGAGTAAATCTTCATCCAGCTGATCTGCAGCGGGATTCCTATTCTGCTGATCAGTGGATTCAGCAACTGATGAAGGAGCCGCACTCACGCCGATCGTATAAACTTTTACATGCTGTGCTTTGGCTATTTCCAGGGCGGTTAAAGGATCAATCAACCGGGTAGCAGGTGGTGATTCTCTACCATCAGTAAGTAAAATGATCACCTTGCTTTGAGATTCACTTTTCTTCAAACGATCCACTGCTGTAGCCAATCCCTCACCGATCACGGTGCCATCTGCCAGGTATTTCCGGCTTTCCAATGATTGAATTTGCTCAATTAAAGTAGTTCGATCCGTAGTGATGGGACATTGGGTAAAACTCTCTCCTGAAAAAATCACCAGGCCGATACGATCCAGCGGACGATTGCGGATAAATTCAATGGCAACTTCTTTTGCTGCTTCCAATCTTGAAGGCAAAATATCTTTTGAGCCCATGCTTCCACTAACGTCCATGCACAACACAATGTCAATTCCGTTGCCCTGTATCTTTTGTACTTCATTTCTTCTTTGAGGACGAGTCAATGCAATGATCACACAAATAATCGCCAATGACCGAAGAATAAAAGGCAGATGTCTCAAACGGTTTTTCCATGATGTGAATGAGAAAGAATACGCCGATGATACCGGGATAAATGCTTGTGAACGGTTATATTTTTTAATGTACCAATAAACCAAGAAAGGAAGTATCAGTAACAATCCGAATGCGAATGGGTAAGCAAAGTCGATATTTTTAAACCAGCCTGTCATTAAATTTTGGAGCTTTCTATTTTTTCGATAGCTCTTTTTATTGTTTCAAAAATCATTTTGTTATCCTGCTCTGACGGAATGTATTTCGCAAATTTTACTGAATCACTTAATAGCAATGACTGAGACAACTGGCTGAACAAATCTTTATCCAGGTTAAGATTTCGCAGTTGTATCACCAGGTCATCAGTTGCTTTCTGCAAAGAAAGAATTCCTTTCTTTCTGAAAATGTACAATCGGAAAATATCTGTAAGAACAGAATAATATTGTTTGATGGAACTTGTATTACTTTGAACCTGCTTTAGCTGTTGCATTGCTTCCCGGAAAGGATCAATCGTTAAGGTCGGGGCAACACCTGCCGGAGTCTTCTTCTTTTTTAAAAGCCAAACCATAGCTAAAATGACAATAACAGAAATAATAGCCGGCAGGATACCACCAGTTTTGATCTTTTTCTTTAGGTAGTTCAATGATATCTTTAATGTCGTGATATTCCTTTGTGGAATCAAAGTCAGAAAAAACCACATCGACAGGAATTGGGTCAGTCTTTATTTTTTTATCAAAAGCGAAAGATGGGATCACCCAATGGCCCGAATCAAAACTGGTAAGTTGTAATTCTTGTTTCACTGAAATTCCGCTTAGTGTTTTAGTGGTATCAGTTTTTTCTCTGCCTATAATTATAAAATGTGGAATACTGTCAACCGAAAGTGAATGGCCTGATGTATTAGCTGGATAAACAACTTCTAATGTAAGATGGATCCTTTCTCCTATGAGAATTTTATTTTTATCTGTATTGGCTTTGACCGTTATTTTATTCTGAGCATGAACCTGGCCTGCCAAAGAAAAAAACAGGAAATAAAGAGTTATTTTATAAAAATTCAATTTATCCATTCTCAAAATATCAACGGTTCCTGCTTAAAAAGAATCGTTGCAACACTTTTACATAATCTTCGCCGCTGCGAATATGCAATAGGTCGCAACCGGCTTTTCTGAAAACGTCAGCACTATATGCCGTAACCCTGAAAAATTCTTCATGATATCTTTCCCTTACTGACTTGCTGCTACTATCCACCCAACGGGTTATTCCATTTTCTGAATCCATTACCTGCAGCAACCCGGCATCCGGTAATTGCATATCCATTTTATCATATACTTTAATGCCGATCACATCATGTTTTCTTGCCGCTACTCTTAAAGCATCATTATAATTGGCATCCAGGAAATCGCTTAATACAAACGCAATACTTTTTTGCCTGGTGGCATTATTAAAAAATTGAAGCGCTTTATTTAATTGCGTTCCTTTTTTTTTCGGTTCTTTTGAAAGCATTTGCCGAACGATATATAAAGCATGCTGCTTCCCTTTCTTTGGAGGAATATATCCTTCTACCTGATTGCTGTAAAAAATCACACCTACTTTATCTGCATTATTGACCGCTGAAAAACTTAGTACTGCTGCTATTTCTGTAATAACATCTTTTTTCCTGGCATACACGGTACCAAATAAAGAACTGGCACTGATATCAATCAACAACATCACCGTCAATTCTCTTTCTTCTTCAAACACTTTGCTGAAAGGATGACCAAACCTTGCTGAGACATTCCAGTCAATAAACCGTATATCATCACCTGCATAATATTCTCTGACTTCTTTAAAAGACATTCCTTTTCCCTTGAAAGCACTGTGATATTCGCCGGTGAAAAGATCGCTGGTAAGTTTTTTACTTTTTATCTCCAGCTCTCGTACTTTTTTTAATATTTCTGTTGTGGTCAGCATTAAGGAACATTCACCGTTTTCAAAACTTCATCGATCACATTTTCCACATTCACATTCTCTGCTTCTGCTTCATAAGTTAAACCCATACGATGACGCAATACATCTTTACAGATACTTTTTACATCTTCTGGAATAACAAATCCTCTTTTATTCAGAAACGCTTGGACTTTTCCTGCCAGCGCAAGGTTGATACTTCCTCTTGGTGAAGCACCATATGAGATCAGTGGTTTCAGTTTTTCCAGTTTATATTTCTCTGGTCTGCGAGTAGCAAAAACGATATCGAGGATATATTGTTCAATTTTTTCATCCATATATATCTGCCGAACCAATTCTCTTGCGGTCAGCACTTCCTGGATTGATACCACTTGTTTTAATGCAGGCAATGAAAGTCCCTGTACATTCTGCCGGATGATCATTTGCTCTTCATGCATGGCTGGATAATCCACTACCACTTTCATGATAAAGCGGTCCACCTGGGCTTCAGGTAAAGGATATGTTCCTTCCTGCTCTAATGGATTTTGAGTAGCAAGAACTAAAAAGGGTTCTTCTAATTTGTAAGTGGTATCGCCAATAGTGACTTGTCTTTCCTGCATAGCTTCGAGCAATGCAGATTGTACTTTTGCAGGAGCCCGGTTGATCTCATCAGCCAAAATAAAATTGGCAAAAATGGGCCCTTTGCGGACCACAAACTCATTGCGTTGCTGATTATAGATCATGGTGCCGATAACATCAGCGGGTAAAAGATCCGGAGTAAACTGAATGCGGCTGAATTTTGCATGGATCGTCTGTGCCAGGGATTTTATCGTCAGAGTTTTGGCAAGGCCGGGCACACCTTCCAGCAAAACATGACCGTTGCTTAATAAACCAATCAGCAAACGGTCCAGCATCTGTTGCTGGCCTACGATCACCTGGCCGATCTCTTCTTTCAGCCTATCAACAAATTTTCCGGCAAATACGATCCGTTCATTCAGTTGGCGGATATCTTCAGCGGTTTTAATCATATGTTTATCTTATAATGGTGCAAAGTACGAACTTGCTTTAAGCAAATAATTTGCCGATAAAATTACAACGGTAAATATCCTGTTCAGACGGCGTAATTATACAGTTTCAAACTTAGTTTATAATAGTTAATTTTAACATCTGAACCAATTGATATGAAACCAACCATCCTGAAAATTGCCATAGCTCTTATTCTGTTTTCGGCAGCTCTGCAAGCTTGTAAAAAATCTTCTTCTCCGGCAAAAACGAAAACGGATTTACTCACTCAAACCACCTGGAAATTCAGTGCGGCCACCGTAGGCGGCTCTGATGTATCCGCATTTTTACAATCCTGCCAGAAAGATAATATTCTGACGTTTCAATCCAGCGGAAATGGTTCGGTAGATGAAGGTCCATCGAAATGCAATTCCGGTGACCCGCAGACCAATCCTTTTACCTGGGCTTTTCAAAGCAGCGAAACCATGCTTCATATCTCAACAGTTTTGTTTACCGGCGGAAGCAGCGATTTTACTTTAGTAAGTCTGACAGAAACACAGTTAGTAGTTTCACAAGACATCACCATAAGTGGCAGCACACAAAATGCCGTAGTGACTTTTATTCATTAAAAACTCAGGAAAGATATTTCCCCACTATCGGCACTCTCCTTCCTACGCCGAATGCTTTGCAACTGACACGAATGATGGGACAAAATTGATTTCGTTTGTATTCATTGGTGTTCACCAGTTTCAACACCCTTGTCACCAAAGCAGGATCAAATCCTTTGGCAATAATTTCTTTCGGGCCTCTTCTCTGCTCAATGTATTCATATAAAATTTTATCTAGAATTTCATAAGCAGGCAACTGAGTCAATGTCCTTTTGTCCCGGACGTAATTCAGCAGACGGAGCTTTGGTGAAAATATTTTTAGGTATAATTTCTTTTTTCTTATTGATATAATGAGCCAATGCATACACCTGTATTTTGTACAGATCACCCAATACACTCAGTCCACCGGCCATATCACCATACAAAGTCCCGTAGCCAGTCGCCAGTTCACTTTTATTGGAAGTGTTCAGCAAAATATATCCAAACTTGTTGGCAATCGCCATTAACAAATTTCCTCTTGTACGGCTTTGAATATTTTCTTCTGCAACACCAAATGGAAGATTATCAAAGACAGGCTTAAGTTCCTTCAGGAAAGTTTCATAAATATTTTCAATTGGGATAATGTCGTATTGATTACCCAAATTTATGCTCAGCTGTTGGGCATCAGTAACAGAATGAGAACTGGAATATTGAGAAGGCATTAAAATGGCTCTTACATTTTCTTTTCCCAAAGCTTCTACGGCAAGAACCTGAGTCAAGGCACTATCAATTCCCCCGGAAGCTCCAAGAATGGCTTTGCTGAAACCCATTTTGCGGAAATAATCCCTGATGCCCAATATGAGTGCATGATAAATCTCATCTATGTTCTTTTCATCAGAAAGATATTCCAATGTGTTCACTCCTGCCCCAACGTCTTTTGCGGAGTAATAATATTTTTCATCAGCCGTTGGATGAGCTGATAAGATTTTTCTTTGATAAGATCTTCCAGTTCGAATACCTGGTAATCTTCTTCGAAATATTTCATCTCTTTCACTTTACATCCGTTGATATCATATACCAGGCTGCCGCCGTCAAAAACAATTTCTGTTTGCGAGCCTATCGCATTGCAATACAACATCGGTAATTTATACTTGAGCGTATGTGCTTTTACAATACTGTTACGAACAATATCCTGTGCATAATTATAAGGAGAAGCAGAAAGATTGATCATCACATCAGGTTTCATCGGCATCAATTGTTCCATCGGGGTGATGCGATACATTGGATTATCTCCAAAATTCCAGATGTCTTCACAAATGGTAACTGCTAGTTTCTTCCCTTTGAACTCGATCACTTTCCATTCAAACGCTGGTTCAAAATACCGGTATTCATCAAATACATCGTAATTAGGAAGCAGGGTTTTCTGTATCTCAGCCTTGATCTCTTTTTCATAGAGAAGAAAAGCAGCATTGAAAAGATCTTTTCCTTTTTTATTAAGATTCCGGGATGGGCTGCCAACCAACACACCGATTGTATCAGCATGTTGTCTTATGACATCCAGCGATTCATAACATTTATTAATAAAATCATTAAACTCAAGAAAATCCCGGGCGGGATATCCGGGAATGCATTGTTCTGAAAAAACCACGAGATCTGCGCTTTGTTGTTTTGCCCATCGGATGCCTTCAATGATCTTGCGTGTATTATCTTCAAAATTGCCGATATGATAATTCTGCTGCGCTAAGGCGATCTTCATAGCACAAATTTACGATGCCGGTTTTTAAGCAGTGTAAAAATCTATACAGGGTTCCACCCGGCTTCTTCTATCTTCGCATACAACATTTTCAGGTCCTTCACGTTTTAAAAATCGCTATGAAAAAAATGATCCTTTATCTCCTTCCAATTATTTTGATCTTTTCCTGCAAAAACAGTAAAAATATCCCTGACGTTTCAGGAATTAAAGTAAACGTCGGCATAGAGAGGTTTGACAAAGATTTTTTCTCCATTGATAGTAATAATGTAAAGCCAGGTTTGGATGAACTCCATGCAAAATATCCGATGCTTACGTCTATTTTTTTGGAAAATGTAATCGGACTTGACAGCGCATCTACCCTCAATGGGGTCAAACATTTTCTCCATCTCAATCAATCCATATATGATTCAGCATCGGCAGTTTTTAAAAATACCGGATCGATCGAAAAGGACTTAAAAAAAGCATTTCAGTTTGTCAAATATTATTTTCCTGATTATAAACTTCCTAATGTAGTGACCATTGTCGGGCCGATCAATGCATTAGCTAAACTTGGCAATGAATTAACTCCGGATTTTCTTGGACCGGATTTTTTAGGGATCAGCTTGCAATTTTATCTTGGAAAAAATTATTCACTTTATAAAGACCCTTTCTTCATTGAGAATGTAGCTCCGCAATTTCGCAGCCGGCGTTTCAGCAAGGAATACATCGCTCCCGAAGCTATGAAATTGATAGTTGATGATCTGTTTCCGGATAAAAGCGCTGGTAAATCTTTAATAGATCAGATGATCGAAAAAGGAAAACAATGGTGGATGCTCGATAAATTTTTACCTGAAATGGCCGATTCCCTCAAAACAGGCTATACTCAGCAACAACTGGATTGGTGCAATCAAAATGAAGGATTGATCTGGAGTACTATTGTTGGGAATGGCGATATCAATTCTATTGACCCGGTAACTATTCAAACCTATATCGGCGAAGGTCCATTCACTCAAGGATTCTCGCAGGACTATTCGCCCGGTAATTTGGGCCAATGGATCGGCTGGCAGATCATCAAAAAATTTGTTGAGAAAAATCCGGATATGAAACCCGAAGATGTGATGCAGGCTGATCCGAAAAAAATATTAGAAGAAGCAAAGTATAAACCGAAGTAAAAGCATGGACTCCTTTGGAGGGTCCCGATAGCAATCGGGATAGGGAGGCCTTTAATTTCCTTTAAAAGGAAAGATCATTTCAAAAGCAGGAATATTCACGTCAAACATTTGTTTGCTGTGAAGATTTTCCATCTGGTAGATACCAGACATTCTTCCCATTTCTGTACGCAGGTTGCAGCCGCTGACATACTGGTATTGTTCGCCGGGATTCAATGAGGGTTGCATTCCCACAACACCTTCTCCTTCCACTTCACGATAGCTTCCGTTGCTATCAAAGATATGCCAGTGGCGACGGTGCAATTTTACCGGGAAAGAATTATGATTTTCAATAGTGATGCGATAAGCAAACATGAACTCCGATTGCAGCGGGTTGCTGTAATCAGGCTGGTAGAAAGTTTCTACACTCACCTTTACACCTTCGGAGATCATACTCGTCATAAAAACGCTTTCTGTAAAAGTAAAGAAAAACCCCGAAGCAGGAAGCAAATCGTAATTTTGCGGCGAAATTTGAAATTTTATGAAAATAGCTGTTGCTAAAGGAGATGGAATAGGTCCGGAGATCATGGATGCAGTATTAAAAATCTTTGATGCAAATAAAGTTCCGCTTGAATATGAACTGGTAGAAATGGGAAAATGGGTCTTTGATAAAGGATTCAGCAATGGCATGACACCGGAAGCTAAACTAACTATTGAAAACCTCGGTATCTTATTTAAAGGCCCAATGGAAACACCAAAAGGAAAAGGTGTAAAAAGTATAAACGTCACAGCCCGGAAAACATGGAACACTTATGCTAACAAAAGAGTTTTTCAAACGCTTCATGGAGTAGATACTGTTTTTTCCAAAGCAGGAATTCCGGTTGATATTACGGTGGTAAGAGAAAATATTGAAGACACTTATGGTGGTATCGAACATATGTTGACCCATGATGTGGCGTTGAGTCGCCGTTTCATTACCCGGCCTGGAAGTTTGCAAGTGATCAAATATGCGTTTGAAATGGCTAAAAAGAAAAACGCCAAAAGAATCACCTGTGCACATAAAGCAAACATCATGAAAATATCCGATGGACTTTTCCTGGAATGTTTTTATGATGTAGCAAGAGGTTATCCGGAATTAAAAATGGATGATGTGATCATAGATGATCTTTGTATGAAACTCGTCACCAGGCCCGATACATTTGATGTGATCGTGTTGACTAATTTGCAGGGTGATATCGTTTCTGATCTCTGTGCGGGACTTGTAGGAGGATTGGGATTTGCTCCTTCAGCAAATATCGGTGATCACATCTGCATCTTCGAAGCTGTGCATGGCACGGCTCCTGATATTGCCGGAAAAAATATTGCAAACCCCACTGCATTATTGCTCAGTGGTATCGCTATGTTACGGCACCTTGGTTATATGATGAATGCTTCTGAAATAGAAAATGCATTGCTTTATACTTTAGAACGAGGAATTCATACCGGCGATTTTGGAGATAAAAAAAAACCGGCTCTTAATACCACAGAATTTGCAGAAGCGATCATCAGCAATTTTGGAAAAACACCGGAGCAGGGAGCCAAACCGGTCACGGAGAATATGCCCATGACAACTACACATTTCAAACTGGAGAAAAATCCTTTGATCGTTACTGAAGAAATGGAACAGGAAAAAATTGTTGGCGCTGATTTCTTCATTGAAAGTATTGAGCAACCCGAAATGATCGCTCATAAATGTGAACGGCACGCAGGCGAGAAATTCAAACTCATTAATCTCAGTAACCGTGGCACACAAGTGTGGCCGACCGGTTCTGTTTATACCAATCTCGTCAATCAATACAATGCTCGTTTTGAAAGTGTTGATGCCGAACCGGTCCGCCAGCAGGATGTTATCGGACTCTATATCGGTTTAAGTGGAGATTTCAAAGTTTGCTCACTTGAATTATTGAACATGTGGGGTGATAAAAGAGCGTATAGTTTAGCTCAAGGACAGTAAATATTTGTTGTTCTGCATTTCTTTGATTTAAATTTATTTGCGGTACTCTTAAACTATTTTATGTCTCAAAAAACTTTCAAATACAGCAATGAAGACATTACGGTAGTCTGGAAACCGGATGTATGCCAGCATTCTACTCTCTGCTGGAAAGGATTGATTGAAGTTTTCAATCCAAGAGAACGTCCCTGGATAAAAATGGATGGAGCTACTACCGAACAAATCATTGAACAGGTAAAAAAATGTCCGAGTGGAGCATTGAGTTATTTTGAAAATGAAAAAGAAATCATTTCCGAAACCAAAATAGATTAATTAATTCTCTTTGATTTGGCATAATTATTTTTTTGCAACCACTGCATCACCTTTTCTCTCTGGTCTCCCTGGATGATGATGGATCCATCTTTTGAAGAACCGCCAGTCCCGCAAAAAGATTTTAATTTTTTTTCCAGTTCTTTCAGGCCTTCATCTTTTCCTACAAAACCTTCGATCAAGGTAACTACTCTCCCAGCTCGTTGTTTTGTGTCGAGTTTTACTTTCAATGTTTGTTGAGAAGCAGGAAGTGTTTCTGAATTTTCTGATTCATGTTCGAACTGAAAATCCGGATCAGTGCTGTACACAAATCCTCTGCTGTCGGGTTTACTTTTCTTACTCATAACACATTTAAAAAATTAGGGTCTCAAAGCCCCTCCTTTGGAGTGGTTTGGGGAGGCCTTTAAACTAAGATCTAAACTCTTAGCCTGGTGGATCAACGCTCCAACACTTATATAATCTACTCCTGTCTCAGCATAATCATCGATATTCTCAAGATTGATACCACCACTGGCTTCTGTTTCAAATTTCCCACTAATGACCGTTAATGCTTCAGATATTTGTTGCGGAGTGAAGTTATCGAGCATAATGCGAAATACTTTCCCCTTGCCAACTGAAACCACTTTCTTTACATCCTCCAGATTTCTCGTTTCTATTTCGATCTTCAATCCTGGCTTTTTGTTAGCCACATATTCAGATGCTTTTTCCATTGCTTTTTCAATGCCGCCGCAGAAATCAATATGATTATCCTTCAGCATGATCATATCATATAATCCGAACCGATGATTGACTCCTCCTCCTATGCGAACTGCTTCTTTTTCCAGCAAGCGGAAATTTGGCGTTGTTTTCCTGGTGTCCAGCACTTTTGTTTTATAGCCTTTCAATTTGTCAGCATATTGCCGGGTAAGTGTAGCAATACCACTCATTCTCTGCATGCAGTTCAGCACTAAACGTTCACATTGCAACAAGGTATAGATGGAACATTCGATCTCAAATGCTTTTTCTCCCGGCATCATTTCATCCCCATCTTTTTTAAATGCAGTAAATATGCTGCCGGGTTCTTTGTATGAAAAGATTTTTTGAGCAACCATGACACCTGCCAAAATTCCCTTTTGCTTTATTTTCAAAACAGCTTTTCCCTTTGCATCGGGCGATATGCAGGATAAAGTAGAATGATCACCGTCGCCGACATCTTCTTTCAGCGCCTCATCAATCAGGTGATATAATTGTTGGTCAAAATTCACAAAAGCAAAAATAAAAAAGCTCCGGCAGTAATTGCCGGAGCCGGGTATTTGAAATTAGTCTTTATTCAATAGTTTGAAAACGGATCTGTTTCACTACTTGCTTATTTCCTTTCATTTTCATGAATACAGTAGTACGGAAATTTCCTGATTTTGTTTGTAAGGTACCAATACAAAAATGACCGGTCCCGTTATCACCTTTATGTTTTACATCAAAATCTTTAACGCTATTGTTATTAAAAAAATCTTTCAGGATCAGCACCGCCTGTGCTTTACTATAGTTATCACTTTTATCAGGCAAAGTGAGTTCTACATTATCATCAAAATATTTTGAAAGTTCATCTGCATTACCGGAGCGCAAGGCACCAATGACTCCATCAATATCGTTCTGCAGAGTAAAAGCCGAGATCAATATTAAAGGAGCTACTAAAAAAGAAGTAAATAATGCTTTCATAATAAAATTGATTTTCACAGGTATATTAATCTAAAAATATGCCACTATTCCACATCAAAGCTTCAAAGCACAAAATACTAAAAATCAACCGCTTTATGGCTGTCAAAACGGTAATAGATTATTTGGGTGTAGATTTACACATTGCAAGAAGGGTAAATCCTGCTAAACTCAGGCTTTCTCCCTGACAATAAGTGTATTTCTACCAGTTTTAAAGAGTTTTTAATGAATGCTCAAAAAAAGTTATTCTGATGATCATGGACGGTTGGGGATTAGGAAAAGTTGCATCAGCGGACGCTATCCAACATGCCAATGTTCCTTTTTATAAGTCTTTATATTCAAAATATCCTCATACGCACTTTGACCACCTGTGGGGAGGCTAGTTGGACTTCCGGACGGACAAATGGGAAATTCAGAAGTAGGTCATCTAAATCTTGGTGCAGGACGGATAGTTTACCAGGAATTGCAACGAATCAATGTGGCTGTTAGAGACGGATCTTTTGCAAAAAATGAAGTATTGCTTCATTCCATTCGTTCTGCAAAAACAAATAATAAAGCCTTTGCATCTTACTGGGATTGGTGAGCAATGGAGGAGTGCATTCTCATATCAACCATTTAAAAGCTATTATTGATGTTTGCAAAGCAGAAGGTTTAGAAAATGTTTTTATTCATGCATTTACCGATGGCCGTGATTGCGACCCTAAAAGCGGTTTGGGATTTATAAAAGAGTTGCAGGAGCATTTGAATAATACAGTTGGAAAAATTGCAACAGTCAGCGGCCGCTATTATGCTATGGATCGGGATAAACGATGGGAAAGAATAAAACTGGCTTATGATGCTCTTGTGAATGGCAATGGTGAAAAAGCGACAGATGCTATTGCAGGCTGTGGAAAATTCTTATAATAATAATGTAACCGATGAATTTATCAAACCAACTGTTATTACTTGATGAAGCACAAGCAACCATTAGCAACCATCAAAGATGGATGATGTTGCTATTTGTTTTAATTTCCGTACTGACCGTTGCCGTGAAATAACCCAGGTATTTACGCAAACTGATATGCCCGAATTCAGATATGAAAAAATTATCACTGCATTATACCACCATGACTGAATACGATCATAACTTTTAAAAATGTTCATGTCATTTTTGAAAATGATGATCTGAAAAATACACTTGGCGAAATCTTGCAACAATAACGGATTAAAACAAATCCGTATTGCTGAAACAGAAAAATATCCGCATGTCACTTTCTTTTTCAGCGGCGGTAGAGAAATACCTTTTGAAGGTGAAAAAAGAATCATGATCCCTTCACCCAAAGTAGCCACCTATGATCTGAAACCTGAAATGAGTGCTTATGAAGTGACAGATGCACTGATCCCGGAAATTCAAAATAAAACTGCTGATTTTATTTGTCTCAATTATGCCAATGCGGATATGGTTGGACATACCGGTGTTTGGGAAGCAGCTATCAAAGCTGTAGAAACCGTTGATCAAATGTGTCAGAAGAGTTGTAACGGCAGGATTAGAAAATGGTTATACTATTTTCCTGACTGCTGATCATGGCAATGCAGATTATATGATCAACGAAGATGGTTCTCCTAATACTGCGCATACATTGAACCTTGTTCCTTTTTTTATTATTGACAAAGAATGGAAAGGAACTATCAAACCGGGTAAACTGGGTGATATTGCTCCAACTATTTTAACTATGATGAACCTTCCTATTCCAAAAGAAATGACAGGTGAAATTTTGATTGATAAGTCTTAATTTTATCTGTAACAACATACACATGTATGCTGAAAAAAATATCTGATCGTTTCTATTGCTCGCACTTGGTCATAATCCAGTTTTTTCATCCCAAAAGAAATAAAGCGACAGGCGAACAACCCAATTATATTGGTAAAGTTTATCCTGTTCCTGATGATGTAAAATCAATTCTTGACAAAAGCCTGCAATGATTGCCACAGCAATAATACCCGCTATCCCTGGTACAGCAATTTTCAACCTGTTGATTGGTGGACGAACAATCATATAAGAGATGGAATCAGTCATTTGAATTTTGATGAATTTACCAACAGAGCCTTGCGTTATCAATACAATAAAATAGGAGAATTAACGGAACAGATAAAAAAAGGTGAAATGCCCTTAATTCTTATACTCTGGATACATAAAGATGCAATTCTTAACTGAAGCGGAAAAAAACAACACTTGATTCATGGACTGATGCGCTAAGAGATAGCATGAAGACAAAATATCCAATGGATAGTCTGATAAGGAAAAAGACGAATTAATTATCTTTTCCTGTTTAAAGATAACTCGGCTTCTCGATCAAGATTCGCGGCAAAAATAATTCGCCTGATTTCAAGTTTTTTGCTTCCTGTTAGCGCTCATAAATTTTACATTACGATGCAGCATTCGTATGGAAAAATTGTCTAAATTACAGGCAACCAAACGGTAATTATGACCGAGGAAGCCATTTTAAAAGGTTGTTTGAATAACGATGCTGCTGCTCAGCGGGAATTGTACAACAGGTACAGTTCTAAAATGCTGGCAGTTTGTTATCGTTTCGCACATAACCGTGAGGATGCAGAGGATATGCTGCAGGAAGGTTTTATTAAGGTTTTTTTACAGATACATACGTTTGAGAACCGCGGCGCATTTGAAGGATGGATTCGACGAATAATTGTTCATACCTGCATCAACATCCTGAAAAAAAATAAGAAGTTCAATGAAAGTGTGGATATTATTCATGCCACCGGTGTACAGGTAAGAGAAGAAAGTGTGCCGGCCATTATCCAGGCCAAACAGGTGGTAGAATGTATAAGATTGTTGCCAATCGGCTATCGAACTGTATTGAATCTTATATGCTATTGAAGGATATAGCCACCGGGAAATACAGGATATGCTGGATATTGAAGAAAGCACCAGCCGGAGCCAGTATACAAGAGCAAAAGCAATGCTGGAAGATATTTTAGTAAGGAAAAAGATATTACAAAAACCAAAACAAGAAATGGATTGGCTTGTCGCAGTTAGCCAGCGATAATATTTTAAACGTATCCTAAATCGCTGACTGGTTATGGAGAGAAATTTTAATAATAAAGATTTTGAGCAGTTTGTAAAACAGAAATGCTGATCAATACCGGATGTTTCCGTCTGAAAAGGTATGGAAGGGCATTCATTCATCTCTTCACACCCGCAGAAGATGGTATGGTCTGGGTTTGTTATTATTACTATTAGCTTCTGCTGTAGTTACATGGGTGATGATTAGCTATCCTGCTTGCAAACAGCAGACAAATAATGCAACATTTCTGCCATAGAATACAAAACAAGATCAACCAGTACACTGAACAAGAAATCAGCTCCGTTACATGAATACAATTAGGCACTATATCTTCTATTCAGGATAACAATATTCACCCGAATCATTAATTGCTAATAGCATATCTGCACATGGCCAGCATAGCTCAAGTTCTTGAAATAACAGAAGATCAGACACTCAATTCAAAAATTGATACTAACTCCATAGCCAGCGAATGCTCACTCAATTATTCCGGACACTAAGAATATTGAAATTTCTAAAGATACAAACGAACTCAACGACTTTACAGAACATTAATATCAATGACCAGGCAACAGATAATGAATACAATCCGAACCAGGCAAATACTGAGAGAAATAACCGACGTAATACAAAAGCG
Organism: uncultured Bacteroidota bacterium; assembly: GCA_963745445.1. Lineage (GTDB taxonomy): Bacteria > Bacteroidota > Bacteroidia > Chitinophagales > Chitinophagaceae > UTBCD1. The sequence continues at coordinate 191,154 of CAVUXD010000003.1, forward strand.
TAAGCAAATCAAAAGACTATTTATCCATTGACTATTGAAAGTGTACTGAACTACTTACAAACCTTCGATGCAAAACATAAAAAATTAAGCTGGCAGATTTATCTTTACTCCAACAATCAGCTATAGAAGATTAACCGAAAATAAATCTTTTCTTCGAAATGTATCTTTTGCAAGTGGCACATATACTTATGCCTACTTGTATAATGTAAATAGTGTAGTTACTCATAAACCTGATATGGGTTTTGAACTTGGGCTACAGTGCGGATTATCCTCTTACAAAAAATTTGAAACTACGTGGCGGGTTTGCAATTCAATATTAACCGGTATGATATAAAAGCATTTGCTTATCATGGTGAAGTTGCTACAATTGCATCTGAATAGCAGGCAGTGGCAACGATTCTGTTACTGCAACTGGACACAATTACCGCAATTTCAATGGTTATAAATCAGATTGGCTACAAAATTTTTATTTCTCTGTTTCTGCACCTATCGGTGTAGAACTCAAGCTTTCTGGAAATAACAAAACCAGTTTGGGATTGCCGGTACCAGTTCAACCAACTTATATTATTAAAGACAAAGCTTACCTGATTTCAACTGATTATAAGAATTATGTTGAGGTTCCGTGGCTTATCCGCCGTTGGAATATGAATACAAGCTTTGAAACATTTGTTAATTATTCAACCGGTAAGCTAAACATGGCAGGTAGGCCCTCAGGTTCGCTACCAGTTGTTTTCCAGTTTTCAAAACAAATATCCGGTTAAAGAAAACTTGTTTGATTTTGGTTTGAAAGTGGGTATTATGCTCAATAAATAATAACTATTACTAACTGCTCGCTTTGCTATAAAAATATCCCGGTTATCTAACAGATGCCGGGATATTTATTTATTAGAAATCGTTTTCTGCTAATTTTGATGACATGAAAAAAAATATTTTACCAGTTGTCATTGCTGTTATTTTATATTGGCTGTGCTGAAAACAAAAAAGAAAGAAAAAGAAGGATTTTTCCCGGTTCTTTCTTATATAAAAAGCCAGGTCGCACATGTAGATACATCTTTTTATCCTATTATAAAGATTACTTGGCAAGACAGTACCCATAGCAGATACAACTTATATAAAACGGGAAGAGTTCAGAGGCCTTGCAAAAGATTTTCTTGAAATACCCGATCTTATCCGAAAAAAAATATCAGTCATTTATACAGAAGAAAAATTTTTTGACGAAGGGTTGAACCGGGTAATACTTACTTACAAACCCAAAAAACCAGATACTGACCATGATTCAGCAACAGGAAATACTGATTACGCCTGATCCATCTGGCGATAAAGTAAAAAGTATTATCATTGATATGATCGTTATCAAATAAAGATAGCTCCGTGCAAAAAAGAATGTTGTGGAAGGTGGATAAAAGTTTCCAGGTAACAACCATCAGTACAAAAACCGGGACAACCCGAAACAACTTCTATCATGAAAGTAATCTGGAATGAGAAGGACTAATGAATGACGCAAGAAGAATTTCAACATATTGCTTCTACTATTCCTCAGCAACCGGGTATTTATAAATATTATGATGCCGGCAATGAATTATTGTATGTAGGAAAGGCAAAAAATCTGCGTAAACGAGTTAGCTCTTATTTTATTAAAACATTTACCACTTACAAAACCCATGAACTGGTTCAACGGATCACCCGTATTGAATTTACCATTGTCAATTCAGAACAGGATGCTTTTTTACTGGAAAATTCTCTGATCAAAGCAATTTCAGCCACGTTTTAATATTAACCTGAAAGATGATAAAACTTATCCTTATATCGTTATTAAAAATGAACCTTTCCCACGGGTTTTTCTTACCCGAAGAAAGATTAAATGATGGATCAGAATATCTTGGCCCTTATACTTCTGTAAAAAAAGTAAGAGAATTACTTGACTTTATCAAACAAACCATTCAATTGCGTACCTGTTCATTAAATCTTACTGAAAAAAATATTCGAAAAGGAAAATTTAAAGTTTGCCTGGAATATCATCTGGGAAATTGCAAAGGCCTTGTGAAGGATTGCAAACTGCGGAAGATTATAATGAAAATCTTACATCAGCTAAAAAATCTTTTGAAAGGAAATCTTTCACCGGTTATTCGTCATTTTAAAGAAGAAATGAAAGAATTTGCTGACAATCTTGCATTTGAAAAAGCAGAAATTATCAAAAAAGAAAATTGAATACCTGGAAAATTACCAGTCAAGATCAGTTGTGGCAAATGTCAAAGACCGGCGATGTAGATGTTTTTTCTATTGTCAAAGAAAAAGATATTGCTTTTGTAAATTACCTGATGGTACGAAACGGCACTATTGTACAAACACAAACCAATAAAGTGGAAACACATCTGGATGAAACACAGGAAGAAATACTTAGCTTTTGCTATTGCTCAGTTAAGAGACAACTTTTAACAGTGATGCAACAGAGATAATTGTTCCTTTTTCAATTGAATATCCGCAAAGTGATATCATAATTACTGTTCCAAAAGGAGGCGATAAAAAAAAACTGCTGGAACTTTCAGAAAAAAATGTCAATTATTTTATTGAAGAAATAAAAAATAAAGAACGACTTAAGCTTAGATCAAAAAATACGGATCAGATAAAAGCTACTTGAACAATTACAGCATGATCTTGCAGTTACCTGCTTTACCTGTGCATATTGAATGTTTTGACAATTCCAATTTCCAGGGAAGTTATCCTGTATCTGCAATGGTTTGTTTTAAAAATGGAGAACCCAGTAAAAAGGATTACCGGCATTTTAATGTAAAAACGGTAAAAGGCATCAATGATTTTGCCACCATGAAAGAAGCTGTTTACAGGCGATATAAAAGGCTGCAGGAAGAAGGCCAGCTTTTCCCTCAGCTTGGTGATCATTGATGGCGGCAAAGGGCAACTAAGCGCTGCTATTGAAGCTATGAAAGAATTGAATGCAGCAGGACAGACTACCTTGATTGGGCTGGCAAAAAATGAAGAAGAAATTTTTTTTGCAGGGGATAAGGAATCACTTAAACTTCCTTATAACAGTGAAAGCCTTAAAATTGATCCGGCGAATCACGGGATGAAGTGCATCGGTTTGGGATTACATTTTCACCGAAATAAAAGAAGCAAAGGAACTTTTAAAAATGAATTGGAAGATATTCAGGGAATTGGTAAAGCAACAGCTGATCTATTACTGAAAGAATTTAAATCAGTAAAAAATATCAGGGAAAAAAGCATGGAAGAATTGGAAAGATTGATTGGGAAAGCAAAAGCAAAAATCATTTATGATTATTTTCAGAGCTAAGTAGATTGATTATCAGGTTTGACTTCTTAGAACAAATAGGTATAAAAAAAATGGGGCCAGGATAGAAATCCAGCCCCGTTTTTAAAATCCAATATCCTATGAAAAACCGAAACGAAAATACAACAATTATCCAAATTTCCTATAGGAGTTTTACGATTTTCAAAAGTTTTTTTAAGCTTTTAATAATGAAACATTTAAGCAATAAAAAAGCCCCTGTTAAACGGGGCTTTAAAAAATATTTTAATAAAGTTATAAATGATATTAATAAGACCAAAGATCCTGTTCGTAATTGAATATTTTCTCCTTGATATTATCTCCTTCAAGCAATGCAAGAATTGGATCTTTAATATAGTTCCTGATATACTTGTTTAGCAGGATTATCAAGCGTTGATTTTACAATATAGCTGCTGAACATACGGCTTTCAAATAATTCTTCCCAGGTCATCCTGCTTTGACCCATATTTTTGGGATTATATACTTCATACTTTGCCAAAATTGGTCTCAGATCAGGATAATAAACCCAGAATAATGGCGTGACTCCTACTTTCTGTTTTTTTGTCAACACTAAATACTGAGTTTTTAATGGAGCAATTCCAATAATACGGCAAAACATAACTGCTTGCTTCACGGTCAAAAACCCAATCTTCTTTAATTCTGAATTTTACAATGTCATCTGGATTCAAAGCTTGCACGTGTAACAACATAACTGATCAATTTTAGTAGGATCGTTAAGATTATATACTGCAATTGTATCACACTTGTACCGACCACTGTAATTGCTGTATTCAAATCGGCAGAATCAAGAGGTGTAGTAAACCTGTCATCATCGGCAAATGCAGTTACCTTTCCTGTATCTGACTGCTTTCACCAATATATTAACAAACATCTGATCTACCATTATCATCCTGTGCTTCATAACGGAAAATCTGGTTCATTTTTTCCCGCAGATCAATTTCTCTCCATACTCTTTCAGCATAATAAGGCATCATCAGCTCGCAGATATTCATAAGGTAAAGGAGTACGTGCATTGAGCACTGCTTTTATCAAACGCATTATCATTCCGCAGTGATTTTTTCACTGTATCCTAAATCCACCTACTGTTGGCTCCATTTTAATGGGAATATTACCATAAGGATTATAATTGGTAGGCTGCTGGTTATTGTTATTAACTGCTGGCTGTTTCGTAGTATCTGCCGGTTGTTGCTGTAGTTGTGGTTGTTCCTTTTTCTTGCCACGTACGCTGCGCATCTGCATTCATGTAACTACCAACTGCAACGATCAATAGCAACAACCAACTTTTACAAAAATCTTTTTCATTTTCATTAAATTTATTTCAGCGTAATAAACTAATGGCGTAAGCTTTCGGGTTCTTCCATCCGGACCAATAGCCCTAATATCATCAATTGTAATAAATGATCCCGGCCTGACATTTATTTATAATTTTCATTGCTTCATCTCCATGCAGCACCTGTATTATTAGTTTCTTCAACACCGTCATCAAATCCTGCACCATCACCAGTAATACGAAAACTGGTAACATTAAATTGTGTTTCATAAAAGAAATTCTTTGACATACGCTCTTACACCAGCCTGTGCTTTGAAACACGCTGCAGGTATATCACCGCTTTCATAATTACCCACATATGGAGCAGGATCAGGAATGGAACGAACACGGAATTTGATCGGAGTTACTTTACCATCAGGAGTTCTTACACTGATGATACAATCATCAGTTTCATTATTTACTCTTACTGTACGATGTGCTCCTGCACCTGAAAGAACAGCTCCACCACCGGTAATGCAGATACCTGCAATTGATCATCACACTACCACTTCCGGAAATTGTTATAGGATTATCAACCCCAATAAACAATACATTCATTTTATCCAACTGAACAGCAGCATTGGATTGACCAACGGTATATTCAATTGTCTTTTCAATTGATTGTTTCTTTACCATCCTGATCAGTATATTCAATATGTAACAGGAACAGTATGAGTACCAATTGCACCACTGGCAGTTATTTTTTGATGGCAGTTCCATCTGTCACCTACAGGAACATTTGTCCACCAATTGAAATATCTGGGTTGAACTGCTTTACTAAAACCACCTACACCTGCTGTTATTTCAATCTCTTGTCCAGGTAATACATATAGTTGGAATCTGCAACCGCAATAGCTGCAAAAGCATCATGCCTGTACAACTACTTCACCTACTTTATTATGGCAAAAAGCGACTACTTTATTTTCAGAAGTTTTTACATCATTCTGAAATTTGCTCAAAATAGTCAAAGCAGCAACAGTAGGAACCATGTGGAAATATGCTTCTTCCCATGTCTTATTACTTTTATTACTGTGTCTTCGGCATTGTAAGATCAATTGGCAAGAGAGTTTGCAAATTCCGAATTAATGGCATGAATCTACTACCCAAAACATTCTTTTTAAAATCGCCAAGCATTCTAAATAATTGTTTACCTTCTCCTTTTTCAACCATCATCCTGGTAGCAATATCAAGGTTATCATCTTTATACTTTTTATTGGGATCTTTTGGATCACCGCCTGCTTTGATTAAGATTTCATCTTTTAATCCCTGAATATAATTATTAATTGCAGTCCGCATAATGCTTGAACCTTCTGAGCTTTAGGATACCAAATCTTTGCTTTTTCTGCGGTAGATGGATCATTCAGTTTTATCTTCAAAGAATTCATAATAGTAGCGGTAGAATTGGTTACAGTCGTATTGGTATTTCTCCAAAGCTATTATTAACCGTTTTAAAGGCATTCAAGATCTCAGATGATACGTTCAGTGCCAACAATGCTGTCAGCACCAGGTACATCATGTTGATCATTTTCTGCCGGGGCTCACGAGGTAAAGCCATGACGTATTTTTGGTTTTTAATTTATTAATGGTGACTTTTCAAAAATCACGGATACGGATTTGTTTTATAAAACGAATCCATTGTTGAGTTTTAGTATTTATGCACGGCCCTGCATAGCGCTGAGCATATTGCCATAAATCTGGTTCAGGCGGCCCAGGTTATTAGCCAGCAATGCGATCTGATCGTGTGCTTTTTTAGCATCACCTACACTGCCTTCCATAGTCTGCGAAGCCTGCACCAGGTTGCTATAGAACTGGTTCATTGCTTTCAGGTGATTGTTAGTATCCTGCAATTCCAGTTCATAAATAGTATTCAGAGAAGACAGGTTTTTGGTTAATACCTGTACTTGCTCATGGAACTGCTTGGTACCTTCTGCAGCTGTATTAAAATGTTGAACGCTGTTGGCAGCACCAATATAAGCATCTTTCATTGTACCTAAAGCAGTAGCAGCTTCACGTGTCTTTGCAGTATAATCACCGGTAGCAGATACTACATCGTGATATCAGACATTTTATCAACTGTACCACCTAATTTTTTAAAATTTTCACCCAACCGTCCAAGATTAGCCGGAGTAATATCTGCTTCACGCAGCATATCTTCCAGTTTGGTCAAAGCAGGATTACCAGACTGATCCCGGAGCATAGTAAGCGGAGTTCAGATTTACCAGTACGGGCTTTCTCAACATCAGGATGCTCATTGATGTCAGGGAAATATCGCTGCCAATGTGGTTCTTCAGGAGGAGGCACAAGGAATGCCATTACGAGGAACACAATTACTTCAGATAACAGACCTAATGTGATCATTTCATCAGCATCAGGCCAGTGACGGATTTTAAATAATGCTCCAAGGATTACAACGGCAGCAAAAAAAGCGAAAATAAAGTTAAGGACTACCTGGCCTCTTTGGGTTTTAAAGAAAAGCATAATTGGTTCGTTTTATAGGTTATTAAATTTTACAAACGATTTCAGTTAGTGGTTGAAAAATTGTTTAAACAAGCAGAGGTCATTGTTAAGACCGTTCCTGTTAAAATTTTATCTAGCGACGACCTTTTTGTGGAGCAGCCGGTAAATCAATTACACAACGGAAACCAATGTAAGATTTGGTTGAATCCTGGTATTCGTAAGTGCTGGTACCTGTTTGCAGATAATAACCAACATCTTTCCAGCTACCACCACGAATTATTTTACGCTTCATCAGCGGAGGATCATCATCTTTTGCATTCCAGCGAACATCAGGGTTCATATCATGCTGGAAGTTATTACGACCTTCATAATAGATAGAAGAGGTCCATTCTGCCACATTACCGGCCATGCAATACAGACCAAAATCATTAGGCCAGTAAGCATCGGCACGAACTGTATAGAAACCTCCATCTTCAGGATAGTTACCACGACCAGGTTTGAAATTGGCCATCAAACAATCCTTTTTTATTTCTCAGGTAATAATTACCCCAGGGGAACATAGATTGTGAACGACCACCACGTGCTGCATATTCCCATTGTGCTTCTGTTGGCAGACGGAAATCAGATTCCTGTGCTCTTTTTTTAGAATCAAGATAAGCATTTAGTAAATGAGTTCTCCATTCACAAAAAGCAGTAGCCTGTTTCCAGTTTACTCCTACTACAGGATAATTTCCAAATGCAGGATGAGAAAAATAGCGTTTGGTCATTGGCTCATTATACGAATAAGAAAAATCACGAATCCAGCAAATGTATCAGGATAAATAGGAATATCTTTTTTAATAATAAACTTAGAACGTGGTTTACCAGCATTTTCTCTTTTAGCAGCTTCTTTCAGGTCAAATACTTCTGAATGATAAATAATTTTTGAAGGATCAATTTCTTTTTTACCAAAAATTCTGTCTTCGGGAGAAAGAATAAAATCAGTTTGAGCCAGTTGTTCAATTACTTTAGGATCATTCCATTTCAACGTCTTCATTTTTTCCCAATCCACATATTCCATTCCATCAGCACCTGCTTTTACATAGCCCAACTTACGGGCAGCAACAGAGTCACGAACCCAGTAATACAAACTGACGATATTCGTTATTGGTAATTTCAGTAGCATCCATCCAGAATCCACTGATGGAAACGGAACGGTTACGGGCACTAAATGCATAAGCGGGATCTTCATCACTTGGACCCATATGAAATGTACCTTGAGGAATATATACCATACCCGGAGGTTTGGGAAGAATATACTTGCTTCCTGGAGCAATGCCATGCACCTGACCATCATTGGGAAGGCGTCGCACCTTTGCTATTCTTTTTCCCAAGATTCCACAACTTGTCAGCAATAAAATGCAGACGACTGCAAAACAGGCAGTAGTAAAGGTTTTTCATTTTCATACACTTAAAGGGTATTGGGCAAATATAATATTTTGGGTTATTCTCAGTCACAACGTTAATATTTATTTTTTTCAAATCAAAGCGTATTTTCCGAGGTAAAATTTCTAACGGATATTGGGTCTTATTTTATTGTATTAACTCAAAATTAATTACTCGTTATTCGAGCCTGTTTATCAGGGATATAAGCTCTTTGACTGTAATTACAGGAGGCAGGCAGGAAAAATTCCTGCAAAGCCAAATAGAAGTCGTCTTCGTCACTGGCTTATCCGCCAATAAAGGAAAGTCGTGTATATCCGAAGTTCCGAAGCTATCAATATACTTATGAGGAATATACTGTTGTAAGCAATTCTAAATGCAGTATTTGAATAATCATCTCCTGCAATTGCAATTTCATTAGTTCCAGTAATTATTTCCTGAAACAAGCAAGCCCAGAATCCAAACGAAGTCGGATAACTGAATAATCGCTTTGCTCCAAAGAAATAAGACCATACTCTAAACTTCTCTTGTTTCCATTCATTCTTTATCAAAATAAAATTGAAAGATGATAAAGATTATAAGCCATTACTAGAATTTCCTGAGGGAACAGCACCATCATATACTTCTTTTTTTCGAACAATCACATCCTGTCTGATCCTTTTTTGTATAAAAGAAAAAACCGTTTCTTCTTCACTGAAATTTTCAATAACAAATTCTGTTATGTCTTTTGCTTTGATCAAGCCAGTTATTGTTCGCCGTTATTTCTTGAAGCTGTATTAGTGCCTGGATCAAAAAAGCATAATCATCAAAAAAAGCGGGATATTTTGCCATCATTATTTTTCCAGGTATGATAAAATTCATCTGGATATCTGTTACTGAAATTATCCAACAAAAATTGCATATTTGTAATAGCCAGTTGCCTGATACTTTTCATTACCGGTTGCTGCAAAAGCCTTACTGCAATGCAATATTCATCAGAGCATTCCATCCAAGAATGATTTTGTCATCTAGTAAAGGTCGAATTCTTTTACTTCCGTTCCTGTCTAATAATTTTTCTCTGCTCTTTTTCAATAAATCTTAAAGGTATTCTGGATATTTTTTCTGGCAGCAAATTTTCCAACGGTTCTTTTACTCCGAAGAATATTTTTTCCTTCCCAATTCCCTTTTCAGTTATATCATAATATTCGCAAAAAATATCTGCATCTTCTCCCAATAAATTTTTTACTTCTTTATAATTCCATACATAAAATTTTCCTTCTTCTCCTTCACTATCGGCATCCAATGCAGAATAAAATCCTCCTTCCGGATGAAATAATTCTCTGTTGAACAAATTCTATTGTTTCATCAATAACTTCTTTATATCGTTCATTGTTTTGTTAATTGAAAAGCTTCACTCAAAACAGAAACTAAGTAAAGCATTATCATAAAGCATTTTTTCAAAATGAGGAACCAGCCATTCTTTATCGGTGGAATACCGGGCAAAGCCGCCACCAATCTGGTCATAAATTCCTCCTTCAATCATTTTATCAAGACTGAGAATAATGCCTGTTTAAGTGCTTCTTCATTCCTGGTAATATGATAATATCTCAACAAGAATTGAATCGCAAATGTTTGTGGAAACTTAGGCGCATTTCCAAAACCTCCCCATTCTTTATCTGCCGATTTCATGATATTTTCAAAAGATCTCATCAATTTTTCTTTCGTAAACAATCTGCTCTATCTCAGATGGTTTTTGCAATCCAAATGAATTGGATTTTATCAAGATGATCTGTCAGATTTTCAGCCTGTGCATCTATTTCATTTCTTCTTTCATTGAAAAGCCTGTGATTACACTTTGTAAATACTTCCTGCCAGGAAGGACGATTAAATGCTCTCTTTGGTGGAAAATAAGTGCCTCCATAAAAAGGTTTTCCATCCGGTGTCAGAAAAACATTTAATGGCCAGCCACCGCTTCCTGTCATTGCCTGCACAGCATCCATATAAATATGATCCAGATCCGGTCTTTCCTCTCTGTCAATTTTGATATTAACAAAATTATCATTCATGATCTTCTGCTGTTGTCTTCATCTTCAAAACTTTCTCTGTTCCATTACATGACACCAATGACAAGCAGCATATCCAATACTTACCAAAATAGGTTTATTTTCTTCTTTGTGCTTTTTGCAATGCTTCTTCTCCCCAAGGATACCAGTTGACAGGATTATGAGCATGCTGCAACAAGTAAGGACTTGTTTCATTAATAAGTTTATTGGTATGCATACATGCAATATTTAACAGTCGTAACGAAGTTCGTTGAATAAATTTTAAAAAGAAAAAGGGCACCTGATGGGTGCCCTTCTTCATATATTAAGTTAACAGAATATTATTTCTTTCTTCAGATTAGCAGACAAGAAATTGTTCCAATGCTGCTACCATACTTGGTGTTTGTGGTTGCGGGGCTTTAATCTCAAGTTTTAACCCGGCTTCTTCAACTGCTTTTGAAGTATTATTTCCAAAAGCCCCGATGACTGTTCCATTTTGTTTGATACTTTGGAACATTATCAAATAGACTTTTTACACCACTTGGAGTAAAAAAACAGATAACATCATAATCATTTTTGATCAAGAATTTCTTTTACATCATTGCTTTGGGTACGGTACATAAAAGCCAAGTGCAAATTCACAATTATTCGTCTTAAGCCAGTTGCAGATCTCATTATCCTGCTGATTTTCGGAACATACATAAAGGAATTTTTCATTGCCTTTATGCTTGTTAATAACATCAAACATGCTTTTATTGGTTCCATCGGCACCGTAAAATACTTTTCGTTTCCTGATAAAGAATAAATTTTTGAAGGTATAAAGCCACGGCTTCAGTTATGCAGAAATATTTTGTGTCCTGGGAAACATTGATCTTCATTTCTTCGCAGGTACGGAAAAAATGGTCAATAGCATTCCGGCTGGTAAAAATAACAGCGGTATAATTCTGAATCTCAATTTTTTGCTTTCGGAAATCCTTGGCAGGAATAGCTTCCAACTTAATAAAAGGATGAAAATCAAGCTCCACATTGTACTTCCTGGAAAGTTCAAAATACGGAGACTTATCACTTTCAGGTTTCGGTTGGGTAATCAGAATTTTCTGAATTGCTTTGGCCTGAACATCGGCCTTGTTAACCCCATCTTTTACCATAATCGGTTCGGCTAAAGTTGAGTGCAAAGTTAAGTAGTTCTGCTGAAAAAGTATAGCAAAGCCTTGTAAATCAGTAAAAGCGGCGCTATTTCAAAAGCACACAGATATAAAAAGAAATGAAAAGGATTGACTTTGACCTGATTACGAACAGCACCATAGGATAAAATAATCCGATAAATAAATAAAGCTCCAATCCCACACCATGAAATGAACCAATGAGATTTCGAATAAATAGTTCCCTCCGTAAATGCCAATAATATCAAAAATGGGAGTAAAAAAATACCGATCATTTTATTAACTATAAAAACAATAAAAATATAGGAATTTGTGGCTTCTTCCGCATTAAATACCCAACCCGAAAGTTTAAGCCCAAGAAATTTAACCAAATAAATAGCTGAAAGCCCAATGACACAATACAAAAATAATAGCCAGAAGTTTTCTCTATGCGTAAAATTGAAAATGCTGAAATAAGAAATCAATATATAATGCAGCAGGTCACAATGAAAAATCCATTGAATAATAAAGATGGTAATGGTGTCTGCATCAGTTGTTCCCTGATCTGTCTTTGTTTTAAAGTAGTTCGGAAAAAAAGCCGGAAAAGATCATTAAAATATTTGGGGAAAAGTCTTTTCAAAAAAGCAAAAACCAGCAATAAAACAATCAATGCATAAAAAAGAAATTCTTTCCCATTAAATCTTCTTTTTATCCGAATACATATTGTAACAGGGTCAGCTACTAAATCCAAAATAAGGATGCTGTTTCAATATTTCCGGGTTGAAATAATTCGAGTAGAAAAAATCTTTACCGATAGTTATACGCCAACCACCGAATCCTTCTGGTCTTTTAGAAACGGAATCTAACTGCTAATAATATATAGTATCGAGTCTGATTGCCTGATAACGGTATTCTGATTATGTCTCAACGAATCCCGAGATAGGACTTGATTGAATCCGGTATTGGACTGCGCAGAAAGGAATTCTGTCAAGAAGCAACAATAATAAAATGAAGCAAAAAAACTGGCTCAAGAATAAAAAATTATAATACAAAAATATTGTAACTAATCTAACTGCGTTTAAAAATAATTGACAAATCCAAAATGAATTTTTGATTGGCGCAGGTTCAACTGTGTATCATTTCTTTTTCCTACAGCCCAGGCAAGGTTAAAAATACCTGCTTTAGTTTCAAAAGCAAGACCCAACACCGGTTCCGAAATAATGAATAGTTGACATTACTGTTCTGACTATTGTTTCTTCCCCAACCTCCATCAGCCAACACATAGAAATAAGAATTCAGACCAATCAGGTAATGATATTCAACCGTTGCCAATAGCAAATTGTGAAAGATATTGGCTTTCCTCATCAAAACCACGAAGTAATTTATAGCCTCCTATCTGGAACAATTCATTTCGGAAAATATTTCCGCTTTGAAAAAGGCCAGCATTGACCGCTGTTTTAATAGTACTTTGTTTACCAATTGGAAAATATTTTTCGGCAGTTGCCCTCACTCGAAACTGATAGGTTTTTAATTTCACCGTATCATACAACGTTCCAAAATCAAAAGACGGATTATTGGGATCTTTCAAGTTCAGATATGTCATTATTCTTCTTTGATCTTTTTTGTCCCAACAGATGTAACAATAATGAAATTCATTTCCTTTTTTGGGATTCAACCGATAATTGGTATTATTAAATTCATAATCTATCCCCAGCATTTACAGAACTTACATCCGCCTCAGTCAGGCAACTGGTAATTTTGCAATATGAAATTTGTATCAACCCCATTGACAATTGTCTGAAATCTTTGAATAAATAGTTTTCCGGATTTGTGTAGATGAAAGAATATATTGTGCCCCTAGTTGCAAGATTGACATTCAGAAAGCTACTGTCTTTGCGAAACATATCAAAAGTAAAATCAAGTCCAATCGGTGAATTAAAAAGATAAGGATGCTGATAAAAAATATTCAGCCGTGGCGATTTTACCTGCAAATGCTGCCAGTTTAATCCAATTGTTTCCCCGGCACCAAGTGCATTTTTCAAATTGATATTTGCCTTCTCCTGTTATCAATAAGTTTTTTGAAGATAGCTGATCACTATTGGGCAAAAACCCAATCAACACATTATATCTGGCTGCTTTTTTTTTGTTTCAGATAAAGATTTACTACAGAGCCGGTTGCCAGCATAGAAATATTGAATGGATGTTCCTCTTCGATATAAGTTAGATCTCGCATCTTCTTATTAATACTTACTAATTTTTCTTTGCTATAAAGACTACCATTGGGAATATCAAGGTATCGCTGCAAATAATTATTGGAAATTTTTGCATTTCCAAAAATCCTGATACTATCAATTTTATAAGTGGTCCTTTGTCTACTTTCAGCAAAGCAGAAACTTTTTCATTATCTAATTCGCAGACTATCAAGATAAACTTTTCCAAAAGGATACCCGTAGTTTTCAAGGTAATCCAGTATCTTTTCTTCCAGCAATTTTACCTGTGAAAAATCAATCGGTTTATTCTAAATAATTTTTCTCTCCAGCCTACATGCATCAAGCAATGAGGGCTCAACTTGTTTAGTATCCAATGATAGCCCATTGATAAGGCTCTCCAACAAAAAGCACCACACGGGCAAAAGTGGAATCATAATGTATACTATCAAGCGAAGCAGTTACATATCCTTTTGATTGCAGGTAAGATGGCAATTTGTTGATATATTCAATACAAGCAATTCTGGAAATAAAAGAAGTAGTCAAACCAAATTGTGAAACTAAAAGAGGAATCTTTGTCAACACCCCGTATATAAAGATTGTAGTTATTCTGCGCCGATCGCATCCAGGCAGAATCAAAAGAAAAACAAGAACCGATATTTGCAGTCTTAATTTTGTCATTCGGCTTTCCGCCAGGATAATCAGAGATTAAAATTATTCATTAAATCGCAAATCAGTTTGGCTGGAATTTATATTCATATACCTTTTTGCAAACAGGCTTGTCATTATTGCAATTTTCATTTCAGCACTTCATTGCAGGTATAAAAACGAATTATCGCTGCTTTATTGAAAGAAATAGAACTTCAAAAGAATTATCTTTTGGAACTGAACCGGTTGAAACCATTTATTTTGGCGGCGGCACACCAAGTTTACTGGAAAGCGAGGAATTGCAATCACAAATTGACAAGATCAGGTCTGTTTATTCTGTTTCGCCTGAATGCTGAAATAACACTCGAAGCAAATCCGGATGATATTATCAGAAGAAAAATTAATAGCTTGGAAAAAGATCGGCATTAATCGTCTTAGCATCGGATACAAAGTTTTTTTGAAGAAGATCTGAAATGGATGAACCGGGCACATACATGCCGAACAAGCAATTGACAATTTACAATTGGCAATCAATCATATTTAATAATATCACTATTGATCTTATTTATGGTACTCCATTATTGACCAATGAAAAATGGAAGCAAAATGTTGAAACTGCTATTGCATTTAATCATACCTCATCTTTCCTGTTATGCATTGACAGTGGAACCAAAAACTCCATTGTATAAAATGATTCGTAACCATGAAAACAGAAGATGTAAATCCAGATAAACAATCAGAACAATTTTTATTGCTGATGCAATGGCTGGAAAAAGCCGGCTATGAACATTATGAAATTTCCAATTTTGCCAAACCGGGTTTTCGAAGCCGCCACAATTCATCTTACTGGCAAGGAAAAAAATACTTGGGTCTGGGTCCATCGGCTCATTCATTCAATGGCACATCCAGACAATGGAATATTTCCAACAATAACATTTATATCGAATCTATTAATAAAAGCATTGTTCCATTTGAAAAAGAAGAGCTCACCCCTAACCAACAGCTGAATGAATATATTATGACTTCTCTGACGAACTATGGAAGGATTGGATCTCCGGAAAATTGAAGAAACAGCCAGCCAAACGTTGCATATAGCAAGCAAAAAATATATTGATAGTGGCTTAATGAACCTGGATAATGAACATTTGATATTGACCAATGAAGGTAAGCTCCTCGCTGATGGAATTGCAGCGACTTTATTTTTTTAAGAGAAATCATTTACCCTTACTGATCCACTGCAATGATGATATTCAAAGCACATCCCAATGCCACTAAACTTGTAAGGATAAAATCAAACCATTTGATGGGATGAGGTTTGGCATCCGGATGTTGTTTACTTTCCCTGTACTTATTAAAATGAATAACATTTAGAACGATCAGAACTATAGATGCAACAAGAAAAAGAACCTGGAAAAACGTTAATCATGGCTTGTAAATTTATTGACCTAAAAATAAGTTTTTTAATGATGTCTCTGTCTATGCCGGAGTTTTTTGTAAGCCTCTGAAACTACCAGGCAAAGCACCATGATCAAAATGGCCAAGGGTCCGAATCCGTTGTAAGAAATAGGCATAGAACTGAAAATTTTGGTCAGTTGTCATTAATCAGACCAAACCCTGTTCTATCCGTTTAAATCCGATCTGAGGCTTTAACATTTTCCCAGAGTATTTTATAGATTGTTTCAGCAATAGGAATAGCAGCTTTTACAGATTGATTGATATTATAAATACATTTGGCAGCATTATAACCTTCCGCCACCATATTCAATTCCAATTGCGCTGCTTTTACAGAATATCCTTTGCCAATCATGTTACCGAAAGTCCGGTTGCGGCTAAATAAAGAATAACAGGTAACCAGCAAATCGCCCAGATAAACTGATGCAGCATAATTCGGTGATCTTACGATGAGTGACCGGATCTTCTCCTTCATGTTCACCAACTACAATATGTTCAACACCAAATTTTTTTAAGAAACCTGCCATTTCATCAGCTGCATTGGCAATATATACACTTAAAAAATTATCTCCATAATCCAATCCATGTGCAATGCCGGCTCCTAATGCATAAATATTTTTTAATACTGCCGCATATTGTACACCAAGAATATCATGATTAACAATCGTATTAATATACTCTGTATTGAAATGAGATGCAATTTCTGAAGCCGCAACCATATCAATACCGGAAAAAGTGAGATAAGAAAGTTTTTCTGCTGCTACTTCTTCTGCATGACAAGGACCTAAAACAGCAAAATAATTTTCCAGCGGAAAATTGCAATTGTTTCTGCAAATAATAATTCAACAAAACATTTTTTTCAGGTAATAATCCTTTAATAGCAGAAACAATTTTTTTATTCTTCCAGTCAGAAGGCTGCTACATGCTCCGATACTTTGTTCTACATAAGCTGAAGGAACAGCAATGACCAGTACATCAGAATTTTTTACAACTTCATTAATATCATTTGAAAGAGAAAGAAGTGAAATATCAAAATTAACCGAACTCAGATAATGCGGATTATGTGCCCGTTGCTGAAGATTGCTCAATAATTTCAGGATTGCGGATCCACCAGTTGATAGAATGTTTTTTATCCGTAAGAATTTTGGCCAATGCTGTAGCCCAACTGCCACCGCCTATGATACCGAAATTAAGAGTCCATAATTGAAAGCATTATAAATAGATATTGAACTAAAGATAAGAAAGTCATCTCAGCTAATTTTGACAAAATAAAAAAGAGTCCTGCTATTCAGGACTCTTTTAAAATTTATACATAATCTCAATATTAATTCTGGAACAATTTATCTTTTGGAACCACTTTTACTTTCGTTCCATCTTTCAATGTTTTGCTGATAGCAGTGTAAGGGCCAGTCACCACTTCATCTCCTTCATTTAAGTCCACTGGTGACTTCTATATAATTAATATCCTGAATGCCTGTTTTTACCACGGCTTTTTTTACTTTACCATCTTTTTGCAATACAAATACTACTTCTTCCAGTTCATCATTAGCAGAAGAGGCATTGTCATCCTGATCATTGTTGTCATATCTTCTTTCATCTTACTTTCTTCTTTCTTTTTCTCAGCCAGATTTTTATCACTTCCTTTTACTCTTGCATTAACAGCTGTAATAGGAACAGACAAAACATTATCATGTCGTCTGGTTTTGATATCAGCACTGGCATTCATACCCGGCCGGAAAGGAAATGTTTTTGAAATAAGATCTTTATAGGAATCACTGATCCAAACGTATTCTCACTTCATAATTCGTCACATCATTTGATGTGGATGTTGCAGAAGTTGTGGTTGTGCTGCTGGAAATTTTTGTTACTACTCCTTTAAATTTCCGGTTATTATAAGCATCCACTTCCACATCTGCTGAATCGCCGATATTACTTTTACAATATCATTTTCTCCCACATCCACTCTTACTTCCAGTACACTCATATCAGATACTGTCATCATTTCTGTACCTAAATTAAAACTATTACCTGCTACTCTTTCTCCTTTTTTTACTTTCAAAGATGATATCACTCCATTCATCGGAGCTGTCAATGTGGTACGGCTTAAATCTTTATTTGCCGCTGAAGTCAGATCAGTTTGTGCAACTCTGTACTCCCGCCTGCAAACTTTTATATTTTGTTTTGCTGCATTATAATTTGCCTAATGCAGAACGATAAGCAGTTTCATATTGTTCCAATTCTGATTTTGAAATTACTTTCTGATCAAACAAAGTTTTATTCCGGTCATAGGTTTGTTTGGCCTGATCCAGGTTTGCTTTTAATGCTTCAATAGCTGCTTCACTATTAGCCACAGTTGCTTCTGATTGATTTACCCTGGAAGCAGCCTTCATCTTTTTGCAGCGCATAAATATCAGCATAAATACGGGCCAGTACCTGGCCTTTTTTTACAGTGTCTCCTTCTTGTACATTCAGTTCAGTGATCTGACCGGAAATATCCGGGCTGATCTTTACTTCTATTTCGGGATAAATCTTTCCGCTGGCATTTACTGTTTCAATAATGGTTCGTTTTGCTGCTTTTTCAGTTGCTACTTTTATTCCGCCACTATCGCCGCTTCCAATTATCAACTTGCCGCAATCATCACTACAATGACTATTCCCAGTATGATTAATATCCATTTTACAGTTTTATTCATGTTATTTAAAAAGTTTTAAAGTTTAATTCCCTGTCCTTTATAAAATTCAAGCAATTTCATTTTAAAAACATAATCATAATGCGAATACAACAATTGTGTTTTTGCAGTGAGCAGGCTGTTCTGGCTGTTCAGAAGTTCATAGGTTGACAAGCAGATTCAGATCATATCTTTTTCTTGCAAAATCATACGCCTTTTCTGCAGTTTCAACAGCTTTTTTATTCGCATTGAATTTTTCAAACGCTGCCACAGCATCATTATATGCTTTATAAATATCCTGTTTCAAGGTCATGCTGTTTTGTTCTTTCTGAAGTTCTGCTTGTTTTAGACTTAGTTTTGACCGTTGCCAACCCGTACGCAAACTACCTCCATTCAAGAATAGGAACGCTTACATTTATACCAAGGGATTGTCTGAAATTCTGATTCAGTTGATTGAAATAGGATATCTTTCCATAATTGTAAACATTAAAAGGGCGATAATGGATAAACCTGGTAGGGAGTGCCTCCAACAGTAACAGTTCCGACCGGAGCATTCAACTGTGTTACTAGATTTGATTTCATTGGCCTTGTTATTATAAGTAGTTCCAAGACTTCCAAATAATGAAAAAGTGGGATACATACTGCCTCTGGCTACTTGTACTGATTTTAAGGCAGCTTTCAGATTTAGTTCATCTACTTTTTGCTGTGGCAGATTTGCTAATGCAAGATTATATACAGCCTCTGGTTGCAAATCAGCAAGATTTTCAACAGGAACCATATCTACAGGAACAGAAGCAATATCAAAATCTGCAGCAGCATCCAGGTTCAACAATGCTTTTAATTGAAGCAATAATTGCTGTGCTGATGTTTCAGCGCTGATCAGGTTGGAACTATCAGTTGCCAATTGCGATTCTAGTTGTGCAGCATTCAATTCGGGAAGTGTACCAGCATCTACCTGCTTTGCGGGTGCTTTCTAATTGTGACTCTTGTTTGTCCTACCTGTATCGATGCAAGATTTGCCTGCTCTTTTGCCAATAATACCTGCAGATAAGCCACCGCTACATTCAGTGAAATATCATCTCTTGCTTTTTCTGCACCTGCCTGGGTTGCCTGTAAATTAAATCCTTTACTGCAATAGTATTCTTTTTTGTAAACCAGTTAAAAAGATCAACGCTGGCCTGTAATGAATAATTATTGGATAAATACCCTGTTGTGATAAGGCTAAACGTAGTCGGATCCTGGTTACGACCAGAACTATAACCAAGATTTCCGCCCAAATTAGCAAAAGGATATTGTGATAATTTGCTTTGCTGCAGATCTAATTCAGCAAAACGTATCTGCAGATCTGCTTGCTTTACTGAAATATTATTTTTCAAAGCATAATCCACACATTTTCGCAGATCCCATTTTTCTCGTGGGAAAACCTGACAAAAGATTGGTAAAGAGTAAGAGGCAAAAAGCCAGTTTTATAAATCGAATCATAATGCGCAAAAATAATGAAATGAGTAGCGAGGAAAGATGATTTTTGACAAGTCGGTTTAGATTTTAAATTTTTTCACTCTATTGAAAGCCAATGCCTGTTCCAGATCGCTTATCAAGATACTGCGGATCTTCCAGTCCCACATACATCCTTATATAACGATGTTCTTTATTTTCCGGATCAAAATCCTTAGGAGGAATGCCGCAACATTTTGGAATCACCAGGCTTTCATGTCCGCCCCAGCTTACTGCCATCATGATATGTTTCAGCGATTCACAGAATTTCACAATGGATTCTCTTTATCTTGTTTTCAAAATAAAAGTAAATAAACCGCAGGCTCCGTTCATTTGTTTTTTTGCCAATTCATATTGAGGAAATGATTCATCAAAAGGAAAAAGAACTCCTTCTATCTTCGGATGTTGTTTTAAAAATTTCACCACTTCTTTTGTTGATTTGGTGATTCGATCCAGTCTTGCCGGCAATGTTCTTAATCCCCGAATCAGCAACCAGGCATTGAAAGGTTGAATGCCGCTGCCGATATTCAGGTATTCACTGTCAAATATTTTTTTCATCATTGCATGTGAACCGCTCAATACTCCGCCCAACACATCGCTATGTCCGCCGATATATTTGGTGGCGGTTTGCATGCTCAGGTCAATTCCCATTTCAATCGGTTTTTGATAACAGCGGTGTACAATAACTGTTATCAATCATCGTGACAATATTCTTTTGTTTTGCCAATGCAGCTACTGCTTTTATATCCTGCAAAGCAAAATCCCAGCTATTGGGTGATTCGAGATAATATAAGTAGTGTTGCTACTGGTTGCCTTTTCCCAGTTTTCAATTTTTGTTCCGTCAATATAAGTGGTGGTCACTCCAAATCGTGGAAGTATAACATCAAACATTCGTTGCGCCCAGGTATAAGGAGCTTTTACTGAAACAATATGATCGCCTGATTTTACATTTGCCAATATACCGGCAAAAATGGCCGCTGCACCGCTATTAAATACCAGACAATCTTCTGCTCCATCCAATGCCGCCAATTTTTTCCGAAGAATATCAACAGTTGGATTCAAACCCCGGCTATACAGATAGCCACTCATTTCATCTTCAAATGCTCTGCGCAGATCATCTACTTTTTTAAAAACAAAATTGCTGGTTTGCATAATAGGCGGAGAAACTGCATTGAAATAATTTTCTCTTTCTTCACCCAGTTCATTTAAAATATATGAAAGGTCCATATTCAGATTTTTTGTGTTCTGAATTTTTGTGTAGCAAAATAGATCAAAAGAAAAATGATAAATGCAGATATTCCAATGACAGCATATCGCCAGTTATCAACTCCAATCATGATCCCAACAAAAATATACGTAATAATAAAAAGCAACGGCATTAATGGGTAGAATTTCATAATATAAATTCCTGTTCCATCAAGATGCTTTGTTCTTTTTCGCAGGATAAAAATTGTCGCAGCGGATGTTGCCATGCCAATGGAATCAAGAAAAATGGTAAAGCTTAATATCTCGTTGAATTTTTTTGCAAAAAATAAAACTATGACACAAACGGCAGCAAAAACTGTAAGACTCACGGTCAGTACATCTTTCTTTTCTTCCTTTTTTCTAAAAGAAGCTGGCAAAATTCCATCTTCACTCATAGCATACATCACTCTCGGGTTGCTCAGCAGCAAAACATTGACATAAGCCAACACTGCAACAAATAAGAGAATAGAAGTAACATATTTCCCAGTAGCCCCAAACATTTTTTCAACAACTATGGCAGCAATGCCCGAAGTCTCTTTCAGTTCATTAAAACCGATCACCTTGTAATAAGCATAGCTGACTGCCAGGTAGAGGGAAACGATCACTAATATACCGATAAAAATTCCTCTTGGAATATTTCGTTGAGGGTTTTGTATCTCTTCTCCAAAATTGATGGTTTGCTGATAACCGCCATATGTGAATGAGGTAGCTTTTAATGCGACCCCAAATGACAAAAGGATCGCACCAAATTTCAGAGTCTTTAAATCAACCACTGGTTGAGGCGAAGTATTATACAAATGCGGAAAGAAAATAGAAGAAATGAGTATCAATATCATCCCGATCTTTATCATCATCAGTACATTTTGTGTTTGGGAGCTCATTCTCAGTCCCATTAGATTGACTCCATAAAATAAAATGATCGCAGCCATAGCAATCAAGGCTTTTATAAAATCCGTTGTTCCGTTTTTAAATAATAATGGTGCGAT
Source organism: uncultured Bacteroidota bacterium (assembly GCA_963745445.1). Classification (GTDB taxonomy): domain Bacteria; phylum Bacteroidota; class Bacteroidia; order Chitinophagales; family Chitinophagaceae; genus UTBCD1. The sequence continues at coordinate 213,528 of CAVUXD010000003.1, forward strand.
ATATTCACTACCGATCAGCGCTACTCCCGATAGTGAAGCAGCATTAGAAATTAGAATGATGCAGTTGATGGCAAAAGCAATGGAAGGATGATAGGCATATGAAAATATTTTATAATAGCCGCCAGTCACCGGGTAGCGGCTTCCAATCTCTGCATAGGTCAAGGCTCCGCAAAATGCAACAATGCCTCCAAATATCCATGCAAGAAAAAAAATGGATGGCGTTAAAGCAGCTTGTGCTGCATCTTTGGAAGTTCTGAAAATACCCATCCCGATCACCAGGCCAATCACGATCATGGTCAAGTGAAAAAATTCCCAGTTTATTCTTTGGTACCATGACTTGAAGATAGGGAAAAAACGTTCTACCTTAGCGGTACGAAATGAAACCAATTCCATGAAAAAAATTTATCTTTTTCTATTCTGCTTTTTATTTACCTGCAATTTTGTCTTTTCCCAATCTGAAGAAACAGACTCAATCAAAAAATCTATCCGAAGTGATAGTGAAAGCCTATGAACAAAACAGAAAGTTGATTGAGGTAGCTGCTCCTGTCAGTCTTACTGGCCAGGAACAATTGAACCGTTTCAGCAACATGAATATATTACCGGCTTTGAATATTACGCCGGGCGTAAGCATGGAAGAACGATCACCCAGCAGTTACCGTCTTAATATCCGAGGCAGTTCTTTACGATCACCATTTGGTGTCCGTGATGTAAAAATTTATCTCGAATGAAATACCCCTTACTGATCCGAGTGGCAATACATATCTGAATCAATTAAGCTTTTATAATTTTAATTCTATCGAGATCATTAAAGGACCCGCCAGTAGTTTGTATGGAGCAGGCATCGGCGGCGCTATGCTTATACATACGTTGCCTGCGAACTGGAATAAAGAACTTTCATTTAGTTACTCAACCGGTAGTTTTAATACCAGTAACATCAATGTAAATATTAAAGCAGGAAATGCAGATCATCAGAATAGTTTCACTTATTCACACCAAACCAGTGATGGATATCGTATGCAATCTAAAATGCGACGTGATATTGGTACCTGGGAAAGTTTATTGAAAGCAAGTGATAAACAAACCCTGCATGCATACATGTCTTATAGTGATCTTTTTTATCAAACACCGGGCGGCTTAACCGTAGCACAGTATAATGCTAATCCCCAACAGGCAAGGCCTTCAGCCGGTTCACAACCCGGTGCTGTACAAAACAAAGCTGCTATTTATCAAAAGATTTTTATTGCAGGTTTTAGTAATGAATACCATTTCAATGAAAATTGGCAAAATACTATTTCCATATATGGATCATATACTGACTTTACTAATCCCGGCATACGGGTTTATGAGTTCAGGAAAGAACCACATTTCGGCGGGAGATCTGTTTTTGAATTTAAAAAACAAATTGGACAAACAAGGTTGCAATTGAATTTTGGAACAGAAGCACAGAAAGGGTTTTTCAATACAAGAGATTATGGCAGCAAATCAGGTGTTGCTGATTCATTGCAATCCGACGATAATATTAATATGTGGCAATACATGATATTCGCACAAATGGATTTAAAATTGCCGAAAGGGTGGATCATAACTGCAGGAGCAAGTTCAAATAAATCGTCGCTTCAATTCATACATCTTACTTCCAGGCCTTCAACCACACAGAGCAGGACATTTGAAAATAAATTACCGCCACACCTTGCTATCCTTAAAAAGATTTCGAAAGATATTTCTGTATATGGAAGTATTGCAAGAGGGTTTTCTCCGCCTACTTCTTCAGAAATGCTCCGATCTGATGGGCTATTTGTAACTAACCTGCAACCTGAAGACGGAATGGATTATGAAATAGGAACAAGAGGAACTCTATTCAGCAACAAACTGTATTTCGATATTAATGCATTTTTCTTTGATCTGAAAAATACAATTGTTCAGCGAATAGATACCAATGGAGTTTATTATTATGTAAATGCAGGTTCCACTAAACAAAATGGCGTAGAGTCCTATGTTTCTTACCAGCTTACTGATAATCCGCATCATTTTATCAGTGCTGCCAAAATATGGACCAGTTATGCATGGCATGATTTCCATTATGGAAGTTTCAAACAGGTGAGCACAGATTTTTCAAAAAATAAATTACCCGGAGCTGCTCCGCAGGTTGTTGTTGCAGGACTTGACGTAACATCAAAAGCCGGCTATTATATAAATGTCACTTATAATTATACAGATCCGATTGCATTGAATGATGCCAATTCCGATTTTGCATCTTCTTATAACCTGGTAGGCACAAGGCTTGGATAGAGAAAAAAATTTCATGGAAAGGTCAAAGCAGAAGTTTTTGCTGGTGTTGATAATTTATTTAATACTACTTATAGCCTCGGTAATGACATCAATGCAGCAGCCGGCCGTTACTACAATGCTGCGCCAGGCAGAAATTATTACGCAGGGTTATCTTTTCGGATTTTTTTAATAGCACTGTGGGTAAAATGATTTCTTGTTCTTCTGTATCACTCCACTACATTTGCAATCGATTTGGTCCCCGATATATCGGGATGAAAAGGGAATCCGGTGTAATTCCGGAGCTATCCCCGTAGCTGTAAACAATACCCCAAACCCCTAAAGGGGCTTTTGGAAAATTTCTCAAGCTACAAACCACTATTCGCCGACGGCGGGACGGGAAGGTAATTGAGAAAAATTGTAAGCCAGAAGACCTGCCAGATCATAATAACATTTTATTTGCTTTCGGGTGAAAAGCATGTAATGTAAACGCCGGGCGGCATTTATATTCATCTTCATTTTCCCGGAAGCAGTCACAAAAAAAATTTTCAGTAATGAAAAAGAAAATTTTTGTTGTGGCTGCTGTCATCATCAGCAGTCATTCGTTCTCACAACAGGACACAACCAAAACACTTGATGAAGTGATTCTCACTGCCAATAAATATCCGAAAAAACAAAGTGAAACAGGAAAAGTCGTTACCATTATCAATCGTCAGCAATTGGAAAAAAGTTCAGGAAAAACATTGGGTGAATTATTAAACACGGTAGCGGGAGTTACTATTCCCGGAGCTAATAATAATCCCGGAACCAATATGACACTTGATATTCGTGGCGCTTCAGCCGGCAATGCACTTATTCTGGTTGACGGAATTCCGGTGAACGATCCTTCTGTCAACAATAATTATTTTGACCTGAACTATTTTCCCATTGACCAGATCGAACGAATTGAAATTTTAAAAGGTGGTCAATCTACCTTGTATGGATCAGATGCAGTGGCAGGAGTTGTGAATATCATTACAAAGAAAAATGATAACAAACATTTTTCTGTCAATGCAGGAATTGCCGATGGAAGTTATAATACATTAAAAACAACGGCTGGCATAGGTGTCAATACGAAAAAAATAAATTATGGTATTCATTATACTCATCTCAACTCGGATGGATTTTCAGCTGCTTATGATTCTACCGGCAAACAGAATTTTGATAAAGATGGCATCAATGAATATGCTGTAAATGGAAGTATTCGTTTTAAACTAAGCAAAAAATTTCAGCTAAAGATATTTAGCAATTATAGCCAATATAAAACCGATCTTGATGCGTGTGCTTTTACAGACGAAAAAGATTATTCCGTTAAAACTAAAAATTTCCAGGCCGGAACAGGTTTTGTCTATACTCATACCACAGGTTCATTACATTTTAATTATTCTTTCAATTATGTAAGCCGTGATTATCTGGATGATTCAACATATCGCAGCAATCCGTACGTTGATTTTTCAAGAAGCTCATTTATCGGAAGAACACATTTTGCGGAATTATATAATAACTGGAAGTATGAGAATTGGGAATTTCTTGCAGGTGCTGATTATCGCATGAACAATACTTTTCAGCAATATTTTTCGACCGGTATTTTTGGCCCTTATGAAGCACCGATCTTAAATAAAAATATGACCCAAATCAGTCCGTACGTTTCGGCAGTTTATAAAAACAAAGATGGCTTTAGTATCGAAGTAGGCGGCAGATGGAATCATCATTCTGAATACGGAAACAATTTTAGCTATACCATTAATCCTTTTTATTTAATAAATGATAAAGCAAAAATTTTTGTCAATTTATATTCCGCATTCAAAATGCCGACACTTTACCAGTTGTTTGATCCGTCAGCAGGCAATTCAAAATTGCAGCCGGAAAAAGGAATTATTGAAGAAGCAGGCTTTGAGATTCTTTCAAACAGGCACTTCTTTTTCAAGCTCACGGCATTTTATCGCAATACAAAAAATGCGATCCTTTATTCTTATAATCCTTTCACTTTTGCAAGTTTGTATATCAATGCAAGCAGACAGGAAAATTATGGAACAGAACTGGAAGCAACATATAAAACAGATAAATGGAATCTGAATTTGAATTATACTTATACAGATGGAAAAACAAAATCGGCTTATGATGTGACCGGCGCTCCTATCGGTAAAGATTCTTCTTATTACAATCTTTATCGCATTCCTAAAAACACATTTAACCTGAATGTTGGTTGGCAGGCCTCACAGGGTTTTTTCATCAGCACTCAACTTCATGCAGCAGGTAAAAGAGACGAATATATTTATGGCGCTGCCCCGGAAATTTTAAAATCATATCTGACTATTGACATGTATAGTGAATATAAATTGGATAAACGATTCAAGTTGTTTTTGAATTTGAAAAATGTAACGAACAAAAAATATTTTGATTTTCTTGGTTACAACTCAGCCCGTTTCAATTTTAATGCAGGTATAAATTTCAACATGTAAGCTGGCGCATTACCTTTGCGCCAAAACAGATCATATGACAATCAATTTCGGAGAACTGCTTACAGTAATTTTTACTCTTTTTGCTGTCATTGACATTATCGGCGCCATTCCGGTTCTCATTTCATTAAAAGCGAAAACGGGTGGTATCAGGGAGTTAAGAGCCACTTTTATTTCAGGGGCCTTGATGGTATTGTTTCTTTTTGCGGGAGAAGCATTTCTCAAATTACTCGGGCTGGATGTAAGATCCTTTGCAGTGGGTGGTTCAATAGTAATTTTTATTCTTGGTTTGGAAATGGTATTGGGTGTTGAGTTTTTCAAGAGCGAAAAAGATGTAAGCGCTGCAACCGTCGTTCCTATTGCATTTCCATTAATTGCCGGGTCGGGAACATTGACCACTGTGATGTCTCTAAAAGCGAATTACGGAGAAACAACGATATTAGTCGCCATCCTAATCAATCTTATTATTGTATTTGTGGTTCTAAAATCATTAAATATTATTGCAAAGATGCTGGGCGCTGCGGGGTTGATCGCAGTGCGAAAATTTTTTGGCGTAATTTTGCTGGCAATCGCTGTAAAGATCTTTGCCACTAATGCACATGGATTGATAAAATAGATTGGTCCCGTAGTACAATGGATAGTACGCAAGTCTCCGGAACTTGATATTCCAGTTCGATTCTGGACGGGACTACAATCAAATTCTATTTCAGTTAAATGCTTTATTAATTTTTTTCAAATTTCATCTTTAATTACTTCACAAAAATGGCAAATTTGAAAAACAATCTTTTATCTAAAATAACGTAAAAACACCTGCTTTTGAAAATGAACAGGTTGCTTTGAATTAAAAATATTTGTTCAAAAATCCTTGCATTAATAAAAATATCATTATAGGTTTGACTTCAGAAAACCACATATATCCTTCGAAAAAATACGATTAGCGTCTGTACCTTTCTCACCTTGATAATTCTGAGATCATAGTACAGCCTTTTTAAAAAAAGCTAGTCAAAGCCTTTACAAAAATTAAATCCAGGTTTTCATTAAATCCGTTTTTTTAATTTAAACCCTAAGAAAATGAAAAAGACATTTACTCTCTCACCGATCACATTGCAAAACTTTACCCCGAACAAGAAATGCTCTCCGTAAAGACTTCAGGGAAATTATTTTCCAAGATCATCAATACGATACCTATAGAAGAAACCAGTGAAAAACTCGTAAAGAACACAAATAAAAGATTCACTAAAATTATTCTATATGGATATTTACAAACACAACGAGATCATTTTAAAATGGATTAAGTCATGCCAAACTTCTCTGCAACTTGATATGTTTACAAAGATGATAACAGAATTTGACCCTATGCAGTTTTATGATGAAATAAACCCTTTTGAAGTAGAATTGACAAAAAGAGAGCTATTAGATGCAATCATTGAACGGCGTGTTATAGTTGCCGGTGAAAGAGTGCCAATGCGATTAACAACTCATTATTTGCTTATTCCAAATGAATCGGCCATCTGTCTTTCAGAATAAAGGTCTTTTTCAAGATCTCGAAAATCCAAAGTTCCCGATAGTCTGTAAATCCTTAATAAGAAAATTCGAACTGTGGCTACCCGGGTCTTACTCAGTTTTCTATTCTTTAGAAATATTTCTCAAAAATTCGATATCCCAGTTTCCTGCCCGACTGACATCGTTCAGGGGGATTCCGGTTGAGACTACACTTCTCTTCTATAACCCCGATTTTTAAAGGAGTCAACACCTCCTGCGACCATAGATTAAAGCTTTACCTGTTTTTTTAAGCATCCTACCGATTTAAAAAAAATAGTTACCTTACTGTATTAAAATTTCTTTTTATGGAAAAAACTGAAAAAGTAAGCATCGCCACCGGGAAACCAAGCACCTTCCTGCTTTTTCCTTGGGGTTTACTCGCTATTGTAATTATCTTGCTTTTAAATATCATGCTTAGCGACAGTTGGTTTGGGAAAAACTGGAGCTGGATCGCCCTGGTATTGATCATCCCTGCTGCAATACTGGAAAACTTTAAGATCGGTTATACTACTATGCAGATAATGTTTCTCAAAGTGCTCTACTCACTTCTATCATTCCTGGTTGTGGGGATTGCTTTTGGAGCTGCTATAGTTAACTATTTTCAAAAGGATATTAGTAACCAGAAATTAAAATTGCCCTGGTATGTCTTGCTGGCGCTGGTCATCATGATGTTCATTGATATAGCGCAGTTGTTCAGCATGCTGAAAGCAGTGAGGAGATCCTTCATGCAATTTGATCCGGATAATTAGAAAATTATAATTGTTTCAATGCCGCTTTGAGAAATGGCAATGTTGGTAATGAGAAAATAATTTTTAATTCATCTTTAATAGAACTTTCATTATCCAGGAACCTCAGCACCCGCTGAGGTTTATTTTTTTTGAATAGATCGGTAAATATCTTTTTACCGGGTAATTGCTGATGAGAAAGAATACGAAGTAAGATACTGTCGTAAAAATGAAATCGTGGAGGTGAAATCTGTCTTTTCAAAAAAGGATTTGCAGAATTGATCAGCTGCTGCACTAATGCCGCCGAATGCTTTTGAATAAAATGGAATGTATATCCGCTGGAAGCTTTTGTTTGACCGCCGGCTGTGCCGATGTTGACAATATTTCCTTTTGAGGCCGGGAATCTGTAGTTCGTCATCGGTATGATCCCGAATTCCTCTTCAATTATTTTGTAAGAGTCAATCTTGAAAAATTGGTCAATATAATTTTTTAAGCCATCATCATATTCTCCTTGCTCCAATACCCGATCACTGAATAAAGTGTATTCGATCAATAATTGTGTAGGTGAAAATGGCATTACATAAACAAAAGTGGTTCCATTCGTTTGATCCACCCTGAAATCCATGAATACTGGTTCAGCAGGGTCAAATGACGGAGTAGTTGTTTCAATGATCCATCCTTTAAAATGCTGAAGCAGGTAATATTGATTAGACTTTAATGCTGGTTTTTCAAAAAGAATGCTGTTAAAAACATAATCACTTTCAAATGTTCGTCCATTCACAACAACAGAAGCATTTTCATTGAGTTCTTCAATATTCCCGGAAATAAATTCAAAATTTTTCTGTTTGCTGATAATATCAAAACAATAATTATAGAAATCAATTCCACGTATCAATTTATACTGATATGGATCCAAGTGGAGCAGCCGGGAAATTTTTTTGCCATGAAACCAGGCTCGTTGCCATTTTCTGAAAACGACCGGCTCAAATAAACCCGGCTTTGTTTCCCAAAAACACCAGGTGCGATCATTTTTCTTTTTTGCATCTCTGTCAACAATGAGAATTTTTTTATCCAAAAATTTTCCGGAATGGATCAGATGTATGGCAAGGCTAAGACCGGCACAGCCAGCGCCTGCAATTATATAATCATATCGGGAAGATGAACTCAGGAAAAAATTTGTATAAAGATGAAAAGAAAAGAGAGAACTACTCAGCTTCAGGAGCGTATTCCACTTTTTTATTACCGGCCATCAGTTTCTTATCACGACGGATCTTTTCCCAATATTTCTTGGCAACATATAACATTCCAAAACTTTCACCATCATGTCGGTCCAGATGCTTGTGATGCATTTTATGTGCCCATCGGATGGCTCTTACATAAGTATTATTGCTGCGGGTAAACCATTTGAACCGCTGATGAATGATCACATCATGCACCAGAAAATAAGCAAAGCCATAAGCCATGATTCCAAAACCAATCGCCTGCATCCACCAGACATGATCGAATGTGCCGAAGTAGATCAGCAAAATACTTGGAACAGCGAAGATGACAAAGAACGCATCGTTCTTTTCAAAAAAACCCGGCTCTACCTGGTGATGATCTTTGTGCAAGTACCAGAGAAACCCATGCATCACAAACTTGTGTGTACACCAGGTTACTCCTTCCATCACTAAAAAAGTACCTATCACTGTTACTATGTAAAATAAGATCAACATTCTTAAGCCACTTTAGTTTTATACCTCTCGTTCCACCAACTTTCTACTTCTGGGAAAGCCAACTGAAACCAGGCGGTATATTTTCCGGGATGAGTTAGCAGTGACTCTTGTATTTCCGGAATGTCTTTGTAACAATAATCCATTACTTCCTCTTTATTAAAATCAATTTTACCATCATATTCTCCTGCAAACACATGATCAAATTCATGTTCAGTAAGGCCATTATCAAATTCAGCTTTGTAAACAAAATCAAATATTTTCTCAAGATTTGTTTCAAATCCCATCTCTTCTCTTAATCGTATCATAGCTGCAGACAATGTATCATCTCCCGGTTTTGGATGACTGCAACAGGCATTTGTCCACAATCCACCGCTGTGATATTTTTTTAAAGCTCTTTGCTGCAAAAGCATTTCCCCTTTGCTATTGAAAATAAAAACACTGAATGCCCGATGCAAAAGACCTTGTCGGTGAGCTTCCATTTTTTCTGCAATTCCAACCTGTTCATCATTCTTATTCACCAATATCACATGTTGTATGTCCATGTCAGATCAGTCTCAATTGATTTTTTACTCCAGCCCTCAAAACGATCATTGCTTTATAATAATCCGGTATGCGTATTCTTTCTTCCAATATTTGTTCCGGATGCATGCGTTTTATTTTTTTGAACAAACTTGAATAATATTTATAAGCTACATACACACCAAACCTTGCTTTCACCGGCAATTGCAGTATGCCCTGATAGGCTTGTTTAAAATCGTTGGCAATATCTTTTTCAATCTCTTTTTTATCTCTGCAGGTAAAATTCATGAAATCGCAGCCGGGAAAATACATTCTGGATAGGCCATTATAATCAGCTTTGATATCACGGAGAAAATTTACTTTTTGAAAAGCTGCTCCCAATGCTCTGGCAGGCTCTTTCAGTTGTTCATACAATTCTTTATTTCCTTCACAAAAAACTGTCAGGCACATTAACCCCACTACTTCGGCAGAACCATAAATGTATTGCTCGTACTCATTTTTATCGTATGTTTTTTTAGAAAGATCGAGTTCCATGCTGTTAAAAAAAGCATGGATCAATTCCGGATCGATTTCATACTGATTAACGGTTCTTTGAAAACTATTGAGTATCGGATTCAGGCTCATACCTCTTTCAATGGCATCATAAGTTTCTTTTTTAAATTGCTGCATCAAATATTTCTTGTCATGATCATGAAATGTATCTACAATCTCATCTGCAAACCTGACAAATCCGTAAATATTATAGATTGGCCTTCTAATGTCCTTATGCAACAACCGGATAGCAGAAGAAAATGAAGTGCTATACTTTTTGTAACAACCCTGCTGCAATCTTCACTTACAGTATGAAATAACTGAATCATATATTGTAATTTAACTAATTTATCCAAATGCCCTGATCACTTCTTTCGCCACTACTTCTCCGCTGATAAGACTGGGGGGTACTCCCGGCCCGGGTACGGTTAATTGTCCTGTGTAAAACAGATTTTTTACTTTTTTGCTCCTGCAGGATGGCCGTAAAATGGCTGTTTGCCTTAATGTATTGGCAAGGCCATAGGCATTCCCCCTAAATGAATTGTACTCATATACGAAATCACTGACCGAATAGGTTTTCTTATAGACCAAAAAATTTTTAAGATTCTGCCAGTATGATTTTCCATTCTTTTTACAATCATTTCAAAATATTTTTCTCTCAATTCTTCTGGTATCTCCCTGAAGTCCTGCTGCAACTGGTATAAGAAAAACAATATTTTCGCAGCCGGGCGGAGCCACAGATGGATCTGTCACTGAAGAAACGCTAACATAAAATAATGGATTCGTCGGCCATTGGGGATGTTTGTAAATTTCTTTACCATGTTTATCAAATGAAACATCAAAAAAGAGAGAATGATGAGTAATGTTATTTAATTTCTTATTCAATCCAACATAATACATAAGACAGGATGGAGCCATTACCCGTTTGTTCCAATATTTATCCGAATAACTTCTGTATTCATTTGGTAAAAGATTGGTTTCAGTAAAATGATAATCAGCGCCACTGATCACTACATCTGCTTCGTAAACGGCCTTGTCAGTTCTTACTTTTTGTGCCATCCCTTTTTCCACAATAATTTCTTCCGTTTTTTCAGCAAAATAAAATTGAACACCCAGTTCTTTTGCCAATTGATACATTCCTTCCACCACAGCATACATACCACCTTGCGGATACCAGGTTCCACCTTTTATATCAGCATAATTCATCAGGCTGTAGAGAGCCGGAGTATCTTCAGGCAAAGCACCAAAAAATAAAACGGGAAATTCCATTAACTGCCGGAGTTTGAGATGTTTGAAATATTTTTGAATATGTTTTTTTATTGAAGAAAAAATATTCAACCGGAATATAGCCTTTATAGTTTCCAGTCAATGAATTCAGTAATAGAATGACCGGGTTTGTACACAAACCGGTTCATACCTACGTCATATTTATAAGCCGCTTCCACCAGGTATTTTTCAAGCTGCTTACCGCTTCCGGGTTCAATCGATTCAAATATTTTTTTTAATTTTTCGAAATCGGCAGGCACATCTGTAAATCCATCATCCCAGTAAATCCGGTAAGATGGATCAAGCCGGTGCAATGAATAATAGTCAGAAACTTTTTTTCCAAAATGACCAAAATATCTTTCAAATACATCGGGCATCCAGTAAAAACTGGGGCCTATATCAAAAATAAATCCCGACTCTCTTAATTGGCTGGCACGGCCACCGGGTGTTTCATTTTTTTCCATTACGGTAACATTCCATCCTGCTTTTGCCATAAAAGACGCAGCAGACAAACCTGCAAAACCGCTACCAATAACAATTACAGATTTACCGGACACAGAAAAGTTTTTAACCTCTTGTGATCTGTTCTTTCAGAAGTTTCCGGGCAAAGTGTATCCTGCTTTTGATAGTACCGAGGGGTTCATGCAATATATCCGCTATTTCCTGGTATTTGTATCCATCAAAATACAATAGAAATGGGTTCTTGAATATTTCCGGAAGATGTTCGATAGCAGACCGGATCTCTTTAATTCGCAGATTAGCTTCTGCCTGGTTGGGCACTGAAACCTGCCTGAGATTGATCAGGAAATCTTCCGGGGTATTGTCAAAAATGGTTTTTTGATTGGCATTTCTTCGATAATTATTAATAAAAATATTTCGCATGATGGTAAAAAACCATGCTTTGATATTGGTACCGGAATTATATTTTTCCTGGTTGGCCAAAGCTTTATAGAGCGTTTCCTGGTAAAGATCGTTTGCTGCTTCTGTATCCTTAGTGAGGTTTACTGCAAAAGGTTTCAGAAAATCAGCATTATCCAGTAATAGCTCATTAAATCCGTATGAAATAACGTCCTTTCTTAATTCTGTTTTCATCTTCATACCAAATTTACTTAATTACCTATATACGAAAATTTCTCTCTCTTCGCTTTAACCGATAAAAAACATACATCATAATGCAAAAAACTATCCAAAATAAAAAACTGGTAAAATGTCAGGCTACTAATTAAAACTGACAGCTACTTATAATTGATCGTTGATAATCGTACATGATTCCAGTAGTTTTTTCAACCCGATTGTCAAAGCTGAGTCATGCAGACGCCGTAAATGCTGGATGTTATGAAGATCGGTACCAGCGAGATTATAATATCCTTTTTTAATAAGATAGTGAGCCAATTCACTGACAGACTTTCCGTAATACCCGGTTAAAGAGAGAAGGTTTAACTGAAAAAAGCAACCAATCCCTTTTAGCTCATCATAAAAATCACGGGCATTTTCAAGATAAATATACCGTTCAGGATGAGCCAGCACTGGCTGATAGCCTTTCATTTGCATTTCAAATAAAATATTTTTTAAATTGAATGAAGGAAATGCCATAGAAAACTCCACCAATATCATATTTCTGCTGATAGGAAGAAGCGGTTCTTTTTTTTCTAAAAGTCCTGCAACATAATCATCGAGGAAATATTCTGCTGCTGCATGAATTTCTATTTGCAATTCTTCTGCTTTAATAGCAGAACGTAATTGCTCTAATCCTTTAAAAATAGTTTCCCTGGTGTTTTTATACATATCCCACATGATATGTGGCGTTGTAACCAGCTTTTGATAACCCAGTTCTCTCAATCCCCGGATTAGTTCCACAGACGTAACTATATCCGGTGCACCATCATCAATGCCGGGAATAAGATGCGAATGCATATCTGTTTTAAGTATGCTTAAGTCAGTTGTTTCTTGTTTGTGTTTTGAAAATAATTTGAACATGTTTTTGCTTACAATCCGAATTTAGCCATTTTCAGTAATAGCTAATTTCATGATTTTTTTAAAAATCTCTTTTAGGCAATGAAGGAAAAATTTTATAGATCAAATGGCTATGGTGAAAAATCAAATACCATGTCGTCAGAAAAATGATCATTAAATCGGTATAAAAAGATTTTTTCTTCTGATACCACATTTCTACCCGTCCCTTGTAATCAAATATTTCCCGGTATGTTGCCTGAATATCTTTACTTTCTGAAACAATTTTTTCTTCATCCCGAAATATCACAGATCCCACACCTGTAATGCCCGGTTGCGAATTATAAATAACAGCCTTAACATCTTCGGAATACTGATCAAAACTTTTTTTCATCAAAGGACGGGGGCCTACAATGCTCATGTCACCGACCAGCACGTTAATAAGCTGGGGTAATTCATTAATCTTTGTCTTTCTCAAAAAACGCCCTGCTTTAGTCACTCTCGGATCATTTCGAAGTGTGATCTCGCCGGTACCGATGTTTGGGCTGTCTTTTATCATTGTAGCGAATTTCCAAATGCGAAATTCTTTGTTCTTATACCCAATTCTTTTTTGACCGTAAAAAATTTCATGCTCCCCTGTCAATAATAAGATCAGCATAAGCGGTATCATAAAGGGTAATAAAATTACCAATGCGATCAATGAAAATAAAAAATCAAAAAATCGTTTTACAATGCGGTACATAAACACTAATTAAAAACCCCTCAAAGATGAGGGGTTTTATGCAATTTTGTATGATACTTCATTGATAGACCGAACGTATTTTTTCTGAAACTGCCAGCATATCTTCATCTCTGATATTAGTGGAACATGGAATACTCAGGCAACGTTTATAAATATAGTCAGACCGGTCGTTGTGTGTGTAGTAAACATTTTCCCTGTACATGGGCAATTGATTCATAGGAATCCAAAATGGCCTGGATTGCATTTCGTTGTCATTAAGAGCTTTCAAAACTTCTTTTTGTTTTTCTGTCATAATGGTAAACAACCAGTAATTAGCATCAGTTTCTGGCTGAATTTTCTGAAAACGAATATCACCTGTTCCTTTTAATTCATTTTTATAAAAAGCATCGATTTCTTTTTTCCTTTTTATAAAAGAAGGCAACAACTCTAACTGAGCTACTCCCATCGCAGCCAATACATTTACCAACCTGTAATTATAGCCCACTTCGTCATGCATATATTCAAATGAATCGCTTTTGGCCTGCGTAGTAAGATGCTTCGCTTTTTTGGCGAGTCCTTCATCATTGGTAACTATTACTCCGCCTCCGCCAGTGGTTATTATTTTATTACCATTAAAACTAAAGCATCCCATTATACCGAAACCTCCAGTATGTTTTCCCTTATAGAGAGTGCCAAGAGATTCAGTAGAATCTTCTACAACCCTGAGGCCATATTTTTTTGTTATGGAAAGTAATTTTTCAATATCACAAACATTCCCAAGAACATGAACAGGAAGAATACAACGGATGGTCCGACCATCACGGATATAGATCAGTTCGCCGTTCTTTTCATCCGTTTCATTTTCTAAAAACTCTTCCAGTAAATCCAGATCCATTTGCCATGTTTCTTCATCTACGTCAATAAGAATAGGATCAGCATTGTTGTACTTAATCGAATTAATACTGGCAACAAAAGTGATATTCGGAGCAATAACATAATCATCTTGTTTTACGCCGGCAAGCATTAGTGCAATATGCAAGGCTGCTGTACCATTACTGGTTGCAATTCCATGCTTACAACCGGCATATTCCGCCATCATATTCTCAAACCTGGAAACATAAGATCCCACTGATGATACCCAACCGGTATCAAGGCATTCTTTTACATATTTCCATTCATTACCGGCAATATTTGGTGCTGAAAGAAGAAGCATTGAAGTTAGTTGATTAGTTAATTAGTACATTAGTTTGTTGTACCAACAATATTAATTGTCATTAGAATTTCCCTGGTTTCTCAACCATGTGATGTATCCATTAAGAAGTTTTCCAACTTCATCAATTTTTTTCTTAAAATACTCTAACTGTTCTTCAGAAATATAATTACAATCATAAGCATCAATAAGATGATTCAATGTTTCTGATAGAGAGCCTCTTGCCTGAATGCAAAATTTTACCTGGTCTTTATAAGTAAACCTCCCATGTCCTTCCGAAATATTAGAGGAAACCGATCTGAATGATCTGATTAATTGATCAGTTAACCTGAATTTCTCCTCCGGTGGAAACGTATCTGCTAAAGCTTTTATTTCATTTTTTAATTCTCTTGCTTTTTTCCAGACCACAAGTTCAGTAAAGCTCTTGTGTGAATTTTCCATATGAAGAATGTTTATTTGAGTACCCCCAGTCAACCAATCAATTTTTTAACTAATCAACTAATTACCTGCCTCAAATATTTTTGAGCTTTTGTGAATAAGGGTCTGTAATAATACCGCTTTGCATCAATTTGATGATCTCACGGATTCCATCAGGAACTCTTTTGGTTATAACGAATCCTAACTCTTTATTTATCTTATCACAATTCACCCGGTAATCTCTTGGATCCTCCGTCCTCTCTACATATATAGCCTTTGCATTCGGAATCTGTTTCTGAATTTCTTCCATGAGCATCCGCTTGGTATAATTTTCTGATGTATCTCCTACATTGAAGACATTAGCTCTCACTTTTTGCTCAGGAGAATCAAAAACCAACATCACAGACCTCGCCAAGTCATCAACATGACAATATGGGCGATTGAATTGCGGCCCCCAAATTTCCTGTTCGCCGGTTAAACAAACATTTCGTGTAAATTCATTTACTGTCAGATCAAACCTAATGCGGGGAGAAAATCCATACACAGTTGAAAAACGCAACGCTGTGGCACACATTCCCGATCCTTTATTTTCATTCAATAAAAAATTTTCAAATTTCACTTTCAATTCAGCATATAAAGAAACGGGGCTTAGCTCAGAGTTTTCATCAACAAAGGAATTCGGATCAGTCATTTTTCCATAATTGCTACAAGTAGAGGCAAAAACAAATCTTTCAATTCCGGCTTTTTCCGCTTTTTTAAAAAAGGAAACAGATGCAGCCCAATTGACTTCTTTTGCTTCGTCTGAAAATTTGGAGCAAGCGGGGTCACCGACGATAGCAGCAAGGTGAGCTACATAATTGATACCTTCCAACGCCTTATCTATATCTGAATCATTCCGCAGATCCCCTTTCATAAATTCAAAATTGGGATGCTGGGCAACATCATATAATGACTCTCCTCCAAACTTCAGCGAATCAATCACACGGACTAAATAGCCATTATTCAATAAAATCCGGACGAGAACCGAACCAATATATCCTGCTCCGCCGGTAACAAGAACTTTCTTCATAAAATGTCCCTAATGAATTAAGAAAAGGTTTAGGAATTCAGTCAGTTTGTGAGTTATCACTTTGTATTTTTAATCCACAATTTACTTATTGAAGTTTTATTTCTTCTGAAGAATGTAAGCTTCAATCGGCGAATAGCATCCTGATGGACTTAAAAACGAAAAGAATTTTACAAACTCCGTGTTTTTCATGGTCGGATCTCCTTTTGTAAGTAAAGGATGTAATACCCTGGCAACAAAATAATGGCTGCTCAAAAAGTTTCTGTGAATAGGATTCGCTGCGTCAGCACCAAGATCATTTGATTCAAGAATGTCGAACTTTTTTGAAATAAATGCTTCAAAAGATTCTCTTTCAAAATAAAGATTATGATGAGGCATCGGAATACTATCTAATCCTACCTGATTTCGTGCCAGGTTAAGATTATTATATCCGTCAGAAAAAGATTCAATAAAAAGCAGATACCCGCCTTTTTTCAAGACACGATGTATCTCATTTAATCCTTGCTGTTGTTCTTCCCAATTCAATAAATTAATGATACAGCGTTCTGTGAAAACCACATCAAAACTTTCGTCATCAAACCGCAGGTTTCGCACATCTCCCTGTTCGAAAATTACTCCGGGAAGCTTCCTGCTTTTTGCTATTTCAAGCAGGTCCTCACTAAAATCAAGTCCCTTAAATTCGTAATTTGAAAATTCGGATGTTAAATGATTTAGAGTATATCCATTCCCACAGCCTATTTCAAGAACATTTTTACAGTTCTTTTGAATAACCGGAGAACGAAAAAAATTTTGGATCAAAGTCACTTCCTTCTGCCTTGTAGTGAGATCCTCCATCGTAGAAAGTGCAGAATCCTTATGCTTATTCGCTTGTGCCTTGTAATGTTCTTTGATAATTTGATCGTTGTCTGAGTTTCCTTTCATGTTTTTGGTTTGGAACTATTTTAAATCAAAGTTAGTATGAATAAAAAAAATGTTTCAAAAGAGTAAGCGTATTATTTTAAAACTGTCCGCAAATTAACATTATCTGGTCAGAAATCGATATAGAAATAAAGCATGTAAGATTTATACATGCCTGCGCACCATATCAAAAAAATAAATTAAGCGGCTTGTAATTTGGAAGATTGCTTTTTCGCAAGTATTCTTTGAGGATTGCCTACAACAATGACATTGTCGGGAACATCTTTGACAATTACTCCTCCTGCGCCAATTACAGCATTATTGCCAATATGAATACCCTGTCGAATGACAGCATTAGCGCCGATAAAACTACCCTGGCCTACTTTTACATTTCCGCAAAGCACTGCACCCGGAGCAATGTGTGCAAAATCACCAATCACACATTCATGATCAATGCTGCTGGATGTATTGCAGATAACTCCACGCCCTAATTCAACAAGAGGATTGATAGTTGCATTGGCTGCGACCATTATTCCATCAGCCATTTTCACAGAAGAAGAAATGACCGCTGAAGGATGAATGGCATTAACCGGATTGTGAACATATTTACTCAACTCCAGGTGAACTTTACTTCTTATGCTGTTATTGCCGACACACACAAATAAATCAAACTTCTTTAGCTTGTTAAAGATTCCTGATTCTTTACCGAGGTATTGAAGATGATAGGGATTTTTTAATTTCTCTTCTGCATCACAATATGCAGTTACTAAACGACCTGCATTAAGAAATATATCAATGATTACATAAGCATGCCCTGAATAACCAACAATGGCTATGGTTTTTTTCAATGTGGTTTTCATTGATTTGGATTTGTCAACAACTAAAATAGAGGCAAATCCTATAATCCCATAGCTATATAGCCTGTTTTAAAAAAAATCAGGTAGGTTTACTCACCATTCATTAGTAAATTTTCGATTCTTGGTTTAGGGCCGATGCGTTGATAGTATTTCGAGATATTTATCTTTTATCTTCTTATGAAGGGCTTTCTGCTCGAATTGCTGCTCAATTTTTACCCGTAGATTAGCAGCATAAGTTTTTAAATCAGCCGGATTCAATAAAGCCTTATCTAGTTTTTGGTACAAATCATCTTCATTTTGTGCTTCAAAGAGCAAGCCTGTTTTTTCATGCTCAACAATATCTACATTTCCTTCAATGCGGGAGCAAATTATAGGGCAATATATCGCACCAGCTTGCAGCAAAACATTAGGAAATCCTTCCCTATAGGATGGATGAATTAATGCAAAAGAAAGATGCATGTAATATTCCACTTCATTTCTCCATCCAGTCATTATAATGCCTGGATGCGTGGAAAGAATTTCTTTCAATTCTTTTTCAATTGGATCAAGTTCGTCTTCAAAAGATCCGACAAGTATTAATCTCAAGCGATCATTCTTTTCATAGATTCGAACAAAAGCATGTAGCAGCTCTTTTATTCCTTTATCCTTTACTATCCTTCCTACAGATAACAGATAGATCAGTTTTTGATCATAACTTAGCTCCTTCTGAATCAACTTTATTTTTTCGATATCCAAAGCAGAAGGTGAAAACCTGGTCAAATCAATTCCATTACTCGAGCCATATCCAATCACTTCCATCTTTTCAGCATTCATTAGACGAATTTCCTTGATATATTTTAAAAGTGAAAAGCTGTTTGGCCAAATATGTGTTGCATAATGCGCAGTCAGCCGCTCCATGCTTTTTAGCAGCCTCCGGGTGATCCCTTTTGAAGTCATAAATCGCAGGCCGGCGACAGTATGAATTCTTATTTTTACTCCAGCCCATTTAGAAGCGATCATGGCAAGTAATCCTGCCTTTGGAGTGTGTGAGTGAACAATATCAGGCTTTTCTTTTTTTATAAATTTATACATCTTCCATAAAGATCTCAGATCAGCAAAAGGAGAAATCTTTCTTGTCATAGGAATAATATGATGTTCGCATCCCTCCTGTTGGATTAACTCCTCTCTGCCCGTTCCATCTGCGCTCACCATTATCACATCAAATCCGTTTTGTTTCATATAACGCATCTGCCCGGCCAATAAATATTTAAGTGCTATAGGAACAGTGGTGACACGGATCAGTTTAGGCATGTTTCAAATAACATTTTTTATACCATACTTCCAGCACAAAAAGCGTCCAGATCATTTTTGCTCTTTTCTCATCACTTGTTTTTAATTTATGGTGCCAGAGCGAATCAACAAATGAATGTTGAACAAAATTTTTACAATATGAGTCAGGCGGCAGAATATAATCTGCAATTAAATCATTTAAAGGACCATCAACCCATTTTTTTAACGGGATCTCAAACCCTCGTTTAGGTTGGTTGATAAGTTCAGAAGGAAGATATTTTTCAGCAAGTTTTCGCAAAATATACTTCGTTTTTCCTCCTTTAATCTTATACCGATCCGGTAAACCCGGTAAATATTCCAGTATTTCTTTGCCAAGCATCGGGCTTCTGCCTTCTAAAGAATTGGCCATAGTAGCGATATCCATTTTCACCAATAAATCTCCAACCAGGATATTGTCAAAGTCCAGATTCATGATCTTCTTTAATCCGGATAGATCAGAATGGTTGATAGTTCCAAAATCTGATCTCATCTCATATAAGACATCTTTATTAAAAAATAAATTTTGCTCAAATCCATCAAAACTATCTATGGTAGCTGATAAATAAACCTCTAAATCTTTCTTTCCAGCCAACCCAATCAGGCGGTATATATAATTATATTGTCCTTTCTTTTCATGCGCCGCTGGTAAAAGTTTATATAAAAAAGAAGCAAATGATCTCGAAAAAGAACCGTTCTGGAAAAAATCATACTTGGCCATAGGTACATAGCGCCGGTATCCTGCAAACATTTCATCGCCACCATCTCCGTTCAAAATAACGGTCAAATATTTTTTTGCCTCCCTGCTAACATAATAGCTTGGAATAGCGGAGCTATCAAAAAAAGGTTCTCCATAATTCGTTAGAATTATCTCGATATCATTTACCAAATTGTTAAACGAAATCTTGATTTCAGAATGATTAGTTTGATATTTTGCCGCAACTTTTGCTGCCAAAGGAGCTTCATCGTATTCGCCCTCAAAAGAAACAGTAAAAGTTTTAAGCGAAGAGTTATACTGTTTAGCTATGGCAGTTACTATCCCACTATCAATTCCTCCACTCAGAAATGAACCTACTTCAAGGTCGGAAGATTCAACTCTTCTTTTGATTGCCATATGAAGAATATCATCAACTTTTTTCAATGCCGTTGAGAAATCCTCTTTGGATTTTTGCAAATAATAATCATGAATATTCCACCACCTCGTAATTTTTGGCTCTGGTTTTTTTAATGAAACATAGGCATAACTTCCAGCAGGTAACTCCCACACATCCCGATATGGAGTGGAAGATCTATAAAAGTAGCCTATACGGACAAACTGCATCAGGTGTTCTATATTAATTTCAAGATCTAACTGATTTTTAAGTGCGTTAAGTTCGCTTGCAAACAAAAACTTGTTTGAATCAAAATAATAATATAATGGTTTTTTTCCTGCACGGTCTCTTGCCAGAAATAATTCTTGCTTTTCCCGATCATATATAACCATTGAAAACATACCATCCATATCATTCAGGCATGATGCGCCAAATTTCTCATAAAGGAGGAGAATAGTTTCTGTATCCGAGTTGGTCTTCCCGGATAGAGAATATTTTATCCTCAATTCGTTGTGATTATAAATTTCTCCGTTAAAAATGATAGTAAGGTGCCCCAATTGCTTTGGTTGTCCTCCGCCTTTTATATCAAGAATGGAGAGCCGATAATGATGCAATTGTAAATTATCTTCCTCAAAAATATTTTTTTCATCGGGCCCCCTATGACAAAGATCCTTGTCTAATTGTATTGAATTAAGAGAAAAATTTATTGAGCCAGCAATGCCGCACATAAAAAATCAGGAGGTCTTTTTTGAAACCAGGTTAAATATTCTATTAGTCCAGGAGGGTAATTTCAATCCATTTTGAAAATAAATAGCGAAGATCATAATAAGATAAAACGGTAAACAGGGTATTTTATATCGGGATAACGACCCAAAGTTGGTAGCTGTAGATCCTACAGAAGCGGCGAAAACAAATGCAAAAGAGCTACACAGAATTAAAACAGGGCTGCTGAAAGCTGTACGAAAATACTTCATCACTCCCTTCTTTATTAAGAAATAAGCAGTAAGTAAAATGAAAATTAAAGCTTCCAATGCAGATAACAATACAATAGGAGATGAAATTTCCCAAATAAAGGGTCTAAATAAAGAAGCAATAAAACCATTCATTACCAGTATTGCAGGATTTCCCGTTTGAAGCTGAAAATAAGATCCTTCCATTTGGCTAGCGTCATTTTCATAAATTCTTCGATTAAAATCGCTTGTCTCAAGAATATTCTCTAATCGGAAGGAACTAAGATTAACTGCAGAAGTAACATAATTAATCAAAACAACTATCAAAGCTGTTGCGGCAATTATAGTGAAAAAAGTTGCTATTTTACGAAGTAATGGGTCTCTAACAGCTTTATTTAATTCACCAAATAACCAGAGTGTTATACTTGGAAGCAATGCTAATAAGATGTAAACTTTGATATAGTACAACAAGCCAGCACCTATTATTATCCATATAATCGAACTTATTATTTTTTTCCTTCTCATAACAATACTAAATATTCCATATAAAAGATATCCAATTGCTCCAAAACAGATAGAGTCCTTAAGAAGCCCAGAACTCCAGAAACAAAGACTAGGTAAAAACAGAGCTGCAAAAGCTATCTCTCTTTTAAGCGAAGGAAAATAATTACAAAACAACTTATACAACCGTATAGCTCCCCCCAAAGCAAAAAAAGAGAAGATCATACAAATACTTAAATAGCTTTTAAAAAAAAGTATTGAAGGAATTAAAGCTAATTTAGGAACCGCAAAATTGCTTGCAGAAGCCATAAATTCTAATACAGGATATTTATCCCGGTCAGCGAAAAAATATGGTGCTAAAGGATTAGTTGGATCAATTTTTAAGGTCGTAAAAGTCTTCCACAGACTATATCCATCTTGCATAACTGCTTTTTGCATGTCTTGAGTAGCATAATAGTACATTTCAGAATCGCCTTCTTTATAATAATATGCAACAATTAATGCAAATGCTAATGCACAAACCATTTTGAAATGAAAAGCTTTGATGAGAATACTCTTTTGCTCTTTGTTGTATTTTCTAATAATCGATCGGAAAGTAACAAGCAAAAGAAAATAGCATAAAGGAGCAAAAAAAGCATCCCCCAATGTAAACATGGATCTTATGTCATTCATGAAATTAGAAGTGTACTACTTTCTTTGAGATAAGTTCTGTAAATCCGGCGTTGATCTATTTCGAAGGGTATTCAACACTCTTTTTGTCTGACGTTCCACAAGAATATATTGAATGTACGCTATCAAAACACAAAATAAAACAGCAGGCATCCAAACAAAATAATTTAGAATATATGGAACTTTCGGCTGTACAATTAACCAGTATATTCCAAGATATAAAAATACAGATGCAAAGTGTGTGATGTAAAGTGTATAACTAAATTTCCCTATCCCCATTAGCCATTTGATCCGGACCTCGTATGTTAAAAAGAAAAGGATCAGTAATACAGATAAAATTGCAGCCACCAAAAAACTATACACAGTTTCACTTTTCATGTAAATGTTTACAGCATATATCAGAATCAGCATAAAAAAAATGGCAGCAAGCATTAACCATTTTGATATCTCTTTAAACCATGCTCCAATTCTTTTATAATTATGGAATAATACTACCCCAATTACAAAATAAATATTGTAAATAAATATAAACTCATAAAAATATAAAGGCAGTCCGAGTGATATTACCTTGCCGGGGGCGATAAGATTAACCAAAAAAAGGAATAAAGAAATACCTGCATAAAGATTGACCTTTCGCATCAGGAATGGGGCCAGCAAATAAAACATCACTTCATAAGTAAGTGACCAAAATGGTGTGATAAATCCCTGGCTGGGCATATAAAAAAGATTTTTCAATATAACATCCCAATGAAAATAGTCTTTCATTTCATTAGTACGAATAAAAGCACCCTGGTTGTAGGTGCCGTTATACCATTCGGGATGCCAATAATAAGTGATGCCAAAAACCACTCCCGCCCAAGTAAGGGCTACCAGATAGGAAGGATATATACGGATAAAACGTCGCTTATAAAATTGGAGTGGTGATTTATTCTTTGCCAAACTGTATGCAATGGAGAAACCTGATAGAACAAAAAAAACAATCACAAATTCTACTGCAAGCCTGGTTAACATACTGCTGCCAAACATAAAATAGTCCCACAAATTCCAGGTATTACGAGGAAACATTTTTGTGAATTCGCTTCCGCCGATCCACAATGTGCCACGACAATGAGCGGTAGCAACATACAACGCAGCAATTCCTCTTATCGAATCAAGTATGTCAAACGAAATTTTAGGCTTGGTTGAAGCTATAACCGCTTCCATAAATAGAGTTGTCCCTTCTTACTTCTTTTTCAGATAGTTTTTATAGTAACCGTTAATGTATTCTTTCAGACATATTTTCCAATCCCGCATGATATTGATATTTCGCAAAGCGAGTTTTTTATCTATCAATCTTTCAGATGCAGGCCGGGCAGCAAAATAGGTCTCTTTAAAATACTCAGATGAAACAGGAGTTATTTTAATTTTACTATCAAGTTTCAGAATCTTTATTAATTCTCTTGCTACATCCAACCTGCTGGTGATCCCTTCGCAAACCATATTGTAAAGACCCCAATATTCTTTTTCAATCAGAAGTTTTACATTCCTGGCAAAATCATGAGTATAGGTAGGCGTTCCAAGTTTGTCATCCACAATAAATAATTCTTCTTTACCTTTTTTGATTTGAAGCATAATTTTTTGAATGAACTTCTTATCTTTCGAAGGCCCCCCTCCCATCATCCAGCCAGCTCTGCAGATCAGGTGCCTCCTGCAATTTTGTTTTACAAATATTTCCCCGGCATATTTACTCCGGGCATAATGCCCTAAAGGATTGGGCTGATCCCAATCGTCATAAGTATCTTTTTTACCATCAAATATTCCTGCAGTACTTATATATAACAGAGGAATATCAAGCTCATTGGCAATGTATACTGCATTCTCTACTGCAATTGTATTTGTCAGATACGTTTCATCCGGGTTTGTTTCACAATATTCGAGGTCTGTATAAGCTCCTATATGAAAGAGATAATCCGGTTTGAATTTCTTTACATCTTTCCTATAATCTTCAAAATTGCGGAAGTCAAGATATTTTAACCATTTTTCATTGACATCGATATCGGTACATTTAAGTTCATACTCATTTTTAAATGTTTTATAAAATGCCTCGCCCAGCATTCCGCCCACTCCAGCCATGTAAATTTTTTTCTTTTTACTCATGTTATTGGTGCTACTGTTTTAAATGCTTTTAAATATTTTGGGAAATTTGCTTTCATAGAAAAAAAATCTTCCACTGTTTTTCGACCCGCTATTCCCATTTTCTTTCTCAATTCTACATCATCAATCAATTGAATGATCCGATCAATCCACTCCTGATCATTTTTTGCAAGAAAACCCTGTACACCATCCTCCATGATCCTGAAATTGGTGCCATAAGCAGTCGCTACTACAGGAATCCCAATGGACATATAAGTAAGGGCTTTTAAACTACTTTTTCCCAATGACCATTCATTGGCGGGTATCGGATATAATCCTATCTCAATGCGATGAAGATCTTCCACTTCAGTTTCTTCTTTCCATGTAATGTATTCAGTGTCTACATTTTTCATTTGATATTCTTTATTAGCGATTACCAGTAATTTTATTTTTCTGAATCTGCTTACTTGAACAAGAACAAGCTGCAACATTTCCAAAAAAGGAATAGTGCTATGAGTACCGGTCCATCCAATAGTTGTTACTTCATGTTTTTGATATGATGTTACAGGCACAAACCTATCAGTGTTAAATGTAGAAGAAATATCAACTACCTGTTTGTAAAGATTTCTTTCAAGAGCTATCTCCTCAAGTTTGGGTGTACAAACAATCACATATTTAGCATATTTTAATAAAGCAAGGGGTTTTTTTCCGCCCTTCAGTCTTTGAAAAAAATTTTGTTTTATATGATCAAACTTCTTCATGAACATCATATCGTCCAAATCATAAATGATTCTCTTTTGAACTATCCTTAATAAATTCTCATAGACAGGAGGACCGATTGGGGTTGCCCAAATCGTAACAAAGACTGCATTATAATAAGGAGCTCTCACAAGATCCCATGCTCTCTTTATATATCCGACTCCAAACCAAAACATTTTTTCAATCGTTCGCCCTGGTCGATGAATGATCTTCCAAAGCCTGTTGGTCTGAAAGTTTGAGATCGTAAATTTGTATCCTTCTTTTTCCAACAATGGCAGATATTGCTCATACTTCAGCCGTTGGGCCGCTGCCGTTCCTTTTGGGCTTGGGCATAATATTAAAATCTTTTTGCTTTTTTTTTCATAGCATACCCAACTAAGCTTTTCTTCCCACTGCATGCCAATAAGGAATGTCCTCGGAAAAAACGATATCGGTCAATCCGCAATCACTCATCATTTTTTGCATTTGTTTTTTTGAAAAACGTTGCTCAAGCGGAGTTCCAAACCTATCCAGGCTATCATTACGTATAAGATAAAATGACTGCGACTCATAAGATTGTAACGGAATATTTTTTCTTACACGTTCGGGAACTCTCAGCCATTTTAATAACCTGCAAAGGCCCACAAATGGCAAATACAACACAACTGCAAGAATATCGCAAGAAATTTTCTTCAATTTAAGAGGCATCTTTGAAACCACTCTTCGGATAAGGTTTGAAAGAAAAAAGAAGACCCGGAAATAAAACGGTTTATTATCGAGACTGTAATATAAATAAAGAAGGAAATATCTACCTGGCTTGATCTTTTTGATACAATCACTTAAGGCCTTTGAAGTATCCGGAATATGATGTAAAACTCCGAGGCTATAACCAAAATCAAAATAATTGTCCGGAAAAGGAATATTATCAGTTGATGCCTGAATCAGATCAACCGCATCTTCCTCACCAATTAGTTCATTAGCCACGAAGATTGCTTTGCTTGGGTCAATGCCGGTAATATGTCCATATCTGCCCTTCAAATATTTAATAATTCTTCCACTCCCACAACCAATATCAATAACATTCATCTTATCATTCAGCATCTCCGGAGTAACAATATCAAAATATTTATCTCCCAGCCATTTCAGATCTTTATCTGAAAAACCATGAAATGATTTCCACTCATCCCCGAAAGATTCAACTGTAACCTCATCCAGATTCTCGGCCGGCAATTCATAGCATCGTATAACACGATAGGAAGTTTTTATCTCTTTTTGAAAGTCCATAATTAACTACTGAAAACTCTTTTATACACATCCTGGTATCTTGCTATACCTTTTCCAAGGTCAAAGTATTTGAAAGCAGCTTCCCGGATATGTTTTTTATCCATGGATAATAGCTCCGGAAACTGGTCAAGGATCCGATCATATTCCTGATCATTAAAGCTGTCAACTATAAAACCCGTATTTGTCTTACTAATAATATTCCCCGTATCTCCTATATCGTTACAAATAATAGGGACACCCATTCCCATTAATTCTCCGTGTTTAGTAGGAGATGAAGCAATTTTGGAATAAGTTGGGCGAATAAAGAATATACTGCACTCACATAAACTCAGATAGAGCGGTAAATTTTTTCTTTCTGCATATGTAATTACGATTTTATCATTGGGAATACCAGCCAAAGATGCTTCAGACATTACTTTTGAAGGATCATCTTTTGTTAGAAATAACATCAGAAAGGAAGGATATTTCTGCAGAAGGCGCTTATAAAAAGAAAACATTTCTGCGGTCATATACCATCCGCCTACTGAACCCAAATAAGAAATTATTTTCTGATTTGCGGAAATTCCTAACTGTTTTCTAAGTTCAAGAGTTTTCTGTTTTTCTACACTTTCGTAATTGAAATGTTCAAGGTCCGCACAGCAAGGGATCACATCAATATTAACGTTACTATAAAAAGATTTTTTTTTGATTTCATTGCTGGCGGCCTCCGTAAGGGAAATGACTGCATCAGCCTGTAATAAGAACTGCTTTTCCTTTTTCTTATAATACCGATATATTGATCGAAATAAAATTTTTTTTTGATTCCATTGGCCATTATCCGCTTTTTCGTCTGCCCAAAACCCTCTCATATCAAAAAAAAATTTAGTCCCAAATCTCTTTTTCATGGAAAGGCCCACATCAGCAGCAAGATAACTCCTGCAATGTATCATATCAAAGCCGTGTTTCTTCTGCAATAAATTAGCATTTCGCTTCATTCTAAAAGCGTCAAACATTTTTGCCAACAAAGGAGGTCTTTTTGTAAATCTTAGAGCCTCCCATTCGATATGGTATGATTGCAATAACTGCCGAATTCTATTTTCGTCCTTTGCATAGCGATTTTTTTTTTCGAAACTAAGAATCGTAAACTGATATCCATATTTTGTCAATCCTTGTAAATAAGGAATGATCTGGGACTGACCGAGTGGGTCTGTCAATCCATCATAAGTGAGGTAAAGAATCTCTTTCACTAAAATGATTATCTAAAAGTGGAAATGCCTGATGCAATTAAGAGGTTTGAATAAGTCTCATTGTGATGGATCATTATTCTAGGGATTTGGAAACATTTTTCAGGCTTTTTAGAAATACGGAAGAACTTATTTTGAACTAAAAGCAAATACTTGTATCCAATTTTCATCGAAACTTCAATTACTTTTTCATTATAGAATCCATTGGCATAAGCCACCACATCTACCTGGGCATTAAGTCTTTTTTCAATTATTTGTTTGCTGCCAAATAATTCTTTATGAAGAATACTTTCATCGGTAACATATTGCAATGGGGCGTGGCTTTGTGTGTGGGAGCCAATAACAACTCCCTGCTGATGACAATATAAAACATCCTCCCAACTCATCATTCTATCAGTATTAAATGTTTGATAATTTTTTATTGAATCCTCAGCATTTCTTAAAACGGTACGGACTTCCTCGATAGTGCAATGATAAAGTTCAGATTGAATCTTATTTTTATAATGAAATATATCATATCTGGAAAATTCTATGCTAATACTTGTGTGCGGTAAATCAAATAAATATTTATCTTTTTTCTGGTATAAAAAATTCAAAATATTATTTAGTCTTTGGGTCCAAATCAGTTCTCCTCTTTCCAAACAATCAGTAACAATATTCATGTTACTTGCTAATCTCATTTTTTGCAGGAGGGGCAAAGCATTTTCCATAAAATCATAGTAACCATCATCAAAACTTAAAATAATTTTAGGCTTTTTCGTTTTGTCAGTAATGTTATTTAGCCCTACTACTGAATAATGAGTAGTAATATATTCAATCAATTTTTTAAATTCCTCTGTCCTTAATGCCGACCATGCAATATTTTCATCATTATTTACCCTGTGCAAATTCAGTACTGTAATTGCTCCACTATATTTCACATACTGATATAACCATTTGTGAAATTGAATGAATTCTAAAATATTAATGACTACATTACGCAAAATATGTGGTTTATTTTTTTTTACGAGGGATTATCTTCCTTATTTTTTTCAAATAACTGCTGATAGTAGTACCCATCGGCTTCAGGTCAAAATACATTGTAGGCGGATAAAAAAAATATTCGCCGTGAAATCCTTTTTTAAATTTATTAATTTGGTACACCTGGTCTTTTTCATCAACTAAAATATTGTAACCCCCGAAATCAAAATAAGGGATTGCCTCTTGTTTTACAAGTTTCATTGCTTCATAAAAAGCTATATGCCCGATTGGAAGTTTTTTTTCATCTGGCAATGTAAAACCCCGATAATACTCGGCTCTTTCACCTCTGAATAAAATAAGAATGCCGCCTATCATTATCTCTTCATAATACACACCCATAAAAAAACCCTTATTTTCTTTCATTAACCAATCATAAATTGAAATAAACCCTTTCAAATTTTTTTCAACTGGAATTTTTATCCCTCGTCGTAAATACATTTCGTAATAACCAGTTGCAAATTTTTCGATATCAGCACTTGTTATTAATTTCCTGCATCTCAAATTATTTTTTTCTGCTTTCCTGATAGCTCTTCTATGATTTTCAGAAAAGCCTTTAAATAATTCATCTTCTGATTTATCATTGAGTTTTAATAAAAGTGTTCCCTTATTTAATTTATCGATATACCATTTAAAAGGATGCTTCTTATACAACGTATATTGCAAATAGGTAGCTTCAGTTCCTACGCTCATGCTCAATAAAACTTGCAGGCTAAAATAACGTTTTGCTTTATAATATCGAACAGCCTCAGAAATGGTAGCAATATTTACATCTATACTATTAGTAAGTGGCCCAAAAATTATCCTGGCTTCTATTCTTTTATATTCATATACCGTTGTATAGCCTTTAAGGACGCCATCAATTGTCGCAAGACAATAATTTACTTTTGCGTCCGTCGGATTTATATCGTTCCAACAAGGGTATTGTTCTATATGGACAAAAGGTAATGATAAATAAAAATTCCGCAATAACTCGAACTGAGCATCTGTCAATTTATTTGTCCATTCAAATTGCATCACAGTAGAAATCCCTTAATCCTTTTTACATAAGTAATACACCCATGGCTCGGAATATGCAGGTAGTGAATCAGCTGTAAGTTCTTTTCCGGTAATACGATTAAAAAATCTAATTCCAGAAAATTGAAATTGTTGTAAAATTTTTATTTGATATTCCGGCATTATATAAAGAACATCCATGGTCCAATCATTTTCGACCCCATCAAACAACAAAAAATATTCTTTAGCCTTAAACTTGTCAATTGATCCATTATATTTTCTTATATTTTGCAATCGCTTTTTTTCTTTAAGGTAATTAAACGGGTTTCTGGTCATTCTAAAAGAATATTTCCTTTTAAGATTCCTGGCATTATGAGCAGAAAAAACAAAATATCCATCCCGTTTCAACACACGGTATATCTCTTTTAAAATTTTATTTCTATCCAGATAGCTTACACAGTCAATCCCGTTGAAACTGAAAATCACAATATCAAATTCTTCATTTTTATATTGCGGCATATCCCTTGCATCTGCAACTTCAAATAAAGTGTTTAAATAACTAAATTTTTTTTTACAATACTCTATCATGTTAGGTGCATAGTCAATACCCACATAGCTTTTACAAAGCGGTGCAATTTGCGCAGTTGTGCGCCCAGTTCCAATACCAATATCCAACACTTTATGGTCGGAAAGATTGGGCTTTAAAATATCTAAAATCGTTATTTCAGCAGGCTGCAGATCTTTTTCTAACTTATATTTTGTTACAATTCGCTCATCGTTGTATGCCGCCTGGTTTTTTTCCACTTTTTTATTTTTTTAAAATTCCTATATATTTATTATTCCAATGTACAATTATGGGAGTTCTGTCAATAGATTCACAAAAATCTTTGAATCCTAAATTATCACTTACATCATCAGAAATAAAAAGGCCATTATTTTTAAGTGCTCTCCATATCATTCTATAACTTCTTTTGCGTCCCAAATATGATTTATCGCTATCGTAATGGCAAAGATCTATTTCTTTTAATTGTCTAATAGCCTTGAGAACGCCAGTGTAGTCAGATTCTCTAATAAGATTCCATTTGTTTTTTAAATGATTCAGTATCACAGTCCCAACAAAATCAACATTGTTTTTTTTTGCATAAGGCATGTCAACACTGAAAAGTGTGGTTTGAGATCTAGTAGTCAAGGATAGAAGAATTGCAAGAGTTGACCAGCCATATGCTACACCAGTCTCTAAGACTTTTCGGCTTTGAGTCGCTTCACAAAAATTATATAATAAATCAATTGCTCCGGGACCGCCCATTTTGAAAGGGCTTTTAGCTTCCTGTTCAATTGCATATTTATATTCAATTGGAAATTTCTTCTCAATCTTCTCAAAAGGCTGTCCGGGAAACAATTGCTCAAATGCTGTATCTTGGGTTACAGCATTGGCGCTACACCACAGTTTTGATTTCTCTCCTGAATTCTCTTTAACACTGTAAAATAAAAAAGTTTTTATTTTTAAAAATGCATCCGGCAGTAATTTAGGGTTTTTCAAATACCAAATAGCAGTTTTAATTTTTGACCACATTCTATTTATTATAATATTCTAATAGTCTGTCAATATAGGCAGATTTACGGCCAATTTTATTAACCCAGAGCCTTCCAGTATCAACCATTTTCTGTAAGTCATATTTTTGTTCAGAGAATGACACAATCTTATCTGCACAATTATTCACAGAATTTAGATCAAAAAAAATCGCATTAGAATCCGACATCTCCCTCATTACTTCAATATCAGATAATAAAAGTGGTAACCCAGATGCCATAGCCTCAAGCGCAGCCACACTGCAGCCTTCATATAACGATGCCATAATAAAAGCATCATATTGCGGATAAATTGGTGTAAGATGCAAAATTTCGCCTTTAAAATTTACGTTTAATTTTAAATCCGATATCTGCTTCTTTAGTACATTAATTAATTCACCCTTGCCATATATATCAAGGCTGATATTTGTTTTATTTCTTCTTTTTAACTCCGTAAAAACTTCCACAAGAAAAGGATAATTTTTTTGTTTCTTTACAGAGCCCACAGCGATAAGTTTGATATCTCCGGTGTTGTTTCTTTTTTGCTGAAAAAAGTTTTTAACAAAAAATTCATCACTTATGAAATTATAAAGGGTCACAGTATTTGCAGATGGTACAATTCTCTTGTAATCAGTTTCAACTACTTTGCTTACACAAAATGTTATTTCGTCTCTCCGATAGCTCCACTTTTCTATCATTCTTGCTTTTTTAGATTGCAATGATGATTGAGATTGTATATTTTGAATGCATGTAAATAATTTTTTTGATCGTGGTGTTGCGAATCTTGCAGTAAGGTTACTCCAGAATAACTGGGAATGTACAATATCAATATTATACCTTTTAATGGTTTTCTTTAATTCAATTACATTCATGGGCAGATTAATAAAAGAATTCCTGTGTTTTGATTCAATAAATGTAATATTGGGAAATTCTTTTTCATCGAAGTTTTTAACCCTTTTATAGCAGTATAAATAATTCCTTCCAGGCAAAGAATTTGCAGAATGAAAAGCAACAGATTCTGCACCACCGCCAAGGCCTGCATAGTCAATGACATGTAAAACGTTCATCCTTTTTATAGATAATTGTTGAACAGCAAAATGTTTTTTTCGAGACATTTGCCTACCTGTATGTAGGTAGCTCGATTCTTTCTTACATCTAGTATGAAATTCTTAAGCTTAAGTAGTGGATTTACGAGCACTAAACACCGATAGGTTTAATTGAAAGGGCATTTATATCTTCTTCAACTGCATAAATTTTTCTTAGCTCATTCATATATCTTACTTTGATTGCAATTTGTCTTGCCCGTAAAAGGTTTAAAGCAGCAATACTATCAAGTTTGACCTTATAATTACCAATAGACATTAACTTTTGACTTAAATCCTCAGGGTCATTGTTATTGAAAAATAAAGCTTGATCATTTGTCACCTCATGCAATGAAGGTATGTCAGCTAAAATGACCGGAATACCGGAAGCCATTGCTTCCAATACTACAAGAGGTTGCCCCTCATAATGAGAGGCTAAGATAAATGCGTCATATTCTAACAGGATTCTTTCTATTTCCTGGCTTACTCCACATAGTTTTATATTCAAGCCATATTTATCAATCTCTTTTTGAAGCTGTACTTTTAATTTGCCCCATCCATAAATATCCAGGCTAATGCTGGCCGGCAACTTTTTAAACACCTCAATCAAATATGGATAATTCTTCTGGTAATGAAGATTCCCAACCGTTATCAATTTTAATCTTCCATTATAATTTAACGGTTTAATGGATGAACAGAAAAATTTGTCATCAATAAAATTATATAGGACATTATAAGGGCCTTTTATACCTATGCAGTCATGATAATCTTTTAATACATAATTAGATACAGTAATGATATGATGCCTTGGCTTATAAGTAATTTTCTCGAGCCATTTTAAAATTGAGTTATTTTTAAAATAAGCTTTACTTGGTCGATTATGAATAGTAGTAAAAAGTTTAACAGTCTTCGGACAACTCAATCGTGCAATTATAGTAGCAAGCGCCAAATGAGAATGTACGATCCTAATCTTGTGTTTTTTTAAATATCTCCTTACTGAAAAAATATTTTTAAAGAAACTTACCCGTGAATTCCATCCTAATTTAATAACTCTACATTCTTTGGGGAGTTCAGGTAAAAGATCGTCAGGGCTAGCTAAGTAAACCAAATGATGTTCGAATTCCGGCAAACTATTGATAGTAGAAACAAGTATCCGCTCAGCACCACCCGTTCCCAGCGTATCAATAATATGAAGGATTTTTACTTTTTCATCAGTATCTCGTTTGGCAAAGGTTTTCATGAAGATTCAGGTTAAAGATTAACACGGCTCAGGCGAATCATCTTCGAATATTACCTATAAAATCATCTTAAAATTAAAGTTTACTCTTTAATTATACTAACCCCACTCTTTTCGCAGTAATTTGATTACAAAACAAAAAATTAGAATGTTCGCTTTTCGTAATCATATCCTGCTTTTTCACACTTCCGCTTTCATTTATATTAAAAAATAAATATCCCAAATTTTTTATTTGTTCATAAACTCTGCCTCCAACTTCATCATTTAAAACCTCAATTAACATGGCAGGTTTATACATTTGTAAATAATTTGAAAATCCTTCCAGAACTTCTGGCTCTAACGTTTCAACGTCCATTTTAATTAAGCTAATCTCTTCTATTTTATTTTGTTCGATAAATGTGTCCAATTTTATCGTTTCAATCACAGTTTCCACAGAACCTCTTTCAGAATAATTAAAATGTTTGTTTAAAGTTGCTGAATAAATATGCTCGATATTATGATCATATATAACTGCGGAGCCGTCACTATTGGAAACAGCCTTTTCAACAACTTTAATGTCATATTTATTAAGGGCAACATTATACTTTAGTTTATCTGCAATGCGTTTGACGGGCTCAAACGCATAAACTTTAACATCCGGATTTATCGCCTTCGCAACGAGCGAATACAAACCAGTATTAGCGCCAATATCAAATATTAGCTTTGCATCTTCACATAGTTTCATCCATAATTTAATTGATTCTTTCTCAAACCCCTTTTCGAGTCCATACCAGAAAACCATGTTCTCTACCTGATACCCGTAATGCTTCATTTTGAATTTTCTGTTCCCGCATTTTACTTTAAAAACCCCGTCAAAATACAAATGAGAGGTAATAGATTTTCCAGGTGTATAAAAATTTTTTAAACCACTAAATAAATACTTCTTGAAAGGAATTATTTTGTATATTTTCTTAATCACCTTTTTTATGCGGGTATTTAAACCTATTTGTTCCAAAAATTATTTTTTAAAAGGGATAAAATACAACCACGGCAATCGGTACGTTTTATTTGCCAATATTGCGATTAAAAGAATAAGAGAACAAAAAGATAAAATGTTACTGAAACAAGCCCCAACTAACCCAAATTGCTTTACAAAAAAATACAAAGTAATAAGGCTCACACTAATTACAATACCATTGACTATATACAAATAATTATTTTTCTTGAAATAAAAAATAATAGGCAATAAACCCACGAAAAGGTTCCAAAGCGAAAAACAAAAAATAAAATAAGGAAGCAGCCGGATTGAATCATGATATTTCGTATCTATAAAAAAATGATACAGTATTGGAGATGCCAAATACAAGGCAACGCCTAATAAAATGATTAAAGAAGTAGAAATATAAATTGATTTTACTATTCTGATTTTCGATGCTTGCGAGTCTTCTTTTATCCAGTCATACAGTTTGGGTATAAAAGCTGTATTAAATGCTGTAACGAATATTTGGATAATATAAGCAATTTGAAACGCAACGGTATAGAGCCCTACCCCTTCTTTGCTATTCGATATTTTGGAAATCATAAATTTATCCGCATTATATAAAGTAAAAATCATAAAATACAATGGAATAGTTGGTAACCCGAATTTTATAATTGATTTAATATTTTCAATATCAAGGTTTAATTTCATTTCCCTCTTTTTGTAAATATAGTAGAACAGGAAAAAAGCAAGTATTATTCCGGTTATAAATATGCTATCAACTCTTCCTTGCCATTGCATTTTGAAAACCACTATCAAAATGACGGCCAGGCTTGATTCTATAATTGTTCTCGAAACATTTAATATTACAAAGAGTTTTCTTTTATCGTCGTTCCTAATAATTGTTGCCAAAAGGTCATTGCAAAAACCGAAATAGGTTAGAATTGGAACAAGAAGAACCCCTAACATCGGCAAAGTGCTTACCTGAGAAAAAAACCTTGAAAACAAAACAGCTAATACCATTATGAAAACGCAAAATAAAAATGAAATTGTTAAAACAGTGCCCTGAAAATCTATATACTTTTCTTTTTTTTGTTTTTTATACTCAATTGTTGTCAGATCAATCATTCCTAAATTAATAAATGGCATTAATGCCAAAATTGAAGATGAAATCAAAGAGATAATTCCGTAGTCAGATGTACTTAGAAAATGTGTAAAAACCGGTAATAATAAGAATGGAATTGCCTTAGTCAAAATTCCTGAAACTGTATAAACTCCAACTGCTTTAAATAAGTCGTGACCTATTAATAATTTAATTTTTTCTATCACTATGAATTAAATGTTTATGTAGGACCATCTCCTTTTGTCCATAAAATCATCTTTGAGAAACAATATTTCTCAAACGTCTAAAGCTTGTAATTTCTTATGACATGCACCACCTCAATTGATTTCCTCGTTTCTGAAATCGGGAACCCGTTTCCTTTTAATATTTCTTCGTAAGATTTAGTATGCAATTCTGTGAAACCTTCGCTGAATTCAAATTCATTACCATCAATGGTCATAGAACGAAAAGTTCTTTTTCCGGTTTGTTTTGCTTCTGCAGGTAACGAGTTAGCATCAATACTCAAAAACCAATTTACGTTAGCCCGTTCCAGTTCCAGGTATCCGGAAGCAGTATCATCCGTATGCTGGCTCACTTTATTTGATTTTACATTTCCAAAGATCCACAATAGCATATCAAAAAAATGAATCCCGATGTTAGTAGCAATGCCCCCGCTTTTATGAATATCTCCTTTCCAGCTCACATGATACCAATGTCCTCTTGAAGTAATGTATTTCAAATCAATATCGAATTTCTTTCCTGCGGGAGCTTTCTGAACTTTTTCTCTTAATTCTATTATGGCGGGATGCAACCGTAACTGAAGAATGGTAAATATTTTTTTTCCCGTTTCTTTTTCGATTTCCATCAATCCGTCCACATTCCAGGGATTCAGCACCAATGGTTTTTCGCAGATCACATCGGCGCCAATACGCAGCCCGAACCGGATGTGTGCATCGTGTAAATAATTAGGTGAACACACTGTGAGGTAATCTATGCGAATTCCTTTGCGTTTTAATTTTTCAAGATGACGATCAAATCGCTCGAACTCCGTAAAAAAATCTGCTTCAGGAAAATAGCTATCCAGTATTCCTACAGAATCATTTTTATCCAATGCGGCTATCAGGTTATTCCCCGTATCTTTTATTGCTTTTAAATGACGGGGAGCAATATATCCTCCGACTCCGACTATTGCAAAATTTTTCATCTTGTTTTAATAAATATTGTTCCAAAGAAATTTCCGGACAAGAGGAGATTCATTTTCTTCCAGACCTGATCAGGTTTTTCAAATAGATGCCATATCCACTTTTATCCAATTGTGCTGAAAGATTCAACAACTGCTGTTCTGTGATGTATCCCATCCGCCAGGCAATTTCTTCAATACAGCCAATCTTTGTGCCTTGCCTTTTTTCAATCACTTTTACAAATTCACCGGCATCGCTCAAAGAATCAAATGTACCGGTATCTAACCAGGCAGTACCCCTGTCCAACACAGCTACTTTTAAATTTCCTTTTTTAAGATAAGCTTTGTTAACATCGGTAATTTCATATTCTCCCCGCAAAGATGGTTTCAATGATTTTGCAATTGATACCACTTCATTGTCGTAAAAATATAAACCCGGAACTGCATAATTCGACTTAGGGTTTTGGGGCTTTTCTTCAATTGAAATCGCATTCATATTACTATCAAATTCAACCACGCCATATCGTTCCGGATCTGATACTTCATACGCAAAAACATATCCTCCTTCTACATCAGCCAAAGAACGTAACTGGCGACCCATACCTGCACCATAAAAAATATTATCCCCCAGGATCAATGCAACCTTTTCTTTTCCGATAAATTTTTCTCCGATCACAAAAGCCTGTGCCAATCCATTTGGAATTTCCTGAACAGCATATTCAAAATGGCAACCTAACTGACTGCCATCATTCAATAATCTTTTGAATTGAGCATTATCTTCGGGTGTAGTGATAATCAGAATTTCCCTGATGCCAGCCATCATCAAAGTAGAAAGAGGATAATAGACCATCGGCTTATCATAAACAGGCATCAACTGCTTGGAAACAGCTTTCGTTATAGGATATAATCTTGTGCCTGAACCGCCAGCCAATATAATCCCTTTCATTCTGTTATTTTGAGTATTGAAGTTCGTAATACTTCATGTAATCTCCGCTGGTAACATGCTGAAGCCATTCTTTATTTTCCAGGTACCAATCAATGGTCTCGCTTAGTCCTTGCTCAAATGTTACAGAAGGTTTCCATCCCAATTCTTTACTGATCCTGGAAGCGTCAATAGCATATCGCCTGTCATGACCGGGACGGTCCTTTATATAAGTAATCAACTGCTCATTGGTACCAGCTTTTCTTTGAAGTTTTTTATCCATCAAATTGCAAAGCAATTTTATCAGATCAATATTTTTCCATTCGTTGAATCCGCCAATATTATACGTTTCACCTTTCTTTCCTCTATGGTAAATAAGATCGATTGCTACAGCATGATCTTTTACATACAACCAGTCTCTGGTGTACAAACCATCTCCATATACCGGCAAAGGTTTTTCGTTGACAATGTTATTTATAAAAAGAGGGATCAATTTTTCTGGAAATTGATTGGGTCCGTAATTATTAGAGCAATTACTGATAATTACAGGCATCTTATAGGTCTCGCCATATGCTCTTACAAAATGATCGGATGAAGCCTTGGAAGCTGAGTATGGTGAATTAGGCGCATAAGGGGTCGATTCAGTAAATAAGCCTTTTTCTCCAAGCGATCCAAACACTTCATCGGTGGAAATATGATAAAATAGTTTTTCGTGGAAGTTGCCTGACCAGGCATCTTTTGCCACATTTAATAAATTAACTGTACCGATAACGTTGGTATAAACAAAATCCATTGGTGAAAGAATGGAGCGGTCGACATGACTTTCTGCAGCCAGATGAATGACTCCATCAGGCTGATATGTTTTAAAAACCATTTCTAATTCTTCTTTATGGAGAATGTTTTTCCTTTCAAAAATGTAATTGCGAAAATTTTCTATATCTCTTAGGTTCTCAAGGTTTCCGGCGTAAGTGAGTGTATCAAGGTTAATAACTCTGTAATCCGGATATTTTTTTACAAACAATCTTACAACATGTGACCCTATAAATCCGGCGCCTCCTGTTATTATAATTGTTTTTGTTGAACCCATTTGGAGATGATCTTATGAACTTAAACGTTAACCTTGCTTTTAATTTTATACCATTCAAATGTTTTCTCAAGCCCTTCTTCTATTGAGATAGCCGGCTTATAACCCAACAATCGTTCAGCTTTTGAGATATCCGCAAGGCTGTTTTTTACATCGCCTGCTCTTTCTGGTCCTAACAAAGGTTGAAGTTTACTGCCTGCAATTGCAGATAGTAATTCAAACAATTTCAAGATAGAAGTTTGCTTGCCGCATGCAATATTGTACACCTTATTTATAGCCTCTTTTTTTTCAGTAAATAACGAATATAAATTGGCCTGAACTGCGTTATCAACGTAAGTGAAGTCCC
Source organism: uncultured Bacteroidota bacterium (assembly GCA_963745445.1). GTDB lineage: Bacteria > Bacteroidota > Bacteroidia > Chitinophagales > Chitinophagaceae > UTBCD1. The sequence goes on from CAVUXD010000003.1 coordinate 253,073, forward strand.
GACCAAAACTACCATCACCATTGATGACAGGCGATTTATTTTCCAGCAGAGCCATGATGAAAAGAGGAATTACTGCGGCATATGGGCCTTCCGGATTTTGTTTAGGACCGAATATGTTGAAATACCTTAATCCTACCGTCTCCAATCCATATAGATTTGAATATACTTTTGCGTAAAGTTCATTAACATATTTTGTAACGGCATAAGGTGAAAGCGGCTGCCCGATTTTATCTTCAGTCTTTGGTAAGCCGGGGTGGTCACCATAAGTAGATGAGCTTGCAGCATACACGACACGTTTAATCTTTCTTTCTTTGGCAGCATTAAAAATATTCAGCGTCCCCGTTATATTCACATCATTAGCAGTAAGAGGGTCTTTTATAGAACGGGGAACCGATCCCAAAGCTGCCTGGTGAGAAATTAAGTCAATACCATCACATACTTTCACACAGGTATTGTAATCACGAATGTCTGCTTCTGTGAATTCAAATTTCGAATTGTCTACGAATTCTTTGATATTTTCAAAAGAACCGGTGGCTAGATTATCTAAAACCCGCACAAGAGTTACCCGTTCATCCTCTAACAGCTTTTCAATAAGATTGGAACCAATAAAACCCGCCCCACCTGTAATCAGAATTCGCATTTACATTGATGTTTTAATCTTTCTTCCCCGATCTTCTGAATCGTTTCATGATATCAAACCGATCCAATAGCCTGCCAAATGAGCCTTCTTTTGGAGTTTCTGCGTCATAATAGCTTTTATAATTGTAACCATAACCATAACCATAACGACCATAACCATAATATCCATAGCCGGGCTTTAATTTAACATCGTTAATAATGATTGAAATTTTGGGTAATTTATTCTCTTTATGAAAATCATCTATAAGTGCTACTTGTTTTTTAAATGTATGTCGCTGCCGGACGAGATATAAAGTACAGTCAACGAACTTACTTAAAGTCATGGCATCGCTAACCATACCTACAGGGGCTGTATCGACTATTACAACGTCAAAATTTTCCCGGAGATATTCGAACATACCCGTCACTGCCGGTTCCAAAAGTAATTCAGCGGGATTTGGAGGAACAGGGCCGCAAGCCAGAACAAATAAATTGTCACTTCCCGGGACGGGAGTAATCAATTCTGCTAAGTTAGCCTTCTGTACCAAAAAATTAGTTATTCCCGGACGTTTAGACATATTAAGTCCTGAAAGGATCTTAGGTTTTCTGATATCGAATTCAAGTATAACAGTTTTTTTACCTGTTAACGCCATCACTGCTCCAAGATTGGTACAAACAAAAGATTTACCCTCCCCACTAAAAGATGAGGTAACTAATATTACTGGTTTTTCTGTCTTACCTAATACAAATTGAAGATTGGAGCGGATGATCCTGAATTGTTCTGCTACCATACTCCGGGTGGTCTTATTGACAACAAGAGAATTTCCCGCAAATGAATGACCGATTTCTCCTAAGATCGGTGTGGGGGTCAGTCTTTCGATATCGAAACGAGTTGTGATCTTATCATTCAAAATCTCATTCAGAAAAATGAATAGAACTGGTATAGCCAATCCAATCAGAATCGCAAAAATTTGTATAGCTCTTCGGTTCGGCTTAATAGGTTGAATTGATACAACAGCTTTATCTATAATCTGACTATTCGAAACATTTGAAGCTTTTGATATCGCCGTTTCTTCTCTTTTTGTTTGCAGTATCTTATATAAATCCTGTTTACTTTCCACAAGCCTTAATATTTCCAGGTACTCCTGGGACTTTAACGGCAATGCTCTGAGTTCTGATTCTGCAGTTTGTTTTTTTTGCTTAAGATCGCCGATGGAGGTGTTGATAGTGGCTTTAATATTTTTTAAACTTTCCAGAATATTAACCCTGAGTTTTTCAATCAAAGCAGTTTGTTCTCTCACAGATGGATTTTGTGGAGGAATATTGGAATTTAAAAGATTCTGCCTGTCGATTTGAGCTTTGTTGTAAAGGTCAATATATCCATTCAAAACCGGATCGTTGAGCCCTAAGGAGGAAGGCACCGGATCATTGCTAACTGCTAAAGAAGATGGAACAATGATCTTGTTAAATTCATTATTTCTATCTCGTAAATATCCATCAACATAATTCGCAACGTCAAGTTGAAATTCCTGTTCGCTGAGATCTTTATCTGTTTCCCCAAAATTTTGAAAATAGTTACTTGCCTGAGCCTGAAGATCTATTACATCATGATCCATCTGGTATCTCAACTTTATTTTTTCGATACTATCGAGATCATGACCTAATGAATCCATACGATCATTTATGAACTGAAGTGTCTGCTCATCCGTTTGGTTTTTATCCTCAATCGTCTTGATTCTGTATTCTTCCATCAACTGATTAACCACATCAACACACATTCTTGGGTTTGTGCCCTGAATGGATATACTTATAATTCCGGCCCCTTGTGTCTTAGGGGTAACCTGAAGGCTTCCCACTAACGATGCAGCTACTGTAGAAGCTGGTTGCCATGTGACATTATATTCCCTGCTTATTGCTCCAAAGGAGTTTCGTACCAGGCTGAAAATGCCATTCCTGTTTTGAAACTGTTCTCCGAACGTAAAAGTGCTATCTCCATTATTGATATGAAATTCATGATCGTTAATAAATTTCACATCAATTGAAAAAGAACTTGAAGAATCGGTTAAATTAGATATTTGAAGAAGAAAAGGACCCTGCTTATAAATGTTTTCACTTTTGATCTTACCCACACCGAAATAATTGATCTCAAGATTTATTTTTTTTACCACTCGTTCCATTAATGGCTTGGACCTAAGTATCTCCATCTCATTCTGAATATTCATACTTTTGTTATCACCGAACAAACTTTCGAATTTATCGTTAGAGCTACTCCCTTTTTGCTGATCACTTTTGATAAGAAGTGTACCTGTAGAACTATATATCTTGGTGGCATACCTCAGATAGCCATATGCCCCAAGTAGCATTAATGCAATTGCCAGAACAAAAAAGGGCAGAAACCTGATATATTTGAAAAAAAGATCCCGGATACTCAGATTACCAAGTTCACTCCTGTTAAAATTAAATTGATCCTCCACTTACTATTGATTGAATTGAAATTTTATTAATTCCCTATTTGAAAACATTATAGATAAACGCTGTTGCTGTTATAATACTGAGAGCAAGACTGATGCGCTGCGCCACTACAGATTGATCTACCATTCTTTCTTTTTGTTTTGTTGGGTAAACAACTACATAATCGTTCTGCATAAGATTATAATACGGCGAGTTGAATAAATCCTTTGAAGAAAGATCAATCGTTCCGATTTCCCGCCTACCATTAATTTCCCTGATGACTTTTACGTCAGTTTTTTTTCCATAATCTGTAATGCCGCCTGCCAATCCTATCGCTTCTAATATCGTTAACCGCTCACCTGTAACATTTACTTCACCCTCATGTCCTACCTGTCCCAATACTGTCACTTTATAATTTAAAAACCTTATTATAACTGATGGATTGATCAATACCGTATCTTTTTCATTAATCTTCTTCTTGATCGAATCAGCTAATTCTAATTTCGTCAAACCTTCTACATGCAAAGTTCCCAACCTCGGATATTCGATATTACCATTTACGTCCACTAAGAAACCGCTATTATTTCCACTGGTAGCGCCACTCCCACTACTTTGTCCTCCAATAGAACCGAGCGAACTAATAGGCGTGGACGAAGGAAGATTGTAGTATACATCAGACACCTGTGGTTGAGTACTCGCACTATATACCTGAATGGAAAGAAGATCATTTTTTTGAATATGCAATTCGGGAAATGGTGTATTGACAATACTGCTGGTGTCGGCTGCGTTCTCAAGATAATATGGAACTTTTTGCTGAGTGCCGCAGGAAATCCAAAACACCGGGAAGATAAACAAAACAGTGAGCCTGATGAATTTCATGAAAAGTTTTTATTTAATTACAATGCGATGCACTGCAAAAATAAGGTTTGCATTTATCTGGTTTGTACCGAAGATAATTTAGTTCTCTCAATAAAGGCAACCAAAATATATCCCAAACTGTCAATCGCCACTTTTACCATTTTACGATTTACATCCAAGACACTTCCTTCATGATCCATCAAAGGGCCACTGGTAACGACCACCCGTTGATGTTGTTGAAATTCCATCGGATGAATTTCAACATTTTTATATTCGTTTAAAAAACGCTTAATCGCATTGATCTCTTTTTCCCTGATCAAAGCTGGTTTGCCCTGCCAATAAACAAAATTGATCACACCATTGGTCATTCTCACATTGGTTTTATCAGTATCATTTACTCTTACAAAAACATATGACTTAAATAAAGGCTCTTCGACTATTTTCATACGATCACTCCATTTTCTACGCACTTTATTTAAAGGACAATAGCTCTCGATGCCTTTTTCTTTCAAGAGCCTATTCACTTTTTTCTCCCAGCGGGGCTTAGTATATATTGCTAACCATTTTTGTGTCAAAGCGAAAATTTTTTGACGGCTTCGCCATCTCAGTCACATAGAAAGTTTTCTATATGGCCGATTATTAAATACACTTGTTGTAAAGAATTAGAAGCTATAAAGCTCTTATTCAGCTACAAATATAAGTGTAAGAATGGGAGTGGCAAGAAGATAAAATACGCAGATTTTGAGGGATTTATCCCCATGAGTTGATAACTAATTTACGATTTTAATTATTTCATTTTCCAGGCGGTATTTTTTACCTGTTCCCGGACAAATAGCGATTCCACTATCATTAAAGTGCAAAGTAAGTCCCGCCTCACTCACCCAACCTTTTTGACGAGCCGGATTACCCATCATTAATGCATAAGCAGGAACATTTTTAGTTACAACAGCTCCGGCTCCTATGAGAGCATAAGCTCCTATTTCAACTCCACAAATAATTGTAGCATTAGCTCCGATCGTTGCACCTTTCCCAATCAACGTCTTTTTGAATTCCGATTTTCTTTCAATAAAACTTCTTGGATTGATCACATTGGTAAAAACCATAGAAGGTCCCAGAAAAGCGCCATCTTCAATGATCACTCCATTATATACAGACACATTGTTCTGAATTTTTACACTATTACCGATTATTGTATTATTATCAATGAAAACATTCTGGCCAATATTACAATTTGCACCCACTTTGCATGTTGGCATGAGATGGCAGAAATGCCAGATCTTGGTTCCTGCTCCAATTTCAGCCCCATCATCTACTACTGAACTTGGATGAACGAAAAAGGATTTGCTTTCCATGATGCCAAAATAATTCTTTTGTCGCTTACCGAGCCAATTTCATACATTTAATTATTAAATAGCCGCCATTTGAAAGAACGATTTTATTCTCTCGATGTTTTCCGCGGAGCCACTGTCTGCCTCATGATACTGGTAAATAATCCAGGCAACTGGGCTCATATTTATCCGCCGTTGGATCATGCTCCGTGGCATGGATTAACACCGACTGATCTGGTGTTTCCTTTTTTTCTATTTGCTGTAGGTAATGCTTTATCATTCGTTATGCCTCGTTTGCAGGCAGGTGGTGATGGAGTTTTCTGGAAAAAAATCATTAAAAGATCATTGCTTATTTATTTGATCGGACTTTTTCTTACCTGGTGGCCTTTCTTTTTCTGGAAAGGAGATCATTTGGTCTTCCGTCATTGGGTAGATCCTGATAATCCTCAAAATGGTGTTCGCATTCTCGGTGTACTGGCAAGAATCGCTATCGCTTATTTTTTTGCATCCATTATTATTTATTATTTCAAACCAAGAAGTGCTTTTCTCATCGGACTCATTCTTCTATTATTATATTGGGCACTTTGTTTTTTGCTGGGTGACCCAAGTGATCCATATAGTATGACAGGATGGTTTGGAAATAGAGTAGATAAAGCAATTCTTCACATTCCACACATGTATAAAGGCGAAGGAATTCCATTTGACCCGGAAGGGATCATGAGTACAATGGGAGCGATTGTACAGGTGATCTTTGGTTATCTCGTTGGCGACTACATTCAGAAGAAAGGAAAGAATTTTGAAATGATCTCCGGGCTTTTTGTGGCAGGTGCCGTAATGTTATTCACTGGTTTTTGCTGGGATATGGTTTTCCCGATCAATAAAAAAATATGGACTAGTTCTTATGTAATATATACCACGGGACTCGCTACCATTATTATTGCAACGATGATCTACATCATTGAAATAAAAAATGTGAAAGTATGGTTGAGTAAATTCTTTGACGTATTTGGCAAAAATGCTTTGTTTGTTTTTGCACTCAGCGCTTTTCTTCCAAAAATTTTATGGCTGATCAGAATTCCAAACGGAATGGATAAATTGGGTAAACCTCTTTATACTGATCCCTGGCATTGGTTTTATTTAAAAGTTTGCTCTAAAATTCCCGGTGACCCAAGAATTGGTTCGCTGGCTTTTGCCATTAGCTTTATTATTTTCATGTGGGCCATTTGTTATTGGATGGATAAGAAGAAGATTTATGTGAAGGTGTGATGAAATCAAAACCCTCTCTTGCAATAGAATACAGCTTTACTATGTGGGGATATATCTAATTCTTTTCTGTCAGGACTTTTATTCAATGATGGACAACAGATAAACTTTATGCCATAAGATAACCATTCATGGCTTTCTGACCATTGCCAAACACTTTCAATAAAACAATTAACCCAGTCTTTTGAAACTGGAATGAAAAAATTATCATTAAACGAAAAAAGAAAATACTTCAAATCATCACTAAAATAAGGTGTAGAAATAATAAAATCGTAAAGTTCACGATCAGCAACATAAGCTAATCCGTCATAGCAAATGGTATTCTTTGACTGTCTATATAATTCAATAGTTCTAATAATTATTTGGGATATCAAATAATTTAGATAATATGAAGTAACGTAATTCAAAAATTTAAAATAATTTCCCCTGCCTACCCGGGACTCTGAAAATACTTCTATCCAGACTCCATTCTTCAGCATTCATTCCATATAGCTTTCCATACTTTTTATATTGGTCTGCTACCAGTTTGGCAATCGGTCCTTCGCCTCTCATTCGTACTCCCCACCTGCTGTCATTTACTTTCCCGTCATGCGAATGTTCAATATGATGCCAGACCTTGTCAGCCCGGTCAGGAAAATTTTTATAGAGCCAATCGTGAAATAAAAATTTGATGGCTCCATTCAGCCGGATAAAAGTATAAGCGGTGAATGTCGCTCCATTATCTCTCGCAGCTTTCATGATCCGCTGCATTTCGTGTTCATTCAAACCGGGGATCATTGGCCCCATCATAATGCCCATGCGGATACCGGCAGTACTTAATTCATTAATAACTTTTAATTTTTGCTTCGCTGTTGTTGTTCTTGGTTCCATTACTCTCCGCAGATCTTCATTGAACGAAGTAATGGAAACCATTGCCGACACAATTTTTTTCTTCGCCATTTCCTGCAACACATCTTTATCTTTCAGTATCCATGAATTTTTTGTCAATATTCCTACCGGCTGATTGAATTCATTGCATACTTCCAGCAAACCTCTTGTCAGGCGATAAGTTTGTTCAGCTGGTTGATAGCAATCCGTATTTCCGCTCAGCATGATCGGAGTGGCGTCCCATTTCGGGTGCATTAAAAATTTTCGTAACAATTTTGGCGCATTCACTTTCACAATGATCTTTCTTTCAAAATCTAGTCCGGCACTGTAGCCCCAGTATTCATGCACATTGCGGGCATAACAATAAATACACCCATGTTCGCAACCTGCGTACGGATTCATGCTGTACATCATTCCCACATCAGGGCTCTCCACTTTGTTTACGATACTTTTTACTTCCTGCTCCTGGTATTGCGTAGCCGCATTCGCTTCTTCCCAATCGTCAATAGCTTCAGTATGTTCTTTTGATTTCTCTTCTTTCAGAAAACGATTCTTAGTATTGATCTGAGCACCCCGCCCTGCGAGGTATTGCTGATCTTCCTCTTTTTGTTTGACAGACACTTTAAAGTGATCCTGCTGTAGTTTATCAGACATAAAATTTTGTTTTCGTTTCTTAGAAATAGGAAAGGAGAATAAGAACTCACTTCTTTTTCATTCGCATCAATCCCTATTCTTATTCTCCTTAGTATATTAACCGAATAATTCTCCCTGCTTTGTCATTACCGGCAGATTCTGAAATTCGAATTTTTCAACATTGTGATATTTTGTTTCCCCCACCGGTCTTTTTAACAATGTCATTCCATTTGCAATAAACCGCCCTGTAAAATTTTTGTTACTGTATTCCAGCCATCCTTTTTCGTATTGCCAGGGCTGTAGTTTTCTTGCGATGGTCAGATGCGGTTCCAGGATAAAATGTGGCTTATTATCGTTATCCGGTTTCATTAATCGCTGGGTTTCCTTCCTTATTTCTTTCACCAAAGTTTGAATGGGGACTTTCGTAACTACATTTATATATATAGTGTGCGAGGGAAAACTTCCAAAGTCTTTCAACTCTATTTTAAAAGGATATTGCCCCATGGCAATGGTCTTAAGCCGGTTGATGATCCGATCTTCCATCATTTCGTATTGTACGAAATTGACCAGTGTAATATGAGGCCGCCCCCATCTTGCAAACTCTGATTGGTAATCATCAGCAAATTTCTTTTTCACTTCAGCGATTTTATTCCACAATTCTTCATGCGGACTTAATACAAGTAAATACTCAAATACCCGGTAACCCGGGATTGTGTTAGCAATAGTTTTCATAATCTGTCCTTTTCTTTGGTAGCAAATTTTGTTAGTACAAATTTACTAATTAATTTAGTTTATCAAAATTATTTTTATGGAGGGGGAATATTTTTATGAACTAGCTTATGGCGGCTCAAAAGGATTTTCGCAGAAGGATGTGCGAACCGCCAATGCAACGGGTTTCGGCGCTGCTGCGGATGATTATGCTGAAAGAGGTATTGATCTGAACGAACAGCTTATCAAAAACAAACCTGCTACTTTTTTCTTTCGAATGAAAGGCGATGCGATGCGGGATGCCGGGATCTTCGAAGGAGATGTGCTGATCGTTGACCGGTCATTGAAACTGGCTAATGGAAAGGTCATTGTGGCAATATTGAATGGTGAGTTATTAGTTCGGCGATTTCACAAAAACTTTTCTTCGGCATTTTTAATTCCGGAGAACAATCGCTACAAAGCGATCAATCTTGCTGAATTCAGTGATTTTGCTTTATGGGGTGTTGTTACGTATACGATTCACCCCCTGTCCTCCTAAAGGGGGGAACTTAAGTTGAATATTTCAAAATGATTTTAACCTCAAAAAGCCAAAACATGGAAAAGAAAATGTTTTATAAAGCCAATCCATTAATTTTTGCAAAGACAAAAGAATTGCGTAATAATGTGACGCAAGCAGAAATGCTGCTATGGGAATACTTAAAAACAAAGCCATTGGGATATAAATTCAGAAGACAGCATCCTATAGGAATTTATATTGCCGACTTTTTTTGTTACAAACTAAAATTGATTATTGAAGTTGATGGCTCTGTTCATAACAAAAAAGAAGTAAAGAGAAATGGTTCAGAACGACAAAGATTGCTTGAATCAGAGGGGTTAAAAGTAATAAGGTTTACAAATGATGAAGTAATGAACTGTTTGGAAGTTGTTATAGAAAAAAATCAAGTTATGCTGCATGAGTAAAAATATTTGGCAGGAAGGGATGGCTCAGAACTCCCCCTTTAGGGGGTTGGGGGGTATGAAAGCTATCATTGATTGCAATAGTTTTTATTCTTCCTGCGAAAGATTGTTTCAACCCCATCTGAATAAAAAACCGGTTGTGGTATTGAGCAATAACGACGGCTGTATTGTATCCCGTAGCGACGAAGCCAAACAATTGGGTATTCCGATGGCGGGACCTTATTTTGAAGCAAAGCATCTCATCCAGGAAAACGATGTCGCCGTTTTTTCTTCCAATTATAATTTATATGGCGATCTCAGTATGCGGGTAATGGAAACATTGAGGACAATTGCGGGTAAAGACAATGTAGAAGTTTATTCAGTAGATGAAGCTTTTGTCGATCTGGATTTTGTACCCATTGAAGAATTACAGGAAACAGCCAAAATGATCAAAGACATTGTTGAAATGTGGACGGGTATTTCAGTTTCCGTTGGTATAGCGTCAACTAAAACGCTTGCTAAACTAGCCAATCATATTGCCAAAAAAAATAAAATAGCTACAGGTTGTGTGACTGTACTCGCCACAAAAGAAGAACAAAGAAATGTATTAAAGAAAACAAGAATCAATAATATCTGGGGGGTGGGCGGAGCCTATGCAAATAAACTGATCAATTTAGGTATTACGAATGCATGGGAATTAGCAACAATGTCAGAGCAATGGGCCTATTACAGTCTCGGCGGAGTAGTCGGAGTAAGACTAATTAAAGAATTAAATGGCGAACAGGCTATTGATATGAAAAAGGAATTTGTTGAAAAGAAAATGATCGCTACTACCAGAATGTTTGGCAGCCCGGTCAGTAACATTAATGATATAAAAGAAGCTATTGCCACTTATACATCGAGGGCTGCGGAAAAACTGCGCCGTCAATATAGCACCGCAAAAGTCATCAGTGTGTTTGTGGTAAAAAAAGAACAGGATCACAATTTGAATTTTCATCAGGGCGGAACGATCAGTACTTACACTACGCTACCGGCTGCTACTTCTATTACACAAGAATTAATTAAACCTGCGCTGGCATTAGTAGATAAATTGTATGAGCGGGGCAAAGAATATAAAAAAGCAGGGGTGATGCTGAGTGGATTAGTCCGTGATAATTCTATACAGGGGAATATTTTTAAATCAGAAGCTAAGAATTGCGAAAGAAAATTGATGGACATGATTGATAATATCAATTTCAGCCAGCGGGATGACATTCTAAAGTTTGCTTCATCTGGTACTACAAGAGACTGGAAAATGCGGCAGGAATTAAGAAGCGGAAGATATACAACAAGGTGGGAAGAATTGTTTGAGATAAGTTAAAAGTTGTAATTTGAGTAAATGGATAATACTGAGAAAATAATTACTTATCGTAAAAAAGGAAATAACGGTCAAATAGAAGTCAGGCAGGTAAACGAAAGTATATGGCTTTCACAAAAAATTATAGCAGATTTATTTGATAAAGACAGTGATACTATTGGATTGCATATTAAAAATATTTACAAAGAAAAGGAGTTAAATAAAAAATCAACTACCGAGCTTTTCTCGGTAGTTCAAAAGGAGGGAAAAAGGACGGTTTCCAGAAAAGTAGTTTTTTATAATCTCGACATGATTATTTCAGTGGGCTATAGAGTGAATTCAAAACGAGGAACTCAGTTCCGAATCTGGGCAACAAAAATCCTCAAGAAACATTTATTAGAAGGTCAAACAGAAGAGCTGAAAATGATTGATATGAAAAAAATAGGTGAAATAGCCCAAAGAGCAATAGAAGAAAAAGATATTTCAATCAATGAAGCTAAAGGAATAGTAAACGTTATTGTCAATTACGCAAATACTTTCAGCATTCTTAATCAATTTGATAATAAATCCCTGAAAAAAACTTCTTCAAAAAAGAAGGTAACTGCAGAAATCAAATATGATGAGGCAATACTTGCAATTGATGAGTTAAGGAAAAAGTTAATTCTTATAAAAGAAGCCTCCGGCTTATTTGCCCGTCAAAAAGATGATGGATTCAAAAGTATCTTGCAAAGTATCACCCAAACTTTTGATAATAAACCTCTTTATCCAACCGTGGAAGAACAAGCAGCTCATTTACTATATTTTGTTATTAAAGATCATCCTTTTGCTGATGGCAACAAAAGGATCGGGGCTTTTCTATTCATTTGGTTTCTTCAAAGAAATAAACATTTAGTCCGTAAAACCCATGAAGCTAAAATTAATGATAATGCACTGGTTGCTCTCGCATTATTAGTAGCTCAAAGTGACCCTACTAATAAAGAATTGATGATAAAACTTATTATGAATCTCATAAATGAATAATCTTATCAAGTAAAAAGTTTTCCCTGATTATCGATTTCGTTCTTATCAATGAATGTCGGCATTATCAAATTCAACCCACACTCTTCATTCAATTTATCAACCAGATAAACTGTTAACTCCGGTGAAGTAGCTTCATCATGCATGTGCATGAAAAAATAAAGTTCCTGCAAACCATTATCCAGCCAATATTTTATTCTTTTTACCCATGCATCACTTCTTGTGAAATCAGTTTTATGCAAACTATTTCCCACATACCGGATAAAAGCTTTCGAAACCGGTAAGTGCATGTGAGCACAATCTCTTCTACCGCTGGTATCAGTAATGACTGCCCCGATATTCATTTCCCGAAGAGAATTAAACAGGTCATTCCGTATATCTTCTTTTTTAAACCAATCCGGGTGCCTGACCTCTAAAAAAAACTGCAGATCGGTAGGTAATGATCTCAGATAAGTAAATAGCTCATCTCTTCTTTTGGGGCTGAAAGTTTCATTGACCTGGATGAAAATGGGGCCGAGGTGTTTTTCGAATGCGACAACACCTCTCAAAAATTCTGTAGTGATAAAATCTTTTCCTTTCAGGCTACCCCGATGCGTGATGCCCTGATATATCTTCGGGCAAAATTTGAAATCTTTTCCATTTGCCTTTGCTGCCCATTTACCAATACCTGCAGCGCCATACAATTTATAATGTGTAGCATTTAATTCAATACTGTTGTAATGCTGAACATAATGATCCAGAAAATCTTTTTCTTTTGTCTTAGGCGGATAAATCTTTCCCACCCATTCCTGCCTTCCCCATTTGGCACAACCGAGATATACTTTGGGATCTTTTGCAGGCTCTCCTTTCAACACCTTTTTATTGAAAACAGGATCATCCGGCAAAGTGAAGTCAATAGTGTTTAATTCGATTTCGGGAACACGGCCAAATTCCATAATTAAAATTTCTATAGCAAATCTAAAATCAATCCTTCAATTAATTTGTATCTTGATTTTTTTATGGAAAATAGAAAATTACAGTTCGGCATTGATGTTTTTCTTCAGCAATCTGCTCAATTCAATAATACTAGTTTTGCATTAGTAACCAATAATGCAGCTACTACTTCAACAGGAGAATTAAGTCGAAAGGCCTTATTGAATACAGGATTTAAAATAAATAAATTGTTTTCGCCCGAGCATGGTTTAACTGCAAAAGGCGAAGACGGAGCCTATCAAAACAATATTATTGATCCGCTTACCCAGCTCCCGGTGATCAGCCTTTACGCAGAAAACCTAATGCCAACTGAAAATGATTTTTCGGATATCGATGCGGTATTGTTTGATATTCCGGATGTAGGTAGCCGCTTTTATACCTATTTATGGACGATGACCTATGTAATGGAAGCTTGTGCAAGATTGAATAAACCTTTATATATTCTCGATCGTCCTAACCCGGTAAGTGGAAATATTGATTTATCAGAAGGCCCGATGCTTGATGAAGAAAACTGTTCTTCATTTATTGGCCGCTGGAATATTCCTATTCGTCACAGTTGTACATTAGGTGAATTAGCCAATTATTTTTCAGCTACACAAATAAAAAATATCGATCTCAAAATTATCAGGGTGCAAAACTGGAATAGAGAACAGGTTACAAAAAAAGTTACATGGTTTTTTGTTTCACCATCACCTGCAATTACTGATATAGAAACAGCATTATTATATCCGGGAATGGGATTACTGGAAGGAATTAATGTAAATGAAGGCAGAGGCACTGAAACGCCATTTAAAATTTTTGGAACTCCATGGATCAATGCTTCAGAATTACATAACGGGTTCCGCTCTTTGCAACTGGAAGGGATCGCTACTCAACCTATTTCATATAAACCAATTTCAGGATTATATACCAATGAACTTTGTCATGGATTAAAGCTTTCGATAACTGATGCTTCAAAATTTCATTCGGTAAGAATGGGGATACAATTGATACACCTGGTTATGTCGCTCTATCCATCTCATTGTGCTGAACGTTTTTACAAAACAAATGTGAATCCAACAGGTAAAAATCATTTGGATAAACTTATAGGAGTTTATCAATCGTCAGAGAAAATAAAGAACGGGTATAAGTTAGAGACAATATTGAGTAATTCTCAATGGAAAGAAGTCATTCAGCCATATCTTATCTATTGATATTTCTTTTCCAGATCATAAAGAATTTTCTTATCTTCGTCATTAATCACTCTCGTTGAATCATCCTGAACAAAATGTAATTTGAAAGAATAGATCGCAGCTTCAGGCTTTTTGATATCATATCCAATAATTCGCAACGCTTGCATTGCATTAAAATCTTCCGGGACCTTCACACTTGTTGTGTCGTACCAAAAACCAAAACCATTTTCAGAAAGTTTTTGCCATGGAAAATACCGGTTCGGGTCCACTTTGCGTCCGGGGGCAATATCGGAATGACCGATAAAATTTGCAGTGGGAATATTGTATGCTTTCTTAAGCCTGTCCAATAATTCTATCAAACTGTTTATCTGCGGATCTGTAAATGGCTCAAATCCGTTGTTATCAATTTCAATCCCGATGCTGATCGAATTAATATCCGTTGCATTTCCCCATTTACTTATTCCTGCCTGCCAGGCTCGCAGGTAATCATTCAGCATATGATGAACTGTTCCATCTTTGCATATCACATAATGTGCACTGACCTTTGATTTCACTGTGGTAAAAGTTTTCAGTGTCTGATCACAACTATTCTGCGCCGTATGATGAATGATCACAAAATTGGGTTTGCGCATATTGAAGTTTGTTGTCCCAATCCAATACGAAGAATTGACTACTGAATCTTTTACAGGGTATTGTGCCAGGATCTTTGCGTAAGCTTTTACCTGTTTTTTATAGGATTTATTGGTACTCATATAAGGGTTATGCGAACAACCATTGACAATAGCAATGCAGGTAAGTATGAAAATTATTTTTAAAAAATTTTTCATTGCCAAAATTTATAAGACCGTAAAATAATGAAGATTTAAGTTTCGACAATTAAAACAACATGTATTTAACCAGTATATTTAAAATTTGCACGCAAAAAACCGCAAC
Organism: uncultured Bacteroidota bacterium; assembly: GCA_963745445.1. Lineage (GTDB taxonomy): Bacteria > Bacteroidota > Bacteroidia > Chitinophagales > Chitinophagaceae > UTBCD1. The sequence continues at coordinate 268,165 of CAVUXD010000003.1, forward strand.
TTAATTTGAAGATTATAGCGAAGAAGTTTTTCTGCATAGCCTGCAATCTTCAGAAACATCTTTATTCCATAATCTGTTCCACATGTGCCAACTGGCCCTCATGTGTCATTCCTTCTATAACAACCCGGAAAGCTTTGGTTACATCATTATTATAAAAAGTAAGAGTAACTTGGTTTTTTTGCGGAGTGGTCACCACCTGCGGATTCCAATACAAAGTTGTCCGGACATCTCTTCGTTCGTTTTCTGATTTGTAAGTGTCGTAGTTAGGTGCATAAAATTGACGAATCAATGAATAGCCTGTTACTGTATTGTTTGATAAACCTTTTCCCGGAACAGGTTTTATATCATCTCCCCGACGAGTATATATTGCAATGGCTCCGTTGCCTCCATTGAACCCACCCAGAAATGGCGGGCGAAACACTTTGACATATGCAATATCAGTGACCGGAATTGAACTCACCATATCTGCATCCGTTTGCACTTCGTCAACATAAAGTCCGGGAGCACCGCCTCTCCATGTCAGAGTAGGAGGAGATGAGGTTGTATTGATCTGTAGCCCTGCTACCCTGGATTGCAAGTAAAAAAATATATCAGGTTGAGCAGACGCAACAGGATCGTTAACAATATCGAACTGGTAACTTTCTCCCCCTGAGAAGAGGCCGGATGTATATTTCTGATCCATGATCTCTAAAGGAGCTTTGGCTTTAGTAGTAATAGTAACATTTTCCAGCATTTTTCCTTCATATAATTGTATCAGTTTATTCATTTCATCTGCCAGCAGCCAATGATGAAAATTTCCGGTGGTATCATTCACCCCGTTATTAAAAACACCTGTTGCAGAAATATTAGTTCTTAATGGCGGAAGAAGGTTTTCCATAAATCTTACTGAAGCATCTCCGAAATTTTTCTTGGGAAGCTGGTAGTAAACATGTGCGGTATCCATTAATATCAATGATGGATCATTAAATCTTCCGTCAGGTTCTATGGGAAGCAATACCATTTTTCCACCTTGTTTCTGCTGGCTAACTATCATGATGATCGTTCCTCCCTGCCTCAGATCAGAAGGTAAAGCGCCATACACTCTTCCTGAAAGACTGAGATAAGAAGAATCTTTCGGGTAAATTATTTTGGGAAATTTTCCTTTGACCACTTCTTCCCATTTGAATCTTCTCCATCCGTGAGTCAACATTACCAGGTCAAGGTGCTGGCTTATAGAATCAGTGTTATTGGAAAAATAATAATAAGGATTATAAACTTCACCCTTGATATCACCTGTTAACAAAAGATGAGAAATAATATTATCGCTGCTATCCGCATCAATACTTTCATCAGTTACTGATACGGCAAGATTAGCTTGCAGACTATCCGGTACTGTAATGACAATTTCATTTCGGGCCCTTTTGTTTAAACCCCAATGCTGAACGGTCATCTCAGGTTGAAAAAGATATTCCTGGTTGTTGACATAAGTAATTCGCTCTGCCAATGGATTCCAGTTATTATCGAAAACTGTGATCGTTAAAATTCCACTTGGAAGATCCTGCGTGGGAATAATTCCTTTTGCAACTCCGGTGCTGATATCTTTTTCTACTTTAAAGACTTCCCGTTGGTGCATAGTGCCAATAAGATTAACATTGTGCAAACTGGCTGCTATATCCGGCACTGCATTGATGGTGAAAATGCGTTTAGTTCCTTCTACAACTACCTGTATCGAAACTCCTGCGTTTTTAACCTCTGGTAAATCAGTAGAATGGTCCATCCCTTTTTCATCTTTCCATTTTGCAACAAATGTTTCATTGGCCTGTGGTGTAACAAAAAAATAGCCCATCCCATCATGGATGACCCGAAGGCTGTCAATAAATTTTCCCTGGTTATTTTGAACAATGCCCTTTATTTTTAGTGGTCTGCCCCATTGATCATTGGCTTTGAAAGCAATTTTATTCGTAACTCCAAGAATCGCATCTCCGCCTTCCGGAAAAAATTGTAAGGATGGAATAACATCTTTTTTTATAGCGGGTGAAGCACCTTTTTGTGCAAGAATGATGATGTCTTTATCATACAAAAAGGCAGAATCAAAATTCAACATCCACTTAGTATAGGCTTTTACATGAACAAACTTGCCGGAGTAGTTAGTTGGAATATCGAATTGCCCGTTAGTAGTACCATCCACAAAAGGACTTATTGTTCGGAATAATAAATTTCCATGATCGTCGGTCCAGTCGGCATAAAATGTTTTGCTTTCATCAGCCGGATAAAAACCTTTCATCAGGTAAGCTTTGAACCAGACCGTTTCACCAGGTACATAGGTTGACTTATCATATTGAAGATAGATCCGCTCCTGCCCATAATTATCAGCATATTTCTCAATGGTTGAATCAATATCCTGCGATAGACAATTAAGAGACATCAAAAGAAAAGCAGATAATAAACAGCCTGTCTGTAAAAACAACCGAAACATTTTTTTCATGAAATAAATTAGGTCTGTAAATTACTATAACGAAACTATCGAAACAAAAATCTTAACAGGCCGACAACAATTTCATCGCAGCATTATATTAATTCATGTTTGAATATTGCCGTATGCATCTACTGATCCAAGGATTTTGGTTCAAAATTTTTCAAAAAAGGCCTTAGTAGATCTATTGGGACCGGGAAGATGGTAGTAGAATTTTTTTCCGTAGCTATTTCCCTAAGCGTTTGAAGGTATCGCAATGTCAAAGCGCTGGGTTGTTCTGCTAAAATCTTTGCAGCATCCGCCAATCTTTGTGATGCCTGAAATTCACCTTCGGCAGCAATCACTTTGGAACGGCGTTCTCTTTCGGCTTCTGCTTGTTTTGCCATAGCTCTTTGCATTTCCTGTGGCAGATCGATCTGTTTTACTTCCACATTCGAAACCTTGATTCCCCAGGGTTCTGTATGAGCATCTATGATCTGCTGTAGTTTCTGATTTATTTTATCACGTTGTGAAAGTAGATCATCGAGATCTGACTGACCTAATACACTTCTTAATGTTGTTTGCGAAAGTTGAGAAGTAGCCATTAAATAATTTTCAACGCCGATAATAGCTTTTTGTGGTTCAATGACCCGAAAATAAACCACAGCATTGACTTTAACTGAAACGTTATCCCTGGTAATGATGTCTTGGGGCGGTACATCCATCACTACAGTTCGCAAGCTTACTTTCACCATTTTGTCAACGACAGGAATAAGCAGAATGAGACCGGGCCCTTTTACTCCCCCATTTCCGATCAATCGTCCCAAGCGAAAAATAACGCCTCTTTCATATTCACGTAAAATGCGAATAGCACTTGATAAAATAAGAATGGCAAAAACAATAATTACAGCTGTAATGGTTGGAAATTGTTGCATAAAAAGTTTTTAAGTTAAGGCCCGAACACTGTCGGGATCGATTTTTTCAACATAAAGCTTCAGGTCTTTCAATCCTGAAACTTTTATTTTTTCTCCGGCATCAATTTTTCCTGAAAGAGATTCGGCTTTCCATATCTCGCCTTGTATCTTAACTGTTCCCAATGGGTCGAGCAGATCAATAGTCTCGCCGATCTGGCCAATCAATCCTTCAATACCCGTTTCTACTTTACGTCGTTGTGCCTTTAAACCTGCTCCAACTACAAAAAGGAAAAATAAAGCAGTAATAGCGGTAGCAGAAACTATAACCACCCGTGAAATTCCGACCAATTCCAGGGAAGAACTGGCACGAATCAGCATCAACGAACCCAATAAAAGAGAAATAGTGCCACCAATGGCAAGTAATCCATGACTGGCAATTTTGATCTCAAGTAAAAATAGAATGATACCAAAAATGATCAGGGCAAGTCCTGCAAAATTTATAGGTAGACTATGCATAGAATAAAAAGCAAGAATAAGACTGATGACTCCGACAATACCGGGAAGTATTGACCCGGGATTATAAAGTTCAAATAATATTCCATATAAGCCAAGCAAAAACAAAATATAAGCAATGTTGGGATCGCTCAACAGATTCAGTATCTTTTCCACTAATCCCATTTCATAGGTTTCAATCACCGCATCTTTTGTATGCAAAGTTTTTTCTCCCGAAGCTACTTCCACCTTTCTTCCATCAATTTTGTTCAGCAAATCCCGTTCATTTTTTGCAATCAGATCAATGGCAGAATCCTGTAAAGCTTCCGTTTCCGTATAAGAAAAACTCATTCGGACTGCATTTTCAGCCCAGCCCATACTACGATGTCTTTTTTCTGCAATGGAGCGAATGAACGCCGCCGCATCGTTAGTAACTTTCTCACTCATGATGCTATCCATTCCGGATTGAAGAGAAACAGGATGTGCTGCCCCGATATTGGTTCCAGGTGCCATAGCAGCAATATGAGCAGCTAATGTAACAAAGACACCTGCAGAACCTGATTGTGATCCGCCGGGAGAAACATACACAATGACCGGCACTTCCGATCCTAAAATATCACTGACAATATCTCTTGTTGATTGCAAAAGGCCGCCGGGTGTATTTAATTGTATGATCAAACATTCCGCATTTTCTTTTGTTCCCTTTTCGATGGCGTCATGAATATAATCTGCTGTTACCGGATTGATGGTGCCATTCAATTTCATAGAAATAACTTTCTGCGCAAAAATTACAGATGGCAGGAAAAAGAGAATGAGACCATATAAAACATACCGCTTCATAAAATCAGGTGCAGCTTGCAGGCAGGAGCACTTGGAGAAGATTCTCCTGTAATTTACTGAAAAACTATGACAGCTCAATCATTTTAAATACTTGGTAGTGTCTCAGTTTGTCATTCCGACAAAGGAGGAATCTCAAAATTTTGCTGCTTTTAGAATAATGAAGCCTATGAGATTCTTCGCTTCGCTCAGAATGACAGAACAAACTGAGACACTACCAAATACTTGCATCTACTTAGTCTTTATCTAATCCTTTGATGATGACATTTCCGGTTCCATCAGGCCGGCAGGGATAACCGAATTCTTCCTGGAGTTTTTTGGGGTTATTGATAGTATTGTAAAATTCATCAAGATATTGCAAAGTTGATTTCAGATACTTTGCATCAATAAGAGCACAGTTAGTATACAAGGCATAAATATCTCTTTTGAGATCATTGTAGAATGCAACAACAGGAGCAAATTCTTTCATGTCTTTGATGCAATAACCTCTATAGCGCCGTTCTCTCACAGAACGCATTTGTAATTCTTCTGCCGGTTGCGCATAGGGTGCATCTACTAAACCCGTATGATCAAAATCGTATGGTACCGGTGTCGGAACACTTAAAGAATCTTTTGCGAGTAAACGAATGTTTTGCTGGTATTCCACTGACCAATCAGTATTCCCGATCAGGTATTCAAAAACTGCCATTTTTAAAAAGGCATCTGGTTCTGCGTTCTGCATTCGCAACATGGGTCGTTTTACTAACACAGAATGATTTCTCTTCGCCATTTGCTTGTCTTCTTCCAGCAGCATTCCAAAAAAAGGCTGAACTTTCTTTTGACGTTTAGTATCATCTGTCTCAACTTTTACCAACCTGACACGAAAACTTTTTTCAGTGACAAGATTGTAGATCTTATATAATAAATATTCTCTCACTACAAGATCATCACCACGACAAGGCATCACCAGTTTCAGTTTTATTTGCTCACTGAATAAAGAAGGAGGTTGATTTTTATTTTCAGAAAAATCAAGCCAGATGGGAGGATAAGTACAATCGCCTAATTTGCGACGAAAGTTTCCCCTGGTTTTCGACCGTGCCGGAATGGAAATTTCTTTACCGTCTTTATCCAAATATGATAATGTGATATCGTGATACTTTGCATTATCGCCTCTATCGTTAAACAAATCCCGAAGCTCACCTGCCAGTTTAATGTTCAATACATCATTACTTTCAAATAATTCATCGGTGAAAGTTTTTTGCTGAATAGTAATAGAGGGATCTTTTGCGGCTGGAGTCGATAAAAAAGCAATAACAAAAAAAGACAGTAATGAATAAATTCTCACGTGAAATTTTTGAAAACGAAAGTTACGAAATCATTGAACTGCCGGGTGCAATTACATATTTCGCCTGTATTGTCCCCCTACTTCGTATAAAGCATGAGTGATCTGCCCCAATGAACAATATTTTACTGTTTCCATTAATTCCTCAAACAAATTACCATTGCTGATAGCAACTTTTTTTAACCGGATAAGCATTTCCGCAGACTTATCTTCATTCCTTTTCCAGAATGTCCTGAGATTTTGAATCTGCTGTTCTTTTTCTTCCGGCGTACTACGAATCACTTCATTGGGAATTATGGTTGGAGATCCCTTTTTATTCAAAAATGTATTGACACCGACAATCGGGTATTCGCCAGTGTGTTTGAGCGTTTCATAGTACAAACTTTCTTCCTGAATTTTATTACGCTGGTACATTCTTTCCATTGCACCTAACACACCACCTCTCTCTGTGATGCGGTCAAATTCTGTCAACACAGCTTCTTCTGCAAGATCAGTCAGTTCTTCAATAAGAAACGATCCCTGGTTAGGATTTTCATTCTTGGCTGTTCCTAACTCTCTGTTGATGATTAATTGAATTGCCATGGCTCTTCTCACACTTTCTTCCGTTGGAGTTGTGATCGCTTCATCATATGCATTTGTATGCAAAGAATTGCAATTATCGTAAATGGCATACAAAGCCTGCAACGTTGTTCTGATATCATTGAAATCTATTTCCTGCGCATGCAAGCTGCGGCCCGAAGTCTGAATATGATATTTCAGCATCTGGCTGCGTTTATTTGCCTTGTATTTATACTTCATCGCTTTGGCCCAGATCCTGCGAGCTACTCTTCCGATCACACTGTATTCAGGATCCATTCCATTACTGAAGAAGAAACGAAAGATTCGGAGCAAAATCATCGATAGGCATTCCTCTGCTTAAATAATATTCAACATAAGTAAATCCATTGGCCAAAGTAAATGCAAGTTGAGTTATAGGATTTGCTCCTGCTTCTGCAATATGATACCCGGAAATACTTACGCTGTAAAAATTGCGAATCTTTTTTTGAATAAAATATTCCTGCACATCACCCATTAACTTCAATGCAAACTCGGTGGAGAAAATACAGGTATTCTGTGCCTGGTCTTCTTTTAAAATATCAGCCTGCACCGTTCCTCTCACTTGTTGTAATGCGGTTTGTTTGCATTGCTCATAAATTTCTTTTGGCAAAACTTCATCACCACTCAAGCCGAGTAATTTCAAACCTAATCCATTATTTCCTTCTGGAAGTAAGGCCCCCCCACCCCCCGAAGGGGGGATTAATGAAGACTCTGATGGATTGAAATATTTTGGCAATAGCCCATCACCGAATTTCTCCTTCTTAATCTTTTCCAAATCCTTATCTAATCCTAGTTCTTTTATTTTTTTCTCGCATTGCTGATCTATTGCTGCATTCAGAAAAAAAGCAAGCAGCATGGGCGCCGGGCCGTTGATCGTCATGCTCACTGAAGTTTTCGGATCACAGAGATCAAAACCGCTATATAATTTTTTGGCATCGTCAACAGTTGCAATGCTAACGCCACTGTTTCCCACTTTTCCATAAATGTCCGGGCGATGATCAGGATCTTCTCCATAAAGTGTTACACTATCAAATGCAGTGGACAATCTTTTAGCCGGTTGATCAATGGAAACATAATGAAACCGTTTATTCGTTCTTTCGGGATTACCTTCACCGGCAAACATCCTTGTCGGGTCTTCTCCTTCTCTTTTTAAAGGAAAAACTCCCGCTGTAAATGGAAAACTTCCCGGAACATTTTCCTGTGCCTGCCATTTTAATAGATCGCCCCAGTCTTTATACTTTGGTAAAATAACTTTGGGAATCCTGGTACCGGATAAACTTTTGCTGAATAACGGTTGCCTGATGATCTTATCACGAACATGGTATTCGTAATAATCGGCTTCATAAGCTTTTTGTTTTTCCGGCCATTTCTGAATCAATTTGCGGCTGATGGGTGTAAGTTGCTCGGTAAAAAAATTTATTTGCTGTTGAATTGAGTCAAGCAAAGCCACATCTGCTTTCCCCTTCATTGTTTCCAATGTGCCATGCAATTGATATAATTTTGATGCAATGGCTGATTGATCTTTCACCAACTTATCATAGTCCCTGTTATTCTCACTGATCTCACTTAAATACCTGACCCGGCTGGACGGAATGACCGCCTGCGACATCTTAGCAGTTTCGCCAAAATGAATTTTGCCAAAATTTACTTTTGTTTTTTCTTCGATCTTTTTCAGCATCAACTCAAATAAATGATTCACTCCGTCATCATTGAATTTGCTGGCTACTGTACCAATGATCGGTAATTCTTCATCCTTTGCTTTAAAAAGCTGGTGATTTCTTTTGTATTGCTTTCTGACATCTGCCATTGCATCCAGTGCCCCGGCCTTATCAAATTTGTTGATGCAGATAAGATCGGCATAATCCAGCATGTTGATCTTTTCCAATTGCGATGCAGCACCATACTCAGGGGTCATCACGTACATACAAACATCGCAGTAATTAATTATAGAAACATCGCTTTGTCCTACTCCCGCAGATTCCAGAATAATAAAATCATAGCCTGCTTCTTTGCAAATGTCAATTGCTTCCTGTACATGTTCACTTAATGCTTTGTCGCTTTCTCTTGTTGCCAGTGAACGCATATAAGCTCTCGGATGAGAAATCGAATTCATTCGGATCCTATCACCTAATAATGCTCCACCAGTTTTTTTCTTAGATGGATCAACTGAAATAACTGCAATGGTTTTATCAGCGAAATTGTTCAGGAAACGACGAACGATCTCATCAGTTACAGAGGACTTTCCCGCTCCGCCTGTTCCTGTTATCCCCAATACGGGAATATTCCGAACCACTGACTCCTGACTCCTGACTCCTGACTCAATCCCATTTTCTGCATTAGTGATCTCTCTTGCAATCTTTCTTATATCCTTTACTTCGTCCAGTTTTAATTCCGTTTTATAATCTGCCTTACCATTCAACTGCACATCGCATTTTTCAATCACATCTTCAATCATCCCTTCCAAACCCATGTGTCGTCCATCATCTGGGGAATAAATTCTGGCGATACCATATTGCTGCAACTCTTCAATTTCTTCCGGTAAAATAGTTCCGCCGCCGCCGCCGAATATTTTGATATGGCCACAGTCATTTTCATCCAGCAGATCTTTCATGTATTTAAAAAATTCTACGTGGCCTCCCTGGTAAGAAGTAATTGCAATGCCTTGCGCATCTTCTTCAATAGCAGCTTCTACAATTTCCTTCACACTCCTGTTATGCCCAAGATGGATGATCTCGGCTCCTTTGCTTTGTAAAATGCGTCGCATTATATTGATGGCTACATCATGTCCATCAAATAAACTGGCAGCCGTAACAATACGAACTTTATTTTTAGGAATATAGCTCATAGTTCTCGTAATCGTACAAAATTAGTAAAAAACTAACGGCTGTTTGAAGGGAATAAGCACTTCATTTCAAGTACATTTGTCGCATGCAACATGTATTGAATTCTGTAAGGGAACTCTACAAAAGCTGGAAAGGTGAAGATGCGGACTTTTTAGATGTGTTACCACAAAGCGGCAGTGAACGCCGTTACTTTCGTTTGCATGGTAAAAATGGTTCAGTGATCGGTACTCATGGAGCAAACATTAAGGAGAATGAAACATTCATTTATTTCTCCCGTCATTTCAGGAAAAAAAACTTGGCCGTGCCTGAAATTTTTGCCGTCAGTGAAGATCAGGCTTGTTACCTGCAGGAAGATTTTGAAGAAATTTCTTTACTGAACCGCCTGGAGTCTGGTTGTTTTACTGCACCAGTCTATGATCTTTTTAAAAAAAGCCTTGAAGCATTAGCGATGTTGCAGGTAAAAGGTGATGAAGGATTAAATTATCATCTCTGCCTTACCAATACAGAATTCGGGCGACAAGCCATAATGGCTGACCTTTTATATTTCAAATATTATTTTCTCGATGCGTTACGTCGTCCTTATGACAAACAAAAGCTGCTGGACGATTTTGAAGCATTAAGTACTTATCTCACTCATACAGAGTATAAATATTTTATGTTCCGGGATTTTCAAAGCCGGAATATTTTAGTCAAGAAGGATGATTCTGTTCACTTCATAGATTACCAGGGTGGCATGAAAGGAGCACCGCAATATGACGTTGCTTCTATGTTGTGGCAGGCAAGAGCGAACTTACCGGATGAATGGAAAGAAAATCTGCTGTCAGATTATATGAATGCGTTTGAAAAAATCATCAATGCACCGATTGATAGAAATCTTTTTCACAGTCAATATAACGGTTATGTACTCATTCGTCTCTTGCAGGTATTGGGTGCTTATGGTTTCCGGGGACTGTTTGAACGAAAGGCGCAATTCCTTACAAGTATTCCTCTGGCATTGACCAATTTGAAAAAATTTTTTAATAATCAAAGCATCGGCATTGTAGTTCCTGAATTCCGTAAAGTACTTGACTTGTGCGTTTCGGATGAAGTCATTGAGCAGTTTACTCCATTGCAAGCAACGGAACAAACTCCATTGGTAGTTACTATAAGCAGCTTTTCTTATCGCAATGGTGTTCCTGAAGATAAAAGTGGCAACGGCGGCGGTTTTGTTTTTGATTGTCGGGGCATTTTGAATCCGGGACGTATTGATGAATTCAAAACTTTGACCGGAAGAGATAAATCTGTGAAAGATTTTATTGAACAGCAAACCAAGATGATCGAATTTCTCAATAGTGTATTCGATATTGTTGACATTACTGTGGAAGACTATATCCGCCGGGGATTTGAAAGTTTAATGATAGGTTTTGGCTGTACCGGCGGGCAACATCGCAGTGTATATGCTGCCGATGCATTAGCAAGACATCTCAGAAATAAATTCAAAGTGAAAATTGAATTGAAGCATTTGGTACAGGACAAAAAAAACTGGAATAATACCCTCTAAATACTTTCTCAATGAAGGCGATGATTTTTGCAGCCGGATTAGGCACTCGTTTCAAACCATGGACTGACGAACATCCCAAAGCATTGGCAATGGTAAATGGAAAATCGTTGCTACAGCGGAACGTTGAATATTTTCAGCAATTCGGAATACGTGAAGTGATCGTCAATGTACATCACTTCGCCAACCAGATCTACGACGCAGTAAAAAAAAATAACGGCTGGGGCAGCACCATATATATCAGCGATGAAACCGAACAATTGCTGGATACCGGCGGCGGACTTTTAAAAGTAAAGAAATGGTTGGGCAATAAAGAAGCTTTTGTAACCACCAATGTTGATATATTAACTGACCTTGATCTGAAAAAATTTGTCTCATTTCATAAACAACAGCAACCTTTGATCTCACTTGCTGTAACAAAAAGAAAAACATCAAGAAATTTTTTATTTGATAAAAACAATCGTCTTTGCGGATGGCGTAACAATGCGACCGGCGAAGAAAAAATTGCAATCGCTAAAACTCATCTTACAGAAAAAGCTTATAGTTGCCTGGTTATATTTGAGCCTCAAATATTTTCTCTGATTCCTTTCACTGGTAAATTCTCTCTCGTGGATGTATACCTGGCTCTTGCTGCAAAACATCTTATCCTTGGTTATGATCATACCGGCGATAAGATCGTTGATGTGGGAAAAACGGAAAATATAGCTATTGCGGAGTCACTTTTTCCATAAATATTTCTAAATACCTTTTAAGCGGTAACCTCCCTTGCAACCTTTTGCTTTATCTTGCTGACTCTAAATCAAAATTTTTATCATGAAGAAAACTTTGTCATTGCTCTCCGGCTTATGCATTGTACTTATTTCTTTCTCACAAACCGCAACATCTAATTATGATAACCGGGAAGCTTTTAATCCTCAATTTTATCCTTATCCCGGAAATGATTTTCGCAGTGCTACAGGAGAACCCGGACCACATTATTGGCAAAACAGGGCCGACTACAAAATCAATTGTACTCTCGACACCGGCAAAAATTCTGTATCCGCTGAAGTGGAGGTCAATTACACTAATAACAGCCCTGATAATTTGAAATTTTTATGGATGCAGGTAGATCAGAATATTTATCGAAAAGATTCCAGAGCCTCTGCTACTACCACAGAAACAGGTGGTCGTTGGGCCAACGCAAAATTTACAGAGGGAGATGTGATCAAATCTATTTCGGTTGAATATAATGGCAAAACTTATACTCCGAAATATATTATTACAGATACCCGGATGCAGGTATGGTTACAGGATGAATTAAAATCTTCAGGCGGAAAAATAAAAATAGAGATCAAATATGATTTTGAGGTGCCCGAATATGGAACCGACCGCATGGGTCGTGAAAAAACAAAGAATGGATGGATCTATGAAGTAGCTCAATGGTTTCCCCGCATGTGCGTATATGATGATGTGCAGGGATGGAATACATTACCCTATCTCGGCGCAGGAGAATTTTACCTGGAATATGGCGATATTGAATACAATATAACTGCCCCGGCTAATTTAATTGTTGTTGGATCGGGCGAATTGCAGAATCCGCAAGATTGCCTGACAACTGAGGAACAAAAAAGATGGAATGAAGCAAAGAATAGTGATAAAACTGTAATAATACGAAGCGATAAAGAAGTGAACGATCCTAACTCGAGACCTAAACAAGCCAGTTGTACCTGGAAATTTAAGATTCAGAATGCAAGAGATGTCGCCTGGGCTGCTTCCAAAGCTTTTGTATGGGATGCAGCAAGAATGAATTTTCCGAGTGGCAGAAAGGCTATTGCAGCCAGTGTATATCCCGTTGAAAGTATCAAAAAAGACGGCTGGCAAAGAAGTACTGAAATGGTGAAAGGTTCTATCGAGTTTAATTCAAAAACATGGTATGAGTTTCCGTATCCTGTTGCAACAAACGTAGCAGGAATTGTTGCAGGCATGGAATATCCTGGTATTGTATTTTGCAGTTCTAATGATTCTGGTTCCGGATTATGGGGTGTAACGGATCACGAATTTGGTCACACCTGGTTTCCAATGATCGTAGGAAGCAATGAAAGAAAGTATGCATGGATGGATGAAGGATTCAATACATTCATCAACGATCTTTCTACTGAAAATTTTAATAATGGCGAATTCAAGCAAGAAAGTTTCTTCGGAGATCCCAACTCTCCTTATATGGTCAAATATGTTTTTGGCGATAACATGGATGGCTTATTCAATATTCCGGAAGTAATTCAGCAGGATAATCTTGGGGTGGCTGCTTATATGAAGCCGGCAATGATGCTGCATGCTTTGCGTGAGGTAGTGTTAGATTCCACAAGGTTTGATGCTGCATTTCGTGAATACATTAATCGTTGGGCATTCAAACATCCTACTCCATGGGACTTCTTCCATACTATAGAAAATGTTTCCGGAGAAGACCTGAGCTGGTTCTGGAGAGGTTGGGTATTGAATACCTGGAAAATTGACCAGGCAGTCAAAGGAGTAAAATATGTGAAAGATAAACCCGAGAATGGCGCTGATATCACTATCGAAAATCTTGAAAAAATGCCGATGCCGGTAACAGTATTGATCAAGGAAGCCAATGGACAGGAACACCGGATCAATTTGCCTGTAGAAGTTTGGCAGCGTGGTGCCGAATGGACATTTGGTGTACCAACTACCAGTGAGATCAAAGAAGTAATTCTTGACCCTGATAAAAAACTCCCCGATTGGAACCGGGATAATAATGATTGGAAAAAAGCTTTTTAAATAACCGGCAAAGCCCTTTAACAAAAAGGGCTTTTTTATTTCGCTGCTATCATACTAATTTCCACATTCACAAACTTGGGAAGTGCAGAAACCTGCACCGTCTCTCTTGCAGGAAAGTTATCAGCGAAATATTTACTGTAAATCTCGTTTATATCAGCAAATCGCTTCATGTCAGTGATAAATATTGTTGTCTTCACCACATTATTAAAATCCATACCTGCTTCATGCAAAATAGCCCTAAGGTTATGCATAACCTGGTGAGTCTCTTCCCCAAGGTCTTTATTTTTCAATGCACCCGTGGCCGGGTCTATACATACCTGGCCGGAAATAAATAAAAAATCACCGGATTGTATTGCCTGGTTATAAGGCCCGATTGGTTGAGGAGCATTAGGTGTGTTGATGATAGTCTTTTCCATTGTAATGAATTTAAAAAACAGAAAGGCGAATTTAGGTTTATGCGCTTTCTTTGCAAAAAATACTGTATGCAGGTTGTTGTATTAGCTGATGCAAATTCAAGGGAGGAGTTACTTGCGCAAGGAATAAATGGATCTCTTGAACTAAAATGGCTGACTACAATTGAAGAATTAGACAAAACCGCTACAGCAGATGCCGTGATAGATCTTTTATTTGAGCCCGATCCCAAAAGAATTGAATTGCTGAAATCGATATTTCCTCAACCAGTAATTGTTAATTCTGTAACGACAACGCTAAAGCATTTTCCGGACAATTTTATCCGGTTCAATGGTTGGCCGACTTTTTTAAAACGAACAGTTGCTGAAGCATCCTATAAAAATGATATTGCGAAAAAAAAAGTAGAGGAACTATTTTCTTATTTCAAAAGAAAAGTCGACTGGGTACCTGATCAACCTGGTTTTATTACTGCACGGGTTGTAGCGATGATAATCAACGAAGCGTATTTTGCATTGGAAGAGAATGTAAGTTCCAAAAACGAAATCGATGTGGCTATGAAACTTGGTACCAATTACCCTTACGGTCCTTTTGAATGGGCAGAAAAGATTGGAATTAAAAAAATTGTCACTTTACTAAATGAATTGAGCAGAATGAATAAACGTTTTGAACCAGCAGAATGGTTAAAGAAAGAATCACAGTCATAAATGCCTCTAATATTAAATATTGATACAGCTCTTGAAACAGCTTCCATCTGCCTGGCAAAAGATGGCAAAGTAATAAAGAGTAGCTCTAATAAGGAACAGAAAGATCATGCTGCCTGGTTACAATCCGCAATATCCGAATTAATGAAAGTTTCCGGGACCGGATTAAATGAACTGAATTCTGTTGCTGTAAGTATTGGCCCGGGTTCTTATACCGGGTTAAGAGTAGGTCTGTCTTCTGCAAAAGGATTATGCTATGCCTTAAATATTCCATTGATAGCGTTGAGCACCCTGGAAATAATGGCTTACGCAGCAAAAAACGAAGAAACCAATCTCCTTTGTCCCATGATCGATGCAAGAAGAATGGAAGTTTTTACTGCCGTTTATACCCAATCGTTGGAAGAATTGATAAAACCTCATGCCCTGATCCTGGAAAGCAATTCTTTTTCTGAGCTATTGATTTCCAACAAAATTCTATTTTTCGGTAATGGCAGTAAGAAATTTTCATCTTTACTTTTTCATGACAATGCAGTCTTTAAACAGGTAAGCTATGATGCCACTAATATGGCTTCGCTCAGTTTCAATTGCTTTCTTTTGCAGAAATTTGCGAACTTAGCCTATACTGAACCAGCTTACTTAAAAGATTTTTTTTCACCTGCCCGCAAGCCATCGATATAAACCTGCGTCTAATAACCAGTTTCCCCCTTAAACCAGCGACTTTTTTGAATCTACTTTATTTAATTTAACCGCTTCTAGCTATGAACAACTTATCGTCTACGCTGCCCGCCCCTTCAGAAAATGGTACGTTGCTGAATTTGAATTTACTTAGTGTAAAAAAAGCTGCAATGATATTGCGGGCTGTTAATCACAACTTACGTCAGCAAATATTGAAACTCATTGACGAAAACGGAAAAATGACGGTGACAGAGATTTATATTCAGCTTCGTTTAGAACAATCGGTCGCTTCACAGCATCTCGCTATTTTACGTAAAGCAGGTTTTGTGAAAACTGATCGGGACGGAAAATTTATTTATTATTCTGTGAACCCCAGTCGCCTTGATGATCTGAACCGTTTTGTAGAAGATTTACTGAAATAACAGCCTCCATTTATATTATACAACCGGCTTGATTAGAAGGCCGGTTTTTGTTTTTAATAAAGTAGATTTGTTCTCAAATTTTACAATGAATGCTTGTAAAACAATTATATACCGGCTGTTTAAGCGAAGCCGCTTATTATATTGAAAGCAATGGTGAAGCTGCTATCATGGATCCCTTACGGGATATTGATCCTTACCTTGAATTAGCAAATGAACGAAAGGTACAGATCAAATATATTTTTGAAACACACTTTCACGCCGACTTTGTAAGTGGCCATCTTGACCTGAGTAAAGTAACTAATGCCCCCATTGTTTACGGGCCACAAACAGAAACCAAATTACCGGTGCACATTGCCAAAGACGGTGAAAAATTAAAGGTCGGTGATTTGGTGATCGAGGTATTACACACACCAGGACATACACTGGAATCTTCCTGCTATTTATTAAGAGATGCAAATGGAAAAGACCACTGTGTTTTTACCGGGGACACTTTGTTTGTTGGCGATGTAGGCCGGCCTGACCTGGCGCAGAAAGGAACCGAGGTTACGATGCAAGACCTGGCAGGAATGATGTATGAAAGCCTTCATTCAAAACTTTTCCCTTTAGCCGATGATGTAATCGTTTATCCGGCACATGGTCCCGGTAGTTCCTGTGGAAAAAATTTAGGTCCTAATACCTACAGCACAATAGGAGAAGAAAAAGAATTTAACTATGCCATGAAGGCCGCTACAAAAGAAGAATTCATCAAGTCCGTGACTGATGGTATAGCAGAGCCACCTCAATACTTTCCTATTAATGCAAAAATCAATAAAGAAGGCTATTACAGCCTGGACGAAGTTTTGATGCAGGCGTTGAAACCTTTATCAATTGATGAATTTAAAAGCCGCCTGAATGATGAAGTGATCGTACTTGATACCAGAAGTGCAGAAAAATTTACAAATGGTTTTATACCCGGTTCCATCAGTATAGGACTGGAAGGACGTTTTGCAGAATGGGCCGGAAGCCTTTTATCGTTTGATCAACCAATACTATTAGTGACAGAACCAGGAAAAGAAAAAGAAAGTATTGTTCGGCTGGCAAGAGTTGGATTTGATAAAATGATTGGTTACCTGGAGAATGGTTTTGACGCATGGAAAAATGCCGGAGAGAAAATTGATATGATCATCGATGTAGAAGCGGATGAATTGATAATGGATATTCCACATGACAAGAACATGGTGATATTGGATGTCCGCAAACCTACCGAATTTGCCGAAGGCCATCTTAAAAATGCAATAAATATCCCATTAGATGAATTTACTGACCCGGGTAATATGAGCGATATTGAAGAAACTCAAAATTTGTATATCCATTGCGCCGGAGGTTACCGCAGTGTTATTGCTGCATCGCTATTAAAGGTCCAGGGAATTCACAATCTAAGAAACGTTTTGGAGGGATGGGATAAAATAAAAACTATTCAAAAAGCAGATATCGTAAAAGAAATTAGTGTTCTTAATTAAGAATATCAACTAAAAAAGTTAAAGAGCTCTTTTATAAAGAGCTTTTTTATTTTCTGAACAAAACGTTAATGGCCTCTTTTTTTGACCACTTGTCAAGTAACTGTCACAATTCAGATAATTTAAAAAGAATCATCAGTTACTTCCTTCTATTTTTATCCGATATTGCCGACCCCTATTAAAAAAATAGTTATTAGGTAACGTTCGTGAAAAAGTTCACGTCTTAACCAAAGAAAGTATAACATGAGGATCAAGACCAACTTGTCTGTAATAGGAATATTATTTTCTTATCTGATCAGTTCCGCCCAGACCACCCCTCCTAAAACGATAGCTGCGCAAAGGGTTACTTCACCTATTTCTATTGACGGAATAATCAATGAACCTGCATGGAAAAATGCTCCAGCAGCTTTGGGTTATATTGAGTTCAGGCCAACACCTTTAAGAAAAGAAGATCCCGATAACAGAACAGAAGTTTACATGTTATATAATGACGAAGGAATTTATCTTGGCGGATATTGTCATGAAAGAACCAAAGACAGCATTTCGACAGAATTAAATGGCCGGGATGGTTTTGGCAACAATGATTTTATCGGTTTTGTTTTTGATACCTACGAAGACAAAATAAATGCTTTTGAATATTTCATTACTCCTTTAGGCGAACAAATGGATGCAAAGATGTCACCTAATCCCAATGGTAACAGTGAAGATTTCAGTTGGAATGCCGTTTGGAAAAGCGCCGCAAAAATTCATGATGACGGATGGTCGTTTGAAATATTCATCCCATTTTCTGCTATCCGTTTCAGTAAAAAAAATATCCAGGATTGGGGTATGAACATTACACGACGTCGTCAAAAAACAGGGCAGCAAGTAACGTGGAATCCGTTTGATCCGAATATTAATGGGTTTCTCACACAGGAAGGTTTCTGGACCGGGCTACGAAATATAAAACCACCATTACGCCTACAGTTCTCTCCCTATTTTTCCACTTATGTAAATCATTATCCGTACAATACTCCCGGTGTGAATGACTGGACTTCTTCTGTCAATGGAGGAATGGATGTGAAATATGGAATCAACCAGGCTCTTACGCTTGATATGACCCTGGTCCCGGACTTCGGGCAGGTACAAAGCGATAACCAAGTGTTGAATCTCACGCCGTTTGAAGTGAAATTCAATGAGAATCGTTCATTCTTTACTGAAGGAACGGAGCTTTTTAATAAAGGAAATCTGTTTTACTCAAGACGTGTAGGTGGAACGCCGCTTCATTTTTATGATGTGCAAAACGGCCTCAATTCTGATGAGCATATTGTGAAAAATCCCACAGAAACCAATCTAATCAATGCCACAAAAATTTCCGGAAGATTGCAAAATGGTCTGGGCATTGGTTTTTTCAATGCATTGACGGATCCGCAATATGCTACTGTAGCAGATGAGGCAGGTAATGAACAAAAAATACAAACCAGTCCTTTAACCAATTATAACATCATTGTCCTTAATCAATCTTTAAAACATAATTCCAGCGTAAGTTTCGTAAACACCAATGTTTGGCGAAGCGGAGCAGATTATGACGCCAATGTTTCTGCGGCATTGTTTGATTTCAATGACAAGAAAAATATGTGGAATGCAGGAGGAAATTTTTTCAATAGTAATTTATACGGGCTTCCGGGACAAAAAACAGTCAGCGGTTACAGTCACAATATTTACTTTGGGAAAATCAGCGGTCGTTTCAATTTCAATATCACAGAAAACTTAACTAACGATAAATTCAACAGCAATGATCTCGGATATTTTACTTATAATAATTTCCTGGATCATTATCTATGGGCTGGTTACCGTTGGATCAAACCAACCAGTTGGTACAATAATATGTACCTCAATTTAAATTTCACCTACTCACGTCAATTGTTACCAGCAGCATATCGTAATGCAAACATTAATATGAATATAAATGGACAACTGAAAAATCTTTGGTATGTCGGAACTTCTATCGCCTATGAACCCAGTCCAAATGATTTTAATGAGCCGAGGGTTCCCGGTCGTGTCTTCAAAGGATGGTCTGATTATATTATTGATTCATGGGTTCAGACCAACAGCGCCAAAAAATATAATGTAAATGCTGAATTCACATTTGTTGCCAGGAATCTTTATAAAAGTAAACGATATATGATTTCCTTTTTTCAAAAATTCCGGTTCAATCATAAGTTCTCTATTAGCCACAGTTTATCCATGGAACCACAAACTGCGAATGTTGGCTTTGCTGAAATAGATCCTACTACTAACGATATTATTTTTGGACGCCGTAACAGAAACACAATTGAAAACATTCTGACCTTTAAATATAATTTCAATGACCGCATGGGATTAAATACACGAATCCGCCACTACTGGAGCAAAGTGGATTATAATAAATTCTTTACACTCCTTCAAAACGGTGAGCTGGCAGATAACAATACTTTTAACGATAATGTAAATCAGAATGTAAATTTTTTCAATATTGATATGACCTATACCTGGGAATTTGCACCGGGCAGTTTTATAAATATTGTATGGAAAAATGCGGTCACCGATTTCACATACCAGATCGAAAAAGATTATTTCAGAAACATCACTAATACAATTGACGCCAGCCAGAATAATAATCTTTCGTTGAAAGTGATCTATTTTCTCGACTACCTGCAATTGAAAAATCACAAAAAGAAAAGCCCGCAACTTTAAGCTGAAGAAGAAGTGTCGGAAAATAAAATAACAATTACTGGATTACTTTCCCGTATTCAGGCTTCCATTCATGTTTCCATCTGCGGTGGCTCCAAAGCCACATGTCAGGATAATTTTTAATGACATCTTCCAGGTAACGCACAAATCTGCGGGTAAGTTCTGTTTCTGGTAATGAAGAAGGGTTTTCCTGAGCTATACTTAAATTAATTTCATAATAACCCCGCCGGACCTTGTGAATGAATGCAAATACAACAATCGTGTTTTTAGCTCTTGCAGCTTTTTCGGGGCCTTTGACAAAAGGGGCCGGTCTTCCAAAAAAATTAAACCACCAGGCTTTTGCAGGATCGCCGGGGTTTTGATCCGCAGCCAATGCCAAGACGTATTGCTTATCCCGGTAAGGGATAAAATCTTCCCGCATATTCGTAGCCCGCAGCAATATGGAACCAAACCGGGAACGTAGTTTGTAAAATACTCTTTCAAAAATCTTATTGGTCATCGGCATATATACTGCAAGAAAAGGGATCTCTAAATGGACAGGGCAACTGGCATTACACCATTCCCAATTAAAATTATGCCCCGCATGAATTTGGATGCTTCTACCACTGGATTTATACTGATTAAGTAACTCCCAATTGCCATGGAACCGTTTTGACATAGTTCCGGGAGAAGCAGAAAGCATCTTAATTGTCTCTATAAATGTATCAATAAGATTATGGTAAACTTTTTTAGCGATGACCCTTCTTTCCTTTTCGGTTTTTTCGGGAAAAGCAAGCTTTAAATTATTCTTCACTAGATCTCTCCGGTATTTGAATAGATAAAATACAAGGACATAAACACCGTCAGAAAAAAAATACAATAGCCTGAATGGCAAAAGAGATAACAGCCAGAATAATCCGTAAACAACATAATACATAGCCTGCAAAGATAATCACAACACAATATTCTGAACCAATACACTCTTACCCGGATAATCCGTATTATAATGCAAGCCCCGACTTTCTTTGCGGAAAGTAGCTCCTTTAACAATGAGATATCCCACTGTGATCATGTTACGCAATTCCAGTAATTGTGGTGAGAGGGTTGAACTTTCATACAACTGTTCCGTTTCTTCCCATAAGAGGTCCAACCGTCGCATAGCTCGTTGCAAGCGAATATCATTTCGTACAATACCTACATAATCACTCATCACTAACTGAAGTTCTTTCAGGCTTTGTGTGATCAGGATCATTTCTCTCGGCTCAGAGGTCCCTTCAGCTTTCCAATCCGGAATATCCGTATTAAATGAAACGGATTTCATTTTTTCTATCGAATCTTCATAACACCGATGAGCAAAAACCATTGCTTCCAGCAAGGAATTACTGGCTAAACGATTGGCCCCATGCAACCCGGTACTGGCACATTCTCCACACGCATATAAATTTTTAATAGAGCTTCTTCCCCATTCATCTGTCTTAATGCCGCCGCAACTGTAATGCGCAGCAGGAGCAACAGGTATCATGTGTTTTGTGATATCAATTCCAATTGATAAACATTTCTGGTAAATATTTGGAAAATGTTCTATAAATTTTTCTTTATCAAAATGCCGGCAATCGAGCCACACATGCTCTGTACCCGTTTTTTTCATTTCACTATCGATAGCTCTTGCTACAATATCTCTCGGCGCCAGGTCTTTTCTCGGATCATATTTTTCCATAAATGCTTCTTCGTTTTTATTGCGAAGAATGCCACCGTCACCCCGCACCGCTTCAGTGATCAGAAAAGCTTGACCCCTGATTCCCGGTTCAAAAAGTGCTGTTGGATGAAACTGAATGAACTCCATATTTTCAATTCTTCCTTTGGCACGATAAACCATTGCCACTCCATCGCCGGTGGCAATAGATGGATTGGTAGTGGTGCGGTACACTTGTCCGTTTCCCCCTGTTGCCAGCAAAGTGATCCTGGAAAGAATTTTTTCTACACGATTGGTATGGAGATTCAATACATACACTCCAAAGCATTCAATATCCGGTGTAGCTTTCGTAATCAAATAACCCAAATGATGTTGAGTGATGATATCAATGACAAAACAATGTTTAATGACCTCAATGTTCTTTTGCTTTGATACCGCTTCCAGCAACGCTCTTTCCATTTCTCTGCCGGTAACATCTTTATAATGCAGAATACGGAATTCCGAATGTCCGCCTTCTCTTCCTAATTTATAATCGCCGTCTGCTTCCTTATCAAACCGGGCTCCCCACTCAATGATCTCTCTGACACGATCAGGACCTTCTTTCACTACGATCTCCACTACTTCAGGATTACACAAGCCATCGCCGGCAATCAAAGTATCTTCAATGTGTTTTTCAAAACTGTCGTTTTCGGGGTCATTTACAACTGCCACGCCTCCTTGTGCATATTTCGTATTGGTTTCGTCCGCAGCAGCTTTTGTCATTATCAACACTTTTTCATTAGGAAAATGCTGCGCTATTTTCAAAGCATAAGTCAGTCCTGCAATGCCTGAACCGATCACCAAAAAATCTGTTTGTTGCATATTCTATTTAAAACTGATCTTTTATTCTTTGCGAATATACTTTATTGTTCCTTCTGTAATAAATAACTGGGCCAACCCATAAGTCAGCATAATAATTATTCCAGCCATTTCAAATGGCTGATAAAATTTATTGATGGCCAGAATAGAATCAGATAATACAAAAAACAAAGCACCGATCATCATCCAGCGTCCGGCAATTTTATTTTTTATAAATAACATGTGCAGGGCCAGCATGAGCATGAAGCTGATGAATATACCATATACCCGAACCGGTAATTTCATTTTTCCCAGGTAAGGAGAAAGGAAAGTGATAAGCACCGCATAATAGATCACAACGATCAATAGCAAAAGCCAGGAACTTTTTATGCTTTCCCTGATCCGGACATTGTTGAAGAAAACAATATAGAAAATATGAGCTATCAAAAAAGATGACAACCCCAGTAAAAAGAATAATTCATTTTTCCCCTGAAACATCAACACTACATCGCCTATCCATGAAAAGAATTGCGCAGCGAGAACCCATTTTTTCAGAGAGTCATTCCAGATTTTTGTCTGTGAAAGAAAATAAACAATTAGAAGAATAACCAGTAAAGGCTTGGTAAGGAGTTGCAGTACGTCGTTGCTCCAATAAATTCCTGCGAGATGAACAACTAAAATAACAGCATAAAGAATGAGCCAGTAACTTTTTTTCATCTTTTGATTTTATGGTTCTACCCACGCATCGCTTTCCCTCAGTAAATTGATCAGCTCATCTACCGCCACTTCGCTATTCACATTTCTTTTTACAATTTCCTTTCCACGGTATAATGTGATCTTTCCGGGTCCGCTGCCTACATATCCAAAATCTGCATCCGCCATTTCTCCGGGCCCGTTCACGATGCATCCCATGATAGCGATCTTCACACCTTTTAAATGATGAGTACGGGAGCGAATTTTTGAAGTTGTCTCCTGAAGATCAAATAAAGTTCTTCCACAACTGGGACAGGAAATATATTCTGTTTTGGAAATGCGGGTTCTTGTTGCTTGCAAAATGCTGAATGCAGTATTATTGATGAATTGTTCGATGGTTTGATTGTTGAGATAATTTCGTCCCGCCACTTTTAATTGTTCTGCGCTCAAAGATGATTGGTCATAACTTTTTTGAGTTATTCCTAAACAAATTCCATCTCCCATTCCCTCAAGAAACAAGGCGCCGGTCTCTGTGGCATAATGAATCAAATGTTCATCGGGAGTTTGCCAATTGCTATCAGTTATTAAAATAGCAGGATTCTTAATTCCATGATTCATTAGCTCAACAAACATTCTGCGAACGCTCTGCATGGCGTTTTTATTCGTAGAACTGAGACAAAGTACAGCAGTATGATCTGATTTTATCTTGGAAAATAATTTTTCTAATGATGTTTGCGGATGCCCTTCAGAATAACAATCTACCATCACAAAATTCATCAATGAAGATCTTTGTAATGAATCATCGAGGTATTGATCTGTATTTAATATTGGAAAATATTTTTCTTTACCATTTGCCGTTGCCCAAGTCTTGTGATAGTTGATCACTTTTAATGTTCCGGGTAATTCAAAATCAAGAACCTCATTGCAAAAAATATAATCCGCTGCCATATCCCCAATATGCCATTTGTCATTTCGTTCATCATACCGATATCCAACAGCTTCTAAATTTTGAGGAATAATTTTTTTGATCTTGCTCAGATCAGCGATCACTACCGGCACATGATGCCCTCCAATATTATCTACAGCTATTGTTTCTCTTCTTTTATATTCAAATGGAGAATAAGAAAGCTTTTCAATTGGAGGAATTGACTCCCGACTCCCGACTCCCAACTCCCGACTACTGTATCTCTTCACCAAATCCTTACACACAGGAATTTCTTTTTCCGGATCTTCCGTCAACGAAACCCGTATCGTATCACCCAAACCATCTTCCAGTAAAGTGCCGATACCCACTGCGCTTTTGATTCTGCCGTCTTCACCATCGCCTGCTTCTGTTACTCCTAAATGTAAAGGATAACATTCACCGAATTCGTCAAACATAGTCTTCACTAATAAACGATAAGCCTGCACCATCACCAATGGATTACTTGCTTTCATGCTGAGACAGATCTGGTGATAATTCTCATCTCTTGCAATTCGCAAAAATTCCATGGCGCTTTCCACCATTCCCATCGGTGTATCGCCATACCTGCTCATAATACGGTCACTCAAAGAGCCATGATTGGTACCAATTCGCATAGCGGTTCCATATTCCTTGCAGATTTTTATAAGAGGAGTAAAACGTTGCCTGATACGGTCGATCTCTTCGTTGTAATCCGCATCTGTATATTCAATGACCTCAAATTTTTTCTTATCAACATAATTTCCGGGGTTCACACGAACTTTTTCTACAATCCGGGCTGCAATCTCCGCTGCATTAGGAGTGAAATGAATATCTGCTACAATAGGAGTATCATATCCCCTTTTTCTCAATTCATTTTTTATTTGCAATAAATTCTCTGCTTCATTTTTTGATGGAGCTGTAATTCGAATCAACTCAGAACCGGCTTCAATGCAACGAATACTCTGTTCAACAGTAGCAATTGTATCCATTGTATCCGTTGTGGTCATCGTTTGAATACGGATAGGGTGACCCCGATAGCCATCGGGGTTTCCCAACAACAAATTACCGATCCTAACCTCTTTTGATGGAAGTCTTTTATATTGAGTAAGTGATTCGCAATAGTATTGCATCGTATTCTTTAAGACAAGAGCACAAAATTAGCGAAGAAAGAATACTTGTGTTCACCAATCTTTCGCCCTTGAACCAGCACCGGCAGATTTCTCTTTTTGCACCCGCTGTTGTACTTGTTTTTCTTTTTGCTCCAGTTGTTTGAGTTTTTGCGCCGCATCTTTGGGATTCATTTTTGGAGGCGGTTGTTTTTGTTGCTGTTTATTTTCTGGCGGAGTATTTTTCTTTTTCAGTTCCAGCAATGCTTTTTGCAGGTTTTCCCGGGCTTGTTCATCATTTGGATTTAACAATAAAGATTTTTCGTATGCGGTAATACTTTTCTCCAACTTTTGTTCATTACTGAATACCACGCCTTCATTGTAAGACAACTTTGACAGGAATCTGCTGTCTTTTGTCGCAATAGATAACCGGTCAAAAGTTTTTATTGCCTCATCTTTTTCCCCAAGCCGGTACAACGTATTACCCAAATTGAATTTTGCGATTTCGTTTAAGGAATCGTTATCATTCACTTTATTGAATTCTTTCTGTGCTTCCTGGTATTGTTTGTTTTTATAAAATTCATTTCCCTTTCGAATGACCCGTGCTGAAGACTGGGCATGAGATAAAACACTGCCGCTGGAAAAAAGAAAAGTTAATATGATCAGCTTGGCTTTCAAGTCAATATTTTTTTTCTTTCCGGAATAAAATTTTCCACCAGCAAGAGAATAAAAAAAATTGCTGCCGGCCAGATATACAATGAACGGTAATCCAATGAAGCTTTATCAAGAAATGCCTTCTTTTCGATCTGGGATAAATACTTTATCAAAGTATTAGTTGCTTCATCAGTATTTTCCAGATGAATATATGTGCCGTTAGTTTTCTCAGCAATTTGCTTTAATTCTTCTTCATTCAGCTTTGAGATCACCACGTTTCCCTGTTCATCTTTTTTGGCGGTACCCGTAGCAGAATCAATAATGGGAGCACCCTGTTCTGAACCAATACCAATCGTATTGACCATGATGCCTTCATCAGCAAGAGTAGCCGCAGTCTTGATCGCATCCGGATCATGATCTTCCCCATCTGTGATCAGGATCACTGATTTGAATCTCTCATCATTATCATTAAAAGCATTGCTGCTTTTTTGTAATGCCTCACTGATCACAGTTCCCTGCACCGGCACAGCGTCTGGGTCTGCAGTAGCAACATACATTTTTGCTGCATCATCGTCAATTGTAAGTGGCATTTGTAAATAAGCAGCTCCGGCAAACCAAACTAAACCGATGCGATTGTCAGGCATTTTGTCGATCAGTTTCCCGATAAATTCCTTTGCCTTTTCCAACCTGCTGGGTTGTACATCGGCAGCCAGCATACTTTTACTGAGGTCCAGTGCAATCACAACATCAATTCCTTTTCTTGAAAAATCTTCTGACTGGCCGGGAATTCTTGGATTCATTACCGCTATCACTCCAAATAAAAATGCCAGTGACAAAAGGATCCATTTTGAAATAAATAATTTCCGAGAAAAATTGCTGATGAGTATCTGAACCAGTTTCTTATCCCCGATACGCTTTATCACTTTTCTTTTCCAGCGAAGCAAAAACCAAAAGAAAACAATTCCGATTGGAATAGCGGCCAGCAAGGTCAGAAAATTGTTGTATTGAAATTGAAGGTTCATAAATTTAGCCGGCAAAACAGAACAACAATTGTGCTAATCACATTTTTCCCTGCATAAAACCAAGCTTTTTTAAAATATCCTTGAGTATTTTCATTCGGGCATTCGTCATGTCGAAATGAGGATCCGGAGATTGAAGATTCAACACGAAAAAATACGGATGCTTGTTTTCCACGATCCAACCTACGATCCACCCGATATTATCTCCTTTTTCATTAAAACCCCAACCGGTTTTATAACTCAGATTGTAATTGGAGTTACTTTCGAAAAGCATGACCCGTTTTACAATCTCCTGGTTGTATTTGTAAAAAGGCAATTGATCAAAATACAACCGCTTGACCAGGCCGAGTTCTTCATCAGGAGTAATTTTAAGTGAATTATCAAGCCAGAAACTATCAATGTGGCTCGTGATCTTCCTGCTTCCATAACCCAATGTATCAAGCCATGCCTGCATCGTGTCTTTACCGATCCGTCTTGCCACTTCCTGGTAATAAGGCACTGCAGAAACCCGAAATGCCTCATACATTGTGAGGTCATTATTCCAATCTTCTACTCTTCGTTTGATGCCATCCCATTTGATCACCATACTGTCGCTGCTGATCTTCCCGGTTTGAAGTCCGATCAATGAATTCACGATCTTGAAAGTAGATGCCGGAAGATAGCTGCTGTCCCTGTAACGAGACAAGTTATAAATCGTGAATTCACCGGTACCGTTATCCAGTAAGGCAAAACAACCATCGGCTTTATTTTCATCAAAATATTTTTTCAGGCTCTTATCCTGTTTCACATTATCCGGCGAACAGGAAAAAAATAACAACAGGATCAATAGGTAAAAACTACTCCAACGCATTTTTAAAAAAGATTTGCGCAAAGGTAATGCAGATTAAGGATGGACGGCATCCGAAGATCTCAATGAATTGGTATATTCAATTCTGAAACTAATGATGGTCATGTTCCGGTTCGAACACTTTTATTTATTTCTTTCAGTAAGTATTCTCATCAATCTTTCGCCTGGACCTGACATGCTTTATACTGCTGCACGCAGTCTTTCGCAGGGAACAAAGGCCGGCATTCTCTCTACTTTGGGTATTTTCACCGGCTGTCTTTTTCATATCACTGCTGCAGTGTTTGGTTTGTCAAAGATCATCCAGGAATCTATCCTCGTTTTTTCCATTATTAAATATGCAGGTGCCGCCTATCTTATTTACCTGGGATTAAAATTATTTTTCAAAAGAAAAAAGAATGAAACAGGGATTGTACTCTTACAGCCGATGAGCTATCGAAAAATATTTTTTCAAGGGATGATCACAAATTTGCTGAATCCGAAAGTGGCGATCTTCTTCCTTTCTTTTTTACCCCAGTTTATCGATCCGCAATCTCATTATGTGAAAGAACAGATCGGTTTTTTGGGCCTTTGGTTTGATGTACAAGGCTGCATCATTTTGACCATTATGGCTTCCTTAACGGGTTTTTTCCGTCATCTATTACAACACAACAAAAAATTCTGGAACTGGCAGGAAAAAATAACCGGAGCCATTTTAGTGGGGCTTGGTATCCGAATGTTTTTTTCCAGAAAATAAAAAAGCCCTGTTTCATCACAAGACTTCAAAATATTTCCTCAAAAAGTGATTAAATATAAATACCGTTACTCAGGCGATAATGTTTTACTCCCCGGCAATCTCTTTTGGTAGCGGAGCAAGATGAGAACATGAACGCAACAATGATAGCAGCAAATAAGAATACGAATAATCTTTTCATAACTCGTTTAAATTGGGTCAATGAATTAAGTTGGGGAATTTCAGAGGGAGGATCTGTAGAGTTGGTTCATCAAAGGAGAAAACGAAAATAATATCCGTTTATTGTTTTTCATAACTTCTTGCCGGGTTTTTTGAAATCAGCTATAAAACAGCCCTAAATCAAGTTTTTTATCGTAAAAACACTTATTTGCATACATTTATATTATCAATAATTCAATTAAAATATAAGAATATGAAAAAGATAACCTCATTGCTTTTTGCATCCGCATTATTGCTGGCTGCATGCAATAATAAATCGAAAGACAATAATGCTGCCAATAAAGAAACTGCAACCAATACCGGCAGCAATACTTCCAATGAGACCACTATGCCTGGTAATGACATGGCTAAAATGATGGAGGAAATGAAAAAATTGCCTGCTTTAAGTACTGACCAGCTTAAAGCCATGTTGCCTGAAACATTGATGGACATGAAAAGATCCAGCTTCTCTGCAAATAGCGGAATGGGTTATGGAATTGCAGATGCCCGGTACAAAACCGATGACGATAGCAAACAACTACATGTGACAATATATGACTGCGTAGGTACAGCCGGAGTAGCGTGGTATAGCATGATGTATTGGGGAATGAATATAGACCAGGAAGATGACAATGGTTATAAAAAAACAACCACCTTTAATGGTTCAAAAGCTATTGAATCGTTTGAAAAAGGTCAGAATCAATATGGTTTAATGTTTCCGGCAAGTAATCGCCTCCTGGTAAATGTAGAAGGAGAAAATACCGGTCTTGACGCAGTAAAACAAGCAGCAAGCAGTCTCAATCTGAAAGTGAATTAAAATAACGATTGCTTGTCAAATAAAAAACGTTTCGCAATTACCGGCGGAACGTTTTTTTATTTTAATACCTCCAACTCTTTTCCAATCTTGGTAAATGCGGCAATAGCTTTGTCCAAATGATATTGTTCATGCGCTGCACTTAACTGCACCCGGATTCTTGCCTGTCCTTTAGCCACTACAGGAAAGAAAAATCCAATCACATAAATTCCTTCGTCCAACAGTTTAGAAGCAAAATTTTGCGCCAGCACTGCATCATATAACATGATAGGAACTATGGGGTGATCACCAGGCTTGATATCAAAACCAGCTTCTGTCATTTTACTTCGGAAATATTTTGTATTGAATTCCAGTTTATCTCTAAGTTCAGTGGTTTCAGTCAGCATATCCAGTACTGCAATGGTACCGCCTACTATTGATGGCGCCAATGTATTGGAAAATAAATAAGGTCTTGATTTTTGCCGCAGCATTTCTATGATCTCTTTTCTTCCTGAAGTAAATCCACCCGATGCTCCACCCAAAGCTTTTCCTAATGTTCCGGTAATGATATCAATTCTTCCCATTACGCCACGATACTCATGGGTGCCTCTGCCCGTTTTTCCCAAAAAGCCGGAAGAATGACATTCATCGATCATGATAGCGGCATCATATTTATCTGCGAGATCGCAGATCTTATCCAGTTGAGCAATAGTCCCATCCATACTGAAAGAACCATCAGAAACAATAATGCGGCTTCGGCATCCGGCAGCTTCTTTTAATTTCGATTCCAGGTCTTCCATATTATTATGTTCATAACGATATCGCTGTGCTTTGCACAAACGAACACCATCAATAATGGAAGCATGATTCAATGCATCGGAAATGATCGCATCTTCTTCATTGAACAAAGGTTCAAACACTCCGCCATTGGCATCAAAAGCAGCTGCATATAATATCGTGTCCTCAGTTCCTAAAAATTCAGAAAGCTTTTTCTCCAGTTCTTTATGAATGTCCTGGGTGCCGCAGATAAAACGAACACTGCTCAAACCATATCCCCGGGAGTCAATTGTTTTATGCGCTGCTTCGATCACTTTCGGATGAGAAGAAAGTCCCAGGTAATTATTCGCACAAAAATTCAGTACTGTTTTGCCACCCACTTTTATTTCCGCTCCCTGCGGGCTGGCAATGATCCGTTCCGTTTTATAAAGACCAGAAGCTTTGATTTCTTCTACTTCTTTGGCAATTCGTTGTACTAATTTTTCATTCATAGCTCTGTGTTTGATGGCAAATATACAAGAGCCTTATAAACCGTTTTCTTTCCCTATCTATGAACTTTATATTTTCTGTAACCTTTCTGATTCTACTTTCGTCAAAGAATTTAAACCAACCCAAATGAGAAAGAGTAACTCATTACGAATCGTTGCATTGGCATTATTGATCGCAGGAAGTTTTATTGTACTTCGTTCAGCAGGCAATTCCAGTAACAGCACTGATTGCAAAGAAACAAAGCAGGCTTGCTGCAAATGCAAGAAGCAGCAAAATAACTCACACCAGGGCGGTATGATCTGGGAAAACCTTTCTCGCCAATTTTTTTCCTGAATAAGTGTATGTTGGTTGATTCTCAAGCTTTAATCCTCAAAAAAATAATTTTATTCCCGGTAACATTTCCACTTCCCGGACGTATTATGTATAACCTTTAATTACCTGGGTTAATTTTGGCTTAAGAAAGGCCGGCTGTTTATGACCGAACGAGAATATAACGAATGTGTCACGACTTACGCAGACAATGTGTATCGCTTTATCCTGAAAAACCTCAGGCATGAAGAAGATGCCCGGGATGTGGTACAAACTGCGTTTGAAAAAATGTGGCGTAACAGGAATGATGTGGATGCTTCAAAAAGCAAGTCCTATCTTTTTACTGTTGCCTATCACCAGATGATCGATCACATTCGGAAAGTAAAAAGAATTCAATTGAAAGAAGAATTTAATGATACCACTAAAGTGCAGGATCGGCCGGTACATAACCTGAAGAAAGTTTTGGAAGAAGCATTGAATCGTTTAAGCGAAACACAACGTTCGCTGGTGTTGCTGAAAGATTATGAAGGATACAGCTATGAAGAGATTGGTAAAATAACAGGATTAAATGAAAGCCAGGTAAAAGTATATCTGCACCGGGCCAGAACGCAATTAAAAAATTATTTGGTACGACTTGAAAATGTAATTTAAAAGCATTAGTAAAAGGTGAACATTAACCGCCATAATTACGAAGAGTATTTTATCCTGTATATGGATAATGAACTGGGCACTGAAGAACAGCACCAGGTGGAAGTTTTTGTTCAACAAAACCCTGACCTGAAAGAAGAACTTGATTTGCTGTTTCAATCCAAATTGACCCCGGATCATCAGGTCGTTTTTGAAAATAAAGATGATTTACTTCATACCACAGAGGACACCGCAATCAATATGTCCAATTATGAAGAGTGGTTGATACTTTACACGGATAATGAATTATCTGCTGAAGAAAAAACAGCAGTAGAAAATTTTATAGCATTTCACCCTGCTGTAAAAACCGAGTTTGAAATTTTTGCTAAAGCTAAACTTCAACCCGAAGAAAATATTGTTTTCCCTGATAAAGAATTATTGTATCGAAGGGCTGAAAAAGTTCGTGTTATTCAAATGCGCTGGTGGAGAGTAGCAGCCGCTGCGATCCTGATTCTCGGAATAGGCATTAGCACCGTTTTTATTTTAAATAACAGAAAAACCTCTTCCGGACCTACCGCTTCCCGGGAAATAAAAGGTTCGAACAATACAACTGATCAAGCGGCAACTCAGAAAAAGTCTGAAACCCCAACCAATCCTTCTTTAGCTAATAATGAAAATAAAAATCAGGCGACAAACGAAACCATAAAGCAACAACCGAACAAAACAGCTGCTCCAAAATCCGAAGACAATATACTTGTTGTTCAGAAAAATATTCCAGTAAAATTACAGGCGCCACTTAAAAAAGATGCCCCTTTGATCGCAGATAATACTCCAACAAATAATTTGCCTTCCTCAATTAATAATCCGAACACAAAGATCAATACATCTTCCGTGTCTGATGTGGCTATTGATAACGCCAAAAATAATTTAACCGCATATCAATCCGAAAAATCTTCTGTAACAAACCCCACCGGCAAACCGTCTATTACTACAGTGGCTTCTGAAAAACCAGACGCCACTTACGCCAGCCTTGAAGAAGGTGGTAACAAAAAAGTTCGCGGATTCTTTCGAAAAGTGACAAGGCTTTTTGAAAAAACTACGAAGATCAATCCCGCAGATGATGATGACCGGGTGTTGATCGGGGCGGTAGCTTTAAAACTGAGATAAGAGTTCAATCAAAGTCAGGATTAAATTAAAAATTAATAATAAAAGTAAAATCATGAAAAGGACATCTATTGTAGTATTGTTATTGTGCATTATGATGACGGGCTTTGCACAGGAAAAAACAGATACGATCAAGATCGGCGGAATGGTGATCATTCGTAAAGCCGGAAACAAAGACACAAACAAAGAATACAAGTTCAAAGAAAGAAAATCCGTCAAGCCTTCCAATCTCAGAACAAACTGGTGGATCATTGATCTCGGCTTTGCCAATTATACAGACAATACCGATTATAGCAGTCCGGCAGCGCAGCAATATGCACCAGGATCTAATAACAGCTGGTTAAAGCTACGTACCGGTAAATCAGTGAATGTGAACATCTGGTTTTTTATGCAGCGTTTAAATATGATCGAGCATGCAGTAAATCTTCAATATGGATTGGGGCTTGAGCTGAATAATTATCGCTACAAAGAACCCCTTCGTTATGATGCGAATCCACCGGCAATAGCTAATCCGCCTATTCTGTATTTCGATAATACTGTCAATCGCAGTTATAAAAAAGATAAACTGGCTGCGGACTACCTTACTGTTCCATTGATGCTGAATTTTAATTTCACTCCTAAACGCCATTCGGATGGTTTTGGTTTCAGTGCAGGCGTCAGTGCAGGCTGGCTCTATAGTGCCCGCAACAAAACAATTACCTCCGATGAAGGCAAGAAAAAAGCTAAAGATGATTTCGACCTGGAACGCTGGAAACTTTCTTATGTCGGTGAATTGTCATTAGGACCGGTAAAATTATATGGCTCTTTAGCAATGAAAAATATGTACAACCGTGGATTGGATGTTACTCCATACAATGTGGGCATCCGTTTCAGCGAATGGTAAAATCATAAACTTTCTCATAATATAAAAGCCGGGTATCAGTTCCGGCTTTTTTGTTTATACTCTGTGAATTATTTTTCCCGGAAATATCCTCTTGCATTATCGAAAATTTTCGTTGGGGGTGTCACGAGGGAAGTTTTCTAAACGTCACGTTAAAAGATTTCAACAATGAAAATAAAAATTCATGCCATTGCGTTTGGGGTAAGGACGGTCTGGAAATATAGCCATGAAAAAAATAATCGTACTCATCTTGATATTCGCAGGAAGCGGCTTGCTTGCTTCTGACAAACATTATTCTTTCTCTTCTTTTCACGGAACATT
The DNA here is from genome assembly GCA_963745445.1 of uncultured Bacteroidota bacterium. GTDB lineage: Bacteria > Bacteroidota > Bacteroidia > Chitinophagales > Chitinophagaceae > UTBCD1. Next base: position 302,388 of record CAVUXD010000003.1, read on the forward strand.
TAAAAGAATAAGTTCCAACATTGATGGGCCGGTAGGCGCTATTTACATTCTCATTGATAAATCCAAATATGAGTTGAGCGTATATGATGAGAAGGGCTGGTATGCCACTTACCCGGTCGTATTTGGCAACAGCAGTTTAGAAGATAAAAAAATGGAAGGTGATAAAAATACTCCCGAAGGAACTTTCCACATCATCAGCAAAAAGATCCATGACGAGTGGGATCGTTTTATGGCGCTGGATTACCCTACCAAAGAAAGCTGGGAAAAATTCAATGAAAGAAAAGAACGGGGGGAAATTCCCGCATCAGCACATATCGGCGGCGGCATCGGCATTCATGGCACCTGGCCGCATGAAGATTTTGTGATTGACCGCTACAAAAACTGGACATTGGGATGCATCTCCATGAAACGAAGTGACGTGGAAGAATTGTACAATTATACACCAGTAGGAACCAAAGTGATCATCCGCAAATAGATCATTGTTTTCAATTGTTCAGAAAATCGCTGATCTCTTTCTTCCATTTTATCGGATCGAATTTTAAAAAGATAGCATGCCCTGCATCTTCATATTCCACTAATTTTTTCTGCGAAGAAGCAATATGATTATAAATACAATCTGTTTCACTTTTCAAAGCTAACTGATCCTTTGCTCCATATTCCAGCAATACAGGACAATAAATCTTTTCAACATACCTGCAGGTATTATGCTGAAATTCATTGAAACCTCTTTCAATTCCCGCCCAAAAAGTAACCAAAGTACCAAATGGTTCCGATGGAAAACCAAGGATTCTGGCCCTATCCCGAAAATGATCTCTCAAAGAAGCAAAAGGAATATCCATGATCAGTTTTGAAGGTGTCAATCCGTAATCATATATTGATTTAGCGGCAACAACAGCTCCCATTGACAAGCCGTACATAATAATATTCTTCTCTCCTTTTGCCGAAACATAATCATAGGCCAGCTTTGCTTCTTCGGATTCTCTTACTCCGTACGTGCAAACATGTCCCCCACTATTTCCATGTGCTCTGTAATCTATCATCATCACATTGTAATTCATTTCATGAAAGGCATAAGCGACATCTAATAAAGTTTCCCGGTTTCCTCCCAGTCCATGAAAGAGCAGCACCGTGCCTTTGGATGAATCAACAGGAATATACCAGCCGGCTATCGCAATACTGTCTTTGGTAAAAAGTGTTATTGATTGAAACGGGTAGTCCGGGTTTTCTTTTACCGGCGACCGGAAATATTTTGGCCCACGGAATAAATGCCATGTTTTTGCAAAAATGTTTTTTGACGAAGCCGGTATCGGGGCATCAGGAACATCATAAAAATAAGTGAGCTTATAACCATACAAGGCGCCGCTGATATTGATCAGGACAAACTGAATAAGCAATACCCAAAGAATCCACCGGAGAATAGTACGACGCTTTTTCTTGTTGGTCTTTTCGTTCATCAGAGCAATTGATCTGTTAGTGAAACTAAAAGCGTAAAAATAATTTCTCTATACCAGAGCTAATAATAAAAGGAAATATTTTTTAATAGAAATATTGTAGTGGAGCATTATATCTGAGAATACAAATTGTATAATACTCCCTGACCAAACAGTATTTGCTTTAGAGCAGGAAAACATTTTTCTTGGCTACAGTTTCCCTTTCTTAATTTCTTCTACCACACCCGGATCCAGTAATGTAGTGGTATCGCCTAAATTTGTAGTATCCCCTTCTGCGATCTTTCTCAAAATCCTTCTCATGATCTTTCCACTTCGGGTCTTGGGCAATCCGGAGACAAACTGGATCTTATCTGGTTTTGCAATGGGGCCAATAATTCTCGTTACTGTTTGTAAAATATCTTTCTTTGTCAGCTCGTCATCCATATGCTTGCCATTAAAAATAACATAAGCATAAATGCCCTGGCCTTTTATTGTATGCGGATATCCTACCACAGCGCTTTCTACCACGCCGGCGTGCATGTTGATCGCATTTTCCACTTCTGCAGTACCAATACGGTGGCCGCTAACATTCAATACATCATCGACCCGTCCTGTGATCCTGAAATTTCCTTTTGAGTCTTTCATTGCACCATCACCGGTGAAATACAGATTTTCATAAGTAGCAAAATAATTTTTCCGGCATCGATCATGATCTCCATAAGTAGTTCGGATCATCCCGGGCCAGGGAGCCTTGATACATAAATTGCCGGAAATGATTTCTCCTTCTTTGGGTTCCGGAAGATGATTACCATTATCATCCACTAATAACGGCTGCACTCCCGGCATCGGAAGCGAGGCCCAGGAAGGAATTGCCGGCGTTATACCCGCTATATTGGAGATCATAATTCCACCCGTTTCTGTTTGCCACCATGTGTCAACTACAGGACATCTTTTCTTCCCAACATTTTCATGATACCAATGCCAGGCTTCTTCATTGATCGGTTCTCCAACGGTACCTAATACTTTTAAGGCAGAAAGATCTTTTCCTTTCAAAGGTTCTAAACCAAAGCCCATCAAACTTCTGATGGCTGTAGGAGCCGTGTAAATAATATTCACTTTGTATTTATCTACGATATCCCAGAAGCGTCCTGCATCGGGCCAGGTTGGAACACCTTCAAACATCATTGAAGTAGCACCTGCGGATAATGGTCCGTACAGAATATAACTATGCCCGGTAATCCAGCCGATATCCGCCGTACAGAAATAAATATCACCGGGATTGTATTGAAATACATTTACGAAAGTGTAAGTGGTCCATACCATGTATCCACCACAGGTATGCACGACACCTTTTGGTTTCCCGGTGCTACCGGATGTATATAAAATGAACAAAGGGTCCTCTGCATCCATTTCTTCAGCTGGAAAAGAAATCTTTCCCTCTTTTTCTACCTGGTGTTCGGCATGTTCCATTTCATCTTCCCACCATACATCCCGGCCTTTGATCATTGAAACCGGAGTACGGGTTCTTGTGTAAACGATCACCCGTTTTACTTTTTTGTTTCCAATTAATGCATCATCAATCACATCTTTCAGTGGAATATCTTTTCCGCCACGGAAAGCGCCATCGCAGGTAATAATATATTCTGCTTCTGCATCTTCCAGCCTGTCAGCAATACTTTGTGCAGAAAATCCTCCGAAGATGACACTATGAATCGCTCCAATTCTTGCGCAGCCCAATACAGCATAAGCCAATTCGGGCACCATGCCCATATAGATACAAACACGATCTCCTTTTTTTACACCATTATTGATCAGCATCTGCGCAACCTGGCAAACTCTTTTGTACAGACGATTATATGTAACGATCCTTGTTCTGTCTTCCGGATTATTCGGTTCCCAAATAATAGCTGGTTTATCTCCCAACTCTTCCAGGTGGCGGTCAATACAATTTTCAGTGATATTCAGTTTTGCTCCTTCAAACCATTTGACCTTTGGTTCTTTGAAATTCCATTCCAATACCTTATCCCATTTCTTTCTCCAATGAAAATGTTCAGCTATTGACTCCCAGAATTGTTCTGGTTCATTCACACTCACCCGGTAAGCCATTTCGTATTCATCTTTACTGCGGATCTGAAAAGGATATGACATAGCAATTTCTTTTATTGAAGATTAAATGTACGAAAGAAGATAAAACCCCGACTACTTAATAAATGAAAAAGAAATTCAGATTGAATAAAAAACTAAACAGTAGTGATCGGCAAACTAAACCAGAAAGTGCTTCCTGCTCCTATAGAACTTTCTGTCCATATTTTTCCGCCTTGCGCTTCAATAAATTCTTTTGAAATGGCTAATCCAAGGCCAGTACCTGTTATTTTTGAGCCAGGTACTTTGAAAAAACGCTCAAATATTCTCGGGAGATATTCTTTTGCAACACCCGGACCATGATCCGTAACTGAAAATTGTACCATATTTTCTTTTGCTTCGATTTTCACTGAAACTACATTATCAGCGGGTGAAAATTTTATAGCATTAGTCAAAAAATTATTCAATACCCAGCCTGTTTTTTCTGCATCAGCATTGATGGGTGGTAATGAATTACCTAAATGTTTTTCAATTTTTATATTTTTTTCTTTTGCGTTATTGCTTACAGCCAGAAGTGCATTTTCAGCAATCTCAACAGGATCCACTTTCTTTATTTCCAGCTGAATTTTCCCCGTTTCAACCTGGGACATATTCAGTAATTCACTCAGGATTCGCAGCATTCTCAGGTTATCTTCCTTAAGGTGACCAATCAATTGCCTTTGCTCCTCCGAGAGGCTCCCGGTTCTTTCATCCTCCAATAATTTTAAACTGAAATCAGAAGAAGCTAAAGGTGTTTTCAATTCATGCGATACCGTTGCAATAAAATTCGTTTTAGCAACATCCAGTTCTTTGAATGATGTTACATTCTTCACAACGATCACGGTATTCTTTGAATTTTCCTGGGAAATTTCAACTATTTCTTTTGTAAAGTAATTTTCCTTACCGTCTACTACTATTTTAAAAGGAATATTGCTTTTTTCTGTCAGTAAAAAACGAAAGAGATCATTTCTTTCGCTTACTTCTTCTGTGGACTTTCCTACAATGTCCATTGCTTGTAATCCCAGCAGTTGCAGCGCCTGGTTATTAGCAAAAAGAACAATATTGTTTGTGTCAATACCAATGCTGGCATCTTTCAAACTATTGATCACAGCTTCCGCTCTCCTTTTTTCAAACATCATTTTATTGAGATTACTGTTCTCAAAATCTTCCAATCGTTCTGCCATTGTATTGAAAGCATCAGCCATTTGCCCAAATTCATCCTTATTTTTTATATGAATCCTGTGTGAATAGTTTTTACGGCTAATCTGCTGTATTGCTTCCGTCAGTTCATTGATAGGGCCGGTAACGATAGAAGGAAAATTGAATAAAAAGGTGATAGAGACCAGGAATATAATTGTTGCTATAATGGTAATATAGGTCAACGTATCTTCAGCCCGCTTTCCTGTTCGCAGATTTTTGTTATGCATCGCAGCCATATTGAGCGAAAGAATGACCTGCAGCTGCGATGAAATTATTTTTTTCACTGCACTCATTGAGTCTCCGCCTTTTAATCGATCAAAGATTTGACGAAGTTTTTCCGTAGCTGAATCTTCGCCGGGTTCAGTAATATTGTTTTCCTGCTGTCTTAAAAAAAAATCAAATCGTTCGATCGCATGAGCGGGGGTAATTGAAAAGCTATCCAATTGCTGTTGCATTGCATGGCAATAGTTCAGTGTTTCATAATTGTTTTTTATGATTTTATCTGCATCATTTTTAAGCCGCACCAAAAAAAAGATGGATGGCCCTCCCAGCAAGATCAATAAAATGAAGAGGAAAATTGTTCCTAACCGTATCTTATTTTTTACACTGACTGCCATCAGGATAATATTACAAGGTCCACATCATTTTTTGAAAGTGTTTTGAGCAACTGGTTGAAAACATTCGTCCGTAAAATCACCTGGAACAGATTTAAATGTGGTTTGCCGATACACACTGTTGTGATCTTTTTTTCTGTCACTGTCTCCATGATTGCTTTGGCTATATTATCACTCTTTTACCTGAATCACTTCTGCTCCCAGCTCTGTTGCATTCTTAAAGTTATTGATAAGATGCCGTTGTGCTGCCAATGGAATTTTATCCAGTGATTCTTTGGCTGTTTGCACATACAGCACATACCATTTGCTGTTGTAATAAGAAGCCAGTCTTGCTGTTTTCCGGATAATATTCTGTGCCATTTCATGATTGGAAGAAATGCAGGCCAGAAAATGTTCATGTCTCCATGTTGTTTCTTTGGCTGTCTACTTCATAATCTACTTTTCTTTCTACCTGGCCGGCTACTTCTTTCAACGCCAGCTCTCTTAACTGTAAAATTTTTTCCGGTTTAAAAAAATTCTGTAATGCCTGTTGCACTTTCTATGATCATATATCTTTCCTTCTTTTAACCGGGTGATCAGTTCATCTGCCGTCAGATCAATATTCACCACTTCATCCGCCATCTGCAATATTTTATCCGGAACCCGTTCTTTTACTTCAACACCGGTGATCTGCTTTACATCTTCATTAATGCTTTCAATATGCTGAATATTCACAGCGGTGATCACATTAATGCCTGCTCCAGGATATCCACTACATCCTGCCAGCGTTTTTCATTTTTGCTTCCGGGAATATTGGTATGTGCCAGTTCATCAACAATCACTACATCCGGATGCAGTAATAAAATAGCCTGCACATCCAGTTCATCCAATTATTTTCCTTTGTAAAAAACTTGTCTTCGGGGAATAACCGGCAATCCTTCGATCAACGCCTGCTGTTTCTTTTCTTCCATGTGTTTCTACATAGCCAACTTTAATATTTACCCCTTTCTTCAAAAGGCTATGTGCTTCCTCCAGCATGCGATAGGTTTTTCCTACACCGGCGCTCATACCAATATAGATCTTCAGCTTTCCCCTTTTTTCTGCGATTCAAGTCCAGAAATTGCTGAACCCGTTTTTCTTTATCGGTTTGTTCGTTGGTCAATTTATTTTAAGTCATTTCCACTTACAATTTAAAAAATTAGTTCTATTATGTTTGCAAAATCGCTTTTTATTATTCGTCAAAAATGATAAGTTGCTCCTAAAATAAATGATACCGGTACTTTTGGCTGATGGTGAAAATGTATCGGAGTTTTTATAAAAGATCGGATCTTTCGCTCCATCTATACGGAACTCAGGAATAATGGTCAGGTTGTCAATATGAATATTACCTGATAATGTAAGATCGAAAATATTAGTACCAAATCCTGCTACTCCTTTTTTATCTCCGAAATATTCACCTCTTGCTGTTAATCCAAATGCAGAGCATGGATCATAATTAAGATACAATGCAGATCCCCACCAGGAATTGCTGCTGCCACCACTTGGTTTTACGGATTTTACCGTACCATTATAACCAATGCTGAATTTACTGCAAACGGTTCCGGTAACAACCAAATCAAATTGGTTGATAGAAGCATCAGACATGTCTTTTCCTCCTACATAATTCAGGTAACCACTCATCTTACTGTCTGAACTTGCCACATGTATCTGTGCAATAAAAAATTTTTTAGCAAAACTGGCAGTTGCCATATCTGTTGGATTTGACACTCCCAGCATAAATTGCAAAATTCTTGCTGGCTGTTACATCCATTTTTATTCCTGTATGAAAAAAAGGTCCATAAGAAAACATATAGTCCATACTATAATTACGGTTCAAATAAGCATCAGGCACTTCATAGCCAACATGAGTAAACCATTTACCCATGGTAAATTTTACTTTGTCAGAAGGAGCATAAGAAACATAAGCTTGCTTAATGGCAGCTAATGTGCCCTGATCGTTATAGGAAAATTCTTCTGCTCTTCTTCCAAAACCAAGATCAACAACTCCTTCTACTTTGCCGATAGTATAATCAGCTTTTACTGAAGCCATACCCAATTCAAATGAATTCTGTGAATTGGTAAAGCTTGTGTAGTTGTTGGTGCGACCTGAATCTTTGGCATTTGCAAAGTTGTAGCGGTAATAAGCATCTACCGATCCGGTAAATAGCTAGGCTGCCTTTTTTTGTTGAATCCTGTGCCATTGCTGCAATGCTTAAAAACAAAGCTGAATCCCAGTCAAAATCTTTTTCATCTTCAATTCAATTTTAATTTGTCTTTATTTCAAATTATCTAAATCAATATTGAGTTGCAATACATTCACTCTTTCTGTTCCAAATAAGACCGACCAATGGTTTTTCAATATGCTTTTCCACCAGGTCATTTACTTTTTCAACCGGAATATTTCTTACTGCAGCAATTCTTTTTACCTGCACATAAGCTCCCTGCCGGGGAAATATCAGGATCAAGTCCGCTACCTGAAGCAGTTACCAGGTCAGAAGGAATATCTTCTTTTTTTACTCCGGGATTATGTACCAGAAAAGTATCAATCCTGTCCTTTACCATCTTGCAGGTAATCAGGATTGGTTGGTCCTTTATTGCTTCCACCGGAACCTGCAGCATTATAATCAACAGCAGAAGGACGGCTCCAGAAATATTTATCATCGGTAAATTTTTGACCTATCTAATTTATACCCCACAACTTTGCCATTTACAGTTACTGTTTCACCTTTTCCTTTGCCAGGAGCCACTTGTGCAACTGCCCAGAATAACTAAAGTATAAATACCGCATAAAGAATACCATGCAAACCAGGGTAAGTCTTATTGCAGGTAAAATATTTTGTTTCATATTCTTAATTTCTAATGTAGTTTTTAATTATTTTAAAACCAAATAGATAACAATCAAGTCAATCAATTTTATTCCAATGAAATGGAACAATCACTCCACCCAATCCATAGATCAATAAATTTCTTCTCAGCAAAGCAGCTTGCACCAATTGGTTTATAAGCAACACCTCTTAATGCCAGCGGAATCAATAATGGAATAATGATCGCATTAAAAATTACTGCAGAAAGAATAGCACTTTCAGGACTATGCAGATTCATAATATTCAAAGCCTGCAAAGCCGGAATAGATACAATAAACAATGCCGGAACAATTGCAAAATATTTTGCCACATCATTTGCAATAGAAAATGTGGTGAGTGTTCCTCTTGTCATCAGCAATTGTTTTCCTATTTCAACAATTTCAATCAGCTTGGTGGGATCATTTTCCAGATCAACCATATTGCCTGCTTCTTTTGCAGCCTGTGTTCCGCTGTTCATCGCAACGCCAACATCAGCCTGTGCCAGTGCAGGTGCATCATTTGTTCCATCACCCATCATGGCAACTAATTTTCCTCCTTGTTGTTCTTTGCGGATATAATTCATTTTATCTTCCGGTTTTGCTTCAGCAATAAAATCATCCACACCTGCTTTTTCAGCAATGTATTTTGCAGTTAAAGGATTATCACCTGTTACCATCACTGTTTTTACTCCCATTTTTCTCAATCTTTCAAAACGTTCCTGATATGCCAGGTTTAATGATATCCTGCAATTCAATCACACCTATTACTTTATTATTTTCGACTACAACTAAAGGTGTTCCTCCATTGCGTGCAATAGTTTTTACTTTTTCTTCTGTTTCTGCCGGAACAGCTATTCCCGCTTTTGTTACCATATTTCGAATAGCATCAAAAGCTCCTTTGCGGATCTTTGTTCCATCTGGAAGATCAACACCGCTGCTTCTTGTTTCTGCAGTGAAATTAATGAATTGCATTCCGGCTTCTGTCAGCAATTGGTTTTACTCCTTTTGTACCGGCCAGTTCAACAATTGATTTTCCTTCCGGTGTTTCATCAGCCAATGAACTCAATACAGCCATGTCAATAAAATCTTTTTCATTTACACCATTGGCAGGATAAAAATTGGTGGCTTTGCGGTTACCAATTGTTATCGTTCCTGTTTTATCCAATAAAATCGTATCAAGGTCACCTGCAGTTTCAACAGCTTTACCACTTTTGGTAATTACATTTGCTCTTAATGCCCTGTCCATTCCTGCAATACCAATGGCACATAACAAACCACCAATCGTTGTTGGTATCAAACAAACAAAAAGAGAAATGAATGCAGCAATAGTAATTGGAGTATTTGCATAATCACCAAAAGGTTTTAGTGTTACACAAACAATAATAAATACGAGTGTAAATGCTGCCAGTAAAATGGTCAATGCAATTTCATTCGGTGTTTTTTGTCTTGATGCACCTTCTACCAATGCGATCATTTTATCCAGAAAAGTTTCACCGGGCTCTGTGGTTACTCTCACTTTTATTCTGATCGGATAAAACTTTTGTTCCACCTGTTACAGAAGATTTATCACCACCTGCTTCACGGATCACCGGAGCAGATTCACCGGTGATGGCAGATTCATCAATGGTGGCAATGCCTTCAATGATTTCACCATCCATCGGAATCATATCACCGGCTTCACAAAGAAAAACATCACCTTTTCTTAATTGAGAAGAAGGAACAATCTTTCACTTCATTCACATACATTTCACCAACAGGAAAAATTTTTTTTGCCGGAGTTTCTTCTCTTGTTTTTCGCAAGACTATCTGCCTGTGCTTTTCCTCTTGCTTCTGCAATGGCTTCGGCAAAATTGGCAAACAACAATGTGATAAAAAGAATGGCTGTAATAATAATATTATATACCAGGCTTCCCTGTGATGTTTCACCTGTAGCGATCCATATACAAACACCCGCCATTACCAATGTTCCGATCCACACGGTAAACATTACCGGGTTGCGGAACATGATACGTGGATTCAGTTTGATAAATGATTGCCAATGGCTTCTTTCACCAATGATGGTTCAAATAATCTTTGTTTTCTTCTATGTATTGACATAGTCTTTTATGTTTAAAATTTCTATCAATTTAATTGTGTCAATGGTCAATTGTGAATGTGTGAATAATAATGTCATTATATTTACTATTCACCATTGCACTATTCACTATTTCATTCCAAAGAATTCTGCAATCGGTCCCAATGCTAATGCCGGGAAGAAACTCAATGCAGCAACAATGAATATTACTGCAAACACCATGATGCCAAATGTGCCTGTATCTGTTTTTAATGTTCCTGCACTTTCGGGTACATATTTTTTCTTTGCTAAAATTCCTGCAATGGCAACCGGCCCAATGATGGGTAAAAATCTTGCCAGCAGCATCACAATACCACAGGCGATATTCCAGAATGGTGTATTATCACCCAATCCTTCAAAACCACTTCCGTTATTGGCAGAAGAAGAAGTGAATTCATACAGCATTTCACTGAATCCATGATTGCCCGGGATTATTGAGCCAGCCTGCATAAGCTGTTGGATTATGTGCATACAGATAAGATGACAATGCAGTACCTGCAAGAATTAGCAACGGATGAAGCAATGCAATGATGGCAGCGATCTTCATTTCTTTTGCTTCAATTTTTTTACCCAAAAATTCCGGTGTTCTTCCTACCATCAATCCACTGATGAAAACAGCAATGATGATGAAGATGTAAAAGTTTAGAAAACCAACACCAACTCCTCCATAAAATGAATTGATCATCATGCCCAGCAAAGCACTCATTCCGGCTAAGCGGCGTAAAACTATCATGCATGGAATTTACAGAACCATTTGATGTAACCGTTGTAGTGACTGCCCCAATACGCAGATGCAGCCGGACCAAAGCGAACTTCTTTTCCTTCCATGCTTCCCAATGGTTGTGAATATTCCCATTTTTGCAATCGTCAGGATTGCCATGCATTTCATTATATACAGCATTGAACTAAGCAGCAATAAAAATCCAACTGTCATTACGCCAAAAACCATCCAGGCAAATTTTTTTCTTTTAATTATATAGCCCAATGCAAATACCATTGCAATTGGAATTAAAATGATGCTCACATCTTCAACAATATTGGTGAAGTAGTTTGGATTTTCTAACGGATGAGCAGAGTTAGCGCCATAAGTAACCACCACCATTTGTTCCTAATTGTTTAATGGCAACCATGGCAGCAGCAGGGCCACGGCTTACATTTACCGTATCACCCTGCATGGAAATATATTGATCTTTACCTTCAAAATGTCATCGGTGTGCCATTGAACAGCAAGTATCAATGCAACCACAATAGCTAAAGGCAATAAAATTCTTGTACATGATCTTAACAAAGTAGATTATAAAAATTACCCAGCTTTTCAGTTGTTCTTTCTTTCATTGCAATAAACACCACTGCACAAGCGGCCATACCTGTACCTGCACTGATAAATTGCAATAACATCAAGAGTCAATTGTCCCAGGTAAGAAACTCCTGTTTCACCTGAATAATGTTGCAGGTTTGTATTGGATACAAAACTTACCGATGTATTAAATGCAAGATCTGCAGTCATAGATGGATTGCCATCCGGGTTAAACGGCAGCCAACTCATGTTCATTAATACAAACATGGATAGAATAAACCAGACAAGATTAATGGTAAGCAAGGCAACCAAGATGCTGCTTCCAGTTCATTTCTTTTTCCGGATTAATGCCACCGAGTTTAAAAAATATTTTGTCAACCGGGTTGAACAAACGATCCAGCCAGGTTTTTTCTCCTTCATAAACTTTGCCAATATACCGTCCCAATGGAATAGCCAGTGCTACGGTAAGCCCGTACATGAAAATGATTCCTAAGATTTCTGTTGTCATAATAGTCAATTGTGTCCCGATAGTTATCGGGAGGTGAATTGTGAATGGATGGTCTTAATATGTGAATACTTATTCACTATTGACCATTGGCCATTCACTGTCAAAATTTTTCCGGTTTTACCAATACATAACACAGGTAGATAAATACCAGGATCGATATAATGAATAATAATGTCATACATACTGAGTTTATCGAAGTATTAAATTTTTTCAAACCAGTCAATGAATTTGAAGAATAGTATAAATCCAACTATTCCGGCTAAATAAAGAATTACTGTAAGCATAATTTTATTTTTAAAAATTATCTGAACAATATTTTGAACTTGGTAATCACCAGGTAAAGCAATGCTGCTGCCATCAGCCACGCCAGCACAATGATGACCACTGTCCTGATATTTATTTTTCGCTTTGTCAACTTATTTACATTGCCCGATGATGAGTGCCGCAATAAGTACAGCAGCATACAGGATCGGGATAATAATATGAAGTTTTAATCTCCTGCCTAATCCTTTCAACGGGTTTCGGGGGTCGTCTTTCATACATTTTAGTTTCCCATACAATGATAATCTCATACCATTTTCGGGAATTATATGCCTGAATCCTCTGAAATGCAATACAGAAGCTAAATCTAAGAAGATTAAAAAACGACAACAATGACAGCCATCATTGAAAAGCCTAACCAAAATGAAAAAGAGATTTTCAAAATGAAAGGATGGTCACCCTAAAATATGGTATTCCTCTATCTTCCGGTAAAGAGTAGTTAATCCAATACCCAATAACTCTGCGGCTTTAGTTTTATTTCCTTTAGTATAGTGAAGCACTTTTTGAATATGTAATTTTTCTATTATCGCAAGGTTCAACGCAGATAATTTATCGTGAGGGCTGCTTTCAATGTTTTGCAGGTCAAATGGCAAAGAAGATAAAGTCAATTGCTCACTGTCTTCCAGGATCACAGCTCTTTCAATCGTGTTTTTCAATTCTCTTATATTTCCTTTCCAGTCATTCATCTGCAAATGCTCCAGTACCTCCGGCTGAATACCGGTGATTCTTTTATTGGTTTTGTCAGCAAACAGGTTCAGAAAAAACTTTGCCAATACCGGTATATCCTTCTTTCTTTCACGAAGCGGAGGTAAAGAAATAGTAAAAACATTCAGCCGGTAAAAAAGATCTTCCCTGAATTTTTCACCTTCCACATCTTTTTTCAGGTCTCTGTTAGTGGCAGCGATGATCCGTACATCCACCCTCGTTGGCTTTGAATCACCCACTTTAATAAATTCATTGGTCTCTAATACCCGAAGTAACCTAGTTTGAAGTTCCATTGGCATTTCACCGATCTCATCTAAAAACAAAGTGCCATGATCGGCCTCTTCGATCAAACCTTTTTTTTCTTTTATTGCGCCGGTAAATGCCCCTGCTTTGTGTCCGAATATTTCGCTTTCTAAAAGTTCTTTGGAAAATGAACTGCAATTAACGGCGAGAAAAGGCTGATTGCTCCTTTTGCTTGCCTGGTGAATGGCTTGTGCAAAAACTTCCTTACCGGTTCCCGTTTCGCCAAGCAATAAGACTGTAGTATCTGCCGGGGCTACTCTTTTAGCCAGCTGAATCGCCTCTTGTATCATCGGGGATGAACCCAGGATATTTTCAAAAGAATATTGTTTGCCGACCCGTTTCTGAAGTAGCTGCACTCTTTTTTGCAATTGCACTTTTTCTATGGCCCTGTTCAGCAGGGGAATGATCTTTTCATTATCGTCTCCTTTTACAATATAATCAAATGCACCGTTCTTGATAGCCTGCACACCATCCGGAATATTGCCATAAGCCGTAAGCAGAATAATTTCAATGGCAGGATATTTTGATTTTATTTTCGAAACAAAGTCAACACCGTTTCCATCAGGAAGTTTTACATCACATAATATGATCTCTGGCTGATCTTTTTCCAATATTTTTTCTGCTTGTTTCAGATTGCCCGCCTCCGTTACTAAGAATCCTTCAAGACTGATGATCCGTTTCATCAGGCTGCGTAGTTTTTCTTCATCATCTATTATTAAGATAGTTCCTGTCATCGGAAAAATTTGCAACTCAAATCTAAGATTTAGATGACACTTGGTCATGAAAAGGATGTTTCAGGCTATTCAATTGAAATTGAAAATTGATTTTTCCTCCCACTTTCCTATTTTGCAGTCATGAAGCCGTTCGAAAAACTTTTGCAGGAAAATAAAATGTGGGCTGCCTCGCAGATTGAAAAGGATCCCGATTATTTTAAACGCCTGCTTCATCTGCAATCGCCGGAAATACTTTGGATCGGCTGCAGTGACAGTCGTGTGCCTGCGAACCAGATCACCAATACACAGCCGGGAGAAATTTTTGTACACCGGAATGTGGCCAATCTTGTTATCAATAACGATGTAAATCTTTTGAGCGTGTTAGATTTTGCCGTGAATCATCTTAAAGTAAAACACGTGATCGTTTGCGGGCATTACGGTTGCGGTGGTATCAAAGCAGCCATCACCAATCATGACTTCAAAGCTGTATTGAATATGTGGCTACGGAATATCAAAGATGTGTATCGCATTCATCGTGCAGAACTTGACAGTATCGACAATCCCGAAGAAAAAGAAAACAGGCTGGTAGAACTGAATGTGAAGGAACAGGTCTTCAATCTCGCCAAAACATCTATCATACAACGGGCATGGAAAAATGAACAACGTCCAAACCTGCATGGTTGGGTCTATGGATTGAAAGATGGCATCATCAACCCTGTCTTTGAAATGAAGGCCGGCACTCATATCGACCCGCTATACGAATATGATAATTTATAATCTGGTACTTATTCTCTAAAAGAAAACTCTATAAAATTTTCTATAGTGCAGGTATTTGAGTTTTGTAATTCTTATTTCTTAAAATCCAGGCGTCTTGCATTCTTTTGAGCCTTGAGTGCAAGTTCTGTGGCAAGAAGGCAATGTGCTTGTGTCATTGCGGTTTCTGTCCGGTTAAGCACATCGTTTACAAATAACTCTCCGAAAGGTAAAGTAACATCGTTGCAGTCAATGTATTTTGTTTCCTTCTGGTTTACCATATAAAGATGGTTGCCATCTTTGTGATTTGTTGCGATATCAATATTTTTTCTTACTTCAATATAGCCATCAGTCCCTAAAATAGTTAAGCGTCCGTCTCCCCAGGAATCCAGTCCGTCGGGTGTAAACCAGTCTATACGAATATAACCTGTCCCATTATTGCCTTTCATCATTACATCTCCGAAATCTTCAAATTGAGGGTATTGAGGATGATGCACATTTCCGGTTTGTGATGCGACGATATCTGCTTGTGTGGAGCCAGTAAAAAAAAGAAATTGATCAAACTGGTGTGACCCGATATCTGTGATAATACCTCCGTAATATTTTTTATCAAAAAACCAGTCTGGCCTGGCTGATAAACTTATGCGATGTGGCCCAAGACCAACGGTCTGTATCACATTTCCAATGGCGCCTGCCTGAACCAGTTCCCCTGCTTTAACAGTAGCTTTGTTTTCCAGTCTTTCACTGTACATGATACTATAAATACGCTTCGTTTCTTTCTGCACTCTTCTGACTTCTGCCAACTGTTCCAGGGTAATAATGCCAGGTTTATCCGAAAGATAATCTTTGCCATGTTTCATTACTTCAATACCCAATGGTGCTCTTTCTACCGGAATACCTGAACTGAGAATAACCTGTATAGATTCATCTTCCAGTATCTCTTTTTTATCAGACACCTGTTTTGCCTGCGGAAAAGTTTTAGCAAACGCACTGGCAAGATCCGGCTCTTTTGCATAAAAAGAAACTAATTCACCACCACCACGGATAACCGCATTTACCATTCCGTAAATATGATTATGATTGATATTGATTACTCCGAACTTTATCCTGGCGGGAACATTCTTCGCTATATGAAATGCAGTTTCTGGCAGCTTCTCATCTTTGTTAGCCGCATTCATTTTTTGGGGCAGTGATGATAAAAATAACATACCTGAAGCTGTGGCTGCAGTGTTAGTGATGAATTTTCGTCTGCTCAATGAAGAATCTTTCATAATGGTAATAATATTGAGATAAGAAATAAAATTTGTATAACTCAATGAAGTTATTGTTTTTCTTTAAAATTTCATCAGCAAAGATTCCGGTAAACTAATTGCAATGGCATTGAAATGAAAATTATTTCTATGAGCCATAACTAACAGGATTATCAAATACTCATACTACCTTCGCAATATGTCTATCGAAGTAAAAAATCTTCTCAAAGTTTATGGAGAACAAAAAGCGGTAAATGATATTTCTTTCAGCATTGGTAAAGGAGAGATTGTTGGTTTTTTAGGCCCTAACGGCGCCGGCAAATCCACTACGATGAAGATCATTACCGGGTACCTGCACCAGGATGGCGGCGATGCGTATGTGTGTGGCGCCAATGTCAGCAATGATCCTTTATTAATAAAAAAGAAGATTGGCTACCTGCCGGAAGGAAATGCGTTGTATTATGATATGTATGTAAAAGAATATTTAGGGTTCATTTCGGAGATTCATAAAGTTGAAAATAAAAAATCAAAGATTGAGGATGTGATCGCTCTTACGGGCTTGCAGAAAGAAAGCAAAAAAAAGATCGGCCAGTTATCCAAAGGATATAAGCAAAGAGTGGGATTAGCCGCCGCATTGATCCATGACCCCGAAGTGTTGATCTTAGATGAACCTACCAGCGGTCTCGATCCTAACCAGATCATTGAGATCCGGGAAGTGATCAAACAACAGGGTAAAAACAAAACCGTATTATTTTCTTCTCATATATTACAGGAAGTAGAAGCGATTTGCGACAGGGTTATCATTATTGACCATGGAAAATTAGTAGCCGACGATACATTGAGCAACCTCCAGACAAAAAATAAAAACAAACATTTGATAGCTGTACAATTTAAAGAAGCTGTCTCCAAAACGTTTTTGGAAAAAATGAATTACGCTGACCAGGTAGAAGAATTATCCGGCGGTAATTTCAAGATCGCCACTTCCAATCCCGAAGCAATTCGTAAGCAAATACTCGAAATAGCTTTGCAGAATAACCTCAACGTCGTTTCTTTGCAAAGTGAAAATCAAAGCCTGGAAGAGATCTTCCGGTCATTGACTCAAAAAACAGAACCAGTATCTGAAAGTTGACAAACAAAATATTCTTTTCTTTTTATGAGTTCCATTTCAAAAATTGCGGCAAGACAGGTGCTCGATAGTCGTGGTAATCCGACGATAGAAGCAGATGTGATAACCAATAATGGAGTGATGGGCCGGGCTATCGTTCCAAGCGGGGCCAGCACCGGAGTGCATGAAGCCGTTGAACTCCGTGACGGAGATAAAACAAAATATGGCGGTAAAGGAGTGCTTCAAGCAATAAAAAATGTTACAAGCATCATTGCTCCTGCATTGCAGGGACATGATGTTTCTGATCAGAAAGGAATTGATCAGCTTATGATCAATCTCGATGGCACTTCCAATAAAAGTAAATTGGGCGCTAATGCTATTCTTGCGGTAAGTATGGCTGCCGCCAAAGCAGCTGCAATAGAATCAGGACTTCCTTTGTTCAAATATATCGGTGGAAATAGTGCTGTCACTATTCCTATACCGATGATGAATATTCTCAATGGCGGCGCTCATGCAGACAATAAAATAGATTTCCAGGAATTCATGGTAATGCCAGTCGGTGCTTCTGCATTTCATGAAGGTTTACGTTGGGGAGTTGAGATCTTTCATGCATTGAAATCCGTTTTAAAGAAAAAAGGCTACAGCACCAATGTTGGTGATGAAGGAGGCTTTGCTCCCAATATTCAAAGCAACGAAGAAGCAATAGAAACTGTGTTGAAAGCCATTGAAACGGCAGGTTACAAAACAGGTTCCCAGGTTGCCATTGCAATGGATCCCGCAGTAAGTGAAATGTTTAACAGCAATGAAAAAGTTTATCATTTTCATAAATCAGATGGCAAGAAACTCAGCATTGAACAAATGGTAGATTATTGGGCCAATTGGGTAGAACAATATCCAATTGTTTCCCTTGAAGATGGAATGGCCGAAGATGATTGGGAAGGATGGAAACTCCTGACCGTTAAGCTGGGCAACAAAATTCAATTGATAGGAGATGATCTGTTTGTAACCAACGTAACCCGTTTGCAAGAGGGAATTGATAAAGGCATTGCCAATGCACTGTTGGTAAAGGTGAACCAGATCGGAACTATTACTGAAACGATCAACGCAGTGAAGCTGGCGCAGCAAAACAATTACAATACCATCATGAGTCATCGCAGTGGCGAAACCGAAGACACTACAATTGCTGATCTTGCTGTTGCCTTGAATTGTGGCCAGATCAAAACCGGTTCTGCATCCCGGACAGACCGGATAGCAAAATACAACCAGCTTTTGCGAATAGAAGAATTGTTGGGAGATTCTGCTGTTTATCCGGGAGGAAAGATTAAATTTGGAAAATAATAATAGCTGTTGACGAAAAAAAACCATCTCAGCTATCACAGTTCAAACATCTATGAAATTACTGACCCACATCCTCTCCTGGCTGAAGAATAAATACTTTATTTCTTTCATTGCGTTTGCAGCCATATTACTCTTTTTTGACAAGAATGACATTTTTACCCAACTGGCACGCCATCATGAATTAAAAGGGCTCCAGCAAAGCAAACAATATTACAGTTCCCAGATCGCCATCGAACGCAAAGAGTTAGAAGAACTTAAGAATGACCCCGCCACCCTTGAGAAATATGCAAGGGAAAAATACCTGATGAAACGGGATAACGAAGACCTTTTCCTGGTACCGGAAAAACCCTCGAAAGCAAAGAATTAGTATTTTTATACAATAACGGGACCTATACAGCGTTTATACCACAGACGTTTCACTTTTTTCTGACATTCACTTTTAAAGGACATTAATTGGATTGCGTATGACAAGTTTTACCCCCGAGGAACTTTTATTGTATTTATACAAAGAAACCTCTCCTGAACAAACAAAATTGATTCAGGAAGCCTTGCAAAAAGATTGGTCTCTCCGTGAAAAACTGGCCGTTCTTAAAGCTTCAATGGAACGACTCGACCGCATTGTTGAGATACCCCGCACAGAAATTGTGCTGAATGTGCTGAACTATGCACGGGAAAAATCAGCTGAAGAAGTAGAGTAAATAATAGCTGAATATCCCGAAAAGACCTTGGCATTTGCCTTTACAGGCAGATGCTTTTTATTTTCCCTGCTGATCATTTTTCTTCTTACCATTATCTTGCAGCATGACCCGAAAGGAACGCTATCAATTTGTCATTGATTATTTTCAACAACATGCCCCCGGAGCTGAGACCGAACTTATTTATGATGATCCTTATGAATTGCTGGTAGCTGTTATTCTCTCCGCACAATGCACGGATAAAAGAGTGAACATGACCACGCCGGCTATTTTCAAAAAATATCCTACACTCCAGGCACTCAGCAAAGCCGGTTTTGATGAATTGTTTCCATTGATCAAAAGCATTTCTTATCCCAATAATAAAACCAAACATCTCATTGGAATGGCGAAAAAGGTTATCGAAGAATTTGGAGGAAAAATTCCAATGACAGTAAACGAGCTAATGAAACTGCCGGGGGTTGGAAGAAAAACAGCCAACGTAATTACATCCGTCGTTGATCAGCAGCCGAACATGGCTGTGGATACGCATGTGTTCAGAGTAAGCAAAAGAATCGGTTTGGTGCCGCAATCTGCTTCTACTCCACTGGCAGTAGAAAAAGAATTATTAAAAAATTTCCCCGAAGCGCTCATTCATAAAGCTCATCACTGGTTGATCCTACATGGCCGCTATGTTTGCGTGGCAAGAAATCCTCATTGCGACCAATGCGGATTACAAGTTGCATGTAAATATTTCCAAAAAAATATTTCTGCTTAAAAATTTATAGAAAGAAGGAGCCTGTTCATCCTAATCCACTGGTTTTTAAAACCGTTTTTCTCATCCAAAGGCTACCCGGAATATCCCGCCATTATTTAGTAGTTTTATAAAGCGATCCGGTGACTTATGCAAAAACTAACTCCTTATGAAACTGAAAATAAATTGAAATGGAAACCGGGTCTCTTCAATTCAATGACGTTACTATCAACAGCCGTTTGTCGTTCAAGCCGCTTGTAGAAGCATTGAAAAAAAATATTGCCCAGGGAAATTCCAGTGAACAGAAATTATTCGGTCCTGTCATTGCAGAATTTGAATCTCATGCAGAATTAATGCAACCAATGACTGATCTGTCCGTAGTCAACTCTCACCTGGAATTGATCGGGGAACTATTATCCATTCTTTTTCCTCCTACTGCTTCTGCACATGAAAACATTTATGCAGTTTCTTTGCCATTTCAATTCAAAACCATCTATACTTCAACCCTCTTCCATCATTTATTTCTGAAACCGGGTACCAACGAGATCAACATTCCTGAAGAGGAGATCGGGCAGACCCTTCATAGAGAAAGGTTTCGCAATGCTTACATTCTTGTGCTGAAAAAATTTTGCGGATTTAATAGTCCCGCAACTTCAAGATCTATTTATCCTTTTATTGATCCACACAGCGGGCTTACTAAGTTTCTTGAACTGCAGATCGATACCCGCTTTATTGATATAAAACCCGTGGATGAAATGCCGGAATTACCTGATAGACTTGTTTCTCATCAAACCAACCGTATTAAAACTGTTGAAGAACTGATCAAAGATGTGCCATTAGAAAAATTTGTTTTTGAAGGAATTGCTCTCGTCCGGGTGAATGATGTAACAGAAGAAGAAATCATATCCCGCATAAAGAGCAGCCTGCTTAATATCAATGCTTTTTCCGATGCCACCGTTTACAACGAATTAGAAAAACATATTCAAAGCCTGATGGGGCTGAAAGATGTCCGTATCGGCATCACTCCTTTTTTCAAAGTGAACGGTCATTATGTTTATTCAGATCTGCACAACAGCAGCAGCCACCTGTTCAAACATTTTCATACAATTGCCGATAAAGATGATATCAGTGATTGCTGTAAACTTCTTTTTAAAGAAAGCAACCAACCGGTTTTATTTGAAACCTTAAATGAAAAATCTTTATCAGTGGCTGATTATCTCCAATATTATTATATGGAGAATGGACGCAGCCTGATCATCTGTCCATTAAAACAGCACAATGAATTACTCGGCATCCTGGAAATTGTTTCGGAGATTCCCGGTAAATTAAAACATATTCATGCCAGCAAAATAGAAGCAGCCATTCATTTGTTCACTTTAGCATTGGAAAAAAGCACCGAGAGCCTTGACAACCAGATTGACAAAGTGATCAAAGAACAATTCACTGCTGTGCAACCTGCCGTAGAATGGAAATTCACTGAGGCAGCGTTAAACTATATCGTAAACCGGCAACATTCTGAAGAAGTAAAAATGGAGCGGATCTATTTTCCAGATGTATATCCTCTTTACGGCGCTATTGATATCCGCAATTCATCTACTGAAAGATCTCATTCCATTCAACTGGATATTATAGAGCAACTGGAGATGGCAAGAGACGTGGTGAAAAGAGCACAGGCTGATATGCCGTTTCCTTTATTGCAGGAGATCGAATTCAAAATTGATAAATTTATTGCGTCTGCATCGGATGTATTGCTCTCGGATGAAGAGGTCGGTATCCATGATTTCCTGCAAGGGCAGGTAGTTTCTATTTTTAACCATTTGCAAAATTCACAGCCTTCCATTGCCAAAGAAGTAGGTCAGTATTTTGCAGCGCTGGATCCGCAGCTCAATATGATCTATCATCATCGTAAAGAATACGAACAAAGTATTTCCAAGATCAATGATACGCTGGCACGGTTCATTGATAAAGAACAAGCGGCTGCACAAAAAGTTTTTCCTCATTACTTCGAACGTTATGTTACCGATGGAGTGGAGTTCAATATTTATATGGGCCAATCCATTACTCCGAAAAAGAAGTTTGATGAGATCTACCTGCGCAATATGAGAATGTGGCAACTGACTGTGCTGGCAAAAGCAGCAAAAGTGGCCCATCACCTGGAGCAACATTTAAGCCATCCGCTTAAAACCACGCAATTGATATTGGCGCACAGTATTCCGCTTTCTATCAGTTTCAGAATAGAAGAAAAAAAGTTTGATGTAGATGGAGCATACAATGTACGCTACGAGATCATCAAAAAAAGAATTGATAAAGTGCGGATCAAAGAAACGAATGAGCGACTAACTCAACCCGGTAAAGTAGCTATCGTCTATTCCCAGGCAAAAGATGCTACCGAATACATGGAGTATATTGAATTCTTACAAAATCAAAACCTCTTAAAACAGGGTGTAGAACAATGGGACCTGGAAGAACTTCAAGGCGTGGTAGGATTAAAAGCACTTCGTGTAGAAGTAAATTTTGAACACGACCACAAGCACGACGCTAAAATAGAATTATCCAATACTACTACACAGCAGTTGATTGGGAAATAAAGATCCCTCAATTCTCCGAAGCTTGAAGTAGCGAAATATAATTGCGTATAAATATGTTTCGCAGAGCTATTTTTTTTTATGATTTATGCAGCTTTTAAGTAAATTATTTTGCCAATTATTTAAAAGACCATATGAAAATTATATTTACAGCAATAGTCGTCTTTTCTATTACAATAGTTTCATGCAAAAAAAGTCATGATAATATTAATGCAAACGGGACAATAGTTAAAGAAACCATTGATGGCTGTGTTTGGCTTATTAAATTGGACAATAACCAAATATTAGAGCCAAAAAATTTGACTTCTTTTAATACTGTAACAATTAAGGACGGGCAAAAAGTTAGCTTAACATATCAAAAAAGTAAAAACTCATTTTCAATATGTGTATGATGGGAGAAATGGTCGATTTAATTAAAATTTCAGATCAATAAAGCAATCTTCCCGATTATGTATTCCAAACGGGCGGGACATTGAATTATAAATTCCCAATCTCCTCCTAATTGTAGCAGCCCCGAAGTTTTAATATGTCTCTTGAAGCAAATAATCAAAACTGCCAGCCCAATGTTACCAATGGCAATGTATTTTCATTAGAGAAACATGCCGAGGCTGTAATGGCCAGGCGATGCAATGGTGAAAACCATATTCCTGCTCCATAGCCATCATGCCATATAGAAGAAGTATCGTTTTTCACCCACACCCTTCCTACATCATTAAAGAATAACAAACCGATGGAACCGGGAAACAGGTAGGTGCGGAAATCAGCTACCTTAATTCTCATTTCAGTATTGTTATACGCCATTGCTTTGCCGGCAAAGCGATAACGGCGATAGCCTCTCAACCCTTCCATGCTGCCGAGGTATTGCGCCTGGTAAAATTCAAAGTTGTCATTGAAATTCATACCGGCGCCAAATCTTGTAGCCAATACAAATCCTGCATTTTTACTGAAGCTGGTGTATAAAGACATTTCTGAATTCAACTGTGTGAGGCGATTGCTGAAACTGTTCATTCCATTCAGCACTTTCAATGTGGTTTCCCAGAAGATGCCTCTTGTCGGCATCAGTTTGTTATTACGGTCATCGAGGCTTAAGGTCAACTGACCGCCGGCCCATGATTTGCTTTTGGTCAATGTGGCAAGATCCAAACCGTTGCCGGGAGCCATCAATATGTAGCGGTTGGTATTATCCGAAGAATCAAACCTGGAATATTCGAACACGGGGCCCCACAGAATAAAAAAGGAAGAACCTAATTTATGTCTCAATGAAATTCCGAAAGAGCCCAACTGGTATCTTGCACGGTAATATCTTATCTTCTGCGGCTGACTTTTATCATAAACCGATTCATTGCCGTAGCTGAAAAAGTTGGTAGTGTTGTTCGGAGCTTTCACAACAGCATTTAAGATAATATCAGTTTTACCAATAGCATTTACGAACTCACCAAGGTATTTGAAACTATACGCCTGTGTTGACAAAGCATGTGTCACAGTAAACTGATGCAATTGTGCATACGGTGTTTTCCGGAAACCCTGGCGGGTGAATTTGATTGAACCGCCGAGAAAAACACCATCATCCGGATTGTAAGTGACCGCCAACAGCGGCTGATGCGTATTGTATTTGAAATTTTTCCATTGATAATCGTTCACCGAAGCATGGGTGGACAGTTTTTTCCTGAAATCATTATTGCCGGTGAATGTATTGTTCTCAGTAGAATCATCAAGATCATACAGCAGTGTTTTCCCGGCACGGGAAGTGGCATCACTTTCATAAGCATCGTTTCCGCCGCCGCCTATAATGCGGATCTTTATTTTATTGCTGCTGCCTTTCATGATAAAATGATCGTCGCCGCCCAACCCGTACAATCTTATTTCTTTCGTCACGGCAGGATCGAATGTTCTTTCATAAATTTTATTTTTAACTTCACCATCTTTATTGATCTTTCGTACCTCCACTTTTACAGAGCCATCTTCTTTGCGGTTGATCTCAAATTGTTCTCTTTTATCGCTGCCGGCAATGCTCACTGCTTTTGAAATAAAACGGTAATAGGTCATCATTTCATCAGCAAAATATTTTCTTCTTTCTTTCAGCTTGGCTATGATCTGATTTCTGGCAGCCAGTTTTTGGATCTCAGGTGGTTGCGGATCCAATGCTTTTTCGATCAGTTCGTCTGTCATCTTAGGCAAAAATTCATCAATTGCTTTTTTCCAGTCGTCCTCATCCAGTTCATTAAGAAATCGATGGTCAAGATTTTTTGCATTAAAGTTGTACGTCTTGATGTTCTTTGCATGAGGACGGAATCCCTGTATCTGGGGAGCAAGCCAATTCTGACGGGCAATTGAAGCGATCAAACCCTGGCTGATGAAGAAAGGCTGGTCCCTGTCCTTGGGTATGGCTACAAATTTTTTACCGCTTCCCTTCTCTACATCTGCCCATTGCCATTGACCTTCGTGACGATCGAAATCCATCATGAACATATCGAGTAACCGGTCATTTAAAAATGCTTTCTGATCAACGCTGTTGTCATTATCCTTTTTCAATTGTTCATCCATTTCATCGGTACTTAATCCCTTTTTAAATCCATCCGGTTCCTTTTCTTCCATCAGGTATGCTTTGTTCGCAAAATCCTTTCTGAATTTTCCGAGCCTTGGATCATCGGCTACATATACCAATCTTGGATTTGCATGAGGTACACCAGCAGCAGTAGCCAATACCGGAACAGATAATGCTGCGTAAGGATATGAAGCAGAGACCCCATCAGCGATCACATCTTTTGCAAAGGTTCCCCGCAGATCCGGAGGTAAAGCAGCATCTGTTACATTTTTTGTTACGTTTCTCAACACATATTGTTTTCCTGAAGAATCTTCAAAACGCAATGATACAGTTTCATGTCCTCCGCCTCTCTTTAAAGGTGTAAGTCCTCCCAATTCTTTGCTTAAGTCAATGACAGGAACACGAACAGGCTGTACCCATTCTTTACGATAATTTTTCCCCATCAATAATTTTTTCAAGCCTCCTGCCTTTAAGGTTCTGGAACCAACAATGGTCATTGAATCAGGAAAAGAAACTTTTTCGTTTTCTGCCATTTCTTTCTGGGGCGGCGGAACCGGTTTTACTGAAAGTCCATAAACCGGCTGACTCATGTCTTTGCTGTCATTTACTGTATAAAATTTTACATCTACTTTCCCATCGGCACTCACTTCAATCACAGCAAATCCCAATTCGCTTTTTGCAAAAAGCGAATTCTTTCCTTTTTTTACCTGTACAGTTTTAGAACCAGAACCACTCACTATATAAGTAATGCTATCGTGCTGCAGCAATTGTAGATTATGATCATGGCCGGCAGCATCGATCACACTCGGATGTTGTTTCAATGCTTCCTCAACTCTTGAAATAAAATTTTTGTATTGAGGATGTTTTACATCCTGGATATTTCCAAACCATGCTCTTGTGATCGGGTAAATAGAACCAATGACCGGAAGCGGAATATATAAACCGGGTGATATATCGGTCAACGGAAAAATATGTTGTCGGAGCGTAAAATAACCTCCATGATGTCCATGCGTGTATAAAGGATGATGCATGAGAGTGATCACTAATTTATCCGGGTAAGTTCCGAGAATATCTTTCAACGCTGTTATTACTTCATCTTCGCTTTTATAATCACAATCGGATTCCAATCCGGGCTTCTCCCCTTTTTGCAGCCACCATTGGCTGTCCATAAAAACAAGTACCACCTGGTCGTTCAATACATAGGGAACCGGGCCGGGACAGCCGTTCATCGGTAATGCCTGCACATTGGGCCATTCCAAGGAGTTGATATAATATTCTTCATTTTTTATTTGTTCCCATCCGCCTGGTTTTCCTTTTTTCCAGTCGTGATTGCCGGGAACAAAAAATGCTTTGCTGCTTTTATCCTTTATAACGGATAACTGGTAATCAATGATCGTTTTTGCGATATCATATTTTTTTCCGCCGTCGGGCATCCCTTCCGGATAAATATTATCGCCGAGATATACCAATACATTGCTGCTGTCATTCCAGTCAACATGTTCTTTGAGCCAATCGCAAACAGGATGTTTTCCGTTTTGCGTTTCGCCGGCATCTCCTACCAGAAAAATGCGTTGAGTGATCCTGCTTTGCTGTGCAGAACAATACAGGGAAAGCAAAAGCAGTAACGCCGGAAGTTTTCGAAGCAGTCCCATAGTTGAAGTGTTTTGGTATTTCGTTTCCGTCGGCCTGGTCGTTTCAATACAAAAAGTTACGGTTTATAAATGAATTTGAGAATTGTGGCGACTCCCATGCCTCCTTCATTGGAAATATACAGATCTCCGTTGGGGGCAAAAGTCATTCCTTCCGGCTGGTTAAAGAGTTTTGGATCAAGGCGAAACACTTTTTCTACATTACCATTTTTGTCAGCAATAACCAACAATTTGCCGACGGAAGCCACTATAAATATTTTTTTTGTTATCGGGTTGATAGCCGCAGCCGAAGGTTTGAATTCAATATTGGGATCATTGAGCTGCATCCGAATGACGTCAAGGTTGATATCATAAACGGATTCATCAGAAAATTTTTGAGTAACTAAATCAAACCGAAATGCAGAACGGACCTTTTCTTTCTCATGGGTACATTGCTTGCACAGCATGATGAGAGAGTGATTTGCAGAATCCAAATATAATGTTTCATATTCGTTGCTTCCGTTTCTGTTTAATGTGAATTTTTTTGTGCCTGTTATTCCTCCGTCTTTTGTAAGTACCTGTACAATTGTTCCTGAACTGATCAATAAATAATCTGCAGTATCGGTATGAACAATATCTTCATAATCTCCGGGTCCGCCGAATTTTAATTTATCAAAATCATCTTTTTTGTTTTTAAAATCAACTTTGAAGATCTCTCCCTTTTCGTCATTTTCCGCTAATAAAATATCCTGGCCCGGGATATAGGAGATACCGGAGATTTCATGCAAATGCTTGCCCAATTCCATTATTTCGTCAGGCTTCGAAAAATCATAAGCTGGTTTTACAGGAGATACCCCCTGATCGTTTTTGGTTGAATACACAAACTTCAGCATAGTAGGAGAACCGGCCCCTCCTTTATTACAGATATACATACCACCGTCTTTTTGAAAACAAATCCCTGTCGGATCGGGGAACATACCTGGAATAAGTACATAGACTCCTTCCGGTTTTCCATTCATATCTGTTATCACTAATTGCCTGCTTGATGAAGAAAGAATATAGATTTTTTGTTGTAGTGGGTTAACTGCCGCTGCTGTTGGTTCCAGTTCAGAACTTTTGCGTGGAGATAATTGCGTGATAATTCTTTTATCAATTTGGAAAACAGGCTTCT
Source organism: uncultured Bacteroidota bacterium (assembly GCA_963745445.1). Classification (GTDB taxonomy): domain Bacteria; phylum Bacteroidota; class Bacteroidia; order Chitinophagales; family Chitinophagaceae; genus UTBCD1. The sequence goes on from CAVUXD010000003.1 coordinate 330,373, forward strand.
GATCGAGACCAATGGAATCGATATAGTAAGCATATGCATTGATCTTATCATCATTCTCTGTAGGTCCTGTTTTACCGATAATGATCAACGCTTCCCGGGAAAGATCATAGAACATGGACTCGAAACCGTTCTCTTCCTTAGGCAATCGGGCCAATTCAATCAATGCCGAACCTCCAACGCTACTAATAGCACATTTAAATAAAACCCCGTCGCTTCTTAATATATATGGAATAGAATCTACTACCGCCACATCTGAATACTCTCCTCTATCCCCCAAACTGTCAACCTGTATGATGTGTTTTGTATCCCTTTCCAACATGAACAACTTATCTGTATTATCCTGCTCAGCAAAAAAAACATCTCTTTTTTTATCCCATGAAATACCTGAGATCTCTTTTAATTTGTTATCCAGTTTCATGATCTCAGGATTCGAAAAATTGTAGTTCGGAGGCGATTTCAAAACGATCATTTTTCTTCTGCAAGCAGATAATAAAATAATCACAACAAGTACTCTAAGTCCCCACAAGGGAATTTGCGGAGACAAAATCTTTCTTCTGATGATTTTGTTTACATTTATCATGTGTAATTTTTAAATATGACCGAAAACCAGTCCAGGCTTTTATTAGATGTCGAGGGCTTTGTGTCCGATCTATTCCTGACTAAAGTTAATAAAAGCATCAGGTTTCATAACCTGGCGCATACCCAGGGCGTCGTAATGGCCTGTGAAGAGATAGCGCATTATTACCAGCTCAATGAGGAAGATCACCTTGCTTTGATCATTGCCGCCTGGTTTCATGATACCGGCTTCAGCAGCGGCAATGCTCATGGTCATGAAGAAGTGAGTATTCAGTTAGCTACTAACTTTCTCCAGGAACACCAGGCTGATCCGGCTTTCATTATAAAAGTCACCTCATGCATTGAAGCCACCAAAATGCCTCAATCTCCCAAAAATCTTATAGAACAGATCATTTGTGATGCAGATCTCTTTCATTTGGGTACCGATGAATTTGCCGAGAAAAACAGGCTGTTGAGGGAAGAATTAATTGGGTTTTCCAAACAGGATATTTCAAAGAAGCAATGGAGAAAGATGAACATCAGCTTCCTCGAAAACCATAAATATTTTACTGACTATGGCCGGCGCAAACTTCAGCCCGTAAAAGAAAAAAACCTGGAAGAATTAAGAGACAAGGATGAAGATGGAAAAAAAAAGAAAAAAACTAACCTGGCCGAAAATGTACTGGCAACTTCTACCGAGCAGGCAGAGCAAGATACCGACGTAAAAAAGAAAAAGGAAAAAGATGAACGTACCGAAAGAGAAGCAACTGCCGTTTTCCGTATCATGGCATCCAATCAATCCAACCTGAGCAAAATGGCCGATGACAAAGCTCATATAATGATCTCGGTCAATTCTATTATACTTTCCGTTATTGTAAGTCTTTTAAGCAAAGAAGTTAAAAACAATTATAATCTCATATATCCAATAATTGCTATTGTTGCTACAGGATTACTAACTATTATATTTTCTATATTGGCTACACGGCCTAATGTTACTTCCGGAAAATTTACCCGGGAAGACATACAGAATAAAAAGACCAACCTTTTATTCTTTGGAAATTTCTTTCGCATGTCATTGTCAGACTACGACTGGGCCATGCAGGAATTGCTGAATGATAAACAATATTTGTACAGCAGCATGATCAAGGATAATTATTTCTTAGGAGTGGTGCTGGCTAAAAAATACAAGTACCTGCGTATCTCTTACAATATTTTTATGTACGGCCTCATTATTTCCATGATCATATTTGCGATCTTCTTTATTCTTCCCCAGCAGAGTTTTACTTACACACCAGGGCAATAAAAAGCCAATGTATTCACTGATCTTACATATTTCTCATCAAAGCATTTTTTTAATATGCTCCACTAATTCTGTTTTCGTTATTGGAATGCCCATGATCTTATTGTATCCTTTTGCATCCACAAAATAAACGTCACGAATAATCTTGATCAGTTGGCCATTATTGATCTCCGGGATCAGAATTTTTTCAAAATTCTTTAAAATGTCTCCAAGGTTTTTGGGGAAAGGACGCAGATAGCGAATATGAGCATGACTCACTGCATGGCCTTTCGCCTGTAATTCTTCCACTGCAGATTTTATAGCGCCGTAAGTAGAGCCCCAACCTAACACTAAAACTTTTCCTTTCGCAGGACCGCTGTCCAATTTTTGCTCTGGAATATAATCAGCGATCTTGTCCACTTTGGCCTGGCGAATCTTGACCATTTGCTGATGGTTGTCGGGATCATAACTTACATTACCGGTTACATCTTGTTTTTCCAAACCACCAATCCGATGTTCCAATCCGGGAGTGCCGGGTATTGCCCAGGGACGAACTAATTTTTCATCTCTTTTATACGGCATTAATACTTCTTCACCTTCTTCTAAATCTTTCTTGAAGTTTACATTTATTTCCTGCAGGTCAGCAGATAAAGGAAATTTCCAGGGCTCGGCGCCATTGGCAATATATCCATCGCTCAGAAAAATCACCGGCGTCATATGTTGTACCGCTATACGAGCCGCTTCATATACAGCGTCAAAACAATCGCTCGGTGTACAAGCAGACACAACAGGCATCGGGCATTCTCCATTTCTACCATAATAAGCCTGCAACAGATCGCTTTGTTCTGTCTTTGTTGGTAATCCTGTTGATGGCCCGCCTCTTTGTACATCACATATCAATAAAGGTATCTCCAACATTACTGCTAAACCCATCGCTTCTGCTTTTAATGCCAAACCGGGACCTGATGTTGTAGTTACACCCAATGCACCGCCATAAGCAGCGCCGATTGCGGAAGTGATCGCAGCAATCTCATCTTCCGCCTGAAAAGTGCGAACACCAAAATTTTTATACTTGGCTAAATCATGTAAAATATCAGAAGCAGGTGTGATAGGATACGAGCCAAGAAATAAAGGCAACCCGCTTTTTTGTGACGCAGCGATCAATCCATAAGCTAATGCCTGGTTACCCATAATGGAGCGATAATTACCGGGGTCCATTTTTGCTTTCTCCACTTTATACGTAGTAGTGAAGGTTTCGGTAGTATCTCCATAATTATATCCTGCCTGAAGCGCTTTTACATTACTGTTCAATATATCGTCTTTCTTGCCAAATTTTTCTTTCAGGAAACCGATCGTACTATCCATATCCCGGTTATACATCCAGTATAAAAATCCCAGCACAAACATATTTTTAGCCCGGTCTTTTTCTTTCATGCCCATAGTAAATTCTTTCAGGGCTTCACGGGTCATTTTGGTCACATCCACCTTTATCAATTCATAATTTCCAAGCGAACCATCTTCCAACGGATTCACTCCTTCCGGATAATTGGCAAGCCGAAGATTCTTTGCATCAAAACCATCTGTATTAGCAATGATCTTTCCACCCTTTTTTAATTGGCGGAGATTGGTCTTTAATGCAGCTGCATTCATTGCAACTAATACATCGCAGGCATCACCGGGAGTAAAAACAGGTCTGCTGGAAAAACGAAGCTGGTATCCACTTACGCCGGGTAATGTTCCTTGCGGAGCCCTGATCTCTGCCGGGAAATCCGGGAAAGTGGCGAGATCAATTCCTAATAATGCTGTATTGTTAGTGAACTGGCTGCCGGTTAATTGCATTCCATCACCGCTATCTCCTGCAAATTTGATAACGACATCATTTAATATTTCCTGCTTGCGGGTCATTGAGTTGAAATTTGGGATACAAATTTACAATAGAATGATCAATACTGGATGAAGAAAAGAATGGAAATAGATTTTATTATAAATATATTTATACAAGGACCCTGAGGTAGCCTTGCTGGTAAAAGAACTTAGTCGAAATTATATCTTCAATTAAAGTGCTGCCATAGTAAGGCTGATATTTTTCTTGTTAACACCCATGCTTCATTATTGGAGTTCCAGCTGGTATCTTTATTATTTTTTGTAAAAATGGAAAAGATGTAAGGATTCTTTTTACTGTTCACATATACCACTTCATTGCGGTTTTCATCAAGCGCTCCATTTTTATCAGCAGCAAAAACGCCGGCCGGTATCTGGCTCAGCGCTTCTTCATCCCAATATTGTCTTCCTAACAAACGCAACATTTTTTCGCTGGCTTCTTTACTGATGATCTTACCATCAACAATCTGGTTCATGATAGTGGCAATTTCCCGTGGTGTGGTTTGTCCCCAACCATACATAGAACGATTGGCCTCCCTGCCTTTTGTCCGGCTATTCACTCTTGTGTATTTATAACCAAGGCTATCAAGAATTGAATTGATTCGTAACCCGCCGCCTGCCAAACCCTGCAGCCACAAACTTGCGCAATTGTCACTGATGGTTAACATCAGCATCATCACTTTGCTTAGTTCAATAGTTGCACTGTCTTTGAATCGGGAAAGAATATCATCGCCTTCATTATAATAAAGAGAATCAGTATAAGTTAAGCGTTGATGATAATTCAGTTCGCCTTTCTGAATTTTATCCATGATGCCGATAAGAATGGAAATCTTTACAATGCTTGCCGTTGGAAAAACGGTATCAGCATTAATGGCAACAACTTTATTATGCTTTAAATCTTTTACATAAATTCCAATATCGCCGTGAAAACCTTTGATCACATCCTCCAGTTGTCTTTGCAGTTTTAGGTCTGTCTTTTGCGCATTTGAAAAAAATGATGCAAGCAGTAGTGATAAACATATCAGCTTTTTCATCAGATATTATTTAGATAATAATTAAAAATTTGTGTTTTACGAGCTACTTTCCGTTTTCTCCCGATAGCTATCGGGATTTTATTTTCGTCATTCTCTTCCATCAAGCAGATTTCCTAAACCTCCGAGAATACTCCCTTCTTCTTTGCGATGCCAGGTGCCGTATTCAACCAATCGTGCAGCAAGACGGCTAATCGGTAACGATTGTATCCATACTTTGCCGGGGCCTCTTAATATGGCAAAGAACAAACCTTCACCTCCGAACATAAAATTCTTGATGCCTTTTACAAATTCAATATCAAAATCCACTCCGCCGGTATAACCGACAATACAACCCGTATCAATTTTTAAAAGCTCACCGGCCTGTAGTTCTTTTTCTATTACGTAACCTCCAGCATGAACAAATGCCAATCCATCGCCTTCGATTTTTTCCATGATAAAACCTTCCCCCCCGAAAATTCCGGTTCCCAATCTTTTTTGAAATTCAATACCAATGCTCACTCCTTTTGCCGCACAGAGAAATGCATCTTTTTGCACAATGAGTTTTCCGTTCAGTTGCAGCAAGTCCATTGGAATAATTTTCCCGACATAAGGAGCTGCGAATGAAACTTTCTTTTTTCCCTGCCCAACATTGGTAAATGCTGTCATGAATAAGCTTTCACCCACCAGCACTCTTTTTCCGGCAGACATTAATTTCCCTAACAAACCAGATGATTGTTGTTGCGATCCATCTCCAAACATGGTGTCCATTTGAATACCATCGTCCATCATCATCATGGCGCCGCTTTCAGCAACTGCAGATTCTCCCGGGTCCAATTCTATTTCCACAAACTGCAATTCTTCCCCATAGATCTTGTAATCTATTTCATGGTTTTTTCTTATTGTCTCGTTCATATGATATAATTTTTACAAAGGTAAAAAGTTCAAAGATGTGTTGACCTCAAATTGGCAAACAGTTCGGATTGACATTTTCGAAATTATATATCTCTCATAAAATTTTGCTATTAACTAAAGGCATTAAATGGAGAAGTGAAGGGTTTTAAGCAATGCTTTGTCAATAAACGAAAAGAGGCCGGTTCATTGCTGAGCCAGCCTCTTTTATTTCACCAAAACCCCGCCTGCAATCTATAACCGACAGGCATAACAGACAGTATTGAAAAAATTGGTTGCAACAGTTAGACAAGCTCGATTTCCCATTTGCTGCGTGGCTATGAAATTGTTTTTAATTTTCCCAGCCATACCCTTTTGCCCTGTAACCTCCTTACCAGGAACATGATGCCGACAAAGATGAAAAACAGCGGACCCAGAAAACCAAACAAGGCTACGTACTTGGTTCCATAGAATTTTTCCATTGGCCTTCTCAGCCGGTGGGCTATCAGGTACATGCTCGGCACCATTACCAGCGTCAGGAAAAATGCGAAAATGAGACCGAAAATGATCGTCCAGCTCAAAGGGCCCCAAAATACCACACTGTCACCCCCAAAAAAGATCTTCGGATTCAAATGCTGGAACAATGAAACAAAGTTTATGTTCAATCCAACGGCTAATGGTATCAATGCAAGAATGGTAGCTAATGCTGTCAACAATACCGGGATGATACGGATCTTACCCGCCTGTATTGCTGCTTCTCTTGTTCGCATACCACGACTACGCAATTCGTCTGTAAATTCTATCAACAAAATTCCATTCTTAACCACGATACCAGCCAGGCCTACTATTCCCACCCCGATCATGATCGTAGGCATGCTCATGCCTGTAATAGCATATCCAAGAAATACACCTATCACAGAAAAGAAAATTTCTGTAAGTACAATGAAAGGTTTGCTTAGGCTATTGAACTGCAAAACTAGGATCAGGAAGATCAACAGCAATGCAATGATCAGGGATTGACCAAGAAAAGATAAAGTTTCTTTTTCCTGTTCACTCTGACCAGAAAGTTTGATGCTGACATCAGCTGGGATTTTTGTTTTGCCTTCAAAATCTTCGATCTTATAGCCGAGCTCTTTATTGATGCCTGCCACCATGGATGGATCCAATACATTGGATTGAATCTGGATGGTCCTTTTTTCATTCTTTCTCCGGATGCCGCCTGCAGTATTTGTGTATTCGATTTTTGCAATAGCATTTAAAGGCACTTGTTTCACTGCCATTGTATTAAAATCACGGAAAGTAATACGCATGTTCATCAGGTCTGTAATATCGTTCCGAACGAGGTCGTTGTATCGCAATTGAATTTTATATTCATCCTCACCTTGTTTTAGCTTGCTCACTTCTTTTCCAAATACCGCTGTTCGCAAATACATTCCTACCTGTGCTGTGCTCAATCCTTCCATCAGCGCTTTTTCCCTATCCACGGTAATTGTGATCTCCGGACTGTTTAAGTCTACATCCATGGCGAGTTTTTCTATGCCTTCAATCTTATTAGTGTCTAAATAATTGTTCAGCTCAGTAGCTACTTTGGCGATTTCCTGGAAATTGTCTCCCGCTATTTCAATATTAACCGGCGGATCAGTGGGAGGCCCGTTGTCTTCCTTATTCACAGTGATCTCAGCGCCGGGAATTCCTTTCATGGCTTCCCGGATCTGGTTTAGATAAGGCCCGGTACTGATACCGTGTCTTTTTTCGAACTCAACAAACGAAACCTGAATTCGACCGAGATTGGGCTGAATACTTTTATTATTATCACGGGGATTATTAGCACCCAGAGCCACATTGGAAATGATACTTTCTACGATAGAACCGGGTTGACCGGGATGTTCTTTTTCCAAAACTTTATATACCCTTTTTTCCAACACACTTGTAACCGAATCTGTGTATTTAACACTCGTCCCTACGGGTAGTTTCAAATACACATAAATGAAATTGGGGTCACCATCAGGGAAAAAGGGCTTGGGATTATTTCTTATTGTTAATAAAATAACCGAAACTATGAACAGGATAAATAAATACAAGAGTAAACGAACCGGCCTTCCCTTATGCAATGCCCAGCGCAATAATTTTTCATAGCGGTTCATTAATTTAGGTAGCCTGTTTTCCTGGAACCACCGAATGGCATTTCTGAAAACGAAAACATTCAGGATAGACAGCAATGAAATAAAAATTAAAAAATTCCCGAGGCCATGCCATCCTGCAAAATTGAATAAAGCGCCAAAAGCAATAAAGGCCCAGAACCACCATTTCTTAAACAAAGTAGTTTTCGATCTTTCAAATTCTTTTCCTTCAGGTCGCATGAAACTGACCGCAAAAACCGGGTTAATAATGAAAGCCACGATCAATGATGCTGCCAAAGTAAGTATCAACATCGTGGGCAGATAGATCATGAATTTTCCGATCAATCCTGTCCATAACAATAAGGGGAAAAAAGGAGCTAATGTGGTTAATGTTCCCGCAAGCACCGGAACGAATATTTCTCCTGCCGCCATTTTTGCGGCTCTTACAATAGGAATTTTCCCGTTGGCATAAATGCGGTGTGTGTTTTCAATTACCACAATAGCATCGTCAACGATGATCCCTAACCCGAACAACAATGCAAACAATACAATAAAATTGAGCGTAACCGGGGTCCCCACAACAAAATCCGCTACCGGTAGAAATAGGAATGCAACAAATACGCTCAATGGAACACTTAACGCCACAAAAAATGCATTTGTCACTCCCATAAAAAACATCAACACAAGCAGCACGAGAATAAATCCAATGACGATCGTATTGACCAGGTCATTAAAAGAAGTTTTCGTCTGCACACTTTGATCGCCGGTAAACTCTACACGAAGATTAGTCGGAAGTTCATCCTTCTGTCGCATATCTGCCACGATGGCTTTGATATTATCAGCAGCATCAATAAGGTTTTCTCCGGGACGCTTGATGATATTCAGTGTCACAACATTTTTTCCGTCTAATCTTGCATAGCTATCTTTTTCTTTGACCGTATCTTTTATTTGTGCAATGTCCCTGAGATAAACTACTGCATTAGCCTGACTGCCTTTCACTACAATATTCTGCATATCCGCTGCCGTTACAAACTGACCTCTTACCGTCAGGTTTCTTTTCATATTTCCCACTTCAATCTGGCCGCCACTGATATCATGATTTTCTCTTGAAATAGAATTTTCAATATCATCAAATGTGATCTTGGCGCTTTGCATTTTAAATGGATCAACATTGACCTGTATTTCTCTTTCCGGTGCGCCAACAATATCTGCACGGCTTATTTCTTTTAATTCTTCAAACCGATCCTGAAGTTTATCGGCAAACTGTTTTAGTTTGATGCCGTCGTAATCGCCACTCACATTCACAAACATGATCGGCATTTCACTGAAAGAAAATTCCTGGACATCCGGTTCTGAAGTAAGATCGGTGGGCAGATCTGTTTTTGCTTTATCCACCGCATCTTTTACTTTTTGCCGGGCAAGATCTGTTTTCACATCGGTACTGAACTCTACTACAATGAGTGAATAATCCTGTTGTGAAATTGATTGTACTTTATTCACCTTAGCGCCGTTGATGCCCTTGATTTGCTTTTCAATCGGCCTTGTCACTAAATTCTCTATATCCTTCGGCGAATTACCAACATAAACAGTAGTGACGGAAATAGTGGGCACAACAATATCCGGAAATTGTTCTTTGGGCAAAGTGTTGAATTTGTTCAGTCCATATAGCGAAATAAGAATCGTGATGATATAAATAGCCGTTCGGTTATCTACAGACCAACTGGTGGGCCGGAACTGTTTGAACTTTTCTTTCAATCCTTCCAATACTTTCATAAAATAGTTTTGATAGAATGCTTATTGATATAACTTCAAAAAATTATTGAATAGTTACTGCCTGTCCATCGTATACCTGCTGGTATCCTTCAGTAATGATCTGGTCCCCGGCATTGAGTCCGCTTTTCACTTCGATCTGGCTATTATAAGTTTCTCCTGTTTCCACTATTCGCTTTCTTGCAATCATTCGGTCACCTTCTTTGACCATCACATAGACATATTTATTCTTTTCATCAGTTTGTATAATGTTGACAGGTACCACGATCACATTCTTCGAAGAATAATCTTCAATCCTTACTACTGCAACCTGGTTCACCCGCAAAGCCGGATCTGAAGGAATTTTTGCTTCGGTTGTAAACGCTCTTGTATTCGGATTGATGGTTGCACTCGTTACTTTAATAGTTGTTGTATAAGATTTACCAATATCCGGAACTGAAACCTGCAGGGTGGTACCTTTTGAAACTCTTTTTTGATAATTTTCGGGTACTTCAGTAACCACTTTCATGTTCCCTGTATTTACAATGCGGATCTGCGGACCTGCAGCTGTAGTGCCTGTGAAGATTTCTCCCACTTTTAGATCTACTACATCAGCCTTGCCAGAGATAGGAGCATATACAGAATATGTTTTCCAGTTTTCTTTCAATGTTGCAATCTGCTTATTCAATGCATCTACATTGTTTTTTGCAGTGATCAATTGAACTTCTGTGCCTATACCCTGATCCCAGAGATTCTTCTGGCGGTTATAAATATTTTCTGCATAAGCCAATTGTGTATTCAATGCATCCAGTTGTTGCAGTATTACGGCATCATCCAGTTTTGCCAGCAATTGTCCTTGTTTGACAAAGTCACCTTGTTTTACATATAATTCTTTCACTTGTGCCGGCATTCCTCTTGGCGTAACAACTACAATATTGTCTGCATCTATTTTTCCCTGTAGTTCGATGTAATGAACAAAATCCTGTAGAGCTACAGTGCTCACTGCTATTAGCTTGCGGTTTTGTTCCTCTGCGGCAGTTGTATCCAATACAGTAATTTTTTCTTCCAGGCTCCTGATATCTGATTCCAGGCTGGTTTGTTCTTTCTTTTTTGCTTCCAACTGTTTCTTCAGATCAGCAAGTTGTCCTTTGCTATCTTTTGTTCCGCCACCGCAACCTGCGACCATCAGAATAGTTCCCATTGTAATCAAAACAAGAATTTTCTTCATAAAAATTTATTGTTGTAGTAATTTGAATTATAGTTTTCCAAGAGCTTTTAGATAATCCACTTTAGCGATGATGGCATCATATAATGCGCTGATGTAATTGCTTTGTGCTGTTTTTAAGTCTGTTTGTGCCGCCGTTATCTCGGTATTGGATCCTACCCCGGCATCAAATTTTTTTCGTGTTTGATTATAGACCTGTTCTGCCAGCTCCATATTTTTTTTCTGAAAATCCAATGTGGCAATTGCTGTGCTAAAGTTATTCTTCGCTACTTCAATATCATTATCAATAGAAAGTTTCAATGCTTCCTGTTGATTGATGCTTTGTTGAAGTTCCAGTGTAGCTTTTTCAATTTTTGCCCGGGTCGAAAATCCATTGAAGATCGGCACATTTACATGAAGCGAAATAGCAGAAACAGGAAACCAGTCTCCACTACTGAAAAAAGTAAATTTATTACGCTGGGCATTTTCATTGTAATAAGCATTAAGGCTCAAAGTAGGGTAACGGCTTAGCTGGTATCTCCTGATATTATATTGACCGAGTTTGATGCCTAATTCTGCATATTGAAATTCCTTGCGATCGCTGTACTTGAATTCAGATACCTGCGGTAAAGTTTCCCGTACCTGATCATAACTGATCGTATCTGTAAGCCGTAATGAATCTTTCGCCGGCATTCCCATAAGCAATTTCAAACCCAGGTAACCATTATTTATCTGGCTGACGACTTTAAATTTTTCTGTTTGCAGGTTAGCCAATTGAACTGATACTTTATCAATATCCAATTTTTCGGCAAAGCCATTTTTGAAAATCTCACGGGTATCATAAAGTAATTTATCCAAGCGATCGATATTGGCATCCAATAAATCTATTTGTGTTTTCCCTGCCAGCAACTGGTAATATATCTTATAAATATTGGCCTTGATCATTTCTTCCGTTACTTCTACATTTTTCCTTGAAAAATCAAGGACAGTTTTTCTTGCTTGCAATCCGACAAACACCTGCCCATCAAATAACAGTTGGTCCAGTGATATGCCTCCTGTGGCAGTCCATTTTATTCCAAATGGAAATTTTTCATAAGTACCTGGTGTGCCCCCAAAAAATTCAGCCGGTACTAATGTCACAGGAATTTTTGCATTATACACCATTGAAAAACTTCCATTGACCTGCGGATAAGCGGCCGAAGTGAAATCACGATTGGTCTGATCCTGTATCTGCACATCCAGCAGCGCATTTTTGACCTGGACGCTGTTTTTCTTCGCATATTCTACTGCCTGCTGAACAGAAAATTCATGAATGACCGGAGATTGCTGTGCTATTACTGACAGACCCGGAATCAATAGCATAAGGAGTGATGGTATCTTAAACTGGTTTCTTTTCATGTGCCTGAGATTTTTTTTCCTGTTTATATTTCAAAATCAGTTTATGACCTTTTATAGTGGCAAGACCATAGAGATAATGTTCTATGATCTCTACGGTCACTTCTGCCAGGTTGTATTTGCGTGGAGGAAACACATCCATATTGAATGCGATCATCATGGATTCGAGTCTGAAACGGGATAAGATATCCGCATTGATCTCTGATCGAAACAATTCTTCTTTTATACCCCTTTCAATATTCTTCCTGATTACATCCAGTAAAAATTCATTTTTATGTTTCTGGAATTTCCGGAAAGCATTGTAATGAAATTTTTCCAGGTCGTATAATACTGTCGGGTTCATATGGCGGAACTGTTCTACGATATTTTCCATCGTAAGAAATATTTCCCCGATGGCGTCTTGTGCTTTGCCGGAACATTCCAGACAGTCCTGCTGCCCTTTTCTGATCTCGACCTCCAGTGCCGCATCTACCAATTCATCTTTATCGGCAAAATATTGGTAAACCGTTTTCTTAGACATGCCGAGTTGTGCAGCAATGTCATCCATAGAAATAGAGCGTATCCCATATCTCAGGAAAAGCTCATGTGCTTTTGATCTTATTCTGTCTTTTATTTCCATAACTCTCAAAAAATCGGGGCTCAAAACTATGGAAACTTTTTTTGTCACCAAAGTTTCCATCGGTTTTTTTTACCACTTATCTATTTTTTTTCAAACGGGAAGCCCCTATTTTCTGCTATCTTTAATCCCGATTTCAACATGGCAACCACTTTAAAACAAAAGCACCACTCATTCGTGAGAAGGATTCTTCGGTATTTCCTGCAGGGTGTTATTGTACTTGCTCCTATCGGGGTAACGGCATGGGCTCTTTATTGGCTTTTTGACCGGGTAGATAATATTCTGCGGCCTTATGTAAATATCCCCGGATTAGGTTTTGCCATCATCCTGGTATTTATCATATTGGTAGGATGGATCAGTACACAGTTCTTTATCGGCAGCCTTATCAATCTTTTTGACCATTGGATGGATCGTACCCCTGTGATAAAATTCATTTATACTTCTACCAAAGATTTCTTTGAAGCATTTGGCGGAGAGAAAAAAAAATTCAGCCACCCCATATTGGCCAATGTATTTTCCGAAAATGTGTGGGTGGTGGGTTTTCTCACCGATGAGGAATTAGAAAAACTGGATATGGGCTCAGAAATGGTTTCTGTTTATATTCCGCAAGCTTACCATTGGGCAGGACAGTTATACGTTTTGCCGAGAAGTAAAGTGAAGAAAATAGAGAAGCTGGCTCCCGGCGAAACTATGAAATATGCTGTGACTGGTGGTGTGGTAGATTTAGACGCAGGACAAAAAGAGGAAAAACAAACGGAAGAAACTCCAGTAAATGCAAAATGAGGAAAAGTATTTTCATAATTCTTTTAATTTTTTTATCTCAAAAATGTTTTTCTTGGGGATTTTTTGCACACCAGGAGATCAATCGCTATGCGGTATTCTTACTCCCTCCTCAAATGATGGTTTTATATAAACCCAACCTCGATTTTATTACGGTTCATGCTGTGGACCCTGATAAAAGAAGATACGCTGTAGCCGCCGAAGTACCGAGACATTATATTGATATTGACCATTACGGAAAATATCCTTATGATGCTTTACCGAGAAAATGGAGTGATGCAGTTGCTAAATACTCGGAAGATACATTGAATGAATATGGCATTGTTCCCTGGTGGGTTCAAACTATGTTGTATCGGCTCACCGATGCATTCAAAGAAAAAAACCAGGCAAAAATTTTAAAATTATCAGCAGAGCTGGGCCATTATATCGCCGATGCTCATGTACCACTTCATGCATGCAGCAATCATAATGGACAACTGACTGACCAGCTGGGTATTCATGGCTTTTGGGAAAGTCGTATCCCGGAATTATTGGCAGATAAAGAATGGGATTTTTTTATTGGCAAAGCTGTGTACATCCAAAATCCTGGCGACTTTATCTGGAAAAGGGTATTGGAAAGCGCTGCTGCTGCAGACACAGCTTTAAGAGATGAGAAAGAATTATCGGAAAGTTTTCCTGCTGATCAAAAGTATTCTTTTGAAAACAGGAACGGCAATGTGATACGTCAATATTCATCTGCTTATGCAAAAGCCTATAATCAAAAACTGAATGGAATGATAGAGAGAAGAATGCGGCAAGCCATTTTTGCAGTAGCTTCTTTCTGGTATACTGCCTGGGTAAATGCCGGACAGCCGGATCTTACCAAACTGGGTAATAAAAATTTTTCTGCTGAAGACATGAAAGAATTTGAAAGCCTGAATAATGTCTGGAGAAATAGCTCCATAAAAGGAAGAGAAGAAACCCCCATCCCCTAAAGGGGAGTTTAAATATCTTTGTATCCAATTTAGCTTTTTTCTTCAGCGTTTAAATTGTCATGATAAGTAACAAAATCATCGAATCAAGTTCTCCCTTCAGGGGTACAGGGGGCATTGTTCATAATTTTAATGCCGGACCTTCTATTCTTCCTAAAGAAGTGTTTGAAGAAGCCAGTCGTGCTATATTGGATTTTAATAAATCCGGTCTTTCTATACTGGAGATCGGTCACCGCACTCCTTTATTTCAGCAAGTCATGGATGAGGCTCGTTCTCTTGCTAAAGAATTAATGAAACTCGACAATGATCATGAAGTGTTATTTCTGCATGGTGGAGCTTCTACTCAATTCATGCAGGTGCCAATGAATCTTCTCAATGAAAATGAGATCGTCGCTCTTGCTGACACCGGTGTTTGGTCGATCAAAGCGATAAAAGAAGCAAAACTTTTTGGACATGTAGAAATTGTTTGCAGCGGAAAAGAAAATAATTACAATTCTATTCCAAAGGAATTCCATGTTCCTGCAACCGCAAAATATTTACACCTCACCTCGAATAATACCATTTATGGCTCACAGTGGCAGGATCTTTCGTTATTTTATCAGTTCAATGTATCGCTGGTAGCAGATATGAGCAGCGATATACTCAGCCGTGAAATTGATTTCAACAAGTTTGATCTTATTTATGCCGGCGCACAGAAAAATATCGGGGCTGCGGGTGTGAATATGGTGGTAGTGAATAAAAATATTTTAGGAAAAGTGAGCCGGACTATTCCTACTATAATGGATTACCGGAATCATATTGAAGCAAGCTCTTTGTTGAATACGCCACCGGTGTTTGCAGTATATGTTTGCCTGCTCACTTTGCGTTGGCTGAAAAACCAGGGTGGAGTTGCCGCTATAGAAAAGGTCAATAATGCCAAAGCAAAATTATTTTATGATACATTGGATGGCCTTCCCATATTTAAGGGAAATGTAGCAAAAGAAGATCGTAGTAAGATGAATGCCACTTTTGTTATGAAAGATTCATCATTGGAGAAAGAATTCCTCGAGCTTTGTAAGAATGAAGGAATGGTCGGGGTAAAAGGGCATCGTTCTGCCGGGGGATTCCGGGTTTCCATGTACAATGCTTTGCCACTCGAAAGTGTAAAAGCATTGACAGATCTCATGAAAGAATTTACAAACAAAAAAGGATAATTTGGATTAATGAGCATTATTAAACCGTTTAAAGCGCTAAGACCCAATCTCGAATTTGCCTCTCAAGTAGCATCAAAACCATACGATGTTTTGAACAGCGTCGAAGCAAGAACAGAAGCAAAAGACAATTCCTATTCATTTTTGCATATCACCAAAGCAGAAATCGATCTTCCGGAAAATATTGACGTATATAGTTCGGCAGTTTACGAAAAAGCAAAGGAAAATCTCCAGGGATTTATCTTGGAAAATATTTTATTCAGTGAAGAAAAATCTTGCTATTATATTTATCAGTTGGTGATGAATGGGAAAAGCCAGTCTGGACTTGTATGCGTTTCATCCGTTGATGATTATTTTAATGATGTGATCAAAAAACATGAATTCACCCGGCCTGACAAGGAACAGGATCGCATCAACCACATGAAGACCATAAAAGCTCAAACCGGGAATTTATTCCTTGCTTACCGGGATATAACAGAGGTTAATGCATTGATCAACGGATGGAAAGCCACTCAAAAACCGGTTTATGATTTCACAGCATCGGATAGCGTTCAACACACACTCTGGATCATTGACCGAGATATTGTGATTAATTCCATCACGCAGCTATTTGCTACTAAAGTTCCGAATACTTATATCGCCGATGGTCACCATCGTGCTGCATCAGCAGCGAAGGTCAGTAAAGAATTTCCGGGAAATGAAAATGCAAAATACTTTTTGACCACGATCTTTCCGGCCAGCCAACTGAATATTCTTGACTATAATCGTTTGGTCAAAGATCTGAATGGTTATAATACAGATGATTTCATCAGCGCTTTACAGGATGACTTTATGATCACTCTGAGTCCTGAGCCGGTTAAGCCGGCTCAACTTCATGAAATGGGAATGTACCTCGAAGGCAAATGGTATATTCTCACTGCAAGAAAAGGAACTTTTGAAACTGATCCGATCGGAGTTCTGGACATAAGTGTCCTTTCAGAGAATATTCTCAAAAAATTATTAGGAATAAAAGACCAAAGAACTGATAAAAGGATTGATTTTGTTGGCGGCATTCGTGGATTGAATGAACTGGAAAAAAGAGTGAACAGCGGAGAAATGAAAATCGCATTCAGTTTGTTCCCTGTCAGCATCGAACAATTATTTGATATAGCCGACAGCGGAAATGTGATGCCGCCTAAAAGCACATGGTTTGAGCCCAAACTCAGGGACGGTTTACTGACGCATCTGTTATAGCCGCTCCTAAATTATTTGTTATTTTGCGGCAGCTATTCTCATATTCAGCTATTGATACGTTTAATTTGCAGTATGAAAAAAACCTTTGCACTCCTTCTTGCTTCTCTCATTGCTTTTGCTGCTTTTGCTCAAACAGATGATCCTAAAACATTGTATGAAACGGCGAAGAATTTTATGCGTTCGGGTGATTTTGACAATGCGATCATTGTTTTGAGCCATGCATTGGAGCAGGATAAAGACAACCTGGATATGCAAAAGGATATGGTCATGTGCTATTACCTGAAAAGAGATTACATAAAAGCGTTAGAGGGAGTAAAAAAACTTGTTGATAGAAAAGATGCTGACGAGGCTACTTTCCAGATAGCAGGAAATGTATATAAAGCATTGGAACAGCCAAAAGATTGTGAGAAGGTGTACAAAAAAGGATTGAAGAAATTTCCAAATAGCGGACCATTATACAGTGAATATGGTGAATTGTTGTGGGCCTCTAAAGATTATTCAGCAATAGACCAATGGGAAAAAGGGATCGAAGTAGATCCCGCCTATAGTGGTAATTACTATAACGCCGCTCTTTACTATTTCTATACAAAAGATAAAGTGTGGAGTCTTTTATATGGAGAAATATTTGTGAACATGGAAAGCCTTTCAGAAAGAGGCACAGCAATGAAACAATTATTATTGCAAGGCTATAAAGAAAAATTATTTGCAGATCCGGATATAATGAAAGACGAAGAAAAAAACAAGAGCGAATTTGCCAAAGCTTTCCTGGAAGGAATGAGTAAACAATATCCGCTGGCTGCAAAAGGTATCACTACTGAATCACTGATAATGATCCGAACAAGATTTATCCTGGATTGGTTTGATCATAATGCAACAAAATATCCATTCCGTTTATTCGATTTCCAACGGCAGCTTCTACAGGAGGGAATGTTTGACGCTTACAATCAGTGGCTGTTTGGCATCACAGAAAACCTCGCTGCTTATGACAATTGGACAAAAACTCATGAGCAGGAATATAATTCATTCATGGCTTTCCAACGTAGCCGTGTTTTTAGAATGCCGCCGGGGCAATATTACCAAGTGAAATAAGATATACCTGATATCCTGACCAGTTCCATTTTTATTTCTGCGTTTTTTGGCTAAATTGTTCGTCAAATGACGATTGCATAATGACTGAACCCACCAGACTTTTCGATTGCCTGAAATATCACCTGGGAAAAAAACCAATTGAAGTAATGATGGCGGGGAAAGAAGCCGGCCAATGGAAAAAATATAGCACTCAACAGGTGGCTGATATTGTAAATAATATCAGTGCCGGTTTACTGAATCTTGGATTCGGGCCCGGTGATATGACCCGGGAAGGTCGTGATAAAATTGCCATTCTTTCCAAAAACCGTGTAGAGTGGGTAATGTTGGACCTTGCTGTACAACAGATCGGTGCTGTGTTAGTCCCGATCTATCCTACAATAAATGTTAACGAACTGGAATTTGTTTTACATGATGCTGGAGTAAAAGCCGTTTTTGTAAATAATGAAGAACTTTTTCTGAAAGTATGGAGCCTGAAAGAACATGTACTAAGCCTGAAAGAAATATTTACGTTTGAACATGTACCGAATGCAAGGCACTGGAAAGAAGTGACTGCTGCAGCTACACCGGAATTAAAAGAAAAAGTTGCTGCAATCGCTGAAAAAATAGATCCGGAAGACCTGGCAACAATTATTTATACGTCCGGAACTACCGGTACTCCAAAAGGGGTGATGCTTTCTCACCGAAACATTGTGAGTAATGTCATCGGATCCATGCCGTGTTTTCCTCCCGGTGAAAGGGCTTTAAGTTTTTTACCCCTCAACCATATTTTTGAGCGGATGGTCACTTACCTGTATTTATTCAAGGGGCTTTCTGTTTATTATGCTGAATCGCTGGATACTATTGCTGAAAATCTTAAAGAAGTGAAACCGCATATGTTCACTACTGTACCGCGGCTTTTGGAAAAAATATATGATCGTATCATGCAAAAAGGCGCCGAACTGAAAGGAATTCAGAGAAAACTTTTTTTCTGGTCACATTCTTTGGCAGAACAATTTGAGATCAACAAAAAAATGGGGGCCTGGTATAATCTACAGTTGGCTATTGCCAATAAGATCATCTTTAATAAATGGAGAGAGGGGCTGGGCAATGAATTGAATGCTATCATAACCGGTGGAGCAGCCTGTCAGGTAAGATTGATACGCATCTTTACTGCTGCACAAATTGTGATCATGGAAGGTTATGGGCTGACAGAAACTTCCCCGGTTATCAGTGTAAATCGTTACCAGGAAGCTGATCGGAAATTCGGGACTGTAGGGCCATTGATCTATAATGTAGAAGTAAAAATTGCTGAAGATGGTGAAATACTCTGCAAAGGACCCAATATCATGATGGGGTATTACAAGCGTCCTGACCTGACCGCTGAAGTTATAACAAACGGTTGGTATCATACTGGAGATATTGGAATTATGGATGGCCGTTTTTTGAAAATAACTGATCGAAAAAAAGAATTGTTTAAAACAAGTGGCGGAAAATATGTAGCGCCATTGCCTGTTGAAAACAAGCTAAAGGAATCCATATATGTAGAACAGGTGATGGTAATAGGGCCGGAAAGAAAATTTGTTGGCGCCCTGATCGTTCCATCATTTCCCAACTTAAAAGATTGGTGCCGTAAAAATGGGGTTTTATTTAGTTCCAACGAAGAAGTAATAAAAGATCCGAGAGTCATTGAAATGTTCAAAGAATTAGTTGAAAGTTTTAATAAGTTTTTCAATCATGTAGAACAGATCAAAAAGTTTGAATTGCTTCCTGATGAATGGACCGTTGATGGTGGAGAACTAACTCCCACCCTGAAATTGAAACGAAAAGTGATAACTGAAAAATACCGGGACGCTATTGAAAGGATCTATTCCGAATGATTGAAGCAGATCGAAAACTTATCTCCTGTTTGTCGTATCACGTCGTCGAAGCATCATCTTCTGAATGAAATCGTCAAATTTCTTTTGCTGATCTCCGCTGAACAAAGCTCTTACTTTCCTGAAATGATCCAGTGTCATTCGGTCAATGACTGCTTGCTTTTCGGCAATGCGATGGCTGTAAGAAGCCAGATCACTATCATTTGCATTGGCTCTTTGCATGAGTTTCAAAAAATATTTTCTCACCTCACGAATTGAATCAAGCAAGGGCCTGATATTGGAAAAATGCTGATCCCGTAAGCTTTTATATTGTGTTTTTTGCTGTTCGGTCATGTTCAATTCGCTGGCCATCGTTTCAAACGGCCCATTGGCAGCAGGTTGTCGCCTGGTTTGATCCGATTGTTTTCCTTTCCACATAAATATCAGCAAGGCTATATTAACCAGTAGTAGCACGATCACAGCAATGAAAAGGATTTTATTATAAGATCGCATATCTTATTGATTTAATTCTTCAGGTAAAATATCATTAATGTGATAAGCTGTCGCAATTGTTTGCAGGCTATCATTGTCTTTGTTTGAAATAACAGGATTGCTGTCATTGTATTTAAAGAACATCATCACATTGAACAGCACTAGTAATACAAGCCCGGAAATAATAAATGCAGGGCGTAATATCACACTGCCAGATCTGGCTGAATGTTCTTGTTTTTCCATTCTAGCCTTTAGCCGGGTATAGAAAAAATCAGGAGCCGGTGCTCGTTGGATAGCTTCGATACTCTTAAGAAGTTCATCAGGCCTTTTTTGATTTTCTTTTTCCATGATATAATATGTTTATATTGACCTTTGTAAATCTTTTGTCCGTCATTACTCATTTTCTTTGTCCAGTGTTTTTCTCAGGTTTTGTTTGGCACGATGCATCAGGGATTCTACAGCCGACACAGAGATATTCATCACTTCACCCACTTCCTGGTAACTCAAATCTTCCAATTTATGTAATGTAAAAGCCACTTTTTGATTTTCAGGCAGCCGGTCAATCGCTTTAAACAATCGGGCTGCGTTTTCTTTTTGATCCAGGGCTACACCTGGATGATGAAAATCAGGCGGCTCGTACATGGGTTCATTACCATCATTGAAAAGTCGTTGTAAAAAACTGAATCGTTTTTTACTTTTCCGGCTACGCAAATGATCCAATGCTGAAGAAACTGTAATCCGATACAACCATGTAGAAATTTTTGATTCACCTTTAAAAGCATGAACAGAACGGTACACTTTTATAAATACTTCCTGTGCCACATCTTCCGCATCTTCTGAATTCTGCACAATGCCCAAAGCAGTATTAAATACCAGATCCTGGTAGGTATCTACCAATATTTTAAACGCTTTTTCGTTCCCTCCCCGTAGTTGTTCTATCAGTTCAAATTCGTTCAATAAGTTTTCTCTTTAATTTCGGGTACAACTTACAAAAACAAACGCTGATTCTATGTAAGGGATAGATTAAAGTTTTAGAATAACAAAGTGAAAACGTCCCTGCAAAGCCCCTATGATTCTTTCTTATATTTGCAGCCCATTGGTCCCGTAGTTCAATGGATAGAATAGAAGTTTCCTAAACTTTTGATACAGGTTCGATTCCTGTCGGGACTACCAGAAAGAAACATTAAATGTTTCTTTTTTGTTTTAACAGGTATTCCGTTGTTTAGTAAAACAGTTGAGATCAATTAGCAACTCTTTCGTTAAGCAATAAATAAATAGTGATGCTCAAAACAAGATTTACGAAACAAAAAAGCCCTGATTGATAAGAGCTGCCATCAAACTGCTCCAGCCCGTTTGATGCGAGGCGCCCATTCCTTTAGCAGAATCGCCGTGATAATATTCGTAGAACAAAACAAGGTCCTTATTTTCCTGTCGCTGGTAAAACCAGTTTTCATTTGCATTTATTCGCCGGGAATTATCGGCATTGATTTGAAATGAAGCAACAATCCTTGAAGAAAGCGCCTCTGAAATCTCTTTAAGATTACAAATATTTTCAGAGCCTGTCGGAAAGGGCAACCGGATGTCGTTTCCATAAAAATTATGCAATTGCTGAAGCGTTTCAATGATCAAATAATTTAAAGGCATCCATACAGGGCCACGCCAATTACTGTTTCCTCCAAACATGGAGTCATTACTATCCCCTGGTTGATATTCGATAGAATAAATTTTATGGTCAAGCTGCAAAACGAAAGGATGTTCCTGGTGAAATTTTGATAAGGCCCTGACACCACCAACTGATAAAAATTCATTTTCATTAACCATAACGGACAGCAGCTGGATTAACCTGCTTTTAGGCACCAGGGATATAAGCAAATGACCTTCCTCACTCATTTCTTCACAAGGCAAAAACTCATTACGTTCTGCCCTGTATTGTTTGACATAGTTCATTCGCTTTTTGAAATCCGGAAGTTTTTGTAACGCATCCTGTGTAATAATACCAACATTAAACAAAACGCTTAACCCCACAGCTGACCGTACCTTCATCGAAATGCTGCTGCCATCCTGCTTATGAAGACGATCATAAAAGAAATTATCGTTGGCATCCCAAAGTGTTTCATTCAGAGAAGAAGCGATCAAAACAAAATGTTCATAGAATTTAGTGACCATATCCTCATAACTATTGTCCGTTTGAGCAATTTCCAATGCCATCTCCATCATGTTCAAAGCATACATCCCCATCCAGGCAGTAGCATCTACCTGCTCTAAAAAAACTCCCGGAGGTAAGCTGTCCCGGTCAATTACACCAATATTATCCAATCCTAAAAATCCACCTGTGAAAATGTTATTCTCATTCTCATCTTCCCGGTTGGCCCACCAGGTAAAATTGATCATCAATTTTTGAAAAATTCGTTTCAGAAAATGATTGTCGGCATGATTATGTAATCTCTTTTCAATATTATATACCTGCAAAGCCGCCCATGCCTGCAAAGGCGGATTCACATCACTGAAATTCCACTCATAAGCCGGTATTTGTCCGAAAGGGTTCATATACCATTCCCGGCATAATAAGATCAATTGATTTTTTGCAAACACAGGATCAATCATAGCCATCGGTATGCAATGAAAACATAGATCCCAAGCGGCGAACCAGGGATACTCCCATTTGTCAGGCATGGAAAGTACATCAGCAACTTTCAAATTTTTCCAGGTCGCATTTCTTCCATATTCTCTCTCAGGCGAAGGTGGAATTGATCCCGGATCACCTGCAAGCCAGCGTTCAATATCATATTGATAAAATTGTTTGGTCCACAACAATCCTGCAAAGGCCTGGCGTTGGATATTGGCCATATCGGCAGAGCAATTTTCCGGCAACAGGTTTTTATAAAATTCATCTGCTTCGTTTTTTCTTTTCGCAAAAATGGTATCAAAGTTCTCATCGAACGGGTTCTGTATTTCATCTTTAGTTAACCGGAGTCTAATTCTTTGTGATCCTGCTGCCGGAATTGTGAAACGATACACAGGAGAAAATTTTGTACCCTTATTATTATTTCTCACTAAGTCATATACATGGCTGTTCTGCCCGGCTATTGCATCATGAAATGCATCTTTTACAAACGGAGAAGTATTGGGAGTGCCGAATATTCTTTCAGTATTCGTTTCGTTTGCCGTCATTAAGGTTTCAGCAGTTCCGGCATAATAGAAATAATAGCTACCTAAATTTTCGTTTGTGGCTTTTGCGGCCCCTGCATTTTTTTGTGTTGAGAGTATTTCGATTACCGGCTTTTCTTTTATATCTCCAAAAAGCCACCGGTTTCGAAACCAAAGTGTAGGTAACAATACAATCTCAGCTTCTTCATCAGCACGATTAACGATAGTAATGTCAATACAAATATCTTCGGAACTATTTTTTGCATAAGTAACTTTTACATCGAAGTATTGATTTTTTTGAAAAACATCTGTATCCAATATCTCAAATTCGGGTTCTGTTTTAGTTCGTTCACGGTTCACCCCAATCAGTTGCTCATAAGGGAACGCCGCTTGTGGATATTTGTACAAACACTCCATGTAAAAATGTGTTGGGGTATTGTCTAAATAATAATACAGCTCTTTTACATCTTCACCGTGGTTTCCTTCAGTATTGGTTAAACCAAATAAGCGTTCTTTTAGAATTGAATCTTTCCCATTCCACAATGCAATTGCAAAACATAAATTCTGATGCAGATCGCTGATACCTGCAATGCCATCTTCACCCCATCGGTACACACGACTTCTTGATTGTTCATGCGTAAAATAATTCCAGGCATCGCCCTGAGGACTATAATCCTCTCTCACGGTTCCCCATTGCCGTTCACTTAAATAAGGTCCCCACTTTTCGAGAGGTACTTCCTTCAATGCATTTGCAATTAACCGTGCCTGTTCAGCAGAAATATTTTTTGAGTCGCTCATTTGTTTCAATAAATAATATTGAGAATTTAGCCACCTGTCGCAAATCCTTCGAACAACGTCATCCCTCCATCAATAAAAATGCTGGCGCCGGTGATATAATCGCTGTCATCGCTGGCTAAAAAAACTGCCAACTTACCGATATCTTCAGGCATTCCGATACGATCATATGGAATTAATTCCATTAGCTTGTTGTACGCATCAGGTGTTTCCCACGCTACTTTATTGATCGGAGTTTTTATAGCGCCGGGGCAAATGCTGTTGACACGGATCTTTTGCCGTCCATATTCCTGTGCTATTGTTTGCATCAGCATTTTGATGCCGCCTTTGCTCGTCGCATAATTTGCATGACCGGCCCACGGAATAATTTCGTGCACACTACTCATACAAATGATCTTTCCACAAGCGACAGAACGTTCCGGTACAATGCCTCTTCTCAAAAACTCTTTGATCGCTTCTCTTGCACATAAAAACTGGCCGGTCAAATTAATATCGATCACAAATTGCCATTGCTCCAATGTCATTTCATGAAACTTAGCGTCACGCTGCAAACCTGCATTGTTTACAAGAATATCAACCGTTCCGAATTGTTGAATAGTTTGCTGAAACATTTTAATCACCTGGTCTTCTTTACTGACATCTGTCTGGATCGCTATTGCCTGAGAGCCGAAAGATCTTATTTTTTCCACAACATCATTGGCCGCATCAGGATTCACTACATAATTCACAACCACATTAGCGCCAGCTTCGCCGAGAGCAATAGCAACGCCTTCGCCAATACCCGAATTGGCGCCGGTAACAATTACAGTTTGTGTTAGTAATTTCTTTTCTGCCATATAACCTATTTTAAAATAGTATCTTTTTTCTTCCCATATTTTATTTTATAAATTAGAATGATCACTGCAAACACAAGCGTAATGGCATTAGCAACTACTATTGGAATATTATTACTTAACAATCCAAACAAGAGCCACAAAAGTGTGCCCATAGAAAAAAGCAAATACATAAATAATGAAATGCTGCGTGTATCTTTTGTCCGGATAGTTTTGATTGCTTGCGGCAAAAACGATCCTGTTGTTAATGCAGCAGCTGTAAATCCAAGAATAGTAACTATTGTCATAAGCCTGTGGAAATGGTAAAAAAAATGTTAGAAGAGATGTAAACAAATTTACCTTAAAATTTGAATACACAGGTTCGCATAACATTGAGATTACATTCATTAACAAAATCGAGGAAGTTAGTAAGGGCATAATCATTCCGGAAATACAACATCTCCCGGGGTTATATTTTATACAAAATTTAATTCACGTATTGAACGATATTAAATGCCACATTATACATCCGGTTAGTGTATGCGTCATGTAAAGCATCAATTTGATGAATGGTCAATATGATTGCGGTAATAAAATTAATTTTAAAAAGAAACTGATACTATGCTCGCAAAGAAATGTTGTTTATTATTCTGCCTAACCTGCCTGTTTGATTTTAGCTATTCTCAAAACATAAGAATAAAAGAAATAATTGCCAGCTCTGACTCCACTCAAAAATTCAGCCTCTATCTTCCCAACTCCTATTCTGAAAATAAAAAATATCCCCTGATCATTTTTTTAGATCCGGCAGCAAGAGGCAATTTGCCTGTATCTCTTTATTCTGGTTTGGCGGATAAATACAATATTATTCTCGCCGGTTCATTCAACAGTCGCAATTTTGATAACAACAGTTCGGCCATTGCGATTCGGGCTGTATATAGTGAACTAATCCCTTCCTATCCTATTGACACCAACTGGATTTTCCTATCTGGATTTTCTGGTGGTTCCCGTGCCGCCTCTCTGCTGGCCATAGAAAACAAGGGATATTTTCATGGCATTATTGCTTGCGGCGCCGGCTTTTCAGATGAAAAGATTACAACGGATTTCAAAATTCCTTATGCAGCTATAGTTGGAAATAAGGACATGAATTATTCCGAACTCCTTCAGGTAAATAATTATCTCGATTCAATAAATAATGATAATATCCTGATCATTTCTGATGAGGGTCATGATTGGCCTCCATCCGATCACATGGAGCTGGCGATTGCATGGCTTTTGGAGAAAAAAATCAATTCGGAAATACTTGCTGGACTAAAAAGCAAATGGATGCAATATGCTTTCCAAAAAATAAAAACGGATCCTGGTTATGCTACCTATTTTGATCTCAAACAATTAAGCCGCATTGAATCATTCAAACCAGGAATAGATTCACTCCTGCAAACTATACCGCAAGACAGAATATTTGAAAAAGATAAAAGAAAATTTAATGAGTCACTTGACCAGGAAAAAAATTATGTCTCTGACCTGACCAAATCCTATATCGATGCCATGAGATCAAATTCCATCGATTCAATAAAGGAAGAAGATTGGTTCGGGCTGATAAAAGAAATAAATGCAATGCAGAAAAGTAAGAATAAATATATACAGCTTGCGGGTATAAGATGCCTGGATAAAAGCGTCAGGCTATGTATAGAATATTCATTGACCATGTTGCAGTCAAGACAATATCTCGAAGCTTATAATACTGCTCACATCTGGAGTTTTTTTGCTCCGCAAAATTTTAACGCCTTCTTTTTTATGGCAGAAGCGGCTGCAGGCTTCACTAACAAAAAACTTGCAGCTCAGAATCTGAAAATATCTATTCAAAAAGGACTCACTAATCAAGGCAGGGTTACATCTGACTCTTTGCTATTAAGTATATTCAGTAAAGAAGATCTGCAGGATTTTTTTAAAAAATGATGACAAGACAACGTTGCGGTTCTTCCGCAGGCTGCTATTTAAATACATCATCATTTCCCCTGTATTCAAACCAATCGTAGTAAGCTTTGGAATTAGCCTCTTTTCCTAATGATGTTGCATACAAAGCAAAGACGCTTCCTACAAAACCGCCTGCTTCTTTAGTGCTAAGAAATTTTCCATCTACTCGATCTTTTAATAAAATCCAATGACTGTTGGCTGTTGTATAAAAAAACGAATATTCAGAATCATTAGCCTCAATACGCAATTGAATTCCTTTTTTTATTTGCGGTAATGGTGATGAAGTCAGCATTTGCATAGCGCCTTCCTTGGTGGATTGATATAATTGCACTACCGGTTTATTATTTTCAACCGACAGGCATAAATAATAAAAATGAGTTTCATTCTGGAAGATCGCTAGCCCCGCTTTTTCATTTTCTGATGAAGGAGAAAACTGTAATGAGACAGTTGCCGTGCATTTTAGGTTTTCCTGCCTGTGAGCAACGAAAGAAGGGTTTTGTTTTTCGCTACAGGTAAATGGTTGCAATTGCAGCGTAAGAAATCCTTTTTTCCCTGATAAGCTGTACCAATTATCTTTCACCGTTCGCAGGAATATCCATCGGTCATTCAGTTTCGGTTGATCGAATTCATCTCTATACATCAGATTCCCGCTAAATGGATTGGAAACTTTTTTGCTGATGCCGGGCATGGGTACCGGGTAATGATATTGTACTTCCGCAAAACCCGGATTAATGATCGGCCAATCATTTTTCCATTCCACCGGAGCCATAAATGTTTCTCTTCCGGTATTATAATAATCTCCTTCATAAGGACGGCAGCCGAGAAATACTGCATACCATTTACCATTAGTAGTCTCTACAATATCTGCATGTCCAGTTGATGTAATTGGGTTTTTTCTGTTTGTATCCAGATCTCTCTGTGTCAGGATCGGATTATTATCAAAAGAGAC
The DNA here is from genome assembly GCA_963745445.1 of uncultured Bacteroidota bacterium. Lineage (GTDB taxonomy): Bacteria > Bacteroidota > Bacteroidia > Chitinophagales > Chitinophagaceae > UTBCD1. Next base: position 358,337 of record CAVUXD010000003.1, read on the forward strand.
ATAAGGTCCCTCAACATTTCTGCTTCTGAAAATGACTTCAGAATGATCATAACCGGTACCTCCTTCAGCACACATCAGATAATACCAATTTTCTTTTTTAAAAATATGAGGCCCTTCGATCCAGATCGGTTTTTTTGAAATATCTGTTCCGCCGTTTATTAAAATCGTTTCTTCATTGGATGCTTTTAAGTTTTTGTAATCAAATTTTCTCATCCTGATGGTACGATGCCCATTATACAATGATTTGTTACCCGGAGGAATGCTATTATAGATAAGATAGGCGCTGTCGTTATCATCAAAAAAAAGAGAAGGATCAATTCCATTGACCTGAGAAAGCCAGGTCGGGTTACTCCATGGGCCAGCTGGATCTTTTGCTGTGATCACAAAATTTCCTCCTTTATCAACTAATGTGCAAACGATATAAAAAAGTCCTTTATAATAACGGATAGAAGGGGCAAACAATCCTCTCGATACACCGGCGCCTATAAGATTAAGTTGCTCAGGCCTGTTCATTGCAGAACAGATCTGTTTCCAATTCACAAGATCTTTGCTATGAAATATGGGCAAACCCGGATAATAAGCAAAAGAAGAATTGACGAGGTAATAATCATTACCGGCACGACAAATACTCGGATCCGGATAGAAACCACCTAAAATAGGATTGGAATAGCTCAATGATTGAGCAAATACGATCCTTGTAATAAAAAATAATACTGCTGAAACAAAGATCTTCTTCATCCGGGTAAATTTATAAAGTACTCATATCAATAACAAACCGGTATCGCACATCGTTGCGCAGCATTCTTTCATACGCTTCGTTGATCTGCCGGATCGGGATCAATTCTACATCTGCAACAATATTTTTTTCAGCGCAGTAATCCAGCATTTCCTGTGTTTCTATCGTACCGCCGATCATAGAGCCGGTGATGCTTCTCCTGTTTTTGATCAATTTAAAAGGATCAGTTTGCGGATTTTTCGAAGGTAACCCAACAACGAGCATTTTTCCATTCAGATCAAGCAGCTTCAGATATTTTGCATAATCATGATTGGCGGAAACAGTATTTAAGACGACATCAAAACTACTTTCCGCTGCTTTCATTTGCTTTTCATCTGTTGAAAGAAGAAAGTTGTGAGCACCCAATCGCTCAGCATCCTTTTGTTTCGAAGCAGTATGACTGATCAGGGTAACTTCAGCCCCGAAAGAAACAACAAACTTCACTCCCATATGTCCCAATCCTCCTAAGCCTACCACTCCAACTTTCATTCCTGATGAAACATTTGCATAGCGCAATGGAGAATACGTAGTGATGCCGGCGCATAAAAGAGGCGCCACAGCTTTCAAATCCAATTTTGAAGAAATGGAATAAACGAATCTTTCATCTGTCATGATCTGCGAAGAATAGCCTCCTTGTGCAATAGTGATTCCATCTCTTTCCGTTGTATTGTAAGTGCCAGTCATGTCTTCTTCACAATATTGCTCCATGTGGTTCAAACAATTTTTACAAACCCGGCAACTATCTATCATCACTCCCACTCCTGCCAGGTCGCCCGGCTTGAATTTTTTCACTTCTTTTCCAACGTTCACCACTTTACCTACGATCTCATGACCGGGAACCATCGGGTAAATAGAATCTCCCCATTCGTTTCTCACCTGGTGAAGATCACTGTGACAAACGCCGCAATACATGATCTCCACCTGTACATCATGCGGACGTAAATCCCTTCTTTCAAACTGAAACGGAACTAAAGGATCTTTTTCATTCAATGCTGCATATGCTTTTGTTGCTATCATTATTCTTCGTTTTTATTTTTTAAAATTGACAACTTCCCAATAAGCTTTCTTGGGTTGAAGGTTTTTATCGAACAATAAAGGATAATTTTTTCTACCTCTTCCATCTAACCAGCTATGCCGGTCGGATACATTCCAGAATGTGACGCCAGTAATCTGCTTTTTATATTTCATGAAAACATCAAACGCCATTTTATATTGCTCCAGTTGTTTTTGCTCCATTTCAGGAGTGAAAGCTGATGATGTATCCCGTCTTCCATTGATCATCTGGCCGCCCTGGTTACCTCCATAAACAGAAATATCCAATTCAGTGATCTGTACCTGTAAACCCAATGATGAAAACAACTTGATTGATTTTTCCAATTCTTCCTGTGAAGGATTAGTAACAGACCAATGAGCCTGCAACCCGATCCCCTGCACAGGCACTCCTTGATCAAGAAGCCCTTTCAGCATTTTATAGATCTTTTCTCTTTTCGCTGGTACTTCAGTGTTATAATCATTATAAAATAAAACTGCTTTGGGATCCGCAGCATGAGCGTATTCAAATGCTTTGGCAATAAAATCTTCGCCGCATATCTGGTACCACAAAGAAGGACGCAAGTAATGAGCACTGTCGTCAGCAACAGCTTCGTTTACTACATCCCAGGCATAAATTTTTCCTTTGTAACGACTCACCACAGTGGTAATATGATCTTTTAATCGTTGTAACAAAACTTCTTTAGAAACATTGTTCCCTGAAGAATCTTTGAACAACCAGCGAGGAGTTTGATTATGCCAGCAAAGATTGTGTCCTCTCACTCTCAATCCATGTCTTTGAGCAAAATCAACAATGGAATCCGCATCTTTCCAGTAATAACGATTTTCTTCGGGATGGATCGGTCCCATCTTCATCGCATTTTCCGGAGTCAGGCTATTAAATTGTTTTAAGATCAATTGTGCTTCATCGCCTGAAAGATTGGACGGCCCCACTGCCACACCAATCGGAAAATAATTCTTATAATAATCCTTCAATCCTTTACTGCTGTCAATGAGAGAAGCAGAGAATTTTTTTGAATTTTCAATTACTGAGCTTTGCAGCAATGCAAAAGCAATCATTGATATCAATACAACAGGAATAAACTTTTTCATAATAGTATGAATTGTATTATTAAAATTTTTACATGTCGCTACTCTCAATAAGTATACATCCTTACATGCTGAATACTGTAATCACCGACAGGGATTCTCACATGCCTTCCCTGGTGATCCTGGTCACCGTTCATTCTGCGACCGGGAATCCACTTTTCTTTTTCAAATCTTCCTTCATCCACGCTGAGAAAACCTGCTCTTTTTCCAGCGGTGATTGACTCAAACGTAATGACAACACCTGTACCTGCTACATAAAATTCATCAGGAGAAACTGCAATGATGATACATCCACTTAACGGCCATGAATCATTTTTTGCATCCGGCGACCATCCGAGTGTGTAATCATGTTTTACAGTTAAACGATAATTTCCCATCGTAACCGTTTTCGATGAAGAATCTTTACTCAATAAAAAACCAGTGACATTTCCAGTTGGTTGATATTTTGTGATCAAATGGCTTACCTGTCTTAAAATATTATATGCCTTTCCGATTGGTTCTTTTTCCGGATGTTCTGTTGATTCAATGGAAAATGGAGAGAACGAAAGACAATTGTAATTTCCAAAAACAAAAAATGCTTTCGCATCAACCCCTTTTTCAAAACGATGTTCAGGAATGAATAACGGATCGCCAAATCGTGTGTATAGATCACACCAATGCTGCAGATCGGGAAAATAAATATCCGGCACTAACATATCAATCGAAGGAGCACCAGCTTTCCATATGTCCATTAAATGCGGTAAGGGACCGCCACTTGGATATTGACCGGGTTCCCAATTAGGACGATTCAATGCAGCATTAACATACATTGGTAAATCATAAATCGTTTTTCCCGCAGCAACAATTTCATTCACATATTGCGCATAATACCAAGCCATGAAAATTTCATCAGTGGAAAGGCTTTTTCCAAATACGTCTTCCCAGTTACCTGAAGTCTTAAAACCATTTTGCTCCCAAAGTGATTTTAATTCAGGAACAAGGTTGTCTTTATTTTTTTGCAGGTAATTCAATAACTCTTCCGGCACAGGTTGATCAAATGCTTTATTGGTTGCATCATCGTAACTGCGGGCACTGGGCAACATGCCAATTTCATTTTCTACCTGTATAGTAATAACAGTGCTTTGTTTGCCATCAACTTGTTTGATATGCTGCATCAGTTTAACAAATGCTTTTTTATCCGCTTCAAGATTATTTTTATTAAACGGGGTTAATATCTCTTGCTGCTCACCATTTTTACTTATTGCTCTTGGAAATCTTTTCGTATCGGTCTTTACCCATGCCGGCGCATAACAGGACATACTGTTTTTCCATGATCCAAACCATAGCAAGACTAATCTCATTTTATTAAGCCGTGCGTTTTTGATCAAACTATCAAGCAATGAAAAAACAAAATGTCCTTCTGTCGGTTCGATCAATTCCCAATAAACAGGTGCAATGACAGTGTTCAGGTTCATTTGCTTCATCTTCGTCCATATAGGTCGCATGTATTCATTGCTCGATGCACTTGAGTTTCCCAACTCTCCCCCAAGGATCAGATAGGGCTTATTATCAACCAATAATTGAGTCGAATTGCCTTTTTTCACTAACCTTGGCAAATGAGCAGATGATTGTTGCGCCTGAATTTGCAACGAACAACAAAAGATTATACAAATAGAAAGTAATCTTCTTTTCACTGCATCTTATTTTTCTGCGATTGATATTTTTTAACATACTCAGCCACTTCCATCATAGTGGCTATCCAGATGTCTTTTTGATTTTCTTTTAAATAATGCAAAAACTTGCTGTGTTCAGTAACAGCTACATTCAATGAATTGCCTCCGCCTACTCCATGAAATAAGGATAACCAGCAAGGAATTTGTTTCTTCGGCTTTCTTCACCCATTCGATCATTTGATCCGCTGTATTACTGTTCACCATATAGCAATCTGTATTATACAGATCTACTTTATCAATTGTGTGCATTTCAGAGTGAACTGCTCTTGCGGCGACAAAATCATTTTTCATCAGATTCATAAAAGAAGTATCGTGAATTTTCGTATCGCCACAGGTAAATGCAAATGTTCTTTTTGTTTTTCCGTCCAGTTCATGAAGAAAAGCATTCGTCATTCTTGTTTCATCTACCATTCTTTGCACTGTATAGTTTCTCAGATCATATTCCGGTTTTACCCATTCTCTTCCCGGCCCCCCGTCACAGGGATGAAACAAAGTATGATTGCCTAATTCATATTCTTTAGCTGCAACTTTTTTCCAATCATTCAATCGGTCTCTTGAAAAATAAGCGGTGATATAAAATGTTGCTTTCAATTTTAAAGAATCAAGAGTTGGAATGGCATTGTCCAATTGTTGAGGTATGGCATCATCATAAGTTAAAACAACAGCACATTTTTTTCCATTCCAAACGTTGCCTGTTTGAGAAATTGCAGCATTAATGATGATGAAATTTATTAATAAAAAAAACGAAACTCTTTTCATATAATAAATTTTTACTGGGCAGGAGCTTTTTCATAATTCAAAAACTTACTTGCCCATGGAATAAAATATTTAAAATTCGGAGCATCGGTATGCCCGCCATCATGTTGTCGCCATGCAAGTTCTCCATCCAGCAAACCGGTAAGCACCGGAGGCATTTTTTCTTTCATATAATCATTGGAAACACCAAGATCTTTTGCTCCTAACAATTTATAATACAGAACCCGCCGCAACTGTTGCCATATAGCTTCCTTCATGATCCAGCCATTTAGCATCTCCTTTTTCAGGAACACCATAGCTGATGAATGTAAGACGCGGTGCACAAAGAGCAATCAGTTCATGTGAATCAACAGTAAGATCACAACCTGTTTTTTTACCAAAGGAAGATTCCTCTGTTCCGTATTTTAAATAATTCCCGCACATCCAATGATATTCGCCACTGCCTGTAAGACTTTCTACCGCTTCACCAAATACACGACGTTCCAATGTAGCGCCGCCTTTACCTGATGAACCAATTAATCCTACTGCAAAACGTGGTTCAAATGCCAGTGTCACCAATGCAGCTTTTCCATATCGTGATACTCCTTCAATGCCTACTTTTTTTGCATCAACCAATGTATCGGTTTCCAAATAATCCAATCCTCTTGCTGCGCCCCATGCCCATGCACGAAGTGAACCCCAATCATCCGGTTTGCGGGGTTGACCTTTATTAACCAAACCAATAATTCCTCTTGTCAATCCTGCACCATTATCGGCTTGTATGCTGTTCGTTTCAATTGTTACATAACCCCAGCCTGCTGCTAATAATCTTTCCTGTGGTGTCAAGTTCGTCGTCAGGTTTTGGCGGCGCAAAAAAATTAGGTGCGGGAAGTCTTGTGATCGGTTGATATGCCGGATATTTATCAAAAATTGCTTTTAGACCCGGATCATTTTTTATCATCATTTCTTTAAAAGCATGTATTTATCTTTTCCATTTCATCAGGAACTGGTTGTGCCGGAGCTGGAAATGAAGGACGGCCACTGAACATCATCAATACCGGAACAGGTCCTTTCACATTCATGGGAACGACCAGCATCATATTGATATCAACATTGATCAATGGATATTCGCTGTTGTCAACATGTCCTACCAGCATTTTAGCAATAACAGGAATACGATTTACAAATTCTCTATCGGTAACTTTTACTGTCCATGTTACTTTCGGAATATTTTTAGGAAGTTTTCCATACATTTCTTCTTCGAGGTCTTCAATAATTTCAGGACGACGAACTTTCCACCATGTATCTGCATCAGTTACTTTCTTACCATTTTTTGTAGTAAGTATATCCGGTAACTGCGGACAAGGATTTGCTAATTGTTTCATCATAATTAGCATGATTCGGTGCAGATTCATTACCACTCGGGCCGGGTCTTAATTTTGTTATACCCAATTGCTGCATCATGTTTTCATGATCCTGCTGTGCAGTAAATGTTACCAGCTTTGGATATTTACTGCTATCAATTGCTGAGTTCTGTGCTATTTACTAAATCAGATAAAACTCATTGCCAGGAAAAATAAACTAACTTTTTTCATTGCATTTTTATTTAAGTTCTAATACAACAACTGAAAATGGCGGTAGGTTTACTTCAAGTATTTCCACCATTCAGTTTTGTATCAGTAAAAGTTTGTGGTTTTATTTTATTGGGATTGTCAAATGTGTTATGATCCTGTAATTTGTCAGAGCGAAGTATACGGCCGGTTACAGTTTTTAGCTGATAAGTTCCCAAAATCAATTGTTATTTCCTGTGCATTATCTGCATCAATATTCACCAATGAAATATGAACGGCACCATTTTTATCTTTTGATGCAGAAGCAGAAACTGCTTTTAATTTTTTATCTCCCAGTACATAATCGTTACTTGTGACGGTAAGCGGAATCATTAATGCATCCTGGTGAACATTGTACATTTCCATTACATGATAAGTAGGTGTCAGGATCATTTTTTCTTCGTTGGTAAGGATCACCGACTGCAATACATTAATACATTGTGCAAGGTTTGCCATTCTTACCCGGTCGCAATGATTATTGAAAATATTCAGCGTAAGCCCGGCGATCATTGCATCACGCATGGTGTTTTGCTGATATAAAAAAGCACCGTTGGTTCCCGGTTCCACATCATACCATCCGCCCCATTCATCCACAACCAATGCCACTTTCTTTTTCGGATCGTATTTATCCATCACTTCACTAGTTACCCGATACCATATCTTCCATGCGATAAGCCTGCTGCATCGTTTTGAAATATTCGTCTTCTGAAAAATCTGTTGCTGAACCTTTCTTGCCCCAATCAATCACTGAATAATGATGAATAGAAATCCCAGTCAATCAATTTGCGGGGAATATTTTTCATCAACGCTTCTGTCCATTTAAAATCTTCAGTACCGGGCCCAACGGCGATGCGAAACAATCCTTCGGTGTTATTATAGCTCGTCATGAATGTTGCATACTTTTTAAACTGTGTGACATAATAATCAACAGTCATGTGCCCGCCGCAATCCCATGATTCATTTCCAACTCCCCAATATTTTACATTCCAGGGTTTTGTTCTTCCGCTTTGCTGACGCAGATCAGTCAAATGACTGCTGCCATTGGGATGATTGACATATTGTACCCAGTCTGCTGCTTCCTGTACTGTACCACTTCCCATATTGATGGCGAGATAAGGTTCGAGCGCCGATCATTTCACACATATTTAAAAATTCATTGGTGCCAAAACTGTTATCTTCTCGAACATTACCCCACGAAACATTTTCAGTTGCTTTTCTTTTATTCTTTGGTCCGATGCCATCTTTCCAATGGTAATTATCAGCAAAGCAACCACCCGGCCAGCGCAACACCGGAATCTTTAATTTTCTTCAATGCTTCAATCACATCCAAACGAATACCATTTTTATTCGGAATTTTTTTATTTCCATCACCAACATAAAAACCTCCGTAAATGCAATGGCCCAGGTCTTCTGCAAAATGTCCATAGATATTTTTGTTGATCGTGTCTTTTGCTTTTGCCAGATATAAGACGATTTTATTTTGTGCATATGAAATTTGCACAGAAAGAAAATCCTATGATAAGCAATAAATAAATTTTGTTATTTTCATTTTAAACCTTTTAATTATCTGTTCTGAATGGTGATGCAGGCAAACCTTCTTTATTAAATAAGATTTGGATTCACAGGATTATCAGCCCATGCATACCGAACATATTTCGGATCTTTTATTTCATCACTCCACACCACTACTTTATCGCCTTCAATTTTTGCAGTTGCCCAAACAAATTTTTTATCAGCGCCTGCAATAGCAAATTCACTTAATTCTTCACCATCATTTGTGATCAATCCACTTCCAATATTTGTAAATGAAATAGTTATTTTATTTCCTTCAATCGTTGATGATTGATAAATCGGGCCTGAGTAAACAATATTTTCTCCATAAGCAAGTTTTTCTGCATCTAATGTCAAACGATCACCCACATCTTTTTTCCTGTCAGGATGAATATCGTTCCATTCCCCGAGATCAATCGCAACTGCCATTGCCGGTATTAGGAACAGATAATGATTTTAATTGTGCTTCTCTCAATTCAGCCCACTGACTTTCCGAAGGCAGATAATTGTAATCCATAAAACCGGGAAGCTGTACATATAAAAAGGGAATATCACCTTCTTTCCATTTACTGCGCCAATCAGCGATCATGTGCCGGTTGCAATTTTGCATACTCCGCAGCACTGTTTGTATTGCTTTCACCCTGGTACCAAACAAATCCTTTGATCATATAATTTATTACAGGTGCAACCATCGTATTGTATAATGCGGTTGGTGATTTTGTGCAGAAATACCAAAACCACCACCACCGAAACCACCTCTGCGGAGCAAATACTTCACCAACTTTATATTGCCAGTAACCTTTCAGATCAACAGTATCTTTTCCGGCAAACAGATAATATGGTTTATCCGGAACAAATCCTCCTTTACCAAAATTGTTGGTGACCCGAACCACAAATAAATTTTTTCCTGCTTTCAACAAGCCAGCAGGGACATTGTATCTTCTTTGCGGATACTGATAAGTTGTATTGCCAACTTGTTTTCCATTGATGTATAAAGCATCCGCATCAACAATTCTTCCTAAAAAGACTTTTGCAGGAACACCGATCATTGATGCAGGCACATCAATTTCTCTTCGATACCAAACAACACCATTCAGATCTTTTAATCCCTGGTCTTCCCAATAACCGGGAATATCCTATTTGTCGCCATCCGCCAGCTGGCGGAACTATAAGCCGGATCATACCATTTTGTTGGACCGTCAGTCCCTTGATCCACCGGCCTCGGGCATGTTACCATTTCCTTCGAATCTTCTTCTTGAAAAACTATTGATGTAAGCTGTGTCTTTATTTTTTTGAACTGTACTCAGAATGTTTGGAAATTCTTTCAATGCTTCTTCACTTGTCCATGCTTCAATAGGTACACCGCCCCACACTTGCATTGATCAAACCGATAGGAACATGATATTTTTCATAAAGATCTTTTGCAAAAAAATAAGCAACAGCAGAAAAATCCAGCACATCTTGCGGATTTGCCGACTTCCAATAACCAGATGGAAGATCATCTTTTGGGCTTTGCAGATCAGTAATGTTCGGAATCCAAAGCTGTCTTATCTCAGGATAATTTGCATTTGCAACTTCATCGGCATATTTTACACTGTGTAATTTCATTTGATGAACCATATTCGATTGCCCGGAACAAAACCATACATCACCGATCAAAATATCTTTCAAAGTGATCTTGTTCTTACCGCTAATATCCATTGTGTAAGGACCGCCTGCGGACATGGACGGAAGCTGCATCATCCATTTGCCATCATCACCTGTTTTTGTTTTATAAGTTTTCCCATTGAATTTTACTGTTACCTTTTCTCCTTTCGATGCCCAACCCCAGATATTCATTTTCATATCCCGCTGCAGGATCATACTGTCTCTTAGCAATTGTGGCAATTTTACCTGGCAAAAAGCAGATTGAAAATGCAATAACAAACAACTTGCAAATAGACCTGAGAAAATTTTTACACTACGCATCATAACTATTTTTTTAAATGAACATATTTAAGATCAATACTCCGGCCAATCCTAATATGGAAATACTTGTTTCCATGACCGTCCACGATAAAAAAGTTTGTTTCAATGAAAGATTGAAGAATTCTTTGAACATCCAGAATCCTGAATCATTGATATGCGATCCGAAAACACTTCCGGTACCAACCGCTAATACCATTAGTTCAGGAGATACATGACCAGCAGCTACCAATGGCGATACTACACTGGCTGCAGTGATGCCTGCAACGGTAGCTGAGCCAATAGTAACTCTCAATAATGCTGTCACCACCCATGCAAATATTAATGGAGGCATTTGCCATTTGCTGCTAAAGGATGAAATGTAATCACCTGTTCCGCTATCCTGCAACACTTGTTTCAAAACACCTCCTGCTGTAATAATGAGAATAATGATGGCAATGCCCGATATGGCTTCATTCAGCCACTTCATAGTTGTGATCATTGATTCGCCTCTCTTTATTCCAAAAAACCAAACAGCCAATAACACAGCGATCAGTAATGCAATGGTCGGGTCACCAATGAACAGGAATATTTTTTTAAAAAGATTCCCATCCGGAAAAATAGTATCAGCAACGACTGATAAAGTGATCAGCAATACCGGTAACAAACCGATCATAAAACTTGGAAACGCCGCCGGTAATTCTTTTTCTTTTGTGTTTTCGGCTGCGAGGAAAAAAGAACTGATATCCACTTCTATTTTTTTGAGTAATCTTCCCAGCACCGGGCCGGCGAGGATCACAACCGGGACAGCAATGATAGTACCATAGATCAGTGTCTTTCCCATATTAGCATTAAATGCATTCACTAAAAACACAGGACTCGGATGCGGTGGTAAAAAACAATGAGTCGTAGATAATGAGGCGGCCATTGGTATTGCAACATATAACAAAGGAAGATTTGCTCTTCTTGCAATTGAAAAGATCAGGGGAACCAAAATAACAAAGCCTGCATTATAATAAAGAGGAAGGCCGATCAAAAATCCTGTAAGCAACACAGCCCACTGTGTATTCTTTTTTCCAAAACTATTGATCAATGTTGATGAGATCTGTTCTGCTGCTCCACTCACTTCTAATATTTTTCCCAATACAGCGCCAAGGCAAATGATCAAGGCAAGATCTCCCAATGTACTGCCTACGCCTGTTGAAATAGATTTCAAAATATCTTTCGGTTCCATGCCGAGGCAAAGTCCGGCAAGAATTGCAACGATCAGCAGAGAAAGAAAAGGACTTATTTTTTTATAAGTCAAAAAAACCTGCAGGCCGATCGCTAATATGATTATCAAAAATGTCATGCTTAACCAACGGTGTTTACTAATGTGCCGATATGATCAATAGTGATGCTGATCTCATCTCCCGATTTTAATGTGAAATCATTCGGGGGAACAATTCCGGTACCGGTCATGATCAAACAACCATTAGGAAAAGAACATTCCCGGTAAACAAATGATACCAACTCTTCTGCTGTTCTTTTCATTTGATCGATACCAATAGTTCCTTCAAACACTTTTTGATCATTCCTGCTGATCTCAAGATGAATACTCGTATTATCAGGTAATTTTTTTTCAGTCACATAAATGCAGGGTCCGATTGCAGCGCAACCATCAAAAGTTTTTGCCTGCGGTAGATACAATGGATTTTCTCCCTCGATGCTGCGGCTGCACATATCATTGCCGATTGTGTAGCCCACAATTTTTCCCGACGAAGTAACTACCAATGTCAATTCCGGTTCCGGTACGTCCCATGTTGAATCTTTCCGGATCTTCACTTTATTATTATGTCCAACTACTCTGTTAGGTGTACATTTAAAAAAAACTTCAGGACGTTCTGCTTCATATACTCTTACATAAAAATCGCCACCGCCTGCGTCTTTCGATTCTTCCTGTCTTCCTATTTTACTTCGTAAATAAGTGACACCACAAGCCCACAACTCCTGGTTGCCGATTGGCGCCAACACTTCTTTAGTAATAATTTCTTCGCCGTTTTCCATGGGTTCAGATGATCGAACAATCGTTTTTAGTTCCTCAAAAAGATTATCATCATTTATAAAAGAATCCCAATCATAACCTTTCACCAGGTAGAATTTATAGTTCGACTCAATTACAATTCCTGTTTTCGTCTTGTATATCTTCATTTCAATCTTAATTTTCTTTTTTTACTACATCACTCCAAAGCCATTTCATTGATTCGGGCAAAATAGATCCGGCATGTTTGCCACTATGACTGCCTACTCCTTTTTCAAACTTGTATTCATATCCTTTGAACTTAAATGCGGATTCCATTTCAAGATTGGCCAACCACCAGTCACCGAAAATGTTTTGCAGATCGTTACTGCCATCTTGTAAAAAAATTTTTATATCCTTCTTTGCCCCTTTGCGAATGAGATCAGGATATGCGTTTCCACCACGTATGTTGGTGAAGCTTCCGTAATCACTCATTACTTTACTGAAATAATCAGGGCGTTGCCACGCCGCAGTAAATGAACAAATACCGCCCGACGAAAGTCCGCAAATGACATGCATCTTCCTGTCATCAGAAATATTGTACTTGCTTTTTACAGAGGGAATGATCTCCTGTAATAAAAAATTTACATAGCGATCACTCATCTCATCATATTCATCACTCCGGTTGGAACTTCTATAAAGATTATCCGGGAAATTTTTTGAAGAATTTCCGGGATTAATAAAAACACCAATAATAACAGGCAATTGTTTTCTGTAGATAAGATTATCAAAAACGACCGGCACTCTGTAGTCCCCGTTTTCATTTACATAAGCAAAACCATCCTGGAAGATCATTAAGGCTGCAGGTTTTGTGGAATCATATTCAGCCGGCACATATATATAATAGTCCCTGAAATTTCCGTACAGTTTACTTTCCCAACTGTATTTTGTCACCGTTCCTATTGGAACACCGTCTTGTCTCTTTGAATCTGGACCTAACTTATAAAGAGAGTCCTGCGCAAACAAAACTGCGCTGAGAAATGATAAAAAGAAAAGAAATGAAAGATTTTTCACTTTTGAATTTTGATTTTTTAATTCCTCATTTTTAGCCTTAGTATATACATATCGTTGGTCATGTATAAAGTTTTTTGATCGGCTGATAAAGAACAATTGGAAGGTGCATTGGTTACTTTCAGCTTTCCCAAAAGCTTTCCGCTGCTATTAAAAAAATAAAAACCTCCGGGACCTGCCGCAAACACATTTCCGTTCTTATCAACCTTCATTCCATCGGGCAAACCTTTTAATGATCTGTCATAGCCAGCTGCTGAATAAAATATTCTTCCATTTGTCAATGAATCTCCATTTACATCATAGATATACCAGTTAGGTTTGTCCGGATCAGAATTGGCAATGATCAATTGTTTTTCTCCCGGTAAAAAAGCAAGACCATTCGGCCGGGTGAGTGAATCCAGCAATAAGATCACTTCTCCATTTGTTTTTACTCTTATACACTCCCTGGAATGGAATTTCTTTTTTGGGATCGTCCATTCCTTTTTCCAAACCATAAGGCGGGTCGGTAAAAAAAATTCTCCTTTGCTGTTAACCACAATATCATTCGGGCTGTTGAATTTTTTTCCTTTATAGTTATTAGCAAGAGAAATAAATTTTGCTTCCGGTTTATCTAATGGTGCATCCATTCTTCCCACTTGCCGGTCACCATCCTGGCAAAGAAGAAGATGACCATTCATTGTCTAATGTCAATCCATTGCTTCCCATTTCGCCACCTCTCGGAACAGTTCCTGTATAACCGGAAGGCGTTAGATAAACTTCTTTTCCTTTTTCTTCTGTCCATTTATAAACTGTGTTCTTCTTTACATCAGAAACCAAAAGCATCTTTTGACTTTCCACCCACACAGGTCCTTCGCTCCATACAAAACTGTCTGCAATGATTTCTGCCTGTGCATCGGGAGAAATGATCGAATCCAATGCCGGATCCAATCTTTCAATGGTTCCGATAGTTTTATATTTCATTGGCTCTTTTTTATTGTTGTTACAAGCAACAATTAGAAATAAAATTGAATAAGCAATTATTTTTTTCATACTTAAAATATTAATTCAAAATTTTATTCGGTTCTTTTTATGACCTCACCCCATCAATAGTTTTCAAATTTGAAGGCTCTACACCCCCTCTCCATGTGGAGAGGGGAGCGGAGACTCCGATTAACGGAGTAACGATGGGGTGAGGTTAATGCAAATCCCTTGTCACTTCACTTCCACTTCCTCCCCTGTAGAATATCCAGGTCTGCTCCCAAATGCGCCTGTTGCACATGATCAATATAAAATTTCACATAACCTCTGTCTGCCATTGGCTCCGGCTTTTTCCAAGCTGCTTTTCTTTTTTTCAATTCTTCATCACTCACATCAAGATGTAATTTTCTTTGTTCAACATCCAGTTCGATCATATCACCATCTTTCACCAATGCTAATGTGCCGCCGATAGCAGATTCAGGTGAAACATGTAACACAACTGTTCCTGCAGCAGTGCCACTCATTCTTCCATCGGAAATGCGAACCATATCTTTGATTCCTTTTTGCAATAATTTCATCGGCAAGATCAACATTCCCGACTTCCGGCATACCGGGATAACCAACCGGGCCTACATCTTTTAATACGATCACAGAATTTTCATCAATATCCAAATTGGGATCATCAATTCTTGCATGATAATCTTCCATTGTTTCAAACACAACTGCTTTGCCTTTGATGTTTCATCAATGCTTTTGTCGCAGCCGATGGTTTAATGATGGCGCCATTCTCACAAAGATTTCCTTTCAATACTGCAATGCCTGCATGTTCCTGCAATGGTTTATCAATTGTTGCGATCACTTCTGTATTATAGCAAACAGGATTTACATTATTTTCTCCAATTGTTTTTCCGTTCACGGTGATCGAATCGTTATGTAAATATTTTTTTAATTCTTTTATTACAACAGGAAGCCCGCCTGCATAATAAAAATCTTCCATCAAATATTTTCCGGATGGTTTCAGATTCACCAGCAAAGGAATTTTACTTCCGATCGTATCAAAGTCTTCCAATTTTAATTCAACGCCAATTCTTCCGGCAATAGCGAGTAAATGAATGATCAGATTTGTTGAACCGCCAACTCCTGCATTCACCACAATAGAATTTTCAAATGCTTTTCTTGTCAGGATCTTTGAAAGCTTCAGATCTTCTTTCACCATTTCCACAATTCTTCTTCCGGACTAGTTGCGCCAATACTTTTTTTCTTGAATCCACCGCCGGAATAGCAGCAGCTCCGGGCAATGTCAATCCCAATGCTTCCACCATGCAAGCCATCGTAGAAGCAGTCCCCATACTCATACAATGCCCGGCACTTCTTGCTGCACCAACTTCTGCTTCATGAATATCTTCTTCTGTATAATTTTCAACCAATATCTTTTTCTTTTACCATCCAGTTGAATGAACCCGATCCGATACATTCACCCTTGAATCTACCATTGAGCATCGGCCCTCCGGGAACAACAATCGTAGGCAGGTCAACACTGCAGGCGCCCATTACAGTACTCGGCGTTGTTTTATCACAACCGGTCAGCAATACAACACCGTCGATTGGATTAGCACGAATGGATTCTTCCACATCCATGCTGGCAAGATTGCGAAACAACATGGTTGTTGGCCGCATGATCGTTTCGCCCAATGATGTCACCGGAAATTCCAATGGAAAACCACCGGCTTCCACCACACCACGTTTTACTATTTCTGCAAAGTCACGAAGATGTCCGTTGCATGGTGTGAGTTCACTCCATGTGTTGCAAATGCCGATTACAGGTTTGCCTTTGAAATAATCATCGGGATATCCCTGGTTGCGCAACCAGGAGCGATGCACAAATCCCATTTTATCGGATTTGCCAAACCAATCGTAGCTTCTTAATTTTTTGCTCACAATATTTTTATTATTTATTATTTGTTTAATAGTTACGTCATCATCCGTAGTAATTCCATAATCATTATTTTTTTCAAAATAAGTTTTATAACCAGAACCGATTATTTCGTTCCCAATTTCTTCAGGGGTTGGGTATCTCTGGTCTCCTTTATTTCTATGCTCAGGTTTTATATAAATAAAAAATAGAAAGTCAAGCTTAGTTTCAACTTTAACATTAGTCCTTAAAGTAAAGTCCTCATTTAATAATGAGTATTCGTTTTCGAGCCCAGTAAAGCAATATGATGTAGAATTCATTTGTGCATAGTCCGCATTTAACCTTTTTAAATCACGCCAATGGTCTCTAATTAAGTTACCATGAATACTTGTAGGATTAATATAAACTCCAATGCACCCCCAATTTTTTATCAATTTATCTTTTGATTTTTTTATTCCCTCAACCTCAGCTAAGCGAAGTGCTTGATCTTTGAAATTACTGTAGTCTGCAAAATCAATATTGTTATTATATGGAATTATCAGACCTGTAGCTTTATGAGTAAGGGCCGTACTTGAAAAAACCATTGTGTAAGTACATTTTCTTGTTTTTGAGGAACGTCCATATCTAATGGGTACCACAATCGTTTTTATATTCCCTAAATCAAGAACAGTTTCTCTCCATAATCTTCTTTTCTGTCCCAACTTTATTTGCTCATCTTCTTGAATTGCATTTATTTCATCTTCCCATCCCAAGGAGCCGATAACAATGACACCACCTTTAATTTGTTGATCATTCATATAAGTAAATCATTAATCTTCCCAATATTCTTCCCCGTTTTTATTAATATAACCAGCCACACCATTTATTTCAATTTTTGCTAATCCTTCTTCAAAATCTGAAGCCAAGTGATATTTAAAAGATATAGCTTCCTTTCCAGCTTTATCAATAAAGCCATAATTTCCCTCTAAGACAATATCCTCTACATCACCATCCGAAGCATCTTTATATATTTCCTTTACTTTCTTGTTACTTACATAGGCAAATCCTTCATGAAAATTTCCTGCATTATAATATTTACAGGGAATTGTTATCTCATATTTTTCGTCTATAAATCCATATAAATTACCCGAACGAATCCATGCCATCCCTTCATTAAATTTTCCAAGATTTTCAAATAATGTGCCTCCGTATTCTGATTCAAGAATTCCTCTTTTTGGTGGATATTTGTTTTCATAACAAAGAATAAACTCCTGTATTTTTTCATTATCCCAATCTTCGGGGAAAGAGTCTGGATGCATGCTCGTATGATCTTCATAAGAAAAGCTGAATTCTTTTCCAGTTGTTATATCAAGGAATAAATGATTATTGTCTACATAAGTTTCTGCAAAATATTTATTCAGAGTTTCTATATAGCTATATTTACAAGGGACCATCTCTTTACCTGTTTTATCAATCAACCCTTCTTTTTCATTCAACTTTACAATCGCAAAGTCTTCTCCAAAATCATAAATATTATCATATTGCTTTGAAGTTATAAGGTTCCCTTCCTTATTGATCAGCGTGTATTTTTTATTAAGCTCAACTATTGCAACATTTCCAAAAAATTGGTGACTTCTCACATGATTATATTGGCATGGAATTGCTTCCTCACCATCCTTATCAACAAATCCACATAAACCGTTTAAGTTCACAAACGCAAGTCCGCTGCTAAAACTTTGAACCCAGTTATATTTAAATGGAATTGTTTCTTTATTTTCAATATTGATGAATCCCCACTTGTCGTTTAATCTCACAGCAACAAAACTTTCCGAAACATCATAAATTTCATTGTAGTTACAAACAACAACTTCTTTTCCATTTTTGTCAATCAACCCATACTTTCCATTTCTAGCTATAACTGCAAAACTGTTTTTAAATCTATTAGTCTTTGAGTATATACAATCAATCACAATTTTTTTATCTGAGCTACAAAACCCCCATTTATCTTTTTTTCTATATGGTATTAATAAATCTGAATTCATAAATAAAACTCAATTTGGAAAATCATTGACTATTGACCATTCACTATTCATTGCCTCAACAAAGCCGAGGCACACCACAAGACCGGCGCCTGCCCATGGAAATCTCCTGTTTTCTTTTTTCGGTCTAAATAATATTGCCTGTCATTTTTCTTATTAGTTCCTTCACATACATTCGTTATTTCTCCTTTCTCATTTATATATGAGATCAATCCTAACCAGCCTTTTCTTGCTGCAGGCCCATAGGTTTCTTTATCTAACCAACCATTCTTTACTCCCGTTATCATGGCAAATGTGAACATGCCCTGTTCCTGATGTTTCTTTCCATGCTGTTGAATCATCAATTAACTGTCTCCACATTCCGTCCTTTGCCTGGTACTTTAACAAAGAAGCCATCATGTTTTTATATCCCTTCATGATTCGATCATGGTATTGATTTGTTTTCGGAAGAACTCTCAGTAGTTCCGTCATTCCTGCTGCCATCCATCCATTACCTCTTCCCCAGAAGAACGGCACATCCGGTGCATGATAAAATAAACCGTTTGGCTCTTGTAATGAATCCAAATACATCACCATTTCTTTTGCAGCCCGATCAAGATATTTCATGTCGCCTGTTGTGCGATAAGCTTGCGTTTGCACCATTGTGATCATATACATATCGTCAATCCACAATCTTGTCTGCCATGTATAACCGTTATTATAAAAAGTGTATGATTCAGGAATAACTTTTGGCCCTTCAGGAGCCGACCATTGTTTGTCAGCATAATATTTTCCGAGATCGAAATATTTTTTCTCTTTGGTCAGCAAATAAATTTCGGAAGGCAAAGCACCGAACACCGAAAAGTCAACATGATCCGGAACCGGAAGCAATGCAGAATCTTCAGCAAACAAAGGATCAAATCTTTTTATTAATTCCGCTTGAAGACCTTTATCATGAGTAAGATCGGCAAATGTCAACCCACCGTACCATGCGCATACTTCGAAGTATGGAATAAATGGTTTTATATTGCTGCTATAAATTCCATGTGGAGACTGAACGAATAAGTTCCGAAACTTTTTTCCCAACTTCCTGTGGCGAACTGCCCTTAGGCCAGTTAGAAAAATAATTTTGCGCAGAAGCAATTTGTCCTAACGAAACAATAGCTGTGACAATAATTATTCTATTAAGCATATTTTTTTCATTTGTTACTTATAAACGCAATCTTCTTGCTATCCGGCGAGCAGGAAGGAACATTCATACTTCCCTGTCCGCCGTACAAGTATGCAATTATTTTAGGAACGCCTCCACTCACGGGCATCAGTTTTATATAGATCTCCTGGTAAAATGGATGTGTGATCGGATCAATGTCTTTTGGAAAAGCAATGTAAACAATCCATTTCCCATCCGGTGAAACATGAGGGAACCAGTTATTGTATTCATCAAATGTTATTTGTTCCTGGTCACTTCCATCCGGTTTCATCCGCCATATTTCCATCGTTCCTGTTCGTACAGAATTAAAATAGATCCACTTCCCATCAGGAGTATATTCTGAGCCATCATCCAATGTTGGATTATTGGTAAGGTTCGTTTCTCTTTTTGTATCTACATCCACCGACCATATATCCCATTGTCCATTTCTCAAACCGGTAAAAATTATATTCTTTCCATCGGGCGAAAAACTGTGTAAATAAGAATGACCCGAATCTTCTGAAGTAATTTTCTTCGGTTGGTCTGAACCAGTTATTGGTAATGTATAAACAGTAGAAATATGGTTACCTGTATAGTTGCTTATTGCTAATGTTTTTCCGTCGAACGAAATCACATGATCATTATTATTGTTCGTTGCAAAGCCGGTATTTAATTGTGAAACTCTTTTAGTAATGAGGTCAAATTTGTAGATCAAGCCTTCAGCACTGTTATAAATAAGATATTTCCCATCCCTGCTCCAGTTAGGACACTGAATAGAACCCGGCACACTGTATAAAATTTTTCTCAACCCGGTTTCTACATCCATCACTTCTAAATGGCTGCCGATATAATCCCGGTATGGACGATAATCTTTTGCCGGTGGAATAATAATGCGGACATTACTGAACACCGCTTGCTCCATCACTGCATCATTATGTGAACAGAGAAACAGACCCACATATACTTCATCATTCAACTGCATTTCTTTTTTTACTGATTTGTAGGGCTCACCATACACAGCTGCTGAAAAAGTGAAGGTATTTCCCGAACGTTCCAATTCTATCTCTGTAGGATGGTTGGAAGAAATAGCAATTTCGCTTGTGGTATCACCATCTGAAAGACGGTATTGCAGAGAAGTGATTTGTGGCTCACCACCATGAAAAGCTCCATCAATATAACGGGAATCCGTGGTGAGTTTATCCCTTGCCATAATTCCCAGCTTGCGATGTGCTTCTACTCCTTTGCCGAGAAAATGAACAGTTGCTTTTACAATAAAATCTCCTTTGATCTTTTTCCAGAGAAACTGGAACTGGTCCATATTCGTCCAGATATTTTTCCCTGATCCCGAAAGCAAATAACTCTGATCATTTTCATTGTACACGGCATTGCCCTCTAATTTCGGATTGCCGACATCTTCGTGGTCTTCAAACATACCGAGGTTTTTTCTTTGTGCTGCTGAAAACATAGAAAGCATAATTAAAAATGTAAGCAAACAAAAAAGTCTTTTAAATATTTTTATCATTGTCACAGATATTTATGATCAAATCAAATATTCAATCGTTTTCCTTTTTGACATATTGTGATCCGCCATATTGATCCAATTGAAAGCCACTTACTGCGTCAGCATTCATTTTAAAATGAATATTCAAAAATTCACTCGTCGCATAGAAATCAGTTTCATCAGCAGCATACAACACATATTTATTATTCGCTCCAAAATAGATCGCCAGCTTATTGTCTTCAGATTTTATCTCTATCTTATTTCCGTTCGCCGACTGATAGCTTCCAACATATTTCTCAAGTACCGATGGCGGCAGATCGGCTTTTGGTTTTGCAAAAACAAATTGCAAACCACGGGCAAACCCTTCTCCTTTTGTTCCGGAATGGCCGGTATTTTCCAATACCCGGCTTTCAATTTTCAAAAAAGAATAATGACGATTATTTAGAAAATCAGTCAGTTTATTAAACCCCGGCACTCCTCTTTCTACTCCACCCACACACATAAATAATCTTGCGGGTGGATTGGATTTATTCTCAAAATATTTTTTTTCATATTGATAGATCACCTGGTTATCCCATCCATAAGCAGGACTGACAGCAACATATCGTTGAAATAAATCCGGTTCGGTAAACAAAGTATACATAGTAAACAATCCACCGAGAGAACAGCCCATCAATGTTCTGTCATTATTTTCCACCCTGTAATTTTTTTCTATTAAAGGGATTACTTCATTCTTCAATACAGAAAGAAATCGTGAGGCGCCACCGCTTTGAGGTAATCTCTTTTCATTTGTCGGAGTATAATCTCTTGCCCGCAGACTATCGGGGTTCGGATTCACACCACCCCAGGTAACACCAACAATGATCATGGATGGAATGAAACCATCATAATATTGCTGACCATATAAAGAAGCCACTAATGGAAAATCCCACTGTGCATCCATAAGATATACCACAGGATATCTTTTGTCATCGCTGTTATTATAACCAGCTGGCAACATAACCTGCAATTGATATTCCTGTCCCGCAACAATAGAAGAAGTAATGCTTCTCACTTCAGAGTTCGGAATATTTACTTTTGGATACTGCGCAAAACCGCTAACAGTTATTAAAAAAAATAGTGTTGTAAAAAAAAGTTTCATTAATGATTATTTATTGTTGCAGTGTGAGTGAGAATATTATTTCTGTTTCAAGTTTCGTTTCATCATTTGTCCAATGGCCGTAGATTTCAAGAAACGGATAATAAAAATTGAGATTTCTTTTTTCTAATTCACTATGCATTCCGTTGTATGCATCCTTCAACTTTGTATAAGGGCCGATATGTTTCCAATAAGCATATTTTGAAAGATCGATCGTTTTAGATTCCAATTTTACTTCAGCTTGAATATCTTGTTCAAGCTCTACACCTGTGAAGAGCATATCATTTCTGTCATAGACCCAATAATTGATGCCTTTGTTTTTAATACCGTTTGATTTTATCTCTTTCCACGTGGCATCCATCAATGGCTTGCCTGTGCCTGCATAATTTTTATTCAACACTTTTCCGGAGAATCCGTGAAGTGTTACATTGAATGGTTTATCGATTATTTCAAGTGCCATTATTTATTTTTTAATGCTATTTCTAATCCTTTTGTTGTGATATAATATTTTGCGAGCATACCCGGCACTTCCCATGCGGGTATATCTTTATTCTTTAAATACTCAAGGAAATTATTGGTCACTCTTGCAAAATGTTCTTCGTGGCCTTCCCTGTATTTGTCCGGAATAGTAACTTCCAAGCCATTGTTCATTCTCTTTAATTCCACTCCCGGATATTTTGATTGAATCGCTTTGAATTTTTCCATCAAAACATTTTCATAGGCAGCGTCTTTTGTTACAGGTTCTATATATAAAGTGGGTTTATATTTTTCTTCTGCGCCTTGTTTTATAATGAGATTTGCTTTGGTTCCCTTCATGATCGCTTCATACAGATCACCTGTATTATTTTCACTTTTATAATCCCATTTCACAGTTGTTTTTATATGGACGTCCTTAAGTTGGTAATTGATCTCCCCATTGAAATATGTTTCCAGGATAGAATCATTCACAACATTTTTCTTCAAATAATCTGGAAAATTATTTTCTTTAGTTACTTCTTTAAATTGAGATAAACTCAGATCGGTAAACCAATGTCTTGCTGAATTAACTTGTACATCTTTTGTATAATCAATGGACTGGCCGGGAAAACATTCCCACTGAGCTAAATCCACTAAATGCGTCATGACATCCACAATTCCCTCTCCTTCCTGTGAAACATCAAAGAACCAGGCGGGTCTTGTCAATACAGAACCGGAAACATATTTATATAAATAATGAGTTGAACTTTTTACCACTGCCGGGTCAGCATCAGTTCCTTGCTGCAGTTTGCCGAATATTTCAGGTATCACAGATAATTCTCTGAGTAAAATAGTCGTGATCTCAAAACGTTCGGTCATAATATCATATAAGATCAAATTCTTTTTTGCAGCTACATCAAAAGCTTCTTTCAATTGTTCAAAGCCAGCGCTATCGATCGACATTGGTTTATCTCCCAAAACATTAAAGTCATTTTGCAACGATTTCAAAATGTATTCCGTTTTCTTTTCATTATTCCCTGCAAGCACTACTACATTCCCCTTCTTTTCCGATAACATTTTTTCGAAAAAATCATTTCCGGTATAGACTTCCTCTTTCCAATGTGTGGGATTTTCTTTTCTATCGTTATAGGCATTGATGCGATCGAGGTGCAGTTGCAGATCATTCCCGCCGGGAGCATAAACATGAACCACCGAATCTACATCCTCGTACATCGACTTTTGAACCAATGCTGCGTGAAAATGGCCGGGGTCCAAAGTGATCAGTTGGACCGCTTTGCTTTTTGTCTCTTTTGATGAATTGCTATTACAGGACATAATGATCAACGATACAATTCCAAGAATAAATTTTTGTTTTATCATATACTATCCATCGTTTTACTGAAATTGAAATGCGAAATAAGTACAGGCTTGTTTGCCGTCATTGCGGATGCCATGAAGAACATAGGGAGCCATGTAATAAACATCACCGGCATTTCCTTTATAGAAATCATTGCCTATCTGCATTTCGGTACTTCCATCCAATACAAGTATGATCTCTGCCGCCCGATGTGTATGCGGGTCATGACTCTTCAATCCTTCATTCAGCGTTGATACATGCATCTCCAAACGTGTCAACATAGCCGTAGGCTGTTCCAGGAACTTTCTGGTACCGCCTTTATCATTCGCTTTGAAAACAACTTTATCCCAATCCACGATCTTTGAGCCTCCGGCATTCATTGCTCTTTCCTGATCAACAGGAGATTTGGATTCATAGGTCATCAAATAAAATTCACAGGGATTTTTCGTGGCACATTGCAACGAACAACTTTTTTCTGGCATAATAAGCACCACACTTCCCTTATTCAACTTCCGCGAAGAATCTTTCATGCTGACCAATAATGGTCCCGATTTTACAATCAGTAAGGATTCTTTTGATGAACGTTGTAACAATACCTTTTTCTTTTGATACATTATAAGATTCGATGTCATTTGCACATATCCAAGATCTTTTGTGCTACCCTGAAAAAGAACAGCTGAAGAAATATTACCCTGCATGGAATTGGGATATTTCCATTTATATAATCCCGCTACAACAGTATCCTGTTGAGCAAAAAGCACCAGAGGAAAAAGAAAAAAAAGTATGGCAATTATTTTTTTCATGAGTCAAAATCATATTTTTTTCTTCTTGGCCGGGATAACATCGCTGTCGCTTCCTTATCATTATTCTTAAACATTTCTTTATCCGGGTCCCAATAAATTTTTCTTTTTAATTTCATCGCAATATGATGCAACAGGCAGGCGCTGCAGGAACGATGGCCCACTTCTACCGGAGCTACTGGTTCTTTTCTTGATTTGACACAATCCAGCCAGTTGGCATGTTGTTCCGAACTTTCATATAAATGAATTTCATTCGGGCCGATAACGGATTGCAAAATTTTCGGATTGCTGGCATCAATAGGTTTTACTCCATAATTATCAGCTACCGGATCGCTGTCAGTTACTTTATAATTTCCACGGGTTACCCATATCCATCCTTCTGTTCCGATAAACTTAACTCCATTGGGAAGTTCATTTGAAACGATCATATGAACTCCATTCGCATACATCGCTTCTGTTCTGAATATTCCATGCACATCCCACAATCCTTTGTAGTTCGGATCATCAGTTGGGAAATCTGCTTTGCCCCATATCTTCTATCGGTCCTGAGTATTCTGTTCCCATACCCCAGTGTGCTGTATCAATATGATGAGCACCCCAGCCCGTGATCATTCCTGCACCGAATTGCTCGCAACGCAACCATCCACCCCGGCTGAGAATTCCTTTTGTGGAAGCATCCTGCGAATGCACCCTGTCTTCTGTATAATATACGTCTGGTGTTGCACCCAACCATGCATCATAATTAAAAGTTGAAGGAACATCCATCTTCATCGTATTGCCTCCGCCAGGATCTCCAGGCAAACCCACTTCAATAGTTTTTAATTGACCAATTCTTCCGTTACGTACCAATTCACAAGCTTTTTTAAATTGCGGCCAGGGGTCAATAGATTTCTGCTGGCTTCCCATTTGTAAAATGCGTCCGGATTTTTTTACTTCATTACTTAATATCCTTCCTTCTTCAATGGTCAGCGATGCAGGCTTTTGTAAGTAAACATCTTTACCTGCTCTCACAGTATGAACACCAACAATAGCATGTTGATGATCCGGTAAACTGATATGAACTGCATCAATGTCTTTATTCGCCAGCAATTCTTTGTAATCATAATACACTTTAATATCCCAATCTCCTTTCAATCCGCCATTATCTTTAGCTGCTTTTATATAATTATTCTTTACAGCCTGCGGCCCGGCATCAGCTCTTTTTTTATCTAAATCACAAACAGCAATGATCCTTGCCCCTGCATATCGGGCAATATTGGTCATATCATGGCTGATTGAAATACGGCCACAGCCGATAGAGGCAACATTAATAAGATTGCTCGGTGCATTTTTCCCAAATACACTGGAGGGAACTATAGTTGGGAACCGGCTAATGATCAAAGTGCTTGCTGCAGCTTTTGCAGAATTTTCAATAAATTTTCTACGGCTGAAATTTTGTGTTTTCTCTTTCATCAAGTTATTTTTTTAATGATAAATAAAAACATACAATATCAATTTTCAATTCTTTATTTCTTAATAATCACCTGAGGTGGTTCAGCAAAATACTGCCAGGCACTTTCTGCTTTGGCAGCATCATATCTTCCATTGAATACAACCATTCGATATTTCAACACATAAGTTTTTCCCGGCTCCAATATCCAGTCTTTGTCTTTTGTTGGGGCAAAACTGAAAAACATGTCGCCTCGTCCATTGGTATTCAATGTCCAAATCCTCATTGGTTCCGGATGATTGTAATTAGCCGGGTAGGACAACATCACCACCCCGCCTGAATCATTTCCGGGTAATGCTCCCTGCACAATACACCATCTGGCTTTAGTGGCATCTGTATTTTTTCTCGTTTTTCCTTCGGAAGTCAGCACTTCACAATTATTATTATCCCAGTATTCTGTTGTTCGCCAGCCAAAACCTGCGTAACGATAGGCAAGAATATGAAAAGGGCTCTGTGTAGCGCAACTTAACTGCGAAGTGAAATCAACAATAAAATAATCTGCATTCGCTTCGGGTTGATATACACGATAAGTTTGTAATTCATTCAAAGCATTTTTTTCACTGCCATCTTTTTCAAAAACTATATGATGAAGCAATGCCTGGAATTCTGAGAACACCGGCCCATTAGTAACATCAGCAAAGTTGGCGAAGCGAACAGTTCCTTTTCTGTCTTTCAAGTTCCAGAAATCCACCGTATCATTTTCGAACAAAACATGTGTCCATGGATTCCAGATTCCATAATGATGATAATGATCGGGAGGTTGAATACGGGTAAGCACTTGTCCGTGCGGCGTCCATAATGGATGCACAAACCCACTTCGTTTATAATTTGTATCAATGCCGGCAGGTGGATAAACTGTTGCGTAATAAAAACGCAACAAGTTTTTATTGTCAGATTGAAATGTAATGGAGCTATCGTTTTTATTGGCAATTACCATCGGAAAATATTGAGGGTTTCCTGTAATAAGCTGAAAGACTCTTTTTTTCTCCTGATTATTTTTTGTGTTGATCAACCAATTCAAAGTGCGATGCTCGTTTTCTGTGATCTGGTAAGGAACAGGAATTTGTTTCCCATTCACAACTTCAACCAATAAAAGTGAAGAATCAGCGGCAAAAGTTATATTATCAAGATTAACTGATGCGGGAACATCCAATCCATTAGCTGGTTTGGTCAATTCTACATCAAATTTTGCTATCACCTGACCTGACGTAACAGAAGCAATCATTGCAAATATTAAAACGATTATGATTTTCCCTTTCATGATTGATAATTATAAAATGGAAATCTATTCTGAAACATAGCAGAAACAGCAGTTAATTATTTTCATTTCCTTAATGTTTCCAGCGGACCAAGGTAACTCGGCTTCAGCCCTCCCATATCTACCACTAATTTTTGTAAGACCACTGCAGGGCTTACCATCCAATATTTTATTATATGCTTGCCTGCTTTATTGATTTTATGTGTTGTTGTTTTAATGATAATATCATTTGAAACCCACTGACCCCAAATCCTGTCATTGCTATCATCTTTATTTATTGAAATGATCTGTGGTGTTTCATTATCAATTGAAATTGCATATTGCAATCCTGTTGAATCGTTATGAAAATTTAATGTAGGGGAAAAATAAGCATCTACTTTGACCGTTCCTGTATCGTTTATATTAAAATCATATTCGAGACGAGGGCTGTTTGCAGTTATTATTTGATTGTTTACTGCAACAGGAAATGTTGTAACAGCATCCCCATCTCTGCCGATATCCGGAATAATCTTCCAATGCACGATACTATTGTCAATAGCTCTGTTATAATGCGCCGCTTCGATAGAAATATAGCCTGCTGATCTATTATCAGGAGAACTATTTTCAAAATTGGCAATTGACTTGACGGCAGAATCTGAACTGCTTGTTACATACTGCACCTTCGGCATTCTGTTCACGGGTGGTTGTTGCCAGTAAGTATACCCAATATGTGTTTGATCCATCATGTGATCCCATTTGCCTCCGACTATTACATGGTTGTAGTAATAAGAAATCGCTGAATCTTTTGCGAACAAAAGTTTTACTGTATCTGCATATGCATTGGCTTTGATGTTTTTTTGATCAGCATACCATTTATTTTTTGCTGCGGCCAGGTACAGTTCATGCAGATTTTCTGTTGCCTCTATCGGATGAAGTACTAATTCGAAGAAAGCATCTTTATATTCATCAGGCAATTCCCTGTCAATTTTCAATGCCTTGTTGAAAAGGTCTTTCCATTCGCTCATTACTCTTTCCCATTCGTCATAATTGGTGAGGCTGTATGTATTGGCATCCAGCAATTCCGGTTTTCTCCTTGAGATGTATTGAGCATATTTTTCCATTACTGCTCCTGTTTCTTTTGCATAAGTGTTTCCGAATTGTTGTGCTGCCCAATTGGTATAATAAGTTTGGAGATTATCTTCATTCCATTTATCAGGATTCCAGGCATAATCTAAAAAGAAAGAAATAGGGAATTCCATCGGTTTCAGATCACCCACATTCACGATCCATATTTGCCGGACACCGTATTCATAAGCAAGATGCATTTGTTCCCACACTCTTGCAATATTATTTGTGTTGATCCATTTGTAATTTCTTGGTCCGCCTACATAATCAAAGTGATAGTAAATGCCATAACCACCGCTTCTCGGTTTATCTGAAAGTTTAGGAAGTTTTCTGATATTTCCCCAATTGTCATCACATAATAACAGTGTAACATCATCTGGCACTCTCATTCCTTTATCATAATAATCCTGCACTTCTTTATATAAAGCCCAATCCTGTGGCGTTTCTGATGCGGGTTTACCGGTGACATCCGTAATGATCTTTCGTTGATCCGCTACAATTTTTTCTAATAGATCGATAGCTGTGCCTTGCGTCATCGGCATATCGCCATCACCACGCATACCTATGGTCACAATGCTTTCATGATGATCCATATTTTCAATCCCTTTTTTCCAGAAGGCTTTCAATACAGAATCATTCTTGGTATAATCCCAGGCGCCCTTTCCATAGCGTTTCCATTCCTGTTGTGCACGAATCATTGGTTCATGATGAGAAGTGCCCATTACAATACCATATTTATCCGCCATTATTGGGTTGAGTGTATCGTCATCATTAAAAGCATTTCCCCACATTGCCGGCCAGAGATAATTTCCTTTTAAGCGGAGAATAAGCTCAAACATTTTTTCATAGACCTGATGATTGACGCCACCGAATTTTTCTTTTGTCCATCCTGAAAAAGCCGGCGCTTCATCG
This sequence comes from uncultured Bacteroidota bacterium, assembly GCA_963745445.1. Taxonomy (GTDB): domain Bacteria; phylum Bacteroidota; class Bacteroidia; order Chitinophagales; family Chitinophagaceae; genus UTBCD1. The sequence continues at coordinate 387,943 of CAVUXD010000003.1, forward strand.
TTAATAAAAATGCCACGATATTTTACTTTGGGCGCATCTGTAATATTGATCCCGGATTTTATGTAAACAGCTGCTTTCTTTTTCACGGGCACATCTGCCCACCAGTACCATGGAGAAACACCCATTTGCTGTGAAATCTCAAAAACTCCATAAGCAACACCTCTTTTATTACCTCCTGTGATCACTAACGCATTTTGTATTCCGGGGAGTGGATTTTTGATAGATTGAATTTCATAAGCATCCCATTTACCATTGACCTTGCTCACATTTAATTTTTTTTCAGCTACCAGTTTTTTTATTAATGAAGACTGATCTATGGATCCGATAATGATCACATTTTTTGACAAACCCGAAAGTGAGTTTGTAATGGCAGGTTTTTGCCCGGTTACTTTTTCAATATCCTGTTGCAGAAACTCTGAAGCTTTCTGTACCAGCCAGTAATCATTATCATCTGCATATATTGAAGCAGTCTGCATTGAAGCTACTAAAGGGAATGAGCCCGTTTCGTTTTTCTCAGAAATAATATTCTGTGAAAAGAGCGTTATGGAAAACGCAGTAAAGAATGTGATTAAAAAAGGTTTTTGCATCGTTTCTGTTTATTTGTCAGAAAAAAATTACTATTTCACAGCAGTTCGTTTTGCTGATGAATTCAAATCAGATCAATAAATAAGCAATCGACTAAAAACCTATTGAATTTCCCCCATCCACGGGAAGTACTACACCTGTTACATATTTCGCTTCATCACTTGCCAGGAAAAATACAGCATCTGCCACATCCGAAGGATCACCAAGATAACCCATCGGAGTTCTTCCCAATGCTTTTCCTTTTCGTTCCGGATCGTTGTTCAATGCTTTTGCACTCATATCGGTGCCAATAAATCCCGGCGCAATACAATTTATCCTGATCCCGTTGGGAGAAAGCTCCACCGCCATAGCCCTTGTCATTCCTTCAATAGCTGACTTGGAAGCAGTGTAAGCAATCACCTTCGGAATTCCGTATTGTGATGCCATCGAACTGATATTGATCACCGACCCCGATTTTCTTTCTATCATGTATTTTATCACCTCTCTTGATAATACAAACATAGCAGTCACATTCGTGTGAATGATCTTTTGAAAATCCTCATTTGCAACCTGCAAAAATTCTTTTTTCATATTAATACCCGCATTGTTCACTAATATGTCAATGTGTTTATGCCGGTCAATAATATTTTTTACCATCTGCGGAATAGAATCAAGTTCATTCAGATCAAATGAAAAGGGTTCGCATAGTTCACCTAATTTCTTTTTTGCATCTGACAGTTTTTTTTCATCTCTTCCGATAATGACCGAATAAATATTATTCTTTACAAATTTCTCTGTTATTGCTAATCCAATTCCGGATCCTCCGCCTGTGATAATCGCTATTTTGCGCCCAACCCCTAAAGGGGAGTTTTGTTTCGTCATTGTTAGATATTTTCTTATTTATTCAGCTCTTCATTTTATAAATTCAATTTTTGAATTCTCTTCAATTTATTGCCCCTGTGCATTGCCATTCCTTCCCCTTTAGGGGAAGGTTAGGAAGGGGCTAATTATTTCCTCCATTTCCCGGTACATAAGGAAATCTCAGGCTTTTATAATACTCCAAAGTTTTATCAGGTTGTTCATAGCCGGCAGGTATTGGTTTTTTTGAAAACGTCTGAAAATATAACAGGCAGGCATTCCTCCACCATTCCGCTTCTTTTTCCTGTATGCCTAAAAACATTTTCACTTGTTTGAATCGTTCCTCATCAATATATTTTTCCAAACTACCCCATTGCTGTTGTATCCATTTTACAGAATCCACGCCATTATAATAATGATAGCACAATTCATTCCATAAAGTTCTTCCTGATTTCATTTTATAATTCCAACTGACATGATGAAACCATAACAAATATTCATCAGGGCAGGTGCTGAGGCTTTCCCATTTTTCCCGGACCTCCGGCGCATATTGTGATAATGCGTCGCTGCCCGATGCGGTTCTGTCAAAACCAATTCCGATAGAATCGGCACGATGATAATATACCGGGTTCCAATCTGCTCTTCCTGCATTGCTCACCCATGGCGCCGGTCCATAATGATGTCCCGTGCCCATAATATGATGTAATCCGAGCGGAGTCATATAATTCACCATCGTCTCCCTTGACATCAGCATTATTTTTTTAACAATCTCCACAAATTGTTTGTCATTGGAGAAAGTTTGTCTTATCCATTCTTCTGCAATTTGTGCAGAACTGAGATCATGATCCCATGCCAATCTTCCGAATGCATACCAATTTGCCTGGCCAAACGGATGATTGGTCCAGTTTCTTTCGTTGCCAATATTTGCAACACCAGCAATACCAGTGACAGAATAATTATCCAAACTTCCGTCAATCACTTTTGCTACCGTAGAACCCTTACCCTGCCCGACTGCGTCATTCAGGCGAGCTTTTTCATAAGTATCAGCATCAAGACATTCTTTGAACAATGGCCCTTCAAAAACAAGATGCGTCCCCTGCCCAAGATATTCCTGTGTCAATTGAAACTCCATCATTAAAGGAGTTTGCGGCATGGCGCCAAACAATGGCGAGAAAGGTTCTCTCGGTTGAAAATCTATCGGGCCATTCTTTACCTGTATCAAAACATTTTTTCGGAATTTTCCATCGAAAGGTTTGAATTCATTATAAGCCTGCTTGAAACGATCATTAGGAGAATAAGGCAGTGATGAAATATTTTTTATTTCATTATTACTATTCTGCGTAGCCGAAATATCGTAAACAAATGCCCGCCACATCACAATACCGTTGTGCGGAGCCAGCGCATCAGCCAGCATATTGGCGCCGTCAGTATGTGATCTTCTATAAGTTTGCGGACCCGGCTGACCTTCAGAATTTGCTTTTACCAAAAAACCTCCAAAATCGGGAATGAGCTGGTAGATCTCATCTGCTTTTTTCTTCCACCAATTTCTTACTTCTTCGTCCAAGGGATCAGCGGTTTTTAGTTTCCCAATATCTATCGGGGCACTAAATTTTGCGGTGAGATAAACTTTAATTCCATAAGAGCGAAATACATTGGCTAATGCAGCAACTTTTACGAGATATTGTTCTGTAAGAACTAAAGAATTGGCATTAACGTTTGTCAATACAGCTCCATTAATTCCGATAGAAGCATTAGCTCTTGCATAATCGATATAACGTTGATCAATATAATCTGGCAGCTCATGCCAATTCCAGATGGAGATACCAGCATAACCTCTTTCTACTGTTCTGTTGAGATTGTCCCAATGATCTAAAATGCGATTTTGAATTTTCGGAACACTAATGATAGAAAGATTCTGGATATTTTGATGTGTCTGTAATAATCGCAGAAATTGAAATACCCCATATAAAAGACCGATATCAGTGTTAGCTGTAATTATTGTTACATTCTTGATGGCTCCTTTATTACTAATAATCGCAAATCCTTCAGTACCCAACACATCATAATTGACATTGATGTTTTTTAAAACGGAAGAAGATTTTTTAAAAACGGCAACTGAATTATCAGCAATCTTATTTATGCCTGGAATTTTTTTATCCAGCAATCCTTGTAAACCCATCAGCATCTCTTTTTTTGCTGCTATCAATGTTGGAGAAGTGCCGTCAATAAAAAAAGATTGAATACGATTCCTGTATTCGGGTAATAACCTGTTGTCCTCTATTTTATCATAGCGCAGCCAAAGCCGATAACCATCTTCAGCATAAAGCAACTGAATGAAAAAAACAAAACCAGTAATAAAAAAAAGTTTCTTCATAACAAGCGATCTAAACAAAATAAGAGACGGGTTTACTCCTTCCGGCGTTTCGAAGAGTCACGAATGACCAGATCGGAACGCAGTACAATAGTTTGAGTGGAATGAACAGGTTTGCTGCCATTCAAATGCCCAATAAGATTTCGGGCAGCAATTGCCCCTATTTCATAACCTTGGTAATTTATTGTTGTAAGGTTAGGTTCGATCACCATTGAAACAGGGTCGTTATTAAATCCAGCTACAGCAATATCTTCCGGGATGCGAATACCGGCTTTTTTCAGTGCCAGCATACAACCAACTGCACAGTTATCATTCGATGCAAAGATTCCATCGGGAAGTGGATCCATCTGCAAAATGGTTTCAGCGGTTTGTTCGCCTGCATCCTGACTCAGGTTATTGATAATAAGGTAATCTTCCCTGAATTCAATATTGCTTTCTGCCAATGCTTTTTTATAACCATTCAAGCGATCCACATATACATTTCTCTTGGGCAATGCAGTAATATGAACTATTCTGCAACAGCCCTGGTCAATTAAATGTTTCGTTATCTCGTAACCCGCCTTTTGATTATCGATCAAAATATTGGTGAAATCGTTGTATTGTTCGCAGCGATCAAAAAATATTACCGGTATATTCTTTTTATAAAAAGAATCCAGGTAGGAAATGTCTTCAGAATCGTAAGCCAATGAAATCAATAATCCATCTACCCGGCTGTTGAATAAAGTTTTTGCATTGGCTTTTTCTTTATGAGTAGATTCCGAAGATTGGCTTATAATGAGATTGTATCCCTCATTGTTAGCAACATTTTCAATACCGGAGATTACAGATGACATGAAATAACTGTTCAGCCTTGGTACGATCACACCAATCGTATCCGTGCGGCGATTACGAAGATTTTTTGCAAAATGATTAGAGCGGTATCCGAGTTTATCTGCAAGATCTGAAACCAGTTTTTTGGTCTTTCTATTGACTACAGGATCATCTTTCAATGCCCGGCTTACCGTAGCGACGGAGATGTTCAGCTGATCGGCTATATCATAGATTGTAACTTCTTTTTCCCTTTGCATGGCAACAATTCATTCAGTCGTAAGTTAAAATTTATTTTTCTGTTATAATTTTTTAAGGTATCGCACCTTTTTTTAAAGACGATTTACGAATGATCAGCTTTGAATTGACGATAATCGTATTTGTGTTATGAATATTACTGATGCCCAACAAATGATCGATCAGGTTTCTCGCCGTTATTTCACCCATTTCTTTACCCGGATAATCAATAGTTGTCAATTGCGGTTCGATCAGTTTTCCTATTGCATCATTATTAAAACCTACTATTGCAATGTCTTCGGGTATATTAATGCCATGTTCTTTTAATGTCCTGATACAAACTGCGGCCACAAAATCATTAGTTATAAATATACCGTCGGGCAACGGTTTCATTCTTAATATTTGTGTGGCTGATTCAACTGCTTTTTGCTCACTAAGGTCATTTATGATTAGCAGATTTTCATCAAAAGGAACGCCATTATCAAAAAGAGCATCACGGTAACCTTTGTATCGTTGCGCATACACATTTCTTTTCAAACTCGAAGTTATATGCGCTATCCGCTTACATCCCTGTTCAATGAGATGCCTTGTGGCCTGATAGCCACATTTATAATTATCAATGATCACGACCGTATTATCACTGTTCTGCTCTACACGATCAAAGAAAATAACCGGAACCCCCTTATCAACGAAACGCTGAAAATGAGAAAGCTCTTCTGTATCGAAAGAAAGGGAAGCGATGACGCCATCTACTCTTTTATGAAAAAGATTTTCTGCATTAGCTGCTTCTTTATCGAAGCTTTCCGAGGAGTGGGTAATAATAAGGTCATAGCCAGCTTCTGCAGTTACTTTTTCAATCCCGGCAAGGACTGATGTAATAAAATTACTGTTCAACTCATGAACGATGAGGCCAATAGTACGGGTATGTTGTTGCCGGAGGTTACGGGCAAAATGGTTGGAACGATAGCCCATCTCCTCTGCCACTTCATAGACCTTTTTCCGTGTCTTTTTGCTAACAACAGGGTCATCTTTTAAAGCCCGGCTGACGGTGGCTATTGAGACGTTTAGGCGATCGGCAATATCGTAAATAGTGACTTCTTTAGCCTTTTTCATACAATCGGTTACACTACTACCAGTAAAGCTAAATAAAATATTTTTAAAAAAATTTATTGTAATCGGTTACATTTTTAAAATTTCTGCCTATATTAGTCGTGAGAAAGAGATAACTGCATACTTGCCATAACAAAAAAACGATTGATTTTATGCAGCCGAAACTTAGTAACACATTGCCTATTTTTAGCGAAGGATTTGTTAGCAACCCACAGGAAAAAGACCTTTTTCTTCACCATTTTTTTTATTTAATAAACAGTTCAGTAAAACATACCCCGGACTCTTATAATATATATATAAGAGTCCCTGATAAATTTATTTGGCGCCGGACCCGCCACACAGACAAGATTTGAAAAGTTCAAAGAAAACAGAGATAGCGAGCAGCAAAAAATCCAGCCCCTTCACTTCCAATCATCCAAAGAGAACCGTTTGAAACAATTTTTTATTAACCAATAAAAAAAAAATTCATGAACACCAGTTGAATTACAGCTGCTCGATTTACCAAAACTCAATTCCCTGTTTATATATAATTCAAAAATTCTAAAACAACTATTATGAGAGTTCTGAGCCAAGAAAAAACTCAAAGTAAGAAGGCTTCATCCAGGTTTCTTTCCGGAAAAGCCATAGCCACATTTTTGTCGATGATACTGGCAATTTTCATGACATTGCCGGGCTATTCACAAAACATTCTTGTTAAAGGCCACGTCAGTGATGAAAATGGCCAGCCCGTTGCTAAAGCCTCGGTAATCGTAAAAGGTACAACAACCGGAATTACCGCTGACGATAATGGAAATTACCAAATATCGGTGTCAAAAAATGCTGTGTTGCTCATTACCGCCGTCAACTTCGCACCACAAGAAGTAAGAATCAACGGAAGGGCAACAGTAGATGTCACTATGGTTTCTTTAGAAAAAACACAAGAAGAAGTAGTGATTACAGGCTATGGTACTACAAGGAAAAAAGATGTGACGGGTTCAATATCTTCTATATCATCAGCTAAATTGAAAGAAGTTCCTTCAACTAATGTTGTTACACAACTCAAAGGCCGCATAGCTGGTGTTTCAATAGTTAGTAATAGTGGTTCTGTCGGATCTATACCTCAGATTCGTATCCGGGGTAACAGAACATTAACTACCAGTTCATCCTCAAGTGATGCATTAGATGGTCCCTTATTTGTAGTAGATGGAATACCATATGGGGGTATGGGCGATTTAAATCCTGACTGACATTGTTAGTATTGATATCTTAAAAGATGCGTCTGCAACTGCAATATATGGTTCACGTGGTGCCGGTGGCGTTATATTAATTACAACAAAACGTGGGAAATGTTGGAAAACCAGTAATAACCTACGATGCTTATTATTCGGTGACTTCTATTCTCGGTGAGTACAAAGTATTTAATGGTCCTGAATATGCTCAATTTAAAACCGATGCTGCTACTTTATAACAGAAGTGCATGGCCCAGTAGTTTTAATACTTCATCTTACTTGCTTACTCAACCTGAAAAAGATGCTCTTGCTGCCGGCATATCGACCGATTGGCAAAAATTGATTTTTCAAAATGGTTATACTACAAGCCACCAGGTAGGTGTGCAAGGGGGTACTGATGCGACTCAATACTCATTAGGCGCAGGGTTTTTTAGAGAATCAGGAATTATTCCAAATCAAAGATTCGACCGTGTGAACTTGCGTATGACATTAGACCAAAAAATTGGTAAAAGAGTAAAAGTCGGAGTTAACAGCCTTAATTCAGTTAGCTATACGAATGATCCGGGTGGTGGCGGTGTGCCAGCGGGGTTGGTTAGATTAACACCATTGGCTGCTCCTTACAATACTGATGGATCCGTGAATTTAACCCCTGCCGCTGGTTCCATTGATGCATGCCAAATAAGTCCTTTAACATTGATAACAAAGGCTGATGCTATACTTGTCAAAAACCAGATCATTAAGAACTTTTAACAGTGCCTATGCAGAAGTTAAGATTATTGAAGGACTAAGGTATAGGTTTAATGCCGGTTTAAACTACAGCCAATCTTCTTATAATGGCTACTCCGGCCCTCTCACTTATGTTAATACTGCAACAGTTCAGTCATCATCAAGTGCATCAGTTAGTAATACTGAATATTGGAATTATGACTTGCAAAATCTTTTGTACTATGATAAAGTAATTGCACAGAAACATAGAATTGATTTTACAGGTTTATTTGAGGTGACCAAAGATCATTCTCAAGGAAGTAGTATGAGTGTTACCGGAGTTCCGGCAGATTATATAGGTAGTGCTAATTTTGCTTTAGCAAGTGGAACACCAACAGCAAGCGGCAGTTTCACTGAACAGGGATTGCTTTCTTACATGGGCCGCTTGAATTACTCATATAATAACCGCTACTCGTTAACAGCCACAGTAAGAAGAGATGGTTCTTCAACTTTATCTCCGGGTCATCAGTGGTTTACTTATCCTGCTATAGGTTTAGGTTGGATTGTTTCTGATGAAAGCTTTATGAAAAATATTTCATTTATTTCTAACCTTAAATTAAGAGGTGGATGGGGTGTTTCAGGTAATAGAAATGTTAGCCCTTATCAAACACTCGGCGCACTGTCTGCTGGCTATTATAATTTCGGGACCGGAACTTCAGGTCAACAATTGGCATATACAGTAACGAGTCTGCCTGCTACCGGCCTTGGCTGGCAGTCTACCTCTCAAATTGACGTAGGTCTTGAATTCGGGATATTGCAAAACAGAGTTACAGGTAGTATCGACTATTATCATCAAAAAACAAAGGATATTTTATTGTCTGTAAACCTTCCTCAAAGCAATGGTGCCGGCTCTACTTTGAAAAATTTAGGTAAAACAGAAAGTAAAGGATTAGAAATTGCGCTTAGTGGAGATATCATTAGAAATAAATCAGGTTTGAATTGGAGTGTAGATGTGGACTATTTCTATAATAGAGAAAAAATTACACAATTAACTACCCCTGCTCAAACTTCTATTCCTGGCAATGGTTGGTTTGTAGGACAGCCGTTAACTGTAATATATGATTATAAAAAACTGGGAATATGGCAAACTGATGATTCTGCAAAAGGTATTTTAGCACAGCAAACCTCACCGGTTCAATATCCAGGACAAATACGTGTTCAGGATGTAAATGGAGACAATAAAATTACTGCAGCAGACAGGCAAATTTTGGGAAATTTCCAACCCAAATGGGAAGGAGGTATTACCAACAGGCTTAGTTATAAAGGTTTTGACTTGTCAGTAGTTGTCTATGCAAGAATGGGAATGAAAGTCTATGTTCCATATCTTACCGGTAATTCTACCGGTAGCGGAGGTTTTGCTTTCTTTGAACAAAGCCGTGTCAAACCAAATAAAGATTAACTATTGGACCCGTACTAATCCTACCAATGAATTTCCTGCACCCGATGCAGGTAATGCGGTCGCATTTTTTGGTTCTGTTTTGGGCTACCAGGATGGATCATTCATTAAATGCAGAAGCATTAATATTGGCTATGAGATTCCAATTAAAGTTTTTCGGAAAACAGGAATTAGTTCTGCCAGAGTGTATGTAAATGCTACAAATCCCTTTATTATTTATTCACCTTTTGTAAAAGCTGGTTTTGGTCCTGATCCGGAAGGGAACGCATACAATACGACGTTCACTAAACGCAAATGGGACAAGTGATTTGCGTGCACCAACCAGGCAAATCAGTGTAGATCTTAATAATCCCATCTACAAGGCAATTTACTTTTGGAGTAAACTTTAAATTTTAAATCTTTAATACTACTTAGTATGAAAAATAAACACATGAAATATATGCTAATCTTAGCCACTTTGGCTTTTATTAGCATGGGCTGTAAAAAAATACTGGAAGAACATCCGCAAGCTCAAGTTGTACCATCCTTTTTTAATATCTGCTTCAGGTGTTTTGGGTGGAATCGCAGGTGTATATAATGACATAAGAAGTGATTGGGGTACAGAAGGTTTCGGTAATGAAATGCAGGCAGGCACTGATGAATTCCTTTTGGGCCAAAGCGGCAGTTCAATTATTTGTACTTATAATGGACTTAACGGCACCAATTTCGGCGCTGCCTGGGGAACAGCATATCAGGATATAAATACATTGAATGGAGTTCTTCAATATGGTCAAACAATAAATGTTGATTCTGTTACAAAAAAGCAATATCTGGCTCAGGCAAAGTTTCTGAGAGCTTTTTGGTATTTTTATCTGGTTCAAAATTTTGGAGCTGTGCCGTTTCACACCACTTTTATTACAGTTCCTTCACAAGCCGATCATAGAACATCAGTTGACAGTATTTATGCACTAATAATTCAAGACTTGACCGAAGCTGCGGCTAATCTTCCCAATACTATTACCGCTCCTTTTCTTGGTAAAGCTGCGACAAAACCAGTTGCTCAATTTTTATTAGCAAAAGCCTACTTAACCAGAGGGTGGTTAAATAATACACATCTGATTTTACAACTGCAGCAACCATTTGTGCAGATATTATTGCTAATAAATCTACCTATGGTTTGGATTTATGGCAAGACTATGGTGATGCTTTTGTACCTGCTAATGATTATGGTAAAGAAACCATGTTTGTAAGCGATCACGTTTTAGATCCAAAATATGGTTATTATGCCATTGGCGGACAGGCAAGCGGTGGAGCAGCTCAAAATCTTAGCCCATGGTTTACCAATTGGAATTATCCTAATAACAGCGGTGTCAACGGATATATAAGCGGCGGTGCTTTTGTTAATAGCGGTACTTCAGGAATGATTAGAGATTCATATTATGGTCGCCCTTATATTCGATTGGCTCCGAATTTTTATATATGGCCAAGCGGACCTAATGCAGGCAAAAGTTATTTCCTTGATGAAGCGTTTACTCAAAGAAGTGATGACTCCAGATTTGCCAATTCTTTTTATACAGTTTATATTGCTAATACTTCTGTCACCAATAGTGCTGCAGCAGCACATAACAGCAGGGGTATTGGTTTTACTACAACTAAGGGAGTAGATACTGCCGTCTGGTTGCCTGACTTTGAAGTTGCAGGTGCACCTCAATTTATAGGAACAAGACCTTTTAAAGGAATTGTTGTACCTCCAAGTTTATGGAATAATGGCATTTTCCCGGCGTTGAAAAAATACATGGACCCAAGCAGAGGGCCAAATTTTAATGATCCTTCAACAAGACCATTTGTATTATATCGTTTTTCAGAAGTTTATTTAATTGCTGCTGAAGCATATTATAAAGCTGGTGACATGGCAAATGCTGTTGCAATGCTTAATGTTGTCAGGGCAAGAGCAGCGTATAGAAAAACAAACACACCTGCTCAAAATGCTGCTTCAGTTGCGGCTTTGACTGCAACCACGCTACCAGATTTAACTACAAAAGGTATAGATTATATTCTTGATGAACGTAGCCGTGAGTTGTTCGGAGAATGGCAAAGGTGGGATGACTTAGTACGTACTCGTTCTTTAGTGACAAGAGTGACAGCATGGAATTATTTGGCAGCTCCTTATATTCAAAACTTTCATATGTTAAGGCCAATTCCACAAACACAAATTGACAATGTTACAGAAGGCCCTCCGTTCCCGCAAAACCCCGGCTATTAAGTAGTAATAGTTCTAGTTCTTATATAAGCAATCGCCAGGAGGGATGAATTTATTCATCCTTCCTTTTTTTAAAGTAATTTGTTTTTTGTTCAATAACTTCAAATATGAAAGTAATCACAGGAGATAAAGAATTTTTTAAAAATATTGGCCCGGTGCGATACGAAGGACCACAAACAGACAATCCCCTTGCCTTCCGCTGGTATGATGAAAATAAAATGGTGGCCGGAAAAACGCTGAAAGAACATCTGCGTTTTGCCTGTGCCTACTGGCATTCATTCGTAGGCAATGGCTCTGATCCGTTTGGTGAACCCACTCATATCCATCCGTGGAATTATGCTTCGGCAGACTCAGCATTGGAAAGAGCAAAAGATAAAATGGATGCCGCTTTTGAATTCATGACCAAAATGAGTTTTCCATTTTATTGTTTTCATGATTTAGATGTTGTGGATCATGGCAATGATGTCAAAGAAAATGAATCCCGACTGCAGGCAATTTCTGATTATGCTTTGCAAAAACAAAAAGAAAGTGGTGTAAAATTATTATGGGGCACCGCCAATCTTTTTTCCAACAGAAGATATATGAATGGAGCTGCTACCAATCCGGATTTTCATGTGTTAGCTCATGCAGGAGCACAGGTAAAAGCCGCCATTGATGCTACTATTAAATTAGGCGGCGCCAACTATGTTTTTTGGGGTGGAAGAGAAGGTTATATGACCCTGCTGAATACGAACATGAAAAGAGAGCTGGAACATTTTGCAAAATTTCTACATGCGGCAAAAGATTATGCACGAAAAAACGGATTCAAAGGAACCTTCTTCATTGAACCCAAACCTTGCGAACCATCCAAACACCAATATGATTACGATGCAGCAACTGTAATTAATTTCCTGCGGCAATTCGATCTTATTAATGATTTCAAATTAAATATTGAGGTCAATCATGCAACACTGGCAGGACATACTTTTCAGCATGAACTACAGGTAGCTGTTGATGCCGGGCTATTAGGATCTATAGATGCTAATCGTGGTGATTATCAAAATGGCTGGGACACAGACCAGTTTCCTAATAACATTTATGAATTAGTGGAAGCCCAGTTGGTGATACAGGAAGCCGGAGGAATAAAAGTGGGTGGAATTAATTTCGATGCAAAACGAAGGAGAAACTCTACGGATGCGGAAGATCTGTTCTATGCTCATATCGGGGGCATGGATTGTTTTGCAAGAGCACTGATCATTGCAGACGAAATTTTACAGAAATCAGATTATAAAAAATTCCGGAAAGAACGATATTCAAGCTTTGATACAGAAAAAGGTAAAGAATTTGAAAATGGTAAATTATCTCTTGAAGATTTAAGAAATTACGCTGCAGAAAACGGAGAGCCTGAAACAAGAAGTGGAAAACAGGAATGGCTTGAAAATATAATTAACCAATTTATTTAATTTACTAACGAAAATCAACAATCATGCATTTGCTCGGAACAATTCTTGGTGCAAAAGACTGGATATTCGTCATTATTTACTTTATCGTTATTGCCGGAATTTCTATATGGTCCATTCGAAAAAGTAAAAATTCACCTTCCGATTATTTTTTGGCAAACCGGAATTTGGGCTGGTGGGTAATTGGGGCATCCATTCTTGCATCCAATGTAGGGTCCGAACATATTGTGGGTCTCGCAGGCACGGCCGGTCAATCCGGTACAGTGATGGGACATTATGAATTACATTCCTGGATCATATTGATATTAGGTTGGGTGTTTGTTCCATTTTATATGCGCAGTATGGTGTATACCATGCCGGAGTTTTTGGAAAGAAGATTCAATGCAAAGACAAGAAGGCTGTTATCCATCATTCAGTTGCTTAGTTATGTAATTGCTAAAGCATCTGTGACCATCTTTGCCGGAGCATTAGTGTTCAACCAATTTTTAGGTGTGGGCTTTTGGACAGGGGCCATAATATTGGTTATTGTAACAGGAATCTATACGGTATTAGGCGGTCTTCATGCCGTTATGTATACAGAAGCTATACAGGCCATCGTGTTAATAATAGGATCCGGGGTATTATTGTTTGTTGGATTGGATAAAGTAGGTGGATGGCATGGTTTGATGACCGTTTTGCCTAAAGAAAAGTTGAATATGTTTCCACCACTCAGTGATCCCCAGTTTCCATGGTTAGGAATTTTGTTTGCTGCACCTATTGTGGGTATTTGGTACTGGTGTACCGATCAGCATATTGTACAAAGATGCCTTGCTGCCCGTGATGAAAAACAAGCAAGAAGAGGGACAATCTTCGCAGCTTACCTGAAAATTCTTCCCTTTTTTATATTTCTTATTCCCGGTCTTATCGCTTTTGCACTCCACGCACAGGGAAAATTGACTTTACCTTTAAACTCCGATGGCACTACTGATTATAATGCTTCATTTCCTGCAATGGTTGAACAGATCATGCCATTAGGTTTGAGAGGTTTGTTAGCAGGAGGGTTACTGGCGGCATTAATGAGTTCATTGGCCTCAGTTTATAATGCCTGCTCCACTTTATTCACGATGGACATCTATAAAAAAATGAAACCCGAAACCAGCGATAAGGAATTGGTAAGAGTGGGTCGTATCGCCACTGTGTGTGTGGTGCTATTGGGTATGGCCTGGATCCCGTTGATGGGTCGGATCTCAAACACATTATATCAATACCTGCAAAGTGTACAATCTTATTTAGCACCTCCGATTGCTGCTGTCTTTTTGTTGGGAGTATTTTTCAAACGGATTAATGGGAAAGGCGCTCTTGCAGCTATGGTAGCCGGATTCATCATCGGCATGATAAAGTTGACAACGGAATTATTTCAAAATGATTTAACGGGTGTTCTTCATCAATTTGCTACCATTAATTTTCTTTATTTCTGCATCTATTTGTTCTTGTTCTCCATTGCATTAATGGTTATCGTGAGCTTATTCACACCCAAACCGGATGATGAGCACATTAAAGGATTGACCTTTGCTACTACTGTGGCAGAAGACAGGGCTGCCAGCCGGGCCAGCTGGAACAAAAGGGATGTTATTCTTTCATTGATAATAGTTGCAATCGTTGTTGCTGTATTTATATATTTCTCACCATTGGGTGTAGCTAAATAATTTCAGGGTGAAGAAAAAAATCTTTTTTTTAAAGAACATTTCAATACCGGTAATATTTCTTTTTACTTTAGAAGGATTGTTTTCCGCATGTAATTCATCCAAAAAAATTACAGCAAAAGAAAATACTCCTTCGCTGAAAGATGTTTACAAAAAAGACTTTCTTATCGGAACAGCTTTGAACGCAGATCAAATTCTGCAAAAAGACCCAAAAGCAGATGCCTTGATACAGCAGCAGTTTAACGCCATCACTCCGGAAAATATTATGAAATGCGAGGTTATAAATCCACAGTGGGATGTTTACAATTTTGACCTTGCTGATAAGATTGTAGAATACGGCAGACAACATCATATTCAAGTCATAGCACACAATTTGATCTGGCACAGCCAGCTTTCACCATTTGTACGCAATATTAAAACTCCTGATTCCCTGCGACAGTTTATGACTGATCATATCACCACTATTGCGAGCCGTTATGATGGAAAAGTAAAAGGTTGGGATGTGGTGAATGAAGCGTTGAATGAAGATGGAACCATACGTAAATCTATTTTTCAAAAATTATTGGGAGATGACTTTGTTGTAGAAGCATTTCGGTTAGCACAAAAAGCCGCACCACATACAGAACTTTACTATAACGATTATAACATTGAACAACCCGCCAAACGTGCCGGTTGTATTGCGTTGATAAAAAAAATACAGGCAGCCGGGGTTCGGATTGATGCGGTGGGCATACAGGGTCATTGGCACCTCGGAAAAATTCCATTAAAAGATATTGAAGAAAGTATTCAGCAATTTTCTGCATTGGGAGTAAAAGTAATGATCACTGAACTGGATATTGACGTACTGGGCCGCAATGTTCAGGGCGCAGATGTAAATCAACGAATGCAGGGCAACTCCCAAATGAATCCCTATGTAAATGGTTTGCCGGATAGTGTGCAGCAAAAATTAGCTGATGATTATGAAGCTTTGTTCAAATTACTTTTAAAATATAAAGACAAGATCAGCCGTGTCACTTTTTGGGGAGTGAATGATGGACAAAGTTGGTTGAACGGCTGGCCCATTCCCGGCAGAACCAATTATCCTTTGTTATTCGACAGGGATTTCAAACCCAAACTTGCTTTTTATAAAGTAATAGAAGCAAAAAAAAATTCCGGTAAGGCAGAAAAAGCGTTCTGACAGCAAATAAAATCAGCAATATGAGCAACAGCGATTCTCAAAAATTATCTGTATTCGAAAAAATTGGTTATAGTCTCGGAGATTTAGCAGCTAATCTTGTTTTTCAAACACTGGTAACCTACCTCGCATATTTTTATACTGATATTTACAAATTAAAAGCTGAAGATGCTTCTGTTATTATATTGGTAGTTGGGCTTGTTGCTGCATTTGGATTTAATCCGATCATTGGCGCTATTGCAGACAGAACAAATTCAAGATGGGGAAAATTCAGGCCATGGATATTATGGACAGCTATTCCATTAGGTGTTGCAGCATTCCTTGCATTTAGCACACCTGACTTTTCATACAAAGGAAAATTAATTTATGCAGTTGTCACTTATACTTTTTTGCTTTTGCTATACGCTGCAAACAATCTTCCTTATGGTGCATTGAGCGGTGTAATTACTGGCAATATGAAAGAACGCAACAGTCTTGTCCTCCTATCGTTTTGTTGCGGTAATGTTTGCACAATTCTTTGTACAGGTATTTATGCTCCCTATCATTATATATGTAGGTGGAGGGGATAAGGCCGCAGGTATCGAAAAATTAATGTCGTGGCTGGCTATCATTGGAACGATTTTGTTGCTCATTACATTTTTCACAACTAGGGAACGCATTGTTCCAAAGCCGGAGCAAAAATCAAGTCTTGGCCAGGACTTAAAAGATCTGAGCAAGAACAGGCCGTGGATCATTATACTTGTACTCACTTTGCTTGTATTTATAACACTGGCCTTGAAAGGAGGGTCTTATGTTTATTATTTTGAAAATTATGTAGACAAACAAAGTCTGACAGCATTCATCAATCCTGTTTTAAAAGCATTTTCAAATGCGGGAATTAATTTCTTTGGTGATGATCCTGTATCTGCGGGTTTGGGTTTGTTTAATGCAGGCGGAATTATTTGCATGATCATTGGAATCACTTTATCAAAAAGACTTGCTGATAAATATGGCAAAAGAGATGTGTTTGGGATAGCGTTGTTTATTTCCACTTTGTTCATTCTTGCTTTTTATTTCTTTCCTCCCACATCAGTGAAGCTGATATTTGCCTCACAAATTTTACATGGTTTCTTTTATGGCATCACTATTCCATTGCTCTGGGCAATGATCGCTGATGTAGCTGATTTCAGCGAATGGAAAAATAACAGGAGGGCTACTGCAATCATTTTTTCTGCCATGATGGTAGGGTTAAAAGCGGGATTAACTATTGGCAGTTCTATATTAACATGGTTGCTGGGCTTATATCATTATGTTCCAAACAGTACAGCCGGTCAACCGCAAACAGCAATTAATGGCATCAAAATGCTGGTGAGTGTGTATCCTTCCATCCCTTTTTTGATCGGCGCTGCTTTACTTTTCTTTTATGCAATAAATAAAAAAATGGAAGATACAAATTGAAACTGATTTACTAGCAAGAAGAAATAATTTAAGCGCTGTTTAATTTTAAAGTTTGTCTATGCCCGAAGATTCAATTCATCATATTGACTTTGATGATCTGAATAAGAGAGCGATTTCTCAACCGCTGATAAAACATATTTACACGGCTGATCCTTCGGCTCATGTTTTTAATGGAAAAATTTATATCTATCCATCGCATGATATAGAAAATGATATTCCTTTTGATGACCTGGGAAGTCATTTCGCCATGGAAGATTATCATGTATTATCCATGAATTCTCCTGAAGACAAAACGGCTATTGATCATGGTGTTGCTTTACATGTAAAAGATGTTCCGTGGGCGACTAAACAAATGTGGGCCCCGGATGCTGCTGAAAAAAACGGAATTTATTATTTGTTTTTTCCTGCAAAAGATCAAGACGGAATTTTTCGGATCGGTGTAGCAACAAGTAATTCGCCAACGGGACCATTTATTCCGCAACCTCATGCAATAAAAAATAGTTTTTCTATTGACCCTGCTGTATTCAAAGATGATGACGGTACTTATTATATGTACTTCGGCGGTATATGGGGTGGCCAGTTGCAACGATGGAGAACGGGAGCGTTTAATGCTAAAGGCGAAGGCCCATTGGTTCATTTACCAAAAGATAATGAACCTGCCCTATGTTCGAAAGTGGCAAAAATGAGCAACGACTTACTGGAATTTACTGAGGAGCCAAGAGACGCAGTGATAATTGATGAAAACGGAAAGCCATTATTAGCTGGCGATAATAATCGTCGTTTCTTTGAAGCCAGTTGGATGCATAAATACAATGGCAAATATTATTTCTCGTACTCCACCGGCGACACACATTTTCTATGTTATGCAATCGGCGATAATCCTTACGGACCTTTTACTATATAGTGGAAGAATTTTAGAACCCGTTGTCGGATGGACATCTCATCATTCTATTATTGAATTTAATGGCAAATGGTATTTGTTTTACCATGATAGCAGTTTGAGCCGAGGCGTAACACATTTACGCAGCATCAAAGTAACAGAGTTGAAATATGATGAAAATGGTTTAATCACAACGATTAAACCCTACAAATAAAATAATTGACTTTATAGTTAAACGAATATTATATGAAAAAGATTTTGTTCTATTTAGTTATTTCACTTCTTTTCATTTCATCGATTTGCGGACAGAAATATCAATATCCGTTTCAAAATCCATCACTATCTATTGAGCAAAGAGTGAATGACCTTGTATCAAGATTAACGTTGAAAGAAAAAGTAGCGCAGATGCTGGATGTAACGCCGGCAATTAAACGCTTTGGTATTCCTGCTTACGATTGGTGGAGTGAATGTTTACACGGAGTAGCCAGAACAAAATTCAAAGTAACATCTTATCCGCAGGCTATTGGTATGGCAGCAACATTTGATGTGAACTCAATGAAAATAATGGGAGATTATACTGCAGAAGAAGGCCGGGCCATATTTAATGAAACCAGTCGCACTGATACCAGTAGCCGGAGAAGATATATCGGGCTCACATACTGGACACCTAACATAAATATTTTCCGTGATCCCCGCTGGGGAAGAGGGCAAGAAACTTATGGCGAAGATCCATTTCTCACTGCATCAATTGCCAAAGCATTTGTTTCTGGTTTGCAGGGAGATGATCCGAAATATTTAAAAGCGGCAGGATGTGCCAAGCATTATGCAATTCATAGCGGCCCCGAACCATTGCGCCATGTATTCGATGTGAATGTAAGTGCTCATGATCTCTGGGATACTTATCTGCCCGCATTCAAAGCATTGGTGGTAGATGCGAAAGTTGCCGGAGTAATGTGTGCTTACAATGCTTATGCAGGTCAGCCATGTTGCGGAAATGATCAGCTGATGATAAAAATTTTGCGAGACAATTGGAAATTCACCGGCTATGTCACTTCTGATTGCGGAGCAATTGATGATTTTTGGGAAAGGCATAAAACAAGCCCGGATGCAGAAAGTGCTGCTACTGATGCAGTGTTACATGGAACAGATGTTGAATGCGGAAATGTCACTTATAAAACTTTGGTGAAAGCTGTGCAGGAAGGAAAGCTGACCGAAAAAGATCTTGATGTTTCGTTGAAAAGATTATTTACGATTCGTTTTCGCCTGGGAATGTTCGATCCACCTGAAATGGTGAAATATGCACAAATTCCTATCACTGCTTTGGAAAGTCAGCCTCATAAAGAGCAAGCATTAAAAATGGCAAGACAATCAATTGTATTGCTTCGCAATGAAAATAATTTATTGCCGTTAAGTAAGAATATCAAAGAAATCGCAGTGTTAGGCCCGAATGCAGATAATGCCAATACACAATTGGGAAATTACAATGGCTTCCCTTCTGTTGTTACCACCGTATTAATGGGAATAAAAACAAAAATCGGAAATAGCGCTAACATATTTTATTCAAGAGCTACCAACTTTGTTGATACGACACATCCAGATTTCAGCAAATTAATTGACAGTGTCAAAAATGCTGATGCGATCATTTATGTAAGCGGTATTTCTCCAAGACTGGAAGGAGAAGAGATGAGAGTGACAACGCCTGGATTCAGTGGCGGCGATCGTACATCGATCATGTTGCCAACCGTACAAACTGATTTTTTGAAAGCATTAAAAGCAACAGGTAAGCCAATTATATTCGTGATGATGACCGGAAGCGCTATTGCAATTCCCTGGGAAAGTGAAAATATTCCTGCGATCATTAATGACTGGTATGGAGGACAAGCAGCGGGTACTGCAGTAGCTGATGTTTTATTTGGTGACTATAATCCGGGAGGAAGATTACCCGTTACATTTTATAAAAG
The DNA here is from genome assembly GCA_963745445.1 of uncultured Bacteroidota bacterium. GTDB lineage: Bacteria > Bacteroidota > Bacteroidia > Chitinophagales > Chitinophagaceae > UTBCD1. Next base: position 408,071 of record CAVUXD010000003.1, read on the forward strand.
TGATAATGATCTCCCTTCATTTCAAGATTATTCAATGGCAAACAGAACCTATCGCTATTTTAAAGGAGAGGCTTTGTATCCATTCGGTTTTGGGATGAGCTTTACCAGTTTTAAATACAGCGATGTGAAGCTATCTAAAAAAACTGTTTCAAAAAATGAAAGTGCCAATCTTGAAGTGACAGTGACCAACACGGGGAAAATGAAAGGTGATGAAGTGGTACAGCTTTATGTTTCTCATGAAGGAATTGATTATGCTCCTTTATCTGCATTAAAGGGGTTCAAAAGAATAACATTGAATCCCGGTTCTTCAACTAAAGTAAGCTTTGTTATTTCTCCCGATGTATTAAATCTTGTAAATGAAGATGGAAATTCTGTGTTTACTCCGGGAACTGTAAAAATTATTGTAGGTGGTTCTTCACCTGGTAAAAGAAGTGAAGACTTGGGAGCTGCCAAACCAGCTGAAGCAATCTTAACTTTGAAATAAAATTTTCTCAATATTAATGATGATGGAACAAACAATGAGATGGTTTGGACCGAATGACCCGGTCAGTTTATCAGATATTCGTCAATCCGGTTGTACTGGTGTTGTAACTGCTTTGCATCATATTCCTGTTGGGGAGGTGTGGCCAATAGAAGAAATTACTAAAAGAAAAAAAATGATCGAAGATGCAGGCATGACATGGACGGTTATAGAGAGCCTGCCCGTAAGCGAGGATATTAAAAAACAAAATGGTAATTATCTTTTACATATTGAGAATTACAAAAAAAGTTTGATCAATGTAGCTCAATGCGGTTTGAAAGTAGTCACGTACAACTTTATGCCGATCCTGGACTGGATGCGAACAGATATATCTTACGAAATGCCTGATAAAAGCAAAGCTTTGCTGTTTGAAAAATCTGCTTTTATTGTCTTTGATCTTTTTTTATTGAAACGACCCGGCGGCGAAAAAGATTATACAAAAGAAGAAATCCGAAAAGCAACCAGGCGATTCAATGAAATGACTGAAGATGAAAAGAAAAAAATATACCGCAATTGTTTACTCGGCTTACCGGGTAGTGATGTGCCTTTTACGCCGGAAGAAATTTTATTGGCTTTAAAAACATATCATCATATAAATCCGGAAAAATTAAAACAGCATTTATTTTATTTCTTACAACAAGTAATTCCTGTTGCGGAAAAAGCAGGGTTGAAAATGGCCATTCATCCTGATGACCCGCCTTATTCCTTACTTGGCTTGCCGAGAATTGTAAGTACTGAAAAAGATGCTAAAGAATTATTGGATGCGGCGCCTTCTCCCGCTAACGGACTTTGTTTTTGCACAGGTTCTTTCGGCGTCAGGAGTGATAATGATCTGGCAGGAATGATCAAAAGACTGGGCGATCACATTCATTTCATTCATTTGCGCAGCACTAAAAGAGACGCAGAAGGAAATTTTTATGAAGCAGATCATCTAACAGGTGATGTCGATATGTATGCAGTGATAAAAGAAATTGTGTTATTAATGAAAAGAAAAAATATTTCAATTCCCATGCGTCCCGATCATGGGCATCAAATGCTTGATGATCTGGAAAAAACAACTTATCCCGGCTATTCAGCTATCGGAAGATTGAGAGGATTGGCAGAATTGAGAGGATTAGAAATAGGTATTTGCAAAAGTCCTTCTCAATCCGGAGGCACCGGCAAAACATTTTAATTTCCGAATTGAAGCAGGAAAGCGGTTCCTTCTCCTTCTACAGATTGCACCTGGATATTTCCCTTATGCAACATCATAATTTGTTTGCAAAACTCAACCCGATGCCGCTGCCACTCTTCTTGGTACTGAAAAATGGAATAAAGATTTTTTCCAGCAATTCTGCCGGCATTCCATTTCCATTATCAGCTACTTTAATAATTGTTTTGTGATTATTGGACATATAAGCAGACAAAACAATTCTCGGCTCAGGTTTTTCTTTTACCGCTTCAATAGCATTCAGCATCAGGTTGATCATCACTTGTTCCAGCAGATTCGTATCAGCTTCTAAAAAAATGTCTGTGTCTTTTAAGATTGTTTCCAGCTCAATATGTTTTTGTTCCAGGGTAGGCTGCATCAGTTGCAGCAGGTTTTCAAAAATATTTCTTACATAAATTTTTTTAAGATTCAGCGTAGTGATCTTATTCAGATTGCGATACGTTTCGGCAAACTTCAACAGGCCCTCGCTCCTGCGTTTAATGGTTTCAATTCCTAATTCCAGATCATCAACAGAGCCGGATTCGTTATTCAAAACAGGAACAGATTGCTGCAAACGGTATTTTAATGTTTCTGCCAATGAAGAAATGGGTGCTACTGAATTCATGATCTCATGTGTCAATACGCTCAACAATTTTTGCCATGCTTTTGACTCTGTTTCATCCAACGCTTCATTTACATTCTGGAAAGCAATAAGTTTATAAATCATTACCTTCTGTTTGAAAAGCAGTAGCAGATAATAAAATCTTGAATGAACTTTTCTCCAGGTGTGCCGTAGCAATCTTACTTTCTCCTGGTCTTAACGAAAAAATCTCTTTATATAAATCAGGATCTCTTTTGCTTACAGAATGAATTGTTTTGAGATATGGCAATTGCAACATTCTTTTCAGCGATTCATTCATCCAGACGACCTCACCTGTTTTTTCCATATAAGAAAGAATCCCGGTATCAACCAGTTCAAGGATTTTCTGCACGTATTGATATTGCGTTTCTTTTTCTTTACTCATCACTTTGAATGTGCTATTGATCTCATTGAATCCTTTCCGTAATGGCTGCACTTCGACAGGAGCATGTTTTACATCAAAGTGCCTTGAAAAATCCCTGTAATGAACAGACTCTACAAATTGATCCAGTTCGTCCTTTGTTTTGCGATGAAACCGGTATAGATCAAAAAGCTGGTAAATTATAACCGGAAGTACCAATAGCAAATAAACATACCAGCCTTTAACTAAAAGAAATGAAGCAGCAGAAAGTGTTATAAACATCAACAACACTCTCAGCAGTATTCTCCACTCGTATTTTTTAAACATCATGCCCCTGTCCCCTAATGGGGAACTTAGATTTTATTTGGTTAGCAAATATTATAATCTCTGAATAAACGATCCAATTAATTGTTTTATAAAATAATCATCTTTCGATCACCAAAGTTTGTTCGACCTGAGTCCTCCCTTTAGAGAGACAGAGGGTTTAAATATCATATTTGCTCAATCTCCTGTACAAAGCTGTCCGGGTCAATCCAAGTTCCCTGGCTGCCTTGGTGATATTCCCATTATGTTTTTCAATCACCTTGAGAATAGTATTTTTTTCGATGGCGCTTAATTTAAATTCGGTTGGTTCAGTATCAGATAATAGATTGCGATTCTATAGGAGAAAAAATAAGGTCGCTATGCTTTTAATTCATCGTCATCAGACATAATAACCGCTCTTTCAACCGTATATTGTAATTCACGTACATTGCCAGGATAATGATAGTTCAGCAATTTATCTAAAGCCTTTGAATCGAATTCCATCAGCGACTTCATGTATTTATTGCTATATAATCCGGCTGAAATGCTTTGCAAGCAAAATAATATCATTGCCTCGTTTACGCAGCGGCGGCACAACGATCTCCACTGTGTTGATACGATAGATAAGATCTTTCCGAAAACGGTTTTCATTGGCCAGTTCACTTAGCGGAAGATTGGTAGCACAGATCAAACGAATATCAATGGGAATAGGTTCATTACTTCCCAATCTTGTTACCTGGCGGTTTTGCAAAACACTCAATAATTTTGCCTGCAGATGTAAAGGAATATTTCCGATCTCATCTAAAAACAAAGTGCCACCATTAGCTGCTTCAAATCTTCCCATCCGATCTTCTCTTGCATCAGTAAAAGCTCCTTTTTTATGCCCGAATAATTCACTTTCAAATAAGGTTTCAGTCAAGGCGCCAACATCTACTTTTACAAATGGCTTGTCAGCTCGCAATGATTGTTGGTGAATTGCTTTTGCGATCAGGTCTTTGCCAGTTCCATTTTCTCCAAGGATCAGAATATTGGCATCGGTAGGAGCTATCTTTTCAATCTTTAAAAATATTTCCTGCATTGCTTCTGATTCACCGATCAGCTCTTTTCCGATAATAGAATCTGCCTGTGATGAAGGAATGAACGCTGGTCTTATTACTTTTCCTTCTCAAGGTTTCCTTAATGGTAGAAATAAGTTTTTCATTATGCCAGGGTTTTACTACAAAATCAGCAGCTCCTTCTTTCAACGAACGGACAGCAAGATCAATATCGCCATAAGCTGTGATCATAATCACAGATGCATCAGATCCTATCTTTTTTATTTCATTCAGCCAGAAAATCCCTTCATTACCGGTGTTGATTGAGCTGGTAAAATTCATATCCAGTAAAATCACATCAAACTTGTCTTTGGACAAATGCCAGCGAAGATTTTCCGGATTTTTTTCAGTCATTACATCCTTTACTTCTGTTTTTAATAACAATCGTACTGCGGTCAGCACATCAGGATCATCATCTACAATTAATATGGAAGCATTTTTCAATTGCATACATGTTCGTAATTCGATTATGTTTAGCTATGCATCTGCTGCAATTATACCATAATTACAAAATGTGGCAACTAATTTTTTACAAAAAAGGATCGGAAAATAAGTGTATCAAAAGCGAACACTGAATTGTATCAAAAACGAACATCTTCGTAGTTTTTGAGCTTCTAAATGACTGTAAATCAAAGACATTGGAAACTGGCATATTCTTATCAGTAGTAAGTGACAGAATTCTCATGTGAGCATAAAAACGACCCGTAACTTCAGCCATGTACGGGTCGTTTAACTCAATAGACAGTATAATTAAAAACAATCATTACTGTGGACAGAGTACTTGCTAAAAAGAAATGGAGTAGGAAACGCATCATAACTATAGCTGGCATTGCTGCTGTTGTTCTTTTAGCTGGCAGCCAGTTATTATTTTACCTCTGGCAAAAGCAAATTGAATGTGGATATCGAACGCATCACCATCAGCGAAGTGAAAAAAGGACCTTTCCAGGAATTCATTCCGGTAAATGGTGTCGTTATGCCACTGACCACTATTTACCTGGACGCATTGGAAGGTGGCCGTGTAGAAGAAAAATATGTAGAAGATGGCGCCATTATGAAAAAAGGTGATCCGATCCTGCGGCTTCAGCAATACAGATCTTGAATTGAACCTGGTTATCACAACAATCCAATGTTTATAATACATCTGACGCAAATGCAGATTGCCCATAATGCTGCCCAACAGAACACGGTTTCAAAACTTGAACCAGATGACCGATGTAGAAAGCCAGTTGAAAGAAGCAGAGCGAATTTATAATCTTGATAAAAGTTTATACCAACAAAAAGTGATCGGCTTGCAGGAATTTAAAAAAGCAGAGAATGATTATAATTATTATGCACAAAAAAGAAATCTTACCGAGCAATTGTTGAAACAAGATTCTGTTTCTAATGCAACAACAATTGGATCAGGCAAAACAATCCTACCAGGGTTCACAAGATGCTTTATCTCTTCTTCAGGAAAAAAGTAGGTGACCTGATCGTAAGAGCTCCGATTGATGGGCAACTTACTTCATTGGATGCAGAAATCGGGCAAAATAAAAATAAAGGAGAACGACTTGGACAAATTGATGTATTGAGTGGATTTAAAGTAAGAGTGGATATTGATGAACATTATATTTCACGCATCTATACGGGGTTGATGGGCGAGTTTACTTTTGCAAATAAAGATTACAAATTAAAAATCAGAAAAGTTTATACGCAGGTAAATACTAATGGAACCTTCCAGGTGGATATGGAATTTATAGGAGAAGCACCACAAGGCATTCGCCGGGGGCAAACATTGCAGATAAGACTTGCACTGAGTGATGAAACCGAAGCATTACTATTAGCCAAGAGGTGGTTTTTACCAGCAAACAGGTGGTAATTGGGTATTTAAAGTAAGTGACAATGGAAATACTGCTTACAAAGTAGATATACAATTTGGCCGCCAAAACCCGGATTATTATGAAGTATTGAGTGGATTAAAACCCGGTGATAAAGTAGTAACATCCAGTTATGAAAACTATGGGAACATGCAGGAACTTATAATAAAAAAATAATCGTTTATTTAAAATCAACTGCCATGAAACAAAAAACTTTTTATTTGCTTGTAGTGATCAGCTGCCTGAGTGTTTTTTCTTCTGCAAAACAGTCAGACTACACTTGTTGCAAAAAAATCAGCTGTATCATAAATGAGACAGCCGGTCAACAGCCGGTCAAATCCAAATCAAAAGGCGGGATAGGTTTCGATCTCTCTCCACTACAGCTTTTTGTATTCAATCTTTAATCTTCACCGCAAACATTCACCTTAAATAAAAAACAATGATCAAAATTTCCGATCTCGAAAAAATTTACCGCACGGAAGAAGTAGAAACTGTTGCCTTAAATAAACTTTCACTTGAAGTAAAAGAAGGAGAATTTGTAGCTATAATGGGGCCTTCCGGATGTGGAAAATCAACGTTATTAAACATTCTTGGCTTACTGGATGATCCCGATTCCGGCAGCTTTGTTTTCAATGGCATTGAAGTGGCAAAATTCAATGAAAGAAAAAGAGCCGATCTGCGGAAACGTAATATTGGTTTTGTATTCCAGAGTTTCAATCTGATTGATGAACTGACTGTTTTTGAAAATGTAGAATTGCCGCTCATTTATACAGGAGTAAAATCTGCTGACAGAAAAAAAAGAGTGGAAGAAGTGCTGGATAAAATGCAGATCATGCATCGTCGAAATCATTACCCGCAACAGCTTTCCGGTGGTCAGCAACAACGTGTAGCCGTAGCAAGAGCTGTGGTAAACAAACCTAAACTTATACTTGCTGATGAACCTACCGGTAATCTTGATTCACACAATGGAAATGAAGTCATGCAAATGCTGACTGATCTGAATGAACAGGGAACTACCATTGTAATGGTAACACACACTGAACATGATTCCCGTTACAGCCATCGTATTATCCGGATGTTGGATGGACAGACAGTAATTGAAAATATCATGGTATAACCGATCATATAAAATCGTGCACTCAATACTTCTGAAAAACCAGGCTATCCTGCCCTCGCCTTGAAATAATCATTGCGTCAATAAAATAAAGTATAGCCATGATCTACAATTATCTCAAGATAGCCTATCAGGAACCTGATAAAGTATAAATTCATTTCTTTCATCAACCTGTTTGGGCTCACCATCGGGTTTACCTGTTGCCTGCTTATTCTTACATACATACTTAATGAATTAAGTTATGATAGGTATAATAAAAATGCGGACCAGATTTATCGTGTCACAAGAACCTTTTATAATGGTAACGGTGATGTATCACTTACTCTAAGTACCATATCACCACCTTTTGGTTATTATTTGCCAACCGATTTTCCCGAGATACAAAAAATGACCCGGCTGTTGAACAACGGAACAGCGCCGATAAAATATAAAGACAAACTTATCAATGAGCAGAATGTATACTTCGCAGATGAAAATATATTTGATGTTTTTACAATTAAAGTTCTGAAAGGAAATCCGAAAACCGCATTACAAGATCCTTTTTCTGTGATGCTTACAGAGGAAACTGCAAAAAAATATTTCGGAGATGAAGACCCCATGAATAAAGTGCTAAGAGCTAACAACCAATTTGATGTAAAAGTAACCGGGGTGTACAAAGCTTTTCCTTCCAATGCTCACCTGCATCCAAACATTCTCGTTTCGTTCAATACACTAAAAGATTCTGCCGTATATGGCGAAGAAAATCTGAGAACCAATTGGGGAAACAATTCATTTTTCACATACATCTTGCTTCCCGAAAATTATAATATCGAAAATATGAAAGCAAGATTTCCTGCTTTTCTTGATAAACATATGGCTGGTCAGTTTGGCGCTGTTCAACCTTCAAAAGCTACAAAACTTGATCTGCAGAAACTGACTGATATTCATCTTCGTTCGCATACTGACTATGAAGCAGAGCCAAATGGCGATATAAAACGTGTCTATATTTTTTCCTGTATTGCATTTTTTATTTTACTGATCGCATGTATCAATTACATGAATCTTTCTACAGCCAGGTCGGCTTTGCGTGCAAGAGAAATAGGTATCAGGAAAGTAGTTGGCGCAAGGAAAAAAGAATTGGTTATTCAATTTCTCAGTGAATCTTTATTATTGACCTGTACCGCAATTCTTATTGCATTTGGTCTATTATATATTTTACTGCCGTGGCTCAATAATATTTCAGCACAACACCTTTCAGTAGGCATATTACTAAAGTGGCAGGTATTAGTTCCATTGTTTCTATCACCTTTTATTGTAGGTACCATTTCAGGTATTTATCCTGCTTTATTTATGTCATCTTTCCAACCGGTGAAAACGCTGAAAGGCTTATTCAAAGTTCGTGGCCATAGTATCAGTTTCCGTAAAGTGCTTGTTGTAACCCAGTTTGCCATTTCTATCATTCTCATTATTACCACCATGGTCGTTTTTCAGCAATTACGATTCATGCAGCGTACATCACTCGGCTATGACAAAGAACATTTGGTCACACTTCCATATTATAGCCAGCTGGATGGCCAGTATGAATCATTCCGTAATACACTTCTGCAAAGTTCAAGCATCAAAGATGCCGGTAGATCTTCAAGAATCCCAACAGGCAGATTGTTGGACGATATGGGAGCTCTTGCACCGGGTACCGATTCAATGGTTCCGGTAAAAGCGGAAATAAGATTTGTAGTGGCTGATTATGATTTTATCCCTACATATGGCATCCATATAGCAGCAGGCAGAAATTTTTCTCGTGACTTTGGAACAGATACAACGGGTTTCGTTATTAACCAAGCTGCAGTAAAAGCGGTTGGATGGAAATCGGCAGATCAGGCTGTTGGAAAAAATTTCTACTATGGCAATATCGAAGGACATATAATCGGCGTCATGAATGATTTTCATTTTGAATCGTTGCACCAGGAAATAAAACCAATGATTTTAATAATGCCTGCAATGACAACCGGCCAAAGCTTCTATCATGCTCTTTCAGTAAAAATTGCAGGTGATAATATTCCTGCTGCACTGGCAACCTTAAAAAATACCTGGCAAAAATATCTTCCAGACTTGCCTTATGAATATACTTTCCTTGATGAGAAATTCTCGAAATTATATGAAGCAGAGCAAAGGCAAGGAACCATCTTTACAACATTTGCGGCTATTGCCATCTTCATTGCATGTTTAGGCTTGCTTGGTCTTTCAGCATTCACTATTAGTCAACGAATAAAAGAAATTGGAATAAGAAAAGTATTGGGTGCTGATGTTAGTTCAATTGTCACGTTGCTTTCAAAAGATTTTTTAAAACCGATCGGTGTCGCTGCTATCGTTGCTCTTCCTGTTGCATGGTATTTTATGCATAAATGGTTACAGGATTTTGCTTATCGCATTAATATGCCCTGGTGGATATTCATTGCAGCAGGAATTGTGGCAGCATTGATTGCCCTGATCACTATAAGTTTCCAGGCTATAAAAGCGGCAATAGCAAACCCTGTAAAAAGTTTGAGAACGGAATAAAAGATGCAGCAGTGATTTAGTTGTAAGAAACCCTGATTGGTTTATTTATAAAAAAAATAAAATTCATGCTGAAGAATCATTTGCAAGTTGCGCTGCGAAATATTTTAAAAAGGAAAAGTTATACGGCTTTCAATATTCTTGGGTTGGCAATAGGTATAGCTTGTTGCCTTCTCATATTCCAATATGTTGCCTATGAAAAAAGTTATGATGCGTTTCATAAAAAAGCAAATGATATTGTACGGCTTCGCCTCGACCTTCACGATCAGGGCAGGCTTACCATGCAGTCCGCTACTGTGTTTGCCGGTGTCGCCCCCCTATTGAAAAAAGATTTTCCCGAAGTTGAAAATTATTGCCGCCTCATCGATACAAGAATCAACTGGCAAAATAATCAGCCAGTACAAAACAATGTTGTACTTGCTAATGAAGAAAAGAATATTAAAGCACTTGAAAACAAAGGTTATTATGCTGAACAATCCTTTCTCAGTATGTTCACCTTAAACATTATTGAAGGCGATAAGAATACTTTATTAAACGAACCGGATAAAATCATTTTATCTGAATCGCTTGCAAAAAAATATTTTGGTAATGATCCCGATAGCTATCGGGATGCAGTTGGCAAACAAATAACAGTTCGTGAAGGTGGCGATAAATATAGTTATTTGGTAACGGGTGTATTCAAAGATTATCCGGCTAATTCACATCTTTCGTTTGATTATTTGATTTCGTATCCAACTTTTGTAAATATAATTAAACGATCTGCTAACGATAACTGGAATCCCGAAACAACTTTAGGCTGGTATGATTATTATGTATATATCCAATTACATCCCGGTACTTATCTGAAAAAGTTTGATAAAGACCTGGTTTCTTTTTCCGATAAATATTTGAACAGTCAAGCCGCAATAGCACATAATAACAGAGAAGATCTTTATGGAATGCCTTTAAAAGATATTCATCTTTATTCCCATTATAATGAAGAAGCTGGGGTGAATGGAGATGGAAAATCTGTTTCGTTTCTTTTTTTAATCGCATTCCTGATTATAATAATCGCCTGGGTCAATTATACCAATCTGGCAACAGCTCGTTCGCTGGAAAGAGCAAGGGAAGTTGGTGTTCGAAAAGTATTGGGAGCTTTAAGAAAGAATTTGATGATGCAATTTCTGACTGAAAGTTTTTTATTGAATCTTGCTGCCGTTATTATTGCTTTGGCAATTGTATTTTTTCTCACGCCATCTTTTAATCATCTTATCGGAAGTACATCCGAAAGAAGTTTTTATTTACCACTACCCTACCTGGTTGGATTTATTGGCTTATTCATTACCGGCGCATTTATCTCGGGAATATATCCTGCATTTGTTCTATCCGGGTTTCATCCAATTACAGTTTTAAAAGGGATTTTTAAAAATTCAAATAGTGGAATGTTTATAAGAAAAGGGTTGATTATCGGGCAATTTGCTACATCAATCATTCTGATTGCCGGTACTATTGTCATTTATCAGCAGGTAAATTTTATGCGTAATCAGCAATTGGGCGCAACGATAAACCAAACATTGATATTAGACGGTCCGAGTGAAAAACAAGACAATGTTTATGAAAGCTCTTATCGATCTTTTAAAAATAAAATATTACAGGTTAGCGGAATAAAAAGTATTGCAGCTTCTTCGGGTGTGATGGGCAAAGAAATTTACATGACCAATGGAGCTTTTCTTGTTGATTCAAAAGATAAAAATCCAGTAACAGTTTATACACTATATGTTGATGCTGATTTTCTTTCTTCTTACGAAATGAAATTCAAAGCGGGGCGTAATTTCTTACCGAATAACCCTGACGATAAAAAAACAGTGGTATTAAGTGAAGAAGCAGTAAAACTATTTGGTATTGCTGATCCTGAAAAAGCTATTAACCAGATCGTTTATAATTACGCTGATTCATTAAAAGTTATTGGCGTAGTAAGCAACTATCACCAATTAGGTTTGAACAGGTCTATGTTACCTGTAGTATTTGTTCCAAGTTCCAAAATAAATAATTATTACTCTGTAAAATTTCAAACGGCTAACGTACGCCAGGCTGTTGCATCAATTGAAAAAATATGGAAGCAATACTTTCCTGAAAATCCTTTCAGTTATTATTTTCTGGATGATGCTTTTAATGCACAGTATAAAGCCGATGGACAATTTGGAAAAGTATTCGGGCTTTTCTCTTTTCTTGCTATCATCATAGCCTGCTTTGGTTTATTAAGTTTATCGGCATACAACGTTTTACAACGCACCAAAGAGATCGGAATAAGGAAAGTGCTTGGCGCCCCGGTTAGTAATATCATTTATCTATTAGCGAAAGATTTTATGCTGCTGGTATGTATCGCTTTTATTGTTGCTGTACCGGTCACATGGTTTGTAATGAATAAATGGCTTCATGATTTTGCATACCGGATATCGATAAGTTGGTGGATATTCTTAATTGCAGGTATTATTGCTTTATTCATTGCGTTAATGACAATAAGTTTTCAATCTATAAAGGCAGCGCTGGCTAACCCGGTGAAAAGCTTGAGGACTGAATAAAATTATAGTCATGATAAAAAACTATTTCAAAACAGCATTCAGAAATTTAAGCAGGAATAGATCCTATGCACTGATCAATATTACAGGATTAAGCATTGGCATAGCCGCCTGTTTGCTCATTTTCCTGGTTATCCAGTTCGAAGCCAGCTTTGATAATTTTCATCCGAAGAAAAATACTATTTATCGTATTGGCACCAAATTTCATACAGAGGATGGACATTCCTATTCTGCAGGCATCGCTTTTCCTGCAGGCCCTGTTATTAAAGCTGAACTGCCGCAGGTAAAAACAGAAGCAAGAATTTATCAAAGTTCCGGCGAACCAGTGACCATTGATTATGCTAATGCACAAACAAAAAAATTCAAAGCCGATTTGTATTACACTGAGCCTGATTTTTTCAGCATGTTCAATTTTCCCTGGCTGGCGGGAGATCCAAAAACTGCTTTATCAAAACCAAACCAGGCAGCGCTGACACAAAAGACTGCAGAAAAATTTTTTGGCGACTGGCATTTAGCATTGGGGAAAACGATAACACACAGTACCAACAAGAATGAAATTTATACAATCACAGGGATTCTGAAAGATATTCCTGCCAATTCAGATTTTCCTTTGGATGTAGTAGTTTCCTATTCTACTCTTGAAAACACAGATGTAAAAAGAAACCTTGACGACTGGGTGAGTACGTACAGCCAGGCTTACGTGTTTGTTGAATTACCCGCTGACGTATCCATTTCAAAATTTAATTCGTCGTTAGAACAATTATCAAAAAAGCACAAGCCGGCGGATTATGCGAACGATTCTTATGTAGCGCAACCATCAACTGAGATCCATTATGATAATCGCTTTGGGAATTTCAGGGGTCATACTTTCAGCAAATCATTGGTGCTGGCGCTGGAGTTGATCGGCATTTTCCTCATCCTGATCGCTTGTGTGAATTTTATTAACCTGGCCACTGCACAGGCGGTGAATCGCTCCAAAGAAGTAGGTGTAAGAAAAGTATTGGGAAGCAACAGGAAAAATTTAAGAATACAATTTTTTTGCGAAACGGCTATCATTACAGCTTCTGCTATCGTAATATCTGTGTTGATCGCTTTTGCCGCTCTCCCTTTTATCAATCAGTTGTTGAATGTGGAAATCACATTGAACATTTTCAAAAATCCGGTTGTGCTCCTGTTTCTGGCATCGGTGCTGATCATCGTTACACTTTTATCTGGTTTTTATCCGGCCATTATATTATCCGGATTCAACCCGATCACCGCAATAAAGACAAAGATCACTTCAAAGATGGCCGGGGGCATTTCATTGAGAAGAGTGTTGGTGGTACTCCAGTTTTCCATTGCACATATATTGATCATCGGGATGCTCATCGTGGTCTGTCAAATGAATTTTTTCAAAAACGCTTCTTTGGGTTTTGACAAAGAAGCCATTCTCAATGTTCCTATTCCCGGAGATAGCATTAGCCATACGAAACTTGATTTCCTTAGAAATGAGCTTTCAAAAAACGGTGATATCAGAAATGTAAGTTTCAGTTTCAGCAGCCCTGCATCTGATGGCAACTGGAACACCGATTTCATGTTTGATCATTCTACCAAGAATACCAACTTCAATGCTAATTTAAAATGGGCCGATCCCGATTATTTCAAAACTTATAATTTGAAGTTCGTTGCAGGCCGTCCTTATTTCCCTTCGGACACTGTCCGTGAATTTGTAGTGAACGAAACATTGCTCCGCAAACTTGGCATCACTGATCCCAACCAGGCAATTGGAAAACAAATTGGTCTTTGGGATGGACAAACAAAAGGCCTGATCGTTGGTGTCATTCGTGATTTTAATTCATATTCTTTACGCAAACCAATGGCTCCTGTATTACTCAGTACCTGGAAAGATGTTTATCAAACCATTAATCTCAAAATAAAACCGGGGAGAGAACAAGCCGTTATTGACGCTGTTGGAAAGATCTGGAACAATGCGTTTCCTGATTACCTGTATGAATACAGTTTCCTTGATAAAACAGTTGCCAACTTTTATAAACAGGAAAACCAGCTTTCCCAATTGTATAAAATATTTGCAGCAATTGCCATCCTTATCAGCTGTCTTGGATTATATGGTTTAGTATCGTTCATGGCTGCACAAAGAACCAAAGAGTTGGGCATTCGTAAAGTCTTAGGCGCTACGTCACGAAACATTGTGTACCTGCTTTCAAAAGAATTTTCATTGCTGATCATTATTGCATTTGTAATTGCAGCTCCGGTTGCCTGGTATTTCATGCATAAATGGTTGCAGAATTATACCTATCGAATCCAGTTAGGAGTAGGAATATTTCTCATTGCTGTATTAAGTTCTATGGTCATCGCATGGATCACTGTTGGTCATCGGGCTATTAAAGCAGCGATTGCTAATCCGGTGAAGAGTTTAAGAACCGAATAAAAGTATAGCTATGATAAAAAATTATCTGTTACTCGCTGTAAAGAATCTTAGAAAACAAAAACTGTTTTCCCTTATCAATATTCTTGGTCTGACCATCGGCATTACCTGCTGCCTGATGCTCTTCCTTTTCATATTGAATGAATTCAGCTATGACAACTTTCATAAGAATGGGAAAAACATTTATCGTATCATGCGTGTGGGTGAAACGAATGGAGAACGTCGGGAAATTCCATACGTTTCTGCAGCCTATGCTCCTGCATTGGCAAACGATTTCTCAGATGTAATAAAACAGGTAATAAGAGTGGATCATGACAATGACCTGATCAGCTACAACAATATTTCATTTAATGAAAAAAATATTTATCTCACTGACGATAATTTTTTCAGCTTTTTCAGTTTCCCTCTCATTAAAGGAGATCCTGCAACGGTACTTAAAGACCCCAATAGCATCGTATTGACGCAATCATCCGCAAAAAAATATTTTGGCAACGAAGATCCCATCGGAAAAATTTTACAATTCAACAAAGACCAGCAATTAAAAGTTACGGGTATTGCCAAAGATGTTCCGGTAAATTCTCATTTGCAATTTGACATGGTCATTCCATTGGAAATACTCCGGCCCATGCAACCGGATTGGTTTACGAATTTTCCCAATAACACTTTATTCACTTATATACAACTAAAGCCTGATGCTGATCCCAGTCAATTAGAAAAACGCTTTCCTGCTTTTATGGATAAGTATCTTGGAAAATACTACGCATTGAGCGGACACAAGATGGGTCTCATTGCAAAACCTTTAAGCAAAGTTTATTTCGCTTCTGACGCTTTTGATAATGTAAAGCATGGCAATAAAAAAATGGTGTACATCTTTATGTCTATTGCTATTTTGATCCTGGTTATTGCCTGCATCAATTTTATCAATCTTGCTACAGCCAGGGCGACCGACCGTTCGAAAGAAGTAGGATTAAGAAAAGTGTTAGGTGCTGTGAAGAAACAACTGATCGGTCAATTTATACTGGAATCAGTTCTGTTTGCAACATTGGCTTGTTTTCTTTCTGTTGGATTGCTTCAATTATTGATGCCGACTTATACAAATTTATTAGGTTATAAACTTCCATCCTTTTGGGGCGATCCATGGATTTACGTCTTTGTTATTGGAATCATTTTGGTAATAGGGTTGCTGGCAGGGAGTTATCCGGCTTTATTGCTTTCTTCTTTTTCTCCTATTGAATCATTAAAAGGAAAATTGAAAGTTGGAAAGGGCGGCGCTTTCTTCAGAAAAGCATTGGTGGTTTTTCAATTTGGAATATCAGTACTGCTTATTATAAGTGTCGTTGTCATCAACAACCAGATGAGCTTTGTGAAGAATACAGATCTCGGATTTAACAAGGAACAATCTGTGATCGTCCGATTTGATAACCTGGACATTTCACGCAAGAAAAAACAATTTAAAAATGAGTTACTGACTATTCCATCCGTGCAAAATGTATCCCTGATGTCCGGTGAGCCAGGTGGCTTTCATGATACATATAGTTTCGTAGCAGAGGCAGATCCCACCCAAAAATATTTATTCAATACAGAATTCACCGATCTGGATTTTGTAAAAACATTAGGTCTTAAAATAATTGCAGGAAGAGATCTTTCAGAAAATTTCGGAACAGACTCGACCCAAGCAGTTCTCATCAATCGCACTGCTGCAAATAAATTAGGCTACACACCGGAACAAGCTATTGGTAAATGGATAAGAAATGTGTCCGTAGATCGCCTTCGTCACACTATAGTAGGCGTTGTTGAAGATTACCATTATGTTTCTTTAAAAACTCCCATTGGTCCATTGGTGATTTCTCCGGAAAAAGATAATCGTTTAGCATTGATCAAACTAAAAACAAGTCATCTGCAATCCACCATTAAGGATATTAAGAAAGTCTATGCTGATGCTGCGCCTGATTATCCGTTTGAACATAGTTTTTTAGATGAACGGTTTGATCAGCTGTACAGAACCGAATCAAGACAAGAATCTGTATTGAGTATTTTTTCCATCATTGCCATCTTCGTTGCCTGCCTGGGTTTGTTTGGTCTCGCTTCATATACAGCTATCAAAAGAACAAAAGAAGTGGGTGTAAGAAAAGTGCTGGGTTCATCTGTGCAAAATATCGTGTTGCTGCTTTCTAAAGATCTTTTGAAACCCGTCATGCTTGGAGCTTTGATTGCCATTCCTATTGGCTATTATGCTATGAATAAATGGCTGCAAGGTTTCGCATACAGGATAGGATTTCATTGGTGGATGTTTGTAATTGCCGTGGCCACAGCTATAATCATTGCATTACTGACTGTAGGTGTACAGGCAGTAAAAGCAGCAATAGCCAACCCGGTAAAAAGTTTAAGAACCGAATAAAATTTTATTGTATGATCAAAAACGACTTTAAGCTTCTTCTTAGAAGTATTTTCCACCAAAAAATAAATTTTCTGATCACTTTAAGCGGATTGGTACTTGGATTTACTACGCTGCTGTTGGCCTTTACTCTGATCCGGGACGAAAAGGGATTCGACTCGTTTCATAAAAACGCTAAAGATATTTTCAGAGTAAATAAGTGGTCAACTGACCCTTCGGGCGAAAAAATAAAATTGGCCGAAACCCCTGGTTTGATGGCAGCACAATTGGTCAAAGATTACCCGGAAGTAAAAGCAGCTACCCGCCTGGCTCCATGGTTTGATGAAGTATTATTTTCAAAAGATGAACAAAATATTAAAGTAAAGAAAGTTGTTTTTGTAGACAGTAATTTTTTTCAGTTTTTTAATTTCCATTTATTACGGGGAACCAACCCTTCAAATGTGTTATCTCTACCCGGGCAGGTTGTGTTGACTCCATCATTGGCAAAATCATTATTCGGCAACGAAGATCCAATAGGAAAAACAGTCAAGGCTTTTGACAAGCTATTTATGGTTTCAGGTATCGTAGCGGATGCTCCCAGACAATCCCATATACAATATGATGCGCTTATTTCGTGGGCTTCTACTAAAAGCGTGAGCTATCTTAATTTCAATTTTATGAACAACTGGCTGGGCCAGACAGTATATACTTATGTTCAGCTGGGTTCCGCTTCAGAAATAGTTTCTGTAAACAAAAAATTACCGCAATTCACAGTCAGTTATATGCCTAACCGGGTTGGCATGTATGATTTTTATTTACAACCATTATCTGAAATTTATCTGCATTCGTCAGATATTACTCAACTCAGGGGAGGTAAATATGGAAGTGCTACCTTTCTTCAGACTTTTAGCTTTGTTGCGCTTCTTATTTTACTCATTGCCTGTTTTAATTACATTAACATCACTACCGCCCAATCGTTGAAACGTGCAAAAGAGATCGGAATGAAGAAACTATTGGGTGCAAATAAGAGTCAATTACTGATTCAATTCTTTTTTGAAACACTGGTGACTTTATTTTTTGCTGCGATTGTTGCGGTAGCAATTGCAAAGCTTTTATTACCAGTATTCAATAACTGGTTTGAAAAAGATATTCCTGGAAGTGAGTTATTATCTTTTGAAACAATTCAGTTTATGGTAACTGTAATTTTAGCAACAAGTGTTATAACCGGAATTTTCCCTGCCTTGTTGTTACTGAAATTTAAATCAATAAGCATCATAAGAAATAAAACCGGTTTGTCGCCAAAAGGTGAAATTCCCAGACAGGTTCTCATAACACTGCAGTTATGTATCAGTATCGGTTTAATAGCCGGAACGCTCCTGCTTCAAAAACAATTTCATTTTTTGCTTAACCGTGACTTGGGATTTGATAAGAACCAGGTTATAATTTTAAAAACCCCGCCCGGTATCAAAAGTAATATGGATGCATTTGCACAAGAACTTCGATCACTTCCGGATGTAAAAAGTTTTTCCATTTGCCAGGCTGCCATGCCTGAAGGAACGTTTGGCACTACTGTTTATCCTGAAGGCAGCAATGGTAAAGAAGTGCCGGTTCAGGAGTTCAGAGTAGATACTTCGTATTTGAAAACGTATGGATTGACAATGAAGGAAGGACGATTTTTAAGCCGCTCTACTGATTCGTTTGCATTAGTTGTCAATGAAACATTAGTCCGGCAGATGGGATGGAAAGATCCGGTAGGAAAAACGATAAGATTCGGCAGCAATGCTGCGCAAATTCCTGTGATTGGCGTTGTCAAAGATTTCAACTTTAATTCTTTATATCAGGCCATTACTCCTTTGGTAATGTATCTTGACAATAGAAAAAATAATATTTCGATACGGTTTGTATCTGCTCATGTCTCTGATTTAGTAAAGAACCTGCAAAGAATCTGGCATAAATATGAACCGGCTTATCCTTTTGAATACTCTTTTTTGGATGAGTTCTTAGCCAAAAATTATTTAAAAGAAAAACAACTGACAAGTATCATAAGCTTGTTTGCAGCCATTGCTATTTTCATAGCTTGTCTGGGACTTTATGGACTTACTTCATTTATAATTGGCCGGCGTACCAAAGAAATTGGCATCCGGAAAACACTGGGAGCCTCAGTTCAAAATATTTTCGGAATGCTTACTATGAATTTTTTCAAATCAATGGTAATTGCGCTCTTGATTTCAACGCCTCTGATCTGGTATTTTACCCATCGATGGCTACAGAATTTTGCTTTTCACGTCAATCCCAATGTATGGGTATTTGTTTTTGCCGGATGTATCATGTTTTTAATTGTTTTAATCACTATAAGTTTTCAAATTATTAAAGCGGCACTGTCAAATCCAGTAAAAAGTTTAAGAACAGAATAAAAAATTCTTATGATAAAAAACTATTTCAAAACAGCGTGGAGAAATCTTGTAAGGAATAAAGGCTATTCTCTTATCAATATCGGCGGACTCGCTATCGGCATGACAGTAGCCATGCTCATTGGCCTTTGGATCTATGATGAATTAAGTTTTGATACGTATCATAAAAACTACGACCACATTGCACAGGTAATGCAGAATGGAACATCCAACGGCGAAATAAATACTGCGCCCAGTGTACCGTCGGTATTGGCAGAGGAGAATCCGCAACAAATACGGAAGTGATTTCAAATATGTATTGCAGGCTTCCTTTAACACGGATCATACGCTTACTTACGGCGAGAAAATGTTTATAAAACCCGGTACTTTTTGGGAACCGCAGGTTGCTGAAATGCTCAGCTTAAAAATGATCAGTGGCACAAGAGATGGGTTGAGGGATCCGCATTCCATTCTTCTGTCTCAATCTCTTGCTGAGATCTATTTTGGAAAAGAAGACCCCATCAATAAAACAATAAGGATTGATAACAGGCAGGATGTAAAAGTAACAGGTGTTTATGAAGACCTTCCGGACAACACTACATTCAGGGATATGGAATTCATTCTGCCCTGGGATTTGTATTCGATCCTTAATCCCTGGATCAAAGACCAGCCGAATCCATGGGAAAACAATTTCACCCGAACATTTGTGCAGATAGCCGATAATGCTAATATGGAAAAGTTATCTGAAAAAATCAGAGATGTCAAACTTAATAAAGTATCGAAAGAAGAAGCCCGGTACAAGCCCACCCTGTTTTTATACCCCATGAGCAAATGGCACTTATATTCTGATTTCAAAAACGGCGTCATCAGCGGTGGTCGGATTGAGATCGTTTGGCTATTTGGTATCATTGGAATTTTTGTTTTGCTATTGGCCTGTATCAATTTCATGAACCTGAGCACAGCCTGCAGCGAAAAAAGAGCAAAAGAAGTAGGCATCAGGAAAGTAGCAGGCTCTCTTCGGAAACAACTCATCGCACAATTTTTTAGCGAATCAATAGTAACAGCTTCTTTAGCGCTTCTTTTTGCAATACTATTTGTTGCACTTGCCTTGCCTTATTTCAATACCATTGCCGATAAGAAAATGATCATTCCCTGGAGCAATGCATTCTTTTGGATTGCGATCATTGGCTTCACTGTGATTACAGGTTTGATTGCCGGCTTATATCCCGCCTTGTTCCTGTCTTCATTTCAACCGGTAAAAGTTTTAAAGGGAACATTTAAAGCTGGCCGCAATGCATCGCTTCCCAGAAAGATCCTGGTGGTGATGCAGTTTACTATTTCCGTTATACTCATCGTAGGTACTCTGGTTGTGTTCAGGCAAATCAATCATGCCAAGGACAGGCCTATTGGATATAACAGGAATGGCCTAGTTAAGATACCGGGATATACTGTTATCAATTGGAAATTTGAGGCTGTACGAAATGAATTAAAAAATTCAGGGGCTATTGTTGAAATGGCGGGAGCAGGCAGTCCTACAACAGAAGTTCAGAACACAAGCGGCGGATTCGAGTGGGAAGGTAAAGACCCTAATCTTACTGTTGATTTTCCAAACAATGCAGTTTCATATGAATATGGAAAAACTATCGGCTGGCAAGTTGTGCAAGGAAGAGATTTTTCCAGAGATTATGCAACCGATTCATCGGCATTTATCCTGAATGAATCTGCGGCAAAATATACAGGGCTGAAAGATCCTGTAGGAAAAACGATCCGGTGGCAAGGCACTCCTTTCACTATTATAGGAATTGTAAAAGATCTGTTGGTGGAATCTCCTTATGAGCCGGTTCGTCCTTCACTGTTTCGCCTTTCAACGGGTTTTCAATATTTTTTTATTCTCAGGATAAATCCATCATGGAGTGCAAACAAAGCAATAGCTAAAATAGAAGAGATATTTAAAGAAAATAATCCTGCTTCGCCATTTAAATATTCTTTTGTAGATGAAGATTTTGCCAGGAAATTCGGAGCCGAAGAACGCATTGGCAAGCTGGTTTTGAACTTTGCCCTTCTCGCCATTTTTATTTCATGTCTCGGGTTGTTTGGTCTTGCTTCATTCGTAGCTGAACAACGAACAAAGGAAATCGGTATTCGCAAAGTATTAGGTGCATCTGTAACTGGTGTTTGGCAATTGCTTTCAAAAGATTTTTTGTTGTTGGTGATAATCTCCTGTCTTATTGCTACACCAATCGCTTATTATTTTATGCATAAATGGTTGCAACAATTTAATTACAGGGCTGACCTTCCATGGTGGCTTTTCTGTATTGTGTGTATAGGCGCCCTGTTCATTACCCTTATGACAGTCAGCTTCCAGGCAATAAAAGCAGCTGTTGCCAATCCGGTAAAAAGTTTAAGAACAGAATAATTAAACTAAGAACGATATAAAATTTTTTTATGCTGAGAAAAAACATCACCATAGCATTCAGATCGCTTAAAAGAGATCTGCCTTATACCATTACAAATCTGGCCGGGTTAAGTATTGGCATTACCTGCTGCCTGCTGATCCTTTCATTTGTAAAATATGAATTAAGCTTTGATCAGTTTCATACAAAAAAGAACCAGATCTTCCGGGTTAATTATGATGTGCTGATGGGTGGCAATCAAACAATTTCACCATCCGTTCCAATTTTTGTTGCACCCGAACTGAAAAAGAAGTTTCCCGAAATAGAAGATGCAACACGATTTTCCCCCGAATGGAGAGCAAACACAATACGACACGGAGATGTTTTTTTTGATGAGAAAAATTTTTGTTATGCCGATCCGAATTTTTTCAAAGTGTTTGACTTTAAAGCCGAATCAGGAAATCTAGCAAACAGCGCTGAATTCTCCCAATACACTGGTCATTACAAAAGATATAGCCAGGAAATATTTTGGCAACAAAGATCCTATCGGGCAAGGTTTACTGTTTAATAATAAAAAAGAATTTATAGTTGCCGCAGTTATTGAAAATGTTCCGTCTAATTCTCATTTTACTTTTGATTTTCTTACTTCGTTCTATTCCATTCAGGGCTTTGATAGTTTGGAAACGAAAATAAGCTGGAACAATCCTAACTATACCACTTTCCTTTTGCTGAAACCAGGAACAAATGTCAACCGCACTTTAAAGTAAAATTGAAACCTGGGTAAATCCACCAGCTGAATCAAACGGAACTGTCTCGAAAAATGCTCTTCATTTGGAATTAGAGCCGCTGAAAAAAGTTCATTTTGATACGCAGGTATTTAATTTTGGCAATACAATGGCTATAACAGATTTTAAATACATCAACATTTTTATTACGATTGCATACTGATCTTACTGATCGCCTGCGCCAATTATATTAATCTGTCCACAGCCAAAGCATCACTCCGGGCAAAAGAAGTAGGTATCAGGAAAACGATCGGCGCAAGTTTCTGGCAACTTTTTACACAATTCATTGCTGAATCATTTTTTCTTACTCTTCCTGCCATTGTCATTTCTGTTATTGCCGTTTATTTATTACTGCCATTTCTCAATAATTTATTGGGGAAAAATATTCCTTTTTACATTTTAACCAGTTCATTTCTTCCTGGTATTGTCGGCGGGTGGATAGTAGTTTCATTGCTTGCAGGATTTTATCCTTCGCTGGTTCTCTCCCGCTTCAGGCCGGTAGAAACTTTGAAAGGCGGTTTCACCAAAACCGGCGGATCAGGATTAATGGTCAGAAAAAGTTTAGTGGCATTTCAATTCACTATTTCTGTGATCTTAATTCTCGGGATTATCATTGTCCGTTCGCAGCTTGATTATATGCAATCAAAAAAATTAGGATTAGATAAAGACCATGTTCTTCTGATCACCGGCAATGCCGATGTAAATAAAAAATTAGATGCTTTCTCAGGCGACCTGAGAAAGATCACCGGGGTACAGGATGTATCACTAACATGGCGTTCACCATTTCAAACAGTTATCGGGAATGGTTTTTCTATTAAATCAAATCCAACCTCAAATGATGACTGGCATATCGTTGGAGGAATTGCAGCTGATCAACATTACTTGCCAACACTTGGTATTTCATTAATTGCCGGAAGAAATTTTGATCCATCCAGGATCAGAAAAGACAGCGCCATTAATGAGTTTATCGTGAATGAAGCTTTTCTCCGTCATTATAATTTAAAACCCGAAGAAGCTTTAAATAAAAATGTGATCCTCGGTTTAACCGGCCCGGGAACAATAGTCGGAATAGTAAAAGATTTTCATACCAGTTCATTGCATAGCCCTATTGAACCAGTTGTTTTATTTAATGATCCAAGATACTATGGCAGCATTTTAGTACGGGTTGGCCCTGGAAAATTATCGCCTGTTCTTGGCAAGATCGCTGATCTATGGAAAAGCGTTGTGCCTATGCGTCCATTCAATTATTCATTTCTTGATGATGAATATGATACCATGTACAAAGTTGAGCAACGATTGCAAACACTGATGTCGCTTTTCGGCAGCATGGCAATTTTAATAACCTGTCTCGGATTATTGGGATTAGTTGCTTTTATGGTAACGCAACGGACCAAAGAGATTGGTATCCGAAAAGTATTGGGCGCATCAGTAGTGAATATCGCCACATTACTATCAAAAGATTTTCTGAAACTGGTAGCTATTGCTTTTGTTATAGCAACCCCGATCGCTTATTATTTTATGCATAAATGGTTACAGGATTTTGCCTACAGGGTAAAAATAGAATGGTGGATCTTTTTATTAGCAGGTGTTATCGCATTGCTGATCGCAATACTTACTGTCAGTTTCCAGGCAATTAAAGCAGCAATTGCTAACCCAGTAAAAAGTTTGAGAACGGAATAGTCAATTTAAAAATTTGAAAATGGAAAATCAGGCATCAATAAATCAGGCGTCAAAAATTATCTTCTATGTTCAAAAATTATTTTAAAACCGCATGGCGTAATCTTATTAAAGATAAACAATTCAGTTTTCTTAACCTCATTGGTTTGGCTACCGGCCTGGCGTGTGTATTGCTTATTTATCTATGGGTAAATGATGAATTAAGTATTGATAAATTTAATAAGAACGATAGCCGGTTGTACCAGGTGTTAAAGAAAAATGCAGATGGTTCAGGCGCTATAGAGGTAGATGAAAATACCCAGGGATTGTTGGCGCAGACAATGGCTAAAGATCTGCCCGAGGTTGCATTTGCAACATGCTTAAAAAAGGAACGGGTGCAGGGTATTCTTTCTTTTGATGAGAAAAGTATAAAAGCTAAACCGGCATTTGCGGGCAAAGATTTCTTCAATGTATTTTCTTACGACCTTATCAACGGGAATAAAAATAATGCTCTCGCTGATATATCTAATATTCTTTTATCGGATAAGACTGCGTTAAAATTATTCAACACAACGGATGTAATTGGTAAAACAGTTAAATGGGATTTGAAAGATGGGGATGCTGATTTCAGCAATGTTTATAAGATTAACGGCGTTTTTAAAGCGCCACCTTCCAACGCTACAGACCAATTTGATGTATTATTTCCTTTTGATTTGTATGCGCAAAAAAATGCAGGCGGAATGGGAGATATCACTTTTTGGGGAAGCAATATGGTTTCTACTTACGTGGTGTTGAAGCCGGGAATTAACGCCAATGTATTTAATAATAAAATAAAAGATTTCAGCAAAGCACAAATCAAATCCCTATATACTGATAAAGGGGTGGCGAAGTGGGAAGGTGATTTGTTCATTCAAAAATATTCCAACAGGTATTTGTATAACAACTTCGTGAATGGCGTTCAATCGGGCGGAAGAATAGAATATGTAAAACTGTTTTCCATCATTGCGCTTTTTATTTTAATTATTGCGTGCATCAATTTTATGAATTTATCAACGGCGAAAGCATCCCGCCGTATGAAAGAAGTGGGCATAAAAAAAGTCATTGGTGCAAGCAGAGGATCATTGATCTTTCAATACATCAGCGAATCAATGCTACTGGCATTTTTTTCTTTGATAATTGCATTAGCGATGGTTATTTTATTACTTCCGGCATTTAAAGAAATTACGGGAAAAGAGATCAACATTCATTTTAATGCAGGTTTATTTATATCAATTATTGGTATCACATTTATAACAGGCATTATTGCCGGTAGTTATCCTGCGCTTTACCTGTCCCGCTTTAAACCTATATCCATATTAAAAGGCAAGCTGAATGCTTCCTTGGGAGAATCATGGATACGAAAGGGATTGGTAGTTTTTCAATTTACTGTTTCTGTGATACTGATCGTTTCTGTCGTGGTAGTTTATAAGCAAATGAAATTGATTCAAACTACTAACCTTGGGTATAACAAAGACAATGTTATTCGTTTTTCAAACGATGGTAATCTTGCAAAAGATCCTTCATCGTTTATTGCTGAAGTAAAAAATATTCCCGGGATAATCAATGCTTCAGATATAGACGGCAATTTAATGGGCAACTATTCTCATGCAGGTGGTGGCATTAGCTGGGATGGAAAGAATCCCAATCTCGGATTAGAATATTATGGCAATAGTATTGGGGATGACTTTTTTCAAACAATGGGTTTGCAGATGGCGGAAGGGCGGCCTTTCTCAAAAGATTTTGCGGACAGTTCAAGTGTGATATTTAACCAGGCTGCGATTAAAGCCATGGGCTTGCAAAACCCAATTGGTAAAACAGTTTCCATGTGGGGTAAGAAGAAACAGATTGTCGGTATCGTAAAAGATTATCATTTTCAGTCGTTGTATAAAAAAATCGGGGCGGCGTTTTTTACTTATTCACCGATAAATCCAATTACCCTTGTTAAAATACAATCCGGAAAGGAGCAACAAGCGATAGTAGGCATAAAAGCCTTGTATAAAAAATACAATACAGGCCTTGATTTCAGTTATGCTTTTCTTGATGATGATTATAATGCATTGTATGCGTCAGAACAACGTGTATTGGTTTTGTCAAAATATTTTGCGGGTATTGCTATTTTGATTTCATGTCTTGGCTTATTCGGGCTGGCAGCTTTCACTGCGCAAAAGAGACAAAAAGAAATTGGTATCAGGAAAGTTATTGGTGCTTCCGTCAGCAATATTACTGCAATGCTTTCGGCCGATTTTCTAAAGTTGATAATCGTTTCTCTTTTAATTTCTATTCCCTTTTCATGGTGGGCAGCAAATAAATGGTTGCAAAGCTTTGCCTATCGTATAAGGTTAAACGCAGAAGTGTTTATTATTACCTCTATCGTTATTATTACGATTACTTTAGTTACGATAAGTTTTCAAACAATCAAAGCAGCGGTTGCAAACCCGGTAAAGAGTTTGAAAACGGAATAAATTATCAGCTATGATAAAAAACTATTTAAAAATCGCAGTGCGGAATCTTTGGAAAAACAAAGGTTTCACTTTCATCAATATTGCAGGGCTGGCTATCGGCCTTGCTTCTTTTATCATGATAGCATTATACGTGGTAGATGAACTGAGTTATGATCGCTTCTATCCAAATGCAGAAAGGATTTATCGTGTGGATGCCGATATAAAATTTGGTGGCAACCAACTGAACCTTTGTGTCAGCAGCGATCCGATGGGCCCTACTTTGAAAAAAGATTATCCGCAGGTGGAAGAATATACCCGTATTTATTCAAGTGAAGGCGATAAACTGGTACGAAAGGGAAATGATTATCTTGATGAGACGAAGATCGTTTATGCCGATTCTACTTTCTTCCGCATATTTCCGCAAACTGTGTTGTCCGGAGATACAAAAACTGCTTTGTACGAACCAAACACAGTAGTGATCTCAGAAACCGCCGCCAAAAAATATTTTTCAACCACGGATGCAACAGGAGAAACATTAGAAATAGACAAAAAACCATTTAAGGTCACTGCAGTGATAAAAGATATGCCGCTTAATTCACATTTTCATTTTGACTTTATCATGTCCATGAGAAATGCAGAATACGGGTTTGGCAATTATCTCAGCAATAATTTTTACACCTATATATTACTGAAGCCGGGAATTGATTATCATGTTTTCGATAAAAATTTTCCTGCAATCATTAATAAATATATCCTCCCCCAGGCCAAACAATTCATGAACATTAACAGCATGGATGATTTTAAAAAAGCCGGCAACCAGCTTGATTATTTTCTTACTCCGCTTACCAATATCCATTTAAAAAGTAATCGTTTTCCTGAATTAGAAGCTAACGGAAATATCCAATATATATACATTTTCGGAGCAGTGGCTTTGTTCATCCTGCTGATCGCCTGCATCAATTTCATGAACCTGTCTACGGCACGTAGCGCCAATCGTGCCAAAGAAATAGGCATTCGGAAAGTATTAGGCACAGAAAGAAAAGACCTGGTGACGCAGTTCCTCACTGAATCAACATTTATGGCAATCATTTCAATGGCCTTGGCTATTACAATTGCCTCACTTACTCTTCCTCTGTTTAATTCTATTGCTTCAAAATCATTAAACATAGAAAACTTATTCAGTTCTTCTTTCCTGCCATTTTTAGTTGCGTTACCATTTGTAGTCGGGCTTTTGGCTGGCTCTTATCCTGCTCTTTTTCTTTCAAAATTCAAACCCGTTGTTGTACTTAAAGGCAAAATTGATGCGGGTTTAAAAAAAAGCGTTCTACGCAGCGGGTTGGTAGTATTCCAGTTTTTTACTTCCATTGTTCTGATTATCGCCACTGTAATCGTATATAAACAACTCAACTACATTCAAACCACCGATCTTGGATTCAATAAAAATCATGTGCTAATAATAGATGGAGCCGGTGCACTGGCTAAAAACGATGAAATATTTAAGAACGAAGTACTTGACTTACCTGGTGTCACAAGCGCTACAATGAGCGGTTATCTTCCTGTATCATCATCAAGAAGTGATGACAGTTATTCCAAAGATGCAGTGATGGACTCCAGGAATGCACTCTCCATGCAATCATGGCCGGTGGATTATGATTACATCAAAACGATGGGAATGCAGATCGTAAAAGGAAGAAATTTTTCAAAATATTTTGGCTCCGATTCTTCTGCATTTATATTAAATGAAACTGCAGCAAGAGTACTGGGCTATGATGATCCTATCGGCAAGAAAATCTATTCAAGTTTTACGGATCCGTCATCCGGCAAGTCCGCATTAAAATCATACATTATAATCGGAGTGGTAAAAGATTTCCATTTTGAATCGCTGCGTCAGAATATTTTTCCGCTCGGACTCAGGCTCGGACATAATAATAATATCATTTCATTCCGAATATCCACATCAAATGTGCGGTCATTGATTAGCCAGGTAGAAAACAAATGGAAAACACTGGCACCGGGCATGCCTTTCAGCTATCGTTTTATGGACGAAGCATTTACTAATATGTACCGCTCCGAGCAACGTGTTGGCAAGATCGCTATCACATTTTCCATACTTGTAATATTGATCGCCTGCCTTGGCTTATTTGGACTGGTTACTTATATGGCAGAAAGACGAACAAAGGAAATTGGTGTACGCAAAGTATTAGGAGCAAGTGTGACTAATATAATAACGATGCTCAGTAAAGATTTCCTGATATTGGTAGTAATCGCATTTGTAATTGCAGTACCTGTATCGTGGTGGGCTATGCATAAATGGCTCCAGGATTTTGCTTATCGTATCCATATCGGGTGGTGGATATTTCCTGTGGCAGGTTTACTAGCATTATTAATTGCGTTAATAACTGTCAGTTTCCAGGCAATCAAAGCCGCTATTGCTAACCCCGTAAAAAGTTTGAGAACAGAATAACGTTATTTTTTATGATCAAAAATTATTTCAAAACAGCTTTCCGAAATCTTCGGCGCAATAAAGGTTTTGCTTTTATAAATATTACAGGTCTCGCCGTGGGCATGGCTGCTGCCATGCTTATTCTGTTATGGGCGCAAAATGAATTAAGCACAGATCGTTTTTACAAAAAGGAAGGCAGGATCTACTTAATGTATAATCGTGATAAAGATGGCGCAGGTAATAAATGGGCATGGCCCAATACGCCAAAAATTCTGGCAACAACTTTAAAAAATGATTATGCTGAGGTGGAAGATGTCGTTCGGTATAATAATGTAACCTTCCTGCTTACACAAGGAGAAAAATATCTGAATGTACAAGGCGCCTTTGCTGACAGCGGTTTTCTTAATGTATTTGATTTTCCATTAAAAGAAGGAAACATCCGGCAGTGTTTAGGCAGCAGTTATAATATTGTACTTACAGAAAAACTGGCAAAAAAATTCTTTGGCAATGAACCTGCCATAGGAAAAACAGTACGTATTGACAGTGTCAATAACTGTACTGTAACCGCTGTGCTGAAAGACCTTCCCGGTAATACCAAATTCAATTTTGAATATTTGTTGCCCTGGTCTTATATGGAAAAGCTGGGCTGGAGCGACAGCACCTGGGATAATAACAGTGTGTACACTTACGCACTACTTAAACCAGGCGCTTCCCAGGCTTTATTTGATGTAAAAGTAAAAAACCTCACCATCGATCATACAAAAGGCACAGTTTCTCCATCTACAACAGAAGTATTTACACAACCATTAAGCAGGGCATATTTATATTCAAAATCTGAAAACGGGAAATTGACAGATGGCCCAATAGAAACTGTAAGATTATTTATTGTTATCGCTGCTTTTATTTTACTTATTGCCTGTATCAACTTTATGAATCTTAGCACGGCCCGCAGTGAAAAAAGAGCGAGGGAAGTAGGTATTCGAAAGGTAATGGGTGCACATCGTGAAAAACTGATATTCCAGTTTATCAGCGAAAGCATCATGTTTTCATTCGGGTCTTTCTTAATAGCGTTATTTATTGTGCAAATAAGTTTGAGCAGCTTCAATGCCTTAGTAAATAAAGAACTTTTTATTAATTATAGTAATCCATCATTCTGGCTGTTTGCTCTCGCTTTTATTTTGATCTCAGGAATACTGGCAGGCATTTATCCCGCATTTTTTCTTTCAGCTTTCAAGCCGGCAAAAGTTTTAAAAGGAACATTTAAGAAAGCCGAAGCTGCAGTGAATCCCCGCAAGGTGATGGTAGTAGTGCAGTTTACGTTTGCGATTGTGCTTATCATCAGTACACTCATCATACAAAAACAAATACAATACACTTTAGACAGGGACGCAGGCTATAACAGGAATAATTTGATATATATGTTTGGGCAGGGTGATGTAGATAAACATTTTGAACTGATAAAGAACGACCTGCTGAATAGTGGCGCCGTTGTTTCTGTAACAAGATGTGCCAACCCGATCACAAGAAGGTGGAGCGACAGTTGGGGATACTCATGGGAAGGCAGTACAAAGCAAGATGAAAAAACTGATTTTGTTCGTCTCGGCGCCGACGCTGATTTCGTTAAAACGATTGGAGTAAAATTAATAGCGGGACGGGATATTGATATATATAATTATCCCGCCGACAGCAATGCTGTACTACTTAATGAAACGGCAGTAAAAAGTATGCGCCTAGAACACCCGGCAGGCACTATAATAAAATCTGTTGGTGACAATCAGCAATGGCATGTGGTAGGCGTGATAAAAGATTTCATTCTCGAATCTCCTTATCAAAAAGATATAAACCCGATGATGGTCTTTGGGCCTGGCAGCAGTAGCGGATATGTTATTCATTTAAAATTAAACGCAGCCAACAATACCGCCGCCAATCTTGCCAAAGTTGAAAAAGTATTTAAAGAATTTAATCCTCAATATCCTTTTGAATATGTATTTGCAGACGAATCTTATGCAAAAAAATTTGACGATACCCGTCGCACTCAAAAATTATCTTCTCTGTTTGCAGGGCTCACCATTTTTATTTCCTGCCTGGGTTTATTTGCTCTTGCTGCTTATTCAGCAGAAAGCCGCATAAAAGAAATCGGTGTGCGCAAAGTGCTGGGTGCTTCTGTGTTTAGCATTACTTCTCTGATGTCAAAAGATTTTTTAAAACTTGTTATTATATCCTTTGCGATCGCCTCGCCTATCGCATGGTTTGCGATGCAAAAATGGCTTGCCGGATATACCTATCGCATCAATGTACAGTGGTGGATTTTTGTTGCAGCAGGCTTGCTTTCTGTATTGATAGCCTTAGTGACAATTATTTTTCATGTGTTAAAAGCTGCAATAGCTAATCCCGTAAAAAGTTTACGAACAGAATAAAATTGTATAGTCATGATCAAACATTATTTTAAAACCGCACTTAGAAATTTAAGAAAGAACAAAGCTTTTTCTTTTATTAACATCCTTGGGTTAACAGTTGGGTTGACCTGTTGCCTTTTAATGGTGCTGTACATCCGTCATGAGTTGAGCTATGATGACTTTCAGAAAAAAGGAGACCGCATGGCAAGAGTGATCATGGAATACAGTGAGGGCGGCAGTGTTATGAAAGGGAATTTCACGAGCACCAAAGTAGCTCCTGCTTTTAAAAGGAATTTTCCTGAGGTGGAACAAGCAGTAAGAATGTATAAAGGCACCCGTGTGATCCAATATCAAGACAAATTGTTTGACGAAAAATCCTTCATGTACGCGGACTCCACATTCTTTGATATGTTTTCTTTTAAACTTCTAAAAGGAAACCCTCAATATGCATTATCAGGCCCGAATGTGGTTGTGTTCACACAATCCGCTGCTAAAAAATATTTTGGCAATGATGACCCGATCGGAAAAACTATTAAAGTAGGCAGCACTGAAACTCCATACCAGGTAACCGGTGTCATTGAAGATTGCCCTTCCAATTCCCAGATCAAATATGATTTTCTGGCTTCATTTTCTTCGCTTGGCGTAACGCAGGAAGATACATACTGGGACGCTAATTACACCACCTATCTTCTATTGAAAGATAAAAACTCCATTGCTTCACTTCAGGCAAAGATCCCGGGCTTCATGAAAAAAGAAACTGCCACTACTATGTCTGGTGGCGACTACATCAATTTTCACCTGGAACCATTCAAAAGTATTCATCTCCATTCTCCCTATGAAGGCTTTGAACCCAACAGCAGCATCACCTATATATATATAATAGGTGTCGTCGCCTTGCTGATCCTCGCCATTGCCTGCTTCACTTATGTGAATCTGAGTACTGCCCGTTCTATGGAAAGAGCCAAAGAAGTAGGCATTCGCAAAGTATCCGGCGCTTTTAAGAAACAAATTTTCTGGCAATTCATTGGTGAATCAATGATCTTATCGGTGATTTCTTTATTGCTAAGTTTAGCATTGGGGGCATTATTGCTTCCTTCTTTCAATCACCTCGCCGACCGGCAGCTTAGTTTGTCTTCAATGTTCTCGCCTTTCATTATCGGGCTCTCCTTATTGGTCATTCTTTGCATCAGTCTTGCTGCAGGCAGTTACCCAGCGCTGATCTTATCAGGGTTTCAACCGGTAAAAGTTTTGAAAGGTGCATTTAAAAATACCAGCTCCGGTCTTTGGCTGCGCAAAACACTGATCATTTTCCAGTTTGCCATTTCTGCTTTTCTGATCGTTGCAACTTTTATTATACAAAATCAACTTCATTATACACAAACGAAAGATCTTGGATACAACAAAGATCATATCGTGGTGCTTCCGCTGGATCAAAAAATGACGGCCATTCTCAATACGATCAAAACAGAATTTAAAATGAACCCTGATGTGTTGAGTCTAACAAAAGCAAACAATGAACCTATAAATATTGTGAGTGGTTATAGCATGAGCAGGGCAGACCAGGTTGGGAAAGGAGGAATTTCAGTAAATGCAAATGTGGTGGATGAAGATTTTATTAAAACCATTGGTGCAAAGATCATTGCCGGAACAGATTTTACGGAGCAAGACAGCAAAGATGTTTTGGAACCAACAGAAAAGGACAAAAAGAAATACCATTATATTTTAAATGAATCCGCTGCCAAAGCATTGGGATGGACACCTGAAGAAGCAATTGGTAAAAAAATGTTTCTGGGTGATGACAGGCCTGGCATCGTAAAAGCTGTGGTAAAAGATTTCAATTTTTCTTCATTCCATGATCCCATTAAACCATTGGTGCTTTTTAATGAATCCTGGGGCGGTAGCCTGTTAGTGAAACTTTCAGGAAAACATTTACCGCAAACACTGGCATTCTTAGAATCCAAATGGAAGCAATTAGTTCAGCACCGGCCTTTCGAGTATCGTTTCCTTGATGATGATTACAATAAATTATATCAATCAGAAATACGCCTGGGAAAAGTGCTGAACATTTTTGCAACGATCGCAATATTGTTAGCTGCGTTAGGTTTGTTTGGGTTATCAGCATATTCTATTCAGCAACGCACCAAAGAGATCGGTATCCGGAAAGTTTTAGGGGCCAGCATTCCCAATGTAATTACTCTTTTATCAAAAGATTTTTTAAGCCTTGTCATTGTTGCTTCCATTATTGCTTTCCCGATTGCGTGGTGGGTAATGAATCAATGGCTGCAGGATTTTGTATATCGTGTCAGCATTGGATGGTGGATTTTTTTGATTTCCGGAATCATTGCAATCATCATTTCGTTGCTGACAGTAAGTTTCCTGGCTATTAAAGCAGCAATAGCTAACCCGGTGAAAAGTTTGAGAACAGAATAAAAGATTCAATAAATAATATCAGCTGATCGCTGGTAGATAAATTTTATTTTATGCTAAGAAACTACATAAAAGTAGCCTGGCGCTATTTGCTTCGTTTTAAAGAATACACCGCCATCAATATTTTGGGAATGGCGGTTGGAGTTACCTGTTGCATCCTGATCATGTTATTTGTCAGGAGTGAATTCAGTTATGACAAATTCCATAGCAAGTCGGACAGGCTTTACAGGGCCTGGGTGCGGGAGCATTATGAAAAACAAAATGACATCTTCGATATTGTAACTCCGTTGGTACTTGCCAATACGATGCAGGCAAGCTACCCTGAAATAGAATCCACCTGCCGTGTTTTTAATTTTACAAGCCTGCTCCAAAGCGGTGAACGATCCTTCAGCGAAGACATGCGAATGGTAGATTCCACTTTCTTCCGCATGTTTGATTTCAAGCTTTTGCAGGGTGATAAAAACAACCCTTTCCCTACCAACAATTCTATCATTCTTACAGAAACTACAGCAAAAAAATATTTTGGAAATGCAAATCCTATTGGTAAAAATATCGAAGTGCAACTGGCGAATGATAAAGTCTTATTCTCCGTATCAGGCATTGCTACATCTGCACCGGAAGAGTCCAGCATAAAATTCAATGCACTTGTTCCTTTCTCTGATGCCAAATATCTTTTTAGCCCAAACGCTATGAAGGCCTGGTTCAGTGTATACCCGGAAACATACGTGCTATTGAGGAAAAATGTAAACGCAAAAGAACTTGTAAAAAAATTTTCTTCAATGGTAAAGCAAAACCTGGGAGAAGATTATAAAGAAGGAAGTTACACGGTAAACCTGCAGCCGATCACTAAAATTCACCTCGATACAAGTTTGCCGGCAGGCATTGAACCTATCAGCAATCCAAAGTATTCTTATATTCTTTTAACCATCGGCATCCTGATCCTGATCGTTGCCTGCATCAACTTCATCACACTTTCAGTGGGAAGATCAGCAACAAGAGCCATGGAAGTAGGTGTTCGCAAAGTGTTGGGGGCAGAAAGACAACAACTCATTCGCCAGTTTTGGGGTGAAGCAATGCTGCTGACGATCATTTCGGTCATTATCGGTATTGCATTAGCAACGATACTTGTCAATCCATTCAGCCAGGTCATCAACAAACAGCTCAGTCTGCATTTCGATCTTCTTTTTATCGGTTATTGTTTAGCGCTGATCATCCTGATCGGTTTCATTGCAGGTATTTATCCTGCTATCATACTTTCCGGATTTAATCCTGTGGAGATCTTAAAAGGAAAATTAAATGTTGGGAATAGAGCAGGCCTGTTTCGCAAAAGCCTGATCACGGGGCAATTTGTTACTTCTATTGGTATGATCGTTTGCACCATTGTGATCGGTGATCAATTAAATTATTTACAGAATAAAAATCTCGGTTATCAGAAAGACCAGATCGTTATTGTTCCTACCAATAAACCCCGAAAAGCCGGAATGCCTCTTGCCGAACTTTATCGAAATGAATTAATGAAACAACCGCAGGTAGCCGATGCATCTGTTTCAATTATGAGTTTTTCAGAAACTCCCTGGATCGGTGTTGGCTATAAGGACGATCATAATGTATATCGCAATCTACAGTTCAATGCAGTTGATCCTTACTTCATCAAAACAATGGGCATTCAGATTGCACAAGGCAGAGATTTCATGGCCGATAATCCTGCTGATTATACTTCTTCTATGATCGTGAATGAAGCTTTGGTAAAAGAATATGGATGGGATAATGCAGTAGGAAAAAAATTGCCGGGAAAAATGGAGCAACAGATCATTGGCGTAGTAAAAGATTTTAATTATGAATCGTTGCATACAAAAGTGCAGCCTTTGGCGATGGTAATTGTTCCGGATAGTTTTTTCCGCAGAGTACAGGACATGAATTTCGCAGCTGCGCCTCAGCCCCGCATTTCAGTGCGATTGAAGCCGGGGAATCTTTCTGCAAATCTTTCCCTATTGAAACGAGTATGGAAATCTGTAGCACCTGACCAGGAATTTGAATATCATTTTTTGGATGAAAGCATAGCGGCGCAGTATAAACAGGAACAACGAACCGCAGTCATCTCGAAAATCGCTTCAGCTCTTTCAATATTCATTGCATGTATGGGATTGTTTGGTCTCGCTACACTTACCGTGGCACGAAGAACAAAAGAGATCGGCATTCGAAAAGTATTAGGAGCAAGTGTCGGAAGCATTGTGAGAATTTTATCCTTTGAATTCGTTAAGCTGATCGTGATAGCCGCACTGATCTCCTTCCCTATTGCGTGGTGGCTGATGAATAGCTGGTTAAAAGATTTTGCTTATCGCATTGGCATCAGCTGGTGGATGTTCGCCATTGCAATAGTAGCATCATTGGCGATCGCAATCCTGACAGTAAGCTTCCAGGCTATCAAAGCGGCGATTGCTAACCCTGTAAAAAGTTTGAGAACAGAATAAAAGTATATCTATGCTTAAAAATTATTTCATTGTCGCTCTAAGGAATTTTTGGAAAAATAGAGTTGTTGCTTTTATCAATATTGCAGGGCTGGCCATTGGCATCAGTGCCGCATTAGTTATTTACCTGATCGTTCATTATGAATTCAGCTTTGAAAAATTTCGAAAAGACAGGAATCGTATTTACCGGGTAGTTACCAATATGCATTTTCCTGATAATGATTTTAAAAACTCAGGAGTGCCCGGCACTTTGCCGGATGCAGTCAGAAATGAGATCCCGGGTATTGAAGAATCTTCTGTATTCTGGACCGCCAATCTAACCAAAGTAAATATTAATCTGAACGGAGAAAATAAAATTTTCAAAAAACAAGATCAAATCATTTATGCGGATGAGCATTATTTTAAATTATTCCATTACCAATGGCTGGCTGGTTCTCCTGATAAAATATTAAATGAACCCAACCAGGTGGTGTTAACAGAAAGTCGTGCCAGAACCTATTTTCCTTTTTCAGATATAACAAAATCAGTCGGGCAGGTTATTACCTATGATGATACAGTAAAAGCTACGGTAACCGGTATTGTGAAAGATTTAGATGAGATCACCAATTTTACTTTTAAAGAGTTTATCTCACTTCCAACATATAGTGAACAACTGAAGAAAATCAATGGATGGGGTGAATGGGGAAGCGTCAGTTCATCTTCCCAGTTCTTCATAAAATTCAAAAACAAAGTTGACACGGCAAGAATAAACAGTGAATTAGCTGCGATCAGAAAAAAACATCAAAAAGATGCTTACCTCGCTACGGATCATTTTCTCCAGCCATTGACCGATATCCATTTTAATTCTGCCTTTGACGCATTTGATCAACCACAAGCTCATAAACCCACTTTATATGGACTGATTGCAATCGCCTTGTTTCTATTGCTGCTTGGTTGTATCAATTTTATTAACCTGACAACGGCGCAAGCTGCACAAAGAGCAAAAGAGATCGGAATTCGTAAAACCATGGGCAGTTCGAGAAAGAATCTGGTGATCCAGTTTCTCAGCGAAACTATTCTGTTGACATTGCTGGCCACAATAATCTCCATTTTACTAACTCCATGGATATTGAAACTCTTTTCCAATTTTATTCCTGATGGATTGCATTTCAATCTATTCAACGAACCCCATATTGTGCTTTTCATTTTATTATTGGTACTTACCGTGAATTTATTATCCGGCTTTTACCCGGCATTGGTTTTATCCGGATACAAACCGGTATTGGTTTTAAAAAACCTGGCTTATTCTAATACTTCAAAAAGCCGTAGGGTGTGGGTCCGGAAAACGCTGACCGTAACGCAATTTGTGATAGCGCAGTTTTTTATTATTGCAACCATTGTAGTTGGAAAACAAATCAGGTTTTCCCTGAATAAAGACATGGGCTTCAGAAAAGATGCGATCATCAATATTAAAGCGCCATTTAATTATCAGCATCCGGACAATAAACAATTCATTCTCCAGCAAAAATTACAAACCATACCGGGTATAGAAAAACTGAGTCTCGCAGGATCGCCACCTGCTTCAAATAGCCTGAGCATTTCTACCATAAAATTTAATAAAGACGGAAAAGACATTGAAACCAGTGTGGAAGTGAAATATGCTGATACCAATTATTTTGATCTGTATAAAATGAAAATTCTCGCAGGACGTAAGCTGCAGCAAAGCGATACAGTTCGTGAATATATGGTCAACGAAGCCTATGTAAAATTTCTCGGCTATAAAGATCCGGCTGATATAGTTGGTAAAATGGTGGACCGTGGTAATGGAAAAACTCCAATTGTTGGAGTACTTGCGGACTTCAACACCAAATCATTGCACAGCAGTATTCAGCCGCTTGTTTTTACCTGCCAGGCAAACTTTCATTCTACTTTCCATATTCTCCTTGCGCCTAAAGGTGGAAATACAGATGCATGGAAAAAAACAATTACCCAAATACAATCAGCATGGAAAGAAGTATATCCCGAGGAAGATTTCAGCTATACTTTTTTTGATAAAAGCATCGAAGCGTTTTATAAAAAAGAACAACAAACAGCAAAATTGCTGAACTGGTCTGCAGGCCTTGCCATTGTTATCAGTTGTCTCGGACTGTTGGGATTGGTTATTTACACTACTACTCAACGCACCAAAGAAATAGGAGTAAGAAAAGTCTTAGGGGCATCCGTCACACAAATCGTTTCCTTATTGTCCAAAGATTTCGTACGACTGGTGCTCTTTGCTTTTGTCATTGTTGCGCCACTGGCCTGGTGGGCTATGAATAAATGGCTACAGGATTTTGCTTACAGAACAACGATCAGCTGGTGGGTATTTGCAGTCACCGGTGCTTCTATGATACTTATAGCATTGCTCACTCTGAGTATTCAAACAATAAGATCAGCAACAGTAAACCCGGTAAAAAGTTTGAGAACCGAATAAAAGTATATCTATGATAAAAAACTATTTAAAAATCGCCTGGCGAAGTATCAGGAAGAATAAAACTTTCTCAATAATAAACATTTTGGGATTGGCAATCGGTCTTACATGTTTTATGCTGATTGTCGTATTTGTCTATAACGAATTGAGCTATGACAAATATCCTGCTGATGCAAAAAATATTTACCGGGTGATCTTATCAGTTCCCGGTAATGGAAACATTGCCGTTTATCCTGATGTGGACTATGCGGTTGGAGAAGGGATTAAAAAAACATTCCCTGAAGTGAAAGCATTCACAAGGGTGTCACCCGTCATTGATTTCATTAAATATGATGACAAACAGTTCAAGGAGGAGCATCTTGCTTTCGCTGATTCAGATTTCCTGCAGATATTTTCGATCCCGCTGATTAAAGGAAATGCCAGGGAAGCTTTGATTCAACCCAACAGTATTGTCATTTCAAAAGCATTTGCCAGGAAATATTTTGGTAACGACGATCCTATTGGTAAGACTCTGGCGATCGGTACAAGGGAAGCGCCATATAAAGTGACCGGTGTTATTGATAAAGTACCTGATAACTCGCATTTTCATTTTGATGCGTTTTTAAGTCTTTCAACATTGCATATTACCAATGCAACATGGAGTAATCTTGGCCCCTATACTTATTTAGTGCTGGACAAAAACGCTGATCCCAAAAAACTGCAGGCCAAGTTTCCGCAATTAGTTACAAAATATGTGGTGCCGGAAATTCAGCATGACATGGGTGTAAGCCTTGCTGAAGCGCAGAAATCAGTAAATACATTTGTTTTTTCATTGCAGCCGCTTACCGACATCCATCTGTACTCGAATACAAAGTATGAGCTGGAGCCCAATGGCGATATTCAGTATGTTTATATTTTTTCTGTACTCGCTGTATTTATATTATTACTGGCCTGTGTAAATTTTACAAACCTTTCTACAGCGCTTGCTTCAAAACGTTCAAGAGAAGTTGGCATTCGCAAAGTAATGGGTTCAATAAAAAAGCACCTGATCTTTCAATTTCTCACAGAGTCTGTTTTGCTCACATTTTTTTCAATGTTATGTGCATATATCCTGATATATTTCTTGCTGCCATATTTCAACCAGCTTGCCAATAAGAACGTAAGCTTTAATTTTTTCCTTAGCTACCAATTTGTGCTTGCAATATTTCTTGTAAGTTTAGTAACAGGAATATTAGCTGGCATTTACCCGGCATTCTTCTTATCATCCTTTGACACTATAAAAGTTTTAAAAGGTTCTTCGTCTGTTCAGGGCTCACAAAAAAAATCATTCCGAAGCAGCCTGATCGTATTTCAATTTTTTATATCCACTGCTTTAATTATCGCTACAATTATTGTTTCCCAGCAACTGCATTATATGCAGAATAAAAAATTAGGTTATGACAAAGAGCAGGTTTTGTTTCTACCCGATGCAAGATTACTGGGCAATAATCAAAATGCTTTTGAACAACAATTATTACAGGATAGCCGGGTAGTTTCTGCAAGTATTTCAAGGTCTGTTCCCGGTAGTCCTTTTATGGACGGCACCGAAGTCTTTCCACAGAATGAAAATGGTAACGGGAAAGAAATTCATGCTAACATTTTTCATGTAGATTATGATTACCTGCGCACTTTAGCTATACATATTTTGCGGGGAAGAAATTTTTCAAAAGGCTTTGCGACAGACTCTGCAGCCGGCATAGTTATCAACGAAGCGGCAGTCCGTGAGCTTGGATGGACGAATGACAATGCTGTTGGAAAAACCATTGTTCGCTCAGGTCAAAAAAAGCTTACTGTTGTAGGAGTTGTTGCAGATTTTAATTACGCCTCTGTCAAACAAAAAATTGCTCCTTTAATGATGGTGCTGGGTGGCAATTACGGGGGATTAGTAGTAAAAATTAAAACCGATGATGTCAGGGGTTTTCTCTCGAACCTGAAAAAACAATGGGATTCTTTTAATCCGGCAGGGCCACTCGGTTATAGTTTTTTGGATGAAAAGTTTGCTTCATTATATGGAAGTGAACAGCGGACGCAACAGATATTTTCTGCATTTGCCATTTTAGCAATCATTATTGCATGCCTTGGGTTGTTTGGCCTGGCAACATATACCGCAGAGCAAAGAACCAAAGAGATTGGAATCCGGAAAACTTTAGGGGCAAGTGTTACAGGCATTGTGCAACTCCTCTCAAAGGATTTTTTGAAACTGGTATTGATCGCATTTATCATAGCCGTGCCAGTATCGTGGTGGGCTATGAATAAATGGTTAGAAAATTTTGCTTATCGAATTAATGTTGGCTGGTGGGCCTTTGCTGCGGCAGGGATTGTAGCCTTACTGATTGCTTTGCTTACTGTAAGCTTCCAGGCAATAAAAGCTGCCGTTGCAAATCCGGTAAACAGCCTACGCTCTGAATGAGCTTCGGTTGTCAAAGAAAGTTTAAGAACAGAATAAATATTTCACATGAGAAGTTGAATATGTTTTTAACCATAAAAATTTAAAGCCATGGGGAAGAATTATCTGCTTGTAGCAATCAGGAATCTTCGCAAAAACAAACTGTTTTCGCTTATTAATATCCTTGGCCTTGCACTCGGTATGGCCTGCAGCCTTCTTATATTATTATGGGTGAAAGATGAACGTAATAAGGATAAGTTCAATAAAAACACTACACAGCTTTACAGTGTTTATGAACGCCAATATTATGACAACAAAATTGATGCATTTCATTCTACACCAGGAATAATGGCAGATGAAATGAAAAGAGTATTGCCTGATGTGCAATATGCAAGCGGTTTTGGCTGGAATGATCTGAGCACCTTCGAAGTCGGTGATAAAATTATGAAAGAAAAAGGCAATCATGCAGGAGCGGATTTTTTTAAAATGTTCAGCTATCCTTTGCTGGAAGGCAATGCGGCAAACGCTTTAAATGCTCCTGATAAAATCGCTATTTCCAGAAAAATGGCTGCTGATTTTTTTGGTGATCCGCATGATGCTATTGGGAAAACGATACGATACGCTAATGCAAAGGATTTTATTGTATCTGCTGTCTTTGAAAACTTGCCGCAAAACGCTTCAGAAAAATTCGATTATATCATTAACTGGCAGTCATTCGTAGAAGAACAAACATGGCTAAAGGATTGGGGTAATAATGGCCCCCGCACTTTTATCATGCTCAGGTCGGGTACTGATCCGGTTGCCTTCGAAAAAAAGATCGTTCATTTCCTGGACAATTATAATAAAGAGCAGAGTAAGAGTTTCCGTATAGAGCTGGGAATACAACGCTTTGACGATATGTACCTGCATTCTAATTTTTCAAAGGCAGGAGTTCTTGAAGGCGGAAGAATTGAGTATGTAAAATTGTTCAGCTTAGTAGCTATATTCATTTTACTTATAGCCTGTATCAATTTCATGAACCTCACAACGGCCCGTTCTGTAAAACGTGCAAAAGAAATCGGTGTGAGAAAAGTCGTGGGAGCTTTTCGGTCTGCATTGATCTGGCAATTTATTGGAGAAGCGGTACTGCTTTCTTTAATTGCAATCGTTATTTCAATCACATTAGTTGCATTACTCCTTCCTGCTTTTAATGATCTTACAAATAAGCAAATTGTTTTCCCATATTCGCAATTCACCTTCTGGTTGAGTATTGCAGGTTTAGCGATCATTACAGGTGTTATTTCTGGAAGCTACCCGGCATTATTCTTATCTTCTTTCAAACCTGTTGAAGTGTTAAA
The DNA here is from genome assembly GCA_963745445.1 of uncultured Bacteroidota bacterium. Classification (GTDB taxonomy): domain Bacteria; phylum Bacteroidota; class Bacteroidia; order Chitinophagales; family Chitinophagaceae; genus UTBCD1. The sequence goes on from CAVUXD010000003.1 coordinate 450,665, forward strand.
AAGGACTTTGAAATTGTCATCAGCCTCTGCATGGTTTAGAAAAGGCTTGGTTGTATTTCAATTTGTTCTTTCCATTGTACTTATTATCGGGACGATCGTTGTATCAAAACAGATAAATTATATCCAGACAAAAAACCTTGGATACGACAGGGAAAACCTGGTTTACATTCCCCTTGAAGGTGATCTTACCAAACAATACGAAGTGTTCAAGCAACAAGCATTAAACATGCCCGGGATAAAATTAGTATCACGTATTTCACAAACACCAACACAAATTGAAAATGGAACGGGAGGAGTAGATTGGGAAGGGAAAGACCCGAACACATTACCTATGTTCACTCAGGCTGCAGTTGGGTATGACTTTGTAAAAACTATGAATATACAATTACTGCAGGGCCGTGACTTTTCAAAAGATTATCCGACGGATTCCGTTGGTTATATTCTGAATGAACAGGCGTTAAATAAAATTGGCTACAAGGATCCTATTGGCAAGCGACTTACTTTTTGGAAAAAAAAGGGAGCGATCATCGGCGTTATAAAAGATTTTCATTTTAATTCATTAAAAGTTCCTGTGAATGCGTTGATCATTCGTCTTGGCGAAAATGATGATTATGGCAATGCTCTTGTAAAGATACAAGCCGGAAAAACTAAAGAGGCATTGAGCGGCTTGGAAAAACTATGCAAACAACTGAATCCGAAATTTCCTTTTACCTATCAATTCTCTGATGAAGAGTATTCAAAATTGTATAAAAGCGAACAAATAACCGGGAAACTGGCAGACTGTTTTTCATTTCTTGCCATATTCATTTCTTGTCTCGGTTTACTTGGCCTTGCAATGTTTACGGCAGAACAAAGGACAAAAGAGATTGGGATCAGAAAAGTATTAGGTGCAAGCGTATCTTCCTTATTTATCCTTCTTTCAAAGGAGTTTTTGGTTTTTGTTGCTATTGCTTTGGTCATTGCCTCTCCGCTTGCATGGTTTGCTATGAACAAATGGTTACAAGAATATGCCTATCCAATCAATATAAGCTGGTGGATGTTTTTGGTGGCAGGTATAGCGGCAATAATAATTGCATTGATCACGGTAAGCTTCCAGGCGATCAAAGCAGCTATTGCTAATCCGGTGAAAAGTTTAAGAACCGAATAAAACAATCTTTATGATAAAAAGCTATATACAACTGGCTATTCGCAACCTCAGCAAACGTAAAGGATATTCTTTGCTGAATATTTTTGGTCTTGCTATCGGCATCACCTGCTGCCTGCTCATTTTTCAATATGTTTCTTATGAAAGAAACTACGATAGGTTCGAACCAAAGGCAAAGCAGATCGTTCGCCTGAGACTGGACTCTTACCAACAGGGAAAACTGGCCTGGCAATCTGCTACAAGTTATCCGGCCATCGGACCCGCATTAAAAAAAGATTATCCTGAAGTAGAAAATTTTTGCAGGCTCATCGATAATAATGTGGTTCTGGCAAATTCTGAAACCAATGTAAAGTTTAAAGAAACAAAAGGATACTATGCCGACCCTTCTGCTATTGATATGCTTGGAGTACAAATAGTAAAAGGTGATCAGGCTACTGTGCTGAAAAACCATGATAATATTATCATCTCCGAAAGCATGGCTAAAAAATATTTTGGAAATGACGAGGTAATAGGCAAGCGATTGGAAGTGCGGAATAGCAATGCTCCTAAAAATTATGATTATGAAATCTCTGGAGTTTTTAGAGATTATCCGCACAATTCTCATCTTATTATCAATTATCTCGTTTCCTGGGCTACTCTTGAAGGGGAAATGCGTTTAGCCGGCGATACTTCCAATGTTGTTAATACATCCTTCGGTTGGTATGACTTTTACACTTACCTCCAATTAAAACCGGGGACTGATCTGAAAAATTTTCAATCGAAACTTCCTGCCTTTTGTGATCGCTATATCAACAGCCAGGAATGGAATAAAACAAACAATGTAAAAAATTCTTTGTCCATTATTCCGCTTTCCGATATTTACTTATACTCCAACTACAACCAGGAAGCTGAAGTGAACGGTAATGGAAAATCTGTAAACTTCATGTTCCTTATCGGTTTCATCATTATGGCTATTGCCTGGATCAACTACATTAATCTTGCTACGGCAAGATCAGTAGAGCGGGGAAAAGAAGTGGGAGTAAGAAAAGTATTAGGTGCAGGAAGAGCTCACCTGGTAAGACAATTCCTGCTTGAAAGTTTATTATTAAATCTCGTTGCAGTAATCATTGCTTTTACTGCCGCTTACATTTTATCACCTGTCTTTAATTCATTAATGGGGCGGGAAGTTTCAACTGGTTTTTCATTGAGCAGTAATTATTGGTTTTTATTTGCAGGAATATTTGTTTTTGGCACTTTGCTTTCGGGGTTATATCCTGCATTTATTATGTCCGGTTATAAGCCAGTCAGTGTTTTAAAAGGAGTTTTTAAAAACACATCCCGTGGCCTGGTGTTGCGAAAAGGTTTGATCATTCTCCAATTCAGCATTTCTGTTATCCTGATCGCAGGAACCATCATTGTTTTCCGGCAGGTAAATTTTATGCGTCACCAGGATCTCGGTGTGAACATCAACCAAACATTAGTATTAAATGGCGCTGAAACCCTCAGCGATTCTTTGTATGGAAATTCGTATCAGCCTTTTAAAGATGAATTGTTGAAACAACCGGGAATTAAAAGCATCAGCGCCTCAACAACGGTACCCGGGCAGGAAATTTATTGGACATATGGTATCAAAAGGTTGAATCCACCCAATTCAGAAAGTGTAACGCTTTATCATCTTGGCATTGATTACGATTTTATTCCACAGTTCCAATTAAAGCTGGTGGCAGGGAGAAACTTTTCAAAAGATTTCCCTTCGGATGTAAAAGCAGCCATCCTGAACGAGCAGGCTGTTTCATTATTGGGTTTCAAAAACCCGGAAGAAGCGATCAATCAAAAAATAATAAGAGGAGATACGCTGAGCATAATTGGTGTGGTACAAAGCTTTCATCACCTTGGGTTACAAAAAGCAATTGACCCGCAACTGATATTATTAAGGCCGAATACAAGAAATGCCTATTCGATTAAGTTATCGAGTAGTGACATGACGAAAAGTATCGCAACCATTCAAAAAACCTGGAACAAATATTTTCCTGCGGATCCTTTCAATTATTTCTTCCTCGATGAATTCTATAATCAGCAGTATAAAGCTGACCAACAGTTTGGAAAAGTGTTTACAATGTTTGCAATGCTAGCGATATTGATCGCATGTTTTGGCCTGCTCGGTTTATCCTCCTACAACATACTTCAACGCACCAAAGAAGTGGGCATACGCAAAGTACTGGGCGCCTCTACAAAAAGTGTAGTATATATTTTATCAAAAGACTTTTTAATGCTGGTGATAATAGCCTTTGTAGTTGCTGTTCCCATCACCTGGTGGATCATGAATCGCTGGTTACAGGATTTTGCTTACAGGATCAATATCGGCTGGTGGGTATTTTTAGTTGCAGGAATGTTATCTATACTGATTGCTATAATCACTATTAGCTTCCAGGCTATTAAAGCAGCAATCGCTAATCCTGTTAAATCTTTACGATCAGAATAAAAACGACTGTCATGATAAAACATTATTTTAAAATTGCCATAAGAAGCCTGTCAAAACAGAAAGGACTCACATTTATTAATGTGTTCGGATTGTCTGCAGGACTTGCCTGTTTCATTTTATTTCTATTATATACTGTAAATGAATTCAGCTTCGACCGTTTTCATAAAAATGCGAATAATATTTATCGTGTCTATCGCTGGACAGAAGCAGTGCACGGGGAAGATGCGAATGGCAGCAGCTATATGCCGATACCATTAGGCCCCGCCATGAAACAGGATCTGCCGGAAGTAGAAAATTATGTTCGTTTTAAGGACAATATATTCAGTGAGGGTTTTATAAAGGCAGATGACAAAGTAACCAGATGCAGTGTTTCTTTTGCAGATCCACAGGTCTTTTCTGTTTTCAGTTTTAAAATATTGTATGGGGATGCTGTAACTCCTTTGAATAATCCGGGCAATGTTGTGCTGACCAAAGAAAAAGCGTTACAATTATTCGGGGAAGAAAATGTGGTAGGAAAAACAATTGAAATAAAAGAGGAAGATACATTTGAACCATTCATAGTAAGCGCTGTAGCGGAGAATATTCCATCTAACTCAACTATTCGATTTGATATATTGGGCAGTTTTGATTACTACACAAGTACAAAAGGTGGAAAAAGCGGTGTAAACAATTGGCATCGTTCCGGCTATCAGACATATGTACAGTTAAGGCCAGGGAGTAAGCTGGCAAACGAATCAGAAGTACTCAGAAAATTCCGAAGCAAATATTATGCAGATGAAGAAACGGAATTCAAGAATAAAAAACTGTGGACAGCGAATGGGTCGCCGGTTTCTTTTCGCTTGCAACCATTACGAAGTATGCATACGGATATTAAAATAGGCGGCGGTTCTGTTGATGCAGTAAATCCTAAAAATACCTGGCTGTTATTAGCAATTGCAGCAGGTGTGTTACTTATTGCCTGTATTAATTTCACAACGTTAGCTATAGGACGATCGGCCAGGAGAGCAAAAGAAATAGGTGTCCGTAAAGTAATTGGCAGCGAGAGAAAGCAATTGGTATTTCAATTTTTAGCTGAAGCATTATTATTAAGCATCATCTCTGCTTTACTTGGATTTGGATTGAGTAAATTATTATTGCCTTATTTCAACCAACTTGCGGGAAGAGAGTTAAACTTTTCCTTTTCCCGTTATCCTGAAATGATCTGGATGTTGTCTGGTCTTGTTTTGATAGTAGGTATTCTTGCAGGTAGTTATCCTGCATTGATTTTATCCGGCTTCAAACCATTGGAGGTTTTGAAAAGCAAAATTCATGTAGGTGGTTCTAATTTTTTTACAAGATCGCTGGTAACTGTTCAGTTCATTCTTTCAATCGGGTTGATCATTTCTACGAGCATTATTCTACAGCAATTGAAATTCATGCAAAACAAAAACCCCGGTTTTGACAAGGAGAATGTAGTGATGGTAGATGCAGAAGGAGTAGAAACAAAAAAAGCGTACCCGATTTTCAGGCAAGCTTTATTAAACCAGCCGCAAATCGCCGCAGTAGCCAGCGCTGAATTGGGATTAGGAGATGGAATGGGTTGGAGCAGATCAGATTTTGATTATAGGGGAACACACAAAGCTATATATGAATATTATGTTGATCCGAATTATATTGATTTGATGGGAATAAAATTAATAGCAGGAAAAAATTTTGATCCAACCGTTGCATCAGACACTGTAACATCAGTTATTATTAACGAATCTATGATGAATGATTTTGGATGGACGCCTCAATCGGCCATCGGTCAAAAATTAACAGGATATGCTGATGACCTCACTCCTGAAGTGATCGGTGTGGTGAAAAATTTCAATTTTCTTTCCTTAAGTGAGAGGATTGAGCCGCAGATGTTTCACCAGTTTCATGATTATGCTCCATACAAATATTTTGTAAAAATAAAACCCGGGAATCCTTCAGTTGCATTAGGTGCTATCAAAAAAGCCTGGGCCAGTGTTGCTCCTGAGCTGCCTCTTAAATATGATTTCCTCGATGAAAGTTTGAATCGGTTTTACAAATCAGAAGCAAGATGGAGTAATGTTATCGGGTGGGCAGGTGGTATTTCCATTTTTCTCGCTTGCCTCGGATTGTTTGGCCTGACAGCATTAGCGGCAGTGAACAAAACAAAAGAAATAGGAATACGAAAAGTTTTAGGGGCATCTTCAATGAGGATCGTGGGGTTGTTGTCAAAAGATTTTATGCGTTTGTTATTGCTCGCATTGCTGATCGCTTCACCGCTTGCCTGGTATTTTATGAATAAATGGCTGCAAAATTTTGCATACAGAATTTCTATTGGTTGGTGGGTGTTCATCATAGCAGGTTCGCTGGCGTTGCTCATTGCATTTATTACTATAAGCTTCCAGGCAATCAAAGCAGCCATTGCAAATCCTGTTAAAAGTTTGAGAACGGAATAAAATAATTATTATGCTAAAAAATTATTTCAAAACAGCTATTCGCAGTTTTAAGAAAAATAAAGTTCTATCTCTCATCAATCTTGGGGGATTATCTATCGGCATTGCTGCTGTATTACTTATTGGATTGTATATACACAGTGAAACAAGCTATGATAATTTTCAGCAAAACAAATCTTCTTTATACCGGGTGGGTTTCCACTTTTGGCAGAGTGGTAAATCAATCGGAGACGGAGCGGAATTCACCCCTCCTTTTGGTCCCGATGCTCAGAATGAATTTCCCGAGATCAGATCATTTACAAGATTATCTTCAGAACGTATTGCTTACATAACCTATAACGACAAAACACTCAAAGTTGATAACATACATCATGCTGACTCAAATTTTTTTCGTTTCTTTTCTTATAAATTATTGCAGGGTAATCCCTCTACTGTTTTAAATGAACCCTATTCAATAGTATTGACAGATGAAACTGCAGAAAAAATATTTGGAAAAGAGCCTGCAATTGGCAAAGTTGTTCGACTCGATAATCAAACAGATTATATCGTTACAGGCATTGCACAGAAACCACCTTCTAATTCTTATCTCAATTATAACGCAATACTTTCGTTTGCCACATTGTATAAAGAGCCGGGCAATTTTATGGATTGGAACGGCGGAGAACAATACATTACTTATTTGCAATTGAGGGAAGGTGTTAACCCTCAGGCACTGGAAAAAAAGTTGCCTGCTTTTATGTGGAAGCATATAAATGAGGAATATTCCAAAGTAGGTATGAGAATCGATGCATCCCTGCAACCCATCCGGGATATCCATCTTTATTATAGTGACAATTCAGGCACATTACGAACCAACATTTATGTATTCAGTATTGTAGCGCTGCTTATTCTTATAATCTCCTGTGTAAACTATGTCAACCTTACCACAGCACAAGCTACGGCAAGGTTTAAAGAAGTCGGGGTAAGGAAAGTGCTTGGCGCTTTTCGAAGCCAGTTGATCAAACAATTTCTGATTGAAACAGTATTAACAACAACCATCGCATTCATTATTGCTTTAGTATTGGTCTTGCTTCTGACACCTGCTTATCAACAAATGCTGGGAAAGAATTTATCTTCTGTAAGCCTGGATACGGTGCCGATCTTACTGTTGCTGTTTATTATTATAATGGCAGTAGGTGTGATCGCAGGAAGTTATGTAGCATTTTATCTTTCCTCATTTAATGTAACCAGGATATTCAAGGCGCTGTTTCCAAAAGGCTCTCAGAATATATTCAGAAAAGGATTGATAGTGGCACAGTTTACGATCAGCATAGGATTAATGTCATACACTTTATTAGTTGCCCTTCAATTAAAATTCAGTAAAAATATAAATCTCGGTTATGATAAGGAACATATTCTTGTGTTGCCGCTTATAGGCGAGAAAACTATGGAAGCTTATCCTTTATTGCAACAGGAGTTATCCCGGATACCCGGGGTCAGGGAAACATCAGCACTTTCCGAGATCCCTTATAATGGTATTACAAATAATGGTTTTACTCCAGAAGGTGATACAAAGGCAATGGTCATTCATCAATTAGATGCTGACGAAAATTTCCTGAAGGCTTTTGATATGAAAATGGTAGCCGGCAATTATTTCTCAAAAGATTATCCGACCCTTGATGACGGATATGTTATCAATGAATCTCTTGCCAATATTTTGGGATGGCAAAATCCCATCGGTAAAACCATCAGCAGGAATGGCGAGCATAAAGTAGTTGGCGTGATCAAAGATTTTCACTTTGCCTCATTACACGATAAAATTGAACCACTGATCATCACTAATAAGCCATGGGAAAATCATTATTCCTACCTGGCCTTAAAATATCAAACAGGCAACCTTTCCGCTTTTATAGATAATATAAGACAAACATGGAAAAAAACATTGTCCGGCTCACCATTTGATTATTGGTTTTTAGATGATGCTTTTAACAAAATCTATAACGATGAAGAACGTTTCCAGGAAGTGTTTTTATACTTTTCAATATTATCAATTTTATTATCCTTGGCTGGGGTTTTTGGGTTAGTGACGCTAGCTCTTAAACAACGTACCAAAGAATTAGGGATCAGGAAAGTTTTGGGGGCCAGTATTTCAAATATTATAAAACTAACTGTAAAAGATTTCTTTTGGCTCATTTTTATTGCAGCTTTAATAGCTATACCACCTTCCTGGTATTATATGAATGCATGGCTACGGAATTTTGCATACCGAATTTCAATAGGCTGGTGGATGTTTGCTGTTTGTGGTTTAGCTATATTATTAATAACTATTTTAATTATCAGTTTTCAGGCCATCAAGGCTGCCATTGCCAACCCGGTGAAATCATTAAGAACCGAATAAATGTACGTATATGTACAAATACTGTCCGTTTTCGTACACTTGCAAAACCGAAACTTTTCGTACCTCTTGTTATACAGGTCATTTGCGTATTGGCATAAGGGTTGAAAATAAAGGGCAAACGATAAAAATTAAAACTAAAAAATAGCCATGTTAGAATTAAAAGGAATTTACAAATGGGTGAACACAGGTAATCACCGGACTTTTCTATTAAAAGATGTTGACTTGTCTGTGAAAGAAGGAGAATTCATTTCCATCATGGGACCATCTGGTTCAGGGAAATCTACTTTGCTGAATGTAGTAGGAATGCTGGATGAATTCAATGAGGGAGAATATCATTTTCTTCATGAATCCGTTCATAAACTGAAAGAAAAACAACGTTCTTCTTTATACAAACAATACATCGGCTTCGTGTTCCAGGCTTATCACCTGATCGATGAATTGACGGTCTATGAAAATATCGAAACGCCACTGATCTACCAGAATATTAAAACTTCTGACCGAAAAGCAATGGTGGCAGATATTCTTGATCGATTCCAGATCGTTGGTAAAAAAGATCTGTTCCCGACACAACTCTCCGGCGGACAACAACAATTAGTGGGCATTGCAAGAGCGTTGATCGCAAAGCCCAAACTTTTACTGGCTGATGAACCCACCGGTAATCTTAATTCCAAGCAGGGTGAAGAGATCATGAATCTTTTCAAACAACTGAATAATGAAGGAATGACGATTATACAGGTAACCCATTCTGAAAAAAACGCTTCCTATGGCTCCCATATCATTAACCTTCTCGATGGAATGATCGTTCAATAAATGATTTGAAATAAATACTTATTAAACCAGCAATGATGAAAAAGATTTTTATATCGGGCTTTTGTATGCTTGCTGCAGCAACCTCAGGCTTAAATGCACAGAACAGCAATGGCAGCAAATTGACATTACAGCAATGTGTTGAGACCGGTATTACCAATAACCTGCAGGTGCAACAAAGCAATCTGCAGATGCAATCAGATGAAATCAACTGGAAACAGGCAAAGCTGAACCTGTTGCCCAACCTGAACGGATCAGTGAGTCATGGTATCAACCAGGGCAGAAGTATTGACCCATATACTAATGGTTATATCAACCAGAGCAATAATACCGGCAGTTATAGTTTAAGCAGCGGCGTTGTTTTATTCAATGGCTTTTCTCTGCTGAACAGTGTCAAACAAACATCGCTGGCCTACCAGGCATCAAAAATGGATTGGCAACAGGCAAAAGATAATATCACTATCAATATCATCCTAACTTACCTGCAGGTGCTGAATAATGAAGAACAACTGCTGCAATCCCAAAATCAATTAGAGTTGACCAAGCAACAAGTGGACCGCCTGAATCTTCTCAATGAAAAAGGCGCTATCAGTCCATCTGATCTTTCTGATCTCAAAGGTCAATATGCAGGTGATCAGTTAAGCATCATCAATTCTCAAAATGCTCTGGAATCATCCAGGTTAACCTTATGCCAGCTCATGAATATTCCTTATGATAAAAATATGGAGTTGGAAAAGATCGGCACCGAAACATTGGACACCAAATATGAAGACACTCCAGACAAAATTTATTCAACAGCATTGACACAACTGGCGTTGATAAAAGCTGTTGACCTTCGCAAACTCAGTGCTGAAAAAGGATTGAAAGTAGTGAAAGGCGAACTTTTTCCCACTCTCAGCTTTGGGGCCAATACAAATACCAATTATTCCAGCACCGCCAGCCAGGATATTTTTATCAATTCAACCACGATAGCTACGCCAGATTATGTGACTGTCAATAACACGCAATATCCCGTAATGAGCCAGGTAAATAATTATAATACTCAAAAGATCGCATACGGCAAACAATTAAATAATAACCGTTTTACTTCTTTCGATCTTAGCCTTCGTGTCCCGATCTTCAACTCATTACAGGCGAGAAACCGGGTAAAGCAGGCACAACTGACTTTAAAAAATAACGAGTTGATCGCCAAAACCACCCGAACGGAACTACAACAAAACATCGAGCAGGCTTATATTAATATGAGCAGCGCTTCCGACCGATACAAGACATTAATGGAACAGGTAGCCGCATATGCCGAATCATTCCGGATCGCCGAGGTACGTTTCAATTCAGGGCTTGGAACGCCAATAGATTACCTGACAGCTAAAAACAATCAAGACAGAGCTAATATCAATCTCATCAATGCCAAATATGATTTTGTGTTGAGGACAAAGATCCTCGATTATTACCAGGGAAAACCATTGTGGTAAAATGACCCGGCCAGCTGAAGCCCGTTTCTCTCAAAGATGAATATTTAACAGCACTAACTGTTCTGTTGTTATCTTTGCCGCCTGTTTTATATCGGGGCGTTTCCCGGTAATTGGTCATAATTAAGTATATGAAATTTTACAACTTACTTATCAAATTCAGGCTTTGGATCGGCATTGTGCTGGTTGTTGGCGGAGCTGCTGTTAATTATTTGTCGTCTTTCTGGCCTGCTTTTCCATTGTATTTTGTAGGAGTAATTCTAATAGCAGGGCATTTTTTCTTCGGCCCTTTACGCCTGATACAGGAATACCTCGAAAACGGGGATATTGATGGCGCAGAAAAAATTCTGAATTCCATCAAAGCTCCCGGCTTGTTGTATAAACCCATCCGTTCGGTTTACTATACTTTGAAAGGCAATGTAGCTATGATGAAACAGGATTTTGATGGCGCTGAAAAAATGATGAAGAAAGGTTTGGATCTTGGCATGCCGATGAAAGAAGCCGAAGGCGCCAGCATGCTGCAAATGGGAATGCTCTCTATGCAAAAAAATGATATGAAGCAGGCGGAAAGATATATTCGTTCTGCTATCCGTAAAGGTTTGCCGGATAAAGAAAATGAAGCAGCCGCTTATTTGCAGATGTGCAGCATCATGATGAATAAAAGAGAATTCCGGGCAGCAAAAGATTTTTTCCGGAAAGCAAAAGCATTAAAACCCACTACCCCGCAGATCGTCGACCAGATCAAGCAGATTGAAAAATATATTTCTCGCATCCCGGGATAGAGCCGGGATTATTTGGATTTAAAAAAGATTAAGAGGAAATTCGGGAAGAGCTTCCTCTTTTTATCTGTGATCTTCATTAGTAATTTTGCAAAATGTCATTTCTAAAAGAGAAACTTGAAAAAAAATTCGCAGAAGAATACGAAAAGCTGAATGAGCAACAGCGCCTCGCTGTTAATACCATTGAAGGGCCTGTAATGGTAATTGCAGGGCCCGGCACAGGAAAAACACAAATATTGGCGAGCCGCATCGGGAAAATTTTATTGGAAACAGATACACTTCCTGAAAATATTCTTTGTCTCACTTATACAGATGCCGGTGTTGTAGCCATGCGGAAAAGATTGCTGCAATTCATCGGGCCTGAAGCTTATAAAGTTTACATTTACACTTTTCATGCTTTTTGCAATGACGTCATCCAGGAAAATTTGTCTTTGTTTGAAAAATCAACACTTGACCCTATTTCTGACCTGGAAAGAGTTGATCTGTTCCGGCAACTAATTGACTCATTTCCGAAGAATCATCCACTTAAAAGATACAGGGGCGATGTCTATTATGAAATACGCAACCTGGATAAACTGTTTAGTACGATGAAGCGGGAAGGATGGACACCAGAGTTCATTCGCCGGAAAATTGATGAATATATTGCCGATCTGCCCAACCGCGATGAATTTATTTACAAAAGAAAATACAAAGAATTCAATGCAGGCGATCTGAAAAAAGATAAAATAGAAGAAGAAAAAGAAAAAATGGAAAAACTCCGGGCTGCAGTGAACGAGTTTGACTGTTTTCAGGAAATGATGCGAAAAAAAGGCCGTTATGATTTTGACGATATGATCAACTGGGTGATCGATGCTTTTGAAGAAAATAAAAATCTGCTGGCTGATTACCAGGAACGATTTCAATACATACTCGTGGATGAATACCAGGATACCAGCGGAACTCAAAACCGAATCGTAGAGTTGCTGATCAATTACTGGTCAAAGCCGAATATTTTTGTGGTGGGAGATGATGACCAAAGTATTTATCGTTTCCAGGGAGCTAACGTGGAGAACATGCTCAAATTTGCTGACAGCTATAAAAACGATCTGTTCACGGTTGTACTGAAAGAAAATTATCGCTCTACACAATCTATTTTGGATGCATCAAAAACGCTTATTGATCGAAACGAAGATCGGTTGGTGAAACAGATTCCCGGCCTCAGCAAAGAATTAAAAGCTGCACGATTTCAAAAAAACATTGCTACTCATTTCCCGCAGATCAAAGAATATGAAACGCAGCGGCAGGAAATGATCTATATTACATTGCAGGTACAAAAATTGCTGGCAGAAGAAATTTCACCCGGAGAAATTGCTATCATTTATAAGGAAAATAAATATGGTGAAGAACTGGCAGAATATTTCCGGCTTCGCAATGTTCCCTTTTATACAAAACGCAACCTGGATCTTTTTGATATTCCGCTGGCAAAAAAAATAATCCTGGTATTAAAATATCTTGAAGCAGAACATGATATTTCTTACAGTGGCGATGAAATGCTTTTTGAGATCCTGCATTTCGATTGGTTCCGCATTCCTGCTATTGAAATTGCCAAACTGAGTATTGAGGTCGCTGATAAAAAATTCAGTGATAATAAAACTTCGATGCGCCAGTTGATTCATGAAAAAGCAATAGCGCCTGCCAAAGACCTTTTCAGCAATACACTTCATGATAATCTGAAAAAAGCCAGCGCTGTATTTGAAGAATTGATCGCCAAAGTTCCAAACCTGACATTGCAACAGCTTTTTGAAAACATTATTCGCAAAGCAGCTGTTTTGAATAATATCATGCAAAGCGCCGATGAACATTGGCAATTGCAGGTGCTCACCGGTTTATTTGATTTTATAAAAGAAGAAACCCGGCGCAATCCTTCACTTTCATTGAAAGAATTAGTGCGGTTAATTGATCTGATGGAATCCGAAGGGATCGTTTTGCCCCTGGTCCAGGTAAGTGGTAATGATAAAGGAGTGAACCTGCTCACAGCACATGGCTCCAAAGGATTAGAATTTGAATATGTCTTTTTTGCAGGATGCAATGCTGCTTTCTGGGAGAAAAAAAGAAAGCCAAGTGGCGGTTATACTTTACCAGATACGGTTTTTATCTCGAAAAGCGATGGAAAAGATGAGGAGGAATTGCGTCGTTTGTTCTATGTAGTGCTGACAAGGGCAGAGCAACATCTTACCATTTCTTACAGTCGTTTTAAAAACGACGGAAAGGAAATGGAACCGACACAATTCATTGCAGAAATACTCGATCAGCATGAGTTACCTGTCGAAAAGGTATTTATCGATACAGATACTATGAGTGAATTTTCACTCCTGCATTTTGCTGAAGGCACAGCACCTGAGATCGAAAAAATAGAAAAAGAATTTGTAGATCGGTTGCTGGAGAAATTTGTAATGAATGTGACTGCGCTGAATAATTATCTGAGTTGCCCGCTGGAATTTTATTTCAATAACCTGATCCGCATCCCCTCACCAAAAAATGAAGCGGCAGAGTTTGGCTCAGCCGTCCATCATGCTTTAGAAAGACTATTTAAAAAAATGCAGGAAAGCGGCAAGGAACAATTCCCGTCAAAAGAAGAATTCATTTCTGATTTTGATTGGTACATGCAGCGGCACCGGGAAAGTTTTACAAAAGAACAATTTGAAAGAAGAATGGAGTATGGCCATGAAGTGCTTTCAAGTTATTACGATAAGTACATTCATTCATTCAATAAGATCGTCGCCATTGAAAGAAATATCAGGAATGTTGTGGTAAAGAATGTGCCGCTGAAAGGAAAGCTGGACAAACTGGAATTTGAAGGCAAGCAGGTGAACATTGTAGATTATAAGACAGGTGACCCAGAAAAAGCGAAAGAAAGGCTGCAACCGCCCAATGATAAAAACCCATTAGGCGGAGATTACTGGCGGCAGGCAGTCTTTTATAAAATTCTTGTTGACAACTATGCCCAAAAGGGATGGAAGGCCATAAGTACAGAGTTTGATTTTATAGAGCCGGACAGAAAAAAGAACTATCAAAAAAAGAAATTCGTCATTACTCCGGCTGATATTGAAACCGTAACGCAACAGATAACAGAAGTATGGAATAAAATACAGGCTCATGATTTTTATACAGGTTGTGGCGAGGAAGATTGTCATTGGTGTAACTTTATTAAAACAAATGACCTCGCTATTGCCCTTCATGATATAATAGAAGAGGAGAACCAGGATTAACAGCCGGATCTTGAGAGATTATTAGGAAAACTTTACTAAGCTATAAGCTGAAACCATTTATGTTTGCTTTATTATTGCAATGAAATTTCTTGCATGAAGAAAATTCTTTTTTCTTTTCTCATACTTATATTTCTAATCCCAAAAATCGTGGTGCTGACGGGTTGTGCCAATATTATTCCTCCAAGTGGCGGGCCGAGAGATTCACTTCCTCCGGTACTTCTGAAATCAACACCACCGGATTCAACCCGGAATTTTAAAGGCAACCGTATCACCATGACCTTTGATGAATTCATCATTCTTCAAAGTGTCCGGGAAGATCTTATTGTGTCGCCTCTATATAAAATTTTCCCCGATGTGAACTCCAAATTGAATACACTGACCATAAAACTGAAAGATACTCTTGAGCCCAATACTACTTACTCTATCAATTTTAGAAATTCGCTCAGGGATAACAATGAAGGAAATATTCTGAAGAATTTTACTTACCTGTTCTCCACGGGCAATAAGATCGATTCACTGGAATTGCATGGAAAAGTGATCCTTGCAGAAGATGGAAAAATAGATTCTACCCTGATCGCTGTACTCTATAGAAATGGAAGTGATACTGCAGTGATGAAAGAAAGACCCCGGTACCTGGCTAAACTGGACAACAAAGGAAATTTTGTTTTCAAAAATTTACCACCGGGCAAATTCTATTTATATGCATTTAAAGATGCCGGTGGCTCTTTTCGTTTTACTGACACTACACAATTATTTGCATTCGCAGATCAACCGATAATTACAGATCAGAAAAACGATTCCATTATCTTATATGCTTATGCTGCAAAAAAAGTAGCCTCTGTAACGTTACCATCAACAGTAAACATTAGAAGGCCTTTGGGAGGCGCCGGGGCAGAAAAAAGGCTGCGGTTTCAATCAAATATTGTTGATACTAAGATGGATCTCCTGAGCCATTTGATACTCAATTTTGAAACGCCACTTCGGTCTTTTGATTCATCCAGGATCAGTTTCAGCAGCGATTCTGCTTTTACACCTATTAATAATTATTATTTTCGGGAAGACAGTACCGGGAAAAAACTGGAACTGAATTATCCCTGGAAACAAAATACAGTTTATCATCTTATACTGGATAAAGATTTTGCAGAAGATACTACCGGCAAAAAATTATTGAAAACAGATACGGTTACTTTCACTACCCGCAAGATTGATGAGTATGGCAAGTTATCGATCCGGTTCCGGGATCTCGATCTCTCCAAAAATCCGGTACTTATTTTTGTTCAGAGTGACGCAATAAAAGGATCCTATCCTCTCAGTTCAGCAAATTTTTCCCAGGATCTTTTCTTACCCGGAGATTATGATCTCCGCATCCTGGAAGATACCAATAAGAATGGCAAATGGGATCCAGGGGAATTTTTTGGTAAGCATATACAACCTGAAATTGTTCGGCCTGTAAGCCGACATATTACCGTCAAGCCGGATTATGAAAATGAATTCGAAATAGAAGCCCGCTCGGCGTCCCAATAAAGCCATTTTGTTTCAGCATCCTTTTGGAAAGATTTGGGGTGGCCTTATCTTTGTTCCATGCAATTTTCCTCTTCACTTTTGGAGAACGCTGTCAATGAATTTGCCAAGCTTCCGGGCATTGGAAAAAAAACCGCTTTGCGGCTGGTGTTACATTTATTGAAACAGGATATAAATGACGTTACTCATTTTAGTGAGGTGATCGCTAAGATGAGAACGGAAATAAAATTTTGCCAGCGTTGCTTCAATGTATCGGATGGAGATATCTGTTCCATTTGTGCTAATTCACTGAGAAAACAGGATATGATCTGTGTGGTGGAAAATATCCGTGACGTGATCGCCATTGAAAGCACACAGCAGTACAGCGGTACGTATCATGTTTTGGGTGGTATCATTTCTCCATTGGATGGCGTTGGCCCCGATCAGTTGAATATTGAATCTCTTATATCAAGAGTACAAAAAGAAAAAACAGAGGAGATCATTTTTGCACTCAACCCAAACATCCAGGGCGACACTACCATCTATTATATCCAGAAGAAACTGCAGCCATTCAATATTCGTGTAACAACCATTGCAAGAGGCATTGCGTTTGGCGGGGAACTGGAATATGCAGATGAGATGACATTAGGCCGCAGCCTGCAAAATCGGCTGCCGGTGGAAAGCTATGTATCCAACCGTTAATTTGAACGTTTAATGATTAACCATTAACTTTGCGTCCATAACAGGCGGATTTGTTTATTGTTCGGCCTGATTAAAAAACAGAACTAATAAACGTCAAAAAACTCCCCCTAAGTTTTCCAGCGTTTATAGTTCACAAAGCATATCATCATGAAAACAATTCAGGATTGTTTACAGGAACGCATTCTTATCATCGATGGCGCTATGGGTACAATGATCCAGCGGCATAAATTAAAAGAAGAAGACTATCGTGGAGAACGATTTAAAGATTGGAAATATGACCTAAAGGGAAATAATGATCTGTTATGTCTTACCCAACCCCAGATCATTAAAGATATTCATAGACAATATCTCGAAGCAGGAGCTGACATCAATGAAACAAATACGTTCAATGCACAAAGAGTTTCCATGGCAGATTATCACATGGAAGACCTGGCTTATGAAATAAATCTTGCTGCTGCTAAAATTGCCAGACAAGCAATTGAAGAGTTTACTCACAACTCACGACTCACAACACATGATCCAAAATTTGTCGCAGGTGCTATCGGCCCTATGAACAAAACCCTCTCTCTTTCACCTGATGTAAATAATCCCGGATATCGTGCATTGACGTTTGACGAAGTGGTGAATGCATATTATGAGCAGGTAAAAGGTTTGGTAGAAGGAGGTGTTGATTTGCTTTTGATCGAAACCATTTTTGATACATTAAATGCCAAAGCTGCAATCTTTGCCATTAAAAAATATTTCAGAGATACAAAACAAAAAGAGCTTCCAGTCATGATCACCGGAACAATCACTGATGCAAGCGGAAGAACATTAAGCGGACAAACGCTTGAAGCCTTTTATACCTCAGTAATGCATGCAAGACCGTTGAGTATTGGTTTGAATTGTGCATTAGGAGCAAAAGAGATGAGACCGCATATTGAAGAATTATCCCAGATTGCTTCTTGTTATGTTTCGGCATATCCTAATGCAGGACTACCTAATGCTATGGGAGAATATGATGAACAACCGGAAGATACAGCACATTACATTGAAGAATGGGCCGAAGGAAGGCTTTGTAAATATTGTTGGTGGATGTTGTGGTACCACGCCGGATCATATTCGTCATATTGCAGAACATGTAAAATACTTAACTCCGAGGCCACTGCCTATTTTAGAAGAAAATCTTTCCATTTAAATGAGCGAACCATCTCATATTCGTCCATATCTAAGACTATCCGGACTTGAACCGTTGGTTGTCCGGCCGGATTCCAATTTTGTCAATATAGGTGAACGTACCAATGTTACCGGATCTAAAAAATTTGCTCGTCTTATCAGGGAAAATAAATACGAAGAGGCATTAAGCGTTGCCCGGCAGCAGGTAGAAAACGGCGCCCAGATTCTTGATGTGAATATGGATGACGCTTTATTGGATGGTGTGAAAGCCATGACCACATTTCTGAATCTTTTACAAAGCGAACCTGATATAGCGAAGATCCCGATCATGATCGACAGCTCAAAGTTTGAAATCATCGAGGCTGGATTAAAATGCGTACAAGGGAAATGTATCGTGAATTCTATCTCCATGAAAGAAGGAGAAGAAAAATTCATACATCAGGCAGAACTCTGCCAAATGTACGGAGCGTCAGTGGTAGTAATGGCTTTCGATGAAAAAGGACAGGCGGATACCTTGCAAAAAAGAGTTGACATTTGCGAAAAAGCATATAAAATCCTAACTGAAAAAGTTGGTTATAATCCACAGGATATCATTTTTGATCCCAATATATTTGCCATAGCAACAGGCTTAGAAGAACATAATAATTATGCAGTTGATTTTATTGAGGCCACGAGGATCATCAAGAAAAAAATACCGCTGGCGAAAATAAGTGGCGGTGTCAGCAATCTTTCTTTCTCATTCCGAGGTAACGATCATGTACGAGAAGCGATGCATTCCGTTTTCCTGTACCATGCCATCAAAGCCGGAATGGATATGGGAATTGTCAATGCCGGGCAATTGGTGGTATATGATGAAATCGAGCCGGGGCTCAGACAACTTTGTGAAGATGTAATTCTCAACAGGAACAATGATAACAACGAAGCCACGGAAAAATTAATTGCCTTTGCTGAAACATGTAAAAGCAAAAGGCAAAGTGATCGAAAAAGATGAAAGCTGGCGCAATTCAAGTGTAGAAGAAAGGCTAAAACATTCATTGATCAATGGCATTACCGACTACATTGAAACAGATACTGAAGAAGCCAGAAAAAAATATCCAAGGCCATTGGATGTGATCGAAGGTCCATTAATGGATGGAATGAATGTAGTGGGTGATCTCTTTGGCTCAGGAAAAATGTTTTTGCCACAAGTAGTGAAAAGTGCAAGGGTGATGAAAAAAAGTGTTGCGTGGTTAACGCCTTTCATTGAAGAAGAAAAGAAAAATAATCCGAATGCCTTAAAAGGCTCGGTGGCTAAAATCCTTTTAGCTACCGTAAAAGGCGATGTACATGATATTGGAAAAAATATTGTTGGCGTCGTTCTTGGCTGCAATGGTTATGATGTGGTTGATCTTGGTGTCATGGTGCCAGCTGATAAAATTCTGGATACGGCAGAAAAAGAAAACGCCGATATTATCGGCCTTAGCGGATTGATCACTCCTTCGCTGGATGAAATGGTACACGTAGCGCATGAAATGAAACGCCGTAATATGAAACAACCTTTGTTGATCGGCGGCGCCACTACTTCCAGAATGCACACTGCAGTAAAAATTGCTCTGCAATACGATAATGGTGTGATCCATGTTTTAGATGCATCGAGAAGTGTGGCTACTGTCAGCGCATTGTTAAATTCAGAACAGAAAATAAAATTTATTACTGAGACACAAAAAGAATACAATCGGCTCCGTGAACAATTTTTAAATAAAAAAGGAAAAACGCTTATCCCCTACTCTGAAGCTGTTGTTACCAAAGAATATTTTGACTGGAAAAACTACAAGCAGGTAAAGCCCGCAATTGATGGCGTGAAAGTTTTAAAAGAATTCGATCTTGCTACAATTTCAAAATATATAGACTGGGGGCCATTTTTTATTGCATGGGAAATGCCGGGAAAATTCCCTGATGTATTATCCGATAAAATTTTTGGTTCGGAGGCTAATAAGCTCTACAAAGATGCACAGAAACTTTTAAAACAAATCATCGAAGAAAAATGGTTTGCTGCAAATGGAGTCATTGGTTTCTGGCCTGCTCAAAGTAACAATGCAGATACGGTGACTTTGCAGACAGATAAAGGTGAGGTGAAGCTGGAGTTTTTGAGGCAGCAGCTGAAGAAAGCTGTTGGCCAACCGAATTTTTCATTAGCGGATTTCATCTCTCCGAAAGAATTGGGTCAGGATTTTATAGGAAGCTTTGCAGTAAGCGTTTTCGGCGCAAAAAAATACGTTGAGAAATTTGCAAATGAACATGATGAATACAATAAGATCATGGTACAGGTATTAGCCGATCGTTTTGTAGAAGCTTTTGCTGAATGCCTTCATGAAAAAGTAAGAAAAGAATACTGGGGCTATGCAAAAGATGAAAATTTATCTGATGAGCAACTGATTAAAGAAGAATATAAAGGTATTCGTCCGGCGCCGGGCTATCCCGCTTGCCCGGATCATACAGAAAAAATAAAATTATTTGATCTATTAAATGCAACTAAAAATATCGGTGTGGAGTTAACAGAAAATCTCGCAATGAATCCTCCTGCATCAGTTTGCGGCTGGTATATTGCTCATCCGCAGAGTCATTATTTTGGTTTGGGAAAAATTGGAAGAGATCAATTGGAGGATTATGCTAAAAGAAAAGGAATGAGTTTGGAAGAAGCAGGAAGATGGCTGAGCTCTATACTGGAATAATTTAACGACTTTTAATCACTACAGTTTGGGTCCACGAATCGTGCCAGGGTTGAAAACCAAATCCACTAAACGCCTCAAAAGGAACAAGCCTTGACAATATTCTCAATATCGCATCTTTAAAAGTAAGTTCATTTCCATCTTCACGAATCGCTTTTGTTCCTGTAATGAGTTTCCCCAAAGTGTACCCCCTAAATGCTTTTTCACAAATAGTATAATAAATAATATAATTGAATATCGCTATTATGTACCCAATCAGCAAGAGATCTCCTGTACTCTCCTGGTAAAGGAGTTTACGCATATAATCGGGAAAGAGAATGCTTAAAAGATATCCTGTAAAAATACCAGTAACATAACTAAGCCCGAACCTCATCAATAAATTATCGATCAGCCAATTTAAAAATCGTTGACCGGTAGAAGCCCGTTCGTACTGAATAACGGATTGAAGTTCATCGGCTATTCCCGAGTCAGTTTGATTGCTTATTTCTTCTTCCATAGATAAGGTTTAAATTAAGAATTAAGGTTCAATACAATTTTACAATATTTTATTCAATTCTTCTTTCAATTGCTTTGGATTGTGAAAATGTATTCCTGAAATTCCAACTGCCTCTGCTCCTTTAATATTTTTCAGGTTATTGTCAATAAAGATTGTATTGGCAGGATCCAAGTGATAACGATCTAATAATAATTTATAGAATTCTTCGGAGGGCTTTCTCATCTTTTCTTCCCCGCTTACGACAATGCCATCAAACCATTTTAAAAATTCAAATCTTTCTCTTGCATGGGGAAATAGTTCCTCACTCCAATTGGTCAGTGCATACAATTTATATTTACCTGTTTGTTTCAACTCATGAAAAATTTCCACTGTTTCATGAAGAGCATCGCCCAGCATTTCTATCCATCTTCCATAATAGGCCCTGATCTCTTCACTCCACTCAGGATGCTTTGCTACCAATTCCTCCGTTGCCTTATGCAACGGATAGCCGGCATCCTGGTTTTCGTTCCACTCTGTCGTAGTTACATTTTGAAGAAACCATTCCATTTCTTCTTCACTTTTAAAAATCTTTTGGTATACATAGCGGGGGTTCCAATCTATTAATACACCTCCAAGGTCAAATATGATCGTATTGATAGTTTGCATATATTATCTTTTTTCAAAGAACCACCATCTTCTTTTTCTGCGTTTCAACTTATAGTTCTGTTTGATGTAAGTGCGGATATGATTGATAGCAGCATCGATATCATCTGTCAGCAATACCAATGAAAGATCTTCCCTGTTAATGGTGCCCTGCTCCGCCTGGTATTCAATATATTCCCAAAGGTCTTTGTAATATTCTTTTCCATATAAAACGATCGGGAACTGTGTAATGGTTCTTGTTTGTACCAAAGTCAATGTTTCAAAAAATTCATCCATCGTTCCAAATCCTCCCGGCATTATGATAAATGCATAAGAGTATTTAACCATCATGACCTTCCGAACAAAAAAATGTTCAAATGTCATCCACTTGTTCATGTACTTGTTAGGCTTTTGCTCAAATGGCAGGCGGATATTACAGCCAACAGACTTTCCACCATTCTCAAAAGCGCCTCGGTTGGCAGCTTCCATGATTCCCGGGCCGCCACCGGTCATCACTGTTAAGCCTAAGTCTGAAATTCTTTTGCCAAATTCTCTTGCAGCCTGGTAATATGGATGCTTTTCAGTAAATCGGGCAGAGCCAAATACTGTAATGCATGGGCCAATAAAATGCAGCGTTCGGAATCCTTTGATAAATTGGCTGAAAACCCTAAATGCAAAATTCAATTCATAACTTCTGCTTTGAGGGCCTTCCAAGTACACAAGGGCTTTGGGAGGGATGATCTTATCCGAAGGAGACATAGATTTCTTTTTTAAAAAATATAAAAATAATCCTTTTCATTCCAACAGCAGGGTTGTTAACGGCTCATTTCTTTTTATATCAGGCAAATAATATGGAAATTTGAAAACCTGAATCTTTTATACTCATGCGTATTATCAGTTATAATGTCAATGGCATCCGTGCCGCAATCAATAAAGGTTTAATTGACTGGTTGAAAACAGATCCAGCTGATGTGATCTGTTTACAGGAAACAAAAGCATTGAAAGAAAATGTCAATCATAAACTATTTACTGATCTGGGTTACCATGATTACTGGTTCAGCGCACAAAAAAAAGGTTATAGTGGTGTAGCAATTTTTACCAAAATAAGGCCCCATCATGTAGAATTCGGTAACGGCCACGGGCCAAGTGATGATGAAGGAAGAGTATTGCAAATGGATTTTGGAGATATAAGACTGATCAATGCTTATTTTCCTTCGGGTACCAGTGGTGAAGAACGACAGATGTTCAAATATAAATGGTTGGATGAGTTTTTGATTTATCTCAATAAACTAAAAAAGAAATATCCGAAAATCATTTTGTGCGGTGATTACAATATTGCACATAAAGAAATTGACATTCATGACCCGAAAGGAAATAAATATTCATCCGGATTTTTGCCGGAAGAAAGAGAATGGATGACCAAATTCTTTGACAGTGGCTGGATCGATACGTTTCGCCAGTTTCACCCCGAACTACACCGATACAGTTGGTGGAGTCAGCGATTTCCTTCGGTACGGTTGCAAAATAAAGGTTGGAGAATTGATTACATCAACGTGACAGAAGTGCTCAAAAAAAATTTAAAAGATGCAGAAATATTTCCAAATGTGAAACAAAGTGATCATTGTCCTGTATTTCTTGAAATAAAAATATAACCCGAATGATTGTTTATAATCTCAGTATGAAAGTGGATCCTGTAATAGAAAAAGAGTGGATAACATGGCAACAGGAAGAGCATATTCCGGAGATACTGGCCACGGGGTTATTTACAGAACACAAATTTTTTCGCCTGCTGGAGCAGGATGAATCAGATGGTATCACTTATGTAATCCAATACTTCGCACCTTCCCTAGAAAATTATAAACTATACATCGAAAAATTTGCTCCAATGCTTCGGAAAAAAGCTATTGAAAAATGGAACGATCAATTCATTGTATTCCGAACTGTCATGAAGATTGTGCAATAACTGTGGATAAGATTTTCATTAAGACAATCTGATCTCAGGAAGAATTTTAGTCTCCGACTATTTCGGAAAATGCCTTCAGAAACGCCTTACAGCAAAGGCTTTCGGAAAAACACTTAAAGTTAATATACGGGATGATGCAAAGAATGATTCGCTAAAATCCTTATCCCATGCGACTTCAGCGGAATTAAAAAATTTTTTAGTGCTGAAAATTTTTTGCCAGTATCAAAAACCTTCTAAATTTGTCGCAGTTACTAATCATAAATAAACAACTATGAACAAAGCTGAAATGATCAACAAAATTGCCGATGATACCGGCATTACCAAAACTCAAGCTAATGCTGCAATTGATTCTTTTATAGAAGCTGTAAGTAAAACTCTTAAAAATGGCGGCAAAGTCACCTTGGTAGGATTCGGCACATTTACGATATCAAAAAGAAAAGCCCGGAAAGGCCGCAATCCTCAAACCGGAGCCGAAATCAACATTAAAGCAAGAAAAGTCGCTCGTTTCAAGGCCGGTAAAGAACTTGCAGCAAAATTGTAACTGCACACTATCTTATTAAAAGCTCCGGTACTGTATCAGCACAGGAGCTTTTTTAATTCAACCAGATTTCTTAATCACTCAACAAAAAAACAATATGGGCAGAGGTGATAAAAAAACCAAGAAAGGAAAAATTTTTAAGGGTTCATTTGGCAAAAGCAGGCCCCACAAAACAAAGAAGAAAAAATAACTGGGTTTTCAGAGAGCTTCTATTATTATCCATCATCCACGGATCACTCTTCTTTTTATCAAGGCGCTAATCGTTCAATTTTCCAGGTTCCGTCATCCTGCAAAGAATATTGTATCCGATCATGCAAGCGACTCGGCCTTCCCTGCCAGAATTCAATGATGACAGGTTTTACAATATAACCACCCCAATGCGGAGGACGCTGGATATTACCGTCCTTCATTTCTCCAGTTAATTTTTTAAATCTTTCATCCAGCCAAGTACGATCTTCAATAACCTGGCTTTGAGGTGATGTCCAGGCACCAATGCGGCTTGCTTCAGGTCTTGAATTAAAATACTCATCATTTTCTGAAGCTGATAATTTAGATACAAGCCCGATAATGCGAATCTGTCTTTCTATTTCTTTCCAATAAAAAACAAGACATGCTTTGGGGTTTTCAGATAACTGATGCCCTTTATAACTATTGTAATTCGTAAAAAAGACAAAACCCTTTTCACTAAAGCCCTTCAATAATACAATTCTTGCGTAAGGAACTGCATCCATTGCCACAGTAGCAAGTGTCATTGCATTAGGTTCTTCCACTCCCGCTGCCAGTACATTATTCCACCATTTTTCAAATTGCCGTATTGGGTCAGCCTCTACTTCTTTCTCTAATAAATTTTCCTGCGAATATTCTTTTCTTATATCAGCAATATTATTTTCCATTTGGTTCAATTTTCGATGCAAAGTTAGCCTTTCAGCTATTCTGTAAACAATAAAAGCCTCCACTTGGAGGCTTTTAAAAAAGTTTTTATCTTCTCTATTCATTCTCCCTGGCGGCGCATCAGTTGATCTCTTTCTTCTGCTACAACATGTAGCATACTTTCCAGTTCGCCGATTCGTTTCAACTGGTTTTCCAGTTTTTTATTAGCTTCTGAAACCGTTTGCAGATCGCTATTCAACTCTTCAAGATAAGCGACTCTTTTTTGTAATTGTTGGCGATGAAAATTAGCTTCTCTCAGGTGGTCTTCTGTATCTGATACCTGGGCTTGCAAGCGTTGGTTATCGGAACTGAGAGCATTCAATTTCTTTTTCTGCTCTTCAAAATCCCTGGAAAGTTTATAATGTTCTTCTTTCAGATCTTCATATTCTACGCTTGTCAACGTGGAAGAGCCGACCTGTGATTCCAATTTCCTGATCTTATCCTGCAAAACATTGAATTCATGGTAGGCATTATCAAGCATAGAGCTCATCTCTTTGGTCACTTGCTCCTTCTGACGGATTGTATTAATTTCTTTTTCCTTTTCGCCAATCAGTCGTCTTAGTTCAGTTATCTGGTGAGATAATTCTGCATTATCCCGAAGCGCTTCTCTTGTTTTTTCTTCTTTTTCTTTGATCACATCGATCTGCCCCAGCAAGCGATTGATCTTATCATTATGCTCCATCAGGCTGCTTTGTGCCTGGCGAAGCTCACCAATGTAATCAGTTTGTTCTTCGACATGTGGCGTTTTGTGTAAAGACTCTATTTCATGTTGCAGAATTTTATTTTGTCTCCGCATTTCTTCAGCTTCAATACCATAAATGTTACTGTTAGATTCAGCTTCGGAAAATTTTTCTTTAAGTTCTGCCAATTCCTTATCCCGTGATTCTATTTCATTGAAATATTTGAGCTTCCACTCGCCTAATGTTTTGGCGAGGGTTTGTGTCTCTACGGAAGATGTCTTCAAAGTGCGGCGGCTGGAAATAAAAAAATGAATAGTTATGCCAAGGATGATCGCACCGAGTAGCAGAATAATAATTTCAACGATTGATAATGTAAGATGGCCCATAATCTTGCAAATCAAAACGGTAAGCTATCAAAAAAACACGAGATTATTTTTATTATTTTCTCACAAAAGATCTAATAGATCATTTGGAAAAAATCAGCCTTTCACCAAGGTTCCAACTTTTTCACCCGCTACTACACGACGCAAGTTATCCGGCTTATTCATATCAAAGACAATGATTGGAAGATTATTTTCCATGCACAAAGTAAAAGCCGTCATATCCATCACTCTGAGATTCTGATTAAGACATTCCTGGAAACTAATTACATTAAATTTTTTGGCAGTTGGATCTTTCTCCGGATCGGCATTGTAAATACCATCCACTCGTGTCCCTTTTAGAATTACATCGGCATTGATCTCAATTGCCCGAAGCGAACCTGCTGTATCAGTTGTAAAATACGGATTACCTGTACCGGCGCCAAAAATGACAACTCTTCCTTTTTCCAGGTGGCGTATGGCTCTGCGACGGATATATGGTTCGGCAATCTGTTCCATCTTAATAGCACTTTGAAGGCGGGTATATACCCCAACTTTTTCCAAACCTGCCTGCAATGCCATACCATTAATAACCGTAGCAAGCATTCCCATATAATCTCCGTGTGCCCGTTCGATTCCCGTTTCTGCTTCATTCATTCCCCGGTAAATGTTTCCGCCGCCAATAACGATGGCCACCTGCACTCCTAATTCGGTAATTGACTTGATGTCCTGTGCATATTGAGCGATCACACTGGAATCGAGTCCGAAATTTTTGTCGCCCATTAAAGCTTCGCCGGAAAGTTTCAGAAGAATACGTTTATATTTTGGGAGCATGCAGTAAGATTTGCGTTGCGAAGATAGGGGATTTGAAATTTTCAACTTTCTATAAAAATGATGATTTAAAATCTGACAAAATAAAAAAGGAAACCGTTGGTTTCCTTAAAAAATTTATCTCTTATATTAATTTGATTATCCTAATGCTACTCTCTTAAATGCTATCACTTTCAAATCAGCATCTACGCTTTTCAGATAATCGCCAACCGTCTTGCTTCCGTCTTTCACAAAGGCCTGGGCAGTGAGGGTTTGCTCTTTGAAAAACGCATTCAATTTACCTTCAGCGATCTTCGATAACATTTCATGCAGGTTTGCCAGCCATTTTCGGATCATTCTTCAATTGCTCCAAAGCAATGTCTTTTTCACGGGCAATAACATCAGCAGAAACGCTGGCAGCATCTACTGCTACCGGATTTAACGCAGCAATTTGCATCGCTACATCTTTTCCTGCTTCGGCTTGCTTCTTTATTCAATCCAACCAAAACGCCGATGCGATATGCTCCGTGAATGTAAGAAGCAACATAATCGGCATCTACTCTTTCAAATTTTGTAACACCGATCTTTTCTCCGATAGATGCAAGTTTATCATTTACCAGTTCTGCTACTGTAGCGTTACCGGCTTTTGTATTCATTAATTCATCAAGGCTTTTCACATTGTTGGCAATGGCCGCATCTGCAATGCTCTGACCAAACGCAACAAAATCTGTATTCTTACTTACGAAATCTGTTTCGCAGCTTACACATACTACAATGCCTGTTTTATTATCTGCGGTTGTTTTAGCGATCACAACGCCTTCTTTTGCTTCACGATCACTTCTTTTTGCTGCTACTTTTTGCCCTTGTTTTCTTAACCAATCGATCGCCGCTTCAAAATCACCATTTGTTTCTGTTAATGCTTTGCGGCAATCCATCATTCCTGCGCCTGTCATCTGGCGCAGTTTATTAATATCCTGTGCACTTATAGTTACTGTTGACATAATTTATTTGAATTTTATTATTGTTCATTAAGATCTATTCCTCTCATATAGCTGACAAAATCTTACTATTAAAACTAGATCTGAAAAATTGTTTCTTCAATCTTTTACCTGGAACCGGGACCACCTGTCCTTCTTTGACCACCGCCACGGACTGCGACGCCTGGGTTGATTTCCGCTACGGGGCCTTCCGCCACGACCACCACTTTCAGCCTCTGCTTCTGCCAGCAACTTCGCTGCTTTCTTTTCTCTTTCATCATCGGTCATTTCTTCTACCTCTTCATCTTTTGCAGCCTGGCGTTCAGCCAATCCTTCTGCAATAGCGGCAGTAATATAATTAGTGATAATAGCAATAGATTTAGTAGCATCATCATTGCCAGGAATTGCAAAATCAACTTTGTTAGGATCGCAATTGGTATCTACCACACCAAAAGTGGTAATACCAAGACGTTTTGCTTCTGCCAAGGCGATATGTTCATGACCAATGTCGACGATGAACAAAGCAGCCGGCACACGTTCCAAGCTGGGCAATACCACCCAATACTTTTTCCATTTTGTCCCTATCACGGCTCAAGGTCAATCTTTCTTTTTTAGTAATGCTGTCAAATGTTCCATCATTAAGCATTTTTTCAATGCTCTGCATTTTCTTTACACTCTTACGAACGGTATTGAAATTGGTAAGCATACCACCCAGCCAACGTTCCGTTACGAACGGCATGTTCACCTTTTTGGCGCATTCGCTCACGATATCTTTTGCCTGCTTTTTAGTGCCTACAAACAGGATCTTTTTTCCGCTGCGTGCAATTTGTTTCATAGCCGCAGCAGTTTCTTGCAGACATTCTGTAGTTTTATTTAGATCAATGATGTGAATGCCTTTCTTCTCAGCAAAGATGTAAGGCAGCATCTTAGGATTCCACTTCTTGCGCAGGTGACCGAAATGTACACCTGCTTCAAGAAGTTGCTGTTGTAAGGATGTGTTGTTTTCCATTTAAAATTATTAATTACTTATTATTAATTATTGTGGATAATCATCAGATCAGAGCTTTTATATTGATTAGTGATTACCGCTTTAAGACAAATAATCAATAATCAATAATGAATAATTACCGTTTACTGAACTGGTAGCTTCTTCTTGCCTTTCTTGTGACCAAACTTTTTACGTTCCACTGATCTTGGATCCCGTTTCAATAAGCCAGCAGCTTTCAGTGCCGGACGAAAATCAGGGTTTAGTTTCCAATAGCACACGGGCAATACCCAGCATAGCAGCTTCGGCCTGTCCTTTTACGCCCCCTCCGGATGCGTTGATCTTTATATCAAATTTGCCGAACAGCATCCACTGCTTTAAAAGGGCGTTCTACCTGGTTTTGCAGGTACACCAGCGGAAAATATTTTTTATAGTCTTTGTCGTTCACTGTGATCTTGCCATCTCCTTTTGTAAGAAAGACTCTTGTCACAGCTTCTTTACGACGACCAACTCCATTTCTTTGTTTTTCCATTTATTAAGTTAGTTTGGAATTAATTAGAATTTAAGTTCTTTAGGTTGTTGTGCACCATGAGGATGTTCTGCCCCGACATACACAAATAAGTTTTTTGTACATTTTGCGACCCAGTCGATTCTTCGGTAACATTCCTTTCACAGCTCTTTCAACAACTGCTTCGGGCCTGCGTTTTAATAAATTGCCTGCTGCTTCTTCTTTTAATCCACCGGGATAACCGCTGAATGTGTCGTACAATTTGTCTTGTTCAATTTATTGCCGGTAAAGACAACTTTGTCGCAGTTGATCACAACAATATAATCTCCGCAATCAACGTGAGGTGTATAGTATGCTTTGTTTTTGCCACGCAATACCGCAGCAATTTTAGCACACATACGACCTACGGTTTGATTGGTACCGTCCACAACATACCATTTGCGTTGCACGGTAGCCGCATTCGCATGCTTGGTTGTAAAATGTAGTTTGCTCATTCTGATTTTGCTTTTAGCTGATAGCATTTGCTATCAGCTCTGTTAGTAATAAACAATTCAGACCATCCTCTGAACTGCTCCCACAGCAGCTAATAATAAAAGCTGTTTTTGGGGTCGCAAAGATAGGTTTGTGTAAATTCCCAGCCTAAAAATTGGAGAAGAATTTTTATTGCACCTTTATAAAAGGATGATTTACAGCAAAAATATTTCTTATAAAAAATCATTGTCGACAAAAGTTGGTAATTCGCCAACCTTAATTTACCTTGCATCTATCCAATTATTCTTAGAAAGACAAGTTTGTCGGTAACGATAAGCGTGGTAACTACGAACATTGTTTGAAAGCTGTAACCACATTTATTAACTCTAATCAAGAGTTTATATGCTTATCGTTTATTTGCAAAAACTGACAGTATTCTCTAAAAACC
This sequence comes from uncultured Bacteroidota bacterium, assembly GCA_963745445.1. Lineage (GTDB taxonomy): Bacteria > Bacteroidota > Bacteroidia > Chitinophagales > Chitinophagaceae > UTBCD1. Next base: position 481,248 of record CAVUXD010000003.1, read on the forward strand.
ATGCTAATGCTAGAAAAAATTTGGCTGTTTGGAAAATGGTTGTTGAAAGAACATCCTGGAAAAACAAACAAGATGTACTTAATGATTTTCCAAAAGCTAAAATGATCAAAAACAACCGGGCAAGATTTGAAATTGTTCATAATACCTACAGATTAATTGCACAGATTGACTATGATGACCAGATCGTCGAAATTCGTTTTATTGGAACGCATAATGAATACGACAGAATAGATCCTGAAATAATTTAGATTATGAAACAATGGTTTCTCATAGAAAATGAAAGTGATTACAACAAAGCAGTGAGCCGTTACGAAGAAATAAAAGAAGCTAAAAAAGGAACTGAAGAGCATAAAGAAAAACTTCTGCTGGCTTATCTCATCAATCAGTATGAAGAAAAACAATGGAACCTGTCTGAAGTTGATCCGATTGAGTTTATTAAGATCAGAATGGAAGAATTTGGTTATAAACCTGCTGATCTTGCCAATGAATACGGAGATAAAGGAACAGTAAGTAAAGTTTTGAACTATAAGCAACCGCTTTCATTGAACATGATACGTCTTTTCAGCAAGATGCTCCGCATTCCCGCAGATGCGCTTACCAAAGAATACAAACTTCAATAATGGCAACCCATCATCTTGGCCGCAACGCTTTTGGCGATCCGAAAAATTCCGGCAATCTGATGAGTATTGAAGATGCTAATGCAATGTTGAATGAATGGGTGCCTAATGAACGATTGAGATTACACATGAAGCAGGTGGCCGCTGTGATGAAAGCATGGGCACTTGAAAATGAAAACGCTGATGATACAACTGCATTGAAATGGGAATTGGCTGGCTTGTTACATGATGCTGATTGGGAAAAATATCCGGATGATCATTGCCGTATTATCATTGAAGAACTGGAAAAAAGAAATATTGATCCCAATGTGATCCATTGTATTGCTTCTCACGGACCGAACTATTTTGGTGTAGAGCCGATAAGCAAAATGGATAAAATGATCTACGCTATTGATGAGTTATCCGGTTTTGTTCATGCATCAGCCCTGATCCGCCCAACTAAATATGAAGGGATGGATGTAAAAAGTGTTTTGAAAAAATTGAAGACCCCTTCTTTTGCCGCCCAAGTAAATCGTAATGATATAACAGATGCACTTTCAAGAATTGATGTTTCTCTCGAGAAATTGATCCAGTTCATTATTGATCACCAAAAGAACGTATCGTAAAAATACCTTCGTAAAAAAAGTTTAATATTTACTTAAACCTCCACTTCCAAAGCCTGTCTCATGCTTGACATTGGTATCCTAAACTCTATTAAAAAACTATCCTGTTCATTAAAGCATGTAAAAATTTATGAGAAAATTTTACCCTTTTATTACCGGGCTTTTGTTAAGCCTGGTCGTAATGCAAGCCAAAGCCCAGAATGACGTAGCCGATTTCACTTATGTTTCCTCCGGAAGCACATTTCATTTTACAAACACTTCTACCACATCACCCAATGACACAGCCATGCGCCGTTGTTATTGGCAATTTGGAGATGGAAGTAGCTTAACGACATTTTTCAGTGTTAATCCGTACCATACCTATTCTCAGCCGGGAACATATGATGTGTGTCTGCGCCTCTTAAAAAGAGTGGTAAATACTGCCGGTACACCACCATATGATTCTTTAGTGTTGATCTCGACAGTTTGTAAAACAATTGTGATCGCAGCTCCGGACAGTTGTAGCGCCAATTTCGAAACAGTATCAAGCAGTGCCACATCATTAGGAAGATATTTCCTGGCGATCCCATGGCATAACAATCAAAAGAAACCGATACGAATTTGCTGGAATTTTGGCGATAGTCATGATACCTGTATCAATTATGATCCTACCACATCTCAGACAAACACCACGTATCCTGTTTATCATCAATATAGCCAAGTTGGTAATTATAATGTCTGTGTAGATATTACTTACGTGGGCGGATGTGAATCTCACTATTGCCGTACAGTTTCAGTAGGAGTGCCTGATAGCTGTTCTGCAAATTTTGAAATTGCTCCTGCAAGTCCCACTGCTCTTGGAAGATATTTTATTGCTCAGCCCTGGAGCAATCACAATAAAAAACCTGTGTACATCTGCTGGAATTTCGGAGATAATCGTGATACCTGTATTCAATATTCAACCACTTACACTGGCACTTATGCAGTATATCATCAATACGCTCACACCGGTGATTATAATGTTTGTTTGAAGATCAATTATGACGGAGGCTGTCAATCCAGTTTCTGTAAAGTAATATCTACCGGGGGATCTGATAGCTGTAGTGCCAACTTTGAAACTCTGGCTGTAAGTTCAACTACCCTGGGGAGGTATTTCATTGCGCAACCCTGGAATAATCATAATAAAAAACCAGTGCAGATATGTTGGAATTTTGGTGATAATCGTGATACCTGTATTCAGTATCCAACCAGTTATACCGGGGCGTATGCAGTTTATCATTTATATTCTCAGGCAGGAGTCTATAATGCTTGTGTAAGCATTCTTTGTGACGGAGGATGCGAATCCAGGCTATGTAAAACAATTGAGATCATCGGTACTGCCGATAGTTGCAAAGCTGATTTCGAGAGAAGCCCTACAACCAATGCGACTCCATTAACTATAGCATTACAAGCGATAACAGGAAATAATCATGATAAAAAGCCTTCACGGATATGCTGGAGTTTTGGTGATAGCCATGATACTTGCATTACTTATGCTGATTCGTACACGGGATTATATAATGTCAAGCATTCCTATGAACAAGCAGGACAATACCAGGTTTGTGTTGACATTTTATATTTCGGTGGATGTGAAGCAAAAACATGTAAAACGATATCAGTTGCACTTCCTCCGGATACTTGTCGGGTACAAGTATTCGAGGCGACGCCATCTATTAACAGTCTGACCCGTGGATTCTATGCTATCCCCTACTCATCGAATAATAGAAGAGTGGAAAGAATCTGCTGGAATTTTGGCGATGGAAATGATACTTGCATTATCCAAAGTACGCTGAACATTAACCCGGGATATACTATCAGGCATACTTATCCCGGACCCGGTACTTATCATGTATGTGCAACTGTAAATTTTGTGGGAGGTTGTACAGCTCAGCAATGTATAGAGATAGTGATCCGAAGCACATCTGATATTTGTGGGGGTTATTTTGTTGATTCATTGATCGGGCCAAGAACATTCAAATTCCGCGGTCAAAGCATTCATAATCCCAATGACAATGTAATCGGGTATCGCTGGACCTTCGGTGATGGTTCAACTGCTGTTGGGCCGGAAGTGGAACATACTTTCGGAACGGGAAATAATTACCAGGTCTGTCTTACGATTAATACAGAACAAGGTTGTGAAACCCGCATCTGCAAACCAATCGTATTGCCGGGTGCTAATGCTCCTACCTTACAACTGTCTCCCAATCCTGTAATCAGTAATCTACATGTTGTATTTATATCACATTTTAATGAGACAGTAAATATCCGCATCGTGAATTCATACGGCCTGGTACTAAGATCATATGTAAGGACTATTACCACAGGTCCTAATATTTGGGATTTTGATCTTTCTTCTTTATTGACAGGAGTCTATTCATTTAGCGTTCAGTCTTCTGATCAATTAGCCAGTTCAATATTCTTAAAGCAGTAGCCAAAACTTTTTTCTTACGTCAGGGCTAACAAACAAAGCCGTCTCGGGATGAGGCGGCTTTTTGTTTGCAGCAAAAAACAAAAAAGTAATTTTATGTCTCAAGCCTGTTTATGTATTCCAAAGAGCAAACCCAAAAGCTGCAGAAAGCTACTACAGTATTCATAAAAAAAATGAAGGCCGGCGATATAGGTAGAAAAGAAGTGGAAGAACTTCGTAGTATCCTTCGTTTTCATGAATACCGGTATTACATTCTTAATGACCCATTGGTCTCCGATTATGAATACGATCAGCTTTATAAATCACTTGAAAACATTGAAAAGGAAAATCCCGGGCTGATCACGGCGGATTCACCAACACAGCGGGTGGCAAAAGGATTGACCAAAGATTTTCCGCAAGTGCAGCATCTTGTCCCAATGCTCTCACTCGATAATTCTTACAATGCTGAGGATCTTGTCGACTTTGACAGAAAGGCAAAAGAACTTTCTAAAGTAAATGAAATCGAATATTGCATAGAACCAAAATTTGACGGGGCTGGTATTTCGCTGGTCTATGAAAACGACTTATTGGTTCGTGGAGCTACCCGTGGTGATGGAGTAAAAGGTGATGACATCACCATCAATATTAAACAAATCAAATCTATTCCCCTTTCCGCAAAATTCTCAGAACATGGCATAAGGCAGATCGAGATACGGGGAGAAATTCTTATTACTAAAAATAATTTTAAGAAATATAATGAGCAGATGGCCGAACAAAATCTTCCGCCATTAGCTAATCCAAGAAATGCAGCAGCAGGAACATTACGTATAAAAGATCCTAAGATCGTAGCGGAACGAAACCTCGAAGGTTTTTTATACCAGATCAGTTATTACAGCCCTACCCACAAAAATCAAAAGGTTTTCAAATACCATTCTGATACCATTTCTCTTTTATGGGACTTAGGATTCAGAAGCCCGGAAAAAGAAAAAAAGGTAGTTACCGGAATTGAAAAAGTAATTGCTCATTGCAAAAAATTTGAAGAAGGCCGTGATGATCTGCCGTATGAAGTAGATGGACTGGTGATCAAAGTAAATGACCTGGACCTGCAGGAAAAAATGGGCATGACCTCACATCATCCCCGATGGGCCATTGCATTTAAATTCAAAGCAAGGCAGGCAACATCTCATCTGAAATCGGTAGAGTTCCAGGTAGGAAGAACCGGCAACATCACTCCCGTTGCTAAAATCGACCCGGTGCCGATCGGTGGCGTCACCGTTACTTCTATTTCGCTGCACAATGAAGATTTCATCAATGAAAAAGACATCCGGATTGGTGATGCATTACTCGTAGAAAGAGCCGGAGATGTTATTCCATATATTGTAAAATCGTTTCCCGAATTGCGCAAAGGGCATGAGAAGAAAATTCGTTTTCCTGAAAAATGCCCCGTTTGTAATAAGCCGCTTCACAAAGTAGAAGGAGAGGCAGCATGGAGATGTACCAATTATAATTGTGAAGCACAGGTAGTGCAGCGCATCATTCATTTCGCCAGCAAAGATGCCATGGAGATCACCGGCCTGGGAGAGGCGATAGTAACTAAATTTTATGAATTGGGTTGGTTGAAAACAATTGCCAGTGTTTATGAATTGCCTTATGAGAAAATTGAAAAGCTGGAAGGCTTTGGGAAAAAAAGTGTTCAGAACCTGAAAGATGCAATTGAAAAATCAAAAACACAACCATTGTATCGGATAATTTATGGCTTGGGAATCCGATATGTTGGCGAAGCTACAGCCAAAACGTTAGCACAAGCTGTAAAAAATCTGCTGGACCTGAAAGATTTTTCTGTTGATGATCTACAACAACTGGAAGACATCGGTCCGAAAGTTGCTTCTGCCATTCACCAGTTTTTCAGCAATAAAGAAAATATTGCTCTTTTAAAACAACTGGAAGATTTGGGTTTACAATTCAAAAATGAAAAGAAAGAACTGGCAAAGGGCGGCAATCTTACCAATCTCACTTTTCTCTTCACGGGAACATTGCCTACACTGAAACGAAGCGAAGCTGAATCAATGGTAGAAGAATATGGCGGACAGGTATTGAACGGCGTTAGCGCCAAACTGAATTACCTGGTAGTGGGAGAAGATGCCGGCAGCAAATTGGAAAAAGCGAAAAAAATCAATTCAGTAAAGATCATCTCCGAAGAAGAATTCTTAAAAATGCTTCACAAAAAATAATATCTGATAACTATTATTACTGAAAAACTATTCTAACTTCATTGTCCTCCTTTTTTGAATTTGATAAACCTGTATTTTATGCTTCAGCAATTCACTTCAAAATTTTTGAAAGACCTAAAGAAAAATAATAATAAGCCCTGGTTTGATGCACACAGAAAAGAATACGAATCGGCTAAGGAGGATTTTTTAATTTTCGTACAAGCTGTCATTGATAGACAGGGAAAAAGAGACAAAACGATCAACCAGTTGAAAGCAAAGGATTGCATTTTTCGAATCAACAGGGATGTTCGTTTCTCAAAAGATAAATCTCCATATAAAACCAATATGGGAGCTTATATCAACCGTGGTGGTAAAAAATCTTTATTCGGCGGATATTATTTTCATTGTGAACCTGGACAAAGCTTTATGGGCGGAGGCCTGTGGATGCCGATGCCACCTGAATTGAATAAAGTAAGACAAGAGATCGATTATAATTTAAAAGAATTTAAAAAGATCATCAGCTCTAAAAAATTCAAATCAGTTTATAAGGATCTTTCCCGCGGCGAAGAGTATGTTCTTACCCGTGTGCCTAAAGGTTACGAACCAACTAATCCTGCAGCGGAGTATTTAAAGATGAAAAGTTTTGTTGCATTGTCAAACTTGAAAGATTCGGATCTTACTTCTAAAAATCTCGTCAATAAAACTGTAGAGGCATTTAAAGCCCTGCAACCTTTAATAGAATTCATCAATGAAGCCGTCGGCTCATAGATAAAAAGTAGTTTTACGATGCACATTTACATTCTTGCCGCTTTAAAGTATTCTTTTCACAATTCTTCAGTTTAAAAAAACGTTAAGTGCATTGCGTCTGCCTGAAACGCTTTGTATTTTGTTTTCGCTTAAAACACCCTTATGAAAAAAATTATACCCGTATTTCTATTCGCTGCAATTATCGTTTCCTCATCCTGTAGTCACAGATATTACACTGCAACTTTTTTTGAGCAGCAAACTGTTAATCACAGGCTTATTGCCGTACTTCCATCAGAAATAATATTTACCGGCAAACAACCGAAAGATTTAACTGCAGAGCAGATCGCACAAATAGAAGAGGGCGAAAGCCGGGCTTTTCAGCAATCCCTTTATGGAGATATATTAAAGTACGCTAATTCAAGAAACTATTACATGTTTGTAGGCGTGCAAGATATTAATACAACAATGAGTATTCTTGATAAAAACAATATCTCTATACGAGACTCATGGAAAATGGATGATAAAAAACTCACAACACTTTTAGGAGTAGATGCAATTGTGCGCATGCAAATCACACAAAGGCGTTACATGAGCGACTATGCTTCTTACGGAGTATCATTTGCTAAAGATATAATCTATGAAACCGGTTTAGGCAGCAAAATACCTATACCGGGCAGGTTAGGGAGAACAGAAGACATTTATGCTAATTGCAGCATCGTGAGCAATGACATAACACTTTGGAATAATAATTATAAAAGTGCTGCGGATTGGAACAACCCTTCTAATATTATTATTGAAAACATTACTGATAACTTCGGAAGAAATTTTCCTTACAAAAAAAGAAGATAGTTACAGCATTCCTCTTTGATTCAGATATTCTGCGATCTGGATCGCATTCGTAGCTGCTCCTTTTCTGAGATTATCACTTACCACCCACATGTTAAGTGTATTGGGCTGTGATTCATCTCTTCTTAATCTTCCTACAAATACTTCATCTTTCTCATGCGCATCTATCGGCATGGGATATATTTGATTTGATGGATCATCAACCACAACCACACCCGGCGCTTTAGATAAAAGGCTTTTTATTTCGTTAATATCAAAATCATTTTCAAATTCCACATTCACTGATTCACTGTGGCCGCCTACAACAGGAATGCGAACCGTTGTTGCTGTTACACGAATAGAATCATCCCGCATGATCTTCCTGGTTTCATTCACCATTTTCATTTCTTCTTTGGTATAACCGTTGTCCAGGAAAACATCGATCTGTGGGATCACATTCAGATCGATCGGGTATTTGTAAGCTCTTTCAGCAGCAACACCGTTTCTTTCGTTGAATAACTGGTTTACCGCTTTAACGCCGGTACCCGTTACACTTTGATAAGTGCTGACAACAATTCTTTTTATTTTATATTTTTTATGTAAAGGGTTTAGCGCTACTACCATTTGAATAGTGGAACAATTCGGGTTAGCAATGATCTTATCTTCTCTAATAAGAACATCAGCATTCAGTTCAGGAACTACCAGTTTTTTTGCAGGGTCCATTCTCCATGCAGAAGAATTATCTATTACAGTAATTCCGGCAGCAGCAAATTTCGGAGCCCATTCCAGCGAAGTGCCACCACCTGCAGAAAATAATGCCACTGCGGGTTTTGCTGCAATCGCATCTGTCATGCTCACTACATTATATTTCTTTCCTTTAAATTCGACTTCTTTTCCAATAGATTTTTCCGATGCAACCGGAATTAATTCTGTAACCGGAAAATTTCTTTCCGCCAACACCTGTAACATTTTGGAGCCTACCAATCCGGTAGCTCCTACAACTGCAACTTTCATTTAATTTTTCTTTTAATTTAAAAATAAAACAGGCCTTCATCTCTGAAAGCCTGTAATCTTTTTATGTCGCTACATACAAATACAACAAGCCTTCCGGTCAGGAATGTTTCTTATTGCGTTTTGTATGTTTAATCTTATTCATAATCCACCGAGCCGCAAAAGTAATTACAGATTGATTTCAATCCAAAAAATATTCTGAAAACTTCCCGATTATTACCTTTCATTAACTAACTTGGAATGATGAAAGCTTTTTTCCTGATATCAATCATCCTATTCTGCACTGTTGCTTCTTTTGCGCAAAACAGGTATGATGTTGTTATTGATGAGATCATGGCTGACCCGACCCCACAAGTCGGGTTGCCTAATAATGAATGGCTGGAATTGAAAAATACAACTGCTTCCCCTGTTAATTTACAAAACTGGCGCATTGGTGATGCTACGAGCCAAAGCGGGCCGATGCCTAATTTTATTTTACAACCGGATAGTTTTGTCGTTGTCTGTACCGGATCTGCAGTAGCAGCGATGTCAGCATTTGGTACTACGATCTCAGTAACCAGTTTTCCTTCGCTTGATAATGCCGGCGATCAACTTTTCTTGAAAGCTGCAAACGGAGCAATCATTCATGCAGTAAATTATTCTGATTCATGGTATCAGAATTCAGTAAAGGTAAATGGCGGCTGGACCCTGGAAATGATAGATACCAAAAACCCTTGCGCCGGTAGCAGCAATTGGAAAGCAAGCGTAGATCCCAATGGTGGCACGCCGGGAAAGAAAAATTCTGTTGATGCAATTAATACCGATCAAACTCCACCATCATTATTGAGAACCTATACTATCGACAGTGTAACCATCGTAGCAGTTTATGATGAACCTATAGATAGTACGCTTGGAGCTACTGTATCTAATTATAGTATCGATGGCGGATTAACAATTCTATCAGCAACTACATTGTCACCGTTATTCGACAGAGTACAATTGAAATTGAATAACAAAATGTCCTTGCAAACTGTTTACAACCTTTCTGCATCAAATATCATTGATTGCAAAGGCAATAGTATTGGGGTAAATAATAAGGCCAAAGCAGGTTGGCCGGAAGATATGACTGCATTGGATATGGTAGTAAATGAAATATTATTTAATCCAGGAAGTAATGGCTACGACTATGTCGAGTTTTATAATAGAAGTCATAAAATCTTTGATGCATCAAAAGTGTATGTGGCAAACCGAAATACAAGTAATGCGATAAGCTCTGTTACTGCGCTGGCGTCAGCGCCCTGGCTGATCTTCCCTGATGATTATATTGTCAGCACAGAAAATTCGTTAAGCCTGCAAAGCAATTACCTCGTAAAAAATCCCGAAAACGTTTTGGAAGTTTCTTCATTACCTTCTTTTCCTGATGACAATGGTTATGTATTACTCCTGAATTTACAAGGAGACGTAGTGGATGAAGTAGATTATGATCATAGCTGGCATTTTAAATTAATAGATAATGAAGATGGTGTTGCATTAGAGAGAATTGATCCTGATGGAACATCGCAGGATCCGAACAACTGGCATTCGGCTGCATCTACGGCAGGTTATGGAACTCCAACCTATAAAAATTCACAATACAAACAGCCACCCGGCATTAATGCAACAATAGAAATAACTCCCAAAGTTTTCTCTCCTGATAATGATGGTCGTGATGATATTACTACTGTTCAATATAAAGTGGCAGATCCGGGATATGCTGCCAATGTCACCATCTTTGATGCAGTTGGAAGACCTGTAAGAAATTTAGTTCAAAATGTAGTACTCGGATTAAGCGGTTACTGGAATTGGGATGGATTGGATGATAAAGGAAGAAAACTTCCTGTTGGCACTTACATCATCTACACCGAAATTTTTAACCTGCAAGGGAAAAAAGATAAGTTTAAGAATACGGTGATACTTGCAAGACCTTTGAATTAACTATAAAACAAAATCTAAAAGATCAGGAGGTTGTTCAAATAAGCTCAATATCAAAACTCGCCAGGTCTTTAAACTGCCGCATTCTCCGGTCAATATCCTCAGCAGTTATTTCTTTCAATCTCGTTGTGCCGAATTTTTCTACACAAAAACTGGCCATTGCAGAACCAACAACGATCGCTCTCTTCATATTATCAAAAGAAAGATCTTTGCTTTTTGCCAAATGACCCATAAACCCTCCGGCAAAAGTGTCGCCGGCGCCGGTTGGATCAAACACATCTTCTAATGGAAGAGCCGGAGCAGAGAAAACCTGGTTTTCATCAAACAATAGTGCACCGTGTTCTCCTTTTTTAATGATAAGATATTTTGGTCCCATTTTCATGATCTCTTTGGCAGCTTTTACCAGTGAAAATTGTCCGCTTAACTGTCTTGCTTCACTGTCATTGATCAAAAGCACATCAATTTTAGTTAATACTTTTTCGAGATCGTTCATCGCTGTTTCCATCCAGAAATTCATCGTATCCATTGCTACCAGCCTGGGACGTTTTTCCAATTGTTTGATCACACTCAATTGTATATGCGGACTCAGATTTCCCAGCATTAAAAACTCACAATCCTGGTAACTGTCCGGTACGATAGGCTCAAAATCAGCTAACACATTTAATTGCGTTTCCAACGTATCTCTTGTGTTCATATCCATGTGATATTTGCCGCTCCAGAAAAATGATCGTTGATCTTGTTTGATCTGTACTCCTTCCATGATGACACCACGGGCTTCCAGCATTTTCATTTCCTCCATTGGGAAATCACCACCCACTACTGAGATCTGCTTGATCGGCCTTGTAAAATTGGAAGCACTCCATGCTATATAAGTAGCGGCGCCTCCTACGATCTTATTACTTTTTCCAAATGGAGTTTCTATAGCATCAAACGCCATAGTACCGATAACAATCAAGGACATTAATACAAAAATTAAAAATTCAAAATTGAAAACTGTGTTACAAACCTACAAGAATTAGATGAAAATCCTTCTTGGTTTTGGTTTAAACGACCTATTTCACCTGTTTGACCACTATGACTTATATGATCTCATTACTATTTATCTTTGGGTATGCCAAAAACAACCCGACGCAAAGCCTCCCGAAAAGCATTTATTCTCCAAAAGGCTGCAACTATGTTTCGGGAAAAAGGATTTAATGCTACTTCAATGCGTGACCTTGCTGAAGCAGTAGGCATTGAGGCTGCCAGTCTTTACAATCACATTAAATCAAAAAATGAAATCCTCGAAGCGATCTGCTTTGAAGTGGCGAACCGATTCAACAGCAACATGGATGTAATCGAAGCCGGTAGTCAAAAGCCGATCAGCAAAGTTGAAACCTTGCTTCGCTTCCATATCCGGCAGATGATTGAAAGTTATGAAGAAGTGTATGTCAGCGACCGGGAATGGAAACATCTTGATGAACCTTATCTTTCCAATTTTCACAATCAGCGGCGCAGTTACCGAAAACGTTTTGCTTCTATCATTGACGAAGGCATTAGCAAAAATGAGATACGCAAAATAGATTCTCCAACTGCTGTACTGATCATTTTACATGCTATCAGCGGTATTGAATCATGGCATCGTTCCACTGCTAAGATCAATGCACAGGAACTGGAAGATAATATGATCATGATCATGATTGATGGTCTAAGAAAACAATGAGAGCAATAAAATGTCCCTTCATTTTCATCCGCTTCAAGTCAAAGAAGTAAGAAAAGAAACTCCTGAATGCGTCACTGTATTATTTGAAATTCCGGGGGAACTGAAACAATCATTTTCTTACATGCAGGGACAAAGTCTCACCATGCGTTTTTTTTTGAATGGGGAAGAAATTCGTCGTACCTACTCCATTTGCAGCAGCCCTTTGGATCATGAATGCAGAGTAGCTATCAAAAAACAAGAAAATGGTTTGTTTTCAGCTTATGCAAATGAAAAACTGAAGCCCGGTGATACGTTAGAAGTAATGGAACCGGTAGGAAAATTTTATTCTGAATTAAACCCCGACAATAAAAAAAATTATCTCGCATTCGCAGCCGGTAGCGGCATTACACCGGTTATTTCAATCATTAAAACCACGCTGAGAACGGAACCGCAAAGCAGTTTCACATTGGTTTATGGTAATCGCAGTCGCTCTTCTATTATTTTCTTTGAAGAATTAGAAGGGTTGAAAAATAAATATCTCGATCGGTTTAATCTGGTTAATATTCTGAGTCGGGAAAGAACAGAGACCCCCATTAATTACGGAAAGATCAATAATGAAAAGCTGGATGAATTATCCAGGCTTATTGATTATACACTCATGGATGAGATCTTCATTTGCGGACCTGAAGAAATGATCTTTTGTGTGAAAGATTTTCTGTTACTTCAAAAAATTGACGAAAAGAAAATTCATTTTGAATTATTCAACACAACTGGACAGAATCAAAAGTCAAAAACCAAAAATCAAAAACCAAAAATTGAAAGTAGTCAAACAAGTAAGATCACAATAAAACTTGATGGAAGAGCTTTTGATTTCGATATTCCCATGAATAGTGAAATGGTTATACTGGATGCTGCATTGAAACAGGGGGCAGATCTTCCCTATGCCTGCAAAGGCGGCATGTGTTGTACCTGCAAAGCAAAACTATTGGAAGGTGAAGTGGATATGGATGTGCATTGGGGATTGGAACAAGAAGAAATTGACAAGGGATATATTCTCACCTGTCAATCTCATCCCAAAACAGAGAAAGTGGTAGTGGATTTTGATATAAAATGATCAATGATTTATATCAATCTCAAACACCCGTTAGTTTTGATTAAATTTGCAGTTCAAATTCTACAGCCATGTCTGTGCAGGACTTAGAAAAAATATTTCCAGGAAAAAATTGATAACGAAATCAAAATTGAACCGAAAGACTGGATGCCGGATGCATATCGCAAAACAAATATCCGGCAAATATCTCAGCATGCACATAGTGAAATTGTCGGCATGTTACCGGAAGGAAACTGGATCACAAGGGCTCCTTCATTAAAAAGAAAAGCAATTCTTATTGCAAAAGTTCAGGATGAAGCAGGTCATGGTTTGTATTTATATTCTGCTGCAGAAACATTAGGAATTACAAGAGAAGAAACGATCAATGATCTGCACAGCGGCAAAGCAAAATATTCTTCCATTTTTAATTATCCAACATTAACATGGGCAGATATCGGAGCTATTGGTTGGTTGGTTGATGGCGCCGCTATCATGAACCAGGTGATGCTGACACAGAACTTCTTATGGTCCTTATGCAAGAGCAATGGTAAGAATTTGCAAAGAAGAAAGTTTTCATCAGCGACAGGGATTTGAAATTTTACTGGTGCTATCAAGAGGAAGTAAAGAACAAAAAGAAATGTGCCAGGATGCGATCAACCGCTGGTGGTGGCCCGCACTGATGATGTTTGGTCCTCATGATAGTGATTCCACACACAGCGATCAAAGCATGAAATGGAAGATCAAAAGAAAAACCAATGATGAACTGCGACAGAATTTTGTAGATATGATTGCTGAACAGGTAAAAGTATTGGGAATGAAATTACCGGATGATAAATTAAAATGGAATGAAGAAAGAAAACATTATGATTTTGGAGAGATCAACTGGGATGAATTCTGGAATGTGGTAAAAGGCAATGGACCCTGTAATAAACAACGATTGGAAGCAAGAAGAAAAGCATGGGAAGAAGGAGAATGGGTAAGAGAAGCTGCAGCGGCTTATGCAGAAAAAAGAAAAGCAAGACAAAAAGCGGCTTAATTAGCTAATTAATTAAAAATTTAATAATGAAAAATTTTATCAGAAAATTTTATTACGGCGATATTCCTGATGATAAATCAGGTGGAAAATATTAGTTTCAAAATGAAGACAAAAAGCGATTGGCCACTTTGGGAAGTTTTTATCCGAAGCAAACAAGGCCTCGATCATAAACATGTGGGCAGCCTTCATGCTGCCGATGCGCAAATGGCAATTGAAAATGCAAGAGATGTTTATACAAGAAGAATGGAAGGTGTGAGTATTTGGGTGGTGGAAAGTCAAAATATATCCATGCCTCTAATCCTGATGAAGCTGGATGAATTGTATGAACCTGCCAATGATAAAATTTATCGTTATCCTACTTTTTATGATTTGCCGGATGAAGTAAAACAGATGTAAATGATCTAATGAAGATTCATACTTAATTGATTATACTCTTATCACTTAGCAGATACATGCATCTGATCCTCTGGCCAACGAAACAGCGAATGGTGCGGACATGGTCCTGTATTGGAACAGGATATTGCTATTACCAATATTTCTCTTGATCTTATCGGGCAGGCAAGAAATTTTTATCAATATGCTGCACAACTCATGAATGAATCTAACAAACTGAAGGAAACCAAAGCATTTTCTCCAAAGGAGAGGGGGTTTGGGGAGGCCACAGAAGATTCATTAGCTTACTTAAGAACCGAAAGAGAATTCAAAAATTGTTTACTCGTTGAACAACCCAATGGCGATTGGGGGCAAACTATTTTACGACAGTTTTTCTTTAGCCAATATCAGTATCTTATTATTTCAGCAATTGCAAAATAGCAAAGATGAACAATTGCTGCTATTGCTGCTAAATCATTAAAAGAAGTTACTTATCATCTTCGCTGGAGCAGTGAATGGGTGATTCGTTTGGGTGATGGAACAGAAGAAAGTCATCAAAGAATGATGAAAGCCATTGATGAATTATGGATATATACCGGGGAAATGTTTCATAGCTGCGAGTTATGAACTGCAAGCTGTGAGTGAAGGAATTGGAGTTGATATTAGTTTTCTAAAACCAAAATGGGAAGAAAAAGTAAAAGAAATTTTTGAAGAAGCTACTTTACCTGTTCCCGAAAAAGTTTTTATGCAAACCGGAGGCAAAGAAGGAAAACATACAGAACATCTGGGATATATTCTTAGCTGAATTGCAATATATGCAAAGAACTTATCCCGGTGAAATGAATGGTAACTCATGATCACATCAACAGAAATAACGGATAAAAAAGATTCGCTCTTTACCTGGAAGAAGTAAATGATCCGGAAGTTCCTGTACTTTCTGTTCATTGATCTTGGCATTGTCAGAGATATAAAAATGAATGAATAATGAAATGGAAGTGATCATTACACCTACTTATACCGGTTGCCCTGCTATGGATATGATCGCATGAATATACAAATGACCTTACTTTCTCATGGTTATAAAAACGTAAAAATTACTCAGATTCTTTCTCCTGCCTGGACCACAGACTGGATGAGTGAAGAAGGAAAAAGAAAGTTAAAAGAATATGGGATTGCACCTCCCAATCCAAAGCAACAGGTTTGTGATCAGAAAATGTTTGCAGCAGCTGAAGCAGTTCAATGTCCGCACTGCAATTCATATCATACTCATCGTATCAGCGAGTTTGGTTCTACTGCCTGCAAAGCACTTATATCAATGTGATGATTGCAAAGAGCCATTTGATTATTTTAAATGTCATTAGAAAGATTGCAAATTTCAGTTCCGATAATATCGGGATAAGATTTTAGATTTGATAAGAAATTCATTACTCATGTCTTCTATTCTTTTTGAAATAAAAGATTCTATCGGTTTCATCACTCTCAACCGCCCTGATAAACTCAATTCTTTCAACCGTGAAATGGCATTGCTGATGCAGGAAAAATTGGATGAATGCAGGAGCTATGAAGTAAGATGCGTTTATATTACCGGTAGCGGGAAAGGATTCAGTGCCGGGCAGGATCTTGCTGAAGTAGTCGATCCCAATGGCCCGGGCTTGAAAAAAATTCTTTCAGAACATTACAATCCAATCGTTACAAAGAATTCGACAATTAGAAAAGCCAGTTGTTGCAGCCGTAAATGGAGTGGCAGCTGGCGCAGGAGCAAATATTGCATTGTGTTGTGATATCGTTGGTAGCTGCTCAATCCGCTTCTTTTATCCAGGCATTTTCAAAAATTGGTTTGATACCGGATAGTAGTGGCACTTATTTTTTACCGAGATTAATTGGCTGGCAAAAAGCTTCGGCATTATGATGCTGGGCGAAAAAGTTTCCTGCAACAGAAGCAGAAAGAATGGGAATGATTTATAAAATTTTTCCAGATGAAACATTTTCAGAGAATGCTCATAAACATTGCAAAATTTCTTGCTGCAAATGCCAACAAAAGGATTGGCCTATACCAAACAAATCTTAAGCCTGTCCTTTACCAATAGCCTGGAAGAGCAATTGCAGCAGGAAGATATTTTTCAGCAAAAAGCAGCACAAACAGAAGATTATAAAGAAGGGGTAAAAGCCTTTTTGGAAAAACGATAGCCTAAGTTTAAAGGAGAATAAATTTTCAGATTCAATAATCAATATTAAATATTCAATTTTCAATGAATCAGCATGACCTGGCAAATAACGTGGTGAATCACATGATGGAAAATGATTACTTCAGCCAATGGATGGGAGTAGAAGTACTGGAAGTAAAAGAAGGCTACAGTAAAATAAAAATGACCATTCGGAAAGAAATGGTGAATGGTTTTGGTATTGTTCATGGCGGCATTCCCTTTTCACTAGCCGACAGCGCTTTTGCATTTGCCTGTAATAACCGAAATAATTTATCTGTTGCATTGGATGTGACGATCACTTTTACCAAAGCCGTTAATGTCGATGATGTATTGACTGCTGAAGCAAAAGAAGTTCATAATGGCAGAAGTACCGGAGTTTATTTAATTACCGTAACCAATCAAAACAATGAAACAGTTGCTTTATTTAAAGGAACTTGTTTTCGTACAGGAAAAAAACTTATAGCGCAATGATCTACGAGTTTAACAAATTCAAACCGGTTATTCATAAATCCTCGTTTATTCATCCACAGGCTGCAGTAACAGGAAATGTAATTATTGGTAAAAATTGTTACATCGGCCCGGGTGCTGCTTTGCGTGGTGATTGGGGCCAGATCATTCTTGAAGACGGATGCAATGTGCAGGAAAATTGTACGATTCACATGTTTCCCGGAGTAACAGTTCTGTTGAAAGAAGGGTCACATATTGGTCATGGAGCGATCATTCACGGAGCCACAATTGGCAAAAATTGTTTGATCGGGATGAATGCAGTGATCATGGATAATGTTGAGTTAGGAGATGAATGCATTGTCGGCGCATTAAGTTTGATAAAGGAAGATGAAAAATTTGAACGCAGAAGTCTTATTGTTGGTAGCCCTGCCAAACAAATAAAAAAAGTAAGTGATAAAATGATGGCCTGGAAAACGGAAGGAACAAGACTATACCAGCAATTACCTGCTCAATGCATAAAAACTTTAAAGCCCTGTAAACCTTTAAAAAAGATTTCCAGAAAAAATTCAGCTCAAAAGCCTGTTTATCAACCCTGGAAAAAACAAAATAAATCTTAGTGTCGATTTTAGATGTATCTCAAAAAAAATATCTGACAATCATGCTTGCATATTCTAACACCCGTTATTAGCTTTGCATTACTACTCTTTTTCAATACCCTTCTCAAAGACCAGAATAATCTAAGTCAAGTTTATCCACTACTCCTTCAAGGAAACCTCCATTAGGTATCCTGTTAATCGCCGTACTCAATCTCCTCTAAAGACCAGACATTTTAGTTCAGGATTCATTCATTTATATTTTAAACCCTTGAAGCATGAAAACTTTTACTTTTAATCTGCCCATGAGATCATCCCGAAATTTGGTGATGATTTCTCTGACATTGGGCCTGTTTTTATTTACAGGTTCTTTGTTTTCACAAACTGTAACTATCAACACTCCTTCATCATCCACTACAACAATAAATGTTGGAGGAGCAGTTAATTTTTCCGCAACCGCAAGTTCTTCTGGTTGGAGCAATGGAAACGGTAGTTATACGTTCACCTGGAACTCATCAGACCCTTCAAATGTGAATTTCAGTCCTGCGTCAACTACTGGCAGTACTTTATCAGGCTCAACAACCGCCACTTTTAGTGCTGTAGGTACCTATACGATCACTTGCACAGTTCACGAAAATGGGACTGGCGGTGAAACGCATACCTCCTCTGCTAAAACAGTTGTTGTTACTATTGCAATAGTAAATCCGCCTGCACCACCTGCACCTGCAAGTTGTGATGCCAGCAATTGTACGGTTGTTACAACAAGTTGCCCTCAAGGACAGTTTTCTGCCAACTTCCAGAATGGAACATACAATTCCGGAAACAATGGCGATCATCTCGGTGCTGGCGCCGTATGGCGTTTTTCAAACGTAACAAACATCAGCGGACAGCAAATCAATGCAACCGTAACAGTGGATACTGTTTACCAGGCAGAACTTGTAACATTAGATGACGATAACGCATTAGATGAGAATGGAAATGCAACTCTTTCTGATCTATTGGCTCCTAACATTCGTCCGGATCAGAATTTAACTACATCTGATCGCAGAGGATATGTTCAATTTACCATCAGGTTTTACAATCATGTGGACAACCCGGTCAGTGATAATGATTTTGTAACTCCTGCCAGTCTTCTTGGTATCAATTATACCCATTACGACATTGATGGTGTTGCAAGTAATAGTACTAATGGTTATCAGTTCAGGGAAACTGGCCTGGTAGAAAATATTGCTCAACTTTTAACTGTATCTGCTAACGCAAATACAGAATTAGTTCCTTACAGCTATTCTACCGGTACAAAGAGCTGGAAAGGTTATGCAGGTTCAACCTGTAACAGAAATAACACTTCCCGTTGTGCAGAAGTTGTAGCCAGCTTCAAGTATAATAGTGTGAACAATCCCTTGTCTGCAGTAACAGTGAGAATGGGATATGATTATCATAAAACAGGAAATACGAGCGGAGCTTATAACCAGCAACCGACCCGTTTATATGCTTCTAAATTCGGTTGTTTCAATTTCCCAAGCGAAATTCCTTTGCCTGTAAAATTACTCAGCTTCAGTGGAAGTTATCAGAACCAGGCTTCTTTATTGAATTGGGAAGTAGCTGAGGAAATTAATTTTGATCATTATGAAATAGAGCGCAGCAGCAACGGATACGATTTCACTAAGATTGCAAGCAAACAAGCATTGGGTACAACAAGTGGTAAAAGACAATACCAGTATTCAGACGATCTTTCGGGTGTCGCCGGAAACATTTTCTACTACAGGCTTAAAATGGTAGATATTGATGGCAAATCAAGTTACAGTAATGTGATCATGATTCGCAGAGATCAGAAAACGATCAATGGCATCAGTATTGCGCCAAATCCCGTTTACAATGGAATGGCCACTGTAAGATTAAGTGCTTCTACTACCGGCACTGTTGAGTTGAGAGTGATCGACCTTGCAGGAAGAGTCGCTTTACGTCAGCAAAACCAGGTATATGAGGGTAATAACAGTATATCAATAAACAATCTGAGCAGACTGATGCCCGGTATTTACACATTACAGTTGATTGATGGCGAAACAGTGATGAATAGTAAGTTCTCTTTATTGAAATAAGATTAATCAGTTTGTGCTCAGGGTTTATACCTTGGACCCCTCTTGCGAAAGCGGAGGGGTTTCTTTTATTATCGTAAAAACACTATCCATTTATAAAAATTTCTTTTCAGCAACACTGAAATTTTGTAACTTAAAGTTTAGCTCTTTTCACTATCAAAACTAAAATTAAACCATAGTGCGTATGAGAAAAAGTTTACACTTCTTTTTACTTCTATCCGGATCTATCTTACTTACTACTCTTGTAGATAGCCAAAGCAACCGTGTCATTTATGCGATCACGGATATTCAAAAGCAAGGCTCCAATTGGAGTTATCTCAGGGAACTGAATCTGCAAACCAGGTCGTATAGTGATGTTTTGTTGAATGGCACTAATACCAACCAGGTCGCTTATGATGCTACTACAAAAAGGCAAATTGAAAATTTTAATACTGCAGCCCGTTACAATTATCCCGTGCAACCCGCCTTTACTTCAGGCGTAGCAGCTATTGCATATGATAAAAAAAATAGCAGGTTGTATTACACTCCAATGTTCATAGATCAGCTCCGTTATATTGATCTCAAAACAATGAAAGTGTATTATGTTACTGACCAGGCTTTCACTGGTATGCCTGTTAAATCATCCGACCAGGGAAATGTGGTTACCCGGATGACAATTGCAAATGATGGTAATATTTATGCGATGACTAATGATGCTACTCACCTGATCCGGTTTGCAAGTGGGAAAGATTTAAACATCGAAGACCTCGGAACGATAGTGGACGATCCTTCCAACAAAGGAATTTCCATTCACAATTCTTGCAGCAGCTATGGGGGAGATATGATTGCAGACGATGAAGGAAATCTTTATATCATTACTGCCCGTAATAATGTTTTTAAATTGAATGTAGATACAAAAGTTGCAACGCATGTTGCAGTGATTAGCGGTTTACCAGCTACTTTCTCTTCAAATGGCGCAGCAGTAGATGATAATAACAAAATAATTGTAAGCAGCGCAGCTGATACAAATTCATATTACATAGTTGATCCTCAAAACTGGTCAGCCACAGCTTATAAAATTTCAGGTGATGTATGGCGCAGTTCTGACCTGGCAAGCAACAATTTGCTCAACACTAAAAAAACAGCTCTAAATACATTGGGAGCAATTGAAAATCCGGCAGATCTCATCAGCAATAAAATCCAGGTATATCCCAACCCGGTAACCGATAATCAATTTACACTTCAGTTCTCACAATTAGTGGCTGGAAATTACACGATACAAATAACTGATGTAATGGGGAGACAAATCATACAACGGATAGTAAACATCAACGCAGATGAGCAAACAGAAAATATTAAGCTGATTCCTAACACTGCAAAAGGAATTTACCTGATCAAGTTAACAGACCAGGGCAACAAATCTGTATTTTCAAAGAAGATCGTAGTTCAGTAAGAATAAAAAAATTATGATAAAAGCGTATGGAATATCATGCGCTTTTTTATTTGCTATTATTCAATGCTCAACCGATAAAGGCGAGTTGGAATATTCATCTTCCTGGTTAGAATTGTTATAATTTGAATGAATATTATATTCGTAAGTTTTAGTTCTGTAAAAAGCATCGAAGATTTTTTCATGTGTCTTCCAGATCTTATGGCTAACACAAAAATCCATAGATAATGGTGCCCTGTATACAATGATCACATTATATTCTTTGTGTCTGTCAATGGGTTCCCAAATGTCAAATTTTTGCACTCCTCCAGAAGGAATATCATCGAGAAGTTGAAAGAAGATATCGTACCAATCTCCTTTAAAGAGATAATAGGTTGGAAGCGGGAAGCTGCTCATAGGGTGGGATTTATTTTGCAAAGCTATAGCGATACTTCTCAGATTTGCATGATCAAAATTATACTGCAGGATGATTTTTTACAAGTCTTTGCCCGGTAATATAAGAATTGGAACGGTTTAATGACAATTTCAACATCTTAGTGCCATGAAAACCATTTTTTATAAATGATCGGGATCAAAGTTCTAAGATGAAACACTTATTTCCCGGCTATGGAAAAACACGGGCTCTATCAACGTTCCATTTTTTTAACTAAGATTTTCTTGAGAAAGAAAATGAAATGTTCTTTCTAAATAATGCGGAAAATGATTTTTAATCAATCATACTTTCTTCCTTTACTAAATAGGAAATCTCTGTAAGAAAGCCCCAGGGTCAATTGGAAGTAATTTTCACGAATGAGATCTGCCGAACGGGTTCCCCGCTGACCTGCATCTAACGATAAATTATATAAAAGATTTTTGATGTTGCCGGCTGTACCAATAGTGATTCCATAATCACTGATCTGTTTGTTGTGTATATTCAGGTATCCTGAATTGTAGTAAGCACCGAACTGAATTGATCTTTCAAAGGGTAATTTACCTAACTTGTTCACCTCTCTTGTAAGTTCATATCCGGCAGAAATGCGTTTGTTGTCAATCATCTGCCATCCATTGCCTTTTAATCCGGTTTGTGACCAGTTTTCAAAAACATAATCAGCAACTAAAGTGCTTCTCTTGTTATGAGTAATTGCAATACCGCCCCCTGCCGACATCGGTAAGGAAAAGCTGTTGGATTGTACATATTGGTCATTGATTAGGGTGACCCCATTTTGAACCACAGTGAGGGTACGATTAGAAGGCATATTTGTTTTCGTTGAAAACTTTCCACCGATTGAAAAATCCCACGTTTTACTCAAAGGTGTATAAAAAATACCCCCATACTCAAACCGAAGATGATAATAATAATCCTGCTGAATGGATTGGATCGTGGCAGAAAGTGCCTGATCTGAAATAAGCTCCGTTTGATTGATGCCACCAGCCATGAAAGAAGATTTTACGCCAAACATAAAATGCTTGCCAACAGAAAAAGCATTGGTCCAATAATAATCATTGATACCACCATCGCCTTGATAAGAAATTAAATACTGAGACGTAGTTCCTTCTACTTGCTTATTGCCACTGAACTGATAATTGATGTTACTGAATTGGTTGAAGCCAAGGCTGGTGGCCCAAAATTTATTCACCTTCACAGATAGAGAAACTCCCTTGATCCAAAAATCCTTGCTCGTAGTATTGCCAGCTTCAACAGGAGTACCTGAAAATTGAACTGTTTTTCCTGCTCCGGCAACATTAAATATATAAAAGCTGCGGCTAAGTCCGGCAATACCAGCAGGATTATTATTGATGAGATATGCTGAAGAGCGAAGTGCCAGCCCGGTACCGCCAAGACCGGAAGTACGGTTATACATTTTGTAATCGATATCACCAATACCATATACCGAATAAGGACTGTTGGTATTTTGAGAAAAGACGGGAATATGAAAAAAAATTGCCGTTACAAAGTAACAACCCAGTATGTACAATATTTTTTTCCTTTTCATATCATTTATTGATGACAGCTACGGTAAGCAGTAACTGGGTTTTATCATTACTATGAGAATCTCCAATAATCGCCCGGTTCACCTGGACTGTTGAATCTTCATTTTCCATCAGGAAAAATCCATTTTTCTCGGTACCCGGTGTAGTTAAAAAACTATTGATGTAAGAAGTGATATTATACCGGTAATAAGTATTTACACCATAAATTTCATCAATTACAGGTGATACTTTTAAAATAAAAGACCCGGTTGAGTCATATACCTCTGACCCGATATTGTTCGTTGCATCAGTTTGTGATAGAAACAGGGTCGGAGGCAATTTTAAAAAACCATTATAGGTATGTGCCTCAGGTCTATAAATCAGTTCTGCTTTCAATAGTTTTACAATAGCATTGGATTGAAGAACTCCTTTTAATGTTGGAAATGTGGTTTTCAATAATACTCCGGCGCCATATTGTGTAAATGCAAGGTTATTGGTGTTTTCAGAAGGAAATTCTTTAATCCCCGGAATCGTGGAATACAGATCGGTATTAGTTCGGTCAGTGATTATCTGGTTAAAAGCGTACGCATTAAACACTGAATTAAAATCAGCAACATCGCTTTCGAATGTAGGAGTAGTAAGATGATAATAAACCCTCATGATCACTTTGCCCGAGGCAGAACGAAATCCATACACCAAAGAAGTGTCACTAGCGCCGACCGATAATGAAATGCCCCTGAAATAATTTAAGAATTTATCGCTTGAGGTTAATTCATCAGCTTGCTGCTGAAGTTTATTAAATAACTCCTGCCCTTTTGTATCATTTAAACGAACCACAAAAGAATCATCAATAGATGGCCTGATCTTCAGTGTCCGGCTTCCTAATGGAGTGGGTTTTACTGGTACATCGGTTGTATTATAAATATAATTTCCGTAGATATACTCAATCGGAAGCGCCAACTCATTAGCCTGAATGGTCAATGCCTTTGTTGTATCGCCATAATAATATTTATTCAGATATACGATCAGGCAGGTTGAATCATAATGTGCTGTGGCAGGAATTGAAGGAAGAGGAGCAGGCATAGTTATCTGGAAAAAGGGTTTTGCAGTAACAGTCCCTAAAAATGGATCCTTGATTTTCCCCACAATAAATGCAATAGGTGAATTAGTAGTAAATGAATCTAAAAGCACCGTTGATAAATGTGGTTGAACTGAATCGACGTAGACAATTTTAGTGTAATTGTTTTCAGGCACAGTGCCAAATTGTATGTCATTGCGATAGCAGGATACGCCTGTAATCAAAAGCAAGAACAGAAGGGCCAGAACAGTCTTTTTTCTTATAAAAAGCATCAGATCGTTTTACAGATACTAAAATCGTTGCAATATATTTTTAAGAGGTGGTGCAAAACTGTTATAGTATATAAATGACCTTATATTATCTGCAAACCGTATTTTTGCACCGATGAATCGATTTTGTGTTTACTAGGTCAATAAAAACATATAATTGAGATTACATATGATAGACATAAACTGCCATTTTATCTATCCTAAGCTTTGTTCTATCTATTTTATGAAGTTCTTCTCATTCACCAACGATACTTTTATAAAAAATCTTTTATGAGAAAAGTATATGCGTATGTATCCGGCTCTATTTTAATCCTTTTTTCGATCTTCCTTTCACAGTCTTGCAGTAAATCAACTTCTTCCACTTCAGACCTGATCGGCAACTGGTCACGTGCCTCTGATTTTGATGGAGATGCCAGAAGCGAAGCAGTGTGTTTCACTATAGGTGACTATGCTTATATCTGTACAGGCACTACCGACAGGGACCGTTTTCAGGATCTTTGGGAGTACAGTATAGCCCGTCAATATTGGACGCAAAAAGCGAATTTACCGGGTGTAGCCAGGAATTCTGCAGTTGGATTTTCAATCGGAACAAAAGGATATGTAGGAACTGGATTTGATGGTACCAATAATCTGAATGATTTTTGGGAATATGACCAGGCTTCCAACACATGGACACAGAAAGATAATTTCGCAGGCACTGCCCGCTACGACGCTGCAGCATTTTCATTGAACAGCAAGGGATATGTTTCTTGTGGATTTGATGGTAACTACCTGAAAGACCTGTGGCAATTTGATCCTTCTGCCGCACCGGGTTCTCAATGGGTGCAAAAAGCAAGTATCGGAGGTACTAAACGTTCCGCAGCTATGGTGTTTGTAATGGGTAGCAATGCTTATGTGTGCTCCGGCAACAACAATGGAACAGCATTGAATGATCTGTGGATGTATGATCCATCAGCTGATACCTGGACTCAGAAAAGACAACTTACCAATGTCAGTACCGACAGTTATGATGATAACTATACTTCTATCGTAAGATATAACGGAGTCGCTTTTGTCATGAATAATCTTGCTTATATCACTACCGGTGAAAATCCGTCATTGACAACTACAACATGGGAATACGATCCTGGCACAGATCTGTGGACAGAGAAAACTGGTTTTGAAGGATCAGCAAGAACCGGAGCCGTTGCTTTTACACTGAGCAATAGAGGATTTGTAATGACAGGCCGTAGTGGTTCTCTTTCATTTGATAATTGCTACGAATGGCATCCTAATGATGCGGTTAATGCGAACGATAATTAAGAGTAATTTTTTTATTATTGCAATAGCCGTTATTATTTCGGTTCTCATTTTCATTTTTGGCTGGCATAATAAAAAACAACCTACTCCTCAGCATCAATTTTCTTACAACACTTTTTTTAAACAAAGTGGTTGGGGTTATGAAGTCCTGGTAGATGGCAAAGTTCACATCCACCAGGACTTTGTTCCTGTTTTGCCTATAGAAAAAGGGTTCAATAAAAAAGAGTATGCTGAAAAAGCAGCTACCTTAGTTATACAAAAATTACAACATAATCAATTACCCACATTGACGACTGGCGATCTCGGTCAAATTTGCTCCTTAGATTCCCTTGCTTATGAGCAGCCTGCAAACCAATAATTTGTTTTATTTTCTTTTTGGATTCGAAAAAACAACGGGAAAATTCAACCTGGTATTATTGGTACTGGTACATGTAATGGCATGGTGCTTTATTTTCCTGCTTCCGCTCTTATTTTATCCATTAAAATTTGAAGGCCAAAATTTTTTCCTCCGGGAAATATTGAGCAAAACTGCTCTTGTCGGGTTATTCTATACTAATTATTACTACCTCCTTCCCCACTTTTTTGAAAAGAAAAAATATATTCTTTACTTCTTGCTGGTTATTGCATTTATACTTCTCATATTAATCTGGGATATTTCACTATATCATTTATTACTTGGTTCTGATACTTCATTCTCGGCCCCACCATTACATAATGTGCCCAATGGAGATGATTCATTAAATAACGACAACTTCATTGCTCCTTTCAGAAATATACCTTTTTCAGTTGATGAAAAAATTATTTGGGGAATTCCCCAAAGTTTGTTTTTCACTACGGTGAACAGGGTACTTAGTTTTGCTTTCATTCTTTTACTTACAGGAGCGTTAATGCGACTTGGTGTGAATTATATAAAAAATCAACAGGAAAAAAAAGCTCTTGAAAACGCTAACCTGAATGCGGAAATAAATCTTTTGAAATCTCAGATCAATCCGCATTTTCTTTTCAATACCCTGAATGGAATTTATGCATTGGCACATGAAAAGTCAGGAAAGACAGAAGTAGCAATTCTGAAACTTTCAGAAATGCTCCGATATATGCTTTATGAATCACCGGAAGAGAAAGCAGAGCTTTCCAAAGAAATATTCTACATCACCAATTATATCGAACTGCAGCGGATGCGTCTTTCAGATAAAGTGAAGATTGGGTATGAAGTGAATGGTAAATCCGAGGGCCTTTACATTGCTCCATTTCTGTTGATTACATTCGTAGAAAATGCTTTTAAGCATGGAGTCAGCTATGCAAAACCGGGCAGGATCAATGTGCAGATAGATATCTTTGAAAAAACATTAACATTATTTGTGGAGAATCCTTATGCAGAATCTGATAGTTTTACAAATATCGGACTTGGATTAAAGAACACTGAAAGAAGGCTTGAGCTACTCTATCCCGGAAAATACAGTTTAGAATCGGAAAAAAAAGAAGATAGATACATTGTCAATTTAAAACTTGATCTTGGTGATTAACTGTTTGTTGATCGATGATGAACCCCTCGCCCTGAAGATCCTCGAAGATTTTCTGGATAAGATTCCTTATATGAAACTCGTGGGCAAATATGAGGAACCACTGAAGGCTTTACCTGCGATCGAGTCCGGCAATGTAGACTTACTTTTTTTAGATATCCGGATGCCGGATATTTCCGGAATTGATTTTCTAAAATCTCTTTCCCGAAAACCAGAAGTGATCTTCACCACAGCATTCAGCGAATATGCCATGAATGGTTTTGAACTGAATGCATTGAGCTATTTATTGAAACCCATTTCTTTTGAAAAATTTTTACAGGCTTGCAACAGGGCAAAAGAATTTATTGAAAACAAAAAAAACAAAATAGCCCCGGCGAAAGATTATTTTTTCATCAATGCATCACATAAACTCCACAAAATATTTTACGCTGATATTTTGTACCTGGAAGGTTTCAAAGATTATACAAAGATCCATCTGAAAAATATTCCCACTCCCTTATTAGTATTGTACAATCTTAAATATTTTGAAACACAGCTGAAAGGAAATGAATTTGTCCGGGTGCATCGTTCTTTTATTGTTCCTATAAGAATGCTGAATACCATTTCACGAAAATCAGTTACAATCGGTAATAAAAACATTCCGGTGAGTGACAATTACCGGGAAAAATTTTTCTCTATTATCGAACAGGCTTCCGCATAAAATTCCTTTTGCTACCCCGAATCTTTCGCTTTCTCCGAATCACTTACTTTTGCCGGGCAATTTTTAAAAGTGGAAAAAAGCAATTTTGTTGATCAGATTCGCATTTATTGCCGGAGCGGTCACGGCGGCGCCGGCAGTAAACATTTTATGCGAACTAAATTCAATGCTTTGGCCGGGCCTGATGGTGGTGACGGCGGAAGAGGAGGCCATATCATTTTAAGAGGTAATAGCAATCTATGGACATTATTGCATTTACGGTATTATAAAAATGTGTTGGCAGAAAATGGAGAAAGCGGAAGCAGCAATAACAAAACCGGAAGATTCGGAAAAGATGTGATCATTGATGTTCCTCTTGGAACGATTGCCCGGGACGAAGAAACGGGTAAGAAAGAAGCCGAGATATTGAAAGATGGTGAAGAAGTGATCTTGATGTCGGGAGGAAGAGGTGGTTTGGGCAATTCTCATTTTAAATCGGCTACCAACCAGGCTCCGGAATATGCACAACCCGGAGAACCCGGAGTCGAAGGCTGGAAAATTTTAGAATTAAAAGTATTGGCTGATGTAGGAATGGTTGGATTTCCCAATGCCGGTAAATCTACTTTGCTTTCGGTGGTCACTGCAGCCAAACCTAAGATTGCAGATTATGCTTTCACTACGCTTGCTCCTAATCTTGGTATTGTAGAATATCGTGATGGAAAAAGTTTTTGTATGGCTGATCTTCCCGGTATTATTGAAGGAGCGGCGGAAGGAAAAGGATTGGGCCATCGGTTTCTCCGGCATATCGAACGCAATCCTGTTTTGCTATTTATGATCCCGGCCGATAGTAAGGATCATAAAAAAGAATTTGAGATATTGGTTCATGAACTCGAAGAATACAATCCTGAACTCCTGCACAAGCAATTCGTCATTGCCATCAGCAAAAGCGATATGCTGGATGAAGAATTAATGAAAGCTATAGAAAAAGATCTTCCCAAAAATATCCCTCATATTTTCATTTCATCACTGGCACAAAAAGGACTGAATGAATTGAAAGATCTTTTATGGAAAACGTTAAATGAACCTGCACAGTGAATTTTTTTCTTATTTATTTTTCAATAGGATCATGTAATTCATTCCCGATTATTGATTTTGGCTGCCGAAGCATTTTGTAGTAGGTTTGTTGCAGTTAAATTTTCGTTTATGAAAAAGTTCTTTTTTACGATTGTCCTGTTCTTTATCCTGTTATTGAAATCCTTTGCCGATGAAGGCATGTGGCTTCCTCTTCTGCTTGGTCAGCAGGTTTATGATGAAATGGTAAAAAAAGGATTGAAGCTCACCAAAGAACAACTGTACAGTATTAATAAAGCCTCTATCAAAGATGCGATCCTTATTTTCGGCGGTGGTTGCACTGGCTCTATTGTAAGTCCCGAAGGGTTGGTCTTTACCAATCATCATTGTGGTTTTGATGTAATCGCCTCAGCCAGCACAGTAGAAAATAATATTTTGAAAGATGGTTTCTACGCAAAGAATAGAGGGGAAGAGATCCCGGGTGGTAATTTATCGGTGCAGTTCCTGCTACGCATTGAGGATGTAACAAATGAGGTACTCGATTCTTTGAAAGGCTTGAGTGGAATTGACCGTGTGCAAAAGCAAAATGAGATACTGGCGATGATCAATAAAAGAATGAGTGATCCTTCGCAGAATATTGAAACAAGGATTAGCCCTTTATTTAAAGGCAACCAGTTTCTTGCTTTTGTATATCAACGTTACCGCGATGTTCGTTTAGTGGGCACGCCTCCTGAAAGTATTGGAGAATACGGCGGTGATACGGACAACTGGGAATGGCCACGTCATGCTTGCGACTATTCTATTTTTCGTGTGTATATGAGCCCTGATGGAAAACCTGCACCCTATTCTCCCAATAACGTCCCTCTTAAACCAAAATGGTTTCTCCCCGTTTCTATTAAATCATTAAAAGATGGCGACTATGCCATGATCTATGGTTATCCCGGCGGTACGAACCGTTACGAAACTTCTTACGGCATCAAACAAAAAATTGAAATCGATAATCCCACTTTAGTAAAATTGCGGGACATGCGGTTGAAATATATGTTTGCAGAAATGAAAAAAGATCCTGCTATCAAATTGCAATTGTCTTCTTCTTATGCAAGCATTGCTAACTACTGGAAATTTTATGATGGTGAAACCAAACAGCTCATTAAGTATGATGTATTTGGGCAAAAGAAAAAATTTGAAGAACAATTCATAGCATGGGCAAAAGGAAAACCCGAATATGAAAATATTTTTCCCGACTGGGAAAAAGCTTATGCGGCATGGCGACCTTATTCCATGCACCGGGTATATATGAACGAAGGGATTTTGGGTTCCCCATTAATTGCTTTTGCCTCTATGTTGAGACAGGTGGAAAGTGCATTGGTCAGTATCAAGTCCAATGCTGAAGATGTAAAGAAAGCTGTTGAATCTGCCGATCGAATGCGGGATGAATTTCTGAAAGAAGAAAATAAACTTTCTGATCAGAATATCTTCGGAACGGTGACGATGATGTTTTACAACGATATTCCCAAAGACCAGCAACCGGCAGGATTTTATTCCACCCTGAAAAATCAATACGGCCCGCTGGATGATGAAACGACCTATAAAAAATTCGCAGCAGATGTGTTCAGCAAGACGATGATCTTTGATGATACACGCTGGAAAGCGTTCGTCGCTAATCCTGATGCCAATAAACTGCAGGATGATCCGGCATATAATTTTGCCAGCACTTTTTATAACAACTATATAAGCAAATACTCTTCCTATTTCCAGCAATTCAACGCTGCTAACGCAGAATTAGGAAGATTATATTTGAAAGGGATCATGGAAATGAATCCTGCCAAAGCCAAAAAAATGTATCCGGATGCTACCTTTACTATGCGTGTCACTTACGGCAATGTAAAAAGTTATAATCCGAGAGATGCGGTGCATTATGACTATGTCACCACTTCCAAAGGTGTTTTGGAAAAATATATTCCCGGAGATTATGAATTTGATATGCCGCAAAAACAAATCGAACTTTTCAAAAAAAGAGACTTTGGACAATACATAGACAAACAACGAAACGACCTGGTAATTGATTTTATCACAACCAATGATATTACAGGCGGGAATTCAGGATCGCCGGTAATGAATGGTAATGGCGAATTGATCGGACTGGCTTTTGATGGCAATTATGAAGCGTTAAGCCATAAGATCGCATTTGATAAAGACCTCAACCGTACCATTTGTGTCAATATTGGCTATGTGCTCTGGTGTATTGATAAATTGGGCGGCGCCACCAATATCATTAAAGAATTAAAAATTGTAAAGTAAATACTGACCCATTGAATAGCTAAAGCCATCCGCCTGAGGCGGATGGCTTTTTTATTGATCAAAAAATTATTTGCTTATCATTGCATCAGGATTTTTCTATTGAAAAAAATAAGCTTCATATTACTTTTGGCTATCTTATTTTCCGCAGTTCATTGTTTTTCGCAACATGCACATTTAAGCATTGCCACTGATTTTGATTTTCAGCACAGCTTTAAAAAGGAGCAGCGGTATTGGGCAGCCGGACAAACGGTACAAACGCAATTTCATTTTACTGCAAAAGAAGGGTTATATATATGGTTAGCCTATTATTCCAATGGAAAATTTCATAACGACCTTACTGCTACTGCAAAATCTTCTTTAACCAATCCACAGGAGATTAATTATGTAAACAATGCGCAAATGCGTTATAAACATTTCTCTGTTGGATGGAAACATTATTTGAAAGGAGCTTATGACAATGAAGATAAATGGAACCTCTATGGATACGCAGGATTTGGGCTCATGCTGGGACGTATTCAAAACGATTATTCATCACCGATCGATACAAGTACTTATACCGTTCCTGTAAATAAGGGAAAAGCAAATTTCAAACGCCTGACATTTGACCTGGGATTGGGATGGGAAATACAATTGGGCTCCGACATTTATTTCTATAATGAAGCCCGGGTAAATATTCCTACTTCTGATTATCCAAGTTCTTATTTGTTCGTTAATAGAAATGCTCCGTTGATGGCTTCAGTTAATTTTGGCATCAGGATTCTTTTCGATTGATCTTATTCGGTTTGAACATCGAAGCGTCCCTCAGTAACAGTAAGTGGTTCCGGATCATTGTACATATTGATCGCATTAAATTGAAACATGCCGGAAACAATATGATTAATGGTATCACATCTTGTAATGGTCACCGTGCCTGTGTATTGACTGGAAGTGATCCATTCATTCAGCGGCGTGACTTTTCTTTTTACATAATAAGCATAGTTGGCCGCCTGCGTTGGATAACTGACCGTTGTATTCAGATAATAAACACCGGTATCCCTCACAGCTTTGATAAAAATTTCGAATTCTGTTTCAGTAGGTGATTTTGAGAAATTTCTTGCATTGATAATGAAATCCCGACCGGGCATGAACCTTGCTTCAAGAATTGGTGTGGTGGGAACGATACCAAAGCCGGCAGGGACCCAAAAGTCGCCATTTACTTTGCAGCCAAATATATTGGCCCCCGTTTCGGTAGGCGGTGGTAATTCTGTAACTTCTTTGCTACAGGAAAAAAATAAAACCACAATAGCACCAATACCCAGTATCATTTTTGTTTTCATTGCCGGAAATCTGTTTTATAAACGCTGATCGGAACGTTTTGGTATCCTGGGCAGAAATCATGCTACAAATCAATTTTGCCAAACAATTTCAGAAGCCTTTACCTTTATTGCTTCTATAATTTTTTTACATGCTAATTACAATTCAGCAAACTGAACTTTACAAATTACTGATACCGCTCAAAGAGCCTTTTATCACTTCGCTGGGACGTGATGACTATGCCGCCAGTGTGATCGTCGTGATCAAAACTAATGAAGGCATTACCGGTTTTGGAGAATGCAGTCCATACATGCCGATCAATGGGGAAAGTGTGGACACTTGTTTTATCGTGGGGCAATATTTTGCAAAAGTTTTCAAAGAGAAAGATGCATTGATGATCGAAGATCGCATTACTGAAATGGATAAGATCATTTACGGTAATAGTAGTATTAAAAGTGCGTTTGATATGGCATTATATGATATTGCTGCGCAACACGCCGGAATGCCATTATATAAATTCATTGGCGGAGAAAATAATAAAACCATTGTTACTGATTACACCGTGAGCATTGGTGATCCTGAAAAAATGGCAGCAGATGCCGTGAAGATAAAAGAACAAGGCTATCCTTATATAAAAGTGAAATTGGGCAAAGACGGAAAAATAGATGTACAAAGAATAAAAGCCATTCGGGAAGCAGTGGGCAATGAAATTCCGCTGCGCATTGATGCCAACCAGGGATGGAAAGTGAAAGAAGCCATTGAAACATTGAATGCCCTTGCTGAATTTGACATACAACATTGTGAAGAACCGATTGCAAGATGGAAATTCATGAAGTTGCCGAAAGTGAAAAAGAACAGCCCCATTCCCATAATGGCAGATGAAAGTTGCGGCGATGACCATGATGCAGAAAGATTGATCCAATTAAATGCCTGCGATTATTTCAATATCAAATTAGGAAAGGCCGGAGGAATTTTCAAAGCATTAAAAATTGTAAAGCTTGCCGAGGATGCCAAAATTCATTTACAGGTTGGCGCTTTTATGGAATCAAGATTGGCGATGACAGCATTTGCACATTTTGCGTTATGCAGTCCATTAATCGAGCATTATGATTTTGATACGGCTTTAATGTTTAGCGAAGACCCGGTAAGCGGTGGAATCATTTATGAAAACAATGGAGTGGTAAAAGTGCCGGAGGTTATTGGATTAGGAGCAAGTATTGATGAAAATTGGCTGGGAAAAATGGAGAAAGTTATAATTTGAGAAAATAAATTAAAGTGAAATACCTTTTCATTTTTTTTACTTATAACTATACCTGCAATGAATATTCAGTCTGAGACAGCCATAGAGAAAAAAACGACTGCTCACCGATACCTGAGGGTATCTATCGCACAATGGGATATTGATCTCTATACCCATGACGCCGAACAAATTTTTCGTCAGATCGGGACCGATGGTGTAGCTGTGTTCCAGGCGCAACCCGGATTCATTCGCTACCGGCTGATGCGTGCAGACAGCACTACCACCATTGCCGTGGCTGAATGGGAATCGGAGCAGCTCGGCCAGGCGGGTGCAGAAAAATACCGGGCATGGATGCGCAGCGTTGGAATTATGAATCACATTAAGCTCGAAACTTACACAGGCGATATTGTTGCCGCATCCTGAAGTTTCCCACTGTCAATCTTCTTTTTCTCAGCAGAACCCGGTGTCGTTGATTCTGTACCAAAGCATAAGCGCTTTATGTCATAAATTTATGTATTGGAAACTCTGTAAAAAATGACAGATAAAAGAAAAATATTTGAGTTAGCCATGAGTTTTTGGATAGGCATTGGA
This sequence comes from uncultured Bacteroidota bacterium, assembly GCA_963745445.1. GTDB lineage: Bacteria > Bacteroidota > Bacteroidia > Chitinophagales > Chitinophagaceae > UTBCD1. The sequence continues at coordinate 515,871 of CAVUXD010000003.1, forward strand.
CTCATGAGCATAATAAATGTCTGGAAGATCAGCAAAAATCAACATGCAATTACTTACTCATGGATCATGTTTGGTTTTTCCGTGGTATTTGTAACGATATGCCTGGTTTATTTAATTATCATAAACCGAAGAAGAAAAAAGAACTCTGAATCCGGGAAAAGTTGATTACGCCGTTGGTGTTCAATTACCAGGATCTTCCTGATTTAATTCGCCACACCAACAACCAAACTATAGTTCAGTTATAAAAATGCGTCAGAAACCCCATTGATTGTATTGTTGCTGTAATTTATTAAAGAACAAGAAATTTTTTACTCAACCAACAACAACATAAAAGAAAACCTAACTTTCAAACAGCAACAACGTCACTGCTCATGAAAGAACAAACCAATTTTGATGTCATCGTTCTCGGTGTTGGCTCGATGGGTTCTTCCACCTGTTATTATTTAGCGAAGCAGGGAATAAGAGTGTTGGGGTTAGAACAATTTGACATTCCGCATGAGATGGGTTCACATGGCGGACAAAGCCGCATTATCCGCAAAGCGTATTTTGAACATAGTGATTATGTACCATTATTAGAAAGAGCTTATGAAAACTGGAGCCATTTAGAAAAAGTGACCCATACACAGGTTTATTTTCAAACCGGCTTGTTGTATTGCGGCAAGCCAGATCATCCTTTGATGAAAGGCATTCATGAATCGGCTGATAAATACAAGATCAAAGTTGATTCACTGAGATCTAAAAAATTAAAAACAACATATCCGCAATTAAATGTCCCGGACGATTTTGAAAAATTATCGGAGCCTGAAGCCGGTTTTCTCACTCCCGAAAAAGCGATTACCCTGTATGCAGAACAGGCATTGAAACACGGTGCCACCATCAAAACAAAAGTGAAAGTGCTGGAATGGAAAAGAATAAATGGAACTATTGAAGTAAAAACATCTGCCGGAAGTTTTTCAGCAAAAAAATTAGTTATCACTGCCGGACCCTGGGCGGGAAAAATGATACCAGGTTTATCTTCTGCATTAAAGATCACAAGACAAATGATTGCCTGGGTCATTCTTAAAAAACCATCTTTGTTTGAATTAGGGAAATTTCCCTGCTGGATGATCGCTGATGATGTAATGCCCGGAGCTTTTTATGGCTTCCCCATTTTACCGGTTGCAAAATTCAATGCGCCACCAGGATTCAAGCTGGCACATCATTATCCTGGCGATACAACAGACCCCGATATGGTTGATCGAACCCCAACCAAAAAGGATGAAAACAATATCATTTATGTATTGAATAAATTTTCCCCGGGAATTTATAAATCAATTCATGTGATGAAAGCCTGCCTGTACACAAACTCGCCTGACGAGAATTTCATCCTTGATTTTTTACCCGGCTACAATAAAGATGTAATAGTTGCAACTGGTTTCAGCGGTCATGGTTTTAAGTTTGCATCTGTAGTAGGAGAAATAATGAGTGATCTTGCAATAAAAGAGAAAACATCTTTCCCTATCGAGTTTTTAAGTTCCCGACGGTTTATGAAATGAATTCATTTATTGCTTGATGCCAGGCTGGTTCTCGTCTGATTGAATCGGTGAAGAAGATATAAATTAATGCAAACTTGTTTCAAAGAACGAACAACTTTTTTATTTCTATTTCATTACCGAATATTCTGTTGTGTTAAGTAATTTTAGCGCTGAAACGATACCGCATAACATGAGCCACATACATCTTCACGAATCAGAACATGGACACCATCATCACGGTCCTGTGGCGCTTACTCATATCAATCGGGCATTCATCATTGGCATCTTGCTCAATTTTCTATTTGTAATAATAGAAGTCATCGTTGGTCTTACTATTCATTCACTGTCGCTATTGAGTGATGCAGGGCATAATCTTGCTGATGTCGGAACGTTAGCATTGTCATTGCTGGCGTATCGCTTATTGAAAGTAAAAGCTAATGAACGATACACCTACGGCTATCGCAAAACGTCCATATTAGTAGCATTTTTTAATGCCGTAGTGTTATTGGTTTCCATTGGCGCCATTGCTTACGAAGCCATCCATCGTTTTCTGAACCCGGAACCACTTCCTGGAAATACTATTGCGATCGTTGCGGGCATCGGCATTTTCATCAACGCATTTACTGCAATTCTTTTTTTGAAAGACAAAGAAAAAGATATCAATATCAAAAGCGCTTACCTGCACCTCATCAGTGATGCATTGGTTTCATTGGCACTTGTGGCAGCAGGTATTGTTATTCATTACACCAGTTGGTATTGGCTGGACCCTGTTTTCAGCATCATCATTGCAATTGTGATTTTATTGGGTACCTGGAGTTTGCTGCGGCACAGCCTTCGTTTATCATTAGATGGCGTGCCGCCGGATATTGATATGCAGAAAATAAAAGAAACAGCATTGAAAACGGAAGGAGTACTGGATATTCATCACCTGCATGTGTGGGCTATCAGCACTACACAAAATGCGTTGACGGCACATTTGGTGGTAGATAAAAAAACTACGATGGAACAAATTCAGAAAATAAAAGACCACCTGAAACATGAACTGGAGCATCAAAACATTCAGCACACTACTTTAGAGCCTGAGATCATTGACGAAAATTGTGAAGAGGAAGATTGCTGAAGCCATTTTAATAAAAAATTAATTGAATCTAAAGTATATATTCCTTTAATAGCCTTTTAAAAAAATCGTTTTGTTAAGGCATGATATTAGCCAATTCATTGACGGGCATAATTGTTTAACTTTATTTAAGTAAGAACTTAAAGAAATAAAAGCGGGCCTTAAGGCTAACAGACTTTAGGGTGAATGTGCAATGTATTCGGTAAAACCATTGATCATAAACCAGAACCGACACTCCCGAAAACATTCAAAGCAAGCTATACCAATGACTCAAGCTAATTAATTTTTATATGACCACCTCTCATATAATCTTATTGGTTGGCATTTTGCTGGTAATGATCTATGATTTTACAAATGGCTTTCATGACGCTGCCGACATGATTGCCACTGCCATTGCCTCCATGTCCATGACACCAAGAGTTGCTATTTTCATTGTCACCATATTTACTTTCCTTGGACCTATATTAGGTGGTGTGGCCGTGGCGGACACCATTGGTGAATTTGTAAGAGTAAGTGGTGAACCAGAAAAAATTGCACAGAGCGTTACCCTTGCAGCTATTCTCACGGCTATCACTTTTAATTTAATAACCTGGAAATTCGGGTTACCAAGTTCTTCTTCTACTTCACTCATCAGCGGCCTGATCGGTGCAGGTCTTTTTGCTCTCGGAAATAGTCATATACACTGGGGCGTTTCAGAATTATCACAGGGAAAAATAACAGGCTTCATGAAAATAGTAGTCGGCTTATTCTTTTCACCGCTTGCCGGATTCATTGTTGGTTTTTTTCTTATCAAATTAATGAGAAGAATGATGAGAAGGCTTTCGATCAAGTCAAAAAAATTTTTTATTGCATCTCAATATGTCACTGTATCATGGCTGGCATTCAGTCATGGCACCAACGATGCACAAAAGGGAATGGGCATATTATCCATGATGCTTTTTGCAAGTGGAGTTTATCCAACTTTTCATGTGCCGTTATGGGTGGTTTTACTTTGTGCAAGCTCCATTACAATGGGTACTGTGTTCGGAGGATGGAACATTATTAAAACAGTAGGCTATGGTATTTATAAGGTCAGGCTGATCCATTCTATCGCAGACCAAATCGGTTCAGCATTGATTATTCTTTCTTCTTCTTTTATCGGGGCGCCAACATCTACCACACAGGTTGTCACCACAACACTGATGGGAGTCGGTGCCGGTGAAAGGCCCCGTCATGTTAGATGGATGATGGCAAAAACCATTGTTACAGGATGGTTATTGAATATTCCTTCCTGTATCTTACTGGGCGCAGGTTATTGTTTTCTTTTTACAAAAATATTTTCATAAATAATGCTATGAATTTTTTAAAAAAATTATCCGGTTTTATCCTGCCCAAAGAAGTTGACTTTTTCGGGAGCCTCAGCGGGCAGAGTTTAGTAACCCAACATATTGTAGATACACTTTACAATATTTACATTGAAAAAAACAAAACTTCCGAACATCTTAATAAAGCAATTACTGATGCTAACAACCTGCGGATCAAAAACCTGATCGAATTGAACAATGTATTGATTACCCCGGTTGATAAAGAAGCGATCAGCCGGGTTTACCTTTCTATGGACTGGATATCGCTGAGTATAAAACACCTGGATGTAGAGATCAGCGCTTACAATATTTCTTCTCTCACCCAATATGAAAAAATCTTCAGCTTACTAAAAAATGAAATGGAAACAATGAGCAGTTGTCTCAGCCAACTGAAACAAAAAAAATATAATGAAGTGCTGGACGGGATTAATAAAATAATACAGGTGGACGATGACCTGATAAAAGAATATTCATTCCAATTATCAAATCTATTTAACAGCGATTCAACAAAAGACATCTTGCGCTACAAGGAAATTTTATCGCAACTCAAAGAGGTAAGCAAACGAATACATGTCTGTGCCAATAATGTTGAGGATATTGTTTTTAAAATGAATTAAAGTTGATGATCAGGGTGTACCGCTCACCATCGGGTTTTGAGTGCAAAATACTTTATTAAATGAGTCATTTGTATATTTAAGTATTCTCAATACTATTGAATCCTGTCACACCAATCTCTGCAAATATGAAAAAGCTTTTCAAACTTATTTTTTTCTTCTCCGGATCTATTTACATGTTCTCATGCAATCAATCCGGTTCTGGAAACAACGATGCAATTGATAAAGAACTGGCTGATTTTATCAATAACATTAAAGCGGTGGACAATCATGCTCACCCAAATACTATTGAAACAGATGATAAGGGTTCTGATGCTTTGCCACTGGATGGTTTAGGTAATATTCAATTGCCGGCAAGATTACAGCCACAAAGCCCGGATTGGCTGGAAGCATATAAAGCTGTTTATGGATTCAAAGGAGCTTCGTTGAATGAAAAAACGATCCGATCCTATATGGATACTACTGCCAATCTGATAAAACAAAAAGGAGAAAACTTTCCTGCATGGGTTCTGGACCAATCAAATATCGAAGTAATGCTGGCAAACAGGATATACATGGGTCACGGGATTTCTGCTCCAAGATTTCGCTGGGTGGCTTATTTAGATGCTTTATTATTCCCCCTATCAACAAAGGCAGAGGCTAATACGCCCGACAGGGAAAAATTATTCCCGCTGGAAGATCAGCTATTAAAAAAATTTACCTCAGATGCAGGTTTGTCCAAACTGCCTGCAACGCTTGATGAATATTTAAAGCAAGTAGTGACGACAACACTCGAAACTCAAAAGAAAGGTGGTTGTGTAGCAATTAAATTTGAAGCGGCTTATCTGCGTTCCTTAGGGTTTGATAAAGTCCCGGTACAAGTTGCAAGAGAAGTATATGCCCAATATATAAATGGTGCTGTGCCGCCTCATGAAAAATATAAACAGCTACAGGATTTTTTATTCCGGTACATAGCCCATGAAGCCGGGCGATTGGGTTTGTCAGTTCACATTCATTCATTTCCTGCTGCTGGTGATTATTTTGTTGCCCGGGATTGTGATCCGCTTTTGCTGGAGCCGGTTTTTAATGATCCGGATCTGCGTAATACCAAATTTGTTCTTATTCACGGAGGCGGGACATTTTACGAGCACACCAGCGCCATGCTTTGGAAACCGAATGTGTATGCAGATATTTCTCTGATGACCCGCTTATGGTCGCCTCACCAAATTGCTATTGTATTAAGGGACTGGCTTTCGCAGTATCCTGAAAAAGTATTGTTTGGTACCGATGCGTTTGGAGCAGGGCCGGGGTTGGGCTGGGAAATAAATGCCTGGATCGCTTCCCATACTGCAAGGCAAGCATTAACCATTGCACTTTCAGGAATGGTAAAAGATAATGAGATCAGCCTTAAAAGAGCAAAAGAAATTGCAACCATGGTAATGAGATCCAATGCATCTAATCTTTACAATTTAGGGCTCAAATAATTCTCTTCTTGTTACTAAGATGTAATTATTTATTATTTGATTTGTTGCATTTGATACCTTGCATCCCAAAATATTTTTATGGCAAATAATAAAACATGGCACCAAAGACAGGCTGAATCATTAAGTTTTGGTCAAAGATTGGCTGACTCAGTAGCCAGGCAAATGGGTTCATGGAAATTCATTATTATTCAGACTTTTATTGTAGCTATATGGATGATCTTAAACCTGGTAGCTTTTATCTTTCATTGGGACCCGTATCCCTTTATCTTACTCAACCTGTTATTTTCTACACAAGCTGCTTATGCTGCGCCGATCATTATGATGGCTCAAAACAGGCAAAACGAAAGAGACAGGGCGCAGGCCCAGGCCGATTTTGAAACCAATGTTGAAGCCAAAAAAGAAATTGAATCCCTGCAAATAAAACTTAATTCCATTGAGGTAGACAAGCTGGATAAGATAATCGTGATGCTGGAAGAAATAAAGAATACCGGTAAAAATTATTAAATCATTTTATTTTCTCCTTTGGTCTTTTCTTTTTGATCGTTGGCGCATTATCTTTCCATCGCCACAAGTGTACGCAGGCATAAGTACGATAAGGACTCCATTGCTCTGAAATCTGCAATAATTCCTGCCTGAATTTTTTCTTGTTCTTATTTTTAAGACCGTACAGCTTGATCATTGCATTTTGAATACCGAGATCATCCACGGCAAACACATCTTCCCTGCCCAATGCAAACATCAGCAACATCTCCGAGGTCCAGCGTCCCACTCCTTTGATCTGTGTTAAGTATCCGATCACTTCTTCATTCTCCATTTTATTCAGTTTTTTATGATCAAGACCTGATTCCAGCTCAAATCGTGCTACATTCTGTACATAAGATACTTTGGCGTTGGATAAACCAATACCTCTCAGCTTTTCAAACGGCGTTTCCAGGATTTGATGTGCTGTAGGTTCTTTGCCTTCATATAAATCAATGTATCGTTGATAAATAACATCTGCCACTTTAGTAGAAAGCTGCTGGCTCATAATAGAAGCACAAAGCCAGGTGCTGATGTTTTTTCTTTTCACCAATTTGTGTGGTTTCTGTTTAGATACAATCTTTTTCAGCTTTTTGTCCTTCGATAAATGTTTTATATAGTGCATAGAACTAAGGTATGCCATACTTTTGAAGTATGGCATACCTCTTATGGAAAGAAAAATTATTTTAGCAGAAGATGGCTCTCATACCATTTCTATTCCTGAAATGAATGTCACCTACCATTCTATTCACGGAGCCATTCAGGAATCGCAACATGTTTTCATCAGCGCTGGTCTTGAACCATTGATCGGAAATTTCACCGGCCCTCAATTAGCCGTCTTCGAAATGGGGTTTGGAACCGGGTTAAATGCTCTACTTACTTATATTGAAGCTGAAAAACAAAATCTAAAAATATACTATGAAACCATTGAGCCCTTTCCATTAAATGAAAATGAAGTAAAGACCTTAAATTATTGCAGGCAACTGAACCGTTCTGACTTGCAACCAATATTTGAACGATTTCATTTCTGTGAATGGGAAAAAGAAATTGAGCTCTCCCCTTTGTTTACTTTCAAAAAAACAATATCTGACCTTTTGAACTTTAAACCTATTAAACTTTTTGAACTGATTTACTTTGATGCTTTTGATCCAAGGGTTCAACCAGAGTTGTGGACGAAAGAAGTCTTTGAAAAAATGTTTTCGATCCTTTCTCCAAATGGAATTCTAGTTACATACAGCTGTAAAGGAGATGTGCGAAGGGCTATGCTATCAGCCGGGTTTACAATAGAAAAAATTCCGGGAGCAAAAGGCAAAAGGGAAATGATAAGAGGAAGAAAAGTGGAATCTACTCAAACGAATAACTGATACTTCCGTCCTTTTCATCTTTCAATAAAATACCGAGTTGCTGAAGCTGATTGCGGATTTTATCCGAGGTAACAAAATCTTTTTTACTCTTGGCTTCTTTGCGTATATCAACTAAAAGCTCTAAAACTTTTTCCAGTTTATCATTGCTACCGGAAATACTTTTCAGTCCCAAAATATCCTCTATATATGTTTTGAATTGCTTTTGCAATAACTCAAATGTTTCTTTGCTCAATGCTGAAACAGGAATTGTTTTGTCTTTCATTGAATTGATCACAGGAGCTAACTCGAACATATTCGCCAATACTTTCGCCGTATTGAAATCATCATTCATGAATTCTTCGAATTCAGTTAAAAGTCTTTTTACTTTTTCTTCTAACTCCTTATATGCTCCTGACTCCTGACTCCCGACTCCTAACTTCCCTAAATTCTCATACGCCTCCCATAATCTTTTCAATCCTTTTTCGGATGCTTGTAATGCCTCATTGCTAAAATCAAGTGTACTGCGATAATGTGTTTGCAAAATAAAAAACCGGATCACCATCGGGTGATAAGCTTTTTCAAGCAATGGATGATCGCCGCTGAAAAGCTCAGTGAGCTTGATCACATTATTATAACTCTTTCCCATTTTCCTTCCGTCAATTGTGATCATGTTATTATGGATCCAGTAACGAACGGGAGAAATATGATTGCAGATAGTGCTTTGTGCGATCTCGCTTTCATGATGTGGAAATAAGAGATCCATTCCTCCTCCGTGAATATCGAATTGCTTACCGAGATATTTTGTTGACATGGCAGAACATTCAATATGCCAGCCCGGGAAACCGACACCCCAGGGACTTGTCCAGCGCATGATATGTTCCGGAGATGCCGCTTTCCATAATGCAAAATCAGCTTTATCTTTTTTTTCTTCCTGCCCTTCAAGTTCTCTTGTGGTCTCTATAAGGTCATCTATCACTCTTCCGCTCAGCTTGCCATAATCATGTGATGCCGCATATTTTTTTACATCAAAATAAACGGAGCCATTTACTTCATAAGCATAGCCGTCTTTGATCAACTCTTCGATCATGTTTATTTGTTCAACAATATGCCCCGTTGCTGTTGGTTCGATACTCGGTGGTAATGTATTGAATTGCTCCATGGCCCAATGGAAAAGGTTGGTATATTTAGTAACCAGCTCCATAGGTTCCAATTTTTCCAATATCGCTTTTTTCGAAATTTTGTCTTCTGCTTCTCTTCCCTCTTCTTCAAAATGTCCGGCATCGGTGATGTTGCGTACATACCGCGCTTTATATCCGAGGTGCATCAGGTAGCGATAGATGACATCAAAAGTGATATAAGGTCTTGCGTGACCAAGATGGCTTTCACCACTTACGGTAGGACCGCACACATACATGCCTATATGACCCGGAGTCAGCGGAGTGAAAACTTCCTTTTGTCTCGAATAAGAATTATAGACTTTCAGTTCGCTCATATTGTATCCGGAAATGCAGCAAAAGTAATGTTTATCCAGTCAATTTTTCTTCTTCAATTGCACATCTGCCACCAGCATATAATGGTCAGATAAACTTTTCACCAGGCGGTTGAATTGCTGTACCTGGAAATTTTTATCAGTAAAAATATAATCAATTCGCAGCGTGGGAGAAAGCGACGTAAATGTTCTTCCGATGCCCCAGCCTTTTTTCAGAAATGCATCCTGTAAATTTCCTCTCACAGTGGAGTAAGTGTAAGAATTGGGAACGTCGTTCATATCACCGCAGAGCAGGTAAGGATAAGCAGATTTTTTTAGTTCCTCATGGACGATCCTCGCCTGGATACCCCGGTAAACAATTCCCCTTTTCAACTTTGAAAAAATAGTTCTTGATTTTGAAATAAGACTGTCCTGGTCTGCCCGTTCAATACTACTGATCTTATCATAATCACTTTTTCTGAATTGAAGAGATTGAAGATGGGTGGTATAAACACGAATAGTGTCATCATTCACTTTTATATCTGCATGTATCAATACTTCCGGTAAAGTAGGCCGGGGATAACGTACCAGCCCGCTGTCAATGATCGGAAATCTTGAAAAAATGATGGAACTGTAATACTGCATTTCACCATCTTCATCATATGAAAAATAGAAATAGGGATAATTCAGTTGCTGCCGGATGAAATCAATATTGTCATAATATTCCGGGTTAGTAGAGGTCTGAAATTCCTGCAAACAAAGAATATCCGCATTTTGCTCCCTGATCTGATCCATCATTTTCAAACGCACCTGGCTTCCTTTATTATTATTTTTCTTCAGCTCAACAAACCGGGCCACATTCCAGGTGGCGATGCGGATGGCGTTAGTATCTTTTTTGGATTGAAACGAATGAGATGGATGAAATGCAAGGAAAACGATGATACTTTTATACCCAATCAATAAGGGTACTGCGGAAATAAGAGAACGCTTAGGCCTTACAAAAAGCCATCCTATTAAAAAAAGTATCATAAAAAATAACAGGAATGGGAAAGCAAGAGCTAAAAAAGAGATGAACCACCATTGCGTTGGATCGAGATTAGGAGTGGCAAAACAGGTTAATAGAAAAAAAACTGCAATGAAGACATTAGCATAAATAAAAAATCGTCTTGCAAAAACACGGAGCCTGCTGGCCATATTACACGAATTTCAGAAATAGGAACGACTTGGCAACTATTTAATTGTTCAGGAAAAATGAAGTTTGCCCGGGAAAATAACGAGCCTTTTATAAATCTTCCTTACTGGCTCTTTTCAGCATTTCTTTTTCTTCATCGGTTAGAAAATTGTACCCTTTTTGATTGATCTTATCCAGTATCTCATCGATCCGCTGCTGGGTAATATGTGATGTTTTTTTATAAGGCGGGGATGATGATTTGTAAAACAATTCTTCTTTCGTTGATTTGCCTGCCTTGGGTTTATCCGGATTAAAAAGATTATTGACCCAGTCAAAAAAATTATTCATCCAATCGCTCCAGTCGTATCCTCTTCTAAGAAGAAAAATAAAAAGGAAACCCATGAAACCGCCGGCAATATGGGAAATATAAAGCCCGGTGTTTCCAACAGGAATTGTGGCGAGGTCAATCAGTACATACAGGCTTGTAAGTATCCACAAAGGCAAGCCTCCATTCAGCATGGGAAAGATCCTGTAACCCGGCGCTACAAATGTAGTAGCAATTGCCACACCCATGATGCCCGCTGTAGCGCCTAATGTTGAGGCTACATGAACATCTGGTTCTAAAGCCGGCAAAAAATTATAGGCAAGAACAAAAGCCAATGCTCCTGTCAATGCACTGTAAAAAAACACCGGAACTATTTTTCTGTTGCCGGTAAGATCCTGCATAATGTAACCAAATGCCCAAAACCAAAGCATATTTGCAAACACGCCCCATACGTTGTCGTGAATGAACATGTGAGTGAGAATAGTCCAGGGCCGGGCCAGAATCCTGGAAGTATCGGAAGACAGTGCAACCCATGGCATCACATTCTGATTATACAAAGTAAGACCTTCGGGATTGCCGTGATTGAAGTAATAAAGCGCTTTGATAAATGAAAAAGCAACAAATACTACGAGGTTAATGGCGATCAGGATGACCAACGAATTACCGCTTTGTCCTAATGATATCCGTTGTTTATACTGCTTTTCAGAATAATTCATAACACACAGGTCAAATACAAAATTCAGGAAAATTTTTTCTTATTAATACAACGTTCTGCGGTTCGTTTTGTTCCAAATGTAGACAATAATAAATCCGGTTAGAGCTCCGCCGAGATGGGCAAAATGGGCAATATTATCTCCCTTGAAACTGCTTATCCCGCCAAACAGGTCAATAAGAACATAACCGGTTACTGCCCATTTGGCTTTTATAGGAATTGGAATAAACATGATATAAAGTTCTGTATTGGGAAACAGGTAAGCAAAAGCAGCCATCACACCCATAATTGCACCAGATGCGCCAATAGCAAACCCAAACGAATGAGTAAAATACTGTACAGCAAGATGAGCAGCTGCGGCTCCTAATCCGCAGGCAAAATAAAAAATAAAAAATCTTTTCCCTCCCCACACATTCTCGAGTATACGGCCAAACATCCACAAAACAAACATATTAAAAAAGATATGAGCAAAACCTCCATGTGCAAACATGTGCGTGATCAACTGATACGGCCTGAAAAATTCGGAATTGATCGGCCATAATCCTAGTACACCCGTTAAGCCCAAAGGCTCAAGACCCGGAAGACTGAACTTATCTCCTATAAATTCTTGCGCCAGGAATACCAGCACATTGATAATTATAATATTTTTTAAAACGGGCGGAAAATTGTCGGGTCTTGTATAACGAAATGCACTCATGCGGCAAAATTAACAGTTATCGCCAGAGAATAAAGTTTAAAGCTGCTTATTTACAAATCTTTCAATTTTAGCTGCACTACATTTTCGATATGATGTGTATGAGGAAACATATCGAGAGGCTGAATTTTTGTAACCTCATACTTTTCTCCCAACAAATGCAGATCACGGCCCTGCGTTGCAGGGTTACAACTGACGTACACCAGCACCGGCGCAGAAACATCGAGGATCTTTTTTACCAGTTTTTCATGCATGCCGGCCCTTGGAGGGTCCGTGATAATGACATCAGGAAAACCATGAGCTTTAAAAAAATCATCATTACAGATATCGATCACATCACCGGCATAAAATTCTGCATTCGATAAATTATTCAATGCAGCATTCTGTTTAGCATCTTCAATAGCTGCAGGGATCAGATCCACACCGATAATTTTTTTAGCCCCGGAACTTAAAAAGATTCCAATGCTGCCCGTTCCGCAATACAGATCATAAACTGTTTCTTTCCCGGAAAGCCCTGCAAAGTCCCTGGCTACTTTATATAATCTTTCAGCCTGCCGTGTATTAGTTTGAAAAAAAGATTTAGGCCCGATCCTGAAATGAAAATCTTCCAGTTTCTCTGTTACATAGCCATTACCATAATAGGTCACCGGCTCCAGGTCGTTAATGCTGTCATTCATTTTTGTATTGATCGTGTACAACAAAGTGGTAATGGAAGGAACCTGCTGTAACAAATGATCCAGTAATTTTCTTTGATTGGCATCGTCTTTTTTTCCAAAAACAATATTTACCATCACCTCACCCGTAGTACAGATGCGTAGCTGCATGGTTCGCAGAAATCCGTGATGATTATAAATATCATAAAATTCAAAACCATTTTCCATCGCAAAATTTTTCACAGCCATTCGCAATGCATTACTGGGCTCTGCCTGCAGATAACAAGTATCAATATCCACCACTTTATCAAAAATACCGGGCGCATGAAAGCCAACCACGTTTTCTTCTGACGAGATTGAAGGATCGCTCAACTCATGTGGCAATAAAAATCTCCGGTTGCCAAAAGTATATTCCAGTTTATTCCTATAAAGCGTTGTTTCTTCAGCTCCGATGATGGGCATTGAATCCGGCAACGGAATTTTTCCGATGCGCTGCAAATTATCTATCACCTGCCTTTGCTTATATATTAATTGCTTTTCGTAAGGCAGCATCTGCCATTGGCATCCGCCGCATACACCAAAATGAGAACAAAAAGGCTGCACCCGATCCGCAGAAAATGAATGAAATTTCAACGGCCAGCCTTCAGCCCAGTCTTTTTTATTTTTAAAAATCTTTACATCCACTACATCACCGGGCACAACCCGCTCGATGAAGATCACTTTACCATCCACTTTTGCCAATGAGCGGCCCTCCGCAGCATAATCTTCCACCAAAACTTTTTCCAGGATAATATTTCTTTTTTTTCTTCTCACGGCGCAAAAATATAGGTTTACAGGTTGAAAGTTTACAGAAGAAAAATCCGTATTGGGTTCATTGCAACCCTTTCACAACGGAATTTCGTCCCATTAACAACTCTTAAACCCTGAAACATTAAACTTTTTAAGCCTTAATAAATATCTTTGTATATCCTGCCTGACGCCAGGTGGTCATTCAAAACTCCATGAAACGAATCCCATTATTTATCCTTCTGTTCTGCAGCAATATTTTATTGGCTCAAACTAATGCTTACGAGATACATGTTACTGTAAAACCCTTCAAAAATCAATACGTCTACCTCGGCTATTATTTTGGCAAACAACTGCCGGTCATTGATTCTGTAAAATTGAATGATAACTGTGAAGGCGTTTTCAAGGGTCCTGATAAATTAGGTGGTGGTATTTACCTGGTGGGCTATCCCGGCAAAAACGGTTATTTCGAAATATTAATTGATAAACAACAGAAATTCTCCATAGTTGCTGACACTGCTACTATTCGTACTCAGGGAGTCCAGTTTATCAATTCACCAGATAATATTTTATTCAAAAATTATCAGCAAACCATGTCCTCGAAAGGAGGAGCTATTGAAGACGATAAAATGAAATTGGCTAATGCAAAAAACGCTGAAGATTCTGCGCATTGGGCCGCAGAAATAAAAAAACTGGATAATGAAATACAGCAGTACCGGGAAGACCTGATCAAAAAGAATCCCGCCGCTATTCTCAGCACATTGTTAATCGCCATGCAAGAGCCCGTATTGCCGGCGGATTTGAAAATTCAACGCACCAAGGAGGATACGATCAAAGCATATCATTATTTCAAAGACCATTTTTGGGATGGAGTAAATTTCTGGGACGATCGTCTTGCCCGTACTCCTTCAAGTTTGTTCGAAGCCAAACTGGATAAATATTTCGACCAACTCGTTACTCCACATCCTGATTCTGTGATCAAAGAAATTGACTGGATGCTGGGCTATGCAAGTATTAGTGAGGAAATGACCAAGTTCCTTTTGTTGAAATTTGTGAACCGCTATCTCGTACAAAAATATATGTGGGAAGATGCTGTTTTTGTTCACCTTTTTGAAAAATATTTTTCTAATAAAACTTATTCATGGCTGACAGATAAAGGACGCAAAACGATTACTGACAGAGCTTACAGTTTAATGGCAAATATTACCGGCACCGCAGCCGCAGATATTGAATTGCCCGATACAGCAGGGAAATCCCGGGCTCTTTACACGACCGAATCTCCATATGTTGTTGTTTGTTTCTGGGATCCCACCTGTGGTCATTGTAAAGAAATCGTCCCGCAACTGGATTCGATGTATCAAAGCAAATGGAAAGCGGAAGGATTGAAGGTATTTGCCGTTGCAAAAGAAACAGATGGTACCAAAAATGACTGGATGAAATTTATTCATGATCATTCCCTGGAAGATTGGATCAATGTCTATTATTCCAAATCAGATGAAAAAGCCAGGGTGGATAGCGGTATTCCGGGTTATTCGCAGTTGTACGATGTGCAGTCTTTTCCGACACTATACTTGCTGGATAAGGATAAAAAAATCATCGCAAAAAAACTGACCTTTGACCAGATAGATGAGATCCTTCAGCTGAAAATAAAAGGTCAGTGACCTGATAAAATAAAATTCAAGACTATGAATAAAAAATGGTTGATGGCGATCTTTGCCTGCTGCGTTGCTACCACGGCCTTTTCTCAAACTCTTTTTACTTATGGAAAACATGCAGTAGATGCCAAAGAATTTCTGAGAGCTTATAATAAGAACAACACAGTCCCTGTTACCAATAAAGCAAAAGCTATCAAAGAATATCTCGATCTCTATATCAAATCAAAACTGAAGATCCAGGAAGCCTATGACCGTGGCTATGATACATTGCCACAAATCAAAAGCGAAGTGGATAATCTCCGTTCCCAGATCGTTGAGAACTACATGATCGATCCCGCCACTGCCGATAAATTAGTAAATGAAGCTTTTCAGCGGAGCCAGAAGGATATTCATATTGCTCATATTTTTATTTCATTTAAAAACCTCAAGGGATTTACTGATACAGTGGCTGCACAAAAGAAACTTAATGAAGTGCTGCGCAGGTTGAAGCAGGGTGAAGATTTTTTATCGGTAGCTGAGCAAACTTCCGATGACCCCTCGGCAAAAACAAACAAAGGCGATATCGGGTATATCACAGTTTTTACTCTGCCTTATGAATTGGAAACGCTGGCGTATTCCACACCTGCAGGCAAATATTCTGAGCCGTATCGTTCCAAAGCAGGTTATCATATCTTCAAAAACCTGGGCGAAAGAAAAGCATTAGGAAAAATGAGAGCCCAGCAGATATTACTCGCATTCCCTCCAGATGCCGATGAAAATACCAAAAAACAAATTGGACATCTTGCAGATTCATTATATCAGCGAATAATGGCCGGCGATGATTTTGCCAAACTGGCTATGGCTTACAGCAATGATTATCTCACTGCGGTAAGCGGCGGATCGATCCCGGATTTTCCGGTTGGCAGATATGACCCGGTTTTTGAAAATACAGTTTGGGCTTTGCCAAAAGATAGTGCCGTGAGTAAACCTTTTGTTACTTCACACGGCTATCATATTGTAAAACGTAAATCAATCATTCCTGTTGTTACCGATCCTAAGGATAAAAACAATATGGAAGAAATCCGGCAGCGAGCCATGAATGACAGCCGTTGGCTGCTACCCAAAGAAGTTATCTTTAATCATGTAATAAAAGTCGCTGGTTTTAAGAAGTATTCTTATAATGATGCCGCTTTATGGGCTTTGACTGATAGCTTACTCGACCGCAGGCCATTGGGAGTCGGAAAAGATATTGCACGAAATGCCCCCATATTTAAAATAGGTGACACTACTCTTTCTGTACCTGAATGGATCGCCTATGTACAAACGTATCGCTATAAGCCAGACGGCAGCGCTATGAAACCGCACGATCAGATCATGGATGAATGTGTTCATGCCGTGGCGCTGGATTATTATCGTAAGCACCTGGAACAATTCAATGACGAGTTCCGTTATCAAATGAATGAATTCCGTGATGGAAATTTATTCTTCGAGATCATGCAAAGGGAAGTATGGAATAAATCGCAGGCAGACTCTATGGGACTTGTAGCGCTTTATGAAAAAAATCCGAAGAAATACATGTGGAAGCAAAGTGCTGAAGCTGTGATCTTCTTTTGTTCGGATCAAAGCATTTCAAACCTGGTGTATGATGCTGTGAAAAAAGATCCTGCTCATTGGCAAAAGGATATTGAACCATTTGCAGAAAAAGTGGTTGCCGATTCGGGACGTTATGAATGGACACAGATACCCACTGCGGTTAATACAACTTTTCAACCCCGAATGCTGACCCAGCCTTTAATCAATAAAAATGACAACACTGCTTCTTTTGCTTACATTCTTAAATTATATCCACAGCCGATGCAGCGGAGTTTTTCTGAATCTAAAGGGCTTTTGATCAGCGATTATCAAACACAGCTGGAAGATAAATGGGTAGCAGAATTGAAAAAGAAATACCCGGTTGTAATCAATCAAAAGGTGCTGGCAGAAATTTCTAAGTAGGTCTAAGAGATAAAGATTGAAAAAGATAAAGAGAATAATAGGGAAAGGACAATAAGCAGAACAAATTAACTGATCAACTAATTAACTCATTTTTATCATTTACTCATTGCCTCTTAGCTTATAGTTCCTTTACCACGGAGCAGATCACTTGTGGTTTACCCAATGTATAATAATGCAAAACAGGTACCCCTGATTTTTTTAATTCTTTGGATTGGGCAACTAACCATTCCGTGCCGATCTTTTCAACCTCTGCATCGGAAGAAGTTTTGAGGATTTCATTTGCCAATTCCGAAGGAACATCAACATGAAAAGTTCTGGGAATAGTTGTCAATTGCTTTTTAGTTGTGATCGGTTTCAGCCCGGGAATGATCGGAACATTGATGCCTGTTTCCCGGCAACGTCTTACAAAATCAAAGAATTTTTTATTGTCAAAAAACATTTGAGTGACTATGTACTCAGCTCCGGCATCTGCTTTAGCTTTCAGATAATGCAGATCCGTTTCCATATTTGGAGCTTCAAAATGCTTTTCCGGATACCCAGCTACGCCAGCGCAAAATTTGGTTCCATCAGTTCCTTTTAATTCTTCTTCGAGATAAATACCATTATTCAGATTCACCACCTGCTTCAATAGATCAATCGCATATTTATGGCCGTCCTGTTCAGGCTCAAATGAAGTTTCATTTTTAGCTGCGTCACCCCGCAGCACCAATACGTTGTCAATTCCGAGATAACTTAGAGTAAGTAATGCATCCTCTGTCTCCTGGATACTGAATCCACCACAGATCAAGTGGGGGACCGTATCTACATTGTACCGGTTCATGATAGAAGCGCAAATGGCTTCAGTACCCGGCCGCTTGCGAACCACCACTTTTTCAAAACTTCCATCTTTCCTTTTCCTGAAAATATGTTCACTGCGATGATAGGTCACGTTGATATACGCCGGTTTGAACTCCATTAAAGGATCCAAATGATTATAAATTGCCTGGATTCCTTTCCCTTTTAATGGGGGCAGTATCTCGAAAGAAAGCAACGTACCTTTTGCCTGCTGAATATGCTCAATAACTGTCATTCACAAAATCCCGATACTTATCGGGCCGTGCAAAGCTAATGATGTGACATGATTAGTCAAAACGCAGTTAAATGCTTTTGCTTATGACAGCAATTATACGCCAAACCTTATTTTTGCCCATTATGTCGCTCAGTATTCATACAGATAACCTGGTTAAGACTTATAGTGGAAGAAGCGTCGTCAATCATGTAAGTATTGAAGTGAACCAGGGAGAAATTGTAGGCTTATTAGGGCCCAACGGAGCCGGAAAGACCACTACGTTTTACCAGGTAGTCGGATTAATTAAACCGGATGAAGGTGAAGTTTTCCTGGGCGATGATAATATCACCAAACTACCGATGTACAAAAGAGCCAGAATGGGTATTGGCTACCTGCCACAGGAAGCATCGGTGTTTCGCAAATTGAGTGTAGAAGATAACATTGCCGCCGTGCTGGAAATGTCAGGGCTACCTAAAGCGGAACAAAGAGAAAAATTAGAGTCTTTGATTGATGAGTTCAGGTTGAATAAAGTTCGTAAGCTCAATGGCGATGTTGTAAGCGGCGGGGAGAGAAGAAGAACTGAAATTGCACGGGCATTAGCGGTTGATCCCAAATTTATTTTGCTGGATGAGCCCTTTGCCGGTATCGACCCGATTGCTGTAGAAGATATTCAATCTATAGTTGCTAAACTGAAATATAAAAATATTGGCATTCTTATCACCGATCATAATGTCACTGAAACTCTCTCCATTTGTGATCGGGCTTATTTGCTGATCGAAGGAAAGATATATAAGCATGGAACTGCCGAAGAATTAGCAGCAGATGAAGAGGTAAGAAAATTATACCTCGGAAGAAATTTTGAGTTGAAACGTAAAGATTACCTGCACGAAGAAGCCAGCAAAGCTTCAGAAGAAGAAAGACCACTTTAATCTCACAGTTTCCCTTAAATTATTTTATTTTGGTGCTATCGCATGAAATTGCTTTCACCTGCCATATCATCATTGGCCCGCATGAGGCTTTGGCGCATCGAAGCATGGAAAAATAACCCGGTTGATGCACAGCGGGAAGTCTTGCAGGATATTGTTACATCTGCACAGTACACTGAATTTGGCAGCCGGTACAATTTTTCAAGCCTTTTTCAGTATCCGTACTTTTAAAGAAGCAGTTCCCATTCATGAATATGAAGACATGAAGCCCTACATCGAACGCATCATGAATGGTGAACAAAACATTTTATGGAACACCCCTATTTATTGGTTTGCTAAAAGCAGCGGCACTACAAGTGATAAAAGCAAATTCATTCCTTTAAGTGAAGAGAGTTTGCAGGATTGTCATTATAAAGCAGCCAAAGATGTGCTGACCATGTATTACCAGTTCAATCCGGAATCGGAATTGCTGACTGGGAAAGGATTGGTGATCGGAGGCAGTCATAATATCAATCCTATGAACAAAGAAGCTCAATATGGCGACCTGAGTGCAGTACTGCTGCAAAATTCACCATTCTGGGCTCATTGGTTGCGAACCCCAGACCTCAGCATTGCGCTGATGGATGAATGGGAAAGTAAAATAGAAAAGCTGGCACAAAGCACTCTTAAAGAAAATGTGACATCGGTTTCCGGTGTTCCGCCCTGGACATTGGTTTTATTTAAACGCATCCTGGAAATAACCGGTAAAAAGACAATAGCAGAAGTATGGCCTTCTTTCGAATTATTCATGCACGGCGGTGTTTCCTTTGTTCCTTATAAAGAACAATTTCAGAAACTGATCGGGAAAAATATTCATTACCTGGAAATGTACAATGCAAGTGAAGGATTTTTTGCAGCACAGGATATTCCCGGGCAGGAGGGAATGCTGCTCTTTGTGGACCATGGGATTTTTATGGAGTTCATGCCAGTGAGCGAATATGGAAAAAAATTCCCGGAGACCATTGGACTGAAGGATGTAGAGCTTGAGAAAAATTATGCTCTCGTTATCAGCACCAATGGCGGATTATGGCGTTATTTATTGGGAGATACCATTCAATTTACTTCTCTGAAACCATTTCGGATAAAAGTTTCAGGCAGGCTGAAACATTTCATTAATGCGTTTGGTGAAGAATTGATCATTGACAATTCTGACAAAGCCATCGTTATTGCTTCTGAAAAAACAGGAGCTGTTGTAAATGATTACACTGCTGCGCCGGTATATTTTTCCGATACCTCCAACGGAGCACATGAATGGCTGATCGAATTTGAGAAAGAACCGGATGACCTCAATCATTTCAGAAATGAAATGGATACTGCCCTGAAAAATATCAACAGCGATTATGAAGCAAAGCGGCATAAAGACATTGCATTAAGAATGCCCATTGTCCATTCATTAAAAAAAGGAACTTTTACAGAATGGCTGCGCAAAAAAGGAAAATTAGGCGGTCAGCACAAAGTACCCCGCCTCAGCAATGAAAGAAAACTTGTTGAAGAAATTCTAATGATGAATAACGATACATTTGTAACCAAATAAAAACAACCGATGAAATTACTGGAAAATAAAGTTGCGGTCATTACTGGTGCTGCCAGGGGAATTGGCGAAGGCATTGCATTGAAATTTGCAGAGCATGGCGCTCATATTGCATTCACTTATGTCAGCGACAGCAGCGCTGAAAAGGCAAGAGCTCTGGAAGAAAGAATCAAGGCACAAGGCACAAAGTGCAAGTCTTATAAGAGTAATGCAGGTGATTTTTCACAATGTGAAGCGCTGGTGAATGATGTGTTGAAAGAATTTGGAACCGTTGATATCTGCGTAAATAATGCCGGCATTTCAAAAGATAATTTATTGCTTCGCTTAACACCGGAACAATGGGATGATGTAATTAAAATAAATCTGAACAGCGTTTTTTATATGACCAAACAGGTCATTAAGCCGATGATGAAAGCGAGAAACGGTGTGATCATAAACATGAGCTCAGTGATCGGTGAAATGGGAAATGCGGGTCAAACCAGTTATGCTGCCAGTAAAGCCGGTATTATCGGTTTCACCAAAAGTGTGGCTAAGGAATTGGGAAGTCGAAACATCCGTTGCAACGCCATTGCACCGGGATTTGTAGAAACTGATATGACCAGTTATTTAAAACAAGGTGAAACTGCCGAGAAATACAAAGCGGGAATTCCATTAGGAAGATTTGCTTCTACAGAAGAAATTGCGAACACAGCATTATTTCTTGCATCTGATTGGGGAAAGTACATCACCGGGCAAGTGATCAGTGTTTGCGGAGGATTGAATATCTGAAACATTGTTGTTCGTTCACATTCCAATCAACAAATCATTGTTGATCTGATTGAATTCTTTTATTTCAAAAAATCTATTAATGCTTCTTTCCATCCGGGCATTTTATTAATACCCAATGTTTTCAACTTATGATTTTCCAGAACAGAATAAAAAGGTCTCTTTACACCCTGGGGAAAATCTTTTACACTTACAGGATACAAAGGAGTTATTATATCTAACTCATTCCAGATCGTTTGGGCAAATTCATACCAGGAAACTTCTCCCTCACAGCTCATATGATATAAACCATAAACCTCTGTTTTGATCAGTTCTTTGGTATTTTTTGCAATTGATAAGGTAGATGTTGGAGTAAGCACTTCATCATTTACCACTTTAACTTCTGGTTTTTCGGTGGCTAATTTTAAAATTGCACTTATGAAATTACTTCCTTTACTACGGCTGGGAACCTTTCCATATATTCCCGATACTCTTACAACAAAAGAACGTTCACAATAATTCAAAGCGAAATATTCTCCGGATAATTTGGTGTTGCCATAAACATTTAATGGATTTGGAAGATCTTCTTCAATGTAGGGTTTTAATTTTTTCCCATCAAAAACATAATCGGTACTATAATGCAGGAAACGGATCTTTTCATCCTGGCAAACTTTGGCAAGATTCAAAGTACCGAATGCATTGATTCGGAAAGCTTCTTCCGGAAATTTTTCTGCTTCAGGAACTTGATTATAAGCAGCTGTGTTAAGCAGTATATCCGGCTTTATAGATGACAAAACTCTTTTTACATTGTCAATCTCCGTGATCTCAATGTTTGTATGATTGAGCTCGGTCACCAGGTGTTCCGATGAAAGAACTTGAACGAGGTCTGATCCCAATTGTCCGTTAGCGCCGATAACTGCAATTTTCATTAATTGGCTTTTTTATTTTTTGCTTTAAACTGCTCGATCGCATTTTTTGAAAAATCACTGAGTACTAATCTTCCGCTGATTGCTGCTCTTTCTAATAGCAACTTGTCCCAATCTTCAGTTCCTTTCCAGAATATTTTTTTCATTCCTGCTATAGCTTCAGGATTGGAAAGGGATAATTTTTCTGCCAGTTGCTGTACCGCCTCGTCCATTTCTTTAATAGATGGATACACTTCGTAAAATAATCCTTTTCTACCGGCCCATTGAGCATTTCTCCACGATGAGGCATCAATGGATAATTGTGAGAAGGCAGATACACCGATTTTTCTTTCAACAGCGGGTCCGACAACAAAAGGCCCGATGCCCATTGCCAGTTCGCTGAGTTTTACATCAGCATTTTCGGTTGCAATAGCATAATCGACAGACGCAACAAGTCCAACACCACCGCCAACACATTTACCCTGGATACGGCCAATGATAAATTTTGGACAGGTTCTCATTGCATTGATGACATTGGCAAACCCGCTGAAAAAACGCAATCCTTCCGTTTCATTTTGTATTGTGATCAATTCATCAAAGGAAGCTCCGGCGCAAAATACTTTTTCACCTGCAGAACGAAGAACAACTACAGCGGTATTTGGATCATCACCTGCTTGTTTGAAAGCAGAAGCCAATTCATGTAAAATTTTCCCCGGCAGTGAATTACTCTGAGAATGAAAAAATTCAATGGTGGTAATTCTATTGCTTGTTTCGGTTTTTACATAGCCGTTTGAAGTTTCTTGTGCCATTTTGTGTGATTAATTATTAATTACTGATCATTGATTGTTCAGAAAGAGTCAATAAAGTATCAAGGCCCGACCACAATAATTAATAATGAATAATCAATAATTGCTTTCCCTTTTCACCATCGTCAATATAGTAGCAATACCAATATGTTCATTAGTTTCATCAATCATTTCCACGAGCCATTTTACGATTCCTTTGGAAATATCCGATTCTTCCTTCTTATCCTGCGGAATTTTTTCTTTACAGGTAAAACGAACATACATTTCTGCACCGGGATAAACCGGTTTGGTAAACCGAAGTTCATCAATTCCATAATTCAGTAATACGGGATTTTTTTCATAACTATCCACAAACAATCCAGCCGCCGCACTCATGACAAAATAGCCATGCGCCACTTGCTTTTCGAACATAGTGCCGCTGAAATCTGTATTTTTTAAATGCGCATAAAAATGATCGCCACTCAAGTCGGCAAAACGATCAATGTCCTCCGAGGTGATTGTTCTTTTTTCAGTGATGATCTGATCACCTACATTCAATTCCTCAAAATATTTTTTAAAGGGATGAATTGTATTAGCATTTCCTTTTGCATTTTGCTGGTAAATATTTGTAATAGCCGTAATAGTAGTAGGTGAACCTTGTATAGCCACTCTTTGCATATAATGTTTGATCCCACGAATGCCACCCATTTCTTCGCCTCCGCCGGCACGGCCTGGACCGCCATGCACCAACATTGGTAAGGGAGAACCATGGCCTGTACTTTCTTTAGCACATGCTGTATTTAATATCAGAATTCGTCCGTGATAAGGTGCGGCACCAACAACATATTCTGTTGCAATTTTATCATCGGCTGTCACAATTGAACTGCACAAAGATCCTTTTCCTTTCTTGCTTAATTGAATTGCCTCCTCCATATTTTTATATGGCATCACTGTGCTCACGGGACCAAATGCTTCCACTTCATGCACTTCATTGGAAGAAAATGGGGTTTCGTTTTTCAATAATACAGGAGAAAGAAATGCTCCTTTTTTTGAATCAGCATCCACCACTTCCACACTATCTAAAGAGCCATAAACTATCTGCGATGAAGCCAGCAACTTTTGTATCTGTCCTCTGACTTCCGACCTCTGGCTTTCTCCTACCAATGAACCCATTCTTACTTTTTCATTCAAAGGATTTCCGATTGTTGTCTGCGACAATGAAATTGCAATTGCTTTCCACACTTCTTCCATTTTATTTTCCGGAACAAAAATTCTGCGTATTGCTGTACATTTTTGTCCTGCTTTCACCGTCATTTCTTTTCTTACTTCTTTAATAAAAATATCCCACTCCAAAGAGCCGGGCTGAACATCGGAACCAAGCACAATACAATTCAAAGAGTCCGCTTCCATATTAAAAGGAACTGACTCACTTAAAATTTTCGGATGAGATTTCAACATCAAACCTGTAGTTGCAGAACCAGTGAATGTAACCACATCCTGTGATGAAACATGATCTAACAGGTCACCGGCGCTGCCACAGATCAATTGCAATGCTCCTTCAGGTAAAATTTGCGAAGCAATGATCTCCTTTACTACTGCTTCTGTCAGGTAAGAGGTGATTGTAGCAGGTTTTACAACAGCAGGAATTCCGGCCAACCAATTCACCGCACATTTTTCCAGCATGCCCCATACGGGAAAATTAAAAGCATTGATATGAATCGCCACTCCTTCTTTTGGCACCAATATGTGATGCCCCATAAAACTTCCGGTTTTGCTCAATGCAACAGGTTCTCCATCGGTGCAATAAGACAGATCAGGAAATTTTCTCCGCAAAGATGCATTGCTGAATAAATTTCCAATTCCACCTTCAATATCAATCCAACTATCTGCTTTGGTAGCGCCGGTGTGATAACTGACCTGGTAAAATTTTTCTTTTCGTTCCAACAAATAAGTGGCCAATGCTCTTAGCATTCTTCCTCTTTCATGAAAAGTCATTTTGCGTAATGCAGGATTGCCCACTTTTCTTCCATGATCAAGCATAGCTCCGAAATCCAACCCTTTTGTAGAAGCAGCAGTGATCAATGTTCCGTTGACTGCATCATAAAGGGGTTGTCCATCTCCTTCACCTTGTACCCAGCGGCCCGCAATATAATTTTCAAGCTTTTTCATATCGCAAGTAATTACTATTCTTCAACGAAATTAAATGAAATGGACATTATATGATTTTTCAAATATGATTGAAATCATACATCGTGGTCTTTCGTTTCCTAACTTTGCCGGCGAAGAAAAAAGTTATTGTTGAAAAAAGTAGCTGCTTTAATATTATTGATATGTTTTGCCGGGCAAACGTTCAGCCAGGGGATCATAATTCTTAATTTTTATATCCACCGGTCTTACATCGCCGCTACGCTCTGCGGAAACAGGTATCGCCCCATGTTGCATTGCGATGGAAAATGTGTGCTTGCCAAAAGATTGAAACAGCAAGAACAGCAGGATCAGCAAAACCCGGATCGGAAAATGGAAACCAAGAACGAAGTATTCTCCTCTCAATCTTATTTTATCAATCCCTCAACAATAGAACCGGTAGCTAAAAAAAGTTATTTTGTCTTTTCTGATAATAGAACTTTTGATGTCAGCTTCGCTATCTTTCATCCTCCCTGTCGTTAAGTTTTCCCATCATTATAATCATTGAATTTCCGGATAAGTATCCCGGAAAGATTTTTCTATTATCTATCAAACAAAACTCTTTATGAAGAAGATCATTATTATTTTCTTTACAATCATCCTTTCATTCTCAACCCATGCCTGCGAAATATGTGGCTGCGGATTGGGCAATTACTATATCGGCTTGATGCCTCAGTTCAGTCATCGCTTTTTTGGTCTGCGCTACCAATTCAGTAGTTATAGTACAAGGCTTGCCGCAGATCCTACACAGTTTAGCAACGATTTTTATCAAACAGTAGAATTATGGACCGGATGGAATATCGGTAAACGCTGGCAGGTGCTTGCTTTTGTTCCTTTTAATTTCAATCATGAGAATTCCGATGAAGGGATCAGCAATTCGAGCGGTTTCGGTGATATTGCTGTGCTGGGAAACTATAAAGTATTCAGCAGCATTTCAAAAAACAGCAATAATAAAACCGTATCACAGCAATTATGGATAGGAGGCGGACTAAAATTGCCAACAGGAAAATTTCACATTGATCCAAACGATCCTGATATAGCAGCCGCTGCCAATACACAGATCGGTTCCGGCAGTACGGATGTTATGCTTAATGCTATTTATAATATTCATATTGCTAAAATGGGTATCAGCACCAATGTGAATTATAAAATAAATACTGACAACAAGGACGATTACCGATTTGGCAATCGTTTATCAGCAAATAGTTTTGTGTACTATGCTATCCCGGCCCCTGCTGCAAAGGCAGTGATCACACCAAACCTTGGTTTATTGTTTCAACGTTCAGCGGCGAATACACTAATTAGTAATAAAGTAAATCTTACCGGTGGAAATCTTCTGATGGCAGCAGCTGGGTTTGAAATGAGTTTTAACAAAGTGACCATTGGCTTAAATGCACAGTTGCCGGTCTCACAAAATTTTGCCGAAGGACAAACCAAATCAAAAGTCAAAGGGATGTTTCATGTAACGTTTGATCTTTAATAGTTAAGGTGACAGATTCTTCTCTGGGTCTGCAATCTTACCTTTACCAAATAAATAAATAAGTATGAAAAAAATTGTTTTTATTCCATCAGCCATCATTGTAATGCTGAGCGTATCCTGCAATAATTCATCAAATAATAATTCCGGAGCAAGTGACAATAAGCCGAAAACCAAAGTTGATAGCTTAATGGACGATATCATGGCAGGACATGATGCGAGTATGGCAAGAATGAATAAGCTCTCGGCCTTCAAAGCAAAGGTTCAGCATGTTCTTGACTCCATTGCGGCATTACCGGAAAAAGCAAAGAAAGCATCTGAAGTATTCAAAACAGCTCTTGATTCTACCCGTGCACAACTGAATTCCTCTGAAGAATCTATGAACAAATGGATGGATGAATTCAACATGGATTCTTTGGAAAATAATATGGCGGAACGCATCAAATACCTTGAAGCAGAAAAACTGAAAGTCACAAAGGTCCGTGATGATATAAACAGCAGCACGAATATGGCCGATTCGATTTTAAAGAAACTGATCAGGAAGTGAGTGGTTCTACACCGAACTGCCGGAGATGATGCAATGCATGTTTATGCAGTAACTGGATGCTTTCATCAAAATTCAGATCGCCGAAGAAGGGATTGCGAATGGTGAGTTGAGGGTTTTGTTCAAACAGTTCAAAAAAATGAATTAATTCTTCGTGTAATTCACCGATGGCAGCCTGAACAGTCTTGTGCCGTAATGGTTCGGGCTGTTCATTCATAAAGGGGTTCTTCGTGTTTTCCTTAAATGGCTTATCACTCATTAAAAACTCCCGGTATGCCTGCAATCTTTCCGGAGGAGTATGGATTGCTTCATGCTTTACTTTTCCGTTGGCCCATCGAAGCATGTCAGCAAAATGTTCGATCATCTGCTGCAGATTCATCTTGCCCCAGCGGGGAGCTGTGGCAGGATTCATTTGCTGCAAAAGAGAAATAAATCGGGTTCGAAGAAAATCCTCTTTTTCGAAATTCATATGGCTTCGTTTCCAACTATAGATTATTTCAACTTCCTGTCTATGGCCTCACTCAACGAGGAAAAGATGTCTTCGATTGTCCCTTCTCCTTTCACAGTCTGAAATTTTTTTGTCTTCTTATAATGTTCTGCCACCGGCGCAGTTTCGTTATTATAAACCGTAAGTCTTTTACGTATGACAGCTTCGTCAGTATCATCGCTGCGGCCGGAAGTTTTTCCCCGATTTAATAAACGTTTTATCAATTCTTCATCATTCACTTCCAAAGCCAATACTGTGGCAATCGTCGTTTTTTTCAGATCCAGCAGTTTATTCAACGCTTTTGCCTGCGCCACTGTTCTCGGAAAACCATCAAATAAAAATCCATTGGCATTCTTGTGATGTTCCAGGCTGCTGTCGATCATACCGATCACCACTTCATCCGGAACCAATTGACCCTTATCCATGAATTTCTTTGCTTCAATACCCAACGGTGTTTTATTAGCAATTTCCTCTCTCAAAAGGTTGCCGGTAGAAAGATGGATCAATCCATATTTTTCAATCAGCTTTTCTGATTGTGTCCCTTTTCCGCTCCCGGGCGGCCCAAACAATATCAAATTAAACATAAGCGCTTTCTCTGAACGGTAAATATAATATACGAAGGGTAAAAAACGGGTGACTCTGAAAAATTTGATCAAAATTCACCGTACGAATAAAATGTTAACAGCTAACAGCTGTCAGTATAATGACAAACTTCCCCTGTACTGAATTCGTAAATTTGTATCCAGGCAATTCAAAAAATAAATTTTTAAAAATGGATAACGAACAAAAAAAGAATGCTGATTCCAAAGACGGAAATCCCGTTTATTCTAAAACAGATTCTTCACGGGTAAACCTGAGCGAAGATGAATGGAAGAAAATATTACCGAAGGATGTGTATCATATTGCCCGAATGAAAGGAACTGAAAAACCCTGGAGCAGTAAGTTTGAAGATTTTAATGAAATCGGAACTTACTATTGTGCTGCTTGTGGAAATCCTTTGTTTCAAAGTGATACAAAATTTGAAAGCGGATGCGGATGGCCCAGCTTTTACAAACCGATTAGTGAAAAAAGCATCATTTACACTCCTGATAATTCTTATGGGATGAAACGAACCGAAGTGCAGTGCGGACGCTGCAAAGCTCATCTCGGTCATGTATTCGATGATGGCCCTAAACCAACGGGCCTGCGCTATTGTATCAATGGAGTAGTGTTAGATTTCGATAAAGCCAAAGAAGCAGAAAAAAATTATAATGAAAAAGAAAAAACCAATGATTAAAAATGCCATTCTTATTCAATTAACTCCCTTTACGTAAAAGGGAGTTTTTTATTTTATGGTCTGCCATATCATAAATAAATTTACATCCCCCTTAAAAATCAAAATATGAAAATCATCATCAAATCTTTATGCACACTTATCTTATTCTGTTTTGTTTCAATTGGATCTTTTGCACAGTTTGATCTGCAGAAACCATTGCCTACCGATCCCAATGTAAAAATCGGCAAACTGCCCAACGGGCTCACCTATTATATTCAAAAGAATGCGAAACCGGAAAAAAAGATGGAATTGCGCCTGGTGGTGAATGCAGGTTCCATTCTTGAAAACGACGATCAGCAGGGCCTGGCTCACTTCATGGAGCATATGAATTTTAATGGCTCCAAACATTTTCCAAAAAATGAATTGGTGGATTATTTACAAAAAGTGGGAGTGAAATTCGGCGCTGACCTGAATGCCTACACCGGTTTTGATGAAACAGTTTATATTCTTCCTATATCCACCGATGATCCCGATATTGTCGAAAAAGGATTCACCGTATTAGAAGATTGGGCATTTAATAATCTGTTGGATAAAACAGAAATTGATAAAGAAAGAGGTGTGGTATTGGAAGAATCCCGCCTGAGCAAAGGAGCACAACAGAGAATGCTTCGCCAGTATTTTCCCAAACTATTCAATGGTTCCCGATATGCGATGCGTTTACCCATCGGAAAAGATTCTATTTTAAAAACATTCAGCCCTGCAACGCTGAAAAGATTTTATAAACAATGGTATCGTCCGGACCTGATGGCAGTAATTGTTGTGGGAGATATTGATCCTGCATTGGCAGAACAAAAGATCAAAGCACATTTCAGCGGTTTCAAAAATCCTGCTGCTGAAAAACCAAGACCGGCTATCACACCTATCAAAGCCCGTACAAAACCAGAAGCGATGGTGATCACCGATGATGAAGCCACTAATACTATTCTCCAGGTATTTGACTATATCACTCCTTCTAAAAAAATAAAAACCTGGGCTGATTATAGAGAATCTGTAAAAAAAGAACTGATCAACGACCTGATCAATATGCGGCTGGAAGAGTTGACGCAAAAAGAAAAACCACCTTTTGCATTCGGGTACACTGGTATCAATCAGTTTATCCGCGGATACGATGCCTTTATTTCTGCTGCACTCCTGGGTGATAATACTACCGAAGAAGCTATCAATGCGTTGATGGAGGAAACAGAAAGAGCAAGAAAGTTCGGTTTCCTGGCAGATGAACTCGAAAGGGCAAAAGCCAGCATGTTGAATGCAGTGGAGCAGGCTTCCGAAGAAAAAAATAAAACACTTTCCGCTACACTTGTTTCTTCTTACATCAACAATTTTCTCGAAGCTGATCCGATCCCGGGTGCAGAGAACCGTTATAAATTTTTGAAACAAATTTTACCCGGCATCACCTTGAAAGAGATCAATGATGTGGCTGCTAAAATGCCGGCAGCCAATAATGCTTTTGCTTTAGTAACTGCTCCAACCGGAGTGAAAGATAAATTACCCACCGATGCAGCACTGGAAAACCAGATCGTTGCCGCTTCCAAACAAACAGAAAAGCCTTATGAAGAAAAAGCGATTGCTAAAAATCTGATGGACGAAACAAGTACCGGTGGCAAAATAACATCTGAAACAAAAAATGAAAAACTTGGCACTACTGATCTCACTTTAAGCAATGGAGTCACCATTACATTAAAACCAACCACATTTAAAAATGACGAGATTCAAATGGATGCCTGGCGATGGGGCGGTTGGCAAAAATTTCCGTTAGCAGATAAAGACAATGCCAAACACGCTGCAGAACTGATCGGCGCTATGGGGGTAAAAGATATGTCACCAACCGACCTGGAAAAATTTCTTTCCGGAAAAACAGTAGAAGTGAATCCCTACCTGAACGATTTTGAAGAGGGCATTCAGGGAAGCAGCAGCGTAAAAGATTTCGAGACATTTCTTCAATTGGTCAATTTATATTTCACACAACCGAGAAAAGACCAGGGCCTTTTCAATTCTTATGTTACAAAACAAAAAAGCATGATGCAATTCCTGAAAGGCAATCCGCAGTACTATTACCAGGATACACTATTGAATATGCTTTATAATAATAGTCCGTGGACAAATCCTTTACCTAAAGCAGAAGAATTTGAAAACCTGAAAATAGATTCCGTGATGTCTATTTACAACCGGGTGTTTGGCAATGCAGATGGAATGCATTTCACATTTGTAGGAAATATTGATCCCGAAAAATCAAAGCCATTATTTGAAAAATACCTGGCATCATTACCGGCCAAAAAAGAAGAACATCAGTTTAAGGATAATGGAGCCCGGCCGGTGAAAGGAGTAGTGGACGCCAATATTAAAAAAGGAAAAGAATCACAAAGCGTCATATCAATATACTGGACCGGTGAGACAGATTATAACCGTGAAGAAAACCTGGCTTTTCGTGCATTGATTGATGCATTGAACATAAAAATAATCGAAAAGCTGAGAGAAGATATGAGTGGTATGTATTCCGGTGGATTGAGTGGTTCTGTTCAAAAACGCCCCTATGTACATTACACTATATCAGCAAATATTCCCTGTGGGCCTGAAAACGTAAACAAGCTCAGCACCGCTTTATTTGACATTATTAAAAACGCACAACAAAATGGAGTAGACCAGACAGATCTTGATAAAGTGAAAGAGACTTTGAAAAAACAATACAAAGTGAATATGCAGAGCAATGATGCCTGGCTTTCGAATCTTTCTAATGCATTCATAGATCAGACCAACCCGGAAAATATCCTCGATTATGAACAGAAAGTAGATGCTTTAACTGTACAGGATCTGCAAAAAGCCGCACAGAAATTTTTCAATATGAGCAATTATGTGATGGCTGTTTTGTATCCGGAAAATTTCACGATTCCTGAGAGCCCGAAAAAAGCTTTCTAAAAATAGAAAAGGGAAATATTTAATTTTGAGATCATAGGAAAAAGATTCCTGTGATTTTTTGCCACCCTAGCTCAGATGGCCAGAGCAGCTGTTTCGTAAATAGCAGGTCGAGGGTTCGATTCCCTTGGGTGGCTCACTTGTATAATCATTATTTGAGTTTCATAAATAGAAGGCCTTCACAAATAAATCTATTTAATTCGGCTTCGCTTTCTCAATTTTTTTGTTACAGTTCTCTTATTGCGTAAGTTTAGACTCCCAAAACTTCATGCAATGAAAAAATTTGTTCTGTCATTTTTTGTCTGCAGCATTTCTTTTTTTCTCTCAGCACAAAAAGTCTCTCTTGATCAATTTAAAAATTTAAAACCCCGCAATATCGGCCCGGCCGGTATGAGCGGAAGAATCACTACCATTGATGTTGTAGTGAATAATCCCAACATCATTTACCTCGGAGCTGCATCCGGCGGTGTCTGGAAAACTGAGAACAGCGGTAATTCATGGACTCCCGTTTTTGACGAACAGCCAATACAGAATATTGGTTCCATAGCTATTCAGCAAAGCAATCCCAATATAGTTTGGGTAGGAACCGGTGAAGGCAATCCGAGAAATTCTATGAACCTCGGTGAAGGAATTTACAAAAGCATGGATGCCGGGAAAACCTGGAAATGCATGGGCCTGGAAAAAACAAGAGACATTCATCGTATCATTATTGATCCCACCAATCCAAATACAGTTTATGTAGCAGCTATTGGTAATCCTTTTGCACCTCATCCTGAAAGAGGCGTTTACAAAACAACTGACGGTGGAGAAACATGGAAAAAAATATTATCTACCAATGATACTACCGGTTGTAGTGACCTGGTGATGGATCCCTCTAATCCAAATAAATTGATCGCCAGTTTATGGCAACATATCCGCACACCCTGGAGTTTCAAAAGCGGCGGTCCCGGCAGTGGATTATATATTACTATAGATGGCGGTAAGAATTGGAAAAAATTAGGAAAGGAAGATGGTTTACCCGATGGAACCCTGGGAAAAATTGGTTTGGCATTTTCCACCAATGAGCCTTCTATTGTTTATGCCCTGGTAGAAGCCACCAAAAACGGTTTATATAAAAGTGAAGATGGTGGTTTCAAATGGGAACTGGTGGACAGCGATCCAAGATGGGTGACCAATCGTCCTTTTTATTTCCAGGACATCCGTGTAGATCCTAAAAATGAAAACCGTATTTATGATATACATGACCAGGTGGAAGTAAGTGAAGATGGGGGAAAAACTTTCAGAACATTAATTCCATATTCCGGCATTCACCCGGATCATCATGCCTGGTGGATCGATCCGTTGAATCCCGATTTCATGATCGACGGAAATGATGGCGGCATTGGCATTACTCATGACCGTGGCAAGAACTGGATCTTCGATGAAAAAATTCCTGCAGGTCAATTTTATCATATCAATGTAGATAATGAAACTCCCTACAATGTTATGGGCGGACTACAGGATAACGGAAGTTGGGTCGGCCCTTCTTATACATGGACCAACGGTGGCATTCGCAATTATTATTGGCAGAACATCGGGGGCGGCGATGGCTTTGATGCAATGGCTGATCCCGATGGCGGTGGATGGGTGTATAGCATGAGCCAGGAAGGATTTGTTCAACATTATAATTATCTGACCGGAGAACGTTCCGGCATTCGTCCGCCGAAAATGCAGTTGGGTGATAAAAATGATCTGCGTTTTAACTGGAACACTGCTATTGCACAGGATCCTTTTGATAAAAACACCATTTATTTCGGAGGACAATTTGTTTTCAAAAGCACTAATAAAGGTGATAGCTGGGAAACAATTTCACCCGACCTTACTACCGACGACTCAGCAAAAATTGATCAACGGAATAATGGCGGATTGACCATTGATATCACCGGCGCAGAAAATTATTGCACGGTCATTTGTATTGAACCTTCTACAAAAGAACAAGGTGTGATCTGGGCCGGCACTGATGATGGCAATGTGCAACTGACAAGAGATGGTGGAAAAACATGGACCAATTTCCGTGGAAAAATTCCCGGAATGCCGGTAGGTTGCTGGATCCCCCAGATAAGAGCTTCCCGCTACAATGCCGGCGAAGCATTTGTAGTATGCAATGATTATCGCCGCGGAGACTTTAAACCTTATATTTTCAGAACTACCGATTATGGAAAGACATGGACAAGAATGATAGATGAGAAAAAAGTTATTGGCTATGCATTGTGCATGATACAGGATCCGGTGGAGCCCAATTTAATTTTTGTCGGAACAGAGCAGGGATTATGGATAAGCTTTGATAACGGAGAAACATTTCAACAATGGAAAAATGGTTATCCATCTGTTTCTACTTATGATTTCGCTATACAGGAACGTGAAGCTGACCTCGTAGTTGCTACATTCGGCCGGGCCATCTGGATATTCGATGATATTCATGCATTGAGAAAAGCCGCTGCTAATTCAGGAAAAGAGTTTGCCAAAAACGTTACGGTGTTTCCTGTTCCCGATGCTTACGAAGCTCAATATCGTGCCGCACCGGGTTATGAATGGAGTGTGTATGGATTATGGGATGCACCCAATCGTCCGAGAGGCGCAGTCATTTCATTTTTCATTAATAAACTTCCAAAGAGAGATACGAGCCAAATGCAAAGAAATGCCAACGGTGCGATGCAACCAACCGAAGAACAAGGACAATTCAGAAGAGGCGGTGGTGGTGGCGGAGGCCGTGGACAATTCGGCGGCGGAGGTTTTGGAAGAGGAGGAAGCGGCGACACTGCATTCGTGAGAATTTACGATGATAAGAATGAACTCATCCGCACATTGCGTTGGGGAGTTGACAGTGGTTTCAATCGGGACTATTGGGGAATGGAAGAAAAAGGATATCGCCAGCCCGGATCACCCAAACCAAGACCGGGAGCGCCGGAGCCCGGCGGATTCCAGGTATTGCCCGGAACATATAAAGTGGTCATTTCATTAGGAAGAGATATGGATTCCACTTTCATAACAGTGAAAGACGATCCGAGAATAGCCAACCACAACGATATAAAACTGGCGCAACAAAAAATGTATGCCCGTCTTCGTCAAAGCACGGATAAATTAACTGAAGGAATGGATCGCCTGACGGATGCCGAAGAAGTTTGCAATAAGATCAATGCTGAAATAAAAGATGTACCCGGAAAAGATATTGATTCGTTAAGGAAATCTTCCGGCATCATGCTGGATTCCATCAAAGTGATTCGTGAATTCATCAGCGGTAAAGCATCGCAGCGCCAGGGATTGGGCAGAGAGCCGGGAGAAAATGTGATGAGTGTGATACAGATCGCCAATCAAAACATAGGAGGAAAGATGGTGGCGCCGGGACCGCAGGAAGAAAAGCTGGTGCAGAATGCAGAACTCATGATCAATCTTGCAGTGGAACGAATCAATGCATTCTTTGAAAACAAATGGAAAGCCTATCGCCAGCAGGCAGAAGGAACAAAGATCAGTTTGTTCAAAGATTATTCGCCGATACAGTAAAACAGTTTATATAAAATCAGAAAGGCTCGCAGTGATGCGGGCCTTTTTTAATGCCGTAACAAGATTTTTTTATTTCTAGAATAATCTGCTGTATCATAAAATACTTTAATAGTACTGTCATTGCTGTATTTGCCTGTTAATTTGGCGATCACATAAATTCTATCTTTATCTCTTGTATTTTTAACAAAGCTTGCTACTTTAATAAATTTTAATTTTGGATAGTCTGCTACTTTTATAGTTTTATATTCTCTCCCACTATCTGAAATTTCAAAGTTTAAAACCCGAAATGAGAAATCAGAAATTAAATATTCAAAATACATTGAATCAGGATGCATATCAGCATCAATAGTCTCATAAACGATAGGCGTACCAGAGGTCTCTTCCAATGCATTCTTAGACAAATCAAATTTCTCACGATAAGTGCTGGTATCGGTATTGATTTTAAAGGAAAGATTCCTTAAATATCCAGTCTGAGAAAACTCAAATAAGTATCCAAACTCTTTTCCGTTCATGGTGTCTATCAAAAATTTTAATTCACCACTTGGATAGTTAATAAACTTCCCACAAACAAGAGGCCTTTTTTTTAAAATTACTTTCTTGTTTGTATAAGTTGAATTTTGATTAAAACAACTTGTAAAAGCAAAAGCCAATATTAATAAGACTTTCTTCCCGATCATTCCGTCGTTATTAGTGCCCATTTTACACCGTTGTTGGTCTTTGTACTGAAACCCTCTTTCAATTTTCTTGCTGCAGACCAACAACCACATTGGAGAAAGTTACACCATTTTTGTTTGTTGCTGTAATGAATTAAATACGGAAATTCCTTTTAGTTGAACACCAACAAAGGCGTAAAGAGACAAAACTTTGAGAGGGTAATTGATATAATTAAGATAATTACTCTTATTGCCATTAGTGGGAGCTTGATATTATTATTGTTACTAAAATTCCGATAACAGCAGCAATAAGAGTCAATATCGCTATTAATCTATCTGTTTTTTCTTTTTTCTTTTTTTTTCTTAAAGAAATTAATCTTTGTTTTCCTATTTCTGAAAGAGAATATTTTTTTTCCTGAATATCCAATAACCCTTCCTCTCCCTTAATTCTATCTAAAACCCAGTGAAGTTTGTTTTCCGACAGCCCTTTAATTAACTCTAATATTTCTAATATGGTTTTTGGCCTTGAGTCTTTATCTATTGCAGACAAAATGAGATAATAAAAATCATCATCGTATCGGCGGCCTCCAAACATTATGAATAATTTTTTTTGATTTAATACTTGTTTTGAACAACTTAAAATTACAAAATATGTTATCGTCCTTATCTGAGCTGTATCTTAGCTCTCTTCCTAGCAACGTCTCTACAGGAACGCTGCCAAATAAAACACGATGTCGCTCGCCGTTGCCGAGGAGACATTGCCAGGAAGAATAGTTTCCTATTTGCAATAATTTGGATCCAAAAGATCTGAATTGGTACCAGGATAACATAAATGCAATCCACGTGAGATTACTTCTGTGATTTTGGTTTGAATGGATGTTCCTCTTGGACTATCAGGGGCTCGACTACTCTTTATTGAATGAGGAGGAATATTATTAATAGTTATTTGTTCTTCCTTAAATGTTCCGCCATTTTCTTTTATGTAACTCACTGTTATTTTTACTTCGTCAATTAGAAAATCAGAGTTATTTTGAACTGGAATGTCGAAAGCCTCAATTCCTCCCAAGGGACTATATTTATAGTTGATATCAGTATAATGAATATAGCTTTCCCAGTTATTTCTAATGTTTTTCAATTCATCGTTGTTCTGTTTATTGGAAAAAAAGAAATATAAAACAGTTCCTATTGCGATGACCAATATAACAATCAGCAGGAGTTTGGTGGATTTATTCATAGCTGGTGAGTTTATGGTTTAATTTTTTTTGATTTCTACAAATTAAAGTTTTTTTTATCAGCTTACGTTCAGATGTGTCCTCGCCGACATGAAAATAATTGATGTTGGCTGGATATGAATATCAGCTTCGACAGATGCCATAAAAACAGAACCCTGAACTGAGTCTTGATATTTATCGGGATAGACTACGCAACAGACAATGCCATATGCACTAAAGCTGGTTCACAAAAATCTCCCTATTATTAAAAGGCCAGCTCCTCAAATTCTAATCACATTCTAATTTTTTCATATTCATAACCTTCTTAAATTCGTGAAAACCTTATTTCATAACCTTTAACCTATTTATCATGAAGTATTCAACCAACGAAGCCTTTGCTTCCCACATTTTCCCCTTAAATCGCTTATTATCATTTCATTATTCAGATCGAACTGCTGAAAAAGCAGGTGTTTTCGCACCGAAAACAGGTGTTCCTGGCTCAAAAACAAGTGCTTTTTAATCAAAAGCAGGTGTTCCTGAAAAAAAAGCAGGTGCTTTCAACAAAGAAACAGGTGTTTTTGCCGCAGGAACAGGTGCTTTCAAACCGGAAACAGGTGTTTCTTCCTTAAAAGCAACCCACATTTTTATGAAAGACCATTTCAGCTTTTTGGTGACTCCACGAGACCAGCCTGAATGAACAACACCATTAACCATTTTTTTCATTTTTAAAATTTTAAATCATGCGAACTCCAAAAGTGATCATCGATTTCAGCCGTTCTACTGATTCAGAACTGGATGATGATGCGCAAACCATCGTCACCGCCATGACGGGCAATCCCCATTTCACCACACCCGTTCCTCCACTCACCGTAGTATCGGATGCCACCAGCGCTTACCAGGAAGCGCTGTCCGCAGCAGCCACCGGCAACCACACATCCGTAGAATTAAAAGACCAGGCAAGGGCAAACCTTGAAGAAATTCTTCGGGCACTGGGCGGATATGTGGAATTGCAAAGCGGCGGCGACCCTGCCGTAATGATGAGCTCCGGCTTTAAGATCAGTAAAACACCATCACCGATAGGGCCGCTGCCCAAGCCGGAAGGTTTTAAAGTAACGCCGGCAGGAAAAGGTGAAATGAAATTAGTGTTGGATAAAATTGATGGAGCGAACTCTTATCAATTTGAATATAAACAAACAACCGCTACGGAATGGACCATTGTAGTGTCAAGCAAAACAAGATTGCTGCTGACTGAATTAGAAAGCGGCAAAGAATATGTTTTTCGTGTAGTGCCTATCGGTACAAGCGATGTGAGAGAGTATAGCGATGAGATCAGCAGTTTTGTGGTGTGACTTGGTTTTTATGGTTAAGGGTACGAGCCTTCGCAAGAGGGCTCGTTTTTTATTTTTATGAGGCTTGCTGTCAAAAACTCTATGTGCTGCCTATGTGCCTATCATTCTATGTGGTAAATGGAGCAACGATCATCAATGTATTTATAGATCGTTCCCAAATTGGATGAACAAAATAAATCATGATACAAACAGTTATCAAAGCAAGCGGCCTTTTATATTTTTTATTCTGTCATGACTATTCAACATTCTGATTCATCTCCTATGTCATCTCCTTCAATCCTCCTACATTTGCGGCATTGGTCCGGCACCCGTTGTATAAATGAATAACTAAACTGGTTGGTGATGAAATTGTCTCATCTTTCTGAAACGCTGATCGGCTCAGAGATCGTAAAACTGGGCGGCGAGATCCGGGAAAAGATCCGCCAGGGTGAACGCATCTATAATTTTACCGTCGGTGATTTTGATCCTTCCATTTTCCCGATTCCCAAAGAACTGGAAGATGCCATAATAGAAGCATACCGAAAACATTTTACGAATTATCCTGCGGCAGAAGGTAATCTGGATCTGCGTGAAGCGATCCTTTCTTTTATGAAAGATGAAGAAAGATTGGATTACGGAACTAATGAGATACTCGTAGCTTCCGGCGGACGTCCTTTGATCTACGCCACTTATCGTGCTATCTGTGATAAAGGGGATAAAATCATTTACGCCGTACCTTCCTGGAATAATAATCACTATACTCATTTTGTAGATGGCGAGCATATGGTCATTGAAGCAAAGGCAGAAAATAATTTTTTGCTTACGGCCGATGAAATAAAGCCGCATGTCAATGGAGCAACATTGATATCGCTTTGCTCTCCGCAAAATCCAACCGGCACTACATTCAGAAAAAAACAATTAGAAGAGATCTGTGATCTGGTATTGGAAGAAAATGCCCGGCGTGGTGAACATGAGAAAAAACTGTATGTAATGTTTGACCAGATGTACTGGCATCTCACTTTCGGAAAAATCGAACATTACAACCCGGTGTCATTGCGCCCTGCCATGCGTGACTATACCATCTTCATTGACGCTATCAGTAAGATATTTGCTGCTACCGGCGTAAGAGTGGGTTGGAGTATGGGCCCGGCAAAAGTGATCAATAAAATGAAAACGATCCTTACCCATATTGGCGCATGGGCGCCTATGGCGGAACAAAAAGCCGTTGCTTATTACCTCACCCGGAGAGATGATATCAAAAAATTCCTTGCTCATTTTAAAAAAGAATTAGAAGAACGGCTTACACGCATTTACAATGGATTCATGTCACTTAAAGAACAAGGATTGTCCGTAGATGCTTTTGCTCCTGAAGCTGCTATTTATCTCCCGATACAAATTGATCTCGTCGGTAAAAAAACTGC
The DNA here is from genome assembly GCA_963745445.1 of uncultured Bacteroidota bacterium. Taxonomy (GTDB): domain Bacteria; phylum Bacteroidota; class Bacteroidia; order Chitinophagales; family Chitinophagaceae; genus UTBCD1. The sequence continues at coordinate 556,270 of CAVUXD010000003.1, forward strand.
TGAAGGGAAAAAATTAGAAACTCAAAGCGACGTCACTGCTTATATCCTTAACGAAGCAAAACTGGCTGTGGTCCCCTTCTATGCATTTGGTTCTCCCCGAAGCAGTGCGTGGTATCGATTGAGTGTTGGCACCTGCAAGAAAGAGCAAATTGATGAAATGATCTCCAAATTAAGGGAGGCGTTGATGAAACTTTCCTGATACCACTTATTCAAAAATTACTTTTTTCAAATAGTACATATCAGGATCTATCACGGGTAATGTGGCGCTGGTAACAACTACACCTTTTTTATCTGCCATTATTTTTTGAATTCCTTTATCAGTAGTCACATCAATTGGTAAAGGCATATCAAAATTATCTAACTGAATCTTGTATTTGTTCCCTCTCATTGCAGTTACATGCACTTCTAACTTTTGTGTGGTACGCAGGTAAAAATCAAACAATGGTTTCAGGTTTTTTCCGGAAGCATTGCTGAAGAGTTGTTCCACATCATCCGTATTCACTAAATTATCATACGTGTATTGTGGGGCAGTGGCCAGTTTTTTCAATGTCGGAAAAAAGATATTGTCGCCGATCACATACCGCAATGTATGCATGAAAAATGAGCCTTTGGAATAAATATCGCCTATATAAGCGGTTTCTTCCTCAATGTCTTTTCCCTGTACTACCGGTTTTTCATTTGCAATGCCAAATGCAGTTTGTTTGAAATGATCGATATATGCCTGCTCTCCTTCCACATCAAGAATATACAATGCATCACCAAAACTTCCGATGCCTTCATGAATCCAGTAATCGGCCCAATCTTTTGCGGTCACTTTATTGCCCCACCATTCATGACCGAATTCATGATTCATCAGCCAGTCAAAATCTTCTCCGCCCACTTTGGTGTATTTAAAATTATTTCCGTACGCATTCATGCTTTGATGTTCCATTCCAAGATGAGGTGTTTCAACAAGCCCTATCTTCTCTTTTGCCCAGGGATATTCGCCAAAATATTTTTCTTTTACCTGCGCCATTTTTTCCAATAGCTCCAAATGGTGTTGAGCTTTATCTGCATGATATTTTAACACATAAAACTGCATCGGCACTTTGTTGCCGTCAACAGTAGTATAAGTTTTCGTTACCACATCATAATCGCCGATATTAAAAATGATGCTGTAATTATTGATCGTGTAATTTGTTTTCCAGTAATAAGTAGCGGTATTTTTTTTCTTCGTTACTTTTTGTAAAAGTCCCGGCCCGGCAACAACCAGGTCTTTGGGAACAGTGATGATCATATCCACTCCTTCATTCGGTTCATCAGAAGGATGGTCTTTGCAGGGAAAATAAATTTTTCCGCCGGTGCCTTCTGCAGTAATAGCTATCCACGGATGACCAGTAGAATCGGTAGCCCAGGTGAATCCATCTTCCCAGGGTGGGCGTGTAGCAATATGCGGTTTGCCTGAGTATTGAACTTTTACTGATGTTTTACCCGCTGGCAACATATCAGCAGCATTTACTGTAATAAGATTATTCTCATGCTTGAACGGAGTTGCTTTTCCATTCACCCAAACTTTTTCTACCTGCAGGTCATTCATCAGGTCGAACAATAACGTATGAGTTTCTTGCGCAAGGATCAGATCGATCACAGTATAACCGCTGATTGTTTTTTGCGGTATATCCACATTCAATGCAATAGTGTAATGGCGAATGTCCATGTTCGCCTGTTCGGGTTTTATTTTACCACCATAAGTTGGTAGTTGCGATTGGCTATGAAAAAAAGTGAACAGAAGCAAAAGAATAAGCAGTTTCCGCATACAAAAGATTTATTTAAAAATACTGGTTTCAGTGCAGACAATAGTGCGGAAATCTGATAAAAGGAGCTTTGAGAAAATAAAAGGTCAGAATCAGTTCTTATTAATCAGGAAATGAAAAGCTTTAAGGTTGCTTTGAGCTCCTGCCTTCAGAATTTTTTTGAATTTGGAAGTGATTCGATTGCGGTAAACCAACTCATGAGCTGTACAAAAATTATGAGGCAATTCGGTAAGCTGTAAAATGCTGTTGAGATACACCAATTCCTGTTCAATAGCCCGTTCGCTCTTGAACTCGTGCCTGACTAACACAAGTAGATCCCTTTGCGGGTTATACATAGGTTTTCGTTTTTTAATAGCCCGTCATTCCTTTATGACTTGGGCAACCGCAATTGCCGCCACCTCTGCCATTACCGGAATAGTAGTTGCGATTACAACTCATCGCAAAAAGCATACCTGTCAATAACAGAAAAAGCGCTATTTTATTCCATCTTTTCATTCGTTGGGTGTTCTAAATTAAAACTATTTTACCAACAAAATAGTATGTAAACCTTTCGGGAAAAGAAAAAAAAGACTATGGATCAGCCTTTTCCGGAAAAAAAACGGCGTAAACCCCGCATCCTGGTAGCTCCGCTGGACTGGGGATTGGGTCATGCCACCCGCTGCATTCCAATCATTCAGGAATTGCTGAAGCAGGGTTGTGAGGTTTGGCTTGCCGGGGAAGGAGCACAAGAAAGTCTTTTAAAGAAAGAATTCCCGCAGCTTTCATTTTTATTACTGAAAGGTTACCGCATCCGGTATGCACAATCAGGAACAGGATTGACGTGGCATGTAATAAAACAGGTTCCACAATTAAAAAATATGATCCGTTACGAACATGAATGGCTGAAAAATGTAGTCAATGAGCATCAATTTGATGCGGTGATCAGTGACAATCGCTATGGCTTATATCACGAAAATATCTTTTCAGTTTTTATCACGCACCAACTATTGATCAAAACCCGTTGGGGAAAATGGACAGAAAGAATTCTTCAGAAAAAAAACTATCATTATATCAATCGTTTTTCCGAGTGCTGGGTTCCTGATAATGAAGATGAAAATAACCTGGCGGGAACATTATCACATCCCGATAAACGACCGGCTATTCCGACTCAATATATCGGTTGGCTGTCCAGAATAAGAAAGCAAAACATTACACCTGAAAAAAATCACCTGTTGGTTTTATTATCCGGGCCCGAACCGCAAAGGACCATTCTGGAAAATATCATTGTCCAACAGATCGCTCATTATAATGGAACTGCTTCCATTCTCAGGGGATTGCCGGCTTCTGAAACATTAATTCCATCTACCAATTCAATCAGGTTTTATAATCATTTATCAGCAGAAGAATTGGGAAAAGAAATGGAAAGAGCTGAGTTTATAATTGCCCGTAGCGGGTACAGCACGATAATGGATCTTGTAAAACTTCAGAAAAAGAGTATTTTGATTCCCACACCTGGACAAACCGAACAGAAATACCTTGCTGATCATCTTTCAAGGAAAAACTTTGCAGTAAGCTGCTCTCAAAAAGAGTTTTCATTAGATGATATTTTGGCGAAGGCTAAAAGTTTTTCATATCAATTTTTCAATATTGAAGAAGAAGATAAACTACCCGCTACCATTTCAAAGCTTATAAGATCCATTGAAACCATACGGAATTAGTTGTTCTTCGAAGTACAATTACTAAAATTCTCAGAAAGGAGATGCTTAGTATAATTGCTCTTCTTTTGCACTAAAAGAAAAGATATTTTAGTAACACAAAATCCATAATTATGAAAAACACAAAGCTGCTGTTTGTATCCGTATTGCTATTTATTGTATTTGCATTTACCCGTTGTACACCAAATCAAGCTTTAGTTCCATCTACTAACGAAATATTGACTCATAGTAATTGGGGAGTAGATTATTTTTATGACGTCCAGGATCTGACCTCTGATTATGGAGGATATCATCTTTTATTCAGCAATACCGGCGCTGTAGCTGCTCAAAAGCAAAATGATACTATCCAGGGAACATGGAATATCTCTGTTGATTCAGATAATAATGAGATCCTTTTAATAAATTTTAATACTGCTGATATCAGTATTAGTAAATTCAATCAACAATGGAAGCTTATTAATAAGACAGCTTCCTTTTTACAGTTTGAAGAAGATGCCCATTCCAGCGGTACAAGCTTACTTCGTATTAAACAACAATAATTTTTTAAGTCAGGCTTTGGGATAATCGAAGAACCAGAATTTCTTTTTTGCTTCTTTGAAATCAGCCCAGTGTTTGATGTCTGCTTTCACTGCAAATATCCCGCAAGTAGGTATATTATCAATTCTCACTTCCGTCAATTCATTGGCAAAATCCGTAAGACCCGGATTATGAGAAAAAATTCCGATACAATTCAGATGATCATCTGTTTTTTTAATAATCTCAAAAAAAACATCGGCAGAAGCCATGTACAATTCCGTTTTGAAAATAATATCATCTTTCTTGATCTTAAATTCCCCGGCAAAAATCTTTGCAGTCATTGCAGCTCTTTTGGCCGGGCTGGAAACAAAAGCATCAATTTTAATTTTTTTATCCGAAAGACGTTCCGCCATCATCGGCGCATCCTGCTTTCCCCGATCGTTAAGTGGCCGGTCAAAATCATTCAGTGATGCATTATCCCAACTGCTTTTTGCATGACGAATAAGAAGAAGCGATTTCAAAACAAAAATTGTTTTTCTTAAAATTACAAATAGCAAATAATAGTTCAGTGAATTTTTATTCTATGCTGCTTTAATAACCTCTAACATTCTTTACCTTCCATATAATTCATGAAGGCTTTATTCACTACCCGGTTGCCGCCCGGAGTAGGATAATCGCCGGTAAAATACCAGTCACCAAGATTGTTCGGGCAGGATTTATGCAAGGTTTCTATACTTTGGAAGATTACATGCACAGGAATATCAAGGCCGGGAGGAGTGATCAATTGCGCAATTTTTGCGGAGATCTCTTCAGTAGTAAATTGTTTATACAGCTGCTTTACTACATTTTCAGTATGGAGCTGGTTATTCCGTTGTAACTCTTTGCACTTTTCCAGCAATTGCTTCAGGCATTCTGATTTCCCTCTTTCTTTCATTAGTTCTACAGCGGCATTAAAGGCAATGAAGTGCCCCATTTTACTCATATCAATGCCATAACAATCCGGGTAGCGTATTTGTGGTGAAGAAGAAACAACAACGATTTGTTTTGGCTTCAGCCGGGCCAACATACGAATGATACTTTCTTTCAGCGTCGTTCCACGTACAATAGAATCATCGATGACCACCAAAGTATCCTGCCCGGGACGGATGGTTCCATAAGTAATATCATAAACATGCTGCACCATTTCATTTCTTCCCGCATCTTCTGTAATGAAGGTTCGCATCTTAACGTCTTTGATAGCAATTTTTTCTATCCGGATGCGACGATTAATCATTTCGCTGAGTTTGTCAGCATCATATTCTTTTTTCCAGCTTAAAATTCTTTCGATTTTTACCCTATTCAAATAATCTTCCATTCCTTTCAATAATCCATAAAATGCCACTTCTGCTGTATTGGGGATAAAAGAAAAGATAGTATTCTTAAGATCGTGGTCAATAATATTCAGCACTTGTTCGCTAAGATTATATCCCAACGAAATTCTTTCTCTATATATTTTTTCATCGCTGCCACGGGAAAAATAGATCCGTTCAAAACTGCAGGCTTTTCTTTCTTTTGGTTCCAACACCTGTACAATTTCAGGTTCTGCTTTCTCATTTACAATTAATGCCTCTCCCGGCATCAGTTCTTTTACTTCATTTTCTCCCAAATTAAAAGCAGTGCGGATTGCGGCACGTTCGGATGCGGCTACCACTACTTCATCGTTGATGTAATAATAAGAAGGCCGGATACCATGAGCATCTCTGAAAACAAAAGCAATGCCGCTGCCAGTGAGTCCGCCAACATGAAAGCCGCCATCAAACAAAGCGAGGGCCTTTTTCAAAACAGTTTTAATATCGAGTTGGTGGGGAGAAGCTTCATCTGCTTTTACCAAAAAATGATAGATCACTTCCATCATAGCAGCCAGGTCGCTCTGTCTTTGAAATTCACCAGGGTCAATATTCACCAGTGAAAAAAGTTCTTCGGTATTTACAAGATTAAAATTTCCTGCTAATGCAAGATTTCGGGCAGGAATAGTATGACGTTTCATAAACGGATGACAGAACTCAATATTATTTCTACCCTGGGTGCCATAACGTAAATGACCTAACAATAACTCGCCCATGAATGAAACATGACCTTTCATCAACCCGGGATGCTTTTTTATGTCAGGATTGAATTTTTCCAGTTCGTTTACTTCATTGCCGATTTGTTTGAAAATATCAACGATTGGTTGCAATGAATTACTGCGAATTCTATGCATAAAAGGATAACCGGGTTCCACATCTGATTTTACTACCGCAATGCCGGCACCATCCTGCCCCCGGTTATGTTGCTTTTCCATTAAAAGGTAGAGTTTGTTCAATCCCCACATTACCGTGCTGTACCGTTGCTGGTAATAAGAAAATGGCTTTCTGAGCCGGATGAATGCTAAACCACATTCGTGTCTGATCGGGTCACTCATGAAATCTGAAGGAGTCGCAAAGGTACGTGTTGAAAGACAAATGAGTCGTCTTTAGCAGATATTGGTAAAATGCTTTTTCATCAGCCCAGCATAATTTTTTCAGGTTGGGGCAATCATTCTTTGCCTGCTCATCAATCATAATGTAATATGTGGGGATTTTGGCTCCCAGCCATTTTTGAAGGGCTTCATTCTTTTTTTCTTCCAATGCCATTTCAGATATTTTGCTATAGTCATCACGGAGATTCATGCGGTGCGGTTCAGAACGGGATTTCAGATAAACAATGCGGACACCTTTTTTTGTTTCATCAGCATCAAAAACTGTGGGCTGAGAATATTCACCCACTTTCATTTTGCTGATAGTCGCCACCATATCCTTATCCAGTTGATCAATGGTTACATAAGGTGCCCCATCTTTATTGAGCAAGAATGGGCCAGTGAATTTGGCCTGGTCGTCCTCGCTATATTTTCCTGCAGCTTCATTAAACCCGATTGTACCCGCAATAATTTTCGAACGAACGGTATCCAGTTTTGCAATGGCTTCATTGATCTCAACATCGGTAATAGGAGGAATCCTAAGGATATGTCGGATAACTGCATCGTCGCCGTTACGCTCTACCATTTGTATAATGTGATACCCGAATTTCGACTTAATTGGTGAAGAAATCTCTCCTTCTTTGAGGCGAAATGCCGCAGCAAGAAAATTAGGATCCCATATTTTATCATTTCTGTTCAGCTGAAGTTGCCCTCCCTGGTCCTTGGTGCCGGGATCTTGTGATACTCTTTTTGCCAGAGCGTCAAAAGAGATCATTTTTGTTTCTACCTGCTTTTTATAATTGTTTAATTCGTCAATAATATATTTCTCCAGATCTCTTGATGCTTTTGGATAAACAACAATCTCGCCGATCTCCAGCTCTGATTCAAAAAAAGGTAAACTGTCTTTCGGAATTTTGTCAAAAAATTCTTTTACTTCATTGGGAGTGATCTTGACATTCTCAACGATTTTGTTCCGCATTGCAGAAGCTAATTTATTTTCTCTTACAGATTCTCTTGCATCATCTTTAATCTGGTAAATAGTTTTTCCGGCCACTTCCTCCAACGTTTGCTGATTACCACCCATCTGGTTGATAAAATACCGGATACGCTGGTCCAGCTCTGCTTCTACTTCTTCATCGGTAACAGGCAATGAATCTTTTTCAGCCTGTAACATCAATATTTTTGATACAATTGCCTGTTCTGTCAAAATGCAATCGGCATTGTCGGGAACATTTCCCCCCTGGCGGATAATATCAGAGATAGAATTTTTAATATCGGATTGAAGAATGATCTGATCACCGACTATTCCCAGTATCTTATCTGCTACTACTTTTTTAGGCTGAGCCTGTGCGAAGAAAACACAGCCAAAAAGCAGGAAATAAACAGTTAAAGATTTTTTGCGGAACAACATGAATTCAAAAGTACTTTTCATCACAAAAAAAAAGCAATTGCGGGTTGTATTTAACAAAAATTTCGGGTGGAAGCATGAGAATCAAAGCTACATTCCGCTAATAAAATGTTATCTGCAAAAAATCCGGAATTTTTATAATGTTCTCTTTACTTCTTCTTCTTCATAAGCTTCTACTACATCACCTACTTTAATATCAGAATAGTTTTTAATAGTAAGTCCGCATTCCATGCCTGCCTGAACTTCTTTAGCATCATCTTTAAATCGTTTAAGTGACCCCAGTTCTGCATTAGCTCCTTCCCCGGTTGGATAGATCACAATTCCATCCCTGATAAGACGAACCTTCGAATCCCGTTTGATCTTTCCATCCCTTACATAACATCCGGCTACGATTGCTTTATCAAATTTGAATACTTCTCTGATCTCGACATTAGCAACAATCTTTTCCTGAATAGTAGGTTCCAGCATCCCTTCCATTGCGCTTTTCACTTCTTCAATAGCGTTGTAGATAATAGAATAGGTTCTGATCTGGATACCGGCATTTTCTGCAAGCTTGGAAGCCTGCAAAGAAGGACGTACATTAAACCCGATAATGATCGCATCTGAAGCTTCCGCCAAAACCACATCACTTTCGTTGATCTGCCCTACTCCTTTATGAATAACACTTACCAGGATTTCCTGGGTTGATAATTTTTGCAAAGAATCACTCAATGCTTCTACTGAACCATCCACATCACCCTTAATAATGATATTAAGTTCTTTGAAATTACCCAATGCAAGACGACGGCCAATCTCATCTAATGTAATATGTTTTCTGGCCCGCATACCTTGTTCCCTAAGTATCTGCGCACGACGATTAGCAATCTCTTTTGCTTCTGCTTCGTCGACATATACTTTGAATTTTTCGCCTGCTTGCGGCGCACCGTTCAATCCCAATATCACTGCCGGAGATGAAGGGCCCACCACATCTTCTTTTTTATTTCTTTCATTAAACATTGCTTTTACACGACCATAATGTTGACCGCTCACAACGAGATCGCCGGTTCTTAATGTTCCATTTTCTACTAACAAAGTAGCCACATACCCACGTCCTTTATCCAGAGAAGCTTCGATTATCGTTCCTGTTGCTTCCCGGTCAGGATTTGCTTTCAGGTCGAGAAGTTCTGCTTCAAGGAGTATTTTCTCCAGTAACTGATCTACATTCAATCCTTTTTTGGCTGAAATTTCCTGGTTTTGATATTTACCACCCCATTCTTCCACCAACAAATTCATCTGGGAAAGTTGCTCATATATTTTTTGAGGATTGGCTCCATCTTTGTCAATTTTATTAACTGCAAAAATCATTGGAACTCCTGCTGCCTGCGCATGGCTGATCGCTTCACGGGTTTGAGGCATGACAGCATCATCTGCCGCTATAACAATAACAGCAATATCCGTAACCTTGGCGCCTCTTGCACGCATGGCAGTAAATGCTTCGTGACCAGGTGTATCCAAAAAAGTAATTTCTTTTCCATTATTCAATGTTACACGGTAAGCACCGATATGCTGAGTAATTCCTCCGGCTTCACCAGCTACCACATTTGCACTACGTATATAATCCAGCAATGAAGTTTTACCATGATCCACGTGTCCCATTATAGTAACAATCGGAGAACGGGGTTTTAGATCTTCTTCACTATCCTCTTCATCCAATTCCTCCATTTCCAACTGTTTTTCCATATCAATGAATTCAACATTAAAGCCGAACTCACTTGCTACCAACTCTATCACCTCTGCATCCAACCGTTGATTGATGGAAACCATAATGCCAAGACTCATACACTTACTGATCACATCTGCAAAATTGACGTCCATAAGATTTGCCAATTCGCTGACGCTGATAAATTCAGTTACCTGTAGTTTATGATCAGTTTCTGCTTCGCCCATGGCTTCAGCCATTTCCTGCCTTTTTTCGCGACGCAGTTTTGCTTTCAGGTTTTTACCGCGACCACCACCACCGGCCAGTTTAGCCTGCGTTTCCCGTATCTTGTCCTGTATTTCTTTTTCGTCAATTTGTTTATCTTCCCGTTGCCTGTTATCTCTGCGTCCTCCACCTCCTCCACCTCCACGCCGATCCCGCCTGTCATCTCTGTTGAAGCCGCCTCCTTGTCTTTTCTCCCTGTCTTTAAAGAAATTTTCTTTCTTGACTTCTTTTTTCTCTATCGGTATTCTTTTTCTTTTTCTCTTCTCTTCTTTCTTTGGCCTTGTATCACTGTCCACAGGCAGATCGATCTTACCAAGAATTTTTGGGCCAGTTAATTTTTCTACTTCAATATTTTCGATTACCGGCGGTAATTCTTCTTGTGCCGGTTCTTCTTTCGCCGGGGCTGTTTCCTCCTGTATTGGCGGTTCTTCCTCTTTTTTGGTTTTCTTTTTCGCAGTTTTCTTTACCGGTTCTGCGGGTGCTTCTTCTTCTTTCTTTTTCTTACCAGCTTTTTTGGGTCGTGTAGAAGAATCGATAGCTGATAAATCTATTTTGTCAACCACCTTGGGTTTTTCTATCTCCGGCACTTCCAGTTTTACAATCTCTTCCTTAGGGGGTTCTTCTTTTTTCGGTTTTGCTTTTGATGGCTTTTCTTCTTCGGTTGGTTCTTCTTTCCTGGTGGTTTTCTTTTCTTCTTTTTTAAAAACAATCTCTTCTTCTTCTTTTTTCTTTTTGGCTTCTGCCTGAGTGCCTTTCGGCAAATCAACCTGGTCACTTTTCATCTTAGCCACTTTGTCGCTCTGAAACTCCATTTGCAAAGCCCGGTACATTTCTTCTGTGAGTTTGGAAGTGGGTTTCAAATCTTCTTTAGGAAAACCCTTATCAAGTAAAAAGTCAATAAGGGTATCCTGGCCAATGTTAAATTCTTTGGCCGCACCTAATAATCTCGGAAGTTTTAATTCTGCCATTCAGTTTTTATTAGTGAATATTCAATAGTAAATAGGGAAAGCGAAAAGTGATTCTAATTGACTATTCACTATTCACCATTCACTGTCTTTTTATTCTTTTTCAAATTCTTCTTTCAATACTTTTCTCACTTCATCAATGGTTTCTTTTTCAAGATCTGTTCTGCGTTCCAGTTCTTCCGGAGTAAGATCCAAAACACTTCTGGCCGTATCACATCCGATCCGTTTCAATTCATCAATCACCCATGTTTCAATCTCATCGCTGAATTCATCGAGATCGATATCAAATTCTTCTACTTCTCCTTCATTATCACGATATACATCCAGTTCGTAGCCGGTAAGTTCACAGGCCAGTTTGATATTGACTCCACGACGACCGATTGCCAATGAAACCTGGTCGGGCTTCAGGTAAACATTCGCATGTTTATTTTCCTGATCCAGATCCATACTGGTGATCTTAGCAGGAGTCAGTGAACGTTGGATCAACAATTGGATATTGTTTGTCCAGTTGATCACATCAATATTTTCATTTTTTAATTCACGGACAATACCATGAATACGGCTTCCTTTCATACCCTACGCAGGCGCCAACGGGGTCAATCCGGTCATCATATGATTCTACAGCCACTTTAGCTCTTTCTCCCGGATCCCGGACAATTTTTTTAATAACAATCAAACCATCAAAAATTTCCGGAACTTCTATCTCCAATAATTTAGCAAGAAAGTCAGGCGAAGTACGTGAAAGAATAATCACCGGTGTGTTATTTTTCATATCCACTTTTTTCACTACAGCCCGGATAGTTTCACCTTTTTTGAAATAATCCTGCGGTATCTGTTCGCTTTTTGGTAATATCAGTTCATTTCCTTCTTCATCCAGCAACAAGAATCTCTTTTTTCCAAACCTGGTATACTTCGGCACTTACGATCTCGCCAATTCGGTCACCATATTTTTTGGCTAGTACATTTTTCTTCAGATCGTTGATACGGCTGGCCAGTGTTTGTTTGGCAGCAAGAATAGCCCGACGCCCAAAATCATAAAGGTCGATTTCTTCATACAATTCTTCACCCACTTCAAAATCCGGTTCAATTTTTACCGCGTCGGAATAAGCCATCTGCGCCAACGGATCTTCTACTTGGCCGTCTTCTACGATCATACGACGACGAATGATTTCAAGGTCACCTTTTTCTGCATTCACAATTACATCAAAGTTTTCATCGCTGCCATATTTTTTACGCAGCAATGTTTTAAAAACATCTTCTACCACTTTCATCATAGTGGGGCGGTCAATATTTTCCGCTTCTTTGAATTCCTGAAATGCCTCAATCAGATTAATACTTGCCATAACTCGAAATTTTGAAAAAAGGTCTTATCTGAAAACCCACGATTAAAATTTTATTTGAATTTTTGTTGATTTGATATTTTCAAAGAGAATGGTATGTTCTACATACTCCTTTTTTTTATTTTTCCCTTTTTCTTCTTCAATAAGAACTGCATCTTCGTTCACAGCTGTCAATTTTCCTTCTATTTTAATTCCATCTTTCATCAGTACTTCCACATCCTTTCCTATATTTTTAAAATATTGTCTCAGTATTTTCATCGGTTCATCCAGCCCCGGAGAAGAAACCTCCAGCGAAAAATCATTTCCGGGGAATATTCCGCTTTCAACAATCTGTTTGTACAGGCTTCTGTTGATCTGAACTAACTCATCAATATTGATGCCCTGGTCTGCATCCAAAAAAATCCTCACATTATTAGAAGGCCCGACTTTTATGTCAACAAGAAAAAAGCCAGGTCTTTCACGGATCAATGCTTCAATTTTCTGTTCCAGAACCTTTATTTGTGCTATTTCATTCATGGAGCCCAAAAGAAGAAGGGAACGGACCTCGTTCCCTTCTATCATCTATTGCCATGGCAAAGTTAAGGGAATACAGTCATTCACTCCAAAACTTATCCTGAATCCGATTTTGCCGGATTTTAACAGCCATTCACCGTTTTTTGCAAACATGAATCAAAAGGCACACATAACTTTGAGATATGGTTTTCCAGATAATTTTATATGCATTTCTCATCTATTTGCTCTATAAAATAATTTTTGAGTTCATTGTACCCATTTACAGAACCTCGCAACATTTAAAAAAGGGGTTTCGGGAAGTGCACCAGCGCATGTCTGAGCAAATGAATGCTCAGCAACATTATTCTGCTGCTGCTTCCGCAAGAACAGCTTCTTCAAAAGGAAAAACAGATGATTACATTGATTTTGAAGAGATCAAATAACCGGCTTCTCCTTTTATTTTTTTATTTTTGCGGCTTCTTGAGCTTAAGCTCAGGGCCCTTAGCTCAGATGGTTAGGGCATCCCGATCATTGTCGGGAGAGTCGTTGGTTCGATAGTTCTTGATGAATTGAAAAAAATGTTTTGACTATTGTTATGGTCAGGACCCTTAGCTCAGACGGTTAGAGCATCCCGACCATTGCCGGGAGGGTCGTTGGTTCGATAGTTCTTGATGAATTGAAAAAAATATTTTGACTATTGTTATAGTCAGGACCCTTAGCTCAGACGGTTAGAGCACCTGACTCATAATCAGGGGGTCGTTGGTTCGATCCCAACAGGGTCCACTAAAAATTGCGGAACGTAGTTCCGCTTTTTATTAGATTAATTATATGAAAGGTTCTTTAACCTTTTCTTAACCGGGATGAAAATACTTTTGTCCATCACATATCATGTTATGAAGAAAATTTTACTGCCCGTTTTATTGTGTTGTTTGCGGTTTCGGTATCTGCCCAAAACAATCCGTCGCCTGAAAAGAAAAAAACGACCATTGACTGAGTGGCCGTGCCAATGATCATTTTATGATCCAGTTAGGCAGTTATGGTTGGTTTGGCAGACCTGATACTATCAAAACGAAGGGTTTTTCCAAAAGCGTTAATTTCTATTTTCTGTTTGACTTCCCTTTTAAAACCAATCCCCATTTTAGCGTGGCACTGGGCCCTGGAATTGGAACAGATCAAATGAATTTTGATAAAACTTATGTCGGTATAAAAGACAATACCACTAGTATCCCCATCATAGATCAATCTGATACCACTCATTTCAAGAAAACAAAACTGTCTTTAGCCTGGATAGAAGCCCCGATAGAGCTACGTTATACATTTGATCCAGCCAATAATGCTAAGAGCTTTAAGGTTGCATTGGGTGTAAAGGTCGGAGCTTTATTGAATGCCCACACCCGAAATAAGGACTATGTAAACAGCAATGGAGCGATCATTTATCAGTATGTCCAAAAAGAAGCCAGTAAAAAATTCTTTAATGGTAATCGTATTGTTGTTACAGCAAGGGGCGGATGGGGACATTTCAGTCTTTTCTATACTTACCAGGTCAGCACCTTATTCAAAGAAAGCAGGGGACCCAATGTCAATCCTTATTCTTTTGGGTTAACATTAAGCGGGCTTTAAAGTAATTTTCCATAAATAAATGCGGTGCATTCCCAACGTGTCGCATTTATTTTTTTCAAAAAACAACCCAACAAAAGAGATTTTTTACTTTTGCTCTTCCTCCGATGGAGGAATTTTTATTGTAAATGCTGAACAAAAAAAATATTTTCCAACGGGAAGAACGGGCTGTGTTGGTCGGATTGGTACATAAAGACCAGACAGAACGACAAGTGCAGGAATATTTAGATGAGCTGGCTTTCCTGGCTGAAACCGCCGGAGCCATAACTGTAAAAAGATTTACTCAAAAATTACTTCATCCAGATAGCAAAACTTTTATCGGAAAGGGAAAATTAGAAGAAATCAGGAAGTATATCGAAGGGAAAAATATACGCATTGCTATTTTCGATGATGAACTCAGCGGTTCTCAGATCACCAATATTGAAAAGGCGCTGGATATAAAAACAATTGATCGTTCCGATCTGATCCTTGACATCTTTGCCAGACGTGCTAAAACTGCCCAGGCAAAGGCACAGGTAGAGTTGGCGCAGTATCAATATATGCTTCCCCGGTTGCGAGGTATGTGGAAGCATCTGGAACGTTTAGGGGGCGGCATCGGAACCAGAGGACCGGGTGAAACAGAAATTGAAACGGACCGTCGTATTGTTCGGGATAAAATTTCATTGCTACGAAAAAAACTTGCTGAGATCGATAAGCAGGCACTGACACAGCGAAAAGACCGAGGTGAATTTATCAGGGTAGCATTAGTGGGATATACCAATGTAGGTAAATCCACAATCATGAACCTGCTGAGCAAAAGCGATGTGTTTGCAGAAAATAAATTATTTGCGACATTAGATACGACCACGAGAAAAGTTGTTTTTGAGAACACTCCTTTTCTTTTCAGCGATACAGTCGGTTTTATCCGAAAGCTACCACATCATTTAGTGGAAAGTTTTAAAAGCACCCTTGACGAAGTAAGAGAAGCTGATATTTTATTACATGTGGTGGACATTTCACATGCTAATTATGAAGAACAAATGGGAGTAGTGAATCATACATTACGGGAGATTGGCGCTGCTGAAAAACCCATGATCACCATTTTCAACAAAATGGACCTGTATGAAAAACATGTATTCGATGAATGGCTGGAAGAAAATACAAAAAAAGAAATACTGAAAGACCTGGAGGAAAGATGGGAAAGAGAAACGCAGGACAATGCGGTATTTATTGCTGCGATTGAAAAAAGAAATATGAAACAGCTTCGACACTTACTGTTGAGTAAAGTAAAAGAACTGTACCGGATACGCTATCCCTACAAATCAGAATTTTTCCATTGATGAACGAAAAAAAATATACCTGGCATAAAATTGCAGATCACATTAATGAAATTGCTTTCGAAGAAAATCACATCGGGGTAGTAGAAGTAGCCGGTAAGAAAATTTGCATTGCTTTACTTAATGATGAAGTATTTGCTTTTGCTTTCAAATGTCCGCATGCAGGAGGTATTTTAGCGGATGGCTTTATTGATGCATTAGGAAATGTTGTTTGTCCCAATCATCGTTATAAGTACAATTTGCAAAGTGGCCACAATGTGAGTGGCGAAGGATATTATCTCAAACATTGGCCGGTAGAGCTAAGAAATGATGGTGTATATGTTGGATTAGAAAAGGAAAGTGGGTTATTTGGTTGGCTTAAATAAGAAACTCTTCCAAGGCAGTAGATTAAAAGTCCTTGCATCATCTATAATTGTAGCCTACAATCGTCCTAGTGGAAATCTGAAACCCTCACATAGTAATGAAGAATCAGCAATGCTTATGGACATTAAACTGTTGGATCATCTGATAATTGCACCTTCCCGTAAATTTTTTTCTTTTGCGGATGAAAGTATTATATGAAATTTTGTTGTGATTCTAAAATATTAAGCAGTAAAAATTATTTTATTTTGAAAATAATGTGAAAACACAAAGATCTACTTAAAATAAAACCCGCTACTACAAAGGGCTTTGAGTAGTATCCACAATTTTACGATCTCTGTTAATAAAATTAAGATTCCTTTTTTGAAAGATTTTCAGTCTAATTCATTTTCTTTACTTAAGAAAAACAACCCCGCAGCTGTTAGAAACGGGGTTGAAAAATAATATTTACGACATTTTGTGGAGGCTCGTGGTTTGGACCCTTTTTTGCCTTGTTCCAAATTCGTAAGATCATTTTTTTCTTATGATGGGTACAACTTAATGTACCCATTCGCATTTTAGGAACTATGGCGAATCTATTTTTAAGAAATTGAAATTCAAACTCAGAGATATTCACATCTTGTGGATAAACATGCGTTGATTGGCGGAAGTGTAGGACTGTTCTGAATCTGACGATTTCTGCACAGTTAGTAATTGATTTATTGCTAAATTTTTTTTGGAAAATCAATTTCAGAATTGTAAAAAAATGGTCTTTACAATGATTGAATTCAAGGTACATAATATTGTTACTTCCATATCATGAAATGAAAATTTAGCGAGTAGTTTTTGACATCAATAATTCAAAATAACTTCTCGAAATCAATTACTATAATTTGACTAAACCATTTATTTAACCCTAGAGTATATAACATGCCAAAGAGTATTTGTGGTGCAAATTATGGTGCAAATAAAAAAGGCTCAGAAGTATGAACCTTTCCAAGCCTTTAAATTCCAAGCTCCTGCTGCTGGACTTGAACCAGCGACCCTCTGATTAACACAAAAGCCTTGTCCATATTGACTTTCAGCAGAATTAGGGCATTCGGAATTAAGCCTTTACCACCTTTTTTCCCACTGGTTTAAACATGTCTTATTATTAATCTGTAAAGTTAATTTTAGTTATATATAGTGCCCCCTAATAGTGCAGTTATTTTCATTGGCTGGAATAGCATATAAAGCATTCTGGGGCTTACCAGTCACACTTCTTACTTCATATGGCATTTCCCATTATACATTGGCTCTATACCTAAAATAGCAATTTTGAATTTCAGCGATAATACTAACAATCAAATCAAATTAAATTGGCTTAATATCATTTGGAACTATCGGGAAAAGGGATCTCAAAATAATTATCAATCAAAGAAAGCTGTGGGAATATCTGATTATTTACAATTTCTGAATTAACAACATAGATAAGATTATGCATTTTATCCCCCCCAAATAGTACTCCGTTAAAATAAATATTCTTTATTTCCACCTTTCCTTTAATTTGAGATTTTACGATGAAAACTGGAGAACCTGACATACCCCCCCAGCCAGGAATATAAGCTATGTAAAATAAACTATCATTTTGATGATAAGTATCTGTTTTCGGAAATGATTTTGGAATAAACCCTTTCCCATAAATCGGAGGAGTTTTAATGGTATATGTTTTTGGTATCATAACTCCATATCCAATTGCAATTATACTATCGTTTATCTCCTTTAATATTTTGCCCTCCTGTGAATAATTCTCTATAGAAAGGACATTTTCTTTTAGTGTTGTATCCTCTATTTCCAGTACAGCAACATCTGGAATTTTGTAATAATAATCATTTTGCAAAACTTCTTTAGCTAATTTGATATTGAATCCCCGAAATTTTTGATCATTGGATTCATTAATATACCTAACAGCTATTGTATCATAAAACTTTTCTGTTGGTTTATTATTAAATGTGTCAAACCCATTAATTACATGTTTTGCTGTAATTAAATAAAGATGTTGACCATTTCTTATAAAAAAACAAGAGCCAAGGGGGTACACGCTTAAATTTGAAGTTAATCCTAAATTTATTGATCTAACACCCAATACCGTATAGGTATACTTCTTTAAAGAATCGTAATAATTGACTTGGGAATTACTAAACTGGTAAGAAACTAAAAAAAAATATAAAACCAAAATTCTCATAGATAACTAAAACATTTACTTAATGTAATCTAAGAAAAAAGACGTACTAATAAGGAAAAACTTATAAAGCTATTAGGAATTAATAAATAAATAAAATGTGGAAAGTCCAATTGGATTACTATAAACTGTACTCAGAATTTTAATAGTTTTAATGATTCAAGATACAGCTAATATTGAATCCCATGACCTGTGCTCAAATTAATCCTAAAAGAAAAAGAAAAAAAAGAAAGCAATTATATCAGGTGGTGGAGCTAAAAAACCAAAAGGAAACGGAATAAATGATAGCCCTGTGGACAAGCCTTGTGTTTATGCCGGAATCTTTTTGTTTTTTAAAGCATAGGGCTGTGCCAGCCACCTATCTTTGCTGCATTTTTTTAATTTTTATTGTCAGTAAAAGAAAATTCTCATTTCATTGAGTGAAATTATCAGCCATTATGTATACCTGTAAATGAATTATAAATTGAAAATGATGGGTTTTTTATAGATATTGATTCAATCGGAAATAAATCTTCAGAAAGTTCTCTATCCCCCAAAAAATAGTATTGGTAAAATCCCATGTCCACATAATATGTTTCATCATAGCAACATAAGGGTTCAGCATCTGCCCTATAATAATTGAATACATCTCTTAGTATCATAATTTCTCTATAACCTGATGTGACTGTATTATTATGTATCTCAAATTCTTTAAAATTTGGCCACATGCGAACTGCAAATATCTTTTTATCAGGATCATTTTGATGAAAAAAACATGAAAAACCTAAAAGGGAATACTTCATTTCTATAGAGTAGCCATTTATGTCATATAAATCATAAATATCATCAGCATCTTCATATTTCTCTTGAATATGGTTAGCAACGGTTTGATTTAGAATTATATCATCTACTCCAACTTTATAGACTATTCCATTCCTTTTTTCACTGTCAATTAAAGGAGGCACATGAACATTTATTTCTCTTCTTAGGTCATTCATTGATACCATCTTGTAATAAGGGCGGCCGTGTTGAGAAAAGTTCATGTTTATATTTTAATCTTTATTTAAAGGTAAAATTTTAGCTTAATCATAAATCAGCAAGTCTTCTTGATGAATGGCAATTTATAATTTTATTTTTCATAAATCCTTTCAACGTCCAATAGTGTACCCATAAATCTGTGCTCATCTATATATATACCCAGAGCCTGAAATTTTTCGTAAAGTATTCTTAAATAAAGTAAGGAAGCAAAATAAATTTTCCTCTTTTTTAAGAAATAAAAATTACACCCTAAACCATGAATAATGTTATTTATTGTCTCTCCATTAGCTACATGTTGCTTTTCTATAGCAATTTGTAAATTCTCATGGAACAATTTTGAATTATTAAGTCTTTCCATTATTACATTGCATTCAGCCTGACCATACATTTCCATGTACTCAAAAATTTTCAGGTTTATAAATTCATACACCATTTCTCACAAATGTTTATGATTATTTACAAAAGACTCGGCCAATTCATACTTTTCAGATAGACTTAATGGGTTAATATTTACCTTTTCATAAATGAGTGTTTTACTATAAATTAAATCAATATATAGGTGAATATATTTAAACCCAGCCGAGCATGTCTCTCTCACTTTAGTCTCTGCTAAAAAGAAAGAAAAAAACAGTAATAATGTAAAATCATTCTTGCAATAAAGAATAAGGTCATATAATTGCCTTGCAGTATATGCCTGTAAAAGGTCTTCAGAGTTAAATCTATCCCCGTTTCTAATAAAATTTGATATGCTTATCATATACTGCTCTTGCAAAGTAACATTTGGAGCGCTTTTAATTATATTATTTAAGTCGCCAAGTGCATAGTCTGCTGTCATAGCCACTCCTTCTGGATGATTATAGAGTAAGTCCCATAAGGCATCTCCATGCTTCGACCTAAGATTAAAGATTACCTTCCTAATTTCTTCTCCTTTGTTTATCTTATTAGATGAAATCTCCTCCCTATTACGTTTGGTTTTGCCTGGATTGGAACTCCAAATGAGAAAAATTACGACTAAAAGGACAAGGAAAGGAATGATACTATTTGATTTTTTATCAGGGGGGTATCTTTATTTTCAATTAATGAACCGATTAAAAAAAATATAAGCAGTGTAAAAACAGTTAAGATAATTTTGATTTTAGGGGCTGTTTTCACCTCACAGAATTAAATAAATAAAGAAATTTTATTTTCAGCATACTCCTTTCTCAACCCATGCGAATTGTAAACCATCATTTCATGTTCATAATGTTCATTTAGAAATTTTTCATCTGAGCTTTCATAGATTTGCATAAACATTAAGGCAATGTAGGCTATGTTGTCAGAGGGGATAAATTCTCCTTTTTTTGCTGCTGCTTCATTGAACCTGATAAATACTTTCTTATAAATTTCAACAATCATTTTATCACTTGTTTTTGCTGTTGGTGCACAATTATTTAATGTAGCAATAGCCCTGTACTTCTTTGCTATTAAAGAATTTGTAGTATCATGGTTGAATAGTTTGTTAAAAAGCTTCATTAAAAAAAATTATTTTCTTTCAATTTTCAGAAATTCTGAAAAATATTCACAAATATTGATTAGGTATTTTATTATTTCATTAATAGAATCAAGAAATTCAATTGCAAATTCATCTTTTATTTTAATGCATTTTTCTTTGGTTAAACTCACATCAAAAGTAGGATACATAAGAAAAGAGCTGAATAAGTATTTAGGTAAATAGTTACCTTCTTGTTTCATTGAAATAATTTCTGCTGTATAGGCAATAAGTTTATTAATTATAAACTCTGTGGGATTAGGTATTCGGGCCTTCATTTCTTTGGCAGATACACTTTTTTCGAGAATTAAATTCAAACAAGCAATTGAATCCGCAAAGAATTCTTTAGCTAGGGGTTCCTCTTCTTTTTTCAAGTTGATTTGCAAATAGAGTTCTAAATAACTATAGGTAAATGCAGCCAATTCAAATAACGCATCTTTTGAGAAAGAATATTTTTTCCCAATAATTGCATATGGCTCTATAGTGAGTGACATTGCCTCTATGCATGTTTTGTTAGCACCAAATTCCTTTATATAGTTAATGATGTTTTGATGATTCATTTCTTACAGATGTGAGTTATAGACTTGTAGTATATATTAGAATTTATTCCTAAAACAGAGAATAATTTCTTCTGAATAGCAGTAATAGTGACTTCCTTTCAAATATAAAGCATTTTCAATATTGGGATAATAATCCCAGTATTTTTTTGTCCTTCTTTTTTCTCTTTGAATGGTGAAGAAGAAGATTAAATTAAAGAATTACAGAAATGATGTCAAACTGAAAATCATTGGTGAAAAAATTAGAAATTATCGCCTTGCAAAGGGCTTAACTCAAGCAGATTTGGCTTTTGAATGTAATGAAAAAGATTGGTCACAGATCTCAAGAATGGAAAGAGGGCTTGTAAACTTTACTATCTCTTATTTATTGCTCATAGCTGAGGTGTTAGAAATATCCCCCAAAGATTTATTACCAGATAAATAAGAATATTTCTTTTCAGGGGTTTTGATTAAGGATAAAACCTTCTCAAAAGAAACCTGCAATCTCTTTAAGCTAAGAGTTTTTGTAATGCAGTAAAGAAAATGCAGCATAACTCCTTTGCAAAAATTCTGATACTTCAATCTTATCTGTGTTGCTTAGATAGTGGCTATAATCTATTGTTGAGGTGAGTTACTTACTTATTGCCTTTGCCACCGTATTGCCATGCAATCAGTGGGGGGAATTGCTGGAAACCTTTCTTTAGAAAGGTGAAAGCATGACCTCAACGTGGCTTGTTATGTGTGGCATGTTTACATGAGTTTAGCCTTGTGCCAACATAACAAAAGCACAGGCTCTGTGCCAGTGCCACTGATTGCCGCAGGTGGCATAAACATGAAGGAAGTGCCATGACTGCGAAGCAGGCATATAAGGCAGTGGAATCCAGATTTGTGAAGGGAAGCAAAACCATGACAGATACTGTAGGGATTGCCTTGTGATTGGCTATCTGGCATGTGTTTTTCTGCAAAGCCACAAAGACTGGATACCTATTTCCCTGATTCAAAAAACTTATAAGAATCAAACTTTTCATGTAAATAGAATAATCCGAAAATAATAATGAAAAAAATATTTACCCCAAATGAAATAGACTAACTGATCTTTTTCATTACAAAAAACTTCTTCAACATATACTATACTTTCAAAAGGAAAATCCCCAACCGCTTCTATACAGATAACCTTAAAAGGGACCCAAAGCTGTTTTATTCTCCCAACAAGAGTAATGACCAAGATGCTGTTGCTATCACAGTATTGTGTATGGATTATTCTTTCTTTCATGATTTAATGGAATAGGGTACGGATTTTCATACAAAGGCTAAAGAACTTCTACTTCCTCCAAATGTCTTGGATGAGATTTTGGCTCATTTTGACTTCCTTCAGGAGCCTGATAGGTATATCTGTAATCCAGAGTAACTTCTTCCCTTGTCTGAGGATTAATAAAGTTGTAAGGCTCACAAGGCACTCTGATTATATTGCCAGGAAGGGTTGTACCTATTAACTCTCTGGCTGTGATCTCATCAAATGTGCAGGTTATTGTGCACTTTGAAACACAGGCATAAGGTTTCCCTGTTGTTTGAGATATTTGAATCTGTGGGCCTCCTTCAAGTAGAAGGATAAGAAATGTCTCTCCTTTTGCAGATTTCCTCTGCTCAAATCCTGTAATTGTTACCATGATAATTGATTTTTATGGTGAGATAATAGAAAATGCTCATCATGCAAGGGAAGTGATATGCCCTGCCTGTGATTGAATTGCTAACTAAGGGTGGTCTAAAAAGGCATGATCAGGGACAACCTTTATTCAGGCAAAATTTGATTTGAAAGCCACAGAAAACCCTTAGCTGTTCCCTTTGCAGGAGGGGGTATGTCTGGCATCCCTTCATAGCCAAGCTTAGGTAAGGGGAGAGTTCCCAGTTTCTACACATGCCCTATTTTCCACCTTAGAAAATAACCTTACAAAGTATTTTTAAGACCATCTAATAAGCTGAATATCAAAAATTAACATTAAATATGATTTTTTTTAATGACGAAGTTTTTGTATATTTGTATTTGATATTTCCCATACATGGGAGTTGTTATAAGGT
The DNA here is from genome assembly GCA_963745445.1 of uncultured Bacteroidota bacterium. Lineage (GTDB taxonomy): Bacteria > Bacteroidota > Bacteroidia > Chitinophagales > Chitinophagaceae > UTBCD1. Next base: position 579,564 of record CAVUXD010000003.1, read on the forward strand.
GCTGTATGGCCCTAGTTCAAAACTGGAAACAGTAAGGTTTATAGGACCTCCATACAGAGTTTAAGAATAAAGGGCAGATGCCACCCCACAAAGGAAAGTCTAGAGTGGCCTTGATGTCAGGAATACCTAAAGTTTTGGACTATGGTTGAACTTAACTTCTGCTCAAAATATTAGACTAACGACAAAATGTACATACTTGTTAAAGAATTATTCTTCTTTACCATTCTACCAAAATTTTTTGGTAAAACCTTCCTTTGCTTTTATTTAATACAAAAAAATAACTAATTAGATGGAGCCAACTATCTATGCTCCATTAGCTATGTCAGGAGGGAAATGAATTTCCCATACTTATATTGAAATTGGGTTTTTATATTTTGTTTAAACATAGCAACTCAAATTTGTAGAATCTTGCAAGGAGAGAGGTGTGAAAGAATCTTGCACTTAATATTGTAACCCAAAGAATGGGCAAATTATCATAGAGGGTTTTAATTCTATCCACAGACAAATTCAATTCAACTTTCTTAGTGATATTTGATTTGAGAAATGGAAGTAAAATTTTCATGAAAAAGCCTTATGCAATATTGTCCTTTGTAAGATAATACAAGGCTAATACTTATAGAACTCAGTCCCCACCATATTGGTGCTTAGTTAATCAAGTAAGTTCCATGATTTGAAAATTCAATCCTATCTCCTTTTGCAGGAAAATAAATGAAATTTGGATTAAAGTTGAATTAGGTCTTCAGTAAGATCAGAGATAATGTAAGAATATTTCCTCAGTTGTCTTTTTGTTCAATATTTTTTGGATAAAAGGTTATCATTGGATCTTTACCTTTTTTATAAAGAAGGGTGCTATACTGGCTTATTAGTACTCTTTTATTTTTCCAGAACCCTATACCAATAAGAGGATTTAGCATATAAATACCCTTTTTTTCATTCTGAATCAGATTCAATTTGACAAGCCTTCTTAATCCCTGCATTACAATATCTGGCTTATGAGCTTTTCCAGAAACAGTTGAACAAAACTTATTGAAATCTGACACAATTTGAGAATTAAATATGAACCTATTTGTTGCTGATTTAACACAATAGAACATCAAATAAAACAAAAGCTTTTTGTAAATACCATCTACCTGAAATATAAATTCTAAAAGTTCTGGATAAACTGTAATTCCTGATTTTGATACTTTTTCATCAATTGTTTTAGGGATTTTGATTCCTTTGGGAGATACTTTTTGTGAAATCATCCTTCGAGCCCTACCATAACTATATTGGTGCTCAGATAAAGTATTGAAAGTAAAATCATGCAAAATCTCTTTATGCTTATCAGAAGGACTCTTTTTGCCTATTGGCTGCTGATTCATTTTAGAAAACGTTTTAGATTAAGGACTTTTTTAGCTGGGTAATTAGCATGAATATATAATAACAGAACAATCCTTAAATATATCCCGGTGATACCCAAATAAGCCCTAAAATTAAGGGTTTCATCGGTGTCAAAATAGTATTTAAAATACTACCTTAGTAATACTATGGGTACAGCAAAGTATAAGCACATAATAGTGAATTTTACTGACTTAAGTGGCAATATACATATCAGGAAAATTAGGGTAGTAAATGAAGGTTATCACTTGTTTTTTAACTGTCAACATATCCTTATAAAAGTCCCTTCAGAAGCCCGTGCATTCTTTGATTTTTTATGTGAAAAAATGAGGTCAGATAATAATTCGATTAAAATTGATAAGAGCCTTAAGGAAAATTTTATAGAACAAATTAGCCGCATCACCAGTAAAAAAGTAATTCCGGCAGCCAACTCTTTAAATAAATACGTTAGTGAGTTTAAACAATTAGGTCTGATACTATCTTTAAAAAATACACAACGGGGATCTTATTTCCTGAATCCAAAATACGTTTACAAGGGATACAGGAAGGATAGAATTCACTTTCTCAAAACATTGATTGAAGAAAGAATTGCATCCGGGCAAAGTTTAGCCCATTTAGTAGATAGACCTGAGCAATTTTTTAAAAGTTAAAGAGATAAGAAAAATTCTCTAACTCCATTTTTCAATCTCCTGGCTAATGATACTTTGAGTTGTTATTGCATAAATGCGTTGTGTAATCAAAGTATTTGCATGGCCTAAGACTTTTGAGATTACATTCATTGATACACCCTTTGCAAGAGCTATGTTTCCAAATGTTCTTCTTCCCACATGAGAGCTTAGCTTTTTGGTGATGTGGGCAATAGTACCGACTTCTGCAATATATTGGTTATACTTTTGTATACTATAATGGGGAAACAATCCATTTTGATTTCTGATGTAAGTAGCATATTTATCTATTATCTCAAGTGCTTTGGGAAGTAACGGTATTGTACTGATAATTCCAGATTTTTGTCGAGCTTTAATTATCCATTTCCTGCCACTATTATCAATGGAAATATCTTTTAAATAAAGTGAGATCATATCTGTATAAGCAAGTCCCGTATAGCATTGAAAAAGGAAAAGATCTCTTACCAGTAAATGTTGAGCTTTTACTAACTTAATTTCCTCAATCGCCAATACCTCATATTCATTCAAATAAACCTGTGGGGTATCTTTAAATACCGTTTTATATACATTAAAAGGATTAAACGGTATCAACCCTCTCATTACGGCTACATTCATTATCCTTTTTAAATTAAGACAGTATTTTACTGCTGTATTATGTTTGTTATTATCATGTACCCTTAGATAATGATCAAAGTCCATTATAAATTTAGTCGTGACATCCCTAAGAAGTAAATTCTTCTGTTTTAAAACCCCCTCTATAAATGCCCTAACCTTATTTTGTGTGAAAACATATTTTTCATAAGTTGAATAAGAAAATCCGTTATTAACCCTCTCTTTCATTTCTTGGTTATGTTGTTCAATTACTTTTAGTAGAGTTGGTTCATCTTTTACTTCTACAAATAATTTTCCCATTATAGAAGGCAAATGAACATTATTTACAACTACCATCTGTTTGTAAATTGAAAAAATCTTTGCTGATGTTTCTGCAATCCATGAATTAATTTCCCTCGAATTCTCAGAAAACCCTTTTAATCTTTGTTTAGAAATATTCCAAATGGCGGGGTTGACATAATATCCGGTTGCTTTATCCAATCTTTTGCTTTGGAAAGTCAGTCTAATCATTAAAGGGACTAAACCTTCTTTATTTATTTTATGCCTGTGTAGCCAGAATAAAACTTTAATTGTGTTGGCCATCTCTATTAGATTTAAGAGGTGAGCCAATGAGAAAAAAGTGATAGAAATTGAGGAATTTAAAGGGTAGAATTTCCCACCGCTTTTCCCACCAATTTGATGTGCTTAAAATGAAAAAAGCTTCATAAATCAAAGACTTATAAAGCTTAATTTTTAACCCTGCTCCTGCTGCTGGACTTGAACCAGCGACCCTCTGATTAACAGTCCTATTTATCCACATTTCCTGTGCTTTCTCTAACTTTCCCAAGCTTTCATATTTGATTGTATATGAGAATATTAGGAAGATATAAGCTATTTTTAATTTCCTAAAATTTCATTCATTAACTCATTTTGTATGTACCTGGTATGTACCAAATAACAAAAAATTGGATATATGATCTATATAAAAACAATTCTGGATACTAGAAAGAAAAAAGATAACGGCGTTTACTCAGTGAAAATCAGAATTACATTTAACAGAGTGCAGAAGTATTATTTAACTGGCTTCAAAATGGCGGAAAAAGATTTTGAGAATGTAATGAAAAATGTTCCCCCCAAGAAATTACAAAATACAAGAATACAGCTGGACCATTTAGAGTTAAAGGCAAAAAATATTATTTCAAAACTCGATGCGTTTAGCTTCAGGACGTTTGAGGAAAAATTCTATGATAATCAAAGGATGAGTAAAAGTATCTATGATAAGTACATGGAAATAATAAATAATAAAATGGGGGAAGGTAAAATCAGTACTGCCATAAATTACAGGTGTAGCATGAAAAGTTTGAAATTATTTTCACCACAACTCGGTTTTATGGATGTTACCCCTAAATTCTTAAAAGAATATGAAAGGCATTTACTTGAAGATGGAAAAAGTATTTCAACCGTTGGTATTTATTTAAGACCACTCAGAGCGGTACTGAATGAAGCAATCAATGAGAAGTTGTTATTGGTAGATAATTATCCATTTGGGCGGAAGAAATATATTATTCCAGAAAGTAGAAATGTAAAGAAAGCGTTATCAAGAGAAGATTTAAAAAGAATAATCCAATATACTCCTGAAAAGGGATTTAGTTTCGAGGCAAGAGCTAAAGATTTCTGGGTCTTGTCTTATTTATGCCAGGGAATGAATCCCAAGGATCTGTTATTATTGAAAAAAGAGAATATGGATGAAGATTCAATTAAATTTATCAGGGAAAAAACAAAGGGGACTACCAGAAATTGTATTACTGAAATAACTGTTCCCTTATTACCCGAAACAAAAGAACTTATTAATAAATGGAAAAGTAAAAATGATGATACCATTTTCCTATTTGATTTTATCAGAGAGGATATGGAACCAATAGAAGTATATAAAACAGTGCAGCAGTTTGTCAAACAGACTAACAAATACATTAATCATATTGCCCAAAAACAAGGTATAATGAAAAAAGTAACCTGTTATACTGCCCGTTTCCAATTTACGAAAGCAATGATTGACGCAGATGTCAGTCTGGAATATATAAGGCAATGTCTTGGTCATTCAAATTCATCAACAACACAACGCTATATTGGCAGTTTTGAGGACGCAAAAAAACAAGAAATTGCAAAAAAATATCTTTTAAATTTTAATTAATGGTAAAAGGCACTCAAAGAAAGATAGTACCATTTTTTAACAGGGAAAACCAAGATTATATAGATTATAAAAAGGGTGACCTCCGTTTCTTTTCTAAAATAAAATCAGAATATTTTTTTGATAAGTATGAGGGGTTTTATTTTGATATTGAAACTTATTTAGACATATTGATTGCCCCGTTTTATGCGATCAATAAAAAAAATGATCCTAAATATTTATATAGTGAGGCATTAGCGGAACAATTTTTCTTATTATTTCCATCTGTCAAGGAATATGAAAAGTCTTTAAACTCAGAACATCCGAATGTGATGAGATATTTCACATCACTCTTGGATCAATCTGAGCAGAAGGATACATTATTAGAGTTAATTTCATCAGAGATAAATAGGATTAATGGGCATATCAAGATACTTAGCAGTTTTCAGAAAGAAAATAAGTATTATGAATACATATTAGCAAGCGAGGTTACTGCTAAAGAGATAAAAAAACAACTTAATGATTTAAGTGAAAAAATATTTCTTTCGCCTCCACAAATTGTTCTACACAAGTATTATTTATCAAAGCCTTCAATCGCATGGCATGAGCATCCATTAGCATTTTTTATTAATATCCTGTATGCAAATGGCCTGGATATTATTATAGAAACATGGAAAAATGATTCAGGAAGATATGGTGATGTTGATAGTAAAGAAAAATATATTGACAGTGCCCTGAGGCGGGAATATGCAATTTCATTCAGGATAATAGAAAACAAAATTAGACTAAAGCATATTAAAGAAAAAAAACAGGATTATATAACTGAGTTATGTTTACACTTAGAAATTCTCTTTCGCAAATCTCTAACTCATCCTGTCTCAGAAATGTATCCTGATCATCTAAGGCCATATATGTCCTTGGTAAGAAATTTGAAAAATAAGTTTAAGAAATTTACTTTCAAAGTAGGGTTTAATTTTGATAGTGAAAAAGATGAATTATACATTGAGGGATCGGAGTTTTTGGATAAATTATTTAGCGCAACAATAAAAGATGTTGGCTGGAATGAAAGAAAGTTTTTAAAAAATCCTGTTAGTAAAACTTATTTTCGTTCATTTTTAGTGGGAGATTTGGATTCAATTTCTGAAATTCATTTCAATTGGCCCCCTGAAACTGTTTATTATCTCCTTATAAAACTATTAGAACATAATGCCTCATTTTCAACACCTGACTTGGAAAAAAAGGGTAAAGTGTTTTTAAATAATGGCGTTAAGTTTATTGATGGCAACTATAGAAAATTTAAAACCCTTTTTATACAAGGTCGGAAACAAAATGTACGTGGCAGCGATATTATTGACGGTCTCTTTACCAGGTAATATTTTCGCCTCATTTTAAAACCCTCGCAGTTCAATCTTACCTCCATCTTATTTCGGTTTTTCCTATAAATAGCTTTGCACTCTATTAGTGATACAGAACTTCTATTAGTGGTGACACCTATCTGTGTCGTACCACCTGTATCAAAAAAATTAAAATTGTAAAATATGAATAATGAAAATTTAACCACGGAGGAAGCAGCAAAATATTTATGCGTTTCTCTTTCGAAACTTTGGAAAATGTGTCACCGAAAAGAGGTAAAATATTACAAAGTTGGCAGACTTAATCTTTTTAAAGTGCGGGATTTACAGGAATTCATTGATGCACATAGAGTACTTACGAAAGACGAATTAGAAAAATCTGCGGAAGGATATCTATTAAAAGCGAAAAAGGAAAACAATTATGGAAAAAACTAAGATTCAATGGACCGATGCAACAGTCAATTTTTGGACAGGATGCAGAAAAGTGAGTGATGGGTGTAAGTTCTGCTACATGTACCGTGACAAAGAAAGGTATGGTCAAGACCCAACAAACGTTTTGCCGACATCAGATAATACATTCAATAAGGCATTAAAATGGGATGAACCCAAACTGATATTTACTTGCAGCTGGTCTGATTTCTTTATTGAAGAAGCTGATCAGTGGAGGCAAGATGCCTGGGATGTTATAAGGGATACCCCGCACCATAATTGGCAAATATTAACGAAGAGAGCGGAAAGAATAATTGAATGCTTGCCTGATGATTGGGGAGATGGATGGGACAATGTATGGTTAGGTGTTTCAATTGAAAGCCAAAAGTATATGCACAGAGCGGAAACATTGGCAAATATTCCTGCAAAAACCCGATTCATAAGTGCTGAACCGTTGTTGAGGGAATTAGATTTTAAACAGTTACAAGAATTGGACAATTTTCATTGGTGTATAATAGGTGGCGAGAGTGGCAACGCCACAGGGAAATACAGGTACAGGGAATGCAAGCAAGAATGGATTGAGAAGATAATAGATGATCTGCGTTATACCAAAGTTGCAGTTTTTGTCAAGCAGATGGGAACTCATCTCGCAAAGCAAATGAGGTTAAATGATAGGCATGGAGGTGATATTGATGAATGGCCGCTGAATTTGCGTATCAGGGAGTTTCCCAACCAAACCGTTTCCTTTAAACCTCAAAAAACAATATAATAATTACGATTTTATGAACAGGATTCCGGCGTGGACATGAAATGTGGAGGTTATAGCCGGTATTTAAAATTAAATAAATATGCAACATGTATTATTTGACATTAAACAGGCCAGTATAATAACAGGTTTATCAAGAAAAAGCCTGAAAAAACTTGTGTCTCTTGGAGTCATCAACAGCTACATATCAGGTCGAAGAAACCCCCTTTTTTCCCAGGTACAGTTAGAAGAGTTGTTGAAAAAAAATCTGATGACCTTGAAAAAAGAACTAAAGGGGCAGGCAATTGATTTATTAACCGACAAAACAAATTCTTATGGCAGTTAACAATTTAATGGCAGCAAAAATAAGGATGTATATAAAACGTCTTGGTAGAAGATATAATAAGTATACAATGAATGAGGCCTTTGAAAGAATAAGTAAACAGATACAACAGGACGAAGCATTGAAAAAGGGTGAAATGAAATATATCAATGAAGATATCATGAGCAGGTTAAAAGATAATTGGCCCTTTAAAAACAAAATTTAATTGTCAAAATCACCGGGTCATATCTGTGATGTGACCCGGTTCTAAAATTAAAAAGATGAGTACAATAAACCATAATATAATGAGCACTACACCAATATTTCCGGAGTCAGTATATGACAACCTCCCCCCTTTTTTAAAACAAATCACAGATCAATTCTTAGACCCACGAGAAAAGGATGTAGCGTTAACAAGCAGCTTAATTATACTTAGTGGCTGCCTCAATAAAATTGAAGGTGTATATGCTACTGATTGGGTTCACCCCAACTTATATGGCTTTGTAGTTGCACCGCCAGCCAGTGGAAAAGGAGTTATGAAATATCCACAACAGTTAGGAATGACCATTCACAAAGAGTTATTGAAGCGTAATGATGAAGCAAGAGCAAAGTATGAAACCGAAAATAGAATTTGGAAGAAGCAACAAAAAAAAGGTGAAAAAACGTCAGATCCTGCACCTCAAAAACCTAAGTATCCTATACTCTTTATTCCAGGAAATACTAGCTCAACATCAATTTACAAACGCCTAAATGAAAACAATGGAATCGGAATAATTTGTGAATCAGAGGCAGATACACTATCCGGTGCGATTAAACAAGATTGGGGGAATTTTAGTGATTTATTGAGGAAAGCATTTCACCATGAACCTTTATCCATTAGTAGAAGTGGAGAAGATTTATATGTATTTGTTGAGCGTCCACAATTAACCGTACTTCTTACCGGAACGCCAGACCAAGTTCCAAGGTTAATAGGTTCTGTACAAGATGGACTTTGCAGCCGTTTTTTGTTTTATTGTTATAGCAGGGATTTGCAATGGATAGACCCAACACCTTGTAAGGAATGCACAGATTTAGGTGAGTACTTTGAAAAGCTGAGTAAAACAGTTGCTTCAATCGAAAAACAATTTTCGGATAGCTCCTATTCTTTTAAATTAACTGATGAACAGTTCTCAGTGTTGTCAGAAAATTTCATAAAGAAGATACAAACTATCAAACTGTTTGAAGGTAATGAAGCGGGAAGTGCTGTAATACGATTGGGTATAATTGCTTTTAGAATAGCTATGATTTTAACCGTATTGAGCCAAAATGATAGCCTGAACGAAATAAAAGACCTTGTTTGCTCAGAAAAAGATTTCCAAACAACCATGACCCTCATTGACGTTTACTTCGAACATTCAATGCTTATGTATTCCCTTCTTCCAAACCAATCAACAGCAGTCATTAATCCAAAGCTCAGGCAATTTTATGCCCTTCTTCCACCGAAGGATAAATTTGCAAGAAAAAAAGCGAATGAGATTGGGGCTGGAATTGGAATAAAGGAAAGAACAGTAGGTAATTATTTAACAAAACTTACAGAGGATAAGTATTTGATCAATCCTGAATATGGCATCTATGAGAAACCATTAACTGAATAGCCGCAGTTGGCAAGTTGGCACAGTTGGTAAGGCTTCTTTTTCATTTTCAAAAGAAACCTTTGTAGTATATATTGATTCATTTTTTGAAAATACCCTTTGCCAACCTTGCCATGTTGCCAAGTTGTTCAGATTTTATTTGATCCATATATATCTTTCGGCTAATCAATGAAACTATTAGTTTTCGTCGGGTGCATGATAATTGTATATCTATCAGGAAAACATTCAGAAAAGGGGCAGTCAAATAACTGCCCATTCTTAATTTGCCAGAAAAAATGGAACAACTAATCATTCTTCAGGGTATCACAGTAGATCATCTGTTAACCCAAATTAGGGCAATTTTGGAAAAAGAAATGAGTGAAAGGCTTACACAGCTTCAATCTATGCCACCTGTCAAGCACTTGACAATTGAAGAAGTCGCCAAAGAGCTTCATGTAAGTAAGGTAACGTTGTTTAAATGGATCAAACTTGGGTATCTGAAAAGTTATAGAATTGGGAGACGAGTATTATTTAAAAGCGATGAAATAGAACAGAGTCTAAAAATTGGAAGATTCAGACAATGAGGTTTCTTTTAAGCTGGTTTCAGGATTTACTCTGAAATTGTGTGCACTTTTTTGAAAAAAATGCAGCAATAAAAATAATTTTTCCAGGCAAACTCATTGAAAGCTTGTAAAAAACGAATCTGATCGGTTTTTCTTTCAGGTTTGTTAACTTCGGAAAGAATTGAATAAGCCACCAATGAAAAATTTCAAAGAAAAAGCTAATTTCCTCTGGAGCATTGCTGATTTGCTTAGGGGTCCTTACAAGCCCGCTGATTATGGCAATGTGATTCTTCCTTTTACCGTATTAAGAAGATTGGATGTTATATTGGAACCAACCAGGAAAAAAGTTCTTGAAACATATCAACAACACAAATCAAAGAAACCAGAAATTTATGAGCCTATTCTGAATAGTGTTGCAAAAGCAAAATTTCATAACCGCAGCAAGTATAATTTTATCGAATTAGCGAAAGATGCTAATAATATCGCAGCTAATTTCCATAACTATTTGAATGGCTTTTCAACAGAAGCAAAAGAAATAATTAAACATTTCAATCTTGAAAATGAAATCAGGAAATTAGATGAAAGCGATATACTTTATTTAGTCACGAAAAGATTTGCCGAAGCCGGAGAAATGTTTGAAGGTGTAAGTTCAATAGAGATGGGTTACATCTTTGAAGAACTTATAAGAAAGTTTGCTGAAGCAAGTAATGAAACCGCCGGAGATCATTTTACACCGAGAGAAGTAATTCGCCTGATGGTGAATTTGCTTTTTGTAAATGACAAAGATATTCTTCGAAAAAAAGGAATTGTAAAAACATTGTACGATCCTGCTTGCGGTACAGGTGGCATGCTTTCTATTGCAGAAGAATATCTGCATGAATTAAATCCTGATGCCAAGCTCGAAGTATTTGGGCAGGAATGGAACGATCAATCTTTTGCTATTTGTAAATCGGATATGCTTATTAAAGGGCAAAACCCAAATAATATTGTTTTTGGAGATAGCTTTTCTAAAGACGGGTTTTCGGATGAAGAGTTTGATTATATGCTGGCGAATCCGCCATTCGGTGTGGAATGGAAGAAATCAGAAAAGTTTATCAAAGATGAATTTGCAAGCAAGGGATTTGCAGGAAGATTTGGCGCAGGGCTTCCTGCAATCAGCGATGGCTCTCTTTTGTTTCTTCAGCACATGATAAGTAAAATGAAACGAAAGAAAGGAGGCAGCCGTATAGGTATTGTTTTTAATGGTTCTCCTTTATTCAGCGGTGGCGCAGGCAGTGGCCCAAGTGAAATACGAAAATGGATCATTGAAAATGATATGCTGGAAGCAATTATTGCCATGCCCGACCAATTATTTTACAATACGGGTATTTCCACTTACATCTGGATTGTTACAGACAGAAAGACAAAAGAAAGAAAAGGCAAAGTGCAGTTGATTAATGCTACCGGAAGCGATAAAGAAGATAAAGACAATCCTTTTTACAGTAAAATGCTGCGCAGCCTTGGCAATAAGAGAAAAGAAATTCATGAAGCTGCGATTAAGTACGTTACCGAAATTTATAGCGACTTTAAAGAAACCGCTTATTGCAAAATTTTTGACAACGATGATTTTGGTTATCGTCGCATAACAGTTGAAAGACCATTAAAAGAAAATGGAAAAATGATAAAAGATAAAAGGGAAATGTACAGGCTGATTCTGAATTGCGGGATTATGAGAATATACCTTTAAAAGAAGATGTAGAAAAATATTTTAAAAAAGAAGTGTTGCCGCATGTGCCCGATGCATGGATTGACCACAACAAGACAAAAGTGGGGTATGAAATCAATTTCACAAAATACTTTTACCAGTATAAGCCATTGCGTAGTCTTGAAGAAATAAGAAAAGATATTCTGACTTTGGAAGAAGAAACAAAAGGAATGATCAAAGAGATTATCGAATGAAGTATTTAATTGCAAACTTTAAGTATGTTTCAATAGGAGCTTTTATATCTTCTTGGTCTTCTCAATATAAAAGTTCAGAAAAAAAGGAATTACGGAGTCTATATAAAAAAAATATTAAACTGAAAAGATTCACTTCTTTCAATCTCGAAGAACTATTTGCTTGGAAAAATGGGATTGTAAGTAGAGACGGTGCTAAAGTTAAGATGTCAAAGACCAAGAGAAAATTTTTAAATAATGTACTAAAGCATAGAGAAGATATAAATGAGCTTAAAAGCAAATGGGATATTGTCAGATTTGACGAAATTTTTAAGCCAACTGAACATGCTGCAATATGGAATTCTTTTCTTATGCATATAATAAGACCGAATGAATACCCGATTTTCGACCAGCATGTTTATCGTTCTTTCTATTATTTAAAAACAGATAGAGTGCAGGAATTGAAAGGCTCAAATAAAAAAAGAACAGAAATATACAGAGAGGATTACCTGCCTTTTTTTCTGCAGATAAAAGGAAAAAGTAAAAAAAGACTAAAATCCGTAGATGAAGCCATGTGGGCTTTTGGAAAATTTTTGAAATCTTACTATCAATTAATAGCTTAATAGATGAAACCCTATTCTAAATACAAACTCTCCGGCATTGAATGGATTGGTGAAATTCCGGAACACTGGGAATTGAAAAAAATTAAATACAAAGGGAAAACATTAGCTGGTGGAACACCGGCTACAGGAAATCCTGATTATTGGGACGGAGATATCCCTTGGTTGAATTCTGGAAAAGTACAAAACAATATTATTCTTTATAAGGAGGTAGATAAGTACATTACTCAACTTGGTTTGAATGAAAGTGCAACAAAAATGATTAAGCCACATTCTGTTTTGGTTGCATTAACTGGTGCGACATGCGGTAACATTGGCTACTTAACTTTTCAGTCTACCGCTAATCAATCTGTAGTTGCAATTGAAAATGATTCATCGCTGGATTCAAAATTTCTTTACTATTTTTTACTTTCTCAGAGGGAACAAATATTGATTGAAAAAACAGGAGGTGCTCAAAGTGGGATAAATGAGGGAGATGTGAAAAATCTATTTTTTTGTTTTCCTCCCTTATCAGAACAAACCGCCATTGCCAATTACTTAGATAAAAAAACAGCACAGATAGATGATTTTATTGTCAAAAAACAAAAACTGATTGAACTGCTGAAAGAAGAACGGGCTGCTATTATTAATGAAGCGGTAAGTGGTGAAGGGAAGAATTGGGAGAGGAAAAAGTTGAAGTATGTTGCATTTATTAAATATGGATTAGGGCAACCACCAAAACAGAAAGATGATGGATTGCCTTTGATAAGAGCAACAAATATAGAAAGAGGAAAAATCAACGAGACAGATTTAATTTTTATTGATCCAGATGATGTGCCTTATGAAAGGGATCCAGTATTGAAGGAGAACGATATTATTGTTGTGCGAAGTGGCGCCTATACAGCAGACTCAGCAATCATTCCTAAGAAATATGAAGGAGCAATTACAGGTTATGATATGGTTGTGCGAGTTTTAAAAGATAATCCTTTTTTTATTGCTTACTCCCTATTAAGCAATGATATTTTAATAAATCAGTTATACTTACATAGACTAAGAGCAGCACAACCACATTTGAATAAAGAAGAATTAGGAGAAACTTTATTTGCAATGCCTTCGCTTAATGAACAAAACAAAATTGTAGGCCATATTCAATCAGAAACACAAAAAATAGACAATACCATTGACAAAATTGAAAAAGAAATAGAACTGATACAGGAGTACAGAACGGCATTGATAAGCGAAGTGGTAACGGGAAAAATAAAAGTTTCCTAGGTATGCTAGAAAAACAATTTATAAAACTTTTTCAAGCCCAATTCTCTAATTTAAGATATGGGGAAGAGAGAATTGAATTTATTATTGAACCTGCTTATAAAGGATATACTCCTGACTTGATAGTTAAAGCAGGTAAACGAAATCTTGCAGCAGTTGAGTTTAAGGCAAAATTTAGAATAAAAAATGCTGTTGAAAGTTTTCGTAATGATTATTTTTTTAAATTCCAAATTAGATACTTTGTTTACACTGATGGCAGCCAGTATTTTCTGTTTGATCGGTTTGTTCATCCAGATAAGCCCTTTGAGTTTTCGTCACAAGAAACAATCGAGAGAATAACAACACTCATTTCAGCAAGAAGGCTTCGAACGATAAAAGGAATGGTCGCTGACTTTTTTATTGAATTGGCTTCCGAATTTGATAACTCTTTACCCGGCTTAGCTGCAATGCTCCGGGAAAACAGAAACAAAATCTCAAAGGAGCTTAGATTATCTGCCAGCTATAAATTATATTTTGAAGGAACAAAAGATGATATTGATTCATTTGAACAATTATTTTTTCGGCGGCTGCTAAACAATAAATTGGATAAAAAAATTTATCGTTATTGTTCCTTCAGTCGGGCATTTCAGATTTTGAATGATAATGAAATTGCAATGCAAGGAATTCCGGGTATGAATGATACTACTGAACCAAATTATGTTGACAATTATTTGAACTCCTCTGATGAAGATGTGTGGGATATGTCTCCTGAAAGCAGGGCAACAATCAACAGGAGATTTATTTTGTCTTGCACAACTTTAAAAGACAAATTGCTGCCTTGGAGGCTGTACGGCGATGATGGCAAGGGAGCCTGTATTGAATTTGAGTTAAAAGAAAATTTGAAAGACAATAGCAGGTTTTATTTAGGTGCAGTCAAATATGCAAATGGCAGAGGTAAACATAGTGAGCTGGAATATTTGAAATCAGTTATTGAAAGAATAAAGGGGGAATTGAATCTCGACATTCGTTTTGTGCTAATGTATGTGTGGCGACACTTTTTTAAACCTCATGCGTATGAGTACGAGCAAGAAGTACGACTGCTTTATATACTCAGGCAAAAAGAAAGAGAAAAAAAGTGGCTTGTCGCTGACCCATATATTATTGTTAATCCGTTTGTGGTTTTCAAATTAATCGAGACTGGTTTTCCTTTGAAGCTTAATGAAGTTATTTTGGGGCCAAAGAAATCAGAAGCCAAATTAAATGTATCTCAACTCTCACAAATGTTTTCAGATAAGGGATTGAATTGCACAGCAATTGAATCAACTGTAAAAGTTTATAGATAATGCCTGATAATTTTATACATACCGAAGCTACTTTTGAATCAGCTATCATTGAGCATTTAACTTCTAATGGCTGGCAGCAAGGCCATTCAGATGATTTCAATAAAGATTTGGCGCTTGATAAAAAAGCATTGCTTTCATTTATTCAAAGCTCACAGGCAAAAGAATGGGATAAATTAAAATCGTATTACAAAGATGAAACGGAAAACAAATTCATTCAGCGGTTAGTCAAAGAACTGGATTTACGGGGAATGCTGGATGTGGTTCGTCATGGTATTACCGACAGCGGCTGTAAATTCAGGTTGGCTTATTTCAAACCCGACAGCGGTTTAAATCCTGATACCATTTCTCAATACAAACAAAACAAACTCATAATAACAAGGCAGGTTTATTTTTCTGCAAAGAATAACAAGAGTATTGATTTATTGCTTTCTTTAAACGGACTGCCTCTTGCTACTGTAGAATTAAAGAATCATTTCACAGGACAAACTGTGAATGAAGCAATGGAGCAATACAAAACGAAAAGAGACCCCAAAGAATTATTGTTCCAGTTTAAGAAAAGAGCCTTGATACATTTCACGGCTGATCCAGATGAAGTTTATTTTACTACGAGGCTGGAATCAGCAGGAACAAGATTTTTTCCATTCAATAAAGGATTTAAAGGTGGGGCAGGCAATCCGCCGGTAAAAAATTATGGAGGTTATAAGTCGGCTTATTTCTGGGAAGAGATTTTAAGTGTTGATAGCTGGCTGGAGATCATTGGCCGCTTTGTTCATTTACAAAAGGAAGAATTCACTGTTGATGGCAAGAAATATTTTAAAGAGTCTATGCTCTTTCCCCGGTATCACCAGTTAGATGTTGTAAGGAAAATAAACGGCGATGCCAAAGTAAATGGTCCCGGAAAAAACTATCTGGTTCAGCATTCAGCAGGCAGCGGCAAGAGTAATTCCATTGCATGGCTGGCTTATCGGCTTTCATCATTATATAACTCATCTGATAAAAAGATTTTTGATTCAGTGATAGTCATTACCGATCGCAATGTATTGGATCAGCAGTTGCAGAATACTATTTACCAGTTTGAACACAGAACAGGAGTGGTAAAATGTATTGAAAAAGATTCACAGCAATTGGCCGAAGCAATTACAGGCGGCACAAACATTATTATTACCACTTTGCAAAAATTTCCGTTTGCGCTGAAACACTTTACTGAAATCCCCAATCGCAATTATGCTGTTATCATTGATGAAGCTCATAGCAGCCAGGGCGGAGAAGCCAGCCGTAAAATGATGGAGGCGCTGGTGGGTAAAAATGTTTCACTGGAAGAGTCCGAAAAAGTAGAAAGTAAAATTGAAAATGAAGAAGGGGATGAAGAAGATTATTTGCGGGAAGCGATTCTCAAAAGAGGGCCTCAAAAAAATATGAGCCTGTTTGCATTTACAGCAACACCCAAAGCTAAAACGATAGAAGTTTTCGGAACTAAAGACGCAGAAGGAAAACCAAGACCATTTCATCTGTACACTATGCGGCAGGCGATTGAAGAAGGTTTTATTTTGGATGTATTGAAAAATTATACGACTTATGAAGCTTATTACCGCTTCTGCAAAACCATCGAAGATGACCCGGAGCTGAATAAAAGAAAAGCTACCAAAGCAATTGGCCGTTTTGCTTCACTGCATCCTACAAATATTTCTCAAAAGACGGAAGTGATGGTAGAACATTTCAGGCAGATAACTATGAAAAAAATTGGTGGCAAAGCAAAAGCAATGGTGGTAACGGCTTCAAGAAAACATGCTTTGCGTTATTATCTTGAATTTAAAAGCTACATAAAAGAAAAAGGATACACAGGAATCAAACCATTAGTGGCTTTTTCAGGCTCTGTTGTTGATGATTTTTATCCCGATGGAGTGACAGAATCGCAACTAAATAAATTTGGCGAGAAAGAATTGCCGGATAAGTTTGCATCAAATGAATACCAGGTTTTATTAGTGGCAGATAAATATCAATACGGTTTTGATCAACCCTTATTGCATACGATGTACGTTGACAAAAAATTGTCGGGAGTGAAAGCGGTTCAAACCTTATCACGGCTTAACAGAACGCATCCGGGAAAAGAAGATACATTCGTTTTAGACTTTGCGAATGATAGGCAAACTATTATTGATTCTTTTCAGCCTTACTATGAACTGACCACCATGGCGGAAACCACAGACCCTAATCATTTATACGATCTCAAAACGAAACTCGATGCAGCTAATGTTTATTATCAATCGGAAGTAGATGCATTTGCAAAAGTTTTTTACAAGCCGGGTAATTATTCGGTAAAAGATCAGGGGAAATTATATGGTTATATTGATCCTGCCGTTGATAGATTTAAAGAATTAAATGAAGAGCAACAGGATGAATTCAAAAAAGGAATGACTGCATTTGTTCACCTCTATTCTTTTCTTTCTCAGATAATGCCGTTTCAGGATGTGGAACTCGAAAAACTTTATTCTTATGGAAGGTTATTATTAAATAAACTCCCAAAATCAGATTATACCGAGAGATTGAAATTAGATAATGAAGTTGCTCTTGAATATTATCGCCTGCAAAAAGTAGCCGAAGGAGATTTGGTATTGCAGGTTCAGGGTGAGTATAATCTTGATCCAACAACTGAAGCTGGTATCAGCAGGCCCAAAGATGAAAAAGATAAACTCTCTAGTATTATCAATGTGCTGAATGATAAATATGGAACAGATTTCACAGAAGCAGATCGTTTATATTTCGAGCAAATTGAGCAGGCTCTTTTTGAAAATGATGAATTAAAGATGAGAGCTCAAAGCAATCCGATTGAGAATTTCAAATATGCATTTGAAGACGTATTTATTCAAACCTTAATTGATCGCATGTCAGATAACCAGGAAATCTTTGATAAGATCATGGAGAATAACGATTTTAAGAATGACGTAAAAGAATGGTTGACAAAGAAAATTTACCAGCGTTTTAATACTGCGGTTAAATAAATGTGTAAAGGATATTACCCATGTATCAAGAATAATTTTGTAAGACTATAATTTGAGGGATTATTTCTTACTAATTCATATTCACAAATATGGATGTAATTAGAGAACATCTTAAATTTTTAAAGGAAACTAGCTGGTTTGTCTTATTCAATCTGAAAGGCGGCCAGGATAGCTTGAAAAGATTTATTTATTGTTGTACTGATAAAATAAATAAATGTACTATAGCTCTTGAAGAATTATATGACCTTCTAACAGATAAAAAAGAAATCGAGTTTTCAATAGGAATTATCGTAAGATCACTTTTGATGGATTGCATTTTGATTCAATACTTGCGGTATTTAACTCTTCAGGTTGAAGTAAAGGGGAATGATTTTGTAAAAAAAGAAATTGACAAATATACTTTAATGTTTATTGCGGACGGTACTTCCTACATGATAAATGACTTTTACGGTCAGGAAAATATTACTGCAGAGAAGAAAAAAGAAATAGGGCAAAAATTATCGTCTATTTTCCCAGGCCTATTTGAAAATGATGCAAATGGCAAACCAGTATTAAAAAGTGAATTTAAACTCAATCTTAAAAACATTTATACCAATAGCGAACATCCAGACCTATTAACAAGAAAGACGGTATATAATCTTTATTTGTACTATTCTAAATATGATCACTTATCACATTGGACTTCTTTTTTTGGAACTGAAGTATCGTTTAAAGAAAGGAAAAAAAAGATTGATTCTTCAATCGCAATGATTTTATATAATTTCAGAGACTTGATGATCATTAGTAGATTTCATACTGAAATAAAGGATTTCTTTCTTCCTACTATCAAGAATCTTGATACACATATCAAAGAATGTTATCCTGAATTTAATAGTGATTCAATAAAGGACTAGCAAAGATAATAGTATATGAAATCCACATGCGGAAAGCAGGTGCACTTCCAATTTTTACCCCCTCTATCGTTTGGAGTGTTTGTTATATCCCCCTCCTTTCTTGTGCCAGAGAAGATGAATTTACTCGTAACAAAATCCCATTTGAAAAATAATTTGTCAGATTAATAATCTACTACCTGAATCTTACAGGAAGAGAAAGTCCTGAAAAATTAAAATTGTATCCACTTTATTGAATAGACAGAGTGTGCCAGGTGATACTCTTTCCCAATATAACCTTCCCAAAAATTGCTACCAATATTAGGTAGGGCCTCCCGCACTATATTACAAATCTTGTGATTTAAGCACCTCCAAAGCATAATTCTTACTGAAACCCCCTGTCGGAAGGGATGATCCTTCCATCCATTTGTCACTTATTCAATCATCATAAAATTTAAACAAAATGAAATTACAATTAGCTAGAAGAAAGCAAGCCAAAATCAAAATGGCTTTGCAAGGCCCATCAGGTTCAGGAAAAACCTATGGCGCATTATTAATTGGACAAGGGCTATGTGGAAACTGGGGTAAGATTGCTGTGATTGACACAGAAAATTACTCAGCTTCACTCTATGCTCATCTTGGCAACTACACTGTTGTCAACATCGCAGCTCCTTACTCTCCGGAAAAGTACATAGAAGCAATCAAGCTCTGTGAACAGGCAGGAATGGAAGTCATAATCATTGACAGCATTTCACATGAATGGGAAGGTGCAGGAGGCATTCTGGACGTACACAGTAATCTGCCAGGAAATTCTTTTGTGAATTGGGGTAAGCTCACACCTCGTCACAACGCCTTCATACAAGCAATTCTTCAGTCACCATGCCATATCATTGGCACTATCCGCAGTAAACAGGAATATGTCCTGAGTGAACGTAATGGCAAGCAAGTTCCTGAGAAAGTTGGTATGAAAGGAGTAACAAGGGATGGCATGGACTACGAATTCACCATTGTTTTCGACTTAGGTATTAAGCACAATGCAATTTGCTCAAAGGACAGAACAGGCTTATTCATGGATCAGCCTGATTTCAAGATAACATCAGAAGTGGGAACTAAAATCCTCCAATGGTGCAGTCAGGGTGAACCGGCAGAAAAACCAAATAAAACATTTATTAAAAAGATTATTGCCTGTAAAACTGTTGAAGAACTTGTCCTGCTCTACAATCAAAATCCGGATTTACAGGAATCCCATCATTCCTTCTTTTCGGACCGGAAAAGAGAACTGAAATCTTTAAAGGACGGATTGGAACTTAATTTATCACCTCAAAACCTGTCAAGCAATGGAAACGAAATTATTCAATGATGGTGCTATTGTCAGGTATATTGATGAAGAAATTGTTTCAACCGATAAGCCATTCATACAGGCAAACACAGAAAGCTTCACGTTTGATAAAATCAGGGATAAGCATATTATCCCTGTTTTTATTAAAGACAATGAAACAGTAATTAGTCATATTGATTTTATTGAAATGATGACTGAGGTTGCCAGTGATATATACAATGGTGAAACAATTTTAAAACCATCCATTCGGTTGTCACATCCCGTTAAAGGCAGAATACCATCAGCAAAAGATAAGCCTGCCAGTCAGCTATTGGAACATGAAAAGACAATCTATTATGAACGCATGGCATTTGTTTTTGAGATTCCCACGATTCATGATTGGATAGAAGGAAGCAGGCTTTCATTGACTGTGGGGGGGGTAAAGGCATATAATCTGGATAATCTCTATAACAAGAAAGGCATTGAAGAGCATTTCAAAGTATTCATTGGTTTTCAGAATAAGGTATGCACGAACCTTTGTGTCTGGTCTGATGGTTTTATCGGTGATCTCAGGGTAACATCCCGGGGTGAACTAAAAGCCTGCATCAGGACATTAGTAGAAGGATACAACGCAAACTATCAGTTGCATGCAATGAAAAAGTTACCCGATTATGATTTGACGGAGTCGCAGTTTGCACAATTGATAGGCAGGTGCAGAATGTATAATCATTTGCCCGCTGATGTAAAAGCCCAGATCACATTTCTTCCCTTGTCTGATACACAAATAGGAGCTGTGGTAAAGGATTATTATCAGGATGAGTCCTTCTGCAAAGAAGATGATGATTCCATTAATCTTTGGAGATTATACAACCTGTTCACTGGAACCAATAAATCCAGCTATATAGACACCTTCTTGGACAGGTCAGTAAGCTGTTTCAGCTTTGTTGAAGGGCTGAAAATAGCATTGGATAACAGAGAGGATAGCTGGTTTTTACAATAAAATTTACTAACCTTAAACGTCCGTCCGTCATTTTCCCTGAGGGTCTGTGATGGACGGATATTTTTTTATTATGAAAAAGATAAGAAATAGTTTAACTGAAATAACTGTGGCATATCGCCCAAAGAAAACAATAGTAGAACTACCCAAAATAACATCTTCAATAGATGCTGCATTCTATCTGATAGGCGGCTTTGATCCAAAGACTATTGGGATGCAGGAACAGTTTGTTGTATTATATCTCAACCAAGCAAATCACATTCTGGGACTATACAGGGCTTCGGTTGGTGGAATTACAGGAACAGTTGCTGACATAAGAATAATTCTTTCCATTGGATTGAAAGTGCTTGCAACTGCCATAATTGTGGGACACAATCACCCCAGTGGAAATCTAAAACCATCTAATTGCGATGAGAAATTGACAAGGAAACTGAAAGAATCAGCAAAGCTTATGGATATTAAGCTGCTGGACCACCTGATCATTACCCCTTCCCATCAATACTATTCTTTTGCCGATGATGGATTACTTTAATTCTATTCTTAAAAGGTGAGAGAATTCAAATAAATCGAAATATAGTTACAAAATCGTATTTCGGTAAATGTAAAAATAATAAAATTTAAAAATAAATTATATAAGCAATGGCCACTTTTAATTTATTTCTAATTACTACGGTGTTCAGATGGTAATTCTGAATTCATTCTTCTATCTTGAATGTACCTTGCAAACCTCTTTAATAATGGGTCCGAACCAATTGATAATTGGTCACAATTGCCAGCATATTTTATAACATTATCAAAATCTTTGACTTCACGAACAAATTCTCCCCTGAAAATTACTTCGCTATTACCATAGAAATATATTACTGTCTTGTCCGTCTGTGGCAGTATTAACGTAGGTTTTCCTTGAACTTGTTCGACTTCTTTAATTGTGCTTCCTTCAGTTATAACCGACGAAAAAACATCTGCAAGATTTTTAAATTTCGATTTAGTTATTACTTCTTCTTCAATGATCTTATCCTTTTTCGATTCACTTTCTTGCGGACTTAAAATTGTGTTTTTTGTTTCAGCCTTGGCCTTTTCTAATGCCTCTTTCAGTGAATCAATAGTCGTCATATATGCTTTATTACTGTTTTCGTTTTTATTATCCGAACAAGAGGTAATGAGAATAATAAAAACTAATGAAAAGCAAAAATTAATATTATATTTCATAAAAATATTTTTTGAATTAAAAGAAGAATTGATAAACTAATTCTGTTTATTCCACTTCTTAGGAAATTTTTCACCAAATTGATCGTAACGCCTGTGTGCATTCAAAACTATAAGGTTTTCTCTTGTCCTTGTGATTGCAGTGTAAACTATTGCATCTAATCTCTTATTTGATTCAGGAGCTTTCTTAGGAATAAATAAAACAATATTCAAAAGCTCCCAACCTTTGAAACTGT
Source organism: uncultured Bacteroidota bacterium (assembly GCA_963745445.1). Classification (GTDB taxonomy): domain Bacteria; phylum Bacteroidota; class Bacteroidia; order Chitinophagales; family Chitinophagaceae; genus UTBCD1. The sequence continues at coordinate 602,114 of CAVUXD010000003.1, forward strand.
GAATTGTTGACATTTTCAGACGACTATCACCCATCCAAAAAGCTTTTTTATGAGGATGATATTTAGCCTCGTCATTATCTTCAAAAACATGGTTTACTTCAATATTTACTTTCTGAAAAAATTGGACGCATTCCTTGCCATACTTATGACTGGGCAAAAGCAATACCATGTCAGAAGGATTATAAGTTTCCTTTTTTAATCTTCTAAATGAATTATAGACATAGTCCAACCATTGTTCTTGTTCGATATTAATCCAAACTATATGTTGTGAGAAAATTAGAGAAGGGAGGTCTTGAATTTTTGATACTTTCAGCTCTTGGTCAAGACCAAATTGTTCGCTGAATTCATTTGACATTTCTGCGACTTTCTTTGGTAATCTAAATGTCTCATACAATCTTATGAAATCTTCAGTAAACTTATCTAAACGACTTTTATTTGTTGCAACACGTTTGTCTTGCCAATCTAAAATTCTATCATATATGTTCTGCCTTTTATCGCTTACCAAGAGTACTTCATCTCTATTTGTTAGAAAATATTCTGAAAGTAGTTCATACCACTCTAATTGATAATCCTGGCCTTCATCAATAAGGATAGCATCATATTTTTGGTAACTTTTACCACTAATTGCTTCTATAACCGCATTTGGAACAGTTACCTTAAAAAAATATTCCAACTCTTCCTCAGATACACCGTGTGAGCTTGGCCAAAGGACTCCAAATTCATTTAGCTTGTCTTTACAAAAACCATGAAAATGATTAAAAGTAAATTTATCCCAGCGGAATTTAAAAGGTGATCGTGCTATCATATCCTTTACATAATGCCATAAAGTAATATTGAAGGTGATTACAAGTACATTCAAGTTTAAAGAAGCAAGTCTTCCAGCTCTATATGCTAATGCTTGCGTTTTCCCACTACCTGCAACTCCTTTTACTCTGTGATGTCCTGTTCGAGGTTCCGCTACCTTGATTTGATTTCCTTTTAGTTTTAATTTTTCTCCTTGCTCAATACTATGATATGGGGGATTTAACCAAAAAAGTAATTCATCATTCCATTTTATATCCCAATAGCGGCTTGACGAGTATTGAACATCAGGAACAATCTCCTGCAACCTAGTAGGCTGTAAACAATCATATCCAAATACAGGAAAGTGTTTAAAATTTTTCACAGCGGTTCCAAAAAAATCCTGAGCCCGTTGAGTTCTTACTTTATGAAAATAAACTGCTGTTTTTATTAGTCCATAATTCTTCTGTTCATAATCAATGGCTTCACCGATAATTGGAAGAAGTTGACCTATAATTTTTTCTTTATAATGTTCAACCTGCTTTATAGGACTTTTGACAAAGTAACTTCCTCTGCTATCACTAACAGATAAAACAGTTCTGTTGTATTCATCCTTGCCCCATTTATAATTATTAAGCTGCCAATCTTTGACTTCGTAAATAACAATTCCAACAAAAGGATGATAAATTATAATATCAGGTCTGCTACCATTTAAGAATGGTTGTGCAAAAATTAACCAACCCTTATATTCATTAAGCTTTTTCTTATTATTCCATGTCGTGTCTTTGGGAAGATTATCATCAAGGTATTTGATAAGTGCTCTTTCCCCTTCTGTCAATGGGTTATTTAGCTGATTTAGTTGTTCCCAATTTGGGTGCAATCTCATGAAGATGGGTTTTAGATTGTCATATAGTTCCTATCAAATACTTTAGTTGTGGTACAAATTGTAGTGCAAATAAAAAGTATAAATAAATTATCCACAAAAAACTGTATGTATCATGTATGTACCAAATAAAAAACAGCTATGAAATTTATTCATAACTGTTTTATTTTGAAGCTCCTGCTGCTGGACTTGAACCAGCGACCCTCTGATTAACAGTCAGATGCTCTAACCAGCTGAGCTAAGCAGGAATGGGGCTGCAAAAATAGGGATATTCAGGTTTTGATAAAACTCTGTTTGAAAAAAATAAACCATCCTTTCCGTTTGTTCCTCAAACATAAAAATGTTAAAATAACCCTGCTCTTTTTTACTGTCAGTGCTCTGACAAAACCCGGCAAGTAATCATCTTATCTTCGTTATGCAAACCTTTCAGGAAATAAATCCGTTAGTATTATACTAAACCTTGTATATGCAGTATAAAAATTATTTCATCATCACAGTATTTGGCTTGTTGACTGCTAGTTGTGGCATGAGCCAAAAAAATAAAAAGCAATACCCGGATCCACCCGTTGGCACCGATAAAACGGTATATCCCATGCGACTTACCGATGCGCAATGGAAGCAAAGGCTGACATCCGATCAGTATTATATACTGCGCCAGGCAGGAACCGAACCAGCAGGTACCGGCAAGTATGATCATTTTTATGAAAAAGGAACGTATTACTCGGCAGCTTCTTTACAACCGTTATTTAGTTCCGATACTAAATTCAACTCCGGAACAGGGTGGCCCAGTTTTTATGCACCAATCAATCCCGACGCAGTACGATTAGTAAAAGATACCAGTTATGGTATGGTGCGCTGGGAAGTGGTGGACAGTAAAAGCGGTTCTCATTTGGGACATGTATTTGATGATGGTCCTGCACCAACCGGAAAAAGATATTGCATGAATTCTGCGGCTCTCATTTTTGTACCCGATGGCGGAAAACCACCTGTCAGTTCAAAACAATAATATCTATCAAATGAAACCTGTTTTTTTCGCAGCTTTTGCTTTTATGGTTTTCACTGGTTGTGCTATGTCACAAAACAATGACGTGAAAATTCCCGTTGGCATAACAAAGAAACCTCCCGGTCATGAATCAGTTGCTTATTTTTCCGAAGGCTGCTTCTGGCATACAGAAATTGTTTTTCAAAGCCTGGTGGGAGTGAGAGATGCTGTATCTGGTTATTGTGGTGGCACCGATACCAATCCGGATTATGAAAAGGTGAGTTCAGGGGAAACAGGCCACGCAGAAACGGTGCAGGTATTTTATGATTCTTCGAAGATCTCTTTTCCAACTTTAGTGCAGGCATTTTTTGACAGTCATGATCCCACTACATTAAACCGCCAGGGAAATGATGTGGGCACACAATATCGTTCGATTGCTTTTTATAGCAATGACAAAGAAAAAAATATCATTGAGTCAGAGATCAAAAAATTGAACGATTCAAAATATCACGGAAAGGTTGTTACCGAGGTAAAAGCTTTTTCAAAATTCTATCCCGCCGAGGATTATCACCAGGAATATATTCTACATCACCCGGATAATCCTTATGTGGCCAATGTTTCTATTCCTGATTTCCTGGATTTCAAAAGAGAGTTCAAGGGGAATTTCAATTTCAAACAATAGAAATATTCTCAATCCTGTTTTATCACTGTTCCTTTATCATAAATAACAGTGCTGGTCAATTCGCCGGCTTCGTTATAGTTTTTCCATTCGCCATCCATCACACTGCAGAGTCCACGTTCTCTCAGATTTTTCCAATCGCCGGAGGCATTAGAAAGATATTGTCCTTTTGTTTTCACCTTACCGTTGTCCCAATAATTCATAAAAGCGCCGATAAAACATTCATTGTATTTTAATCCTTCGAATAAAAGATGGTTCTTATTGTCATAGTTGCGTTCCCAATAAACTTTGTTGGAAAAATAAACAGGAGGCATTTTCCCGTAATTAACGGTGGTTGCTGTGTCAATCGCCTGGCTACGTAAACTGATTGCAGCCAAATGGGTTGCCATCAGCAGGTATAAAATTTTTTTCATGATAAGCAGCAGTTGTTTTCGTGTAATATAAATCTACAATTAAGTATTCATATTCCAGGCACAATGGCCTAAAGGAAATTTCATTCATTAACTTACGCTCCGAAAAAATCAAACTATGGGTCGTATCAAAGTGGACCTGCATGATATTTACAATAATAGCAAAGCAATTGATAAAGCGTTACATGATGCTTTTGAAGAAGCTATTGACAAAAAGATCAAAGAGATCGAGATCATTCCCGGCAAAGGCAGCGGGCAGCTTAGAAAGAAAGTAGAACGTTTTTTGCAACAACCGCATATCAAACCGCTTTATCATCGTATCGAAAACGACAGTAAAAATTTCGGGAGACTATTTGTGTATTTTAAATTCTGAATTGAACATTCTTATCCTCGCATCATGGCTTTAACTTTTGCTGATCAACTCATCCGGTTTTATAAAAGGCTTCAACCGCCGGAAGTTTTACCAAAAGATGTCAAAGTTTTATTTCCGCAGGAAGACGAACAAGTTCTTAAGGTGATGAAAACTTTTTTTAAAAAATTTTACAATGATATTTATCCAAGACATTTGATCTTTGGCATCAACCCCGGAAGGTTCGGTGCCGGCACAACAGGAATCAATTTTACTGCCCCTAAACAACTCAAAGATTTTTGCGGCATTGATCATTCTTTCAAACAACAATCGGAATTATCTGCCGAGTTTATCTATGAAGTAATCGAAAGATATGGGGGAGTGAAAAAATTTTACCAGAACTATTTTATCTCTGCAGTCAGTCCCCTGGGTTATATTAAAAAAGGGATCAACCTGAATTATTATGACGATAAGAAACTTATGAAATCAGTGACTCCATTAATTATTGACAGCATTAAAAATCAGATCTCTTTCGGTTTTAAAACGGATCGCTGCATTTGCGTTGGTGGAGCAAAAAATTTTGACTTCCTTTCAGCATTAAATGAGAAATATCATTTTTTTGATGATATTATTCCCCTGCCGCATCCTCGTTTCATCCTCCAATACCGCCGCAGACAAAAAGAAAACTACATTCGTCAATATTTATCTGCCTTAAGGCTTGCCTGAAAGAAAGTTTATTTACATTTGCCCTTCTATAATTTTCGAATATGAAAATCTGCCAAGGCTCAACTCCTTTAAAACAGAGCCTGATACTCCAGAACTGAGACATTAAAGCAATCATTCATTGCTTTCTCTTTTCATTTAATTAATTTCAAATTCGCTGTATGCCGGAAACCAACATACATAATAATAAACTTTTCCGTTTTATTTCATTGATAAAACAATCACTCCGTAGTGAAGAGCATGACTATACCAGCGGAAGCATCCGAACTGCTATTATATTACTGGCTATTCCTATGATCCTTGAATTGAGCCTTGAATCGGTATTCGCTGTAGTGGATATTTTTTTTGTGGGTCATCTTCCCAACAGCAGTTCGGCCATACAAACGGTAGGGCTCACTGAATCAGTTATTACTATTGTTTACTCAATTGCTATCGGCTTGAGTACTGCAGCCACTGCAATGGTGGCAAGAAGAACAGGTGAAAAAAATAAAGACGCTGCTGCACATGCAGGAATGCAATCCTTGATCATGGCGCTGGTGGTCTCGGCTGTAATTAGTATTGCCGGAATCATTTTTGCGCCGAAAATCTTACAGGTAATGGGTGCTCAGCAAGACGTAGTAAATGAAGGAGCTACTTTTACCCGCATTATGATGGGTGGAAGTCTGGTCATCATTTTACTTTTTCTGATCAACGGAATTTTTAGAGGAGCAGGAGATGCTGCCATGGCGATGCGCAGTTTATGGCTGGCTAGCCTGATGAATATTATTTTATGTCCTCTACTTATTTATGGTTTTGGTTCCTGGAATGGTTTCGGACTGAAAGGCGCTGCCATTGCTACTACTATTGGAAGAGGAATTGGTGTGCTCTATCAATGTTGGAATCTATTCGGTGGAAAAAGCAGTGTCAGTTTGAAAAAAGAACATTTCAAAATTGATTTTTCCGTAATGAAGCCCTTGGTAAAAATAGCATGGCCCGCTACTTTCCAATTTTTGATTGCATCCGGAAGCTGGATCATATTAGCAAGATTAGTAGCAGAAACAGGCGGCACTACTGCATCGGCAGGATACCAGATTGCAATCCGTAATGTGGTCTTCTTTATTTTACCGGCATGGGGATTAAGTAATGCTGCAACGACTTTGGTGGGTCAAAATCTTGGCGCCAATCAACCTGACCGTGCTGCTAAAAGCGTTTTACTGACCACTAAATACAATGCTATTTTCATGAGTGCTGTCATGCTGTTGTTTATTTTCTTTTCGTCTCCCATTATCAGCATTTTTACAAAAGAAGAATCTGTGCGAAGAGTAGGAGCACTTGCATTAATGATCATTGGATCAGGATATATTTTTTATGGTATCGGTATGGTGATGATGCAGGCGCTAAATGGAGCCGGTGATACGAAAACACCTACTTGGATCAGTTTTTTTTCTTTTTGGATTTTCCAGGTACCCCTGGCTTATTTATTGGTAAAAGGATTTCACTCCGGAATCGCTGGTATTTTTATTTGCATTCCCGCTGCAGAAACGATTAATGCAGTAGCGACGTGGATATTCTTTAAAAAAGGTAAATGGAAGAAAGTGAAGATATAATATCTTTAGAAAATAATATTTTCAACTCAGTATGAATAACGATGTCATTGATCAAAACAGGGTCCGGCAGGTGTTTTTTATTATTCTGATCCTGCTTCTGGCAATTGTTTTGTTTTTGCAATTATATTCTTTCCTTCCGGCGTTGCTTGGTGCTATCACCTTATACGTTCTGCTGCACCGGATCATGTTTTACCTGACAGAAAAGAAGAAATGGAAAAAGGTATTGACAGCGCTCCTATTGATGCTCGCTTCTATTATTATCATCCTGCTTCCAATTGGTTTATTAGCGAATCTGCTTTCTTCTAAAGTTAATTTTGCTATTCAGCATTCTTCAGAACTAGTAGTAGCATTAAAAAAAGTAGTTCATAATGCAGAGCAACAGTTTGATATTACTATTCTAAGTGATGAGAATATCAACAATATGGGCGAAGCGATTGCTCAAAGCCTTCCAAAAATTCTTGGCGCTACGTTCAATACGGTTACAACGGTTTTCTTTATCTACTTTATTCTCTTTTTCATGTTGGTAAATGGTCGAAAAATGGAAGATGCTTTATATGAATATATTCCCTTGAAAGATGAGAATGTCAAGCGGCTGGGTAAAGAAGTAAATATGATGGTAATTTCAAATGCTGTCGGAATTCCAGTGGTAGCATTAGCACAAGCTATCGTTGGATTAATCGGATACCTGATCCTTGGAGTGAAAGAACCTTTTTTCTGGTTTGGAGTTACCTGGATTGCAGGCATGTTACCAATAGTTGGCGCAGCGCTTGCTTATGTTCCGCTTGCCATTATCTTTTTTGCCAATGACAAAAACTGGCAAGGTGTTGCAATGCTGATCTATGGTTTTGGAATTATCGGAACAGTAGATAATGTGATGCGTTTTACCATGTTGAAACGTATCGGTAATGTTCATCCGTTGGTCACGGTTTTCGGGGTGATCATAGGATTAAATCTTTTTGGATTCATCGGGCTCATCTTTGGCCCGCTACTTATATCTTTATTTATGTTGCTTCTAAAAATTTATTCAAGCGAATTCGTTACCAAACAAAGAGAAGCACAACATGTCACCGAAAGTCAAAAGAGCGTATTGATATTTCGTAGAATTACCCGAAGCAAAAGTCAGTCACTTAGTATTTGTTCGTAATCCATTAAAAAACAACACTAATAGATTTGTATTCTTTTAAATTCGATAATATTTTTATCCCTGAATTCGTTTTAGAATCCAATCCGAAAAACATTTTCGGAGAAAAGCCGTACCCAATTGATCAAGATATTAAAATCAATATCCATATCCTGGCTGTCTATTTCTTTTGCAGCCATTCCCATACTTCATTCAGGAGTTGAGTTCCCTGATACAAAATATGATCCTTCTAAAACTCTCCCTTTTATATTCTTTAAACGTTTCAGGAAATAATTCATCACTTGAATCAGAAGGTCTTTCAATCTTATATAATAATCTGCATCTTGAGAATTATGGTTTATCCAAAAATGCTTTTGACTATGCCTAAAAGGATATGAGTCATTTACTGAGAAGGAAAGAAAATTAATAACCCCGATTATCTTACTATTTGTGATTTCAGTCAATCTTCAAGAAATAAAAGATTATATGTTATTGATCTGAAAAATGGCCATTTGCTAATCAATACTTATGTGGCACATGGTCGCAATTCGGGCGGTGAATTTGCCACACGCTTTTCTAACCGTCCGGAATCATTACAAAGCAGTCTCGGATTTTACATTACAGAAAATACCTATTTCGGCGAGCATGGCCTGACGCTTAAGATAAGAGGAGTGGACCAAGGTTTTAATGACAGGGCGACCTCACGGAAGATTGTTTTACATGGAGCCAATTATGTAGAAAGTAATTTTCTTGCAGCATAGTGGATTTTTGGGACGCAGTTTTGGTTGCCCCGCAGTACCAGCAAAACGAAAGCGCTTCAATTATTAATACTATAAAAAACGGAACCTGTTTTTTCATATATCATCCCACAAAAAAATATCTGAATGGCTCTAAAATATTAAACGGCTGATTGGACACATAACAAGGATGGATGATAACACAAAGCTCAATCGTACCCTATGATTGGGCTTTTGTTTTTCTATAAGTTAATCTTTCAAAAAAAAATACTGTTGAAGAAATTTTATTTAATAAAAAGCTGGTAAAATGTTTTGTAGCTCATCCAGCTCAGTACTGCAACTACGATCCATCCGAAAATTTGCATCCAAATGGATGTTTATATGCTTTCATCAATGATGATTTAGCTGAAGCGATAAGGATAATGATCAATGCCAATGGAAGGATAATCCCGTTGATAGCTCCGGCAATAATCAATACGCTTCACCGGATTACCAATGAAAATAAAAATAATGGTAGCAATAATTATAAATGCTGAAATAAATATCTTTTCATTTTTGCCTATGAAAGGATGCAATGTTTTCCAGAAAGAAACCGAAGTATAAGACGCTCCTACAACAGAAGTAATGGCAGCACTCCATAAAACAACGCCAAAAAAAATATACCCAATTTCCCCGGCAGCAGATAGAAAAACTCCTGCAGCAGGATTATCAGCAGGCAATTTAATACCCTGCCATACTACACCTAACGCAGCAAGGAATAAAACAAATCTCATAACAGCAGTGATCAATATTCCACTGACAGAACTTCTGGTATACCTGAGATAAATTTTGTTGTCCTTTTATTCCGGCATCCAGTAGTCGATGTGCCCCTGCAAAAGAAATATACCCGCCCACAGTTCCTCCAACCAAAGTGACGATCTTCATCACATCAATTTTTTCAGGCCACACGGTTCTGTATAATGCTTGTGCTATTGGTGGATGTGAAGAAATAGCAATGTAAGCAGTAAGACAAATCATGATCATGCCCAGTAGTTTTGTAAAATTGTCCATCAAACGTCCGGCTTCTTTATACCAGAATATTCCCAGTGCAATGATGCAGCTGATGATAGCTCCTGTTTTTGGATCTATCCCTGTCAGAACCTGTATGCCCAATCCGCATCCTGCAATATTGCCGATATTGAAGATCAAATCCTCCGAAAGCAATCAAAGCCGCCAGAAAAAAACCAAGCCCGGGAAATAATTTATTGGCAAGATCCTGTGCCCGGTTTTCACTGACGGTAACAATACTCCAGATATTCAATTGTGTCCCGATATCAAGTAAGATCAGAAATCAGAATGACAAACCCAAAACTGGTCAGCAATTGCTTCGGTGAACAAGCTGGTTTGTGTAAGAAATCCGGGACCGATAGCAGAAGTTGCCATCAGGAAAGCAGCGCCAAGTATTGCTGAGTTTTTTTTCACTATCCAATCGGCTTGAATTTCATCCTCCTCCTTCTAAGATGGCTTTATGGATTCGCTCTGCAAATTCGACTGCATGTTTTCCATCGCCATGAATGCAGATAGTTTCGGCAAGAATGGGAATTTTTTTCCCGTTTACAGATGTTACTGTTTTTTCTTTTATCATTTGCAAAACCTGGCTTATCGCTTCATCGGTATCTTCAATTAATGCATTAGATTGAGACCGGGGAGTAAGGCTGCCATCATCCTGGTAAGTACGATCTGCAAAAACTTCACTGGCTGTTTTTAATCCCATTTTTTTTGCTTCATTGATGGAATTGCTTCCGCTCAATCCGAATAAGATCAAATGCTCATCAGAATTCTTTTACTGCTTCTGCAATTGCTTTTGCAATGGAAGGATCTTTTGCTGACATATTATATAAAGCGCCATGTGGTTTTACATGATGAAGCTTTGTTCCAAAATCGTTTGCAATTTTATTAAGAATATCAATTTGATGAGATACGAGATCAAAAATCTCTGAAGTTGTAAGCCTCATTTCTTTTCTTCCAAAATTTTCTTTGTCCAAAAATGAAGGATGTGCTCCGATAGCTACATTATATTGAAGAGCAAGTTCAATGGTTTGTTTCATCGTTGTCATCATCGCCGGCATGATAGCCACAGGCAATATTTGCCGAACTGATAAAAGGCATAATGACTGCATCATTTCCGATACCTTCTCCCATATCGCAATTGAGATCAATGTTCATTTGCATTCAAAAATTCTTCCAGCCTGAATTTACATGCATTTTGCAGTTGCAGCAAATGTTGTTGCTGTTTTACCAATAAATCTTCCGCTGTTTGCTGATCGGTAAATCTGAAAATAAATTTTATCATCCTGGTTTCATCTGTGCTGCTTTGGAATGATGCGCTGAAATAATATGAGCTATTCTCGGATAACCTCCTGTCGTTTGGTGATCCGCCATCAAAACGATCAATCTGTCCATCGGGCAGTAATTGGATGGTACCAAAACTTACCGCAGAAGAAACAATTTCTTCGCTGGAAATGGTGTGCATTGGAATATTATTCAAACGGTAACCCATCCGGTCGGACTGCTGTGTAATTACAAATGATGTCATTAAGAAATTATCTTTCGACGCTTTCGTCAAAAGATCCCACTCATGGCCGGGAAGAACGAGTATTTCTTTCTCATTTCCTACCTCCCATTTTACATCAGCTTTCCAGGGCAAAACAATAAAATCTTTTTCACCGAGGAGTGATGAATAATCTTTTTTTTCGTGAAAAAAAATTTCGTCATTTTTCCGCAAGCTTCTTCCTTTATAATCCTCCGATCATTGCTTTTAAGATGAGTGCTTTAGCTACCCAACCATGTATCGATTTCAATTCCTCCTTTTACTGCGAGGTAAGCCCTGGCTCCTTTGGAAGGCTGCTGAAATTGAAGAAGAGAATTTTTATTTACAATAAAGGTATGGGAGGAAGGAATCGGTTCTCCATTTATTGTTGCAGAAAAATCGGCGCCACTCAATGCTACCAGCGTTGGTTGTTCAAACAAAAAAACAGATGCGGGAAAATGTATTTCGATCGTAGCTTCATCGGGGTTATTGCCGACCAACATATTTGCAACTGTGCAGAAAATTTATCCATGACTCCTCCGGGATTAATGCCGAGATGTTGCCAACCATGCCTGCCCATGATCCTGCACGCTATCCAATACGCCTGCTTTAATAATACGAAGACTCATATCAATAAATTCAGGAATTCATTTTTATTGATTGAATAAAATTCAACGTTATCACCGGCATTCAATAAAGTCTGGTTTTTCCAATTGCGGATCAAATAATTTCAAAGGCGTTCTCCCAACGATGTTCCATCCACCGGGCGAAGTCAATGGATAAATTCCTGTTTGTTTTCCTGCAATAGCTACACTCCCGGCAGCAACGGTTTGTGGTTGTGGTTTTCGGGGCATTGCAATTTTTTCATCCAGGGTTCCGATGATACGGAAACCCCGGAAGAAATCCAAGCATATATACACGGTAGTTCTGACCACAGTGAAGCCGGATGATCTCTTCTTTGCTCAACTTTTTTATTTCAGCGATCCGTTTTATATCTGTTGCAAACTCATCATCGTAGCAAACAGGGATCTTTATTGTTTTTGATGGCAGCGCCTCTGCGAAGGAAATTTCTTCCAGGAATTTTTGTATTTCCTTTTTATACCAGTCAAAAACAGTTGAATCTGCAGGAATTTTTCTTTTTACTTTTAATGGATCATAATAAATACTCAGTGAGCTGTAAGCGGGAACAGCTTCGATTATTCGCAGGCAAAGGCTTTTGTTGAAAAGCTTTGAATAAGCTCAAAACTTTATCGTTTATTTTTTCATTTATCTTATTACCAAAATCAATTGTGAGTGCTGAATCGCCTAAAGGAAAAATACTATATGGATTTTGTAGTAACATCACGGAAAGTTTTTTGAAGATACGGACTTAACTTTACTGTTGCATGCCCCGGTTCAACTGGAACGATACTATCAATCTTTTGTCTAAGCTCACTCTTCGGCGGGCATGGAATGCAACTAAGGTTCTGAGCAGTTATTATCTGAGCAAATGGACTAAAAAACCCATTCAATGGGGCTATCCGATTTCTATTTCTTTTGAACCCACTACTTCCTGCAACCTGCGTTGCCCTGAATGTCCCAGCGGGTTGAGAGCTTTTACCCGGCCAACCGGGATGTTACAAAAAGATTTTTTCAGTGAAACAATTGATCAATTATCCAAAGACCTGTTGTATCTCATTTTTTATTTCCAGGGCGAACCTTATCTTAATCCGGAATTCTTGAATATGGTTCAGTATGCTTCAGAAAAAAAAATTTACACAGCGACTTCTACCAATGCCCATTATCTAAGTGACGAAAATGCAAGAAGAACTATTGAAAGCGGCATGGATCGCCTGATCATTTCTATTGATGGAACTACACAGGAAGTGTATCAGCAGTATCGTGTCGGAGGAAATCTGAATAAAGTAATTGAAGGTGCTACCAATATTGTAAAATGGAAAAAAGAGCTGAAGAGTAAAAAGCCTTTTGTGATCTTTCAATTCCTCGTGGTGAAACCTAATGAACACCAGATCGAAGATGTAAAGAAAATGGCGAAAGAAATAGGTGTGGATGATGTGTGGTTCAAAACAGCACAGATATACGACTATGAAAACGATCCTAACCGGCTGATACCTTCCATTGATAAATACAGTCGTTATCGTAAAACAGGAAATTCATATGAGTTTAAAGGGAAATTGGCAAATCATTGTTGGCGGTTGTGGCATGACCCGGTGATCACCTGGGATGGATTGGTAGCTCCCTGCTGCTTTGATAAAGATGCCCAGCACCGTTTAGGCGATCTCAAAAAAAAATCTTTTAAAGAAATATGGAAGAATGGAGAATACACTAAATTCAGAGCCCAGATCTTAAAAGGCAGAAAGAATATTGACATCTGCTCCAACTGTTCCGAAGGAACCAAAGTATGGAGTAACAATTAAACCTAAAAAAAATTAATATGGAAATTCCTTCATCGATCTCTACCCGGATGCAATACCAGCATAAATCACTGATGGATCTGATCGATGGGTTATCAGATGAACAAATACGTTTGCAGGTGGTTACCGGTAAATGGTCTATTTTTGAAAACATTGTTCATCTTACTACTTATCAGCATACATTTATTGCACGGGTCAAACAAATACTTTCAGAGAATAATCCTTCCTTTCACCGGTATACTGCTGAAACGGATCCGTTGTTCCAGGATTATTGCGTTAAAACAACTCATGAAGTAATAAAAGACTTGCTTGGCACAAGGAAAGATATGGCGTCCGTTTTTCTTTCATTCCATCCCGATGACTACTCGAAAACAGGTCAACACCCTGCTTTTGGAACCATGAACCTGTTGCAATGGATGAATTTCTTCCTGCTTCATGAAGCACACCATTTCTTCACCATTTTTAAACTGGCGGCAGAACTAAAAAAAGAACGCTAAGTTCACCAACGTTTCATTTCATCATAGATAGAAGTATAGAAGGAAATAAAGCCTTCCCAAAAATTACGGATGGATTCGGATAGCAGCTTCATACTGCAAAACAAGTGATTTTTGAAATATCTGTCAAGACCCGAAAAGCAGATTTCCGCCATTGTGAATATTTTAACCCACTTAAAAAGAAATAATAAGTGGATTGAATAATTCGTCAATCCTGTAATTTCATGTGTTGATTCAATTTATTTTCGGAATATGAAACGATTTTCCCAATATTCTTTTTTGTTAATGATCTTGTTGGCCTTGTCTCATTTTTCTATAGCTCAACCTAAATATGAGTTTCGTGGAGTATGGATCGCAACTGTGGATAACCTGGATTGGCCGCCCAAAGGCATGATCAATGTGGACAGTCAGAAAGCTGAATTCATCCGGCAGTTGGATATGCACAAAAAAAATGGAATGAATGCAGTGGTCGTCCAGGTTCGCCCGGCCGCGGATGCTTTTTATCCATCTCAATATGAACCCTGGAGCCAATGGCTTACCGGAACGCAGGGAAAACGGCCAACACCTTACTATGACCCACTGCAATTCATGATCGAAGAAACTCATAAAAGAGGAATGGAGTTTCATGCCTGGTGTAATCCTTACCGTGCAGATTTCAAAATAGATTCGTCTTCCATTGCTCCTACACACATTACCCGGATACATCCCGAATGGTTCTTAACTTATGGTGATAAAAAATATTTTGATCCGGCAAACAAAGATGCACAAAGGTTTGTAGTCTCAGTAATTCGTGATATGGTGAGTCGCTATGATGTAGATGCCGTGCACATGGATGATTATTTTTATCCTTATCGTATTACTGGAAAAGAATTTCCCGATTCTTTGTCTTATGTAAGATCCGGAAGCAAATTGAACAAAGATGATTGGCGCCGAAGTAATGTGGACTCTATTATCAAAATGATCAGTATAACTATTAAACAGGAAAAGCCCTGGGTGCAATTTGGAATTTCCCCGTTTAGTGTATGGCGCAATAAAGACCAGGACCCGGATGGCAGTGATAGTCATTCCAGTCAAAACAATTATGATGACCTGTATGCAAATATTTTATTGTGGCTAAAAGAAAAATGGATCGACTATGTAGCGCCACAATTATATCTTGAAATCGGGAATAGCAGGGTGCCGTTTGAAAAAATGCTTGATTGGTGGAGCAAACACACGTACGGACGCCATCTTTATATCGGACTTGGAATCTATCGGGCTGCGGGAAGATCAGCTGCCAATGCCCCCTGGAAAAACCCAGATGAATTGCCGAACCAGATAAAATTATTGCGTCAATATTCAAATGTGCAGGGAAGTATTTATTTCAGCAGCAAATCATTTTATAAAAATCCAAATGGATGGAATGACAGTTTGCAGAATAATTATTATAAAGAACCGGCATTGATCCCACCGGTGGAGTGGATGCCAAAGAAGCCGGAAAATTGAAATTGGCGCCCTTCGATAAATCAACTTAAAGTCTCATTTTAGTTACCTTTGCATTCTTAATTTCTAATTTTTCATTTTTAATTTAAAAATATGCCGGGATTTGAACTCTGGGGCCCCGAAGAACGCAAAGAGCTGAATGATGTGTTGCAAAACGGTATTCTGATGCGTTATGGTTTCGATGGTCCCCGTAAAGGAATCTGGAAAGCAAAAGAACTGGAGGCTGAGATCTGTAAAACTTTTGGTAGCAAATATGCACAATTGACTTCCAGCGGTACTTCTGCTTTAACAACTGTGCTTTCAGCATTAGGGATCGGATATGGCGATGAAGTGATCATGCCCACTTTTACTTTCGTAGCAAGCTTTGAATCATTATTAAGTGTTGGCGCCATCCCGGTTTTGGTAGATGTAGATGAAACGCTGACTTTAGATCCAAATGCTGTAAGAAAAGCGATCACTCCAAAAACAAAAGCTGTGATGCCCGTACATATGTGCGGTGCTATGGCCGATGTGGATGCTTTGTTGACCATCTGCAAAGAACATAATTTAATTCTGTTGGAAGATGCCTGTCAAAGTATCGGCGCTTCTTATAAAGGAAAATTTTTAGGAACCATCGGTGATGCCGGAACTTTCTCTTTTGATTTTGTAAAGATCATTACCTGCGGTGAAGGTGGCGCTGTTATGACGAACCGTGAAGATGTATATATAAAATGCGATGGCTATTCCGACCACGGACATGATCATAAAGGAAATGACCGAGGAGCCGAAACACATCCGTTTATTGGATATAATTACCGCATTTCTGAATTGCATGCTGCTGTAGGTTTGGCTCAAATAAGAAAGCTGAATTCATTTCTTGAAACCAATCGCCGGAATCATGCACAATTAAAAACTATTTTATCCCGTGTTCCCGAAATTTCTTTTCGCAGTATTCCTGATCCTGCTGGTGATAGTTGTACTTTCCTGAGCTGGTTTTTACCGACTGAAGAAATAACCAGGGATGTTGTGAATGAAATGAAAGCTCAGAATATTTTAGCCGGCAATTTCTACTGGTATGATAACAACTGGCACTATATCCGCAAATGGAATCATTTGAAAGAAGGCGCTACTTTATCTGCTCTGAATCCTGAATATAAAAAAACAATATTGCAGCATGTAAATAAAAATTTTGCGGCCAGTGATGCAGTAATGAGCCGCTGCATTTCTACTTCTATTAGTTTATTGTGGACCAAAGAGCAGATAAAAGAGAAAGCTGAGAAGATTGTGAATGTGATACAAAGGGTTTTAAAAAGCCATTCAGTATCTCTATAAGCCCCGTTTTATTCTTGCGGTTTTAATGCATTGGGTTTCTGCTCCAGGTAATTGGTGTAATCCAAAGATCCCAACCTTAAACGGAGAGGAACAGAGGTTAACTTTTCAAATTTCAATTCCTGCCTGCAAAAATACCCAAGTGATTCCGTATAAAATTTCGGGGAAATACTAAACGTCAATTGTGGCTGTTGCCATTTATTCGTTGATTTTTTAGAAACGGTAAAGGTATATTGAGGAAAATGGAGTTGTAGATTACCATTTTTTACAAATTGCGGAGTATACTGGTATGCCCATGCTGTTTGTTCATAATTCACCCTTCCTATAAACTGCTGAATGGTTTTAGGTTGTTGAAGTACTTTTTGAGCATTCAAAAAAACAGGATAAGAATAAAGAAAGAACACAACAATTATTTTAAGACTTCGTTGCGCCATCCTTATTGGTTTTGTCTCTAAATTTACGGCATTATTTTTGTTAACCGGCCGGTTTTTTAAAAATTTATCGCTGGCCTTTACAACAAGAGAATGTAATCATGGCCATCAGTCAAAGCCTACAACAGAAACTGTTACAGAAATTGTCGCCCCAGCAGATTCAGCTGATGAAACTGCTGCAGGTGCCTACGGCCAACCTGGAAGAACGTATTAAGGAAGAACTGGAAGAAAACCCCGCCCTGGAACTGGATGAAGAAAAACATGATGAAAATGCGGATGAATTAAAAGATGAATTCAATGAGAATGGGGAAGAAGAATATGATGAGGCTGATGGAAGTGAAGATGAATACGATAACATTGATATCAGTGAATATGTACAGGATGGTGATGATGACGTAGCCGATTATAAATTGAAAGATGAAAATTATCCTGAAGAAGATGATAAAAAGGAGCTGCCTTTTAAAAGTGAAACAGGTTTATATGATCTGCTTCGTAACCAACTTGGATTATTAAAGCTGGATGACAAAAGAACAAAGGATCGCAGAACATATTATAGGAAGCATTGATGAAGACGGGTACTTAAGAAGAGAAACTTCAGCTATTGTCGATGACTTGGCGTTTCGTCAAAATATTTCTGCTACAGAAGAAGAAGTGGAATTTATTATAAATCGTATTCAGCAATTTGATCCTCCGGGAGTAGGTGCCCGCAATCTTCAGGAATGTTTGCTACTACAATTACAGCGTCAAAAAGATGAAGGCAAAAATGTTGACACAGCCATGCTTGCCATTCAAGAATATTTTGATGAGTTTACCAAAAAACATTATGAAAAAATTCAGCGTGGATTAAATCTTACAGATGAAGATCTGAAAGAAGTCATGCAACAGATCATTCACCTGAATCCCAAACCGGGAGGTACCGTAGGTGAGATCAACAAAGCAGAGAGTTATGTGGTGCCTGATTTTTTCATTTTCAACAACGGCGGAAAACTCGAATTGACACTGAACTCCCGCAATGCGCCGGAACTCCGTATCAGCGAAGGATACCGGGATATGCTTAAAGAATATGATCGGGGGGCCAAAAAAGATAAACGGCAAAAAGAAGCAGTTCTTTTTATCAAGCAAAAAATTGATGCCGCTAAATGGTTTATTGATGCCATCAAACAACGACAAAATACTCTGCTGAATACAATGACGGCTATCATGGAGCACCAGCATGAATTTTTCTCAACTGGCGACGAAACCACCCTGCGTCCAATGATCTTAAAAGATATTGCAGAAAAAACGGGGCTGGATATTTCAACAGTAAGTCGGGTGGCCAACAGTAAATTTGTTCAGACAGAATTTGGAACCTACCGGCTTAAATTTTTCTTCAGCGAATCACTCAGCACTGAAAGTGGAGAAGAAGTCTCAACAAGAGAAGTGAAAAAAATCCTCAGTGACTTCATCGAAGGTGAAAATAAAAAGAAACCCCTGAGTGACGAACGCCTTACTGAGTTGCTCCAGGAAAAAGGTTATAATATTGCACGACGTACGGTTGCAAAATACAGGGAACAATTGAATATTCCGGTAGCCCGCCTCAGAAAAGAGCTTTAGTCAATAATGAAAAAATATTTCTACAGCATACTTCTTATCGTTCTTGGGTCTTTCTCAACTTCAGCACAAAACCTTCCGGTAAATGACAAAACACTTTCGAAAACTTATCCATTTATAAATGCTTCGATCAACCGGATCAGTGCAGATAAAAATTTCAGTTCTTTTTTTCAAAAACTTCTTTTACTGAAAAGAACAGGAGATAAAACTATTTCCATTGTTCATATCGGTGATTCGCACATACAGGCCGACTACCTGACCCTGGTAATAAGAAATGAACTGCAACAATTCTTTGGCAACGCAGGTCGGGGATTGGTATTTCCCTACCAGTTGGCACAATCAAATGCTCCTCCGGATATTTCCAGCGCTTCCAATGCGGACTGGGAATTCAATCGCCTGGCACATCCTGAAATTCCTATTGCAGCCGGTATCAGCGGTTACTGTATCCGAACAAGCAGCAGTGGCGCTTTCATTGATTTTTATTTAAAATCAATAGACAGCAGTACCCCTCAGTCATTTAACCGGTTAAAATTTTTCTTGGGAAACAGTACAGCTATTTCATGGATGTTACAGGCGAACAATAATAATGCTCCTTTTTTGATCAAAAAAGAAGATGCTGATACTTCTGTTTTCAAAGAAGTGACTCTTGATCAAAGCACCGATGGCTTCACTTTGTCTTCACTGCCCTCAGATAGCTTAAAAGAGTTTTATGGAGTATCTCTTGAAAATTCAATGCCCGGGATCATTTATCATACTATTGGCGTGAATGGCGCTACCTACGACAGTTACAATTCCGCTCCGTTATTCTGGCAACAACTTCCTGCATTAAATGCCGATTTGTATATTATTTCACTAGGCACTAATGAAGCGCAAAAATTAGGATTGGATCAAAATATCTTTTTGCAGCAGATGAATTTATTCCTGGAAAAATTAAAAGCAACATCGCCGGGGGCTGATGTATTGATCACTACTCCCGCAGACGATTTTTATAGACGTCGACGGCCAAACATCATGCTCAAACAAATTAGCAATTTGATAGTTTCTTATTGCAATCATCACAATATTCCCTTATGGGATCTCTATCACATCACGGGAGGTTATGGATCAGCTTACAAATGGCTTAAAAGAGGAATGATGAATAATGATCGTGTACATTTCATTAATGACGGCTACAGGATTCAAGGCAATATCTTCATCAGTGCTTTTGCAAAAGGGTATAATAGCTATGCAAGCAAACATTAGCTTTTAAAATCTTAAATAAATCGGCATCACCGGTTCGGAAGATTTAAAAAATCCATAAAGTAAAACGAAGGCAAAGAAGATACCGATGTAATAAACCAGCGGTATTTTTTTAAATCCTCCAATAACTTTATCAGCAAGGTCATCCGGTATGGAATGAAGTAAATAAGCAAGCAACATTAACCCGAGAACCGGTTTGTAATTATTGAAGAAAGCTCCCCATACAGAAAAATCGAAATCATGCAGGATCTGGTGGATCATACTTCCTGCGGTAGAAAAATCAGCCGATTTAAAAAATATCCAGCCGAAACAAACAAAATGAAAAGTGATCAGAACAGAAAGAACATTGATAAAAGATGAATTTTCCACCGGCTTAAATAGCTTTTCGGTTTTTTGTTTCCATATTTTATGAAAGGCCAGCGCTACACCATGTAAACCACCCCATACAATAAAATTCCAACTGGCGCCATGCCACAAACCTCCAAGCAACATTGTCAGCATCAGATTGATATACGTTCTCATCACTCCTTTCCTGTTTCCACCCAGCGGTATGTAGAGATAATCCCGTAGCCATGATGAAAGTGAAATATGCCAGCGACGCCAGAACTCAGTAATATTTTTGCTTTGATACGGAGACTTAAAATTTACCGGAATCGTGAAGCCAAGCCATTTTGCGATTCCTATTGCTACATCGCTATAACCACTGAAATCGCAATAAATAACAACCGCATATCCATATACGGCGAACAAACATTCTAATCCTGTATATCTCGACGGGTCGTCGAAAATATAATTCACAAAATTTTGAGTAATGAAATCCGAGATGATCAGTTTTTTAAACATTCCGGAAACAATGAGATAAAACCCTTTTGCAAAATCACTTTCGCTGATTGCATAAGGTTTGTTTATCTGTGGAATAAAATCTGACGCTCTGACGATCGGCCCCATTACCAGTTTGGGAAAGAAAGAAAGAAACAAAAGATAATCCGTGAATTTTCGCACCGGCACAAAATTCCCCCGGTAAACATCAATAGTATAGCTCAGGTTTTCAAAAGTGTAAAATGAAATACCAATTGGCAATAGAATATTCAAGGGATTAAAATGTGTTTTCAGCAGATCATTGCAGGTAGCAATAAAAAAATTAGTGTACTTAAAATAAAAAAGTAATCCAAGATTAAAAACAATGTTATAGAGAAGTAATAATTTTTTCTTGCGTTTATTGAACTGACGATAAATGGCATTAGCTAAAAAATAATTTACAACAGCAGACAAGATCACAAATACCACAAAGAACCCGCTGGCCTTATAAAAAAAGTACAAAGAGAAAAAACAGAACAGGTACTTACGGGCTGGAAAATTATTTCTCAGCAAATAATATGTGGAAATGAAAATAGCAAAGAAAAATACAAAGAAGCCATTATTGAACAGAAGAGGATTCTTCGGATCATATAAAAACTGCCTGAAAAATGCATCAAGATCAAACATAATTATTCCGGCTTCTTTTTTATTTATTTAATAGTTCGGGCATATTTTTCGTAATCATTCATAATGGCCTGGAAGAAATATTCTCCCAACACTTCAGCCCCTCTATGATTTGGATGAACATAATCCCTATTAGCCAACGAGGGATTCCGTGAAGCCCATTCCACTATGGAATTGGTGCCCCCCATCGATTCAAACTGGTTGTAAAAACTGCTGCCTGATTCATAAGCAAGCAATGCCTGCACTTTCACCAACGAATCAATTCCAACTGCTGATTGATATTGGTCACCATAGCGAAAAGCACGGTCGGCGGTACTCACCAAAAGAAAATCACTGCCCGGAAAACAATTTTTAATTTTTTTCACTATCGGCATCATTGCCCTTTCATACCAATTGAAATTTTTATCATAAGGCCGAAACAACAGATTAACCCCATATTGAAAAATGATCAGGTCATAAGGGTTCTCTGCTGCGACCGATTTCAAATACGAAGAATCGATTTTAGCAAATTCAATTCCTGTGATCCCCCGGAATGAATAATTATCAAGTACGATTCCCAATTCTGATTCAAAAGAAATTCCATAAACAGGTAAGCCGGGATCTGCAACAGAAAGTTTTATAGAAGTGTTTTTGCTTTTATCCAGAACAATACGGTTAAATAGATTATCAGCATGAACAGCAATGGGATTATTATTTACTGTGATAGTTATGGGATGAGATGCAAAACCACAAAGCAGGCTTTTTTCAGTTATAGCAGCAGTGTCTGTAACTGTTTGATCTTTCATTTGCACCCAATCACCATTACTCCGAAAAGTATGACCTGAAATGAACAAGTGACTTTTATCGTCGTCTGTTTTAAAATTATCGTCCTGCCATCCATCAGAATAATTGTCGGTGACAGTAACCCTGAATTTTGAAACCTGTGAAGTAACCGGGACAAAGCCCACGCCACTGCCGCCAAACATCTGTTGCAATAATTTTCTCAGCGTTTGAGTCAACAGATCACCTTCTATCATACTATCACCGAAATAAGCTATTCGGATCTTTTGTTTTTTCCCATGTTTCAGGTCGTATAATTTTTTTATAAACCTTTCCAGAGCCACCGTATTGGTATCCACATTAAAGTCGGTGATAAAATGGGGAGAACGATACAGATCAAAATCGCTGGTTTTATCTTTAAGCGGAATAGTAACTGTAAGAAGAGATGCAGTATCTGCATTGTTTGAAGAATCGGTTTCGTCAAAATTATCACCGGGATATTTTTGAGTGATGTCTGCAATAAGATTGATTCTCCTTGCCGGCATCCATTTCCAATGCAATGAAGTCGCAACTATGGAAGCTAGTAAGTAAATGCTGGTAGCAAAGACCACAAAAAGAAGAACACGACGGTTAGCATTCATGGTCAGGAAGTCTTACTGGGTGCGGATAATTTGTTTTTTCTGATGGCAGATAAAATTCTTTGTTTCCAAACGTCAGGAACTTCAGAATATTTTGCTTTGCTGATAGCATTAATCCATAATTTATAATCCATATTACCTTTCAATCTTGAATAAAATCTTTTGGTGGTCATCAGCCTGCAAAAATCAATATAGGAACTCATATCGCTATCGTATTGCTTATATCTTGTTTTGATCCCTCTTGTTTTTAACAAATTATTGCGTCCAACGATACCAAAATGATTTTTTAATAACCTGCAATTGCGGCTGGTACCAGAAGATGATTCAATAATGGCTACGCCCAAGATCACAGCAGTGGGAATCCCGTATACTTCAGAAAGTGAGTCTGCAAGTCCGGAATATTTCCTTACATATTTGGATTGGGCAGGAAGAGAGTGAAAAAAACCTAATAACAGCAGAAGTAAAAAAAAGCGGCTGCTGGCCCTCATGGTAAATCGTTGGTTTAGATTCATAAAAATATTGTGGTTTTCAAGGTTGGGTTCTTCGTCTGGGTAAATATACTAAATCGATTTACTTTTTAATAATACTTTATTTTGCAGAAAATTTTAAGATTAATATGACCACAAGACTGGCAGTAGATGAGCAACATGAACTGAAGGAAATCAATATTCCCGGAATACCTCAACAACCCAAAATATTGAGGATTGCAGCTAAAATCATTTCTATTATTCTGCATCCTTTATTCATCCCTGTCTATGTGGTGTGGTTTCTTTTGTATGTACAGCCTTATTATTATGCAGGATTCAGCGATTGGGATAAGTCCAAAATATTAATATCGGCTGTCTTGATGTACACTTTTTTCCCTTTGATCACGGTAGGACTCTTAAAGGCGCTTAATTTTATTGATTCAGTTTTTTTAAAAACACAAAAAGACCGGATCATACCTTTTGTCGTTTGTGGCATTTGGTATTTCTGGATGTGGTATGTATGGCATAATCTTCCGGATATTCCCGCTGTGCAGGTAAAATTTGGATTTGCAATCTTTTTGGCTTCCAGTTTAGGGCTGATCGCAAATATCTATATGAAGGTTAGTATGCATGCATTGGCTGCCGGTGTATTACTGGTGTTCATGTTGACGTTGGCGTTTGCACAGGCTCTTGATTCCGGGGTTTATCTTTTCCTTTCAATATTAATTGCAGGACTTGCCTGTACAGCCCGATTGATCGCTTCGGATCATACTCCAAAAGAAGTTTATGTCGGTCTGATCATTGGAATTGTTTCGCAATTGATATCAAATTGGCTTGCCTGATCCATTATAGTAACATTTCTTACCTTACTCATTCAAATTGCTTGCTATGCTTCGCTCCCGAATTGCCGGAATTGGAATGTACGTTCCCAAAAATGTGGTGACCAATAATGACCTGAAAAAATACATGGACACCAACGATGAATGGATACAGGAACGTACCGGTATCAAAGAGAGAAGATATGCTGATCGCACCGAAGAAACTACTACCACTATGGGAGTAGAGGCTTCGAAAATTGCGATTGAAAGAGCCGGCATCACCCCGCAGGATATTGATTTTATCGTCTTCGCCACCCTTTCTCCCGATTATTATTTTCCAGGTTGTGGTGTGTTATTACAAAGAGCAATGCAAATGAAAAACATCGGTGCTTTGGATGTACGCAATCAATGTAGCGGTTTTGTGTATGCACTCAGTGTTGCGGATCAGTTCATCAAAACAGGAATGTATAAAAATATTCTTGTAGTAGGAGCAGAGAAACATTCTTTTGGCCTCGACTTCAGTACAAGAGGAAGAAATATTTCTGTCATTTTCGGCGATGGAGCAGGAGCAGTGGTATTGCAACCATCTTCCAATGAAAACAGCGGGATATTAAGTACGCATTTGCACAGCGATGGTAACAATGCGGAAATTTTAGCAATGTATAATCCCGGCACTCACGCCAATTATTGGGCAAAGGGGCAACATCTTGCTGATTTCAATGATGCTGAAATGGGAGATATGTTCATGAGTCATGCTATGATAGATAAAGCACAGAATTTTCCCAATATGGATGGGCCGGCTGTTTTTAAAGTAGCAGTTGAAAAGTTTCCCGAAGTAATAAGAGAAGCGCTTGCTGCAAATGGTTACGAAACATCAGACCTTAAGTTGTTGATCCCCCACCAGGCCAACCTGAGAATTTCTCAATTCGTACAGCATAAATTAAAAATAAGAGACGACCAGATATATAACAACATTCAAAAATATGGAAACACTACTGCAGCGTCTATTCCCATTGCGCTCTGCGAAGCATGGGAAGAAGGAAAAATAAAAGAAGGTGACCTGGTCTGCCTTGCTGCATTCGGAAGTGGCTTCACCTGGGCCAGCGCTTTGCTAAAATGGTAAGGTGATCAAAAGAATTGCAACTCTCCTTAAATAATAATAGTCTATCAATTCAGGTAACGATTTTATGAAAACAATTTTACTGATAGCAATCTTTTTTTTTAATCAAAAAATAGTTTTTTCCCAGGACAGCTGGACGATCAAATGGAATAAAAAGACTATTCTTTTTGCCAGTAAAGAAGATGAAGTTGCCAATACCCGGCTAATAAAACATTCAGGTTGGAAAAAGAATGGAAACCTGGAGATCATTTATACAGAAGCAGAAACGGACACGATATTATGGCATTCTTTTCTTTTGCTCGATGAAGAAGATCATCAATTGCTTTCGAGGGAAAAAACATTGACCGCTAAAATAGCAATACCCTTACTTCGTAAATTATTTGCAGGAAAAAAACAAATAAGAATCTACACCATTGTTTCCCCACGCAATCCAAAATTTGCAGTTAAGATTCGCAGAGTACATTTGTGTACCTTGCAACTTCCCTGAAGAATGCAGAGAAAAATCATTTACATCATCAATCCCATTTCCGGCTCCGGCACTAAAAGTAAAAACAGCCTGGAAAAACTGGTCATTCAAAAGACACAAGAGGCCGGCATTGCTTTCGAGGTATTTCCTTCCGTTGCCAGCGGTGATTATTCATTTCTTCATCCGGTGATCAAAGAAAAAAAAATAACAGACGTGGTGATTGCCGGAGGCGACGGAACGGTGAGCCGGGTAGTTGGAGATTTAATGAACTACAATCTCAACTTTGGCATAATACCCTGCGGTTCGGGAAACGGATTAGCTTATGCAGCAAAAATTCCAAAACAACCCGCAAAAGCATTGGCAATTATTTTTAATGGCAACGCTTCACTTGTTGATGGCTTTTATGTCAATGATCAGTTTGCCTGCATGTTGGCAGGTTTAGGATTTGATGCCAAAGTAGCTCATGAGTTTGCACAGCAATCAGAAAGAGGGTTGAAAACGTATGCTACTCTTGTGAGCAAAAACTTTTTTTCTGCCAGGCCTTACCATTTCCAGGTAATAAGTAACGGTATTGAATTTTCGACAGAAGCTTTTTTTATCAGTATTGCCAACAGCAATCAATTCGGAAATAATTTTACGATCGCCCCAAAGGCTCTTTTATCAGATGGCTTACTGGATATAGTAATTGTAAAAAAGACTGCAAAGCCCTTATTGCTTTTCAACCTGATTAAACAAATTTTTGCCGGTCGTCTCCGTAAGATCGAAAATTCTTTACGATTACCGGTAATCTACTTTCAAACAGAAGAGATATCCATCACTAATAAATCAAAAGCGCCGTTACATATAGATGGTGAGCCTTTAGAAACATCCGGAAAAATAAAAATAGCGATCAGCAAAAAATGTTTTCGTCTTATTCAGCCTTAAGAGAATCTGTATTCTTTGTATTCAGAAATTGAAGCAGCTTATTAAAGCTTCCCCGGTTGAAAGAATTATGTACAGAAGAGATAATATCGTTTTTTTCACTTTGGGTCAGGTGAAAATTCAGCGCTGCTTTATTTTCTTCACTGGTTGTTGCATACTGAAAAATTATCTTATAGATATTATGTTCTTTCACTTCAGCATAATAGCTCAGCATATCATTTTGAAAAAACTCCATCATTTTACTCCAGTTATGCTGAAGTAATAAAAAAGGTTTGGTGATATGATCGGTAATATTATCAGAAACATAAGGAGCTCCCCATGCACCTGCTTCCCTGTCCCGGATCTGGATCAACAACACGCCACTGGTATTCTCCCGGATCCAATCATCAAATGATCCCAGGAAACGTAATGCTGTTTCCTGTCCGTAATTATCACGAAGGCCTGCATCCATCACATCAATCACAGGATCGGAAGGCAACCATACATTCGGAAGTACAATTGGAAAAGTAGCATTCATCCGCAATGCTGTCAATACACGAAGGTTCCCTGGGTCTTGCTTTGTAAAAAAAGAAGTGAAATCAATAACGTCCGGATCCATAGCCGGAATACGAGCTGTATCCTGGCTGACCCTGCATCATAAAACGTACCGGCTGAGTACTGATCAGCATTTTTCTCCCATCTCTTGTCACTACAGAATTAAAAAAGATCAACGGGATATCAGCGGCCTTCTCATAAGCCGTATAATCTTTAATTTGTTTATCCAAAAATCCTTTTGTATCGAAATTCAATTTCTGTTCAAATGCATATCCTCTGTCCTTTACATATTTATAGGGACCAACACTGAATTTTTGTGCCGGTGAGATCAGATCTCTCGCAAACAAAGATGAAAAAACAGGATTAAGCAGATCACCCGCCACGTCATCTACATAAGTTTTATCCTGTAGATGGATATTTTTCCCTTTTTCCCGCTGCAGGTACAATTCTCTGAAATAAGTCGCACCTATCATTCCGCCTGATGCTCCTGTGATCAGAAATGTTTTTTTCATGATAGTTCCGTGAGTGATGCTGTCCAGTTGCTGCAATACTTTCATAGTGAAAGTAGCGCTACGATGGCCGCCTCCACTGGCGCAGATCACTACGAATAAAGGTTTTTCACTATCCTGTCTTTTTTTCCAGTTGTCAAGTATATGGATCATATTCTGACGGTCAGCTTCTATATTTTCTTTACTACAGAGAGCTAATAATCCTTCACGGGAATAAGAGGGTCGATGATCTTTATCGACATAATTCAATCCATAAGCTTTATTGCGGGGATCAATCCAATTGAGCTTATAAAAAATATTGAGTATAAGAACCAGGATGATCAGGTATGGGATACTCCAGCTTTGCAGGAAATAAGTGAAAGCTGCCGCAACGCCGATCAATATCGAAAAAAAGATAGTGATACTGGCAGCCGCCGGTATCTGGAATACCTGGTAATCGAGAAAGAAACCGATGATCACCAAAAAAATGAAAGCGGCAAAAACAGAAAGAATCGCAGCAAAATGATGTCTTTTAAAAATGGATTCTACAAACTGATCTGTATAATGGGATACATTTCTTGTCTTACGCAGGCGTCGTGGTGATTCAAAATACCATTCCACCCTGATCAGGCTTTTATCCGTTTGCTCCAGTTGCTCCGGATGATAATGCGTGATATATTCTTTTGGATTGCTGATAACGGGCATCATACGGCGCAGAATGGTCCGGTCTGCACGAAAGAAATATAAAAACGAAACCGCCAGGATGAAGATCAAGCCGGCAAGAAATCCTCCTGCGAAGAAAAAGATTTCGGTAGTACTGATCAGTTCTTTATTATGTAGCAAAATCAAAAGCCCGGAAAAAATAAAATACCAGGAATAATACCGGGATAATAAAATTATTAATACAATATTTCAAAAATGGGTTAGTGGTGGCTGATAAAAAACGAAAGTGTTTGCTGAATAAAATAAAGGTGGCAATATTCCAGCTCATAATAAACATTGCCACTGCAATACCTACAATGGCATAACTAAATGAATTGACATTGCCCAGGTATTCCGGAGCCAGGAATAAAGAATCTGCGCCAAATGTTTTCATGAAAGTGCCACCAATGGTACTGAACAGTACAAACCAGAATACCAGCAACACCTGGTATTTCCTGAAATGAAGGAACAATAATTGAATTGGAAAAGAATAGAACAAAACCTTTCAGCCAGGCTTTCATGTTTCAAATGCTGTTGAATCTAAAATTAACAATAAATGCTGCTCTTTCAAATATCTTCTAAACTATGATTATCCTGTTCTTGTTGCGAATAATATAAATCATCCAAATAAAGGACAGCAGTAATACCATCGCCATAAATTGATGAGCGATGCCCAACCAAAAAAAGATTGTCTGATGCAGGGAATTCAGCACAGTGAGAATTCCCAATAATACCTGCGTGAAAACAATTGCAAACGGCAGCCATTTTGTTTTCTTGAAATAAGAAAGTTTGTGATGCAGATCGGGCTTTCCAATACCAAATAAAAACAAGTATCATGACTAGATACGCAAGATTCCGATGAATAAATGAACTACCAATGGGTTGTCTGTTAGAAAAGAAAGCCCGGTGAAATTGATGATCTCCGAATGAATGAAAATTTTCCGGCACCCAGGTTCCATTTATCGTAGGCCATGTAGGCGCTGCAGAAGCTGCTTTTAGTCCTGCCATAAATGCTCCATATATCAATTGTAGGATCAATACAGCAATCAATCCAACTGTGAATTTTCGTAGCGATGACATTTATTACTAATTGTTCTTTAGGTACCAACAGCTCCAATGCAAACCATAAAGTATAACACAACAAACCCAAGTGCAAGAATAAAATGAATGGCAAGTTTGTAATGACTTACATACAATGCTTCCGAGTCTTCCAATCCGCTCTTCACCATGATCCACCCAACCAATCCCTGCAATGCTCCAAGCAAAAACAAAATGATCATGGGTCTGATCATTTCTTTTTTAAATCGTTTTTGAATTAAAAAAATAATAAAAGGAATAAGAAATACTACTCCTATCAATCTTGCCCATAACCGGTGAAACCATTCCCAGAAAAAAATAAATTTAAAATCATGCAGTGTAAAATAAGAATTGAGATATTTGAATTGAGCGATCTGTTTGTATTTTTCAAAAGCAATATTCCAGTCATGTTCGTTCATTGGCGGCAATGCGCCCATAATAGGTTTCCATTCTGTGATTGAAAGCCCTGATCCCGTCAACCTTGTGATACCTCCCAGTAAAACCTGAATAATGATCATGCCCACGCCCACTAATAGCCAGATAGCTATAGGGCGAGCCGATCGCTCTGAAAATGAATTTTCCATTGCACGCGCAAAGTTAGGTAAGAGGTTGTTCAAATTTTTCCCAAATAACAGATTAATGATGTAAAAACATTCTTTTTTCGTAGCTTCTCGGACTTTTTTCATTCAATTTTTTAATCACCAAAATAATAATTGTTATGGCAACCAATGATTCAAAGTCCACAACTGACCGTCGTCGCTTTTTGGGTCACCATAGCGACTGGCGCAGCGGCCGTGAGTCTTGGCTGCATTCACACCTTCACTTGCAACTCATGCAGAAAATAATTTTATTCCTGGTGAAGATGATGATCCTGATGCCTGGTTCAATAAAGTAAAAGGAAAACACGGATTGTTTTTGATTGTACAGCACCGCATGATATGTTTCCCTTTGCATGGCCAAGGGTTTTTTTACTTACTAATGCTGCTACAGGAACACCGGAAACAGATTGTGGCGTAGTAGTTATACTTCGTCACGAAGCCATTCCCTTTGCATTTGAAGACAGCATTTGGGCAAAATATAAATTTGGTGACGTTTTTCAAATAAATGATCCGAAAACCAATAGCGCCTTCTGTTCGTAATCCATTCTGGAAACCGACAAAAAGGAGATTATTTAGTTCCTGGATATTGGTGAGGTGGAAATTGGAATTAATGAATTACAGGCGAGCGGTGTGATGTTCTGTGTTTGCAATGCTGCAATGACGGTACTGAGTGCTGTTATGGCTGGCCAAATGAATATGGATGCAAAGGATGTGAATAATGATTGGAAAGCCGGATTATTACCCGGAGTTCAACTTGTTCCATCAGGTGTTTGGGCTGTTGGCCGTGCACAGGAACAGAATTGCCGATATTGTTTTGTAGCTTAAATTTATTTATTCATAGAATGCAGATTGGTTTCGCAGTCTGCATTTTTATTTTGTACTTTGCCACTTTGATTTTCTTTGCTTCTTTTATTGGAAGTAAAAGGACCGTACTTATGTTGTTGTTGAGTGAAAATTTATCCGTGTACGGACCAAATGGAAAATCAACCGGTTTTTATTCAAGTTTCGGCCAATCCTCGGGAAAATTTTTTATCTGGTCTTGGTTGTGAACAAATGAATGCGGCAACATCCCATGCTTGTTCATCGGTAAGTTGTGGTGAATTTCTGCCAAGATCAAAAGGCATATTATATTTTATAAATGCTGCTAATCTTGAAATACGATAAAGTCCTGCACCGGTATTATAACTATTTTCTCCCCACAATGGAGGATAAATAGTAACCGGTTGAATCGGAAATCAACACCCCTGTCCATTGATTTGGGACATCGGCTGACATTGTTTCCTGAAAAATTATTTTTCCGCTTTCGCGTATCAGCAGCTCTATTGTAAAAAAGGTATTTCAACTATACCCGAGCCTGCCGGTTTTGTGTTTGGTTAAACATCTTTTCCTATCCATTTAAAATACGCCACCATTTCTTTCATTTCTTTACTTAAACTGTCAATTGTTTTTCCGTTCAGGCTTCGTTGCATACAATCATTAATTCTGAATTCAATGGATTCAATTCTTCCACTTCGTTCACGATATTTTGGATAATTAGCAGCAACGGCAGCAAATGAATTTCCGAATGATCGTGCACCAGCTTCAACGTGACAATTCTGGCAATTCATTCCATTGGTAATTTGAGCAACAATGCCTCTTCGGTCCAAAATATTTTGAAGTGTTGACAATGAGATCTCGTCCATACGGATCATGTCTCCTTCAGAAGTCTGGGGTACTAAGATTAATGTCAGGCGCATTCCATTCCTTTTCATCATTTGATTCTGGTTCGGATTTTTCATGAGCTGATGGGTGAAAAAACATCATTGAGAATTGCAACAAAAAAAATCAATCCAAGAAAAAAAGGAAACCACGATGTGCGAATGTTTCTCATGTCGCTCAGCAATGAAAAATTAGTGAGGTAATCGGTTTCTTAATAATCCATATACCCATGTACCGGCAATAGCACTAAACAAAGCAACAATTATGACCAATGCCCCGCTACCAATCAATGCAAACAACGGTCCGGGGCAGGCACCGGTCAAGGCCCATCCAAATCCGAATAATAATCCGCCGAGATTTGTCCTTTATTAAACGGTTTTGGATGCAATTCGATTGTTTCTCCATGAATACTTCTGACCTTGAATCTTTTGATCAGCTGTATGGAAATGATTCCTACAACAATCGCTGATCCGATCACTCCATACATATGAAAACTTCTGAAACCGGAACATTTCCTGTATGCGAAACCAGGAAACTACTTCCGATTTTACCAAAACAATCCCGAACAAAATTCCCGCAGCAAAATATTTGCAGATTATACCATGCCGGGATGTTGCAAATGCGATTCATTGCTGCTCAAACTGTCAAGAGAACTTACTTCGAAATCAGTATTGGTTTCTTTTTATTGGCTTGTATTATATTTATTGAAGCCATTTTTTAAAGTTGTAAAATGTAAGGAAGAATAAGATTCGCCATGATGAATACCACCGATCATAAAACAAACTGTAGCAACCAATCGAAGACAATTGCAGATTAGACATACCCATGATCGAATGACCGGAAGTGCAACCACCTGCATACCTTGTGCCGAAATCCAACTAAGAAAACCCCCGCTACCATCAGGATAATTCCTTTTGCGGTTAATAAATTATTCCAGTTGAAACAGATCGAGCCGGAGCAAGGCTATTATAATTCGTTACCCCGTATCGGGACAATTCATGAACAAGTTTAGGAGCTTACATGTATCGGTTGATGATCAGACAAAAACGAACTGTCAAGAAATGCCCCGATGATAATGCCCGCCACAAAAAAAAGATTCCAGATCTCTTTCTTCCAGTCATATTGAAAAAAGGAAATACGTGAAGGAAAACAAACAGCACAGACATGGCGCAGTGATGATGATATTCCAAATGACTTATTGCCTAACAATAACAGTACAGGTACCATCAACCCAATCAAAGGACCGGCAATGTACCAGGGCCATGGATGCCTTAACCATTCTAACATGATCAATTATGTTCGTTTCAAAAATATGTATACGAATTTACTGAATTCACAGACTGTCAATTAATAAATGTTCTCTACCGTATATAACCTCTTATTTTTGAGAAAACATTCTCGTATTTGCTTCAACCTTTTTACCAGGAAGAATTAATTGAGGCCGGTTGCGATGAAGCAGGCCGTGGATGCCTCGCAGGCCCGTATTTGCAGCAGCAGTTATTTTACCAAAAAGATTTTCTCATCCTGAGCTGAATGACTCCAAACAACTTTCCGAAAAACAGCGAAATGAATTAAGACCGGTCATAAAAGAAGCAGCTTTACTTACGCTGTAGCCAGTATTGATAATAATGAGATTGATCATATCAATATTCTGAAAGCTTCCATCAAAGCCATGCATTTGGCGATTGATGAATCTAAATACCATACCCCAGCTTCTTGCTTATTGATGGCAATCGTTTTATAAAATATAAAAGAATTCCGCATCGATGTATCATTAAGGGAGACGCCATCTATATGTCTATTGCAGCAGCAAGCGTTTTGGCCAAAACTTATCGGGATGATTTTATGCAAAAACCTGCATATAGAATTTCCATATTATGGGTGGCAAGACCAATAAGGGATATGGTACTGAAGAACATCGCAAGGCCATTGAGCAGCATGGCTTTTGCAAATATCACCGGAAAAGTTTCCGGCTGCTTCCGGAACAGGAAGAATTATTTTAATTCCTAAAATTTTCCTGCTGGTTAAACCTTCCACGAAGGTTTTCGTCTTAACTTAAATACATTACATTTACAAACAAAAATTTGACATATGAAAAAATTATTCATTTTAAGCGCTAACTCTTGGTTTGATATCAGTTGCAGCCACTGCTCAAACCGAGGAAAAAGTTCCTCAGAATCGAATTTAATCGAGATTCCGGACAGAACAAAATTTTAACGAAGAGGTATGGTTGCTCCGCAGCAACGGTTTCGTATGGAAAGGAACCATCTTCGTTTCAGAATGGAACAACAAAGATTTCACCGCTACGATATGTTCGTCCCGGGATTCGCAACAGGGGCATGATGAGAAACGAATGAATCGTGGTCGCATGTTTATGCAAAGACAACATTTTTATAAAGGCCGCCGGGTGATATAATAAAATTTCTTTATCGTCATACCGAAGGAATTAGTAGTGTTTGAAAGATTATAAAGCGCCGTTTTAAACGGCGCTTTATTTTTTATTACTACCTGCTTGTCTGAATTATTTTCTCCGGTACTTTTCCAAAAAGCCGGCGCAATACATCATAAATGGCAGCATATATTAAAACTGAGCACCTCCATTCTGTATTTGTCGGACAATTTGTATTTTTCAGTTCGATTTTTGTAACCGGAAAAACGATATGCAGCTAAAAACAGTTACTGTTGTTAATAGTATCAGCCCGGAAGTTTTCAAAAAAGAATTTTATCGGACCAATATTCCTGTCGTTATTAAAAACCTTTCCACAAAACTGGCCGGCAAGAGATAAATGGAACTGGGATTATTTTAAGTATGTGGTGGGTGAAAAAGAAGTTGCTGTATACAACAATGTAAAAAGTGACGCTTATACTCCCATTAATAAAGCCGACGGCTACATGAAATTTGGCGAATACCTAGACATGGTGAAAAAAGGGCCGATTGAGCTTGCGGATTTTTTTGTTCAATATTTTTCAGCATGCACCACAGCTGGTAAATGATTTTACCTGGCCTGAGGAATTTATGAGAGGTTTTGTAAAAAAATACCCGATGCTTTTTGTGGGTGGTGCAGGCTCCATCACTCACATGCACTTTGATATCGATCTCTCGCATATCCTCCATACCCAATTCATCGGAAGAAAAAGAGTATTGCTCTTTTCTTACGAACAACGGCACAAATTATATCGTAAACCTTTTGAAGTATTAAGCCTTGCTGATTTTTCCCGCTATTATCAAAACAACGGCACTCCCGATTATAAAAAATTCCCTGCATTGAAACTGGCAGATGGTTATGATTTTATTTTAGAACATGGTGATACATTATTCATGCCTGCAGGTTATTGGCACCACATGGAATATCTCGACAGCGGATTTGCCATGAGCCTTCGTGCATTGCAACCTTCATTGGGCGGTAAACTACATGGTGTATGGAATTTATTTGGGTATGCGCAACATTGATACCATGATGAAAAAAACAATGCCCAAACCTTGGTACAACTGGAAACAGAAGAAAATTAAAAACTCAGCAGAAAAAGAGTTACGGCATTTTGCACAATAAAAAAACCTCCTTATCACTTAAGTCGATTTCTTTAATTGATTTTTTCAATTGATCGTCCACACTTCATTGCCACGAAGCAATTTGTCCAAATCAGCAGGCTTCTTTGCCTGTGCTTCCTCGATCTGTTCTGCCATTACATCTTCATAACAGCTGCGTTCGGTTTGATAAAACACTCCGAATGGCCGGGGCAGGTGCCCTTCTTTATGCGGGTTATCAAAAACACGAACCAGTATCTGCGCCTTGTAAATATCTTTTTCATCGTGCACCCAAAGCTCATCTGCGCTATGCCCTTCATTCAGATCCACTACTACAGGAGTGAAACCATCCAGTTTGACCCCTTTATCATTTTTAGCGCCGAAAATAAGTGGCTTGCCCTGTTCCAGGAATAATGTTTCCTGTGCTTTGGTTCCTTTCTCGGTATAAATTTCAAATGCACCGTCATTAAAGATGTTGCAGTTCTGATAAATTTCAAGAAACGATGCTCCTTTATGTGCATTGGCACGAAGCAACATGGCCTGCAAATGTTTGGGATCTCTGTCCATGCCTCTTGCTACAAATGTTGCATCGGCGCCCAGCGCCAACGCTAATGGATTAAACGGATGATCAACGCTGCCGTACGGCGATGATTTGGTGACTTTGTTTTCTTCGGAGGTTGGCGAATATTGCCCTTTCGTCAAACCATAGATCTGGTTATTGAACAAAAGAATATTGACATCAAAATTGCGGCGCAATAAATGAATAGTGTGATTGCCGCCGATGCTTAAACTATCACCATCACCAGTCACGATCCATACACTCAGTTCAGGACGGGACGCTTTCAACCCACTGGCTACTGCTGTAGCTCTGCCATGGATCGAATGCATGCCGTAAGTATTCATATAGTAAGGAAACCTGCTGCTGCAGCCGATACCGGATATGATCACAATGTTTTCTCTCGGGAT
The DNA here is from genome assembly GCA_963745445.1 of uncultured Bacteroidota bacterium. Taxonomy (GTDB): domain Bacteria; phylum Bacteroidota; class Bacteroidia; order Chitinophagales; family Chitinophagaceae; genus UTBCD1. Next base: position 638,151 of record CAVUXD010000003.1, read on the forward strand.
ACCCAATGTGGGCATTATTTTCTGTACCTGTGCTAAAATGGAATAATCTCCGCAACCGGGACACCACCGCACTTCCTGGTCAGTTTGAAAATCTTTGGAGGTCAATGGCGCCGCTAATGTTTCTGCCATAATAAAATAATTGTTTGCAAAATTAACGAATATCACGCAAGCGGCAAGCTAATAGTTTAGCTATGAAACACCCCATCACTATATAAAATTGCCTTGCATACTTCCGGCGTTGACATCAAATATCAAAAAATCTGTTTATTTGATGCAGCCGCTTTCTTGCCCCGGATATTAATAACTTGCAGGAAAATCTGCACAAAAATTGGAAACATTTCCATTTGATTTTGGAATGATCGGGCTTGGCGTGATGGGCCGTAATCTTTTATTGAATATGGCCGATCATGGTTTCAGTGTTATCGGCTTTGATAAAGATCTGTCAAAAGCTACCAGCCTTGAATCTTTTGCTTCTCCCGGCACAGTAGTAAAAGGAGTGACCACTTTATCAGAAATGGTAAAGCAGTTAAAACGTCCCCGCAAACTGATGATGCTCGTTCCTGCCGGGCCGATAGTAGATCATGTCATCAATGATCTGTTGCCATTATTGGAAGAAGGTGATATCATCATTGATGGGGGCAATTCTCATTACACTGACACATTAAAACGAATCAATTTTTTACAGGATAAAAAAATTCACTTTGTCGGAATGGGAGTGAGTGGTGGTGAGCATGGAGCCCGTATTGGTCCAAGCATTATGCCCGGCGGTGATGTGCAGGCATGGCATGAGATAAAGCCGATTCTGGAAGCGGTAGCAGCAAAAGTGAACAATGAACCTTGTGTTGCTTATATGGGAAAAGCTGCAGCCGGTCATTATGTAAAAATGGTGCATAACGGAATTGAATATGCCATCATGCAGCTCATCAGCGAAGTGTATGACATTCTAAAAAGAGGAATTGGTTTAAACAATGATGACCTACATGAGCTTTTCAAAAATTGGAATGAAACGGAAATGAGTTCTTTCCTCCTGGAGATCACTGCCGCCATATTTTTAAAAGAAGATGATGTAACCAAAACCCGGCTGGTGGATATGATATTGGATAAAGCCGGTTCTAAAGGAACCGGGAAATGGACCTCTCAGGATGCAATGGATCTGCCTGTACCCATTCCCACTATTGATAGTGCTGTTGCAATGAGAGACCTTTCTGTATATAAAGATGACAGAGTAGCTGCTGCTTCATTATATCAACCCAGGATCAAACCAATTACAACAAATAAAGAAAAAATGATCCGGCAATTGCATGATGGTTTATATGCTGCAACGATACTTTGCTATGCGCAAGGATTAGCCATGTTGCATAAAGCTTCCGGGGAATTGAATATGGATATTCCTTTAAAAGATGTGGTTCGCATCTGGCGGGGCGGATGCATCATCCGTTCTTCATTGCTGGAAATTTTTACAATTGCCTCCAAAAAAAATCCGCAATTGCAAAATATTTTACTGTATAAAAAAGTGGCAGCGCTTGTGAAAAAGAAAATACCCGCATTGAGAAAAATTGTTCAGCTAAGTGCCGGAAGCAAAATACCGGCTGCAGGATTGGCGAGTGCATTATCTTATTTCGATGCTTATTGCAGTGATAAATTGCCCACAAATCTCATACAGGCACAAAGGGATTATTTTGGGGCACATACGTATCAACGGATCGATATGGAAGGAAGTTTTCATACCGATTGGTAATTTTGAAATGCTGAAGCCAAAGCAACAATCTACAAAACTGAATCAAAATGGAAGGACAAAATCAATTGCCACCGACGATCTTGTTTATTTTTGGTGGGAGCGGGGACCTTACCAACCGCAAGCTGATCCCTGCTTTATATAACCTGTTTCTTGATCATTATCTTCCGGAAAAATTTATCGTCATTGGCGCCGGGCGAACTCCTTTTGACTCAGATGATGATTATCGTAAAAAATTATTTGAAGGAGTACAGCAGTTTTCAAGAAGAAAAAATGAATTGGACGGGAAGTGGCAGGAATTCGCTTCTAATATCTTTTATCATCTTACTGACTTGCGTGATGATAACAGTTATCAAAAGATCATAGAAGATATTAATGAAAGGACAAAAGATTGGGGAGCGAAGCCTGTAATAATTTTTTATCTCGCAGTAGCTCCGCAATTAGCGCCAATACTTGCAAAAAAATTATTCGAACAAAAACTTTGCGAAAATCCTAAACTTACCCGGTTGGTATTTGAAAAACCATTCGGGCATGATCTGAAAAGTGCTCATGAATTGAATCAGTTACTCAACACTATGTTTGAAGAAGAACAGATCTTCCGGATCGATCATTATTTGGGAAAGGAAACGGTGCAAAATATCCTTGCTTTCCGTTTTGCAAATGCACTGTTTGAGCCGATCTGGAACAATAATTATATTGATCATATACAGATCACTTCAGCAGAAACCATAGGCGTAGAAAACCGTGGTGCCTATTACGAACAAGCCGGCGCTTTAAGAGACATGGTGCAAAATCATATCCTGCAACTTCTTTGTATGATCGCAATGGAACCTCCCGTATCTTTCGATGCCAATGAGATCAGGAATAAAAAAGTGGATGTACTGCATGCCATACGGAAACTGGAACCCGAAGCAAGTACATGCACATTCAGTAAGAGGTCAATATTCTCCCGGATGGATGAATGGGAAAAAAATTCAGGGCTATCGCCAGGAAAAAGATGTGAACCCTCAATCTCCGGTAGAAACATTTGTAGCAGCAAAATTTTTTATTGATAACTGGCGCTGGCGTAATGTGCCCTTTTATATTCGCACAGGGAAATTTCTCCTCGAAAAAACCACATTGATCACTATTCAATTTAAAGAAGCGCCGAATTATTCATTTCCGCCGGAATCCGCAGAGACATGGCGGCCTAATCGTTTAACCATTTGTATTCAACCCGAAATGGATATCCGAATACGTTTCCAGGCAAAAAGACCCGGGCAAGATATGATCCTGAATCCTGTTGATATGATTTTCAGTTACGCAGAAGCATACGATGGTAAAGAGCCTGAAGCATACGAAACTTTGCTGGAAGATGTAATTTCCGGTAATCAAACCTTGTTTATGCGTGCAGACCAGGTGGAGGCTGCATGGAAAATCATTGAACCTATTTTACAAACCTGGCTAAAACGTCCGCCGGTTGATTTTCCAAATTATGCACCAGACAGTTGGGGCCCCGAAGATTCTGAAGAATTAATTGCAAAAGATGGACATCACTGGGTAACATTACCACCAAAAAATAAAGAATAAAAAACGAATGAAACTTAAAGTAACAAAAGATATCAATGACCTGAGCAATCAATTTGCTGAATGGATGGTTCAATACATTGAAACGGTTTTAAAATCACAGGATCGTTTTACGCTGGTTTTATCCGGCGGCTCTACTCCAAAAAAATTATACCAATTGCTGGCATCCGAAACTTATCGAAACAAAATTGATTGGAGCCGCATGCATTTTTTCTGGGGAGATGAGCGATTTGTTCCTTTCACCGATGAACGTAATAATGCAAAAATGGCTTTTGAAGCATTGCTCGATCATGTACCGGTAATAAAAGAGCAGATACATATTATAAGAACAGACATTGATCCGGATATTTCTGCTTCAGAATATGAAAAAATATTGCATCGCTATTTTCCTGATAGTAATCACACATTCGATCTCGTTCTGCTGGGCTTAGGAGACAATGCTCATACTCTTTCTCTTTTTCCGGGATATTTTGAAATTGATGAAAAAACTATTTGGGTAAAATCTATTTACCACAAAGAAGAAAATCTGTACCGGATCACATTGACTCCACCCGTTGTCAACGCAGCAGCCTGGGTGGTCTTTTTTATAAGCGGGCATGAAAAAATGACGGCTTTATACAATGTATTCAGCAAGGAACATAACCCGATCTTATACCCTGCACAAATTATTCAGCCGTTCAATGATGAACTGTATTGGTGGGTGGATGAAGCTGCCGCTGCAGATCTGTAATAAAATTTATTTTGGAAGAGATCGCAACCAATCTTTTATTCCAGCCACAATTTTTGCAGCTACGGCTTTGTGAAATGCAGGGTTTAAAATTTTCTTTTCATCTTGCCGGTTACTGAGAAAAGCTACTTCTACTAAGCAATTAGGATATTCTGTAGGTCCACTCAACGAAAAATTAAAATTTCCAACGTTTCCATATTCTTTTAGTCCAAGCTCTTTCATCCGCTTTAAAATAAATTGCGTCAAAGGCCTGAAACCAATATATCGGTAATAAGTACTGACGCCTCTCACTGTATCACTGTTCCCTGAATTGAGATGAATGCTGATCAGGAAATCAGGGTCCCATTGTCGGAGCATTTCTGTTCTTTCGATCATACTCAGAGATGTATCCTTTTCTCTGGTCATAAATACTTTTGCCTTTTCTTTCTTCAATGCTTTTTCCAACTCCTTTGCGATCTTCAGTGTATAGTTTTTTTCCAGCACTTTACTTGTTCCCCCCGACGCACCGATGTTATCACCACCATGACCTGCATCCACAGCTATTTTTAATTTACTCAAAACAAGCAATGGAGGTTGGCGTTTAACACGAATTATTAATTTCTTTTTATCATAGTATATCGAATAACCCCAATGTTGATTATGTTTGAGTTCAATATAAACCCTGAACACATCGTCTTCGATCTGTTCATACCAGGTATTTTTAATTTCTTTTACTGTTGAAAGCTGCGTGATCCAGTTCGTATTACTGGTAGCGCTAAAAATATCTACAACGATCCTGGCAGGATCGATTTGTTGAATGCTTCGATAAGGCAATCTTTCATCTAACGATATTGTTACATAATCATACTTATCGTCTCCATACACTTTCCAGCTATTGGTAAGATAATATGGATGCATAATGACAGTGCTATCTCTTTTAAAATTCGCTTTGGGCAGATAGGCAAAATGATTTTTCGACAATTGAATTGTATAATCGTTTTTTACGCTGTCCACTACTTTCACTACAACATTGGAATCGAGATAGGTCATTTTCGCTCCACCTAAACGATCCTCACCCAGGCCGTAATTAAGAAATGCTAATGGTCCGGTTGTTTGCCCTGAAATATAAGATGGAGCTAACTGTGCTACTGCTACTGACGACTGGATCAGCGAAAAAAGTAAAAGAGTTCGTATCATTTCAGAAAGGTAACACAAAAACACTTAGAGTCACTTTCCGTAATATTACGGAACGATTACATGCTTTTACTGAATCTGAGTACAAACTCTTATTTGCAGACACTATCTCCTTGCCAATCACGTTTATAAACTGTGTTGTTTGATTCAAGTGTTGATTGAATACAATCCATATCCAATAGAAAAACCGATCCCATGAATTGGAAAGATATAATGGGTTTAATTTCCACCATTGCCCTGATTTTACCAGTCGTACTTATATTCACTCTCCGACTACATCGCTTTAAATGTTTTCTCGCTTTAGCTGTCTATTACCTCTTAAGTTTCAACTATAACCTGATGAGCGAAAATTATATTCCGGTAAGCGAAGGCTTCAGAAAATTTTTTGGAATTACTAATAATCTTCTTGAGCTGCCTCTTATGCTTACTTTCATGGCTTACTTCAGTTTCTCTTCCGCTCTTGCAAAAAAGATACGGTATTCGGTTCTTGTTTTTTTGGGGTTTGAAATCGTCGTTACAATATTCTTCGGTTATAATAAAGAAGCCATGACTATCATTATGGCGCCTGGCTTGAGTTTGCTTCTTTTCTGCAGTATCTGGTTTTCATTGCGACAAATCAAGATCACTATTACCCAGGGAAAAGCTACCGGAAAAGCGCTGATGATTACTTCAATGCTGTTTGCGTACGGTTTCTATATGCTGATCTATATCCTGTATTATGTTGTAAAATCAGAAGAAGTTGCGGATATATTTACAATGTATTTTATTGCCGCCACTTTGTCTGCGTTGATTTTATCAGTCGGTATTCTGATCGAAAATAAAAGAATAAGAAAACTCGGGGAATTAAAACTTACCCGTAAAGAGCTGAACATGGTATATGACAAATCTCAACCTGTTACAACAGTATCGTTGGACCCTTCTGTTATGGAAAAAGATATCTGGGATTAAAAACAATATTTTCCTTCTGCGATCATCTTATCGGCAATTCTTCTCCGGGCATCTTTTGTATTGAATGGCTCGGCTTTGGTAAAGCGTTTCAACCCCATCAGTATCATCCGCTGTTCATCACCATCGGCAAAGGAATTGATCGCATCTTTTCCGGATTTATTCACTTTGTCAGCAGCATCGTATAAATAAGTCCTCATAATGTCGAGGTGATCACCGCAAGCTTTTTCTCCCCGCAGATCCACCATTTTCATTACACGGAGCAATACGCTTTCTGCATTAAAAGTTTCAATGGCCATATCAGCGATATTCATCAGCACTTCCTGCTCGCTATCTATTTTCATCATCAGTTTTTGCACGGCAGCGCCTGCTGTCATCAAAATTGCTTTTTTAAGATTGGCCACCAATTTCTTTTCTTTAGCAAAAGGCTGTTCATCATCACTGCTGAAATCAGGAATACTCATCAGTTCTTTCTGTACTGCCATCGCCGGTCCCATCAAATCTAATCTTCCCTGCATTGCTCTTTTCAATGTCATGTCCAGCGTCAACAACCTGTTGATCTCATTGGTTCCTTCGTAAATCCTATTGATCCTTGAATCACGATATGCTCTTGAGATATTATATTCAGCACTGAATCCATTACCGCCATGTATCTGCACTCCTTCATCCACCACAAAATCCAGCGCTTCACTTCCAAATACTTTCAGCATAGCACATTCGATTGCATATTCTTCAGCAGCTCCCAGCAACGATTCATTATAAGGTTTTCCTGCTGCAGCCAATTCCTCTTCTTTTTCATCGATCCATTTCGCCGTGCGATATAATGCAGATTCTCCTACAAAAATATCAATCGCCATTTCCGCCAGCTTATGTTTGATAGCGCCGAAATTGGCAATCGGTTGTTTGAATTGTTCCCGGGTCTTTGCATACTGAACAGAATCGGTAATCGCCCTTCTTGATCCGCCAATTGCTGCTGCACATAATTTCAGGCGACCAATATTTAGAATATTAAATGCGATCTTATGTCCTTTACCAATTTCTCCCAATACATTTTCAACCGGAACTTTACAATCCTGGAAATATAACTGCACCGTAGATGAACCTTTGATCCCCATTTTATGCTCTTCGGGCCCTTGGGTAAATCCTTCTGTACCTCTTTCTACAATAAAAGCCGTGAATTTATCGCCATCTACTTTTGCAAATACTGTATACACCTGTGCAAATCCTCCATTGGTGATCCAGCATTTTTGGCCATTTAAAATGTAATACTTTCCATCAGCACTCAGTTTTGCAGTTGTCTTTGCACCCAATGCATCGCTGCCACTGTCGGGTTCAGTAAGTCCATACGATCCCGCCCATTCTCCGCTGATAAGTTTGGGGATATATTTTTGTTTTTGATCTGCTGTTCCAAAATATAAGATCGGTAAAGTGCCGATGCCAGTATGTGCTGCAATTGCGACGGAAAAAGAATGACCGGCTCCGAGATATTCATTCACAATAGTGGAAGTGACAAAATCTTTTCCCAATCCTCCATATTCTTCGGGGAAAGAAACAGCAAGTAAACCCTGCTCTCCTGCTTTTTGTACTAATGATTTCATCAATCCGGGCTCCAGGTTATCAATTCTGTCGAGAATTGGATAAACTTCTTTATCTAAAAACTGATCACACATGTCCCGGATCATTCGCTGTTCTTCAGTGAAATCTTCCGGAATAAAAGTATCTGTGGGTGAAGAATCTTTGATAAGCCATTCTCCACCTTTCAAGACGGTTTTCTTTTCAGTTGAAGTTTGCATAAAAGGGTTTTATAATTCGATAATATTATTTGAGATTATCGTAAACGATTTGCAGTACTTCCTTACACACTTCTATTTTCGCAGCGGGAACGGTTTGCAATGCTTCGTTAAGCGTTTGATCTGCCAAGCGCATGGTTTGTTCTTCTAATTTTTGTCCTTGTTTGGTCAAGTAAATAAGGTTAATGCGGCGATCACTTTCCGAAGGAACTCTTTTTACCAGGTTCAGTTTTTCCAGGTTATCTACCAGCCGGGTGATACTGGGTTTATCACGAAATGTAGCATGACATAATTCCTGCTGGCTCAATCCATGTTTTTTCCAGAGATGGTATAAAACACTCCATTGCTCAATAGTAATATGCAAACCTGCCAGGTTCAGTTTTTTTTGCAACCGACGGGCTATAGCAGTAGATGCTTTACCCGTAATAAAACTGTATAATTCGCCTTTTTTAAATTGGTTGTTTTGCATATAGTTGTTTATACAACTAATCAAATTTAATGTTATTTTTGAATCTGCCATTTATTTTTTCTGAAAATTTTTGATCATTATGGAAAGCCGGATGATCTCCTATAAAAGTTCCCGGGTTCTTTGCCGGTCGTTCGGATCAGGGAATAAGATGGCGCTTTGTTTTCACGGATATGGAGAAACTGCTGAGTCTTTCTCCTTCCTCGAAAAATATGTAGGTAGTGAATATCGTTTTTACGCCATTGATCTCCCCTTTCATGGAAATACTGAATGGAACGAAGGATTGAACTTTACCGCTGATGATGTCTTACAAATATTGAAAGAAATTCCCGGGCTGATGGAACAGCGATTGACACTAATCGGTTTTAGTCTTGGTGGCCGGGTAGCTCTGAGTCTGTATGAACTCATTCCTGAGAAGATCGAAAAGATGATTTTGATGGCTCCAGATGGGTTAAAGATCAATTTCTGGTACTGGCTTACAACGCAAACCCTTATCGGAAATAAATTATTTGCTTTTACAATGAAGCATCCCGATTGGTTTTTTGCATTCCTGAAATTGATCAACAAAATTGGTTTTGTCAATACCAGCATTTTCAAATTTGTAAGCTATTATATCGGGAATGAAAAAGTGAGGGAACAATTGTATAGTCGCTGGACCGCTCTTAGAAAATTAAAACCTTCTCTAAGTAAAATAAAATCTCTGATCCGTAAATACCATACCGGGGTACATCTTGTCAACGGAAAATATGATCGTATCATATTGCCTGACAGAGGTAAAAAATTTCAAGAAGGGATTGAAGAATTTTGTTCCATTCAAATTATTCGTTCCGGTCACCAGGTGCTGCACGAAAATCATATCAAAGAAATTCTTCCTGCCATACTAACTAAGGCCGGCAATGAGTAGATTTGTTTCTTACAGTTTATGATCCTGCTTCTCATTGTCATAATATTATTTGTGGGCTATTCCATTCTCATGATCTATTATTGGCTTAACTGGAAAGCTATTCCAGAATTTATGCCATTCCAATCAGAACGACTAACCCGCATCTCTGTAATTATTCCTGCACGAAATGAAGAAATGACAATCCCGGTTTTGCTTCAAAGTCTGCAAGCGCAAACTTATCCGAAAAATTTATTTGAAATAATTGTAATCGATGATAGCTCGATTGACAAGACAGTTGAAATAGTTAAAAAAATTCCGGATGTTAAATTAATTCAGCTGAAGGAAGATAATATTAACGCTTATAAAAAGAAAGCTATTGAGACAGGCATTGCTTTATCAAAAAATGAATGGATCGTAACCACTGATGCAGATTGCATTGTACCGTCAGAATGGTTAAACCATATTGCTGCAATGAAGGAGGAAAAGAGCTCAGCATTTATTGCCGCACCTGTCATGCATAAAAATGATAATTCACTCTTGCAGGTCTTTCAATCGCTTGACTTTCTTGTATTGCAGGGAATCACAGGTGTGTCAGTGCATAAAAATTCATTAACGATGTGTAATGGCGCCAACCTTGCTTACGAAAGAAAAATTTTTGATGAAGTAAATGGTTTTGCCGGTATTGACACAATTGCCTCCGGTGACGATATGCTGCTGATGTACAAAATATGGAAAAAGCATCCACAATCAGTTCACTACTTAAAATCAAAAGCAGCTATTGTAGTTACCGAGCCGGCAAAAAGCTGGAAGATTTTTTTTAATCAACGGATTCGCTGGGCCAGTAAAGCCACACACTACGAGGATAAAAGGATATTTGCAGTATTGTTGCTCGTTTATCTCTTTAATCTTTCATTCCCAGCATTATTGATCGCAGGATTTTGGAATTACCATTATTGGATCTACTGTGCAGGTCTGTGGGTTGCCAAAACCATTATTGAATTTCCTTTTGTAGCAGAGGTTGCTTCCTTTTTTGGAAAAAGTTCCTTGCTGAAATATTTTTTCTTCCTGCAACCGGTTCATATTTTTTATACCATTATCTCCGGTTTATTCGGACAATTTGGAAAATATGAATGGAAAGGAAGAAAGGTAAGATAACTGATTGTTGCGATTCCTGAAATCCTGAGATACAGATATATTTGTATAAACCGATAGAAGCGGACATATTTTAATGAAAAATTCCCAATCATTCCAGGCAGCTGCATGGCGAAGATTAAAAAAGAATAAAGGAGCCGTTTTCGGTCTTATTGTCATTGTGCTGGCGATTATCACCGCAGTCTTTGCCTATTTCATAGCTCCGGATGATTCTCCTTATGCCAATCGCATCATATTGGAGATTGGCGGAAGAAAACCCGGATTTAAACAGGATTTTATTAAAGTCAAAAAAGAAAAAAATGTAATTGTTCCTGGGTTTTTCGGGCAATTGATCTCCGGTAAAGAAGATGTTTATTATTATGTTCCTATTACGGGTTACGAAAAAAAGAGCGATAGTATCGTCGTTCAAAAATACATTGATGAAAAACTCAGCGAACGGCAAGCTTATTCTCTATCAAAGTTAGTGCCGGATCCGATCACCACAAAAAAATTTCTTTTAGGCACTGATAAATATGGCCGGGATATTCTAAGCCGTATCATCATCGGCACCCGTGTAAGCCTGAGTGTTGGATTGATCACTGTGATCATTTCATTAAGTATCGGTTTGATCCTTGGGTCACTGGCTGGATACGATTCGTGGAAAAACCGATAATATTATTATGTGGTTTATCAATGTGATCTGGAGCATTCCAACTTTATTGCTTGTATTTGCAATCACATTAGTACTGGGAAAAGGTTTCTGGCAAATTTTTATCGCAGTCGGGCTTACGATGTGGGTAAACATTGCAAGACTGGTAAGAGGACAAGTCTTGAGTGTGAGGGAACTCGAATACATCGAAGCTGCCAGGGCATTGGGGTATTCTGATCTCAGAACAATTGCCCGGCATATCTGGCCTAACATTATGGGGCCCGTTATGGTAATAGCCGCTTCCAACTTCGCATCAGCAATAGTTATTGAAGCAGGCTTGAGTTTTCTCGGGATCGGCGTTCAACCGCCACAACCGAGTTGGGGTTTAATGATCAAAGAAAATTATAATTTCATTATTACTCAAAACCCTATGCTTGCGTTAGCCCCGGGCTTTGCGATAATGTTATTGGTGCTTGCCTTTAATCTCCTTGGGAATGGATTAAGAGACGCCTTGAACGTCAGAGGAAAGATCTGAAGCCTGTTTTGAACGAACATCGCATACGATCAATACTGCCAGACACAAAAAGAAAATACTTCCGATCTTGTCTGTTTCTACCAGGTCACTTAAAAAATTCACGATGATCAGCATGGTAATAATAACACCGGTTGTAGCAGCTACAGTTTTATAAAATCTATTTTTTTTCTTATGATACAAACGCTGCGCGTAATATAACATGCCTCCTACCAGCAATAAGAATAAGATCAGTCCCGGAATACCCTGTTCAATAGTCATCAGTAGAAAATAATTATGAACCGTAGAATGTTCTTTGTTATCGCTGACCCAGGTTTTAAATACCGGGGCTGCGTATGGTTTATAATTATAATAAAATGTATTGGGCCCGTAGCCAGTCACCCAGTTATCCTTTATCATCCGCACTCCCGCTATCCATCGATAGAATCTTTCTTCCGTAGAAACATCTTTTAACTTGTATGTGGCTATCAAATGCTCCTCGAAATTTTTATGAAAAATAGTTGTTGCAAAATCAGGAGCATATCGAACATAACGATCATTGCTCTTGATCCAAAATAAAAACCCTATTGCCAGAATAAAAGCCGCTAAAAAAGAAATAACCAATAATTTCTTTCTGATCAGCCAATAAGCAATAAGGCCTGCCAATAAAGCCACCCAAGCTCCCCGTGAATAAGAAAAAAACAATGCAGTTAGTAAAACAAAAACAGCAATTGTTATAAAAAATTTATTTCTTATAGAATTACTCAAGTGAAAAAATGCAAAAAACAATGGAATTATACACACCAGCATTGCCGAATAATTCACATGATTACGGAAAAGAGGTTGAACAGCATTATTGATATCAGCAAATCGGAAATCATATTGTGCGTGTCGAATCAATATGATCAATGTGACAATAAGCATTGAAATGGCCACAATGACCGCTGAGGTCTTAATTGTTTTTTCCTTCCGGAAAAGGATCAAAGGCGTCAGTACAAAAGCTCCGATATACCAGCATTTCGCCAAAAAAAATTTAACAGAAACAAGAATGTCGGTTGAAAAAAATGCAGCAACCAAAATCCACATAACCGAAAAGATCAATAAGATCAAAAGCGGATGAAATAAATAATTTTTTGAAACAGCCGTTGGTCTATTTGAAAAATATAAAATGAACGTTGCCGTTGTGATCAACATTAAAAATTCATCAGGAATATCTGTACCCAATCCGGGATTAAAATGATATTCTGTAGAAAAAGGCAGTGTAGCCAGCAACAAAAAGAAAACAATACTGATGTTTTGCCATGCGGAATAACAAACCAATATTCCAAATGGAATTGCAATCCAGAAATATTCTCCTGTAATAATCACAGGCAGGAGGGAAAAAACAAAAAGGGCCGCAAAGAGCCAAAAGTGCAGCTTATTTTTATAATCAATGGAGATCACTTCAGGATTTTTTTCCGCTTTTCCAGAATCAATGCAACCGATAAAGCAAATAGAAAGCTCAGTACAAAAGTTGCTATTATTATTTCTAATCTTTTCGGTTTGTCCGGCAATAATGAAGGTCTTGCCTGCTCAACAATTACCAATGGCTGAGGTTTAGTATCAACCATCAATTGGTATTCGTCAATCAATTTTTCATATTGCTGAAGACGATCGGAAAAAGTTTTATACCCGGTATCGCTTTCATGAACACTATCTAAACGGGTTTTAATTTTTTCAGAAGCAGATTTTAACCCATTTAACGAGGTTTGATTGCTAATGCTCTCAAGTTGTTGGTATATTTTCCCTAATTCTTCTATCAAAGCATTCGCCAATTGGGGTGCAAGATTTCTATCTATGTCCCAAACTTTTACTTTCAGCTCTCCATACTCACTCTTTTGAATTTCAGTATTACATTTCAGCAAATGTGCCGATTTCAAACGCTTTTCTTCTTTAGTCCCCTTTATTTTATAGTGATCGAAAAGATTAAATTGATCGGTAACGGCAAGGTAAATAGTATCCAGTTGCCCGGTTCCCACAATTACATCCAGTTCATCCGGCGAACCAAGATTGGAATATAAGGCCTCGATGTTTTCACTGAAGATCCTGGATTTATCAGAAGCGATATTGTTTCCGGCCACTGCAGTAGCAACAGATAGATATTTCTGTTGTTTTATAAAAACGATACTGCCAGCAGCCAATGTACACAACACAACTACTGACAGTATTTGTTTCCACCACTTTGATAACAAATAAAAAAAATCCGGCATAAAAAATTATTTAAATTCTGTTTTATGAAGTTGTTCTATCCAACGTCGCCATTGCATCATCCCGGATGCTAACAGGATCAGCAAAGAAATCATTGCCACTCCTGCAATCAGCCAGATTGGGTTTATCTTCCAAATTTTTTCCCCAATAAAAAAATCCGGATAATATCGCAGCAGCAAGAACATAAATAATAAGCGAACGAAAATGAATATTAGTTTCGTTTTTCTCCATGAATACCACATTACCGCGATGCCACAAAATCCCTGGCTGGCCAACGCAGCAAAGCAACTGCCTCTTGCACCTAATGACGGGATCAATAAAAGATTAAGAGAAGTGTTTATTAAAACAGCTATGAATGTAATGTAGCAGAATGAAACAACCTGTCCTATAGCAATAAGAAATGTGCCGTATATCTGAACTAATGAATATCCTATCAGCGCCGGAAGACACCATTGCATTACCTGCATAGCATTGCTGTCATCATGATGATATAATATTTTTTCTATCCATGGTGCAAGGAAAAAAGCGGCGCAGGCAACTGTTATTGAAAACATCATCAGGAAATGACGGCTTGTTAACATTACTGTCCGTTACATGTCTTTTCCTTCGACTCCATTGTCGGGCAATGTATGGAACATAAGAAGATGCCAACAACACTCCGATCATATTTGCTGCATCTAAAAGCCGGTATGCTGCTGCATATATCCCTGCTTCATGTGCTCCGTTTGCGTGAATCCTTTCCAGTAAAAAACCATCAAGGCGGAAGTGAACAGACATCAGCAAGCATAATAATGATAAACGGAACACCTGATTTAAGAATCTCTTTATCAAGTGTAGAGATTTTACTGAACGAAAAATGGATTTTCCGTCGTAGCAGAATAATAAATGCACATGACATTGCAATGACAGTGCAAGTGACCTGTACAGATAAAAAACGATCTATTGTCATTACTCCGAAAAGAGAAGGGAATATAAAGAAGGCTTCCGCAAAGTAATGATCATTAGTGTTTTGTCCAATACAGAAAGCCACGCCTCGGTCCGAAACCATTGATGTGCGGTGATAACTGCTCGCAAAAAAACAAATAACGATTGAAAAGCCTGTATAAAGATCACTCCGAAAATAATGTCCCACCGGTTGATGCCTGTTACCATGCTACCATACATACAACCAGGATATAAAGAATAGGAACAAAGTAATTTTATTAAAAGAAAATTACCTACATGATCAATGAAATCTTTGTTTCGTGCTGCCAGCTGACGATTGAAAGAAATTAGTTAATCCCAGTCCAAGCAAAAAACTGAAAACAATGGAGAGGTTAAATAAAGAAAAATAAGTTCCATATTCTACTGTTCCGACCGAATTCTGAACCAGCCTGTCAACACCGAATATCCAGAGAGGCTTGATGATCGCATTCAGAACGATCAACAAACCTAATGAAGAATAAAATTTTGAGGTTTCTTTCATGTCAGTATTTCCGCTTAGCCTGTCACTTTTACATTTCTGCTGAAACTTTCTTCAAGTGAAATAAATGTTTCTGTTCTCTCGATGCCTTTTATTTTTTGCAATTCATCATGAAGTACCCAACGTAATTGCGCAATATCCTTACAAACAATTTCTGCAAACATGCTGTAATTACCCGTGGTATAATTCAGCCGCACAATTTCAGGAATTTTCTGCAGCTCTTTTGCTACTGAATCGTACATAGAACTTTTTTCAAGATAAATACCAATAAAAGCGATCACATCGTGTCCTAAGTATTTCAGGTCAACATTCAACTTAGTACCTTTTACAATTCCGGCTTCCTGAAGTTTTTTAATACGAACATGAATAGTGCCTCCGGACACGAATAATTTTTTACCGAGATCAGCATATGATATTTGTGCATCTTCCATCATGTGATGAATGATCTGCAGATCTAATTTGTCAAGATTTAATTTGGAAGCCATTTTAGTATCCCGTTTTTAGATATTTTTCTATTTAATAAATCAAATATTTGAATATTATCTATAATTTCAAAATATTTGTTGAAATATTTTGAATAAGTTGATGTCTTTCTTTAAATTTGTATTTAAACAGACGAATAATTAATCGTTCTTTCAAATACTGTGGGGTGATGAAATCTTTGGCAGACATACCCTCTTGTCTCGGGGGTGGGGATCACAGGATAAATATAGCATAGAGCCGCTTTACTTCGGTAAGGCCGACCAGGGTCGACCACTGAACTTTGTGCTACAGCTAACTGCCCCGTGGAGGTTCGAGTCCTCCCCCTACAGCGAACACAGTCTTTCTTATTGTTGACCCCGACTATAAACGTCGGGGTTTTTTTATTTTTCTCCGTTGTATTATTAATGATTTCTATAAACTAATCGCAAATAATTTTAAGAAAATCACTGCATTCATTTTTTTATCTTGCGGCCCGACATGAGAAAAAATTTTCTTCTTTCCTTTTTTTTGATACTCTCATTATTTCTCGCTGCACAGGATCCGGCAATAAAAACATTGCAGGACGAATCATATAAAACTATTAAAACATATTTGCCTGATACAATTAAAAAATCATGGAGAGCCGGAGGAATTTATAATCTTAATGTCGGCCAGGGTACGTTGAGCAATTGGGCATCAGGAGGTGATGATTTTTCGCTTACTATTAATTCATTGCTTAATTTATTTGCAGGCTGGAAAAAAGGAAGAAACAGTTGGGATAACAGTCTTGATGTAGCTCTTGGTTATTTAAGAACAACAAGTCTTGGCAGTCGTAAAAATGATGACCGTTTTGATCTTCTTTCAAAATATGGTTATTCACTTAATCCTAAACTAAATTTAACTACACTATTTGATTTTCGTTCTCAGTTTTTAAAAGGTTATTCTTATGCTGATACTTCAAGAACATTCTCATCGAGTTTTCTGTCTCCAGCCTATGTTCTCATAAGTTTAGGATTGGATTTTAAACCAAAGAAAAATTTATCTGTCTTTTTCTCTCCGGTCACTTCACGCTGGATCATTGTAAAAAATGATACATTATCTGCAAAAGGAAGCTATGGCGTTGATTCCAGTAAAAAAAGCATTAACCAGCTTGGAGCATTTTCAACTATTAATTATGTAAAAGAGATCAGCAAGTTCGTTGTTTACAGAGCGAGGATGGATCTTTTTTCCAACTATAAAAAGAAACCGATGAATGTTGATTTTTATATGACAAATATTTTATCTGTCAAACTTGCTAAATTTTTTTCTATCAACTGGAGCGTTGATATGATATATGATGATGATGTTCGTTTATTCGGGAAAAATAAATCGTCACCCGCCTTACAGTTAAAATCGATAATTGGAATAGGCCTGCTTGTCAGATTTCATTCACGGTTTTCCTGACCGGTTTGATTTTCTTCTACCTTTGTTTTGTATGGCACAAAAAAAACTTCTTCGTTTTGAAGAATTGAAAACATTTTCCGAATGTATTAGAATTCCCTGAAAATATGACGGGTAAATGGATTCATTTTTCAAAAATAAAAACCCGATCATTTTGGAGTTGGCCTGCGGAAAAGGAGAATATGCTGTTGGACTCGGGGAAATTGTTTCCCGAATAAAAATTTTATCGGGGTTGACTTAAAAGGAAACCGAATTTGGGTTGGAGCAAAAAAAGCATTGGACGAAGTCTCTGAGCAATGTCGCATTTCTGACGGAGTTCAGATCGATCAGATATCAGATTATTTTTCGGAAGATGAAGTGTCGGAGATATGGATCACTTTTCCCGATCCGCAGTTGCGAAAATCTAAAGCAAAAAAAAGATTGACACATCCGAAATTTTTACGATTATATCAGCACTTTCTGATTCCCGGTGGTTTTATTCATTTAAAAACTGACAGCCCGAATCTCTACGATTTTACCAAACAGGTGATCGAACAGTATGATTGTACTCTGCATCAAGATGATGATGACATATACAGTTTAGAACACGTTTTCCACAGAGCTTCAAATAAAAACTCATTATGAGTCATTGATATTGCGCAAAGTAATCGGGTACATTATCTCTCTTTTTCTTTGCCGGAAAAATTTGCAGGGAAAGGAAAAGGACGAAGATTTAAAAAAATTATTGTAAAGAGCATGGATGAAAAAATTAGTTGAAAAAAGCTCAAGAAGTGCGCATTATTATATAAATGAAGAAGGGCTTTTTGTTTTTACCGGCAATATCATCTGGAAAAAGGATATTGTTGCGGCAATGGTTGTCTTCATTGTCCTTATGAATATGAAGCTGTTCCCGAGCCAAGAAGATCGGAATTGTTGCAAACAAGCAAAAATTTCTGATAAGGAATAATTATCTTCATTAAATGCCTGCAAAGAAAAAAATAGTCGCCACGACTTAAATCAGTAAAACCATCTGGTAAAAAAGATGAAAGTTTTTTTGAATTGGTATTTGAAGTAGCAAGACAAATACCGAAAGGTCGGGTAACATCTTATGGTGCTATCGCTGCCTGTCTGGGAACTAGACTTTCCGCAAGAATGGTAGGGTGGGCAATGAATGGCTGCGGTAGAGTAAGGCCAAAGGTTCCTGCACATCGGGTAGTAAATCGTATTGGATTGCTTACAGGTAAACATCATTTTTCTCCACCGGGTTTGATGGAAAGACTTTTGAAGAAAGAAGGAATAAAAGTTAAGAATGATAAAGTAGTGGATTTTGAAAAATTATTTTGGGATCCGGCAAAGGGGTTAGGATTTTAATTATTCATTATTTTCATAATCACAATATGGCGTTTCCTCTAAATTCCCTTACAAACAATCAGAAAAACTTATGTGAGTATTGGCGGTTTTGGAACGCTTATTATCATTAGTCTGCCTGATACAACATATAATTTTTGCAATTCCCAGTTGGTTTACTTATCCAATGATCCCGGCATATCTTTTTACAATTATCGCTTTTATTTATTGGCATTACAAAAACCGGTTTCTTTTGTATTGCTAATATTAAGTGCTGTTTTTGTATCTGTTATTGAGTACGTATTTATAAGCCATTATGCCTTTTCGTTAATTGTACTTTTGCTTTTTATTTATACAGTTATCATTATTTGGTACTTATTACCGAGCAAATACCCAAAAGATTAAGGAACAACAACAGGAATTAAAAAGAATCAGAAGAAGATTTTTGGAAAGAGAAAATATGATCCGACAATATAAACATCCTGTCATCAGCATATCTTCCCCAATCCTTTAAAATATTAATGAAGTTTGAAAATGAATCAAGAGATTTTAAAACTTAAGTATAATACGGGCTGATCATCCAATAAACGACTACTCCGGTCACAGCCACATAAAACCAAACGGGCCAGGTAATACGAACCAGCTTTTTATGCTTAGCGTATTCACCTATGAGTGCCCGGTACGCAGTAAATAAGATCAATGGAAGAATAATGCCTGCAAGAAGAATATGAGTTCCCAGAATAAAATAATACACATAACGGATAGTTCCGGTGCCGCCGAATTTTGTTTCAGGCGCTAATATGTGATGGCAGATATAACTGATCAAAAACAAAGAAGAAAGAATAATGGATGTGATCATGATCCATTTATGCATCATATATTCTTTCATTTTCACAGCAAGAAAGCCCATTAGCAACAATACTGCAACAATAGAATTTATAACAGCATTAATGCGGGCAAATATATGAACATCAAATCCTGCCTGTATATTCAACTTGAACCGGCCTAACAAAACAACCACACCAAAAACAATAATGGAAAAAGTGAGAATGAGGATCCTTGCTTTTCTATCATTTTTTTTCCAGGCAGCTGGCAGCATCTATTTCGATTTTTTTCTGAATAAATAAAGAAATATTCCTACGCCGATCATAGCAATAAGAAAAGCAATAACAAGTATTTGAAGCTGGCCTGCCAGAAAGCTTTTTGCTTTTGGATTTTTTTCCATCGTCAGCAATACCAGGTCCCTGGAAAGCTGTGCCAGATCTGCAGAATCTAATCCGCTATAATAACCACGGACAACCCTGCTGCTATCAATGAGTACAAATTTATCAGAGTGGGCATAATTCGTATCCACCCCTTCGCCATCTACCATACCAAGTTTTATTTCTTTAAGCGCCAGATCATAGATCTTTTTCTTATCGCCGGTGAGCAGCCACCATTTGTCAGGATTGATCTGAAAACGATCCGCCCAATATTTTAAACGAGGAACAGAATCTCTTTCCGGATCAATACTAAACGAAAGAAACTGTACATAAGGATTAGTGGTATCTCCAACTTTTTGGGCATTGGTAATAGATTCCTGTAATTGTTTCATGTTTCTTGCCATCGGCACGCATATAGTCGGACAATGGGTAAAGAAAAAATCTGCTACCACAATTTTACCTCTCATGCTATCCCATGAAACATGTTTGCCCAACTGATTCGTCATAGAAAAGTCGGATATCCTGTGCCAGATCGTATCCGTGGATCGCTTACCGTTTTTAGTCGTCACTATCACCGAATCTGTATAATAGCGGGGAGGCATTACAGTTGCTTTATCACTATACCGCTTTACTATAAAATAACTGACAAGCGGGAGTAATAACGCCAACATAACCGCATATAAAGCTTTTGAACTCACTGTTTCTGTATTCATTTAAAACTATCGTCCCGCTTCCGGCGGGACGATAGTTTTGGTTGCCATAAAATTTTTAAACCTTTTTATTTCAACCAGCAGGTTTTATTTTGCCGGTTCCGCCGTTTTCCGGGGTGATTCCGAAGTTCTCTCCAGGAAGCTTTTATCGTATTTGTTTCGCAAATGCTTATAAGAATTTCCATCAAGAATAAACGCAGTGATGAACCATATAAATAACATCAAAGGTATAACAATCGTCAAAATCAGGTTCCGGATCTCATCTCCCAGGTGCATAAATACTGAAACAATGAAATAGGCTTTTGCCAAAGAAAGAATGATAATTGTTCCTTTGATCAGTAGCCTCCTCAAATCATCCGGCAGATCTAAAGCATACAACGTAAGACCCAGCCCTAATTCAAAGATGGTGATGATAAGTAATATCCAGAAAGTTTTCCAGATCCGCTTTATATTATCGGTAGGCGGTTCGTGAGGAAAGCTTACCTCTGCTGATACATTTTGTTGTTCTACACTCATATTATTTTAAAACTTTTATCAAATTAAATAGAAACACAAGAACACGAATACCCAAACCAGGTCCACAAAGTGCCAATACAATCCCGCTTTCTCTATCATCAGGTAATGCCCTCTGCGATCAAAAACTCCATTATTGGCCATAGCCAGCATGATGATATTAATCACCACTCCTGAAAAAACGTGGAAGCCGTGAAAACCTGTGATACCAAAAAAGAATCCCCCAAATGCTATCGGGCCCGGTTCGTGAACGTGAGTTTCAGCAATATTCACCATACTTGTCAACTGATCATGTGGTAACGCTGCAAACTGTGCTAATGACATGGTATGATTATGCTCGTAAACCAGTTTTGCCAATACTTGCGGAGAAGTATTTTTCAATGCGTCAGCTATTGCACTACCTTCTACTATCTTTCCCCATGGATTACCCTTCACAGTCTGGGCCCACAATTCAATATGCCCGTTTACCAATGTAGGATGTTCGCCGGTCAGCAAGTGTGTCCACTCCCATGCCTGGCATGATAAGAATGCGAAACCACCAACTATTGTCCATGCAAGCCATTTCACCACTTTTTTTCTATTACCATGATGACCTTCATGTACTGCCATCACCATTGTAACAGAACTCATGATCAGAATGAAAGTCATCAAACTTACAAATGCAAGTGGCAAATTTGCTTCTCCGGTGAGAGGAAAAGTATTGAAAACTTCGCTGGGATTGGGCCAATAATTCTGGCTGAAACGAATAGTACCATAAGATATCAGGAATGCTCCAAATGTAAAAGTATCACTCATCAGGAAATACCACATCATCAATTTGCCATACTCCACATTGAAGGGGCTTTTTCCGCCACTCCACCATTTTGTTTGATGCACTGTTGCAGTCGTAGCCATGTCGGTTATAAGATTTTACTTTTCTATTATAATTAATTAATCTTTTATCCTACCCACAGAAAAAATATAAGCAAATAGATCCAGAGTGCATCCACAAAATGCCAGTAGGTAGCTGCTACTTCTACCGGCACTGCACTATACAATTTGATCTTTCCAAAAAAAGCTCTCAAAAACATCACTAATAATACGATCACGCCTCCTAAAACATGGACAGCATGCAGTCCAAAGATCACATACAAAAACTGTCCTGCTCCGGAGCCTTTTAATGTCACTTGCTGATCCCACAATTGCAAAAAGCCGATGCATTGAAAAATGACGAACATAATACCGAGAAAAAAAGTAATTGCGATCAGTGACCGGTATTGATTCATCGCTCTTTGCTTAAAAGATCTTACTGCCATCTGCATGGTCAAACTGCTGGCCAGTATAACTGCAGTGGATCCCCAGAAAATTTTAGGCATCACTACTTCCTGCCAGCCAGCCTGGTTGCTTTTCACGATATAAGCACTGGTCAATCCTGCAAACATCATCAGGATGCTTGCAATACCCACCCACATCGTGAATTTGTGGGGGTGAATTTTTTTTCTTTGTTGATTGCTCACAATATCCATCTCACTTTTTATTTATTATAATGTTCATGCTTTACTCAACAGAAAAGCCAGTAATACTACAGGCAGATATATATAACTACCAAACATCACTTTCCTCGCAGAAGGAACATCCATTTTCCGGTAAAGTGTAAAAGATCTCGTGATCATAAACACATTGGCAAGTATCACCAGGCTCAGACTTATTATCCCTTTTACTCCATCATACCGGCACATTTCTATAAAGTATGGAAGCAAAGTGACCGGAAATAACAACAGCGAATAAACTACTGTCTGCACTGCCGTAAATTTGGTTGGTCCACCCTGGCCTGGTAATAATTTGAATCCTGCAGTTGTATAATCTTTGTGTGCAATCCATGCAATTGCCCAGAAATGTGGAAACTGCCATAGAAATTGCAAAGCAAACAATACCCAACCGCCAACAGATAATTTATCATCACCAGCAGCCCAGCCAATCAGGCAGGGGAACGCACCCGGAAAAGCTCCTGCAAATACTGCCATAGAATTTATTTTTTTCAATGGCGTATAAATAAATCCATACAGGAACAAACTGAATACTGCCAATCCCGCCGACAACCAGTTGAAAAAATGACCAAGCAAAAACAATCCTACGGCACCTGTGATAATTGCAAACCCCCAAGCTTCCTGTTGCAGCATTCTTCCTGCTGCTACCGGGCGGCGGCTCGTTCTCTTCATCACAGCGTCGGTATCCTTTTCCATTACCTGGTTAATGGCATTTGCACTGCCGGTAACCAACAACCCACCTGCAAAGAGCAATCCAATCATCTTCCAATCAAACTCCACTATTTTGGGCGCCAGCAGGTAACTGATCACACTGCTGAACACTACCATAATACTCAGCGAAGGTTTGATCAAAAGAAAATAGTCTCTGGTTTTATTCATTCCCTCGCTTTATTAAAATCAAGAACTATTTTATCTAATCTCCGGTTAGTTTTGGCTAAAAGCCTCAATGTTCTTTACTTTCATTAGCACTGACTGGTTCCGTTTGTGGAATGAATTCTCTTCCATCCTTGCCATAATCATAAGCCCAACGATGTACTTCCGGAATTTCGCCAGGCCAATTACCATGACCGGGGCGAATCGGAGTAGTCCATTCCAATGTATTTGCTCCCCAGGGATTTTGTGTTGTCACTTTTCTTCCTTTGAAAATTGAGTAGAAGAAATTGAACACAAACATCAGTTGCACTGCAAATACTATAATTGAAACAATAGTGATCATCCGGTCCAGGTCTCCAAACTGGCTGAAAGAAACCCAGGGACTTTTGTCCAGGTATCTCCTTGGCATACCAGCTAAACCTTCGTAATGCATCGGCCAGAAGATCAGGTACGCTCCGATAAGTGTAACCCAGAAATGAACATAGCCTAATGTTGTATTAAGATATCGTCCAAACATTTTGGGAAACCAATGATATACACCTGCAAACATTCCGAAGAATGCCGATACCCCCATTACTATATGAAAATGCGCTACGACAAACATGGTATCGTGTAGTTGAATATCCAATGTGGAGTTGCCAAGGAATATTCCTGTTAATCCACCAGAGATAAACAAGCTGACAAAACCAATCGCAAATAACATTGCTGGTGTAAATCTTATATTCCCTCTCCACAGTGTTGTCAGCCAGTTGAATACTTTGATCGCAGATGGAACTGCTATTAATAAAGTGAGCAGAACGAAAATGGACCCGAGTAATGGATTTAACCCCGTAACGAACATATGATGCGCCCAAACCAAAAATGCAAGTACAGTGATCGCAAACAAAGAGCCCACCATGGCCATGTACCCGAAGATAGGTTTTCGTGAATTCACGCTAAGAATTTCAGATACCATTCCCATCGCAGGCAAAATAATAATGTATACTTCAGGATGGCCCAGGAACCAGAACAAATGCTGGAACAAAATAGCGCTGCCTCCTTCATTGGGCATTATTTGACCATTCACTACAATATCACTGAGATAAAAACTGGTGCCCAGGTTACGATCGAACAACAGAAGGATCAATCCTGATAAAAGAACCGGGAATGATAAAACGCCTAATATAGCAGTAAAGAATACAGCCCAGATTGTAAGAGGCAGCCTCGTCATACTCATTCCTTTGGTACGCATGTTCAGAATAGTAGAGATATAATTGAGACCACCAAGCAAGGATGACACAACAAACAAAGCCATACTTACGATCCATAGATCCATTCCCAACTCAGACCCCAGCGAGGCCTCATGTAACGCACTTAGCGGTGGATACACCGTCCAGCCTCCTGCTGCAGGACCTGTTTGAATGAATAAAGAAGATAACATTACTATACTGGCCATAAAGAAAAACCAGTATGATAGCATATTCAAAAAAGGTGAAGCCATGTCTCTTGCTCCTGCTTGCAACGGAATCAGAAGATTTGCAAATGTTCCACTCAAACCCGCTGTTAATACAAAAAACACTAACACCGTACCATGCATAGTGATCAATGCATAATAAAATTCAGGTTTTATCTGTCCGCCGGGAGCCCATTTACCAAAAACTGTTTCCAATATTTGAAATGATTGACCAGGAAAACCCAACTGAAGTCTGAACAACACAGAGAATAAACCACCAATAATGGCCCAAACAATTCCTGTGATCAGAAATTGTTTGCCAATGGTCTTATGATCCTGGCTAAAGATATATTTGGTAATAAATCGCTCTTTGTGGTGATGCGCATGATGCTCGTCATGATGAACCTCATGTGTCGTTATCACCTCGGGATGTGCATGCATTGAGTCCATAATATCTTATTTTGATGACAACGTAGTTGCCAGTTATAATTATTGTCTTGTCTTGATCAAATTACTGGTTGTTACCACTGCGGCATTTTCTGTTTTGGTCGAATCAGATTTCATATTTGCCGGATTCGAAGGATCTTTATCAGGAAAAGCGACATAATACTGAGGTTTTTGCGAAGCGATCCAGCGATCAAACTCTTCCTGCGTTTCCACCACCACCACTGCCCTCATACTCCAGTGGCCTCGTCCACACATCTGGTCACAGGAAAGCTCATAGACAAAGTTGGGATTGTCGGTAATTTTTTTCATTTGTTCTGTCGTGTACTTTGGAGTAAACCACATTGTGGTTGGCGTGCCAGGCACTGCATCCATTTTCATACGGAAATGAACAAGACCCACATCATGGATCACATCTTTAGATCCTATAATTAATTTTACGGGTTTGTTCACTACTAAATGCATTTCGCCGGCGGTGTGAATATCATCATAGTTAGCTGGATCATCCCATATTTGCCCGAGCGGATTATTAGCTGCAACATTTATATCCTTGTAATATTTTTTTCCAAGAACTCCGTCTTTGCCCGGATAACGAAAATCCCATTGAAACTGGCTTCCAGTCACCTCCACTATCATTGCATTCTTGGGTGCTTCACCCGTTATATTGAACCAATAGTACAATCCAAATCCAACCAGCACAGTTAATGCAATGGCAGGTATCACCGTCCATATTACTTCGAGTTTATTATTATGAGGATAATAATAAGCCTTTCTTTTTTCAGAAGCCTGGTATTTGAACGCAAACCAGAATAAAGCGATCTGGGTACCAATAAAAACAACACCGGTAATTGCAAGTGTGATCCAGAGTAAAGTGTCAATATGTTCGCCCTGGTACGAGGCAGATTCTTTCAAGATCTTTCCGCTAAGCCTTTCATTGCAATAGTACACCCCAAACAATCCTGCAATCAGAAATGCCAACAACAAAAACGCATTGATACGGTTGCTTTGCTTCCGGGACTTTTCTTCGCCTCTCAGCACCGAAACATATTCACTGGCTTTGGCAATCTGAAAAGTGATCAGAAAGCCGAGTAACAATATCGCCACAATGAAAAAAGTCTGCATATTTTATTTCAATTGATAATTACGAATCGTTTTCTTCAATATCTCATTTATGTATGATGAATAATACTTTCTTTAATAAAAGGGTGATTTTTCGCAATCAACGGGGCTTTGCTCAATGCTCTTCCGGTTACAAACATGATCAATCCTGCAAAACCCAACCCTACGCCAAAATCATACAACATTACAGGAACATGATCCGGGTTCGGCCCGGGAAATACCATCTGGAAAAAATTCAGCCAATGCCCGAACAAAATCATTATTGACATAAAGGTGATCGTTGCATAATTTCTTTTAGAGCCACGGCTCATCAATATTAATATGGGGCCAACAAAATTGATGATCAGCATCAGCCAGAAAATACCGCCATAGATTCCGTAGCCACGAGGCTTGAAATAAGTGGTTTCTTCAGGAATATTTGCATACCAGATCAGCATGAACTGATCGAACCACAAATAAGCCCAGAAAATAGAAAAGGCAAACATGAATTTTCCGAGATCATGTAAATGCTCCTGGTTCGTTAATTCGAGATAGTCATTATTTTTTAGGAATACAACAAATAAGGTGATCAATGCAATACCTGCAACGAACGTACTTCCGAAAGTGTACCAGCTGTACATGGTACTGAACCAATGTGCATCAATACTCATCAACCACAACCAGGGAATAGAAGACATCACTGTCAATGCAAAGACTACAATAAAGAGGGCAGCCCAAACTGTATTTTTCCAGATATATTTCTTTCCTTCCTCAATAGTTTCTAAAGGTTTTTCATCCAGGCTCCTGGAAAGGTTTCTCATCTTCCATCCCAGCAATGACCAGGCAACGATTGTAAACACGGTCCAGAATACAAAAAAACCTTTGTTGAGAAAACCGGATTTATAAAGAAGAACTGAATCTTCCTTCACCTTACTTGCATCGGTCCAGCGATAAATTTCATGGTTGCTACCAAATACAATTGCAAAAAGAATAATGCCGCATATAATTCCGACAACAGGTACACAAGCAGAAATTGCTTCGGTAACCCGGCGAAACGACATTTGCCATCCACCCCATGCTAAAGTGGTAGCGCAGATGAAAAACATGGCCGCATTTACAACCAACAAAAAATAAACGCTGTTTTGCAAAAGTGATCCCCAGAAACGGGCCTGTTCTTTTGGATCGCTTTTAGATCCATGTGCAACATACAAACCAATTATCGCCAATATCCCGATCGCCATTAAAACCATCGAAATCGTTTTGTATCTCTTCGGCACTATGAATTGTTCCTTTATTGACATCCGTATTCGTTTATATTTTCAAACTACTTTTTTGTCGCTGTGCTGTCTGCCGTTTTTGTACCGGTACCTGCAGCACCTCCCTGTTTTGATTTAATATATGCGATCACCATCCATCTTTGCCTGGTGCTGAGTTGTGACGCATAACTTCCCATCATGTTTTTCCCGTAGGTAACGGAATAAAACATTTGTCCTTCGGGCATACTTTCATATTTAGCATCTCCCACTAATGTAGCTGGCTTTGCCGGAAAAGGGCCATTGCCTCCATTATATAATGGTCCGTTTCCATCCAGTTTTGATCCGTGACAAATACCGCAATTCACCAGGAATAATCTTTCCGCCTCTGTCATATCAATTGAATCTTTACTCAAAAGACTTTTTACCTGGCGGGATGCAAAATAATTCGCTGTATCTCCGGGCTTATCCTGTGCAATCGGGAAAGGCATTTCATCTCCTCTTGCCATAGTTCCTTCTACCGGCCTTGCGTTATAAAAAACACCTTCATTTTTTAAAGCATCTGTTGAAGCATAGCTTTCATAAGCACGGCTATAGGTCATATCAGGCATATAAGTCCTTCCGGGTGTGCGGCGAACTTTATTACAGCTTGCCGCTGCTATTACAGCAATAATAAACGTCGCTATGATCAGAAATTTCTTCATCGTCTTTTTATTAATTCAGCTTAATGAACTATTTCGACTTTTGGTTCAAACATTTTTTTGTCTTTATCATACCGGCCCCACCACCACTTGGTTTCTTTATACTGCACCTGCACATCTTTGGCGCCCAAACTTTGTAAAAAAGCAATAGTTTCTGCTTCATTCGTTTTATCAGTACACTCCAACGCCATCACAAACTGGTCATCAGTAGACCGGGGATTGAAATGATCTTTCTTTACAAATGGGGCTAATTGACACAGCCAACAAAAGGTCCATACCATTCCTACCGATGCAAAAAGTACAGTCAATTCAAAAGTGATCGGTATCCAGGCGGGTAATGAGAAAAATGGTTTTCCGCCAAAAATGATCGGCCAATCGTAGGTTAATGCCCAAGTGATAAATCCTACAGCAGTCGCAGTACCCGTGATACCATAAATAAATCCTGCCACATGCAAACTGGTTTCACGCAGTCCCATTGCCTTATCAAGACCATGCATAGGAAACGGCGTAAAGATGTCATGGATCTTATATCCGCTTCTGCGTACTTTTTTTACCGCCGGAAATAAAACCGCTTCATCTTCAAAACAGCCCGATATGAATTTTTTTACCGCCATAATTGTTCTGATTCAAAATTTTAATTTTTATTCTATGCTCCATGATCATGACCATGCTGTTCCGTAAACTCCTCCACAGTTTCATGTTCAAGTTCACCCATAGTTCCTTTATAATTATCACCGCTTCTTTTCAAAATATGTTTGATCTCTGCCAATGCAATAACCGGGAAGAATTTTACAAATAGGAAATAACAAGTGAAAAACAAACCAAACGTTCCTAAATAGAAACCTACTTCCCAGATAGTCGGTGAATAATAAGGTCCCCATGAGGAAGGCAGGTAATCCCTGTGAATTGATGTAACAATGATCACAAAACGTTCAAACCACATTCCTACGTTTACTATAATGGACATAAAGAAAGTTACCATGATATTCCTTCTCATCTTACGGATCCAGAAGATCTGGGGGAAAAGCACATTGCAGCTCATCATACAATAATATGCCCATCCGTATGGACTGGATAAATTCGCCCTGCTTTGCATGAAAGCAAAATTTTCAAATTTGTCTGCACCATACCACGCAATAAATAATTCTGTCAGGTATGCTATACCTACAATGGAGCCGGTTAGCACAATGATCTTATTCATTACATCAATGTGCTCGATAGTAATATATTCTTCGAGATTTAAAACCTTTCGTGTTACCAATAGTAAAGTCTGCACCATGGCAAACCCCGAAAAGATAGCGCCGGCAACGAAATAAGGAGGGAAGATCGTAGTATGCCAACCGGGAATGACAGAAGTGGCAAAGTCAAATGATACAATAGTATGGACAGAAAGAACCAGTGGCGTTGCTAAACCTGCCAATACAAGAGCAAGTGCTTCCTGGCGTTGCCAGTGCTTTGTTGATCCAGTCCAACCGAAAGAAGCCACTCCATAAAACATTTTTCTCCATTTCTTCTTAGCTCTGTCTCGCAGAGTTGAAAGATCAGGTATCAAACCTGTATACCAGAATAATAATGATACAGTGAAGTAAGTTGATATCGCAAATACATCCCACAACAATGCTGAGTTGAAATTAGGCCACAACGGACCTCTTGTGTTCGGATAAGGAAGTACAAAGAAGGCATCCCACACACGACCCATGTGCCAGATCGGAAACTGGCCTGCACATATCACCGCAAAAATGGTCATGGCTTCCGCTGCACGATTCACACCGGTTCTCCATCCCTGGCGGAATAATAATAAGATCGCAGAGATCAGTGTACCGGCGTGACCAATACCAATCCACCATACAAAGTTGGTGATATCCCAACCCCATCCGTTTGTTCTGTTCAGGTTCCACTGACCAACGCCATACACTACTTCCCGATAAACTGAAAATATGCCGAAGCATAAAAACATTACCGAAATGATGAAGCCTACCCACCACAATTTAGTAGGACGGGCCTCAACAGGGCGACAAATGTCTTCTGTCACCTGGTGATAGTTTTTATTTCCTTCGACCAGCGGTGCCCTTACCTGTGATTCATACCTGAGTAATGCCATGTCGTTTTAGCTTTTAGCTTTTATCTCTCTGCAGCGATACCAGCTCTTTATTTATTTGTTTTCTTTCTTCAAATTTTAACCGTTGTGCTCCGAAGGAACTGTTGTTGCATCCGCTTCCTTCTTACTTTCATTGTTCGCCTCAATGATCTCATTTGTGTTTCGAACTTTTGCCAGGTAGTTTACATTGGGCAGCGTATGTAATTGCTCAATCACATAATACATTCTTTGCGGATTATCATTACGCACTTTACTTATCTGGCTTTCTTTATCATGAACATTTCCGAATACTATAGCCTCAGTAGGACAAGCCATCATACAAGCTGTTTTAGCTTCACCATCATTTAATACACGGTCTTGTTTTTTTGCTTCCAGCTTAGCGGCCTGCAATCGCTGAACACAGAAAGAACATTTTTCCATCACACCACGGCTACGAACCGTTACATCCGGATTCAATACCATTCTTGTCAAATCATCATTCATCTGCATCACCACCGGATCCAATTTTCCTACTCCACTAAATATCTGGTTATTGGGGAAACTGTCTGCCCCGGTATAATCAGCCCAGTTAAACCGTCTTACTTTATAAGGACAGTTATTAGCGCAATATCTTGTTCCGATACAGCGGTTATATATCATTTGGTTGATCCCTTCGCTGTTGTGGTTGGTAGCATCTACGGGACAAACGTTTTCACAAGGAGCATTATCGCACTGCTGGCAAAGCATTGGTTGAAACACCACGGCTTTCAGATCATCCGGATTTTCCGGAGAAGAAACAAAGTAACGATCAATGCGTATCCAGTGCATTTCATGGGCACGCATCACTTCATGTTTTCCAACTACCGGTACATTATTTTCTGCATGACATGCTACCACACAAGCTCCGCATCCTACACAACTATTCATATCAATACTCATTCCCCATTTAAGTCCGGGTTGTGCATGATCAGGATATAATGTAGCATTAGTTCGGAAGTTGCCTTCTGATTCTTTGTAATATTCGTCAACAAGTTCTTTTCGATATTCAGGAATAACATCCGGGTCTTTTTTAAAGGTAGCCAGCGTTGTTTGTCTTACTACTTCGTAGCGATTTTCATAAGAGTTTTGTAATTGGGTACGGGCAATTTTTTGTGTCGCATGTTGGTCAGTTATCGTTACATCATCTGCAGAATAAACTACGTTATTGCCGTTATAAGAAGTAAACGGATATGCATTTTTACCCGTGCCTGCAGCTGCTTTTCCCAATTTATCTGTTCTTCCGTAACCTACTGCGATTGCAATGGTATTTGAATTGATTCCGGGAATGACCAGCACCGGCAATTCAACTTCGGTTTTACCTGCAGTTAATTTAACTACCGGTTTGTCCGGGTAATATTCATAATCGACGTCCAACTTAATGCCCAGGTCTTTTGCCATGGACATAGAGATCATTGCATAATTATCCCATGTGGCTTTTGAAACCGGGTCGGGCAATTCCTGTAACCAGGGATTTCCTGCCTGGGCTCCGGTTCCAATGGAAACTTTTTGATACAACACTAATTCACTCTTTCCGCCTTTCCTGGCAGATGAAATAGCAGAAGCCGCATTTGAAACAGCAGTGCTACTGAATGAACCAGCACTTGAAGCTGCAGGCGCAGATTCTATGATACCTTCCTGCAACGTTTTTTCATATGCTTCTGTTGATCCAAGTTTTTTGGTCCAATAATCTTTAAAATAATCTTCGTATGGAGTGAAATTACCGGTCCACATCAACAAAGATGTTTGATAAGGACGGGTTTTGAATAAAGGATAAATAGTTGGTTGTATAAAACTGGTGCAACCGGTTCTTGGTTCTGCTTCGCCCCAACTCTCTAAGTAGTGGTGAGTGGGAACAACATAATTGCAAAGCTGTGTGGTTTCATCCATTTTTTCTCCGAAAGAAACACTCAGCTTTACTTTTTTTATTGCAGATTTGAAACGATCAGCATCATAATAATCATAGGCAGGATTAGCTCCATATATAAGTAAGGCGCCTACTTGCCCCGCATCCATCTTATCTACCAGGTCGTGCATGTCTTTGTCAACTCCCATTCTGTAATTCAAAGAAACAGACCAATCAATGGTATTGCCATAAGCTTCTATCAAATTGTTGATCGCATTCACTATCACCTGAACATTCACATCATTACTGCCGCTGACCACAAGAGCATTGCCATTATTCGCTTTAAGATCTGCGGCAACTTTTGCAATACCATTTTTCAGTTTTTCATCTGCAATTGCCGGAGCAGAAACGTTTCCTCCCAATGCAGCATATAATGCAAGAGCAACACTTCCCGTTTCAGAAGGTCTATGTGTGAAACGTTCATCGGCACAGCTTCCGGTTGTACTCAGATAACTTTCAAACTGGTAATGTTTGTTCATCACCGGGTTCTTTTCATCAATCTTGCGTCCTTTCGCATATTGATGTGCAAATTCAACCGGGCTTAACCAGGTAGCCAGGAAATCAGCGCCAATACCAACAATCACTTTTGCTTTATCAAAATTGTAAGAAGGAATCTCTTTTTTACCGAATGTAGTCTGGTTAGCTTCCAGCATTCCGCTATAAGAAACAGCATCATACTGAACATGGCTGCCATTATATTTTTTTAAGAAAGTATCAATGATCTCTTTTGAAGTAGGAGAAACAAGAGTACTGGTAAGCAATACAACTGGCGCAGTTCCCAAACCGGTCAACGCATCGCCGATCATTTTATCTAATTGCTCAAAAGTTGGGATCTCTTCAAATTTATCATCTGAAACTTTGCGGCTCGGGAATCTGTTGCGATACATATCATACAGGTCGAGTACCGATGCCTGGGCACGGGCAGAAGTTCCTCCTTTAGTGAAAGAACAAAGTTCATTTCCTTCGATCTTAATAGGTCTTCCATCCCGAACCTTTGCAACTACCGGCACTACATCACCATCCTGCACATAAGTAGTAGCATAATATTTTGCAACTCCCGGAATGAGGTTCTCGGGTTTGTTTGCATAGGGAATTGCTTTTCTAACTGGAATCTTACAACTGGCTGCAAGAGTAGCTGCTGCTGTACTAAAACCCAGATATTTCAAAAAATCTCTTCGTGGTGCTTTGGCATCCAACAATCCTTTATCGTCAAAGCCTTCAAAAGGTAATTCTTCCTGAAACTCATCCTGCATCCGCTTTTGAAGTTTTTCCGGCTCATTTAATTCTCCGAATCCCTGCCAGTATTTGTTTTCGCTCATTTATATCGTTTTGATAGTATGCTGATCAATAATGACATTTCTGACATTCCAGTCCGCCGATATCTTTTACTGTTACGCTATCCATTTTACCTGCCTTGATATCTTCATGGAATTTTTCATAAATGCTGTAAAACTTATTACCCTTAGTGCTGTCGTAATCAAAATCAACTTTTGTCTGGCGATGACAGTTAACACACCAACCCATGCTCAGTTCCGCAAATTGTTTAACCTGGTCCATCGCAGTTATTTCTCCATGACAGGTTTGACATTGTACCTTGCCTGCTCTTACATGTTGTGCATGGCTAAAGAAAACATGATCCGGTAAGTTGTGAATTTTGATCCATGCAATCGGTTGTGCTTGTGAAGGATCCCAGCGGCTGGCATTTTTGGGATCAAAACCAGCATACTTGTATAACTTTTGTATTTCTGCAGTTCCGTCAATTTCTTTACCATCTTCATCATAAAGTTTCGGTCCTTTTTCATAAGAAGTAATGGCACGATGACAATTCATACAAACATTTACAGAAGGAATAGAAGCTTGTTTGCTTTCCCATGCACCACCATGACAATACAAACAACTGATCTGGTTAATACCTGCATGAACTTTATGAGAATAATAAATAGGTTGTTCCGGCTGATAACCTTGGGTTCTTCCAAGCCCGATAGCTCCTTTGGTAATATAATAACCACCGACAATGAACAACAGGATAACGATAAATGCGATATATGCCTTATTTCTATAAAACGGAACCGGCTCAGGACGATGAATACCTTCCTGGTCATCGCTGAGTTTTTTCAGATTGCTGTTCACCTGCATCAAGATGAGAGCGATGACCGCCATGATCAGAGAAATGACTCCGAAAATGATAGCATTACTTGAAGTTTGAGGTTTTCCTTCTTCCCCGGTACCGGGTCCTTTAGGAGTATTTTGAGCAACCACTTCACCATCAATATATGATACGATCGCATCAACATCTTTAATAGTTAGATCAGGAAATTGTTGCATCACGATCCCGTATTGTGCTTTCAATCCGGAAGTGTAGGGATCTTTTGCCATGAATGCGGCCGGGTTGTGCACCCATTCTAATATCTTATTATGATCAGACCATTGACCTCTTTGTTCCAGGTTCATCAATGCTGGTCCGGTCATTGGTTTAAAGATATTATGGCAAGTGGCACATTTTTGCTGAAACAATGTTTTTCCGTCCTGAGCTGATAATTTAATTCCTGAAAAAACGAAGAGTACGAAAACAAAAAGTGTTAGCCTTTGTGTCGTTGGTTTACATCGAATCATAGCTGCTATTAAACTGAAATATGTGGATAAATTCCGTATTGGCTGCAAAAATAAGTCAGGAAAGCTATAAAAGGTCAACCGTTTTAAAAATTTTTTAAGCTGCTACCAGACTGCATTTCATAAGAGTTAGAAATATTTTTTATAATTACAGATTACTATTTGTCATTCTCCTGTCAATACCAACAGTAAGCATCGAATATAATAAATTTCTGCTGCTTAAATGTTTTTATGATTTTTACTTTTTCAAACTAATCAAATTAATTTTCTGACACAGACCTCGCTTAAAAAATGTTCAGGCAATTACAGCAAAAATGGAAGATAAATAACCGGCAATTGGTAATGGTGCTCCTCACTTTTGCTATTGCCGGAAGTTTGACTGGTTACACCGGAAGAAAACTGATGAGCCTTTTCCCAATAGAAAATGATTGGATATGGGCGATCACTTATATAATAGTTATTGTAATTGTTTGGCCGTTGATGGTATTGGCAGTAAGTGTTCCTTTCGGTCAATTTCCCTTCTTTCTCATTTATATCCGTAAAATTGGAACCCGGATGCAATTGATAAGAACAAATACTAACGAACGAAAGCTATCTGAAGTACGTCTTGCAATTTTTGCTTCAGGCGCCGGATCTAATGCACAAAAGATCATTGATCATTTCCGTAATCATCCCTTCGTCAAAACAGCCCTGATTGTCTGCAATAAACCAGAAGCCGGAGTTTTAAAAATTGCAGCAAAAGAAAATATTCCTCCCCTGATCATTGAAAAAGAAAAATTTTTTCGGGGCAATGGTTATGTTGATGAATTGAAACAAAGTAAAATTGACTGGATCATACTGGCTGGATTTTTATGGAAGCTTCCTTCATTACTTGTCAATTCTTTTCCAGGCAAGATCATCAATATTCACCCGGCATTGCTTCCTAAATACGGCGGCAAAGGAATGTACGGCCAGCGGGTGCATGAAGCTGTTTTGGCAAACCGGGAAAAAGAAAGTGGCATCACTATTCATTATGTAGATAATTTGTATGATCATGGAAAAATTTTGTTGCAGGCAAAATGCCCGGTCCTGCCTGGCGATACAGCAGAAAGCCTTGCTCAAAGAGTACATGCTTTGGAATATGAACATTATCCTGTTGTTATCGAAAAATTGGTAGAAGAAAAACCCGTTCACTAAAATTTCTTTATCTTAAATAATCAATCAAACCGGCTTGTCATGATTAAAAAAATTTCATTTCGCTTTTTTTATGCGGTTTTATTAGTTCTGTTTTCGATTTCGCTGAAAGCACAGGTAATACAAATAAATAATGTCAACCAAAACCCAACTGTTGATTATTCAAGACTGACAATAATTGACTCCGTTCTGAATGAATATGTAAACAATCATTGGCTCATAGGAGCTGTAACGTTGGTTGTGAAAGATAATCAGCTGATCCAATATAAAGGATATGGTTACTCCGATGAGGAAACAAAAAAACCAATGGCGAATAATACGATCTTCCGCATCATGTCACAAACAAAAGCGATTGTGAGTGTTGGGGCTTTGATGTTATATGAACAGGGAAAGTTTTTATTAGATGAACCGGTCGCCGATTTTATTCCGGAGTTTCGCCATCCGAAAGTGATTTCGAAATACAATTGGTCGGATACTACTTACACTACCGTGCCTGCAAAACGAGAAATCACATTCAGGGATCTGTTGACACACACTTCAGGTATTGGTTATCCCGACATTGGTAATGACAGCATGAACGCCATTTATGCCAAAGCAAAAATTCCTTCGGGTCTTGGTTATTTTGATGAAGATCTTTTACAAGAAATGAAAGCGCTGGCAAAGTTGCCGCTGGCATTTCAACCCGGCGGGCACTGGATGTATGGATTAAATGCTGATCTGTTGGGTTGTTTGATCGAAGTGATCAGCGGAATGAACCTGGAAGATTACCTGAGAAAAGAAATATTTGAACCATTGGGCATGAAAGACACTTACTTTAATCTGCCCAAAAATAAATTCAACAGGCTGGCTACCGTATATACCGAAGACGCATCCGGTAAAATTATAAAATGGAGTCATATTTTTCGAAATATCGACCCTGACTACCCGATGATGAATAAACATTATTTTTCGGGCGGAGCCGGTTTGTCTTCTACTGCTTTTGATTATTCTGTTTTTTTACAAATGTTGTTGAATGGCGGTATTTATAATGGCCATCGCATTTTATCTCCCCGAACGGTTGAGTTAATGACGCAGAATCAAATCAACGATTTATCGTTGGGAACCGATAAGTTCGGTCTCGGTTTTGAAATCACAACTGAAAAAGGCGCAGCCATCGGCGCCCGGAGCAAAGGAACTTTTTCCTGGGGTGGATATTATGGCACAACCTACTGGGCCGATCCTGAAAAAAAACTTGTTTGCCTGATTATGACCCAACATACACCTAACAGTCATGGTGACCTCGCCCAAAAATTTGAAGTAGCAGTTTACCAGGCCTTAAGAAAATAGATTGACCTGATTTACCAATCATTTTGCATTTTCTTTTGTTACTTGCTCACTTTAAAAACAGAGTTCTGCGAATACTAAAAGCAATACTGTCGTTTTTACTTTTCTGGAGCCTCACCATACCCAATGCTACAGCCCAGCAACTGTATAAGATAAAAGGAACCGTATATGATAGTTCCCGTACTTATCCAATGGTTGGAGTCAGTGTTCTTTCCACTTCGGGCAAAGGAACTTCTACCAATGCCAATGGTTATTATGAAATTGACGTAACCGACAAAGATTCGATCTGGTTTTCGTATTTGAATAAACCCACCGTTAAGTTTCCGGTATTGAAAATAACCACGCCATTTGAATTTGATATTTCATTACAGGTGAATATCCCCGTATTGAGAGAAGTGAAAATAAGACCACCTGATTACAGGCTGGATTCTATTCGTAACAGAGAAGAATTCTCTAAGATATTCGACTACCAGAAACCTAAATTAAAAGTTGCACCTTCGAATTTTGGAGCAGGAGTTGGGTTTAACCTGGATGAAATGGTAAACATGCTCCGGTTTAAACACAACAGGAGTGTGATGGATTTTCAGAAAAGACTATTGCAACAGGAACAGGATAAGTTTGTGGATCACCGTTTCAGCAAAGCTTTAGTACGACGATTGACAAAACTGACAGGAACTGAGCTCGATAGTTTCATGATGGTGTACCGTCCTACTTACCTGTTCACCAGCATTTCTTCTGATTATGAATTCCAGAAATACATTTCAGACTCATACCAAAGATTCAAAAATGAGTTACCTCCTTTGGATGCTTTAAAGACAGAAGAAAAGGAATTTTGATTTCTGCATCGCCAAACAAAAAAACAAAGTAATTTACTGTTCCATTTTCGCTGCTTATGAACAACCAATTGCACAATGAATTGCGCAAAGAGTTCCAGCTGGAAAGAATGATCCTTTTCAGCGATGCAGTATTTGCCATTGCGATCACTTTACTGATCATTGATATAAAAATTCCTGAAATGCTCAGGGAACAGGCTACTGATAGTCGTTTGCTTTTTATGTTGAGGGAATTGATCCCTAAATTTATCAGCTTCCTGATCAGCTTCTTTTTAATTGGCCAATATTGGAGGGTGCATCACCGCTTATTCGGATTTGTGATCAATTTTGATGAGCGGGTGATATGGCTTAATCTCCTTTTTTTATTCGCAATTGTATTAATGCCGTTCAGTACCGCTTTTTACAGTGAATATGTTGGAGTACTCGTTGTGACACCTATAATTTTCTATACCGGCAATATTGCCATGCTGGGAATTGTAAATCTTATTATGTGGCAATATTTAAGTAATCCCCGTCGGGGCCTTACTGAAAATCTTTCTCCATTGCTGGCAAAGTATTTTTCTTTAAGAGCAATCACGGTTCCGATCATTTTTATCATTGGGGTGTTTGTATATTTAAAATCTCCGGCTATTGCTGCTTTTGTACCGGTTTCCATTCCACTCGTTCTAAGATTTGCTCTTGGGCCTATGAAGAAAAAACTTATTAACAACTCTAAACAAATACCATCATGAAACGCATTACTCTTTTTATCGTTCTTTCCTTTTTCTTAATCAGTAATTGTTTTGCCCAAACTGATACCATACCGTCATTTGTAAAAGACAGTTTGGATAATTATGTAAACCGGGCTTTGCAAGACTGGCAAATTCCGGGAGTGGCTGTGTGTGTCATCAAAAATGATAAAGTAGTAATGATGAAAGGTTATGGTGTGAAAGATTGGGACACTAAAGATTCTGTAGACGAGAATACACTTTTCATGATCGGAAGCAATACAAAAGCATTTACCGCAACTGCATTAGCAATGCTTGATGCTGAGAAAAAATTATCTCTTGATGATAAAGTCACCAAATGGATCCCTGAATTCAAATTGGATAATAAAGCAGCCGGTGAGCAAGCCATCATTCGTGATCTGCTTTGTCATCGGATAGGTTTCCGCACTTTCCAGGGAGATTTTACTTATTGGACTTCCAACCTTACAAGAGAAGAAGTGATCGAGAAAATGAGTCACATCAAAGCAACCTACCCTTTCCGCACTACCTGGGGTTATACCAACGCAGCATTTCTAACCGCAGGACAAATTATTCCAAAAGTTACGGGCATGCAATGGGAAGATTTTGTAAAGCAAAATATTTTTGATCCCCTTGACATGAAAAATACATTGGCATTAAGCAAAGATTTTCCAAATGCCCCCAACAAATGTTCTCCCTATACCATGCAAGAAGGGAAGATTGTAAAAATTCCTTTTTGTTACATTGATAACCTTGCTCCGGCAGGAAGTATTGGTTCATCTGTAAATGATATGAGTCATTGGGTGATGATGTTATTAGATAATGGTAAATACAACGGCAAACAGGTTGTCCCTGCATCTGCCATTGCACAAACAAGAATTCCTCATTCCATTATTGGGAATGGTGGTGTACTATTCAATGAAGGGCATTTCTCATTGTATGGTTTGGGATGGGAGCTCCAGGAATATTGCGGAAAAGAGATCGTTTCCCATACAGGCGGGGTGAACGGGTTTGTAACCAGCGTCACTTTAATTCCTGAAGAAAAATTGGGCATCATCGTTTTTACCAACACCGATCAGAACGCTTTTTATGAAGCATTGAAATGGGAGATCATGGATGCCTATTTAGGAAAACCCTATCGTAATTACAGCTACGTT
The DNA here is from genome assembly GCA_963745445.1 of uncultured Bacteroidota bacterium. Classification (GTDB taxonomy): domain Bacteria; phylum Bacteroidota; class Bacteroidia; order Chitinophagales; family Chitinophagaceae; genus UTBCD1. Next base: position 678,256 of record CAVUXD010000003.1, read on the forward strand.
TATCATTTCTATTTCAATCGAAATTTTAACGAAGACCAGAAAAAAGATAAAATGCTGAAAGATTCAGTAGCTATGAATTTGAAAACTGAATTGCCCTTGAAAGATTACACCGGAGATTATTTCAATGACGTGTATGGAAATATGAAAGTAGTTTTGGAAAGCGGGGAATTAAAAATGGAATTCTCCCATCATCCAAATATGTATGCAAAACTGGAATCACTTGGAGGGGATCGTTTTTATGCCACATTCACCGACCCGGAATTCAGTAAAGCTATTTTCCCTTTTCATCTAGAAAATGGAAAAGTAAAATCGGTGACAGTGAAAGTGGCCGATTTTGTAGAATACAATCCCTATGAATTTTATAAGAAATAAAGGACAATGGTTTGTGGGAGAAAAAGAAAGTAAAGAAGATTGATCTTTTTTATGCGTATAAAAATTTTTCTTGTCATACTTTTCTCTTTTATAGTCAATTGCTGTTGTGTGGCGCAGACAAAAATTCCTGCTTACTACAAACAGTCAAAGAAATTTTCTGCTTCTTTAAAAAAAATTATTGCAGCTGTTGGCTTAGATAGTGTTTATAACGCCGGAGACGATGGACAAGAAATAATTTCTTTTGCGGTGATCGATCTTACAGGAAAGAAACCTGTATTCGGTGGTGTTAATGCTGACAACTTTATTTACCCCGCTTCAGTTTACAAAATGTATGTGGCTATGGAAATACTGAAACAGGTCAGCAATAATGAATATTCTTTATTTACACCATACATTGTGAGATCACCAAACGATGTAGATAAAGAAAGAGAAATAGATTATGATCCGAGGCCTCTTTTAAAAAATGGTGATACGGTCACGATAAACTATCTTTTGGATCTGATGATCACAAGAAGCGACAATTCTGCAGCCAATTGTTTGATAGATGTGGCAACAAGAAACCGGATCAATCAAACGATACACGACAATAATTGGTATGGCAGTGAGGTAACAAGGAAATTTCTGAAGAGAGAGTTTGAAGATAAGGGTTATGATACGATCCATGGAACAGAAACCTCTGCGCTACATGCTGCAGATTTTATGTATAAAATTTATAGCGATCAATTAATCAATCCCTGGGTGAGTCGCCAAATGAAAGCATTATTGGGAAGACAATTAGATACCACAAAACTCTCTACGGGTCTTCCGTCAACGGCTATGTTCTATCACAAAACTGGCTGGTGGAGTATTTATACAAATGATGTCGGAATTGTGGAAGACGGAAAAATAAAATATATCATTGCTGTGTTTACTCCTGTTACCGAAGAAAATGTAAGACCGAGACTAAAGCAATTATCCAGAAAAGTATATGACCTGATCAAACATTTACATCACCGGGATTAGAATATTATTTGAATTAAATCAACATAACTATGGAACAAACAACATTGGGTATCGGAACAAGATTGCAACATTCACAACATGGCCCCGGAGTTATTGTCGGTGTGAAATACGCCACCTACATCATTTCATTTATCAATGTAGGTATAAAAGAAATTGAAAAAACAGATCCGCAATTAGATGAGATCATTCCGGAAAATGTGACTGAGGAAATAGAAACCCACAGTGAAGTAGAAAAATCCTTATTGAAAATTTTACGCCTTTGGGGAGGAATTACTGAACATGTTCCTCTCGGCGATCGCTGGAAAGGAGGCGTGATGTTACTACAACCCGCTGATAAAACTCAAAAGCCAAAAGAAATTCCTATAGATATTTTCTTTCACAAGATCGTAATGCTGAGAGATCGTTTAAGAGTGCTGGAACAAAATATCAACAGCAACAAACAACTCAGTGATGAAGATAAAGTGAATCTGCAACAATATATTACCAGAATTTACGGTTCGCTTACAACATTCAATGTATTATTTAAAAATAAAGAGCAGTGGTTTGTAGGAGAGAAAGGAAGCAAAGAAGATTAATTCATCTATATAAATAAAAAAAATTATGAGCCGGGCCTGGAAGGAAAGAATTATACGATTGATCATCTATATAATTATAGGATTCCTTTGTGCCTTTCTTTATCATTATCTGAAAAAAGATTAGCAGCATGGAAGTACATCACCATCATCATGAATCATATGAACATAAGAAATGGCATCATTACTTTTGGGAATTTTTTATGTTATTCCTGGCGGTAACATTAGGGTTTTTCGTAGAAAATCAAAGAGAGCATTTGGTGGAACACCAGCGGGAAAAAAGATATATGCAAAATCTTTTACAGGACCTTTCCCGGGATACAACAGCTATGCGGTTGCAATCAGTATTTCAGAAAAGAGCTGTACAATTTGCTGATTCGTTAGTGGAAGCATTGAACCGTACCGATAGAAATAAGTACCTGAATAATATTTATTATTACGCAAGAGTGCTTACCATTTATAATCCCTTTTTTTACTCCAATGCAACCATCAATCAATTAAAGAGCTCGGGTTCATTAAGATTGATCAGGAAGGAATTTGTTGCCGATAGCATTGTACAATACGATATCTGGTCAGAACGACTATTGGCAGTAGAAGAAAATATCAAAGAAGTTATTCAGGAATTTCGCAACAGCATGGGAAATGTTCTGGATGCGGTAGCTATTAAAAGCATGATTGATACATCACTACTTGGCGGCACAGCCGGTTCATTTATTAAAAGACCGGTTTTGCCCATGCCTTCCATAGCAGACGACAAAAAAAATATAAACCAGTTATGTACCCACGCAGACTTTTTACTAACATTATATCAGTATCAATTCAAAACCATGAACATTCAAAAGGCAAGGGCCATCCGGTTGATTTCATTAATTAAAAAAGAATATCATTTGCAATAAGAACAACTATGGAAGTACATCACCATCATCATGAATCGCCTGAACATAAAAAATGGCACCATTACTTCTGGGAATTCTTTATGCTATTCCTGGCAGTAACGCTTGGATTTTTAGTAGAGAACATGAGAGAACATATTGTGGAACACAGAAGAGAATTGCAATATGTCCGGTCCTATGTAGAAGATCTGCATGAAGATATCTATCAACTTGACAGTATGATCAGCCGTTTCAAAAAAAGAAATGTGATGATAGACTCTCTGACATTTATGCTTGAATCTCCAGACATTGACAAATACGGAAATGATATTTACTATTATGCAAGACTATTAACTCTTAATTTTCCTTTTTTCAGTACAGATCGTACCATACAACAATTGAAGAACGGCGGTAATCTGCGTTTGATCTCAAAACAAGATGTTTCGAATGCTATGATGAATTATGATCGCAAGGTCAGATGGCTGGAGTTTATCCGGGCAAGAGAGGAAGATTATGTAAGAGACTATGTACCGTGGCTGGAAGAAGTATGTGATTCCCGTGTATTTAATAAAATGACTTTGCCGGGATTGGGTTTTACCCGGCCGGATGGGAATCCGCATCTTTTGAAAAAAGACAAGGCTACTATTCTTGAATTTATAGGCAAATTACACTTTTTGAAATCTGCTGGTACTTACCTGATGATTAATTATCAGGCATCATTGCAAACAGCGAATGAAACCCTTGCTGTCATAAAAAAAGAATATCACATAGAATAAATCGTAACTTTTCTGCATGAAAAAAATATTGTTTTTCTTCTTACTTCCTGCACAATTATTCGCTCAAAATTTTTCAAAACAGGAAATCACCCGATGGGAAAATGAAGCCAAACAAGTGACCATCATTCGTGACAACTGGGGCATTCCGCATGTGTATGGAAAAACTGATGCGGGCGCAGTGTTTGGTTTGATGTATGCACAATGTGAAGATGATTTCAAAAGAATGGAGATGAATTATATTGAAAAGCTGGGAAGAATGGCGGAAGTGAAAGGAGAAAATTCTTTATACGATGACCTGTTGATCCGGTTAGTGATTGATTCTTCCGACGCCATCAACGATTATAATAAAGCGCCGCTATGGTTAAAGAAACTCTGCAATGCTTTTGCTGATGGCATGAATTATTATTTATACAAACATCCGGATGTGCATCCTGCATTGTTGAATCGTTTTCAACCATGGTATCCTTTGCTCTGGACCGATGGAAGTATCGGTGCCATTAATACGGCAGGTGTTTCTTCCAATGAACTAAAAAATTTTTATTCCGGTGCAGATGCACCTGTTTCTATAAATGAAAACCAAAATACTGAAACCTACCAGGAAGAAAAATTGACTGGCTCCAATGGTTTTGCGTTTGCACCTTCCATTACCGAATCGCACCACGCCATATTATATATCAATCCGCATGTCACTCTGTATTTCCGCCCCGAAGTTCACATGATTAGTGATGAAGGATTGAATGCATACGGCGCTGTCACATGGGGACAGTTTTTCGTGTACCAGGGATTCAATGAACATTGCGGATGGATGCACACCAGCAGTGCAGTGGATGCCGCCGATACTTATATTGAAAAACTCAGCAAGACAGATAATGGATGGACCTATGAATATGACGGGAAACAATTACCGGTAAAAGAAAAAAAGATCTTTTTGAAATATAAAATCGGGAACTCGGTTGAAACAAAAATTTTTACTGCTCTTTATACTGGCCATGGTCCCATCATGACAAAAAGAAACGGGCAATACCTGAGCGTAAAAGCAGATAACCGTTTATTAAATGGATTGATACAATGCTGGCAACGCATCAAAGCAAAAAGTTTTTCCGATTTCAAAAAAACATTAGACCTGAAAGGAAATATTTCCAACAACACGGTGTACGCCGATGCCGAAGGAAATATTGCTTACTGGCATGGCAACCGAATTCCCATTCGTGATCCGAAATATGACTGGAGCAAACCTGTTGATGGTACAACCTCTGCCACCGAGTGGAAAGGTTATCACAGCATGGATCAAATTATTCATCTTATCAATCCTCCGAATGGGTGGTTGCAGAACTGCAATTCAACTCCATTCTCCGTAGCAGGTCCGAATAGTCCGAAGAGAGAAAATTATCCTGCATATATGGCTCCGGATGGAGAAAACTTCAGAGCCATCAATGCCGTAAGAATTTTACCGAGGGAAAAAGCATATACAATTGATAAAGTAATTACCACCGGCTATAATACTTATCTCGCCGGATTTGAAAAATTAGTGCCGGCATTGGTAAATGCATTTGAAAAAAATGTTTCAAAAACTGATTCACTATATACCCAACTAAAAGATGCCATCAGCATTTTAAAAAACTGGAATCTGCATTCCGGTGAAAATTCTATCGCCACAACCTTAGCAGTAGAGTGGGGGCAAAAAATATTTCGCAGTATCATAAGAACAGAAGGAGCAGACCAGGTAGAAAAAACAAATCACTTTGCCGCTACAGCTACTTCTGAGGATCTACTTCCGCCATTATCAGCATCAATAAATGAATTGAAACAAAAATTCGGAAAATGGCAGATGCCCTGGGGGGAAATAAATCGCTATCAAAGACTGACCGGAAACATTAATGAAGTTTACGATGATAACAAACCCAGTATTCCTGTAGGCTTTGCATCATCACAATGGGGTATGATCCCTTCTTATGCCAGCCACACTTATCCGGGCACCAAAAAAAGATATGGTGATAATGGAAACAGTTTTATCTGCGCTGTGGAATTTGGCAAACGAATCAAAGCAAAATCATTATTGGCCGGTGGTGAAAGCGGCGACCCCAATTCAAAACATTTCAATGACCAGGCATTGATGTACAGCAAAGGTCAATTCAAAGATGTGCTCTTTTACAAAGAAGATGTGATGAAGCATGTCGAAAGGAGCTATCATCCGGGAGAGTGAGAGTCAGGAGTCGGAAGTCTTGAGTCAGAAATACAAAATGATAAACCAAAACTATTATGGAAGTCCATCCCCACACTCATACTGAAAGAAAAAAATTCATCCATTATCTCTGGGAGTTTTTGATGTTATTCCTTGCTGTATTCTGCGGTTTTTTAGCAGAAAATCAGAGAGAGCACATTATGGAGCATCAAAGGGAAAGGCAATATATGATCACCATGCTGGAAGATCTTAAAGCAGATATCCCATTGCTTGATTCAACAGTAAATGAATGGAATCAGGTAAACAAGAGTATTGATTCTGTTACGGATGCTATTACACCTGGTTTGACCAATGTCAATTTCAAAAAAATTTATCGTCACATTAATGAGGCCCTTAACTACTGGACTTTTAAATATAATGACAGAACTATTTCACAGCTAAAAAATTCAGGAGGGTTCCGCTTGATCCGAAATGAAACAGTCGCCAATAAAATAATTTCCTATGATCAGTTCAACAATAATGAAATGGTAAATATTTTGCTTCAACACGAAAAATTTTATGAAACTGCAACAGCCTTGCGGAGCAAAATTTTTGCCGAGGAGATTATCGGCGCTATCTATAAATTATATGGTAATGATCCTGCACCCGTTTCCATTGAACCATGGATCGACAGTTTGCTGAAAGTAAACAAAGTGCCGTTAAGTGAGGAAAGTCAGTCAACTTTATTATTTCAATTCAAAAATTCTTTATTAGCTTATGAAAGAGACTATTATATTGGAATGGATTGGGGATATAAGAACATTTATAAACGCATCATTGAATTGATAACCTTGATTCAAAAAGAATACAATTTGAAATAAATTATTTATGGAAGTCCATCATCATCCACATTCAGAAGGAAAAAGATTCAAACATTACTTGTTTGAATTCTTTATGTTATTCCTTGCTGTGTTCTGCGGTTTTTGGGCTGAGAACTGGCGGGAACAAATAATAGAGCACCATAGAGAAAAACAATATATGGTCTCCCTGGTGAGAGATGTGGAAATGGATATTCAATCGCTGAAAGAAGCGTCGGCTACCCGGAAAACATATATCACTTATTTTGATTCACTGGTATTGCTGTTGAAGCAGAAAAATAAAAAAAGTATGAATGACATTTATTTTTATGCACGGTTTTTATTCAGAACAACTCAATTTAATTATCATGACAGAACTATTTCTCAATTGAAAAGTTCCGGTGGCCTCAGACTTATCAGGAGTAAACAAGTTGCTGATAGCATTACCATTTATGATAATGAAATCGTAAAACGAATGTTATTCCAGCAGGAGTTCGAACAGCAACTCAGAAACGAAATGCTGGCCAATCACGCCGGAAAAATATTCAATGCATATGTATGGAATGAAATGGTAAATGAAAATGCTGAGATATCAAAGCCTGCGGGTTATCCTGACCTGATCACTGACAATTCAACACTGATCAATGATTTTATTCTGCAAGTTGTTTCGCTGAAAACAACCTATCGTGTTACAAATAATTTTATAGAAAAATCAATACATTCAGCCGAAAACCTGATTGCCTTTCTAAAAAAGGAATACCAACTGAACTAAATTTTTATGGAAGTACATGCACACTCACATACTGAAGGAAAAAGATTAAAACATTACCTGTTTGAATTCTTCATGTTATTTCTCGCCGTGTTCTGTGGGTTTCTTGCAGAGAATTGGAGAGAACACATTGTAGAACATCAACGGGAAAAACAATATATCCGCTCATTTATTGAAGACCTCAGGTCGGATACAACAGAAATAAGTAATAACATAAAACTCAAGTCGCAAAAAAAACGGGGCAATGATTCGTTGATATGGTATCTGAATACCCCTGATCCGAACCGGTACGGACAAAGGATCTATTTTTTTGCCCGGCAATTGACCCGGGCCTTTAATTTCTTTCCCGCCGACGGAACTATGAAGCAATTGAAAAATTCCGGGGGGCTTCGCCTGATCAGAGATCAGCAAGCATCCGACAGTATCCTTTCTTATGACCAGGCCATTGAAAAAATTTTACTGACTCAAACCAGGCGGGAAGGTGAACTCAATGATATCAGGCCCATGATGGGACGGCTGATGGATCCAAATGTTCTGGAAACAATGATTGATGGAGAAGATATCTACCCGCCTGTTGGCAACCCGCCATTGCGTACCGTGAATAAAGAATTTATCCTTGATTTCATTTATGCGGTACATCAGCTCAAAGGAAGCGATGCAGTGAACAGTGCCCGTTTACAAAAAGTAAAAGAAAAAGCAACCGGGATCATTCAATTTCTGGAAAAAGAATATCATCTGAAATAAATTTTTATGGAAGTACATGCACACACCCACACCGAAAGAAAAAAGTTCACCCATTATCTCTGGGAGTTTTTTATGTTATTCCTTGCAGTAACGCTTGGTTTTTTTGTAGAAAATATGCGAGAGCATATCATGGATCGAAAAAAAGAAAAAATCTACATCGAATCGTTGATATCAGACCTCAAAAAAGATACTTTAATAATTGGATTGGTGACAAAGGCCCATTTCAAATTGGTGCGGGGAGAAGATTCACTGATCGATGTTTTAAATAATTATAAAGACAATGATAGTATAAATCGCCAATGCTATCATTATTATTTTCGTTATGCTACTGCTTGTCCCAAAGTTGTGTTCAATGAAAGTACAATGAGTCAATTACTCAATTCAGGGAATATGCGGCTCATTCATAAGCAAAGCATATCAGATAGTATCATGGATTATAATTCTGTGGTAAAATATGTGCAGGACCAGGGAAATGCATATGAAGAATATTTTAAAAAAGCCCTGGACTACTCTGGAAACATTTTTGATTTTGGTTACACCCAAAACACACTTAACAGTGATTACAGTATCAAGCCTAAACTTCAATTGGCAAAAACTAATTTTATTCTTTTATCAAGAGACCCGGCCGTGTTTAAAAAATACACGAATGACCTGTCGCTATTAATGGGAGTTCTTGAAACATATATGTTCAATGTGAAAAATTCCAAAGAGAAAGCAATTGAGTTGATCGGATTTTTGCAGAAAGAATATTCTCTAAAATAAACGTTATGGAAGTACATCCTCACACTCATACCGTCCCGATAGCTATCGGGAGAAAAAAATTCACCCATTATCTCTGGGAGTTTTTAATGTTATTCCTTGCTGTATTCTGCGGTTTCCTGGCAGAATATCAATTGGAGCATGTGATAGAAAAACAGAAGGCCCGTCAATATATCGTTTCCTTTTACGAAGACCTTAAAACAGATACTGCCAGATATTCCTATCTTATAATAACCTATAAAGATAAAATTACTGCCTTGGCTACTCGTAAAGAATGTTTTGAAGATCTGAAGAGAGGCAACAAATCAGACAGCTGCCTGGCAAATTTGTTTGAAAATTCCAATTTCTTTCCCGATTTGGTTTATACCGACCGTACACTTCAGCAATTGAAAAATGCAGGTGGTCTTCGGCTGCTGAATCAATCTGATGCTGACAGCATATTAGTATATGACAATTTGCTCAGGGCCTATACTAAAACAGAAACGACCTCATTCCAGGAAATACAAACAAACATCCGAAATACAATATTTGACCTTGAGAATTATGAATCAAATAATCGGGTAAATAAAAGTTCAGAAGTACCTGTTTTATTTTCTGAAAACAAGACATTGCTCAACAGGTACTTTAACCTGCTGGAAACATATGCTGTCGATTCCGAATTTAATTTAGAAGGTCTGGAATTGATAAAACAGTATGCTGTAATTCTTATTGAATATTTTAAAACTGAATATCATCTGAAATAATTATTTATGGAAGTCCATCATCACCCACATGTAGAAAAGAAAAGATTCAAAGAATACTTTTTAGAGTTCTTAATGATATTTCTTGCCGTCACAATGGGTTTTATTGCTGAGAATATCAGGGAAACATTTAATGACAAGAGAAACATACACCAGCTCGCTATTTCGCTGATGAATGACCTGAAAATGGATACCACTCAATTAACTGTCCTGATGCAATACAACAACCTTAAAATAAAACAACTGGGCAGCCTTCATGCTGTTTTACAACAACCAAAAGACAAAATAAATTATCTTGATTTACAAAGATTAGTAGTTGGTGCAACCCTTGTCTTCAATTTCGTACCATCCGCCGGAACAATCAGCGAGATAAAAAGCACAGGAATTTTGCGCCTGTTCTCCGCTACAAAAATTCTTAAACTTATTAACAGTTATGAATCACTAATAAGCTCAACAAAGTATATAGAGAATTGGGAAATAGATTATTCAAGAAAATATATTGAAGAAGGATTTATGTCGAAGCATTTTACACCTGAAAATATTTTTATGTATGCGGATTCTGCTTCTTTCAAGTCTCACGATTTTATTCCTGTCAATGACCAACTCAGGAATATTACACAGGAAGACCTTGTACAATTCAATGTTGATCTGGCTCTTTATAAAATTGATGCTCTATTCCTGAATAGTTTTTATGCAAAAGATTATCAAATGGCTGTTGATTTTATGAAAGACATTCAGGACGAATTCAGGTTAAGGAATGAATAAAAGCAAAAATTGAAAATCTCAAATCAACAATCAGAAATAAAAAATATGGAAGTCCACCATCATCCACATGTAGATTCCGATAGCCATCGGAAGAAAAGATTCAAAGAATATTTTTTGGAGTTCTTGATGATATTTCTTGCAGTAACACTTGGTTTTTTTGCGGAAAGCTTAAGAGAACATATTAACGATAATGAAAAAAGAGAGCAATATATTCAATCCTTAGTAGAAGATCTGGAAACCGATACCGCAAGCATGGAGGATATTATCCTGTTTGATGAAGCCAAGATAAATGCAATTCAAAGTATGTATGCATGCTACGATACGGTTACAAAAAACATGAAAGCTACTTCCTGTATGGGGATATTAATCAAGTATTCAAAAGTCAACAGGGCATTTCAACCCAGCGATCGTACTTATATACAACTTGCCAATGCAGGAGGCTTCAGACTGCTGCGGAAAGAAGATGCAGATAGCATTCTTGCTTACGAAACACTGTACAAAAGTTATCATGATTTCCAATCGACAGTGTATCAGGAAGCTCAGGACAATCTTCGAAACACATTGAATGAATTGGCCAATTTTAAAGTAAATGGTCCGGCAGAAGAAATTTCACAGGATTTCGGTTTAGATATCGGCACCAGCACTTTAAGCGGCCCTTTATTGTTTTCGGATAACCGGGCTCTGTTGAATAAATGGTTTAATCAATTAGGATTGTATTTAAGAGTTATAAAAGCGCAGCATCTATTATTAAGTCGCTTACAAATCAACGCCATTAATCTTATTCATTTTTATAAATCCAAACATCATTTAAAATAATAGCTTACAGGAAAATCAATAATCAGCAATATTAATCTGCATGTCAAAAAAAAGATCGCTGCCCGGGCCCATTCCTATTTTAATGGTCGTTATTATCCTCGCAGCGATCTGCACCTGGATATTGCCGGCAGGTCAATACGCCAAGCTTTCAACAGACGGAAAATCTTTTTTAGTAACAACTGATGCCGGCAATACCTCTTTACCTCTTACTCAAAAAACTTTAGATAGTTTAGGAATTCATATCAAGATCCAAAAATTCATTGAAGGTGATATCAGGAAGCCAGTCTCCATTCCGGGAACATTCACTCCGTTAAAAAAAAATCCGCAGGGGTTCATCGCTGTACTGGAAGCTCCGGTAAAAGGAATTTATGACAGCATTGATATTATTTTATTCGTTCTCATCATTGGGGGATTCATGTATGTATTCAACGAAACCGGAGCAATGATGAAGGGAATTTCCTGGCTGGGCCATACAATGAAAGGCCGTGAACCTTTATTGATCGCATTACTTACAGGAATTTTTTCTTTCCTGGCCGGCAGTTATGGAATGGCTGAAGAGTCATTGGTGTTTTACCCGATACTTGTTCCATTATTTTTAAGTGCTGGCTATGATCTGCTCATTCCTTTTGCGATCATTTTTGGGGGGACATCACTCGGAACTATTTCCGGATTCACCAATCCATTCCAGGTGATCATTGCTTCCAATGCATCCGGCATCAACTGGATGGATGGTTTAGGAGAACGTTTGATACTATGGGGTGTACTCACTGCTTTACTGATCGTGTATGTATTAAGGTATGCTTCCAAAATAAAAAGAGATCCTGCTGCTTCACTGGTACTAAAGTATGATGGTAATGTAGTTCCTCCTTATAATGTTCAAATGAATGCGGCTTCTGAAAGACCGAAACTGGAATTAAAAACAAAACTGCTTTTATTCGTTTATATCACAACGTTTTTAAGCATGATCGGTGGCGTTGTGTTTTTAGATTGGTGGATGACAGAAATGTCGGCTTTATTTATTGGCTCATCCATATTAATAGGTGTCATTGCCAAGATCAATGAAAAAACATTTATAAAGGAATTCATAAAAGGAGCTGAAAATTTACTTTCCGTCGCATTCATCATTGGCGTAGCAAGAGGTGTCACCATAGTATTGAATGAAGGGCATATCAGCGACTCTATACTTTTTTATGCTGCCCATCTTGTAAGTGGTATGAGTCCCGTAATTTTTATCCTGGCACTGCTGCTTTTTTATATGATCTTTTCCATTTTCATACAATCGTCATCAGGCATGGCGGTATTAACCATGCCGATCATCGGCGCATTGGCCATACTGGTGAATATTCCCGGAAGAGAAATTGTGAACTCTTATATGTCCGGTATGAGTATCATGTCTTTTTTAGTACCTACTGGTTTGGTACTTCCTGCCCTTGCGATGGTCAACATCAGCTTGAAGACATGGTTCAAATTCATCATGCCATTATTATTAATCATTACGATACTCTGCGCTATAGAGCTGATCATTGGAATAAATATCTGATCCGATAAAATAATTCATATCTTAAAAGCATGGAAGTACATCATCATCCACATGTAGAAAAAAAGAGATTCAAAGAATACTTTCTTGAATTCTTAATGATCTTTCTCGCAGTAACGCTTGGTTTCTTTGCGGAAAATTTGCGGGAAACGATTAAAAACAATAAAGAAATTAATGAAGATATCCGATCTGTTATAGAAGACCTTAACTCCGATGTTGCCCATTTTAATGCTATTCTCAACACTGATACTTATAGTTATACTTCAGCAGATTCTCTGCTGGATCTACTCCACAATAAAATCTCCAATACGCAACAGATTTATCTTTATGCAAGAGCAGTGACAGCGAATGTTGGTAATTTCTATGCCAATTCAAAAACCTTTGACCAAATGAAAGGTTCGGGTATGCTGAAGTTAATACATCCCAGAAGTTTGCTTGATAGCCTGAGCTTATATTATATAACCTTTCAATTTTTATCTCAGCAGGATTATCTCGTAAAGCTTAAACTGGATGCGGTGCACAGAGACAATTATCTTTTATTTGACAATTATGTTTTTTCGCAAATGAAAGTTGAATTTGACAGTATCAACAAGTCACATACTGCAGTCGAGCTTCCTGTCGGCCACCCGGTATTGCTTTCGACTGACTATAAAACAGTGAACCAGGTATCCCTGAATTATTATTATCTGGCCGCCAGTGAAAGGTTTGATTGTATTTTGGCTGAACGACAGAAAACACTTGCATTAAGGCTTATTACACTAATCAAAAAAGAATATCACTTGAAATAAGTTTTTATGGAAGTACATCACCATACCCACCCCGCCCACGGAAAGAAAACCTGGAAGGAATATTTCTGGGAGTTTCTCATGTTGTTCCTTGCTGTGTTCTGCGGGTTTTTAGCAGAATATCAATTGGAACACAAAATTGAAAAAGAACGAACCCGGCAACTGGCCCGGAACTTATACGCTGAATTGTATAGCGATTCAATTAATGTGCAACAGGCAAATGAATTCAGGCTGACCAAAGAAAAAAGCATTGCAGTTCTCCGCCATTTTATTTCTGACAGTAATCTCAGCAGGCCATCCAAAGAGTTTTTCCTCGCTTTTCACCGGGGACTATATATGCGGCTTCCCTCCGTATTTGAACCAATTGATATTGTGCTCGAACAAATGAAGAACTCCGGGGCTCTCCGTTATTTCAATGATGATTCGCTTCAAAAAAAGATCGGCGAACTATCAGTAGCTATTGCTAATGTAAGAAGACGGAATGATCGGGAAGATGTTTATTTCAACCAGAATCTTGTTCCTTTTGTATTAAAGCATTATGACCAGGACTGGCACGATAGCATGACTCATAACGGAATATTGAATTATGCAGAAGGAGCACTTTTGTATGAACAATCAACGCATCCTTATATCGGCAGTTTCAAAAATCCGGGTCTCCTGAACAAAGAAGAAGCTAAAAACATGCTGATGCTTTACCGGGAGATATTGCAAAATACAAGACAAATCGTTTACGACTCTTATAGCAGCTTGAACAAGCAGGTATTGGCGCTTTTAAGGAAAAAATTCAAAATAAAATAATGGAAGTACATCATCATCCACATTCAGAAGGGAAAAGATTAAAACATTACCTGTTTGAATTCTTCATGTTGTTCCTTGCCGTTTTCTGTGGTTTTTTAGCAGAGAATTTCAGAGAACATTTGGTAGAACGCAGGCAGGAAAAAGAATATATGCATTCATTAATGGAGGACCTTCAAACCGATACTGCAACTTTAAACAATGAAATTATTTTGGGATATCGGGTAAGCGAGGGCATTGCGCATCTTGTTTCTTTTATTAATAATGAGCCGGTAAAAGACAGTGTCGAAAAATTATATGAGTTGAATATTCAATCAAACCGGATAGTAAGTGCAGAGTTCGAAGACAGAACTTCTTCTCAATTAAAAAATGCAGGGAACATGCGCCTGGTAAGGGATCAGCCCGTGGCTGATTCAATTCGTTCTTACTGGAGCATTATAAAAAAATGGATGATATTAGTACCCATTTGCAGCAGATCAGGGATAATGCTTCCGCAATACGGGTAAAATTCTTTAACAATAAGTATATTAAGTTTTCAAATATGGATGACCCGATACATTCCGGGGTATCTATTTTACCCGGCGCTACATTGATCAACGATGATCCCAAATTAATGGCAGAATATGCTAACTGGCAGCAAACTGCTTTGGTCGTTTTGAATAATTATATCAGGACGATGAACACAGCAAAAAGAAAAGCCACAAACCTGATATCATTTATAAGAAAGGAATATCATTTTTAATAAACAGTTATGGAAGCCCACCATCACCCACATCCAGACCCCGATAGCTATCGGGAGAAAAAGTTCAAAGAATATTCAAATAAAAAAATTATGAAAAAAATTGCTCTGCCATTTTTATGCATTTGTTTTTTGATAATCTCAACAAAAGCATTTACTCAATCAGATTCTATTGTTCTGAGAGATATTAACTGGGATAAAAATTCTCCTGCCGGCATGAACGAATTATTTATCCCTTCCGAAGGATCATTGATCGCTGGTTTTATTTATACAGCAAATGGAAAACAAAAACATCCCACACTTTTAATGCTGCATGGTTACCCGGGTAATGAACGCAATCTTGATATTGCACAAGTAGTTCGGGCACATGGGTGGAATGTTGTTTATTTCGATTACCGCGGATCATGGGGAAGCGGTGGACAATTCAGTTTCGCCAATTGCGTACAGGATGTAGTGAATGTAGTAGCTTATTGTAAAAAGAATGCGGAACGTTTTCATATTGATACAACCAACATTGTTTTGTTTGGTCACAGCATGGGCGGATGGGTTTGTTTAAAAGCATTGCAAGAATTACCCGGCATTAAAAAAGGTTTTGCTTTATCAACCTGGGATATTTATTCAGATCTTAAAAACGTGAAGACAGAACAACAATTGACTGCGGCGGCTAAAATGGCGGGAGAATATTTTGTTTTAAACACACCCACAACGCAAATATTAAAACCTGTTACCACTGACCCCGATTATTATAATTTACAAAAAAACACGAGTGCTCTTTCCGGCAAACAGATCATTATGCTGGATGAGCATAACCGAAACAAAGAATTAGCCATGGCAATTCAAAAAAATAATCACAATTATTTTGATTATGAAGTGTGGCAAACAGATCATCCCTTTACTAATAAAAGAATTTCGTTGATCAATAAAGTATTGGCATTTCTTGACAAATAATTTCAGCGATATGTATTCCACTTCATTTTTATTTCGCCTTGCAAAAATTATTTCGGTGGCCGGTATCGGGTTATTGGCATTATTAATTGTAATAGGCAATACCACAGATTATTATTCCAATTATTTTTTTGTGGAGCATGTATTGAAAATGGATACTACATTTCCTGGCAGTCATCTTCATTACAGGAGTATCAGCACTCCATTTCTTTTTCATGCCGGGTACATTCTTATTATTCTGCTGGAAGCATTCATGGCGTTTTGCTGTATCAAAGGGAGTTGGCTGATGACAAAAAATTTAAAAAAAGACGGCGCCGCTTTTCATGCATCCAAGAATTGGGCGGTAGCAGGAATTATCATTGGTATTCTTGTCTGGTTTGTTGGATTTGAAGTGATCGGCGGAGAATGGTTTGCTATGTGGCAAAGCGCTGCATGGAATGGATTGGCAGCAGCGGAAAGAGTGCTCGGTTTCCTGACATTGGTGCTGATCCTTTTACACTTCAAGGATGAATAAATTGGTAAATTGATCTAATATTCTAAAATATGGAAGTACATCACCACCCACATGTAGACCCAGATAGCCATCGGGGGAAGAAATTCAAAGAATATTTATTGGAATTCTTCATGCTCTTTCTTGCAGTATTCCTCGGTTTCATTGCAGAAAATATAAGAGAAACCAATGCAGAGCATAATCATGAGAAAGAATACGCTGCAGAATTATACAAAGAATTGTATGCTGATTCGATTGCCTTCACGCAAAAAATAAATGCCCGTTTAAGAAAGGAAACAGATTGCGATTATATGTACGGCTATATAAAAGATAGTTCACTAACCAATCTTCCGAAAAAATTTTATCCTGCATATACCACCGTATTTTATTTGATCAACAGTTTCACTTTCGAACCAAAGGATGGGGTGCTTAGCCAGTTAAAAAGTTCCGGTTCACTCAGGTATTTTAAAGATCCGGAATTGCAGAAATTGTTTGGCGATATAAGTGTTGCCATCAATAATGTTCGCTATCGCAATGAACAGGAATATCAATTTTTTGCCAACCCGATAAAGCCATTTATGTTGGCACATTATGATTGCAAATGGGCCGATGATGTGCGCCGTTTAAGTCCGAACGCATATTACCTTGATCTCTTAAATCTGTACCTCAAAAGCGATACATTGGTTAAAGCGGATATTTTGAATCTGCCCAGCTTTAACAGGAGCGAAGCGGCAAATATGGTGATGTTTTATAAAATTATGATGGTATCGAGCAGAACATTACAACTGAATGATTATATAAAAACAAGCACAAAACTTTTGCAGGCGCTGAGAAAAGACTATCATTTCGAAAATTAATGAAAAGGTGAATAGTCAATGAGAAAATTAAAATCGGTAAATCAGCAATATCAAATATGGAAGTACATCATCATCCACATGTAGAAAAGAAAAGATTTAAAGAATATTTTCTGGAATTCATTATGATCTTCCTTGCGGTAACGCTTGGTTTTATTGCAGAGAACCTAAGAGAACATAATGTTGACAAAAACAAGGAAAAGGTATATATGGAAAATGTGTTAGACGATTTAAAAACCGATACTGCTATTTATAATAGCTATGCGAAAAACAATAAAGCTCTTTTTGAATCCATTGACACACTGATAAACCTTATAAAAAGCCCGGAGATAAAACAACATGTTGGCAAACTCGCTTTTGCAGCAAGAATGATATTGCCTAAATACAAGGCGCTTTATACTACAGACCGCACTTATGAACAAATGAAAAGCTCAGGAGATTTGAGGCTAATCCGGAACAAACAAGTAGCAAGTAATATTTCTTTGTATTACTATTCTGTTATCGATTTAAAAAAATACAACGATGCTGCTTTTACATGGGGCTCGGCTTTTGGGAATGAAATGGGAAAAATATTTGACGCAGAATTATTGCTGAAAATAATAAAAGAAAACGAAGAGCAGCCTGCAAAGCCAACAGACCTACTTACTGAAGACAGAGTTACATTAAACGAATTAGCAACAAGTGCTCAATACCTGTACGGTGCTTTTTTACTGGCAGAAAAAATCGGTAACGAAAGAAATATTGCGGCGCAAAAACTTATCTCATTAATTAAAAAAGAATATCATTTGGAAGATAAGTAAAGCCATGCGTACATAGTGGATATTGAATGGATAAATCAACAAATCAGAAATAAAACATGGAAGTACATCATCACCCATATGTAGAAAAGAAAAATTTCAAAGAATATTTTCTGGAGTTCTTAATGATATTTCTTGCGGTGACTATGGGTTTTATAGCAGAAAATATAAGAGAAAGTATAAAAGATAAAAAGCAACTGCACGAATATATTGAGTCAATGGTAAATGATCTGCAAAGTGATACGGCCCTTTATCATTCCGCAGTTGAATATAATTTATCGAAATGCCGGATAATTGACAGCATCATTCAGTCACTATCTAATAATGATAAAAGCAGCAATAATGCTCAACTTTATCTTCTGGTAAGACAGCTAACTATGGGCACCTTTGTTATTTCTACTACACCAAAGACATTCGATCAAATGAAAAGCAGCGGAGGGCTGAGGCTTATCGGGAAACAATCTACAACTGATAGCATTGGTTCTTATTACCAGTGGACACAACGGTTTGAATACTGGTCAGACTTTCAGAAGCAACGGCTGAACGAAGTGATTTCAATAAACGATAGAGTATTTGATTCGAAGGTCTTGTTTTCTATACTCAAAAAAATGGAAAATGATTCTGGGCCTTTTATGCCTGAGAATAATCCCAAACTTATTTCTCATGACCCGATTTCAATAAACGCTGTAATAATGCGCTATCAGTATTATTATGGATTTCTTAAATTAATGAATGAAAGGTCAATGTCAGCCTCAGCCCAGGCAAGCCGATTAATCGCTTTATTAAAAAATGAATATCATCTGAAATAATTTTCATGGAAGTACATCATCACCCACACGTAGAAAAGAAAAAATTCAAAGAATATTTTTTGGAGTTCTTATTGATATTTCTTGCTGTAACATTGGGTTTTATTGCAGAAAATATCAGGGAACATGTTTCAGAAACAAAAACGGCTCACGAAAATCTGAACTCATACCGGAATGAACTGCAGGAGAATCAAAAACGATTGAAATCCTATGAGAAATTTTTTACAGAGGATGCGTTGATTTATGACAGCATCATCTCTATCATTAATGAGAAAAAAGAAAATGAAGAATTGCCTTTGATAAGCCGGTTAATGATGAACGGAATGAGAAATTCAATCGTTACGATAAACACTTCAACATACCAGCAAATGGTAAGTTCCGGCAGCATGCGTTATCTCCACAATCAATTGTTGAAAGATAGTATTGCAAAGTATAATGACCAGATAAACAGTTTGGTCAATTACAATGATAGGATTGTAACTACTGAGACCAATGCGACCGCAGCAGACTGGGGCCGCATCGTAGACATCCATGATTTTGCGAATCCCAGAAAAATGAAATCTTTTGTTCCCGACTATCAGCCGGATATGAGGCCCTTCAGCCTGTCAGAAGAACAACGCAGGTATTTGATCAGCTACTATAAAATTTATTTCATACAGGCATATTTTGAGCCGTTTCTGTTAAGACAGATAAATGACACAAATGTTTCACTCCTAAAAATGATAGATGCGGAACTTGATCAATAAACCTTTAAAAATATATAATGGAAGTACATCACCACCCCAATATAGAAAAGAAAAGATTCAAAGAATATTTTTTGGAGTTCTTAATGATCTTTCTCGCTGTGACGCTTGGCTTTTTTGCAGAGAATATCAGGGAGAATATTGCAAGACATAACAGAGAGCATCAACTAATGACACAAATGGTGGAAGATCTGAAAAGAGATACTGCCAATATGCATCTTCATATTCAAATTACACAACGGAAAGTCTATTCCTTCGACACCTTAATTGCACTCGTTTTTGAATCACGTAAAAATCAATTTCCGGACAGCACTTTGCAAAAAATGTATTATTTATATACAAATGAGTCAAAAAGTTGGGGGCAACACGATCCTACAACCAGAACGCTTAATCAATTAGATAAAGAAAATGGTTTCGGTTTTATCCGTAAAAAAGCAATTTCGGATAGCATTTTAACCTATAAAGACTTAAATCAGATCTCTCTTATTTTATCTGAAAGATTCAGAAGCAGGCAGGAAGATGCAAGAGAATTTTCGCAAAATATATTCGATTATGAATTGTTGTCTGATAGTGTTTTTATTCCTCCTCGTTCCCGGGGCGCAGATAAAAAAATCTCCTTAGCCGAGAGATTTCAGCAGCTTAAATTTAAGCTGCTAACCCATGATTTTAAAACGTTAAGCATATACGGTGCTAAGTTAGCGGATGCCGAAATTGTACTAAGTACTTATTTGCATTACTTGCGGGTAAAAGATCAGTTTGCTGTCCGGTTAATCAAAAATATAAATCAACAATATGGCTTAGAAAAAAAATAAAACATGGAAGTACATCCTCACACCCATACAGAAGGAAAAAGATTAAAACATTATTTGTTTGAATTCTTCATGTTATTTCTCGCTGTGTTCTGTGGTTTCCTTGCAGAAAATTTCAGGGAACACCAGGTAGAAAAGGAAAGAGAACGGCAATACATCATATCATTGGTAGCTGATCTGAAAGACGATATTGTAACAATTGATCAGCAAGTGCAGGCAGATCAAACAAGCGTAGCCCTCTGTGATTCATTTTGCCTGTTTCTTGATTCACCAGACATGGCCCGGAAGAATGGTGACGCTATTTACTATGCCGCCCGGATAGGAAACCGCAGACCGCCACTGGTGAACAACAATCGGACATTTGACCAGTTGACCAACTCGGGAGCGTTCCGCCTGATACGTAAATCCGTAACATCAAACCACATCATGGATTATTATAGCCAGTTCCCGTTATTACGACTGCTGGAAAATATTTTTAATGACGAGAATAATAATTATAAGAACGCCGAGTCCAAAGTAGTTGATCCGGCTATTTTTCGAAGACAAGAAAATCCTGACGGATCCATTAACAGGAGTACAGACAATCCTCCTTTATTAACCTATGACCGGAACCTGCTGAAACAAATGGAGTTTGCCGTAGTGCAAATGAACGGAAGCAGAAGAGGCTTGATACCCATAATGGAAAAAATCAAACAATCAGCGGTCGATCTGATAAAGTATCTTGAAAAAACATATCACCTGGAATGAAAACAAATTATGAATTATGAATGCAGAATTAAGAATGGCTTTATAAAACATCAATCACCAATTCATAATTCATAATTCTGAATTCTGAATTCTAAATTAAAGAACATGGAAGTGCATCATCACCCACATACAGAAGGAAAAAGATTAAAACATTATTTGTTTGAGTTCTTCATGTTATTCCTGGCTGTGTTCTGCGGGTTTCTTGCAGAGAATCAACGGGAGCATATTGTAGATAATCAAAGGGAGAAAAAATATGCCGCTTCATTGCTGGAAGATCTGAAAAAAGATACGGCTGATCTTTCAAACGATATTCCTTTTTGGGAAACCCTTCTCAATACTATTGATACTTTGAGAACAGAAATTCAAAAACCTCCTGACCAGAGAAATGATTTGCTTCTATACAAATGTGCAAGGTTCATGCGGTTCTACAATAACTTCGCCTATCATGACAGAACCATTGATCAGTTAAAAAATGCCGGAAACTTCCGTCTTATCAGAAATGCCCAGATATCCGATTTGCTGATCGATTACGATGCCACCATTCGCAGCGAACTTCACGACCAGGAAATGCAATCCAATGCCATTTGGCAAAACCTGAATTTTCTCCAGGACCATCTTTTCAATTCAGCCTTTTACAAGCTTTATACTTATAATGATACAAGGCGATTAGATTCTGCTGCTAAATCAAGCCTGGAAATGATGAGAATCAGAAAGGGAAAAGATGATGATCTGTTTGAATATTTTAATCACTTAGAATACTACCGCCAAATAAATGAATATAGATATCATACTAATAAAAATCTTTTGCATCGGGCAGTTACATTGATCGATATGATACAGAAAGTATATGATCAGAAATAAAGGAGTATATTGAATGATGCATTTCAAATTCATGGCCACTATTTAGAATAAGAAAAAAGAAAGCGCTTCACCGGTAATACTGAAATAAAAAATATTTTTATTTAAAAAGCCTGTTATGAAAAAAGAAATTCGGTTTATTATTACTGTTCTTTCTGTGTGTGTTTTTTCAACCCAGATCAATGCACAGCAATTTTCTGCCGCAGTAAAACAATTTATCAGTGTCAATGCAGATACATTAGCATTGACACATGCAAAGATCGTTGACGGAACAGGCGGTACTTCAAAATCAAATCAAACCATTCTTATTATTAAAGGCCGCATTAATAAAATCGGAAATACAGAAAGTATTTCAATTCCTTCAACTGTAAAAATTATTGATTGTTCGGGTAAAACAATTATTCCCGGCATGGTAATGATGCATGAGCATCTTTTCTATGGCGAAAGAGTAGCTCCATATTATTTAGGATTAGCAATGCCATTTTCTTTTCCGAGGCTATATCTCGCCGGCGGAGTGACAACGATGAGAACAACAGGAACCGTTGAACCGCAAACGGATCTGAACATTCGTAATGATATCAACGAAGGCAAAACTGTTGGCCCTGATATTGACGTGACCGGGCCTTATATTGAGAGAGCGGGATTGCCTATTCCTGAAATGCTTTACATTAAAAATCCCGAAGATGCCACAAAAGAAGTCAACTATTGGGCAGATATGGGTTGCACTTCTTTTAAATTGTATATGGATCTGACAAGAGCTGATGCAAAAGCCGCTATTGATGCAGCACATAAAAGAGGAATAAAAGTCACGGGACATCTATGTTCCGTCACTTATCGTGAAGCTGCTGAGCTTGGCATTGATAATTTGGAACATGGTTTTTTGGTCAGCACTGATTTTGTTCCCGGTAAAAAAGAGGATGAATGTGCTGCACAAGGAGGAACATTATCATTGATGGCGCTGGATATGAATAGTCCCGCCATGAAAGATCTGATGAAATTTCTGATCAAAAAAAATGTAGCGATTACTTCTACCTTACCGGTTTTCGAACCTTATACAGGAAGAGAAGCGTTTCCCGGTGGAGGAGGTGATGCGGTTGTACAAGAAGTGAGAGATGTTGTTGAAAAAGGATATAATGCTGCAGTAGGAAAAGACTCTGCCTCTGCTGCATTATTCAAAAAAGAAATGGCATGGGAAAAACAATTTGTTGAAATGGGCGGAAGATTGATGGCAGGAGTGGATCCAACAGGTGCTGGTCGCACCATTCCGGGATATGCAGATCAACATACTTTAGAATTATTGGTGGAAGCAGGATTCACTTTTTCACAAGCAGTAAAGATCTGTTCGTTGAATGCTGCAGAATATTTGGGAAGAGATAAAGAGATCGGAACAATAGCTGAAAGAAAAAATGCCGACCTTGTACTGATCAATGGTGATCCTGAAAAAAATATAAAAGATGTCCGGAATACAGAAACTGTTTTTAAAAACGGAGTTGGTTTTGATTCTAAAAAATTATTTGATTCTGTAAAAGGCAAAGTAGGTCTTTATTGATAAATTAAATCACAATGAGAAAATTATTATTCCTTCTATTGATACCTGTTTCATTATTGGCGCAGGATAAATATTCAGCTTTAGTAAGTCAGTACATGCAGGCCCA
Organism: uncultured Bacteroidota bacterium; assembly: GCA_963745445.1. Lineage (GTDB taxonomy): Bacteria > Bacteroidota > Bacteroidia > Chitinophagales > Chitinophagaceae > UTBCD1. The sequence goes on from CAVUXD010000003.1 coordinate 702,021, forward strand.
GGCTGACGTAAATCATTTTAGCGGCGCCGTGTTGATCATGAAGCAAAATAAAGTTTTACTCCGCCAAGCGTATGGTTTTGCCGACCAGGAATTAAATGTTCCTAATACAGTAGAAACAAAATTTCGTATCGGTTCGATCACCAAACAATTCACAGCCGCCTGTATTCTTCAACTTGTGGAAGCAGGCAAATTATCACTCGACGATAAGCTCAGCAAATTCTTTCCAGGTTATCCAAAAGGAGATAGTGTTACTATTCATATGCTGCTAGATCATACATCAGGCATAGCCAATTATACGGATATTCCCGGTTTTGATAAAGTTGCAAGATTATCCTGGAGCAAAGATTCGATGATCGATTTTTTTAAAGACAAACCGTATAAATTTTCGCCGGGAACAAAATTTAGCTACACTAATTCCGGCTTTTTCTTATTAGGATGTATTATTGAAAAAGTAAGCGGCCAAACTTATAACGATTACCTGCGGGAACACATACTGGATAAATCAGGAATGACCAATACAGGAGTAGATAAATTAGATAGCATTTTACCTTTCAGAGCAAAAGGATATTCAAAAAAAGATGATCATTATGTAAATGCCGAATTCATTTCTATGGAATGGCCTTTCAGCGCCGGAGTTTTATATTCTACACTGGATGATATGTATAAATGGGACCAGGCGCTACATGGTGTTTCTATTCTCAGTGATGCTTCGAAAAAAAAGATGTTCACTCCTAACCTCGGTCATTATGGTTGTGGAATCATAATTGACTCTTTTGAAAATCACTTAAGGATATGGCACAATGGAGGCATCCCGGGTTTTCTAAGTCATTTCACCCGTTTCCCTGATGACAACATGTGTACTGTTCTATTGTCAAATAACGAATCCAATGTAGATCTGATTGATGCGGGATTATCAAATATTTTATTTGATAATCCCGTTATTGTTCCCTATGAACATAAGGAAGTAAAAATCGATCCGGCTATTTTAGATCGCTACGTTGGAAAATATTTTGCATTCATGACATTAGAGTTTATCAAGAAAGACGGAAAGTTTTACCGGCATCGTGATGGTACGCCGGATATTCAGCTGATCCCGGAATCAGAAACGAAATTTTTTTACGGAGATGGCAGCGACCGCCAGATAGAATTTGAAGTAGATAAAACTGGGAAAGTGATCAAAACATGGTTTATCAATAATGGACTAAAAGGGGAAATGAAAAAAGTAGAATAAAGCTAATTTCCGACAATTTAAACTTTGATAGAATTTCAATTCATATAAACTACATTTGAACACATTTTTTACAACTGAATTACTTAAAAATAGAGTGTATGAAAACAAGAAAAATTTTTCTGCTGACAATGTTATTCGCCGCAATAAGTATTTCGTCAAACTCACAGCAAAAAAAAGAAATTGAATCTCCAAAGATTAATACCTCTAACGATAGCACTTCCGGCTTTGATTATAAAAAGCCGCAAAAATCGGTCACCCATGGTACCGTTACGGTAGAAGGAAAGCAGATCGCTTATGAAGCAATGGCCGGTACTCTTGTTCTCAAGGATAAAATGGATAGTCCTGCTCTTTGTATTTCTTATGTAGCTTATTTTAAAGAAGATGAAAAAGATGCTTCTAAAAGACCCATCACTTTTATATATAACGGAGGTCCGGGCAGTTCAACAATCTGGCTACACATGGGAGCATGGGGACCCCAACGGGTTTACATTAACGACACATCCCGTACAAGAGCTCCTTATAAAACAGTTAATAATGATTACTGCTTATTAGATGCAAGTGATCTTGTTTTTATTGATGCCCCCGGCACCGGCTTTGGTGAAGTGATCACTAAACAGAGAGGCGGAACTGGTGAACCAAAAGATTTTTTCGGCATTGACCAGGATGGGGAAACGTTTGCTTCATTTATCAAACAATTCATTACAGAATTCGACAGGTGGAATTCTCCAAAATTTTTATTTGGCGAAAGCTATGGAACATTCCGCTCAGCAGTAGTCGCCAATATACTGCAGAGCAGAGAAGGAATAGCGCTTAATGGCGTTATCCTTTTATCCCAATTATTGACTTTTGAAAACATGTCGGATGTGGCAAAAGCTCACCCCGGAAATGACCAGGCTTACGAACTGGACCTTCCTTCTTTTGCCGCTACAGCATGGTATCATCATAAGCTTCCGAATCCACCTGAAAAATTAGAACCTTTTCTGAAAGAAGTAGAACATTTCGCTTTGAATGATTATACGCTGGCATTGAAACAAGGCGCCATACTCGATTCAGTTTCGTTTGAGCATATCGCAGAAAAGTTACACGAATACATTGGCCTGCCGGTAGATTATATCCGTAAAGCAAACCTGCGGGTGAATGGTCCACAGTTTGAGCAAGCGCTGTTAGGAAAAGAAAACAAGGTAACCGGTCGCCTGGATTCACGTTTTGCAGGAGCAACAATGGATCCGTTGAGCGAATATGCTGAGTATGATCCGATGGATTCATATATTGATGCGGCATTCACCGCAACATTCAATAATTATGTAAGAACACAACTCAACTTTGGAAAAGGGCTGGATTATAAAGTTTATGGAAACGTTTATCCATGGGATTACAAACGAAGAGGAGATGTCTCTTTCCCAAGTGTGATGAATGACCTTGCTGAAGCAATGATCTATAATCCTGATCTCAAAGTAATGCTGAACATGGGATATTTTGATTTAGGAACCCCCTACTTTGAAGGAATGTATGAAATGCATCATTTACCGATGCCCGTTGCTTTACAGAAAAATATTTCTTATGCTTTATATTATTCGGGTCACATGGTGTATCTCCATCCTGAATCATTGAAGCAATTGCACGATAACGTTGCAAAGTTTATAGAAAGCAATTATTAAAATACATAATAAAGAAGAATAAGCCCGGAGATGGAATATTATCATTGAGGCTAAAGCGATATTCTTATTGGTGCCAGCCTTTTAATATTTTCCCTGATATAGTCTTCATAATTCTTTATGAACATAAAAAATCGAAAATTGGCCGGGTAGTTTTAAATTTAGAGTGGTAAGTCAAAGGGTACGACATATAATTAAAAACTCAAAAAATATTTTATATGTTAACAGGAGCAATCTTTGGTGCCATTGGCGCTATCATCGGCATTATAATCGTTTTTATTTCAAGACAGCAGAAATACACTAAACTCACAACAAGCATTAAAGAGCCGGGGGTGGAATACTCTGCTCCCTTTTATTATGCTTCATCCAGCCGCTATCAAAAAGCTCTTAAGGTATATGACTCTTATGGAATATTATACCTGATCGGCAGAACCGTTTATTATAAAACAGGCGCATCGGCTACTCCCTGGGCTTTTAACCTGTCAGAATGCAGGGTACAAGAAGAAGCAGATTGGCGAAAACTGAAATGGTTTTCTATAACTACTCCTACTGGTGAAAAATATTATTTCGATTCGTATAAAATGGGAGCGTTTGCAAATAATAGCAGCGAGACGTTGAGAGCTCTTGCTCTTATCAGGTCAAAGATGTCTGCGCCACCGCCACCACCTCCGCCAATGAATTAATTATTTACATTATCACTTTTAATATTTCCCGTTCGCCACTGTTAACATGCTCGATAAACTTTTTGTACCATTCCTGGAATTCGGGTTTTGACATATCTCTCGAAAGTTCTTTTTCAAAATCGGACAATGAATCAAAGCTGATTTCCATAATGAGACGATAAGCACCACCGGTAAAATCGCTTAATACACGAACGTTTTTGCCATTCGGCATCATACCATTTTTCATCATTTCTTCCATCATTGCTTTTACGGGACGAAAGTGTCCATACTTTAAATTAAAAATGTCTCTTACGATGTACATAGTTGTAAATTTTAAAAGTTAAACAAATATGCTTTGACAAAATGTTGTTGTTCGTATAATGGGGTAGTAAGCGGAAACTGAAGTTAGGAAGGTAGCGGCAAATAAACAACTGATTATTGTTGTGATATTTCCTTAGATTAGTAAATCTATTCTTACCCATATTCGCTTTGTCATATTCCGGTTCTGTTTAAGCTCTTATATCTCCAATAAAATCAATTCATCGTTCACATGGAAGCACATCATCACCCACATACAGAAGGAAAAAGATTAAAACATTATTTGTTTGAATTCTTCATGTTGTTTCTTGCTGTGTTCTTTGGATTTTTGGCTGAGAATATCAGGGAGCATGAAGTGGAAAAGAAAAAAGGTGAGCAATATATTCTTTCATTTTCTGAAGATCTGAAAAAGGATACCGTACAATGTAACGTTAGTATAGCTGAGCTGACAGAGGCGATGATGGTGCTGAATAATATGACCGCCTGTTTCAATACACTTAAAGAAAATATACATGCAACTGATTGTTTAAAAGAGATCATACTCAACGCTTCTGGCTTTAAAGATTTCATTTACACTGACAGAACTATCCAGCAATTGAAAAATGCCGGAGGATTGCGCCTGATAAAAGATAAAGAGATCGCCGACAGTATTATTGATTATGATGCCATAGTAAGAGAAATGCAAATTCACCAGGGCGTACTGGAAAATTTTCAGCTAATTACCAGGAATGCCCATAACAGCATGGTTGATTTTATACATTTAGATTCATTACGGAAAAGAAGACAAACCAACGACTTATTTCTTTTATCAAAAGACCCTTCTGAATTAAATAAATATTTCAATGTAATGAACGATTTCAGGATTGGTCTCCAGGGGCAACTAATCTGGATGCATCAAATAAGAGATAAAGCTATAAGGCTGCTTGAGCTGCTTCATAAAAAAGGTTATAACTAATTTTCGATAAAAAATTAACTCTGAATGGAAGTACATGCACATTCACATATCTCAGACCATGATAACCATCGGGGCAGGAAAAAATTCGCCCATTATCTATGGGAATTTTTAATGTTATTTCTCGCTGTGTTTGCAGGATTCTTGGCGGAGAACCAGCGGGAACATATTGTAGAACATCAACGGGAAAAAGTACTGATGAAAAGCATGCTGAATGACCTGCAGGCAGACACAACGATCTTTTCCAGGACAATGCAGGGCATTTCTCTTATCAATGCACATATAGACTCATTAATACCTCTTTTATCCAATAACAATGACCTGAATAAAAGAGCGACAGAGATTTATCAACAGGAAGTTTGGGCAAATCTTTATTACAAACTAATCTATACCGACCGGACGATCGAGCAATTAAAAAATTCAGGCAATTTCCGTTTGATCAGGAATTACCCCGTTTCCGATGCCATTATTCAATACGACGGGTATGTCAGAAATTTTGTACTCAGTATGCAGGATGAAGCTATTTTATATTACTATAGAAAAGCAGACGATAGCAGAACGGGTATTTTTAAGTCAGAAGTATTTGGAAATTGGATGAAGGTCGGGTTTCAAAAAAATATTATTCAATTACCTGCTGCACCATATTTTTTATCAACAGACAGAAAACAGGTTAACACCTATATAAATCTGCTAGGTAAATATGCGGTGGCTAATTACTGGTTTTTACAAAATGTTCAGAGTGCGGTAAAAATGGCCGTAAGCCTTGATTCGCTGATCAAAAAAGAATATCACCTGGAATGAAGCTACCAGATAATATCCTATAGTTATTAGCCAAACATTAATAAATAAACTCATTAAGGTATATACAGACAACTCAGCTCAACGAAAAAGAAAACTGTAAATATCATTTTCCGCAATAATTTCATTTGCTTTGCAACACTATTTCCTTTACTCTAATTTTTTCAAATGAATTGTAAATATCCCGGGCTTCTGGTAGCCACCGTCTTGATGTGTTTTTCAACTATGGCACAATCAAATTCTGCCGAATCCATCTTTAACCCTCATGAATTGTTTGCACAAAATTTTTACACGAAAAACGGGAATGAATTCCGCTCGGCAAATGGTGCGCCGGGTTTCGGGTACTGGCAAAACAGGGCAGACTATTTACTTCATGCCAGAATAGATACCATTACGAATATACTCAGCGGATCGGAAACCATACAGTATTCCAATAACAGTCCCGAATCATTATCGTCGCTTTGGCTGGAGCTTGATCAAAATACTTACCGGGAAGATGCCCGTTCAAATTTTTACACTTCCACTCTGCGCCGGCTCAAATGGACAAACAAAGGCAGCACCGATGGTTACAGTTTTGATAGCGTCACCATTTTGTACCATGGCAAAACAATAAAAGCAGATTATATCATTAATGATACAAGAATGCAGATCCGTTTACCGCAAGCATTATCATCAAAAGAAAAAATAAATATCAGTATAAAATATCACTATACCATACCGGGATCATTTGGAGGAAGAACGGATGTGTATTCAACAAAGAATGGAAAAATATATGAAATCGCCCAGTGGTATCCCCGCATGTGTGTATATGATGATCTGCATGGCTGGGATGCGTTACCTTTTTTAGGCAGCGGTGAATTTTACTGTGAATATGGCGATTTTGATTATACAGTTACTGTTCCGGCGGGAATGATCGTAGCCGGTAGCGGTGAATTGCAAAATGAAAAAGAAGTACTGACTGCAGAACAAATAGCAAGATTAGACGCAGCCCGGAAAAGTGATAATACCATTATGATCCGGACAGAAGATGAAGTGAATAATGAAGCCGGAAAAAACATGAGCAATAAATTGGTAAGCTGGCATTTTAAAATGTATAATAGTCGTGATGTTGCTTTTGGTGTATCCAAAGCTTATGTGTGGGATGCTGCAAAAGTAAATTTGCCGGGTGGAAAAAAATCATTGGCTATGTCCGTTTACCCGGTAGAAAGCGCCGGAACAAATGCATGGGGAAGAGCAACTGAATATTTAAAAAAATCAATTGAATATTTTTCAAAAAAATGGTTTGTATATCCGTATCCTGTTGCAGTGAATGAAGCAGGAACAGCAGGCGGAATGGAATATCCCGGAATTGTATTTGACGGATGGAGAGATAAAGCCGGTGAATTGTATTGGGTCACTGCACATGAGATCGGGCACAACTGGTTTCCCATGATCGTGGGAAGTAATGAAAGACGTTATGCCTGGATGGATGAGGGCTTTAATACATTTATCGATGTGTATGCTGCCGATGAATTTAATAATGGTGAATATGCGCCCAAACGTGATGGAGAATATGCCCCCGGAAAAGGAAACCCCGCTGATGAGATCATTCCGCTGCTAAAAGATTCAACTGCGCCAAACATGATGGCGAGAGCCGATATGCTTACAGAAAAATATCGCCACCCGCTTGTTTATTTTAAACCGGCTTTTGGCCTAGTGATGCTCCGGGAAGAAATTTTAGGAAAAGATCGTTTTGATTATGCCTTTAAAAAATATATTGAGCATTGGGCATTTAAACATCCGGCGCCTGATGATTTTTTTAGAACGATGGAAAATGAGTCAGGAGAAGATCTTTCATGGTTCTGGAAAGAATGGTTTTATAATAACTGGCAATTCGATGTTTCAATTCAATCGGTATCTTATACTAATAATGATGCAAAGAATGGTGTAGATATAACGATTGCGAATTTGCAAAAGATGGCTTTGCCCATAACACTACGTGTTACTTCGAAAGATGGAAATACAATGAATTTATCATTGCCGGTAGAAACCTGGTTGCAGGGAAATACACATGCTATTCATTTGCAAACCACGCAGCCTGTTCAATCTGTATCAGTTGACCCCGATAATAAATTACCTGACAGCAATAGGAAAAATAATGTGTGGAATGAAAAATAATGATTAACTATAAATGGCTTTATAAAATAAAAATATCCGATTCTTTGTTATAAATCTGTAGCCCCGCAGTTATCAATTGCAATCAGCCGAAGTTTTCAACCTCTTATCATAAAAAAAAGAGACAAAAAATTTCTGATCTCAATAGTTAACCAGTTTTTAACTGGTAAGCTGTTTCGTCATTACTTCTCCCATCATATAGATCCTGCCTGTTTTAATGAGTCCATTTTCCAGATCATAGCTTACGCAAAGAGGAACATTTACCTGTTTGTTTGTGGGAGGTAATCCCGCAAGTTCACCAATATGTTTGCCAACAAAATCTGCTTCCAGCAGAGCATGATCTTTTGTAACAATAGTATTTTTTATTACCGCTTTGGCATCAAAAGCAACATGATAAATGTAATGCAACATTTCCCTGATCGCCTCACGACCACGGGTTTTCTCACCTGTTCCCATATCAGTAAAGACGGCATCTTCAACTACGTATTTAACATCGTGAGTTTCAAAATAAGCCTTCATGTTTTTTCTTGTTTCAGTAATTGAAACTTTTGTTACCATGGTTTCTTCCATAACAAAAAATTTTAAGGATGAATAAAATAATAACAGCTGTTACGGGCCGTTCAATTCAGCTTCATTCAGGGGGTAATGAAATGGAATTTTTGGGGGAGTGATTATAAAGTTAATGAGAACCTGATATTTGAGAAAATAATATTTATCGCTCGGAATCACTGACCCCTTTTCGAGTTTAAAAATTGCTGTACCTTTTATGTACCGATATTTTAAATTCGGACTAACATGAAATCCACGATTAAATGTTCTTCCCTTTTTCTTCTTATATTTTTTTATGAGTTCGCTATCGGTCAATCCAAAATGGTTTTGATGTTAAACAATAAGCAGAGTATGATTTATGGATATACTATGGGAGATCCTTCTTCGGGAAATTCTAAAATAATTGACCTATTCGGCGCTATGGAAAATGCAAATGTTCCGCTCACATTATCCCAGCAATCCGGTAATCCCATTTCAGAAATGGATATTATTATCACTGATCCGGCGTCCAATTCAACGCAGACTATAAAATTATCAGGGGTAATGGTCAGACAAATAAAAAATTATACTTCAAATTATTCAAATGGCATGTTTGAACTTTCTTCAAGTGGTGCATTGAACATGGAAGCTATCTGCGATTTTCAGAAAAGTGAATTAATTTATAAGAATGACGGCAATACAGGCAATAAGATCAAAGAAACGCCGGCCTTAAAAGATAATACTTTAGAAAAACTCGAGACGAAACCCAACTCTTCGTTAAAGGGTTCAACCGGCAGGGTATATCTTGACCTACCCGCTGATGTTGAATGTGTAATATTTATTTACAACGCTGGTACAAATAAAGAAATAACAGGAACCACAAGGGACCGGCAGTTTTACCTGGCACCGGGTAAATATGATGTGGATGTTTCCTCTGTAAAAATGGAAGAAATAGAAGTGCAAAAAGGAATGGATACAAGAATTAAAGCAGGTATATTGAATGTAAGTTCTCCCCCAGCCTGGGCCTTGTATGATGAAACAAAAAAAATCAGGATCACCGGGGCATCTAAATCACAAAAGATCGGTTTGCCTGTTGGCAATTATCAATTGCAAATGAGCGGCAGTTTCCAGCCGGTTACAATCAAGGACGGAGAAACAGTAAATTTCTAAGTTCAGTAATTGATAAGTTGTTGAATTGTTTCATCTAATCTTGATTTTGCCAGAAAATTATTTTCCAATTCTATTGAGAACGGAACTGGCGTATCTAAAGAAGCGCAGCGCATCACCGGCGCATCCAGAATTTCAAAACAATGTTCAGCGATCCATGCAGCGATCTCACCGCCAATGCCACCTGTTAATGTGTCTTCATGAAGAATTAAAACTCTTCCTGTTCTTTGCACTGCTTCACGAATAGCAAAATAATCAAGAGGCAATAATGTTCTGAGATCCAAAATATCAATCGAAATTTCAGGATGTTCTGCTGCGTAGTCATCTGCCCAATGTACTCCGGCACCATAAGTAACTATCGAAATTTCATCGCCTTCTCTTACATGCCTTGCTTTTCCAATTTCTATTTCATAATAATCATCAGGAACGGGCCCGCTGACAGAACGATACAACGCTTTATGTTCAAAAAACAGTACCGGGTTTGGATCGTTGATAGCTGAAATCAATAAACCCTTTGCATCTATCGGTGTTGACGGATAAACTACTTTTAATCCCGGAACATGAGTGAACCAGGCTTCATTACTTTGCGAATGAAAAGGTCCTGCTCCCACTCCGGCTCCTGTCGGCATGCGAATCACCACATCAGCACTTTGATTCCAGCGACAATGAATTTTTGCAAGATTGTTTACAATTTGATTAAAGCCCATTGTGACAAAATCAGCAAACTGCATTTCCACCATGCTCTTAAATCCCTCTAATGATAAACCTAATGCGGCTCCAAGAATAGCGCTTTCACATAATGGAGTATTTCTCACCCTATCTTTTCCAAACTCATCAACAAATCCTTCTGTTATTTTAAATGCGCCACCGTATTCTGCAATGTCCTGTCCCATCAGAATCAAATTCGGATGAGCTTTCATGCTTTGATGAAGACCTTCTTTTATTGCATCTATTAATCGTTTGTCGTGAGATGTGAGACGTGAATCGTGAAATGTTTTCGAATTATCAATAATCTTCACTCCTGACTCCCGACTCCTGGCTCCCGACTCAGCATATACATCTTCCAATTCTTCTTCCGTATCAGCAACAACTGGTCTGTGATTAAACCCAATTGCTAATTCACTTTCAATTTTATCTTTGAATTCATTGCGGATCTCTGCTGCTTTCATTTCATTAATCACATTGTTCTCGATCAGCCATTGTTCATAATTTTTGATCGGATCTTTGAGCTGCCATATCTCAAATAATTTCGGAGGAACGTATTTGGTGCCACTCGCTTCTTCATGTCCTCTCATCCGAAAGGTCATACATTCGATCAGATATGGTTTTTGATTACGGATGCAATACTCACGAACGCCTTTAACCGTATCATACACCGTCAGAATATTATTCCCGTCGATCTGCACTGCTTCCATTCCATAACCTTTGGCTTTATCCACCAAACTGATACAACGATACTGTTCATTCACCGGAGTACTTAAACCATATCCATTATTTTCTATGAGAAAAATCACCGGCAGGTCCCACACTGCTGCGACATTCAACGCTTCATGAAAATCTCCTTCGCTGGTTCCGCCTTCTCCTGTAAATGCCAATGATACTTTTAATGCTGAGCCAGTTGAAGCACTTTTTAATTTGTAGGCTAACGCTACTCCATCGGCTATCGCCAGTTGCGGCCCGAGGTGAGAGATCATCCCGCAGATATGATGTGCTGCATTGCCAAAATGAAAACTTCTTTCTCTTCCTTTGCTATATCCTTCCTGTGCTCCCTGCCATTGCATGAATAATTTGCTCAACGGCATTTCACGGGCAGTGAATACGCCGAGATTACGATGCAATGGCATGATCCATTCGTCTTGTTGTATTGCCAATGTTGCCCCAACCGCAATGGCTTCCTGGCCGATGCCGCTGAACCATTTTGAAATTTTTCCCTGGCGTAGCAGCAACAACATTTTTTCTTCGATCATTCTCGGCCATAGAATGCTCCGGTAAAAATGAATCAATTGTTCGTTGGAGAGATCTTTCCTGTCAAAATGCATGATGCGAATTTCCTGTATTCAGGGGGAAATAACAAAGAGCCCGGTCAATGTTTCTGATTTCTCTGGCGGTCTTCTTCCCGGAATAATAAATAGGTACTTGCCGTAAGTAACAAACTGAACAAAAGCCCCCAGCTGAAACTATCGATCACAAAGCCTTTCACCCAATCGCTGGCAAGCAAAACGGTGATCGTATTAATGATAAATAAAAACAAGCCGAATGTCAAAAGAGTAAGCGGTAAGGTAAGAATGATCAAAAATGGCTTCAGGAAAATGTTCAGCAGACCCAGCACTACGGCAAACATTATGGCAGTACCATAATCTGCAACATGAACACCGGGTAGTATTTGCGCCAGGATGAACGCAATAGCAGCAGTCACCAGTAAACGAAGAATTATTTTCATATCACTAATTTTTTAGGTGACCACCAGCTCATAAAACTCTTCGGGTTGAAGATATTTTATCGCAAGCTGTTGCAATTCTTCCGGGCTTATATTCCTGATCGTATTGATGGAATTATAGAAATAACTTTCATCCAGATCGTTCAGGATAATATTTTTCCATCGGGCAATGATCTGAAATGGTCCATCAAGATCACCGAGGATTCCACCCATCATATAATTGCGAACCAGTTTTAAATCTTCATCATCTACCAGGTTTTCTCTCAGGTCTTTCATTTCTTTATATACTTCCTGTATTGTTGCTTCGCAAACTTCACGACCGGCTTCTGTAGTGATCATCCATGCAGAATGATGAATATGATTCTGCAGAAGACTGTGAATCCCGTATGTGTATCCTTTGTCTTCTCTGATATTGCTCATCAGCCGGGAACCAAAGAAACCTCCGAATAAAATATTCAATACCTGGGCTTTCAAAAAATCCGGATGATGCCGGTTAGGAAAGGGTCTTGCGATTCTAACAGAACCCTGCACACCATTAGGATCATTGGTGATGCGAAATCTTTTTTCTATTGCTGGTTGCAATGGAATAGCCGGCAACGAAACAGTTCCATTAGCAAGATCTCCAAACTGTTCATTGAGCATGGCCTCCAAGTTTTGAGGAAGTTTGCCTGCCACAAACAAAATGAACTTGCCCTGCTGATAAAATCTTTTATAAAAATTCATCAGCGATTCTTGTTTCAATGCATCAAAGTCTTCGAAAGAAGTATATTTACCGTATGGATGATCCTTCCCGTATAAATAAGAATCAATAAGACGTCCGGCCACAAAATCACTTTTTTTCAAACTTACCTTCAGCCGTTGTTTCATATTCTGCTGATAGATCCCAAGTTCTTCTTCAGGTAAAATAGAATCGGTAATCAGTTCTCTTACTACCGGTAAAAGTTCCCGGATATGTTTGGTAAGACAATGAAGTGTGATCGTTGCTGTTTCATTAAAGCAACTCCTGTTGAGATAGGAGCCATAATATTCAAAATGCTCATTGATCTGAAAGGCATTTTTTTGAGTGGTGCCGTTCTTTAATAAAAAATTGGTACTGGCAGCAATGAGATTTTGTTCTTCAAACCAGTTGCCTGCAAAAAAAACCCATTCCACCATCATGACTTCTTCGGCGCCGGCATCGATTGCATATACTTCCACACCATTCTTCAGTGAAAATCGCTGACAAGGTTTTAATTGCAGATGAAAATGAACTGCATCAATAATCGGTGGCGACTGTTTCCTGTCTAACATTCTTTTACTCCTTTGCTATGATCAATTTTCTGATAAATAATAAATGGTGCTGCAATTGGTGTTTCTGAAAATATTCCGGCTTTCCAGCATAATATCTTCTGAAGTGACAGAGCCATATTTCTCCAATTCAAAATTCATCCAGGAAGCGTCACCCAACAGTTCATAATAGGCCAGGCTATTGGCCCGGTTGATCAGGCTCATATCTTCGAAAGCGATTATACTTTCTGTTTTGTTCTTCACTTTTTGTAATTCCGTTTCACTCACATGTTCATTCTTCATTTTATCCAATTCTTCTTCCACGGCTTTTTCGGCATCTTTCATGGATACGCCTTTCACCAGTTTCCCTTCGACGGCCAATACGCCGCTGTCTGTACTTCCAAAATGATAACATTCAATATTGCTGAATAGCTTTTTTTCTTTCACTAAAGATTGATAAAGCCGGGATGAACCTCCGCCACTTAAAATATCAGTCAGCAGGTCTGTGATATAATATCTACGGTCAAGTCTTGAATATATATGCCAGCATTTGTATAAAGCGTCTAATGGAACATTGGCCTTTATTTCCAGTTTTCGTTCTTCGGCCTGTTCCGGCTCCTGTGGCAGATTGCGTTTGTATTTTTCTCCAGATGGAATTTCGCCAAACCATTTTTCTGCCAGCTCTTTCACTTTTTCGGTGGTTACATTTCCTGCCACTACTAAAATCGCATTGCCGGGGCGATAATACTTGAAGAAAAAATTATTTACATCTTCCAGTTTTGCATTTTCGACATGAGACAACTCTTTGCCGATCGTCATCCATCTATATGGATGGACTTTATATGCAAGCTCTCTTAATTTGTGCCACACATCCCCATAAGGTTTGGTCAGGTAATGTTCTTTGAATTCTTCACACACTACTTTTCTTTGTACATCCAGGCTTTTTTCGCCGAATGCCAATGATAACATTCTATCGCTTTCAAGCCAGAAAGCCGTTTCAAGATTTTCAGCAGGTAGTTGTATATAATAGTTAGTAAGATCATTGGTGGTATAAGCATTGTTCTCACCTCCCGCCATTTGAAGCGGTTCATCATAATTAGGGATATTTAGAGATCCACCGAACATAAGGTGTTCAAATAAATGAGCAAAACCGGTTCGTTCCGGATTCTCATCTCTTGCTCCCACATCATACATAATATTCATCACCGACATCGGAGTGGAAGTATCCTTGTGAACAATTACCCGAAGGCCATTGGCTAATGTAAATTTTTCAAATTGAATCATATTGGTTCAACAGTATCTGAAAGATAAAGGTTGTAAAAGTATCGAAAAATCTGATGCCGGCAGGAGAGTCATTTACCGGTTAAAGAATCTATAATATGCTTTTTATTTTTAAATTAATCTCTTTCAGTTTTCCATCTCTTTTAATGATTAGCTGCACTTTTTCATTCGGCACCTGCAAGGCAATTTTATATAAGGCAAGATTCTGAGAAAAATTTTTATTGATCGCCACAATAATATCTCCTTCTTTTATTCCGGCTTCTTCTGCTGGCGATCCTTTGGCTACATCACCCACTTCAATCGTATTGTTGATAAAATATAATTCAAGACCAGAATAAGAATAATCAAAAGATTCGTAAAAATGTGAATTAGGCACCAGGTAAATATCTCTTCTTGGATAATTTAATATTAAATTAAATCGCCGCAGGACGTCATTGCCGATCAAACCACCGAGATAAGGATACGATGTGACATTGTAGATATCATCAAAAATATACACAGGCACTTTTTTGAATTTATACGGCCCGATCTTCAGATTTTTGATCACCGTCAAATCCATATCCAACTTTCCGCCCAGTCCCTCTGCCTGTTTCAGATAAAATTTTCTTTTCCTTTTCAGTAAACTGCTGTCATGTACAAAATCACGGTTCAGCATCATGCATAAACCTGCGCCAATATCAAAAAGAAATCTTGTATTGGCAGATGATGCATCTTTTAAGCGAAGGTTAGTTACTGGTAAAGTATTAAGCGCCGGTTTGAACAAATATCCCCCCCTGGGATAACGAAATGTTCCCCGGCTGAAAAAATCAATTTTTAAAC
This sequence comes from uncultured Bacteroidota bacterium, assembly GCA_963745445.1. Classification (GTDB taxonomy): domain Bacteria; phylum Bacteroidota; class Bacteroidia; order Chitinophagales; family Chitinophagaceae; genus UTBCD1. The sequence goes on from CAVUXD010000003.1 coordinate 717,289, forward strand.
TATCATAATCCACTTTTACAATATAACGGCGCAATAATGAATAGCCGATAATGCCATCGATACGTTCTCCGTAAACTTCAGTAAGAATGGTATAGTCATTTACATGGAAATCGAGGCTGTCAACTGTGAATCCACCAAAATGCAGTGTATGATTAAAAAGAAAACTGACTTTTTTGATTCCCGCCACACCACGAATAGTCCGATCGGTGGGTACGGGTTTCAATTTCAAATAATCCACCGTCGTTGAATCCAAAGAAATGCCGCTGCTGCCGGTATCCAATACAAAATTCAAAGTATCGGGAAAATTATCCAGCCGGGCCCTTATCATAATAATGCCGCCGGTCAACTGATCAAAGGGAATGCGTTTCAAAAAACGGGAAGGAGGTTCAATAAATTCTTCCTGGCCTTTTACCCTTGCTGTTATAAACAGAAGAGGGCACAGTAATAAGATGAAAATGATCTTTCTCATACAGTTGGCCTGGGTGACAACAGCTATCCCTTTCATGACAACGCCTCTCTTCATATTGTTGCAGCATTATCAGCCGCTTGAATAAATTTACTCTATTCTTCAACCTATTCAAAACCGCTTAACATATTTGTATACTCCCTCCGTACCTTTGCAGCCCAACAAGGTTTATGCAACTAAACGATCTGTATCATAAAGCTTCATTATTTGAATTTCTTTCGCTGGAAGAAGGTGTCTTCTTATATCATCATGCTCCTTTGACGGAGTTAATGTTTGTAGCCGATGAGCTTCGCAAAAAACAAGTGCTACATGGAAAAGTGACCTGGCAGATAGACCGCAATGTGAACACTACCAACGTATGTATTGCTAATTGTAAGTTCTGCAATTTCTATCGGGTGCCCGGTCATCCGGAAGCGTATATCACCGACATGCCGACCTATCGGAAAAAAATACAGGAAACTATCCGTTGGGGTGGCGATCAGTTATTATTACAGGGTGGTCATCATCCTGAATTGGGTTTGGATTTTTATACCAAAACATTTCGCCAGATAAAAGAAGAATTTCCCACTATCAAATTACATACTCTCGGTCCACCGGAGGTGGCGCATATCTGCAAGCTGGAAAAAATGAGTCATCACGATGTGTTAATTGAACTACGAAAAGCCGGATTGGATTCTTTACCCGGCGCCGGGGCAGAAATATTAGTGGACAGAGTAAGGAGATTAATTTCAAAAGGAAAATGCGGGGCTGAAGAGTGGTTGGATATCATGCATGAAGCGCATAAACTTGGCATCACTACCTCTGCCACAATGATGTTCGGTCATGTAGAAACGATCGAAGAACGGTTTGAGCATTTTATAAAAATAAGAGAAGTGCAATCCCAAAAACCAGCAGATGCAAAAGGATTTTTAGCATTTATTCCCTGGACATTCCAGGATGTGGACACCTTATTAACAAAGATCCGCGGCGTTCATAACTTAACCACTCCTGAAGAATACATACGCATGATTACACTAAGCCGCATAATGCTTCCCAACATTAAAAACATACAGGCGAGCTGGCTGACGGTTGGAAAACAAACAGCGCAAATTTGTTTGCATGGAGGCGCCAATGATTTTGGTTCTATCATGCTGGAAGAAAATGTGGTCAGCGCTGCCGGAGCTCCACATCGCTTTACTTATAAAACCATTCAGGATGCAATTAGTGAAGCAGGATTTGAGCCGCAACTCCGCAATCAGCAATATGAATGGAGAAAAATTCCCAATATAATAGAAGAGCAGGTGATCGATTATTAAAAAACTTACTTTCAAATCCAATTATTTTTATGAGCAATGAACTCATCATAAAAAACAGTATCCGCATCGATGCGCCGGCACCAAAAGTTTGGGATGTGTTGGTTAATCCTGAGCAGACAAAAAAGTATATGTTCGGTTGCGAAGCTCTTTCCGATTGGAAACCGGGCAGTTCCTTACTTTGGAAAGGAAGCTGGGAAGGAAAAGAAATGATCTTTGTAAAAGGTTCCATTGTAGCAATTGAGCCGGAAAAACTTTTAGCTTATACTGTCATCGATCCTAACAATCCTGCAATACCAGATATCCCGGAAAATTATCTCACAGTTACCTACAGTCTTTCTCATGAGAAGGGTGAAACGTTGCTTACAGTTACACAGGGCGATTATGCCCGTGTAGCTGAAGGTGATAAAAGATATAAGGATTCATACAACAATGGCGATGGATGGAACCCGATATTGTTGCAGATAAAAAAATTAGTAGAAGCAAATTAATAATGAATGGAGCCATTCAATTTTAAACCCTTCCCTGAATTACAAACGGAACGACTATTGTTACGTCGGTTGGTTGAGCAAGATGAGAATAAAATATTTCAACTTCGCTCAGACGAAAACATATCAAAGTACCTTACAAGGCCTTTACAAAAAACTATTGATGAGGCCCGTGCTTTTATTCAAAAGATCAATACAGGAATTGAGAAGAACGAGTCGTTGTATTGGGTATTATGTTTGAAAAATGATCCTTCACTTATCGGAACGATATGCATTTGGAATATTTCCCGGGAACACGAAAGAGCAGAAGTGGGTTTTGAGTTACTTCCTGATTTTCAGAAAAAAGGTTATATGCAGGAAGCATTGACTGCTGTATTAGATTTTGGATTCAATATTATAAAACTCCATTCTATTGAAGGAATGGTGGATCCCAGGAATCAATCTTCCATCAAAATCTTAGAAAAGAATCATTTTGTAAGAGAAGCTTATTTTAAAGAAAATATTTATCATGATGATAAATTCATTGATACTGTAATTTACTCACTACTTAACCCAAATAATACAAATTAAAAAGGGGCAACTTTCGGTTGCCCCTTTCGTTTATGAAATTAAAATTTTACTTCGGATATTTAGTAACCAGGTTTTTCATCGGTTTTACTGTTCGTAAATATGCATAGATAGCTTCCAGGTCATTATCTGTCATACCAGCAAAAGATACAATAGGCATGACAGTATTGGCCGGGCCTGGATCATAATTATACCCTTTCTCATCCCGACAAACGGTGAATTTATTCATGAAACGTTCTTCAGTCCAGGTGCCGATAGCGGTAGCTGAATCCGCTGTGATATTCGATGAATTTACTTTAAAATTAGGCAACTTAAATAAATTTCCGCCCACAAACATGCGACTAAAATCAGGTTGCCCTTTTACATAAGGCGTATGACAGTCAGAACAACCCGCCATATTAACAAGGTATCCCCCGTATTTCACGGGGTCGCTTTCTGGTGGTAGCACATTTTCGTCAACTGATTTTTGCAATGCAGGACCAGGATAAGCCATACTTATCGGTATCATCAATTTCCTGTCCGGTACTTTATTTTTTATGGGCTTCAGCGTATGGAGATAAGCGATAATGCTCAACAGATCTTCTTTAGCCATGTGGTTGTATCTGGCATAAGGCATTAACGGAAATAAAGTATCTCCATTTTTATTAATGCCTTGAGTAATGGCTCTTAAAATTTCATCATCGGTCCAGGTGCCAATACCGGTTTCGGGATCAGGGGTGATATTACGGCTATAAAGAACACCCGGGATAGCATCGAGCATATCGTGAGCGAAAGCCTGTCCGCCTCCCCCTTCAGTTCCGGGAACTGTTGGCCCGGCAAATTTTGTAAAATCTCTTTGGCTATGACAATGAATACATGCCGCCACATGGTTGGCAAGATAATCACCCCGTGCAATGACTTTCTTGAGTGAGTCTTCTTTGTTGTTGGCTTGCGGTTCTTCTTTCTTGTTGTTATTACAAGCTGTAAAATAACTGATGGATGCAATACCAATAAGGATCGCAAATAATGCAATGAACTTTCTCATAATTGATTTTTTTGACCGTTGGTTAAAATTAAGTTCTTAAAATTGAGAAAAAATTTCAAGAAAACAATCATGTTTTTATGATATAATCTTTATGGCATTGAGGTTTTTGTCAAGAATCGTGAATCTTGCTTCATATTTTTTTTCAATTTTTCCAAGTCTGCTATCCATTTTCATCACTCTGGCCGGATAAAGACTACACATTCGCAAGGTCTCCTCCAAACTAATGCCGGCATGATGTACAAGATTCTGCAATGCTTTAACCATTGTTAATGCAGAACCGCTCAATATTCCCGATGCTTCATATTTATCTCCGGATAACTGGTGTTCATAAAATCCTCCTGTTGTTTCTGTCACTGCATCGGTGATTGCAAACAAGCGGTCATTCATTGCTTTTTTGGCAATGCGAATAGCTGCAAAATCTACATGATATCCATCGGGAATAATACTTGCCATAGCAGAAGAATGATCCATCGCTGCTCCTGTTAATCCGGGTTTCCGGTGTTGAAGCGGACTCATAGCATTATATAAATGTGTTGCAGCAGTAATTCCGTTTTCAAATCCCCGTATCGCTTCCTGATAAGTTGCATTGCTGTGCCCGGCTGATATAATTATATTGTAAGAAAGAATCAATTCAATAATTTCTTTACTGCAAACCTCCGGCGCTAATGTGATCATTTTGATCACTCTTTTTCCGTAATCCAGCAATTCTTTTACTTCTTTCATTGAAGGAGGATGAATCAGTGATTCAATATGCGCTCCTTTTTTCACCGGGCTGATCCAGGGTCCTTCAATATGTAATCCCAAAATTCCCTCTCCGCCTTTGCTCCAATAATCTTTTACTGCATCTATACATCTAAAGAAAACTTCTTTGGTATTAGTAGCGACCGCAGCAAGGCAAAAAGCTGCACCCCCTTTTTTGCAATAATCATTTAAAGCAAATAAAGAATCGGCATCCGGATATACAGCCAGCAATTTTCCATAAGCGCCATAGATCTGCAAATCAATAAAAGCCGGTACGATACTACTTTCTTGAAATTTCTCTGTTTCTGAATTTGAATGCAACTGCCGCAACGGAACTATATCATTGATGATACCGTTTTCCACGATCACTGCATGATCTTGCAGCCAGGTATCGCCGGTAAAAGTCCGGTCTGCTATATATATTTTTTTGCCAGTCATAATTTTTCTCCGGACAAAAATAGCTTAGTTCTGCTTCATGTTATTCGGGGGTTAAAGAACATTCATACTATTAATAATTACTAACTTCAATAACTTTTCATGGCAACAGCAAATACATTCTGGAAAGACAGCATTGATCTTTGGTACCGGCAATTGAATTCATCGGCGGAGGGTCTTACCAATGATGCTGCAAATCTGGTTTTAGAACAAAGGGGGCAGAAAAAAAGAAAAGTGAGCCGTCTTGAAAAAGATATTCGTCTTTTTCTGGGACAGTTTAAAAGTCCTTTGATGTTATTGCTGATCGCTGCAGTGATCCTTTCGGGCTTTTTAAGAGAAACCTCGGATGTGTTTATCATTTCTTTCATTATTCTTTCTACTACCCTCATGAGTTTTTTCCAGGAACGCAATGCAGGCAGGGTGGTAGAGAAACTGCAATCCATAATTGCAATAAAAAGTACTGTTTTGCGAAACGGGTTGCCTGTTGATCTGCCAACTAACAACATTGTACCCGGCGATATATTGCTGTTTAAAACCGGTAATGTTGTTCCCGCCGATTGTTTATTGATAGAATCAAACGAAATACACACTAATGAAGCCAGCCTGACCGGCGAATCATTTCCTATAAGCAAAGAGGCTGGAACGGTAGATGAAAAAGCTCCGTTAGCTAAACGCAGCAATTGCCTATGGGAGGGCTCCAGTGTTGTCAGTGGCACGGGAAAGGCGTTGGTGATACAAACCGGCGTTAACACCGTTTTTGGAAATATTGCTCAGAGTGCAACAACTTCTACTGAAACAAGTTTTGAAAAAGGCATCAAACGTTTTGGCTATTTCCTGATGAAGATTACTTTGGTATTGTCCATCTTTATTCTTGTAGTGAATCTTTTTTTTCATCGTCCCCTGATAGATTCATTATTATTTGCATTGGCATTAGCAGTAGGCATGGCGCCGGAATTATTGCCTGCCATCAGCACCATTGCCATGTCAGCAGGAGCCAGGAGGATGTTGCAGAAAAAAGTAATCGTAAAAAAATTAGCTTCTATTCAAAATCTTGGCGAAGTAAATCTTTTGTGTACAGATAAAACCGGTACTATTACTGAAGGTTCTATCGTTGTCTCGGGAGTGTATGATGCTGCAGGAAAAGAAAATGGCTTTGTCCGTCAATTGGCGTTTCTTAATGCACAATTGGAATCGGGTTATGCCAATCCCATGGATGAAGCATTGAGAAAATTAAATGTGTCGCTTCCAGCTGAGCCGCAAAAGCTTGGAGAGATCCCTTATGATTTTATCAGGAAATGTTTGGGAATTGCCGTATCAACCGGCAATGAAAAACTCCTGATCACTAAAGGAGCATTTAAAAACATTTTAGACGTATGTACCAGTATCCGTATCAATGATACCACAATAGAGCCGATACAAGATCATCTTGGCAATATCCAGGATCTCTTTTTACAATATGGAGAAAATGGTTTCAGAGCAATAGGAGTATGCTATAAAAAAATCAACACTGAAACAATTACTAAAGACGATGAAAAGGAAATGATCTTTGCAGGCTTTGTCACTCTTCAGGATCCGGTAAAACCCGGAATCGTTGATGCGTTGAATATCTTAAGCACATTGGGGGTAGGAATCAAGATCATTACCGGGGATAATAAAACGGTGGCGGCCAGCATTGGCAAAGGCATTGGCATTCCAAATCCAAATGTCCTTTCAGGTGAAGAACTGGATACGATCAGTACTGAAGCGTTGCAACTACGGGTTTTGTCAACACACATATTCGCTGAAGTAGAGCCACGGCAAAAAGAAAGAATCATCCAGGCACTGAGAAAAAATTTTACCGTAGCTTATATGGGCGATGGAATTAATGATGTGGGTGCAATAAATGCTGCTGATGTAGGCATTTCAGTGGACAATGCTACCGATGTAGCCCGTGAAGCTGCTGATTTTGTTTTACTGGAAAAAAACCTGATGGTGCTGGCAGATGGTATCCGGGAGGGAAGAAAAACATTTGCTAACACACTCAAATATATTTTCATCAATACCGGAGCAACATTTGGGAATATGTTCAGCGTAGCCGGAGCATCGCTGCTGCTGCCTTTTTTACCTATGCTCCCAAAACAAATCTTACTTACCAATTTTCTCACTGATTTCCCTTATCTATCTGTTGCATCAGATAATGTAGATGAAGAACAACTGGATCGGCCCGGGAAATGGAACATGAAACTGATCCGGAATTATATGGTGTTCTTCGGTATTCACAGTTCCTTGTTTGATCTGATCACCTTTCTTACTCTTTTATATTTAGTAAAAGTCAAGGAAAGCACTTTTCAAACCGGATGGTTCATTGAATCCGTGCTGACGGAATTGTTTATTCTTTTTATTATTCGCACCAGGAAATCTTTTATTAAAAGTTTACCGGGCAAATATCTTTTCATATTGAGTGCTTTGGCCCTCGTAATAACGATGGTACTGCCTTATTTTTCATTTGGGGCTGACCTTGGACTGGTACCATTAACGCCGGTGGTTCTTCTGGCAATGCTGGCAATCGTTTTGCTATATGTTCTGACAGCTGATTTGTTGAAAATCTGGTTTTTCAGGAAATTTATAAACCGTACCTGATTACTCCGATGAATTTATTTTTTATATACATACAATAAATTTTATGTCATGAAAAAAAACATTTTAATTATTGCCATTATTTTTTTCTTGTTTTCCTGCGGAAATGAAAGTGCTTCTGTAAAAAAATTACAGTCCCGCATTGACAGCCTTGAACAAAAAGTAAATGATGGTTATAAACCCGGTTTGGGTGAATTTATGTCCATTATCCAAATTCATCATGCCAAATTATGGTTTGCCGGTATCAACGAAAACTGGGGGCTGGCCGATTTTGAAATTCATGAGATCATGGAAAGCGTAGATGCAATAAAAAAATACGAGATCGAACGCACTGAATCCAAATCCATCCCGATGATCGAACCGGCGTTAGATAGTGTGAATGCCGCCATTCAACAAAAAAATCTATCGCAATTCAAAAATAGTTTTATTCTGTTGACCAACACATGCAACAACTGCCATAAAGCGGTTAACTATTCTTTCAATAATGTAAAGATTCCTGATTCTCCTCCTTTCTCCAACCAGGTATTTCAAAAACCGGAAAAATGATCGGATCAGCTAACGACAAAACGATAGCCGATCCCTTTAATGGTAATGATCTCCAATGAAGGATCGTCTTTCAGGTAACTGCGGAGTTTGGTGATGTATACGTCAAGGTTTCTTGAATTAAAGAATGAATCATTTCCCCAGAGAAGGTTAAGAATGTCTTTACGGTCAATGATCTTGTCACGATTCAGATATAATAGTTTCAGCAATTCACTTTCACGGTAAGAAAGTTTACGGTCTTCTTTTCCATTACTTAATACCTGGCGATTCACCTGGAAACTATATTTACCAAAATTCACTTTGTCTGTATTGATCTTCTGTGGAGTTTCTGTTTTATCACGCAGGAGGTTTTGAATGCGGACGATCAGTTCTTCCATGCTGAATGGCTTTCTTATATAATCATTGCCTCCCATGTTAAATCCTTTTACCACATCTTCGGTTTGTGTTTTTGCAGTAAGGAAAATAATGGGAACGTCTTCATTGATTTCCCGTATCTCGTCAGCAATGGTGAAACCATCTTTATTGGGAAGCATCATATCAAGCACACAAATATCGGGTTGTGATTTTTTGAACAACTCAGTAGCTTTTCCGCCGTCGCTCTCCATGATCACTTCAAAGCCGCGGCTTTCCAGGCTTTCTCTTACGATCTTTCCCAGGAATAATTCATCTTCTACATAAAAAACTTTTGTCTTGCTCATGATCTCCGTTTGGTGGATTTATTATTATCCGTGCCACGGTTTAAAACCGTGGCACGGCTTTTACTCATGATTGTTGCTTGGGTAATGTGATAACAAATTTACTTCCTATTCCCGGTTGACTCTCAACAATAATAGTTCCTTTGTGCTTTTGAATCACATGGGCCACATAGCTTAATCCCAAACCATATCCTTTTGCATTGTGTGTATCACCGGTGGGAACCCGGAAAAACTTTTCAAATAATTTGTCTTTGTATTCTGTTGGAATGCCGATGCCATTATCTGTCACACTTAATACAACATGCTGGTCTGCTTCTTTCAGATCCACATGTATCGAAGGATTACCCTTACTGTATTTAAGTGCATTATCCAGCAAATTAAATACAACACTTATCAAATGAAGCCGATCTCCCTGTAAATTTAAATCGCCTTCATTCGTTACAGAAACTGCTGCATGATATTTTTCCAGTTGCAGTCTCATGGAAGAAACCACTTCATCCACCACCTCTTTCAGGTTCATCATTTCAAACTTCAGGTCAATTTCTTTTTTCTCAAACATGGAAAGCTTGAGCACTTTATCTACCAGCAGGCTTAATCGTTGCAATTCATTTGAAGAAATATCAAGATATTCTTTGGTTCGTTGCGGATCCTGTATGGCATTAAAATTTTTCAGCGCTTCTATTGCTACTCCAACTGTTGCAATCGGAGTTTTCAGTTCATGCGTAATATTGCTGATAAACTCATTTTTTAATACGGCCAGTTTTCTTTGCCGCAAAAGAGTTCTGTATAATAATAAAAAGGATAAAACTAGTAACGCCGACCAGGAAGAAGGAAAAAATTATCGGTGAAGAAATTTGTTTTATCAGGTAAGGAAAAGTATTTCCCAATTCCATTTTGTAAGTAATCGGGTGCATGAATCCAATTGTCACTTCATTAGAGCCGGGCTCATTGGAATGTATGCCAATACTATCCAGTCTTAAAACAGCGAAGGGCACCTGTGTTTTTTGTTTCTTTAATGCATCCGAATAAGCAGACAGTAGATTTCTTTTACCTTCAAAGTATCCTGCAATGAATCCACATCTGATAAGAAGCGCAACATGATCTCGCCATTTTTGCCTCCTGCTCCAAACCGGGGAATTTCACCTTCGTAGATTGTAGAATCTGTTTTATAGGAATAGGAAGGTCTATCCATCGAAACAACCATTCCTGATTTCCGTGGCTCTTTCTTTAATGAATCTTTGATCTTATCCTGCAATACCTTGATCGTGGTTACAATGTTTTCTCTTGCATCCATCCTGAAATCAAATGGCTCAGAAACTTTATTATTAATAAAAACCCTTTTTGGGGGTAGCAGACTATCCGAAAAGATCTTACTCAATTTAAGCTTTGATGCCTCGAGGTTATGAACTGTAGTGACAAAAGCGACTTCTGTTTTAAAGTCGAGATTCTTTTTTTCCCGGTCATAGGTTTGTTTCAGCCAAAAGACCTGGAACCCGGCAATGCCGAAAATGGTAACCATCATTAATATCCCAAGCCAACGGAGTTTTTTCATATATTTTTTTCCGGTTACAAATTTAGACCATTGTTTTCGCCTGTTGGAGTGCAATTAACCTTTATTAACCTTAATGAAAGGTGGCTTAACTTATCTTGCGGGTTCGCAGTTTTAGTTTTGAATTAAAATAAAACAAAATGAAGAAAATATTGATTGCCATTATTGGCTTTTCCCTCTCAACCCTTGCAGGAGCCCAGCAAAAAGAAGGAAAAGTTACTTATGAACGCACGACTCAAATGCAGATGCGTTTTGCAGGGGGGAATGATGAGATGGAGCGAATGATCCCTAAATCAAGAACGGATAAATTTGAATTGAACTTTGGAAACAATCAATCACTCTGGAAGCAAGCCGAGCAGCAAAACAATGACGACGATAATACATTCGGAGGAAATGGTATGCAGATACGAATGATTGTCGCCGGATCAGATGATGTTTTGTTTTGCAATTTTGATGCAGCGAAAACCGTAGAGTCGAAAGAAGTGTTTGATAAAAAATTCATTGTTGAAGACAGCATTCGCCCTATGAAATGGAAATTGAGCGATGAAACAAAAACCATTTTAAATCATGTCTGCCGCAAAGCCACTACCACCCAATACAACAAACGCATGACGATGAATGTGGACAATGGTAAAATGGAACGCAAAGAAGTGCAGGATACTTCTAACATTGTAGCATGGTTCACTACTGATATTCCTGTTTCGGCCGGACCGGGTGAATTCCAGGGACAACTGCCCGGCCTGATCCTTGAAATGGATATACATGACGGAAGACAAACTTATAAAGCCATAGATATTTCCGATAAAGCCGACCTTGCTTCTATTAAAGAGCCTGCCGGAAAAAAACATTATACTCCGGAAGAATTTAAAAAAGAGCAGGATAAGATGATGGAAGAAATGCAAAAGAATAATCCGGGAGGGAACCGGCAGTTCCGTTTTAATAATTAATTATTTTATCAGCCATGAAATAAAAAGCCGCCTCCTGAAGAGACGGCTTTGTTGTTATCATCCCAGTTTTATAACTCAACATCAAGCGTGGTGGTCTGGCCTAATTTGATAAGGACATTATCTACCGTCTTATCAGTGAAACCTGCTTTGGTGAATTTTACGGAATACGTTCCTATCGGTAACGGTTTTATTTCATAATCTCCATTACCATCGGTGTTGACCGTTATTGAAGCGCCGATCACTTCTACTGATGCGCCACTGACGGGACTATCATCTGCAGCGCTGGTGACTGTGCCTGAAAGTTCGGTAGCCGATGTGCCTGCATCGAGAATAATCCTGTTGTTTTTGTAGGTGGTATAAAATTCAAGATTGGCTGCTTTGAATTGCAATGCAATTTTATCCATCTGGTTTTTTAAAATATCATCACCGCTTTTGAAATAGTCTTTTAATGATGCGGAATAAGTTGCCCGCTGTGTGACTGCGTTGCGAGGATTGGAAACAGCGCCCATGTAATTTGTGATCATGTCATTGAAATCTGTAATGACTGCTGCCGTGATACCATAGCCCACGAGATTGGCGACATTATCATTGGCTGCATTTGAAATATTCAGACAGGTGGGCCCGAGTATTTCATCTTTGAGACGAAGCAGGTCAGTAAGAGAAAAGTTTACCTGCTCTTTCAATGTATTATCATTTTGAGTGACGGCGTAAGCATAGACGGAGGATGAAATATCAACCGCTTTTTGCACGAGATCTTTTTTGGCTTGCGCTTTATCCATCGCAACGCCTTTGATGACCTGGGCTTCTTCTTGAGCCGTTTCGATAATGGAACTGAAAATGTCCTGAAAATTAGTGAACGCTGTTTGAAAGGCGGGCACTGTTGCAACGATTGCAGGGTTTGCTGCGCAGTGCGTAACGACTGCGTTGTACATGTTGAGCTTGGCTTCTTGTGAACTGTTCATAGACTGAAGTTTTTGCCCTGCTGCTGAAGTAGCAACAGGGTTGGTTAAGGAATAAGTGTTTATTGTCGGATAAGAGCTATCGGTTGATGAAAAAATCTGCCCGGCTGCTGCGGCAATGAATGCGATTGCTACAGGATAGTTGTCGAATGTTTGAGTTGAATTTGCCAATGTTGCAGTTGAAATGGCTTCTGTTTTAGTCAGAGTTTGCTGCGCTTTACCCGAATTTGCCAATGTTTGATTTGAAAAGGGCTCTGTTGAAATTGAATTGGCCTGCGCTTTAGCTGAAATGGCGAATGTTTGACCTGAATTGGCCTTTGCTTTAGCTGAAATGGCGAATGTTTTACCTGAAATATGCTTTGTTTGCATCGCTCCGGCTTTGGTTTCAATAAGTTATGGGTGTATGAGCTATAAGCTCTGAAATTCTGGCAGACTATTTAAGGGGCTTGGGGCTATGCAGAACAAAAGCGTTGTTACGGAATGTTGTTGTGATAACTAAAGGCAGTGGAAGTAAAGCAATAAAAGCTGAGGGAAAAGATATTTTCATAACAAATGGTTTAAGGGTGAATGAAAAAATGATTTCGAAAATAAAGAAGACCGGAAAAATGAACAATACCACTTTCCGGGTATGTGAAAAACTTGGAAAAAAATGTGAATTATTGGAGTGGGGCTTATTTTATTATAAGCTGGTTTGTGGGGCAGAATTAAGGCATAGGAAAATCAGTATTAATAGAAAGGATCGGACTTAAAAGTGTTTTCTAATTTCTGATAACAAACAGCCTTAGGAACTATTCTTACTGATGGATGATAGCAATCCACATAGAAAATATTTTCATTTATTGCAAAAGGAAAAGCTTCATTTTCTTTTTTCCATTTCAAATTCGGAAAACAAACATCAATAAGCCATTTCCAGCTTAGTCCAAGAATGACGACTTGAGGTTCAATTATCTCAATTTGCTTCTTGATTAAACATAGATATTCTTCGCCTTTTTCATTTATAAAATTTGAAAATTCATTTTCTTTTGTCGTAGAAGTACCTCTGGACTTTTTTATATTCATAAAAGCTATTTTCTTCAAATAATAATTCTGAATGGCTTCATCATTATACCTATCAAATTTGTTCAGAATGCCGTATGACCAATCTGCAATTCTTTTAGCAAAGCGATACTTTGGTATCTGGTTATTCCATTCATCTGTAAAATCGCTGTAAGGTTCTTTATAATTATCATGGTTTTTCCCATTTGGCTCCTTGGCAACAAAAAGTATTTTGATTTTTGCTTTTGAATATTCCTCTTCATTAATTATACCGTCTTTATAAAAAACTTCATTGAGGAAATATTTTGATTTCCATTCTGTAAATAAGTCATTAAGTTCTTTAGTTCGATTATTTTCAAAATTAGTTGTCAAGAAAATGCTTTTTTAATATTAGTCTTTAATGTTTTTTGCCAAGTCCTTTGAACAGGTTCCATAAACTTCAAGGCCCAACTGGCGATCTTCAGAGCCAGGAAAAAAGCCAACCTGGATACCAAACTCGTTTACAAGAATCCTGAACCTTTGATTGTAATTCGCTTTTTACTTTATTTTCATGGGCTTGCTTATTTTCCTGTATTAATTTAAAGCATAGAGTTACTAAATACCTTTTTGAATAACTATCATTTAAATTTTTTTCTTCTGAATTGTAGTAAGTTTCTACTTGGGAAAATGCGTTAACTTCATCCCATAATAACCATCCGGGAATGTCCCAATGTTCTAGTCCCAGATGCTTTATGTACTTATCGTACTTACATTCAATCCAGATTGCTTTATTCCCTACTTTCATAAAAATATCTGGCCTTCTCGTTACCTCTTTGTTATTCCTTGTACAAATAGTTCCATATTCCTGTAAACCCGTAAGAGTTCTATCTCTTTTTAAATTACCGCTCACAAACAAAGAAGCCATTGTTCTTTCTGTTGCATAATGTACAATCCCTTCATCATTATTATCATTTATATATTGGGATAATTCTTTAAAAAAATTTGCCACCCCATTATGTAAAAACTCTTTCATCTCGTTATCATCAGTTTTGCTAATGATAAATTCCCCTTCATTTAAATTGATTGTTCCCATTTTGCATTATTATTAAATTCTTTTTATTTCTCCGCCGCCATTGTTATCATTTCATTTTCCTCATACACTTTCCCTTTATTATTAAATGCCTCTTTTAATACCGCCTGTAACAACTGCTGTGCTTGCTCCTGGCTTCGCCGTACTTGCTGCTTTAACTGATTTACCATTTGTAGCAACTGTTGCACTTTGGTTACTATACGTTTTTGTTCGGAAAAGGGGGGAAGTGGAAAGGGAAGTTTTTTTAAATCCCCAAGTAATAAATTATTAATTGCAGAGCCACCGGACTGTTTTACTAATTCAAAGACAGAGCCTAAGAGAAATTTTTCAAGATATTCTATAAATACAAAGTCTTTCATCAACTTAATCACTGCAACACTTTTTTGAAATGTTGTTCTTTGAGTTAGCTCATTATCTTGTGCGACTGCCATCTTTCCAATAGTTGCACCAGTATTTACTAAGCAAATATCCCCCGGCTCTAAATTTGTTCTTCTATGTGTTTCTAAAAAACCCTCATAAGTTATTTGTCGAGCATATTCATAAGTCAGTTTGCCATCTTTCACATCTTTTGCTGACAAAAAATAGTAACCCGAGTTTGGTTCATTTGGCGAATCACCATGTTTACCATCTGTGATTAACGTAGTTATTTCTTGTAACCTACACCACACCCAACCCTTTGGTAATTCAAATGGTATTTCATCTTCAGTAATAGGTGGCAGTTCTTTTTCTTTTTTCAATTTACCTGCTGCTATCAGTTTTTGCTTTTTGGCTTTTATGCGTTGTAATAATTTATCAGCAGGTTCATCATCTTTATTCTGTTTTGTAAGTTTTCCTTGAACTGCTTCTTGTAAAATGGCTTGGCGGAGTTGCTGGAGATGGGTTTGTTGCAAGTTGAGTTCATTTACTATTTTGTCATAGTTCTTTTCAGTTAATGAACACTTAGCTATAATTCGTTTTTGCTCTTTAATTGAAGGCAATGGAATTTCTATTTCAAATAATCGGGTTGGTTGAATACGACGAGAGCCTGTACCTGTAGCAATGCTTTCAAGCGATAAATAAAAATCTCCTTGCTTTAAAAAATAAAACAGCCATTCAGGAAGGCAATCTTTACTTACATCAAATGTTGGAATATCCAAACTACTTTCAAATCCATCCAATTCTTTAGGTATTACACCAAATGCACCTTTGAATAGATTTTGCTTTCCATAAATAAATTGTCCTGCCTTCCTTACAAAATATTTTGTTGCACCTTCAATCCCTGCTTCATAAGGTCTTTTTTCGACACCTTTTAAGTTTAGCCGAACAGTAATCCTTTTATTCGGGTCAGATGTATCCGACTCAATTTTACTTTCTGTTAAAATATCACCTAACCGTACTTTATTCCAACTCATTATTTATAGTTCTGCTTTTAATTGCTGTAGCAATTCATGACTGAGGCTAAAACTTTTATCTAGCAAATCAATCAACTTAGAGCTGCTATATTGCTGTTGCTCCTCTGTGTTTTTAGGGTTCTTTATATCAAGGTTGTAATTACGCCTCTTTATTTCGTCAGCACTTATTTTCCATGTATACTCGTTTTCTTCTCTTTTTTTCCACCATGCTTTTTCCAGATCAAACTCTTTTATATTAATAGGCTTTGTTTTGTTATAATTTTTTACACCATTAGGATATGGATGTTCAAAATACCAGATGTCTTTTGTAGGGTTTCCTTTTTCAAAAAATAAAAGGTTTGTTTTAATTCCTGTATACGGAGCAAATACTCCATTTGGCAGTCGAACAATAGTATGCAGGTTGCACTTCTCCAATAAATTTTCTTTTATTCTGGTTGCCACACCTTCACCAAATAAAAATCCATCGGGCAATACCATTCCGCAGCGGCCACCATCTTTTAATAAATGAATGATTAGCGCCATAAAGAGGTTGGCAGTTTCCCTTGTTCGAAACTGAGAAGGAAAATTATTTTCCACACCATCTTCTTCCATGCCGCCAAAGGGCGGGTTGGTTACTATTACATCTACCCTGTCTTTCTCACTCCAGTTTGCCCATGTTTTATTTAAGTAATTGTCATGTTCTATTGTGGGCACTTCAATACCGTGTAATATTAAATTAGTGGTAGCCAGCATGTGCGGCAATGGTTTTTTCTCTATGCCTTTAATATTGTTCTGTAAATCTTCCCGCTGCTGCAATGTTTTTACTTTGCTGTTCTTTCGTATATATTCAATGGCATTTATCAAAAATCCGCCGGTGCCGCAGGCAGGGTCCAAAATAGTTTCCCCCAATTTGGGAGCTATCATTTCTACAATAAACTGTGTTACCGGTCTTGGTGTATAAAACTCTCCGGCATTACCTGCGCTTTGCAGGTCTCTTAATATCTGCTCATATATATCATTGAAAGCATGACGCTCTGCCTGCGTGTTTAAATTAATATCGGTATTTATTTTATTAATCACCTGCCGCAACAGGGTACCGCTTTTCATATAATTGTAAGAATCTTCAAAAACATCTCTTACCATTTTCGCTGCATCTTTATTGTTACGTAACCGCAGTTCTTTCATTCTCGGAAAAAGTGAATTGTTTACAAAACCCAGCAATTCGTCTCCGGTCATACCTTCTTCATCAGCCGCCCAGTTGCGCCAGCGCAAATCTTTTGGCACAGGAGATTTATAATCATCTTTGATGGTTTCCCATTCTTCTTCCATTTCATCAAAAATTTTCAGAAATAGCATCCAACCAAGTTGCGAGATGCGTTGGGCATCGCCATCAACACCTGCGTCTTTGCGCATAATGTCCTGGATGGATTTGATTGTACTAGTTAGGTTGCTCATTTATATTTTCTGAATGTTTTTACAAATTTATCTGCTGTTGATAATAGCCAGTTGAAATAATCAGGCCATTTGTTTTCGTCAGTTGGTTCACATGAATAAGTAGTAATGATTCTTGATGCGGTACTTTCCGGTAAATCTTGCCAATCAAGTTTCAAATCCAATTCGGCCTCAATTTTGTCTTTATTATCTTTGAGCAATTGATAATATTCATCATCATGAGGTATATAAATTTCACATCCAACGTACTGGTTTCTTTTATTAAAAGTTAAAGATAAATGAGCCCTGGATGTTCCATAACTTATGTTATACCAATGCTGCGGTCTTGGGGTACGACCAAAACTTATTATTGTTTTATTATTTTCTTTGCTCGCATATTCCTTCAATTTTTCCCAGAATCTTTGTTGTTGTAATTTCAAATCGGATGGAGTTCCCTTTTCAAGAGTACCCGCATTCTTAATTGTTTTAGCCCAATTATTTGGTTGTGAAATAATATTAAATTTTGGAGCTGCCAAAGAAGCTTCTATCTGCCAAAGTTCAACCTTTACCAAGAAAAAACTGATTTGTTCTGATATATTTCTATTAAACCAATCAATCGCTTGTTTATGTTCTTCGGTATAGTCCTTAACTCCCCAAATAATAATACTTGCATCATGGGCAGACGCATAAGTAATAATTTGTCCCAGATGTTTATGATCTGTTACTTCAAGTTGGTTTTCAATAATAACAGTCCTATCCATATCTGCATCGGTGGCTACAATATCTGCATTGTATCTACCCGATGCTTCTTCTACTTTGACGTTTTCAATAGATATATCAAGTTCCTCTGACAAAATAGAAATATTTTCTTCCTGAGCTAACCACTTCGTAAAATCCTGCGCCTCATGCGGCCAGATACTTCTTAGGTCAACTTTTTTTAAGTTTCCAAGTTTCATATTAAGCTGATTCATACAAATGAGTTTCTAAGTCTTTTATAGCAGCTTCGTATTTCTCTTTGCTGCCAAACATTTTAATGATTTCATAAGGAGTTCCAAAATTATTAAGTGGATCAATAGATAATACCTCGCCGCTTTCAATAGTAGTTATTCCTTCATCAGCGTATTTATCCAATAAGGCTTCCAATACTTTTTTTGCCTGCTCTCCGTATTTAGTAAAGTAGTTCCGTTTCTTCACATTATTTGCTCTTTCTTTTCTTGTCAACGGTGGTTGATCATAAGCAACATGACAAATCAGATCAAACAGGTCTAATTCTTTATTCACTGCCTCCTGCAAAGCACTTACCATTACTCCCTGATCTTCCAGTTCTTTTATGATTGCCGCTTTTTTATCAGTGTCATTCCACTTATTCAGGAAATCGTTTAATGATGCAAAATGATTTTTGATAATTTCCCGAGTGTGATCTTTTAAACTTACAGTGATCGGCTTCCCTTCGTTGTCAAAATACATTTCTCTTGACACCAAAACAGAAACATCAACTCCGTTAACAAAAATTTTGGCCTTAGGTTCTCTTGCAATCGTATTCAAGTTATTTTCAGGATACCTGACTTTCGGTTTCTGAATTTTTATTTCTTCACCGCTTACATTATCAATAAGCGGTTCATCCATTTCTTCTTCTTCTAATTCCACAGTTGACAAGTCATCTTCTTCAGTTGCTTCTTTAATTCTGATCGGCGGACCGTCAAAGTCAGGATCAGCAAATAAATCAGTTACATTTCTAAAATCAAGAATTGTGAAATAGAGTTTGCCAAAATCTTCCCGGATTCTCGTGCCCCTGCCAATGATTTGTTTGAATTCTGTCATGCTTGCAATATTGCTATCGAGAACAATCACTTTACAGGTTTGCGCATCTACACCGGTACTCATGAGTTTGGAGGTAGTTGCAATAACAGGATATTTTTCTTCAGGGTTAATGAAATTGTCCAACTCTTTTTTGCCTTCATCATTATCACCTGTTATCTGCATAACGTATTTGTAATTTTCATTAACCAGGTCGGCATTATGACGAGCTAAGTCACTACGCATCCGTTCTGCATGGTTAATGTCCACACAAAAAACAATTGTTTTGGAAAACCTTCCTGCTCCCTTTAAAAACTCAGTTATTTTTTTTGCAACTGCATCTGTTCTTTCTTCAATTACAATATTGCGATCGAAATCTTTTCTGTTATAAATTCTGTCTTCTACAGGATTACCGTTTTTATCCAATTTACCTTTTGGCGGACGCCATCCTTCTAGGTCAACATTCAATCCAATTCTTACCACCCGATAAGGCGCAAGGAATCCGTCATCAATTCCCTGTTTTAATGAATAAGTATAAATCGGGTCACCGAAATATTCAATATTCGAAACTTCGTTGGTTTCTTTTGGTGTTGCGGTAAGGCCAATATGCGTTGCATTATTAAAGTATGTCAGAATCTCTCGCCATGCACTATCATCTGCAGCGCTTCCCCGATGACACTCATCAATGACTACCAGATCAAAAAAGTCAGGTGAGAACTGTTTATAGATATTGGCTTCTTCTTCATTACCTGATATACCCTGGTATAAAGCGAGGTAGATTTCATAGCTCTTATCAACCTGCCTATGTTTTACCCAAGTCATTTTATCAGCGAAATGCTTGAAATCATTATTTTTTGCCTGGGATATCAGCACATTTCTGTCAGCCAGAAAAAGAATTCTCTTTTTCACTTTTGCTTTCCATAACCGGTAAACAATTTGAAAAGCTGCATACGTTTTTCCCGTTCCCGTCGCCATTACCAGCAAAATTCTGTCTTGTCCTTTGGCAATAGCTTCAACAGTACGGTTAATGGCAACTTGCTGATAGTATCTTGGCTTTCTTCCCGAGCCATCAGAATAATATTCCTGTGAAACAATCTTTTCCTGCTCTTCAGTTTCAATTCCTCTGAATTTTTTGTACTTATTCCATAAATCACCAGGTGACGGAAACTGATCTAAACTTAATTCTGTTTCAATGGAACTATCAGAAACTGTCCTGTCATGAAACAAAAAGCCATCTCCATTACTGCTGAATACACAAGGAATATCTAAAATTCTTGCATACTCCAGGGCTTGCTGGATTCCTGCACTTATGGAATGATTATTATCTTTTGCTTCAATAATTGCAACTGGATTGGATTTATAATAAAGAATATAATCGGCTCTTTTTCTTGTGCCTCTTGCAGTGAGTTTTCCCCGAACATAGATTTTGCCATCTGTAAAAGAAACTTCTTCGAGAACCTGCGATTCAATATCCCATCCTGCTCTTTTCAGAGCAGGTGTAATATATTTTGTACAAATATCTCTTTCGGATAAAGTTTTCTTTGAGTCCAACAGTTCAGGTTTGAATCACAATATAAAAAAAGCTGAGCAGAATTATTATCTGTGTTCCGTCGGAACACCTTGTGGGTAAAAAGAAAATGGAAGATGTGAGAGTGTCCCGTAGGGACACATGGTGCTTGCTTTCGAATTGAGGACAGCATCAGACGTTCCTATGGAACGTTTCCATCATATTTGTCACTTCTTACCAACGAGATGTCTCCCGCATGAGCGGGACAAGCTCTACGGGACAATGAATAATTCAAATGT
Organism: uncultured Bacteroidota bacterium; assembly: GCA_963745445.1. Taxonomy (GTDB): domain Bacteria; phylum Bacteroidota; class Bacteroidia; order Chitinophagales; family Chitinophagaceae; genus UTBCD1. The sequence continues at coordinate 738,119 of CAVUXD010000003.1, forward strand.
TGCTCATTAATGAACCGAACGATGAAGTGTGCGACCCCGAATCGCTTTGCTCTCGGGGCAGGCGCATCAAATTAAAAATGATGAGTAGAATTCCTGCAGTATAAGAGTGCGACGCAAGGGACGATGATAGTAGCAATGCAGCAGGTAACATGAAAATTAAGTATCGTCAAGATCTTCTTACAGAAAGACCCCGGCGGAATGCGAGCCTTTTTTTGCCTTTGGTCTTTTTCGGGTTGTTGCTGTAATGATCTAAATTTGAAAATGTCTGCTTTAAAAAACCAACGGCGTAATAATTTGAAACAATCAGTTATGAATACCAAAACGACATTTGAGTAAAAAAAATATAAAAAGACCGGGCATTTTATATTTCGGTTTCTTTATTGGTTTTCTTCTTATTCAAATTGCCTGGACGCAAAAATCGTCACAGAAAGTATCTGCCTCTTACCCGGAGATCAGTAACCGGGCAAGTGAAATGAGCAAGCCCAATATCATCTGGATCACTACGGAAGGTCTTCCTTTAAAAGTTTTGAGTTGCTATGGCGGCACATTAATACAAACACCCAATATAGACCGGATCGCCAAAGAAGGAATGTTGTTCCGGAATTCTTTTTGCACCAATGCCCTTTGCGCACCGAGCCGGGCTACCTTACTGACAGGAAAGTATAGCCACATCAATGGAATGATATCTAACCCGGGCGGAACTACAAACGGAGTGACACGAAGTAGTTTCGATGCTACACAGGAAACATTCGCCAAATTGTTGCAACAAAACGGATACAAAACCGGCATCGTAGGAAAATGGCACCTGGAAAATAAAGATGGAAGTCCCTCCAATCCCGGAACAGCAGGATTCGATTATTTCGTTTTCAAAAATGGCGCCGGCGGACCTTATTATGATTCCAACGGTTATTTTCAAAATCCGAGTTTGGGAAGCAAAGAAATTGTAGAGAAAAAATATCCCGGCTATATAACAGATAACATGACGGACCTGGCGATAAAAGGTATCGAAGAAATGAAAGATGGCCCCTTCATGATGGCGATACAATTTTTCAATGATCACCGTCCTTTTGATCCGCCGCATAAATATGAACACATTTATGATAGCATACAATTTCCGGAGCCTGCTACTTTTTGGGATGATTATGATACACGATCCGCTGCAGCAAGGGAAGCTCACCAACGTATAGAAGATATGATGGACTTCCATCCTCCTAAAGATCTTACTCCACGACAACGAAGAGAATGGAGTTACCAGCAACTCATGAGACATTTCCTGGCAACTTTAAAAGCACAGGATGATAATGTCGGGAGGCTGTTGGATTACCTGGATAAATCCGGGTTGGCAAAAAATACAATAGTAGTATTTACAGGAGATCATGGATTTTTTCTTGGAGAACATGGTTGGTTTGATAAACGTTTTATGTATGAAGAAGCGCTTCGGGTGCCGTGGATGATACGTTATCCCGGAGTGATAAAACCAGGAAGTGTCAGTGATGCATGGGTGGTGAATATTGATAATGCTCCAACCATATTAGATATGGCCCACATAAAAATTCCGGATGACATGCAGGGCAAAAGCCTTGTTCCTATATTTAAAGGAAATGTACCGGCAGACTGGCGCCACTCCATGTACTATCATTATTATGAATTTGCGCCACCTCATTGGGCAATGCCGAATTATGGAATCCGTACAGAAAGATATAAGCTGATCTATTATTATACAATAAATGAATGGGAACTTTTTGACCTGCAAAAAGACCCCGATGAAATGGATAATCTTTTTGTAGAGGAGGGGATGGAAGTAAAGCCGGGTTATGAAGATGTGCTTAAGGATCTTTTAACTCAATTGGCAGATCTGCGAAAAAAATATAAAGACGATACCGGGGAACCGATGAAATTTTGGCCAAGAAGCAGTTATAATTAATTGCAGACATCTTACGTCTTTGTTGGTGTGATGAATTAAGCTGAAAAACCTATGTGTAATCTATGTGCCTATGATTCTATGTGGTGAAATTTTACCACATAGGCACAATAGAAACATAGGAATCACATAGAACCGCTTGTAAGTCCAATTGATTTATAATAAACTTTAATAGTACAACACGTTTAAGTTTAAAAATATTTGCTGGTAAATACCAACAATAAAAATGCTGTTTAGCGCAAATCATTAACCGCATTATTCTTTATTTCATGATCACTCTCATACCTCCAGGACCGCCGGGACCAGCATTCAATCCTGTCTTACTTAAACTGTAAGTAAAACTCAGCAGGAAGAAACGGCGTAGTGTTGTTACTTGCGAGTCTTCAATATAACCCTGGTTTGTAGTGCGGCTGATGCCCGTGTTGCGGTTCAGCAGATCGGAAACACGGAATTTCAATTCACCCCGGTTATATTTCAATACCATCTTGCTGATACTGGCATTCCAGATGGGAATGTTGGTGTTGAACCCGGAAGAAAGCTGGTTGTTGATGCTGTATGTAAAGTCAGTAGAAAAGAAAAAGTTCTTCGGCAGTTGCCAGTCAATATCAGTTTCATATTCCTCGCTGAAATAACTTGTGTTCAGCGTGGAGGCCAGCGAATATTTCGAACGATTGTAATTCAGTTGTCCCGACAAAGCAATACTTAATTTATCACCCGGGTTCATATCCAGTCTCATATTGGGCCCGAAAGAAAATGTATTGGCTCCGGACAATACCGGGGAACTATTGAACCGCCACCGGTACGGGTACCTCCTGCATTGATAAACTGTTTTCCGATATAATAATTGACATTGCTTCCGATACTGAAAGTTCCTTTCAGGAAACGAACCGGCATGCCCCAGTTCAGGTCGCCGTTAAGGCTGTAAATTCCATTTACATTCACCGGCTTTGTATAATGAACTCCGAACTGATCCAAAGAATCGTAATTCACTATTTTATTCTGCGTTTTCTGCAGATTGAAGAATAAGAAAATATTTTTATTCTTATAGGGGCTAATGATATTAAGATTGCCCTGCACCATGTGTGTGAATTCCTGTTTCAGATCGGGATTGCCTTGTTTTACATTCAGCGGATCGCTTACATCCGGCACCGGTTGCAGTTGCGACATGCTGGGTTGTGTAGTATAAGTATTGTAGTTGACCGCAAAAAATTTAAACTTCGAAATATTATACTGGAACCTTGCATTGGGTAAAATATTTCGGAAGGTTTTGCTGATCACAGAATCTTTTACGCCGCTGGTGATGGTTCCCTGCAGATCAGCCTGCTGCCAGGTGGCGCCCAGCATGTAATTGTATTTTTTCTTTTGCGTACGTACCCGATAACCTGCCGTGGTATAACTGTAAGTATTGGAATAATTATTACTTAATTGCTGGTTCAATTGATCGTATTTTCCATTCAGGTCGTTGTAGTCCATTGTGGTTTTGTCCGATGTATTCTTGCTGTCACTTCGGCCTACGCTGAATTCCATCAACGACCTTCGAAAGAGCGGCTCTGTATAAACTGCTTTTGCATTGTATCCCTTAAGGTTTCCATCCGTATTGAATTTTTGATTCAATGTATCTCTCCGGTTCAGTGATCCATCGGGATTGTAAAACCCTGTGATGGATGAGTTGCTTCCATCTCCGGTGCTGTTGTTCAAACTTGTCTGCAACGTTAAAGAAAAAGTTCTTCCTCTTTTGTTCAATTTTTTTCTGAAGCTGATACTGTTCTGAAAATTATATCCATCCGTATTTGATGTATTGGCGCTGGATCCTTCATTCACCAACAGGTTGGTGGCGGATAAGGTTTGGTAATCACTTTGCGAACGGTTCCGGGTCTGCTGAAGGCTTAATGACGGAATAATTCTCAACGAGGTCATTGAATCTAACTGGTAAAGAACATTCATATTAAACCGGTGACTGTTATTCAGGTTATCAGAAAAAGAATTTTGGTCATAGAGAGTGGAGTTGGGGTATTGCCGCAGAATATGACTTTCTGTATTCGGGTCGTAATGATTATAAAAATAATTGCTTTGAAGATCAATTTTTTTGCCGATGATATTATTGTAATTAAAGCCTCCTCCCCAAACCGTTTTGATACCATTGTTGCCGCCGCTACCCGTTCCCAATAAACCTGATGTCGGGTCGTTCGTATTGATGCTAATATTGATATTGCCGCCTCCGCCGCTTTTCAATTGATTCAATGCGCCAGTAAAATTGAGGATATCCATAAAAGAAAAGCCATCGCCATTATCATTATTGCCCATACCGATCGCTGACATTTGCCTGGCTCCTTTAAAAGAATTCACATTGAATTTTCCTTCATAGCGTCCATCAGTTCCTCCGCCAGCGCTGATCTTTCCAAAAGCGCCATGCTTTTTATCTTCTTTTAGTTTGAGATTGATCGTTTTTTCATAATCTCCATCTTCGAAGCCGGTAAGCTGTGCCTGGTCACTTTGCTTATCATATACCTGCACTTTATCTACTGCATCGGCGGGAAGATTTTTTGTTGCGATCTTAGGGTCGTTTCCAAAAAATTCTTTTCCATCCACCAAAACCTTTTGCACTTTTTCTCCCTGTGCTTTTATATTCCCGTCTTTATCAACCTGTACTCCGGGCAGTTTTTTTAATAACTGTTCCACATTGGAGTTAGGTGCAGTCTTAAATGAATTGGCATTATATTGAATCGTATCGTTAATGAGTGTAACCGGGGGTGCTTCGTTCTTTACCACCACTTCTTCAAGGACCTTGTTCTTATCATTCATGATAATATTTCCGAGGTCCACATTCTTATTATTATCATCAACTGTAAAATACTTATTGCTGTTGCGATAATTTACATGAGTGATGAGTACACGGTATTCTCCGTTGGGAATACCTTTCAATTCAAAATAACCTTTACTGTCTGCCAATGTAAAAGTCACAAGTGAAGAATCTTTTTTCTGCATTACGGTGATCGTAGCTGCCGCAACGGGTTGTTTGGCGGAAGTATCAAATGCAACGCCTTTAACTGTTCCGTTTTTTTGTGCCAAAGAACAGATCGAAAATCCTGTCAAAAGAAAAAGCAGAAAATAAATTTTTCTCATAGCTATAATTTTCAGCTACGAAAATATTCAGAGACCATCATAAGCCGGGTTAATTTGGTTTGGTTTAATGTTAATCAAGGTTAATAAAGAAACGAATTTTTCAACGATTCTATCCTTTTCAATTTTAAAAAGATCGGGACTGAACTATTCGAAGCATATTATTAAATCGTAATCAAAGCAGGTGTTTTTACGGATTTTTTTATGAAATCCGGATTTTAATTTTTAAACAAGAGCTAAAAATTAGAAAAACTTGTTTGAAATATATAATTTTCTTCTCCGTTTTCCGTTACACTTAAACTAAAATACCGTAATATGAAAAACAGAAATATCGTACATGCACATGAAGAGGCAAAGATCTATCACCAGTATTACAAACCTTCACTGAACATTTTTCGTTTGCTGAAATCGGTACTGTCGGTCTTTATATCCGGTTCATCGCATGCTGCAGGAAGTTTTCCGAGAAGAAAGTAAAACCGTCCTTACTGACCCATCTACTATAAAAAATGTCCCGATTAACCGGGACATTTTAGTTACAAATGGTTTTTACTGACTCGGGTCCATCCGCATGTTGCGCATTCCTCTCTGAAACATTCTCGGCATTCCCTGTGGAAATTGTTGCCCTTTCTTACCACCCATTCTATTCAGATTATATTGGAAACTGATCAGAAAATAGCGACGCAATACCATGCTTTTTACATCTTCAATATAATTTTCGCCGGTATTTCTGGTGATACTTTGATTTTGATTCAGAATATCATTTACAGAAAATATCAGCTCCCCGTTTTTCTTCTTGAACATTTGCTTGGTGATACTGGCATTCCACAAAGGGATACTTTGATTATAGCCTTCTGTACGACCTGAGTTCACGTAATAATCAAAATCACTGGAAAGAAGTATCGTTTTAAAAATAGTATAAGTAATATCCCCCGAATAGGTTTGAGAGAAATAATGTTCGTTGAGCGATGAATTGACTGAATAACTGACGCTGTTGAATGCCCCGGATGCTTTGACTCCGAAATCCAGGTTGTCATTCAAATTAAAATTGGCGCCGGCGCTTTCAGTGAATACCCAGGTCTTGCCGACATTCTTTTGCTTGTATAATAAACTTACATCACGATTAAAGTTTGTCCTTGAAGTGAAATTCAAACTGGAGCCTTTCAGCTTTGAATTTTTGAAAGGAAGTCCAAGAGTAAAATAAGAGATTATGGAATAAGCTCCATTTAAATTGACCGGTTTTGTCAATTGAACCGAACGAGAGACTGAATCGATACTGTTTACAATTTTATTTTCTGTGGTATTAAAGATCAGGTTAGCTGCAAAAAATTTGTAAGTAAGAATATCAAACGTGTTATAATTAGCACTGAGGTTGTGAGAGAATTCTTCTTTTAATGCCGGGTTACCGGTTTTTATCTGTAAAGGATTTGATACATCCGGTACATTCTGTAATTGCGAGATGCTGGGTTGATTTGTTCTTCCACGATAGTTGATCCGCAAACTTTTGCTACGGCCCGGGGTCCAGTTAAAAATTGCAACGGGAAAAAAGTTGACATAGCTTGCTTTCAGGGTAGAATCTTTTCCTGTTGATGCCTGGTAACTTTTGCTTGTTAATGTTGATCGCTGCGTACTTAATCCCACCTGATAATTATATTTCTTTTCTTGTTGCCGAAAGTTGACGCCAAAACGGTTTGCGTCAAACAAATTTTCAAAATCATTCGTTAAAAGGAGGTTAGGCAAATCATATTTCCCATTACTATTATTGTAGTTGTTTGTTAGTTTATCCGATGTACTTGCGTTTCGGGTATACGCATAATTGATTTCAACAATTTTATTCAAACCAACAGGTTCGGTATAGGAAGTACTGATCACATTGTTATGAGTTTGGGTGTTCTGGCTGTTTTGTTGATTTTGATCAGTGCTGTTGTAAATACTTCCATCCGGTTGATAAAACTGAATTGGAGAGATATTGCTTCCGCGACTATTACTTTCTCCATAAGAGTTAGACAATCCCACGGTAAGTGTTCTCCCAATTTTTTTAAATCTTCTGCGATACAACAAATTATTGTTCCAATTAATACCGTCCCGCTCATTTGTATTCAATGAATTGGTGGTCAATGCCAGGTATTTTTGTAGTGGTGAATCTGAAACGGTAGATGAAGTATCGTCCTGCATATTCGATGAATGTTGCAATACGATATTCGGAGTATATAAAATAGAATTCATGGAATCGATCTGGTACTCGACCCTGAAATTGAAACGACTGTTCTGATTTTTATTTTCTGATGAATTATTATCGGTCATGTATGCAATGGAATCATCCGGGATAAAAAGTTTGCCGGAATGTATTTTGCTGCTGCTTGTTATCAGAGTTGGAATAGAAATAACTGCCGGTAAATCTTAATTTATTCCATTCGTTGGTATAATTAAGCCCTGAAGAAATTGTTTTGCTGATACCGGTTGGCCCCGTGCTTATAATATTTCCTCCTCCACCTCCTCCAAATCCGCCACCACCGCCGCCGAATCCTCCTCCACCCCCACCACCTTTTCCGCCACGACCACCACCGCCGCCGCCGCCAAATCCACCAAAGCCTCCCATAGAGCTAATGATATCAGAGAATGAAAATCCCTGCTTGTTGATATTATTTACATTGGCCAGAACAGATACTCTTTCACTGGCATTGAATTTATTCAAACTGAGATTGCCTTCATATCTTCCCTGGTCTCCATACCCGGCCAATGCCCTTCCGAATATTCCTTTATTCCGGTCTTTCTTTATTTTCAAATTGATCGCCTTTTGTTTACTGCCATCATCAATATGAGTGAACTTGGCCTGGTCACTCATATCATCAAATACCTGCACACTCTCTACCATATCTGCAGTAAGATTTTTTGTTGCAAGTTTTGGATCAGTGCCAAAAAACTCTTTTCCGTCTACATATACTTTTTGTATCTGTTCTCCCTGCGATGTTACATTTCCATCTTTATCCACTTCAACCCCGGGTAGTTTTTTCAACAGATCTTCTACTGTTGCATTGGGTTTTGTTTTGAAAGCGCTGGTATTAAATTGAACCGTATCTTCTTTGATGACAACCGGAGGTTCAGTGTTTACCACAACTTCACTTAGAGTTTTATACTCTTTGTGTACAGGTACTTCACCCAAATCGATTTGATTATTGTTTGCTGTGACAGAAATAAGTTTTTTTATGGATTGATATCCCTGTAATGTGATGAGCAAATTATATGATCCCGTTTCTAATCCTTTTATTTCGAATACTCCTTGTTTATTGGTTAATGTAAATGTCACCAAGGAAGAATCTTTTGCATTTAGCAACGAGACGGTGGCATCGCTCAATGCTTGTTTAGCAGAAGTATCTACCAATTTTCCTTTTATATTTCCATCTGCTTTCTGGGCTCTGAGAAGTGAAGAAAAAAACAGAACAAGTAAAAAAAGGAGCAGCGTCTTTTTCATAAACAATTATGTGTATACGAAATTAGACGTACCGGCCAGAGATAACTTGCAATGGTTTTTCAATAAACATCATTTATCGACCAAAATGAAGTTATTCCCGATGAATAATTTTAAATTATTGCACTAAATGCAATTCGGAAGGACCTAAAACCGACCCAATTCCCGAAACGCATTCCAATCAAATTAAATATTAACTGAATAAATACTCCACATCTTCCCTGGACAGCGATTTCACAAATGTGGAATCATCTGCAATGAGTTCTTTCGCAAGAGCCCGTTTCTTTTCCTGCAGTTTCAGAATTTTATCTTCAATAGTGTCTTTGCAGATCATCCGGTAAGCAAAAATATTTTTGGTTTGACCGATGCGATGCGTTCTGTCAATCGCTTGTTGTTCTACTGCAGGATTCCACCAGGGATCTACAATATATACATAGTCGGCAGCCGTCAGGTTCAAGCCAACACCACCGGCTTTTAGTGAGATCAAAAACACCCTTACACTCTCATCATTCTGAAAACTCTGAATAGCCACTTCTCTATCCGGCGCAGAGGTGCTTCCATCAAAATATTCGTACTTCACTCCTAGCTCATTCAATTTTTCTTTGATCAATGATAACATACCGAGAAACTGGGAAAAGATCAAAGCTTTGTGATTGCTGATATTTTCTGTGATCTCCCTTGCCAGTTCTTCCAGCTTGATAGAATGGTTTTCAAATTTTTCGGGTTCATTCAGAATCGCAGGCGAATCACAGATCTGTCGCAATTTCATCAATCCCTGCAGGATCGTAAGCTGTGATCGTTGAATACCCTGCTCCTGTATTGTTCCCATGATCTTATCACGGAAATCATTTCGATATGCATCATAGATATTACGTTGCTCGTCTTCCATTTCGCAGAATAAGATCATTTCCTGTTTTTCCGGAAGGTCTTTAGCAACCTGTTCTTTGGTACGGCGTAAAATGAATGGATATAAAATCTTTTTCAAATGTTCTTTCCGGTCTTCTTCACCGAACTTATCAATGGGCATGGCAAATTCCTGGCGGAAAAATTCCATTGTGCCCAACATGCCCGGATTCAAAAAATTCATTTGAGCAAAAATGTCAAACGTATTATTCTGCAGCGGCGTGCCACTCATGCAAAGCCGGTGTTTTGCATTCAGCAAGCTGGCAGCTTTAGTTACTTTACTTGAAGGATTTTTTATTGCCTGTGACTCATCCAGGATCAGGTAATCAAACTCAATTCCCATCATCAGCTTAATATCACTTCTCAATGTGCCGTACGTAGTAATAGTAATATCATGGCCGTTGAATTCTTCTTTGTTCCTGGATCTTGCTCCCCCATGATGAATCCGATGCGTTAATTCCGGTGTGAATTTGCGGATCTCGTTTTCCCAATTATAAATAAGTGTTGTCGGACAAACCACTAATGCTTTTACCTGGTTGTTCTCTGCTTTGAAATGTTCTACGAAAGATAATGCCTGTACTGTTTTTCCCAAACCCATATCATCTGCTAATATTCCGCCCCATCCGATCTCGCTTAAATAATTCAACCATTGATAGCCGGCAACCTGGTATGGCCGTAGTATCGGCTTGAGATGTTCCGGCGGTTGAATTTCATCGATCCTATTAAATTCACGGAGGCGATTGTATTTTTCCTCCAATTGTACGGTCAGTTCGTTTTCATCGCGGGTCTCATATAATTCATCCACCACACTGAGATGATAGCGGGATAATTTCAGCGAATTGGTTTTCCCTTCGCCTACTCTGAATAAAAGAGAATATTTCTTAATCCACTCTTCCGGTAAAATTCCCAATGTACCATCGTTCAACTGAACAAATTGCTGTTTATTCGCCAACGCTTTTTTGACTTCTGCCACTGTTACTTTTTGTTCGCCGAAAACAATATCCACTTTTGCGTCGAACCAATCAGTATTGCTGCTGATAAATATTCTTGTTTGTGGTTTGGCAGTATTAAATCTGAAATTTTTAAGCGCATCAAAACCGAATACCGGCGTTTTCATTTCTTTCATCGCATCCACAAACAAAAAGAACCAATTGTTCTTCAGGACATCAGTGCCCCGAAGCGCTAACGACATTGAATCTTCATTGTAAATAAAATTAGAATGCAGTCCCTGTAGTTTTTGAATAAAAGCATTCTCTTTTTCCCGGTTACGATGAACGATCATCACTTTTTCTTCCAAAGGCACTATTATTTCATTCCTGTCTTTAGCCCTTGTTTCATATCCTTTGTAAGAAAAAGAGGGTTGAAAGACGAGATAATCTCCTTTTTCTGCTAAAAATAATTTTACATCCGGATCGCCGTCTTTCACTTCATGAATCAACGATCTGTCAAAATCCACTTTATACTCTTTTGCCAATGGCACAAGAAATTGATGAAGTGTTTTATTCCATTCTTCTGAAGACACGGTTATTTTTCCATCCGGCAAAAATTTTTCGATCAGATGAATGACATCATTGCTTTTCCATAAATAGATCTGCTGGTTATATAGAAAAAACAAAGGCCCGGTGCTTTCGTTGTTGCCCAGTTCGTATTCCATTCCGCTGGCCCTTACCCGGCATTGAATATTATAATGTGAATTCTTTTTTACAATAAAATGTGGTACTGCACCATCTGCCATTATCTGAACCGGCTCCAGGTTATTTGTCTTAAATGATTTTTTACCCGGCAGTAAAAAAATAAAGGGGTTCTGGGCAGATTCTGCAAATAATTTTTTCAGCTTGGGTAAAAGATATTCAGCCATCAACTCTTTGGTTTCGCCCGGCAAGTCATCATCTTCCTGTTGAATGATGTTTTCCCAAATTCCTGAAAAAGGAGAGTTGCGGCTGATATATTTATTGATATCAGCTTCCTGCAATTTGCGAATAGAAGCAAGGCTTTGTTTATCTTCTTCGCAGAGATGATCCATATTTACATAACGGCTCAGGTCCAGTTTTTCCACTTTACCGGAAAAACCATCGCCTGTTTCATTAGCTTCCCCGATGATCGCATCCACGGTAAAATAAGGATATCCCTTTTTATTAAAATTGAAAACAACTCCGATCCGCTCTGATACTTTTATCTCTTCCGGCTGAATTTCCGGTTCGGCTATTTCTGGTTGTTGAGTTACCATCAATGGCCTGACGGGTTGCGGTACTGTCATTACTCTTTTAATACTGCTATCCAATACTCTCAGAAACGGTTTTCCTTCTTTATAAACAAATTCAAATTTTCCGTTCAGATCATCGCTCAGTGAATACCCATATACCTCGAGTAATTTATTTTTTTCTTTATCCCAGTTACGGATGCTATCAAAATACCCGGAGCCGTGTGCATTCAGTAATTGTAAAAACACAATCACTTTGGGGAGACAAAGCGGATGTTCTTTGTCTTCATAATCGCAACTGGTATCAAAGTTTCTTTCTTCATTTTTACTGATGATCACTTTATACCGCCTGCCATTGACAGGAACGGAAGCTTTTACAGTTTCATTTTCGGCAAATTCAATATTGGCTTTGTGAGTACGTAAAAAATTTTCCGCTTCTGTAAATACTTCCGAAGAAGAAAGCATCCGCAACGATTTCAGATCAATGAATTTCATTTTCGCTACCGTATGGCGCTGGTCATATTGTACTTCTTCGGTACGCAGTTGCCCCTTGTCAATCAATTCCTGTAAATGGAATAATGCGGCGGCTTCATGGCGGCAGATATCACCAAGATTATAAGGACAGCCGCAGCGCAAAGAAAGAAATTTCGGGTCCTTGATCTTCTGAATGTAAACTTTATAAAAAGTGGAATAACTATCGTCTTTCACCCGTAACACTGCGGAGCCAAAAAGGTCATCATATTCTACCAACTCTACAAATCCGATGGCATGAATTTTTTTTCCCCGACGGATCACTTCGTCAGTTCCATGGGTATAAACGTACTTGATAAGGTGCGGTAATGCCAAATCTCAATCTGTTTTAATCTATGAAATCAGAAAAGTGTAATCTGCAAATGTAAAAAGATATGTTCCTGATTCTTGTTCGAATACAGGAAATAAAAAATTATTTTTTTATAAGGAGAGTAAAACAAAAATGAAGTATCTTAGCAGGTTTTTTCCAACCCAACTCCGCAATATTCATTTTACGATCAGTTTTCCATCTTCATACTGTGGCAATACATTGGCAAGATCGGGAGTGAGGCAATAACGAATATCTTTTTCCAAACCAAATCCCATCAATCGATGATAATGAGAGGCGTTATTTTTTTTTATAAATCCAAACAGATCATTCTTCCCTTTTTCATACATCGCTGCGGCTATATGAGAAGAATCGCAGTTGATGGAGAAGTATCTTCCCACTTCAGTAATAACAGCGCCTGCAAACAATGAATCTTCCATATTCACTTTATCTTTCCATGCAGCACATCCCAGGATAACGTTTTGTTTCATGATCATTAAATGATCACAGATAACTGAAAGATTTGAAAACGCTCCCGTAATGATTTCCTTTGCGCCTCTGTCCAGGGCCATTTGCAATAAACGTGTCCCGTTTGTGGTTGTCAGCACCAAAGTTTTCCCTTCGATAAATTCTCTTGAATATTCAAAAGGAGAATTGCCATGTTCCAATCCTTCTGCAATTTTTCCATCTCGCTCACCGGCTGTGATGCCATCGATCTGTTTTCCCAACTCAATGCAACGACTGACGCTATCCACGGGTATTACTGACCTGGCGCCATTATATAAAGCTGTGGCGATGGTAGATGTAGCTCTCAATACATCGATAATGACAACAACGCTGTTGTTCAAATCATATAAATGCAAAAGCGCAGGAGAAAAAGATGTAAAGAGTGTAGGCTTGTTGTCCATGCAGAGATGGAAACAAAAATAATGGAATAAATTGATTGGGGCGGGAGATTATTTAATCAGCAATCGTTTCCATTTATCGGTTTCGGCGTAATCCTTAATAGTTTTATTTCTTACTTCCAGAAGTTTTTTTATATACCGGGTAAGATAAAAACTGTTGAACCATTTTCCGATCAGCCCATAGGGCACTTCATAATGAAACAGATCTATCATGATAGTGCCATTGTCGCAGGGTTTGAAATAATGTTCATGTTTCATCATTTTAAAATCACCCTGCACCTGCTCATCAATGAACCTTTCGGGCTTTTGGAATTCTGTGACCTTTACTCTCAGCAACCTGCTCTTTAAAAAATGCTTTGCCTTCCATGTTACAGTTTCATCTTTTTCTATTAAACCGAACCGGGTACCGGCCACAGCTTCTTCTTTGTATTCTGTCATGGATCGTTTGTGCAATTCAATATTACGGCTAAGGTCAAATACTACCTGAACCGGCGCAGCAACAAATGTTGTAAGATGAATCGTAGGCATGCTAAATTCAAAATTAAAAATTAAAAAATCAAATCACAATTTCAAACAAGCTTTCAATTTTTACTTTTGAATCTTTAATTTAATTAAATGGGATTTTCACCACTTTTGCTCTTAGCAATTTATCCCGAACTGCAATGAAAATTTCCGAATCAAGAGCCGAGTTTTCTACGGAAACATATCCCATTCCAATCGCTTTGTTCAAGCTGGGAGACTGTGTTCCGGAGGTAACTATGCCAATTCTTGTGCCGGAAGAATTTTTGATCTCATATCCATGGCGTGGAATTCCTTTATCAATCATTTCAAATCCAACCAACTTTCGTTTTACTCCTTCGGACTTTTGCTTTTCAAGAATTGATTTTGCCGTAAACTCCTTAGTGAATTTGGTAATCCAGCCCAAACCTCCCTCAAGTGGCGAAGTGGTATCATCAATATCGTTACCGTATAAACAATATCCCATTTCCAAACGCAGCGTATCTCTTGCGCCGAGGCCCACCGGTTTTAATCCTTGTGGCACTCCAATCTCAAAAATTGCATTCCAGATTTTCTCTGCTGCGTCGTCTTTATCTTCAAAATAAATTTCCACACCTCCTGCTCCCGTATATCCCGTAGCGCTTATTAATACATTATCAACTCCTGCAAATTTTCCTTTCACAAACGTGTAATATTTCAGATTCAAAATATCCATTTCCGTCAATGGTTGCAGTATCTTGGTGGCATTGGGGCCTTGTATGGCTAACAAGCAGGTTTTATCAGAGATGTTGTGCATCTCCGCATTTTTTGCATTGTGCTTCGAAATCCAGTTCCAGTCTTTTTCAACATTAGCTGCATTGACCACCAGCATATAAACTTTATTCTCCTCGATACAATAAACCAACAGATCATCTACAATGCCCCCGGTATCATTGGTCATGCAGCTGTATTGAGCTCTACCTGCAGTAAGTTTGGAAGCATCATTGGTAGTAACTCTTTGTATGAGGTCCAAAGCGTTTTCTCCTTTTAAGATAAATTCTCCCATGTGGCTCACATCAAAGATGCCAGCATTCTTCCGAATGGCCGCATGTTCATCATTAATTCCTGTGTAACTGATGGGCATATTATAGCCGGCAAACTCAGCCATCTTAGCGCCGAGTGCAATATGTTTGGTGGTGAAAGGAGTATTCTTCATTTAAAGATTTTGAAAGTGTACAAATGTAGACTAAAATCATTTTTCAATTTGTCCCATGCGGAGATAGACCGGAAAACAGGTCTTCATTTTTTCTCCTTTCCAATTCAGTCGTATTTCTTCTTTTAATGCGTTCGCAGGATTAAACGAATTAGCGGCAACAAATTTTTGCAATGCTGACCATGAATTAATATAGCCAATCAATTCATCAAGCGTCCATTCAAATTCTATTTCAAAAACGGGGCAGGAAATTTCTTTAAAAGGAAAAGGCAGTGTTATATATTTATCATCTACCAGCTTTCTTTCATAATCCCAATAACTACCAAGAATTTCTTTATACAATTTTACATGAACCAATTCATCAATTTCCGGTGAAACGTAAGGTAAGGTGTATGCCCATACAGCAATCCATCCTCCTGATTTTGTAACTCGTTTTACTTCAGTATAAAATTCATTTATAGCAAACCAATGCAATGCTTGCGATACGGTCACAAGATCGAAAGTATTGTCTTCGAAATTGGTTTGTTCAGCAGGTTGAATGGAGTAAAAAATATTTTCTGCTTGATGTCCTTTCCGGATTTGATTTTCGCTGATGTCAGTGGCAAAGACTTTTGTAAAATAACCCGCCAATTCCTTCGCAGTTTGTCCATTGCCTGTTCCGCAATCCCATGCTGCCTTTTTTTCTGTAATATGATTTAAAATAAAATCAAAAAGCTGCTGGGGATAAGTGGGACGATATTTTACATAAAGTTCAGACTGGCGGGAGAAATTGTCCTTCATAAATACAAAGTTAGCCCAAAACCGAAAGGCCCTTTTTGAAAAGAGCCTTTCTTGTATCCGCACGAAGCGAATACTCAACTTCAACCTTGCTTAATTGAATGTACTTACCAAAGAAAAAATTGGAGAAGGCGTCATTATCGCCGCTTCAATTTTTTTATTACTACATGAGTTATTCAAATAACTTATTGATTTTCCCTGCTTCTTCTTTTTTTCTTTCAGATCATTTAATTCTTTTTCTTTTTGCTCGATGCTTTTATCCAGGTCCGAACTATCGGTTTTTCTATATCGATAGTCATTATTATTCGGAACAATATTTCCGTCAGAACTGCGGAGTTCACCATCTGTTCCCATAGTATAGTCTGTATTGACACTCCAGGGAAAACTTTCATGCCCATTGACTTCAATATTGACATTGTTTCTCCAACTACGATATCTTCTGATCCTGATGTTAAATGGATTCAGGCGATCTTCCACGGTCTGATCAAAACGGATTTTTTTACCGGCCGGTACTCTTATCTCGATGTCTATTTTTTGTCCCCGGAATTTGCTGTCCTTATCAATTGCGTACCCGCTTCCGAGGTCGAGCACACTGTCCTTGTAAGAAATATTATATTTTATTTTATCCGCTCTGAGTCTTGCTTCATTCCTGGTGCTACCGGCACTATATTTTTTAAGCACTACATGATAATCGGAATCTTCGCTAAGCACTATATCAAATCTTATGGCAGAAAGTTTCAGGGTATCTTCTGAAAGATCCCATCCGGTAGATTCGTCATTGATCCAGGCGAAATTCCCGGTGTATTCCAATGCTGGTTCAGAAACTTTTACGATCATTTTTCCACGAGCCGGTTGAGTGATCAGAACCGGAGAATCATTGTGTTCATATTCACGAAGGTCTTTGGAAATGCTGGCAGCAAATAATGTGGCAGCAACCCAACCGATCACCCACAAACCACCGAAGGTCCATCCAAGATAACCGCCACGGGAACGAACTCTAAGTATTCGGCGAATGATCCAGGTGATAAATGCAATTAACGGAATTCCGAAGAAGAAGATCAATGTTCCCCATGCATATAATTGCTGCCATTTACTGGTCCACAAAAAATTATTCACCGGCCACCACGCAATGCCACCAAATATCAATACGATAAAAGCTACAAATAATCCGAATGCAATGGAACCTGCCACGAATAGAAAGAATGCTTTGAAGAGAACACCAATGGCATGACCCAGGCCATGACCCGTTTTTCTTGCCACTTCGCCCGCCTCAGCCGCAAATTTTTTTCCTTTTGTATTGGCAAAATCTTTTGCTTTGCCGCTAATGTTTTGTGCTGATTCTTTTACTTCGTTGCCCCAATCCTTCAAACGATCTTTTGTTTGCTGAATGCCCTCTTTCACATTCTGGCGAATAGTGTTCACATCAACTTTTTCTCCTCTCATTTCCATTTTTTCATATTGGCTTCTTGCTTCCGGCAATACGATCCACAAAATGATATACCCCAGGAAAAATGTTCCGCTCAGAGAGCCAAAAAAGATGTTGGGAAATAAATGAAAGTCGTATCTCCAGCTAAACCCATTCAGTATATTGAAAAAAATATTCAATATAATCGGTGCAGCAAAAATCAAACGCAGTGTGGAAGCTCTCATATTAAAATAGGCAGCTAATCCGCCTGCAACTCCTCCGATCACTCGATCATCAGGATTCCGATATAATCTTTTGCCCGAATAGCCTTCAATATCTTTTGAAGGCAATACCATCCATAGTAAAATATAAATAAGAAATCCTAATCCAAAGCCACCAAAGCTGACGATAGCAAACAAGATGCGAACAATGGCAGGATCAACATTCAGATAGTTGGCAATTCCGGAGCAAACGCCTCCTACGATTCTGTCACTGGAGTCACGATAAAGTCGGCGACGTCCTTTTTTTTCTGAATAATCAGTATAAGTAGTTTGCTCTTGCTGTGCTTTTGAATCCTGCGCTGATGAAGTTTCTTCTGTGTCAAAATCTTCCGGTCTTCCCATGGAATTGGCAATTTCATCCACATCAGCATCGGTGATACGGTCAGCACCTTTGCGAACTTTTTCATTCATCAATTCAGCAATGCGGCTTTCAATATCATTGATGATCTCCTCCCGGCCTTCTTCATTGGCAAAGTGGCGACGCAAACTTTCAATATAAGCCTGCAGCTTTTCGTAAGCTGAATCTTCAATCGGTATTACCCGGCCGCTCAGATTTATATTTATGATCTTTTTCATTATAAAATTTTTATTGGTTGAAGTAGTGTTGTTATTGGTTTGTTGGTGGTTCTGGTTTTTTATTGGTCAGGGCATTAACTCCGTTCGCTAATTCTGTCCAGGTTTGTTCCAGTTCCTGGTAAAACTTTTCTCCCTTTTCTGTCAATGAAAAATATTTTCTCGGAGGTCCTGAATTACTTTCTACCCATCGGTAAGTAAGCATCTCTGCATTTTTCAGTCGGGTCAAAAGCGGATATAATGTTCCTTCAAGGATATTCAGGTTCGCTGCTTTCATCTCTTCCACTATATCACTCGGATAAGCTTCGCCCCGCCGGATAATAGAAAGGATGCAGAATTCCAATATCCCCTTCTTCATTTGACTTTGTGTATTCTCAATATTCATGGCTCAATTTTTACTATTACAACACAAATATAATGTGATATTTGGTACTTTACAAAACATAGTACCATATTTTTTAAAATATTTTCGAGCTCGTTACCTATATTAGATACAATGATTTAAAATTCAAATATTTATAAAACAAAACCCTCCGCTTTGAAAAATTTAGCTCAGCCCTACAGAAAATAAAATAGCACCAGTAACCATTCACAACCCTTGGTTTTTGCGATTTTTACTTTTATGCTTCGCTCAAGATTTCTTTTTTCTTTTATTCTGATTTCTCTTTTTTCCTGCTCCAATAAGTACAATGCTTTCAAGAGTCAATATGATTTTAAAAGCGCTGATGGAAAACCAGATTACAGCAATTTGAATTACTGGGCAGCACATCCATGGAAACACGATCCTTCTGATAGTGTTCCGCAGTCATTGCTTTCTGAAATGAAAGATTCTTTAGTGGATGTTTTCTTTATTCATCCAACTACTTATACAAGGAAAAGAAAAAAAACTCCACGGAAAATGAATGCTGATATTGACGATACTTATATTAATGCGAAGACGGATTACTCAACTATTTTATACCAGGCCAGTGTATTCAATGCCCAATGCCGTGTATTCGCACCACGGTACAGGCAGGCGCATCTCAGTGCATTTTTTACAAAGGATAAAGAAAAAGCGAGTAAAGCTCTTGACCTCGCATATAATGATGTGAAGACCGCATTCGAATATTATTTACAAACCTGGAATCATGGAAAGCCCATTATCATCGCCGGGCATAGCCAGGGAGCTTTGCTGGCAGAAAGATTGCTCAAAGAATTTTTTGAAAATAAAACATTGCAAGATCAGTTAGTAGTCGCTTACATTCCCGGCTGGTCGGTTCCGAAAGAATATTTTTCCTCTCTGAAAATGTGCTCCGACTCTTTACAAACCGGATGTGTCTGTAGTTGGAGAACTTTTCGCAAAAATTATATTCCCGGTTATCTTAAGAATGAAAACGGAGATTCGTATGTAACCAATCCCTTGATCTGGAGTACGGGTTCCGAATATGCATCAAGGTCTTTGAACGCAGGAAGTGTTTTATATAAATTCAACAAGGTTTTCAAACACAGCACAGATGCACAAGTCAGCAAAGGCGTATTGTGGGTGCGACGGCCCAAATTTCCCTGGAGCTTTTTATATTTCGAAAGGAATTATCATCCGGGTGATATCAATTTATTTTATATGAACATCCGTAGAAATATCCTGCAAAGAATTACTGCATTTCAGAATCATTGATCAACCCAGATTTTTCCAAAAATTGTATTTCGGTCCTATCTGGCTTCAACAAAGCATACCGGGTAACTCCATTAATTGTCATTTCATCCAAAAGATCTAAAACATTTTTATAAGAAGCTTTGTCACCGGGTTTTATCAAAATAACCAATTCTTTTTTATCAACCCCGGATTTTTGTAGCTCCGATTGTTTTTGCCTAATGATTTTGCCAGCCCCCGAGCTTTCATTAAAAGACACCGGATAAATTTGCTGAGTTTTTACTGCATTCTCTTCTGTTCCGAAATAATAATACAGTTTATTATTCCCGCAACTCAAAAAAGTGATCGAGTGTGACTGAGGAGCCGGAGCTGGCGGCCCATCATGTGGCATGTAAAGGTTCATCGTCATGGGCATAGTAAGCTCGGTCGTAAAAACGAAGAATGTGATCAGAAGAAATCCAAGATCAACCATTGGAGTCATGTCTGTTTTAAGATTGTGTTTTTTCAATCGTCTCACACCGGCTTTCCGGTTTTGATCTACAGCGATATTTGTTTCGGCCATTTTCAACTTTTTATTTAGACACATTTCCCTTTAGTTTCCATAGAAAATCATTTGGGAGGCTGATTCTGGTCATCCGGATTATTCGCAGTTCTTCCTACATTTACTTCAACACATTTTGTATGAAAACGATAATCATTCCTACCGATTTTTCTCCTATTGCTACTAATGCAATGAATTACGGAGCAGATATGGCAATCGCCATTAATGCCAACGTTTTACTCTTGCATGTTTACCAGGTGCCGGTAAGCATGTCCGATGTTCCGGTGGTAATACTATCTGTTGATGAACTAAAAAAAGAAGCTGAGGAAAGGCTTACAGACATGAAAACCTCTGTTGAACATATCACCTCCGGAAAACTTAAAGTTTATACCGAAGCCAGATTAGGGGACGTTGTAGATGAATTAGAAGATCTCTGTGATAAAATCAAACCCTTAGCAGTCGTTATGGGAACAAAAGGAGCGTCGGGGATTGAACGAGCCATGTTCGGCAGTGTGACATTAACTGCCATTCGCCATCTGACATGGCCGGTAATCTGTGTGCCACCCGGAAAAGAGTTTGGACAAGGAATAAAGAAGATTGGGTTTGCATGCGATTTCAAAAAAGTAGTGGAAACTACACCGATTCATTTCGTAAGAGATATAATTAAAGAATTCAATGCTGAGTTGCATGTGCTGAACGTGGATTATGAAAATCGTCATTTCAAACCTGAGACACCGGAACAATCATTATTGCTCCATACGATGCTGGAAGATGTAAACCCGATTTATCATTTCATTGAACAAAAAGATATTGAAGAAGGTATCAACGAATTTGCAGAAAAAAATAACCTGGATCTGATAATTGCTATACCTAAAAAACACAAACTATTGGAAGGTGTTTTCAAACCAAGTTCCACCAAACAACTTGTTTTTGATTCACACATTCCGGTTATGTGTGTACATGAATAAGCTAAGAGATAAAGAGGCGTAAACTATTTGAATCTGTAGGTATTTATAATTGAAAAGAGAAAAAGAGGAAATTAAAATCCCCTCTTTTTCTCTTTATAGTTATTGTCTTTATCTCTTTTCTTAAAACTCTGCATTGCCGGGAGTTCGGGGAAAAGCAATAACATCACGAATATTGGTCATGCCAGTCACAAACTGAACCATTCTTTCAAAACCTAAACCAAAACCAGCATGTGGTACTGTGCCAAATCTTCTTGTATCTAAGTACCACCACAATTCTTTTACAGGAATATTCATCTCCTTCATTCTTTGCTCCAGTTTATCTAATCGTTCTTCTCTTTGAGAACCACCAACAATTTCTCCGATACCCGGTGCTAAAATATCCATTGCTGCAACCGTTTTTCCATCATCATTCTGCCGCATGTAAAATGCTTTGATCTCTTTCGGATAATTGTTGAGTATGACCGGTTTTTTAAAATGTTTTTCCACCAAATACCGCTCATGTTCACTTTGAAGATCCATTCCCCATCCTGTAATCGGATATTGAAATTTCTTTTTCTTGTTGTAATTGCTTTCTTTTAAAATATCAATGGCCTCTGTATAGGTGATACGTTCAAAATTATTTTTAAGGACAAATTCAAGTTTCTCCATCAGGCCCATTTCACTGCGTTTATCCTGCGGTAATTGCTTTTCTTCGTCTTCCAAACGCTGGCCAAGAAACTCAAGATCTTCCCGGTTATTATCAATAGCATATTGAATAATGTATTTAATGAATTCTTCAGCAAGATTCATATTGTCTTCAAGATCATAAAAAGCCATTTCTGGTTCTATCATCCAGAACTCTGCAAGATGCCTTGTGGTATTCGAGTTCTCTGCACGAAAAGTAGGACCAAAAGTGTATATATCTCCGAATGCAGTTGCAGCTAATTCTCCTTCCAATTGTCCGCTCACCGTTAAGTTAGTGCTACGGCCAAAAAAATCTTCTTTGAAATTCACCGACCCATCTTCATTTCTTGGCGTTTTGTCAAAGGGTAGTGTTGTAACCCGGAACAATTCACCAGCACCTTCGGCATCACTTGCAGTAATGATGGGCGTATGCAAATACAAAAATCCCTTATCATTAAAAAATTTATGAACAGCATAAGCCAGTGAATGGCGGACACGAAATACAGAACCAAATGTATTGGTGCGAAATCGGAGGTGTGCTATTTCTCTTAAAAATTCAAGACTGTGCTTTTTGGGTTGCAATGGATATTTTTCCGCATCAGAATCACCCAAAATTTCAATAGCCGTCGTTTTCAGTTCCAGTTTTTGTCCTTTGCCCAATGAAGGAATCACAATGCCCGTTACTTTCAAAGCTGCAGAAGTGGTAATTCGTTTAAGAAATTCATCATCGTATTTTCCCAATTCTACTACAACCTGAAGGTTGGTGTTGGTAGAACCATCATTCAGTGCAATGAACTGATTATTGCGAAACGTACGGACCCATCCCATCACAGTCGCTTCCTGGTTTTTTGGTTCCCATGTCAGCAGTTCTTTTATTTTCACCCTTTTATTGAACATATTATAATTTAAGCGTGGCAAAGGTAAGATTCAGCAGGAAACTGCCGATCGGCAGCGATTCCATAGTGGTGATTTTTGCAATGATTTACAAGCCAAAAATTTTTGTTTTTACGAAAAACGCCGTATCATTGCAGTGGAAAAATAGCTGATAAGTTCCGTTTCATTTCCTAGCTAGCTTACCAGTTTTTAGCAGATTCCATTCACATAAATTCAAATCTTTTTCAGACTTTTTCAGATTGGTGATAAGAGGCTACTGTGTTAAACCTCAAGCTTTTTGTATGTACGATATTCTGCAACTGAACGATATGCTCGTTCCTGAACTGCTGGACATAGCCGAGCAGTTCAAAATTCCCAACGCAAAAAAACTAGACAAACAGGAACTTGTTTATAAAATTCTGGACGGCCAGGCTATTGCCAGCGAAAAAGAAGCAGTCAGCTGATGATGAAAGGCAAACGTAAACGTATCATTAAAACCTCTACAAGTCATTACTACCGAAGAAGCGGTAGTGGAAGACGGCGATGACGATAAAAAATCTTTTAAAAAACCTCACATGCCCCCCAAAAAAGATACCGGCAAGACCTTGCCGTTGAAAAAACCCAATGAAAAAAGGCCGTAAAAAGCCCGATGAAAAAGAAATGCCTGAACATGACAGGTGAAACTAGACAGCTCCGGAAGAAGAGATAGAAAATACAGAAGAAATAGAAGTAGCAAATGAAGTTGCCGAAGAGAAGCAGAAACTGCTGTCTCAGGAAGCTGATGCCGCGGCAGAAGCTGCTCCAAAAAGTATATCCGCAACGCCGTGAACAGGATTTCAATATTGAATTTGATGGCGTGATTATTGTCAGAAGGTGTATTGGAAATGATGCCGGATGGATATGGTTTCCTCCGCTCTTCCGATTATAACTATTTATCTTCTCCTGATGATGTATATGTTTCTCCTTCACAAATAAAATTATTTGGATTAAAAACAGGTGATACTGTATATGGAGCTGTACGTCCACCGAAAGAAGGTGAAAAATATTTTGCTCTTATTAAAAGTAGATACGATCAATGGCAAAAAGCCCGGATGAAGTTCGTGACCGTGTGCCGTTTGATTATCTGACTCCTTTATTTCCATTTGAAAAATTAAATCTGTTTACTAGTCCAAGCGATTATTCTACCCGTATCATGGATCTGTTTACTCCGATCGGTAAAGGACAGCGTGGATTGATAGTAGCACAACCAAAAACCGGTAAAACGATGTTGTTGAAAGCCGTGGCAAATGCTATTGCAGAAAATCATCCTGAATGTTACCTGATGGTAGTGCTGGTAGATGAACGTCCGGAAGAGGTAACAGATATGGAGCGAAGTGTAAAAGCAGAAGTTATTGCTTCCACATTTGATGAACCGGCAGAAAAACATGTAAAAGTTTCAACTATGGCTTTGCAAAAAGCAAAACGTTTGGTGGAGTGCGGACATGATGTTGTGATCCTGCTTGATTCTATCACACGTCTGGCCCGTGCTCATAATACGGTTGCTCCTGCAGCGGTAAAGTATTATCCGGTGGTGTGGAAGCTAATGCAATGCAAAAACCCAAACAATTTTTTGGCGCAGCCAGAAAAATTGAAAATGGTGGTTCTCTTAACTATCATTGCAACTGCTTTGATTGATACCGGCAGTAAAATGGATGAGGTGATCTTTGAAGAATTCAAAGGAACCGGTAATATGGAATTGCAATTAGACCGTCGATTGTCCAACAGGCGTATTTATCCTGCTATTGATCTTGTTGCTTCTTCTACCCGTCGTGATGATCTGTTGCTCGAAAGAGATGTGCTGCAACGAATGAACCTGCTTCGTGTATATCTCACCGACATGAATACGGAAGAAGCCATGAATGAATTGCTGAAACGGATGCGGGGAACCAAGAGCAATGAAGAGTTCCTGGCAAGTATGAATGGATAGAACCACGATTTACAAGACTTAAATTCATTATCAAGATATAATGGAGTTTACCCAACCGGTGAACTCTTTTTTTTGTACAGTATTTCCTAATTTTCCAAAAATCTTTTCTAATCTTTTTAATCACGGTTCTTGGCAATTGAAAAAATCACTGTTGAAAAATTCCTCGAGCTGGCGAATGATCATCCGGTGATCGATGTTCGTTCGCCTGCGGAATATAAACATGCACATATTCCCGGCGCACATAGCTTGCCATTGTTTACTGATGAAGAAAGAAAAGTTGTGGGCACCACTTATAAGCAAGAAAGTCGTGAAGCTGCTATCAAAATTGGATTAGACTATTTTGGTCCAAAGATGAAGAAGATGATCGGGGAAGTTGAGTCAGTTTGCAGTCAGCAATTTGCAGTCGGCAATGGTAATGCTTCCAAACTGCGAACTGCAAACTGCTTACTGCTTTACTGTTGGCGTGGCGGAATGCGCAGTGCTGGTGTCGCATGGCTCATGGATCTTTATGGTTTTAAAGTTTACACTCTCATTGGCGGATATAAAAAATTCAGACAGTATGTTCTCGATACATTCAAATTACCCTTTTCATTCAAAATACTTGGTGGATATACGGGTTCAGGAAAAACAGAATTATTAAAATCAATCAGTAAAAAAGGAAATATTGTTATTGACCTCGAAGAGATTGCTCAACACAAAGGATCAGCTTTCGGAAATATCGGAATGCCCGAACAGCCGGGGCAAGAAATGTTTGAAAATCTGCTTGCACAAAAACTGCGCAACAAGTCAATTGTCAATAGTGAATGGCCAATAAACGAGTCTCAAAATTCACCATTCACTATTGACAATTCACCAGTTTGGCTCGAAGACGAAAGCCAGCGCATCGGCCTGGTGAATCTTCCGAATGAATTTTGGAATACAATGCGTCGCTCACCTGTTTATTTTATCAATATTCCTTTTGAAGAACGATTGAATCACCTCGTTCAGGAATATGGTACGTTGGATAAACAGAAAATGATCGATGCTATTGGCCGTATCAGAGAACGATTGGGCGGGCTAAATGCCAAAACGGCTATTCAATATTTGGAGGAGGGAAATATACCTGAAAGCTTCAGGATCTTACTCCGGTATTATGACAAGCATTATTTAAAAGCGTTACACAATCGGGAGAACATTAATTCGTTATTATATACGATTGATTGTGATTCAGTAACTATTGAAAACGCCGATAAACTTGTCAACCAAACTCAATATCATATTGAGAGCCGTTAAACTCTCGGTTTTACTACTCCTTTTACCTTGTGTTTTTTGGGGACAGAAACAACTCACTGGTTTATGGATGGGCTCGTTGAATAATGATAGTTCCACTACCCGTAAAGAACAATCCTTCGAGATCGCATTGACAGAATACCGGGGAAAAGTATATGGCTATTCCCGCAGTGAATTCATCATAAACGATACTCTTTATTATATTCTGAAAAGAGTAAAAGGAACTATTGAAGGCGATAGTTGTGAAGTAAAAGATGATGAGATCCTTTCTTATAATTTCCGGGGAAGATTGGATAAGGGCGTGAAAATGATCAACACGTTTCATATGAACAAGCAGGATAGTACCTGGCACCTTGACGGGACATGGAAAACAAACAAAACAAAAAAGTTTTATTCAATCACCGGAAGCATCAAATTAAAAGAAGAAAAAGATCTCAGTCAATCAAAGATCTTCCCGCATTTGGAAGAGCTGAACCTGGCGGATGATGTTGCATTTTACAAAGAAGAAAAGAAACAAAACGAACTGACTTTAAAAACACAGCAGGATAATTCAAAGGCAGAAAGCCTTGCAAGAGCTACGATCAAAAAGCAAATGCGGGCAAATGTTACCAAACGGGACGTTGCGATCAATGATGAGGATATAAAGAAAAAAATTCAAGATCAATCTTTGACAAAACAATCAACAGATTCCGTAATGCTGGCTCCGAGGAATAAAGAAAACCCGATCGCTGTTAATAAAACTGAGACCAAAAAACAAATGCCCACAAATGTTACAAAGCAGGACGTTGCAATCAATGATGTGGATATAAAGAAAAAAATTCAAGATCAATCGCTGTCAGGGCAATCAACAGATTCAGTGAAGCTGAATCCGAGGAATAAAGAAAACCCGATAGCCATTAATAAATCTGAAATCAAAAAAGAAAATCCTTCGAATTCAATAAGCTTGGTTGATGTCAACAAACCCTCTATTTCAAACGATGGTCCTGCAGCACTGGTATTAGAAAGAAGCTTTTCATTCTCGCCTTCTGTAAGTTTCAAATCGGATAGTCTCCAGCTTTCATTGTATGATAATGGAGAAATTGATGGCGACACGGTCAGCGTTTTGCTGAATGGTAATATCATTATTGCAAAAGAAGGATTAAAAGCTACTGCTATCAAAAGGACAGTTTATATCACTCCGGAGATGGGCGATTCCATAGTTCTTGTTCTCTATGCTGAGAATTTAGGAAAATATCCTCCGAATACCGGTTTGCTGGTGATACATGATGGCGATGATGTGTACCAGGTTCGGTTCAGCGCTGACCTGCAAACCAATGCCGCTTTAATACTCCGAAGAAAAAAGTAGTGCCTCGCTTTAAATAATTCATCGAGATTTGCGGAATGACTTACGATTCACATCTCACAACTCACGATTCAATACTCCTGACTCAATATTCTCATGGCGCAGGTTGCGGATGTAAAATTGCTCCGAAGGTGCTGGATGAAATTCTAAAAACCAATCTTGCTTTGCCCGATAACGATAAATTACTTGTGGGTAATAGCAGCAAAGACGATGCAGCAGTGTATGATATCGGAAACGGAATGGCGTTGATCTCTACAACAGATTTTTTCATGCCAATCGTGGATGATGCATTTGATTTTGGCAGAATTGCTGCTGCTAATTCCATCAGTGATGTATATGCAATGGGTGGAAAACCAATTTTGGCAATCGCAATTTTAGGTTGGCCGGTTGAAAAACTTTCTACAGAGTTGGCGCAAAGGGTTGTTGAAGGTGGAAGAACCATTTGTAAAGAAGCCGGCATTCCATTGGCGGGCGGACATAGCATTGATTCTCCTGAACCGATATTTGGTTTAGCAGTTACCGGAATTGTTCCGATAGAAAATTTAAAAAGAAATAATACTGCACATGAAGGTGATCTTTTGTTTTTGACAAAACCTTTAGGCGTTGGCATTTTATCCACTGCACAAAAAAGAGGAGTGCTGAAAGAGGAACATTTGAAAATAATGATCGAACAAATGACATCATTGAACAAAGTTGGTGAAGCGTTGGGAAAAATAAAAGGAGTGACCGCAATGACCGATGTTACCGGTTTTGGATTGCTGGGACATTTAATTGAAATGGCAGAAGGAAGCGGATTGAGTGCAGAAATTTATTATCATAAAATTCCGGTTGCGGAAGGAGTGAAAGAATATCTTGCTCAAAAAATTTTTCCAGATGCCACTACAAGAAATTGGAGCAGCTATAGCGATAAGGTAAAGTTTGAAAAAGCCCGCCCGGATGACCCGGTCGGACGGGGAGTAAACGTAATGGAAGCTTTTACTTTGCTGCCCGACCCACAAACTAATGGCGGCTTACTGATAAGTGTGAAAGAAGAAGTGGTGGATGAAGTGAAAAATATTTTGCGTGATAACATGGAGCCGATTGGAAGAATGATTAAAGCAAATGAAAAGAAGGTTTGGGTGAAGTAATTTCTATCGTTTTTCATTAA
Organism: uncultured Bacteroidota bacterium; assembly: GCA_963745445.1. Lineage (GTDB taxonomy): Bacteria > Bacteroidota > Bacteroidia > Chitinophagales > Chitinophagaceae > UTBCD1. The sequence goes on from CAVUXD010000003.1 coordinate 766,597, forward strand.
GAAGTTGCGTAAATTAGAGAATTGGATATTTTATGAAGAGTAAAAGCAAACCTGTTGATCAATATATTTATCATGAAATTGATGACCCTAATAAGATTGAAAAATTTTTAGCCAAAACCTCGTCTCTAATTGGACAAATTGTCTACAGATTTAATTCATTAGAGGAATGTTTAAATTTAGAAATTTGCTCATGGCTTAACAGTCGTAGTGATACATTTGGGCTTATTGTTCTACATAAATTAAATTACTCTTCAAAGGTTGATTTGATAAAACGATTTTATTTAACTTATGAAAATGATTGCAAAATAAAATTGCCGACATCAAATAAATTAATCCACAACTTACAAGAGGCAGGGCGACTTAGAAACGCAATTGTTCATGCAGAGTGGGAAAATACAGACTTTGAAAGATATACTCATGTAAATATCAAATTCAATCGTGACGGCTTTAAACAAGAATATATACAATTCACGGCGCCTTCATTAAAGTCTATTATAAAACTCATTAATGAAACTATAAAACTATTTGATAAAGTTGATGAGGAAAAGAATATTCATTAAAATGATCCTTGAGTATTACTTTCTCTCAAAAAAAATCTCCGCCATCATACACCTTACACTTCCGCCTTCGGTGTTTTCAATAGTGGGAATGGGAATTGGTAACAGCTTACAATAGGCTTCAAGCATTTGTTTCTGTTCTTTCCGCAAAGAATCAAATGCGGTTTTGCTCAGCAATAAAAATTTTTCTCCCTTAGAGTTTTGTATTTGCAACATATTTCCGGCAAATGCATGTATCTGTTCTCTTGTAATGGGAATGATCGTGTGGCTGGTTGATTCTAATAGTTGCCGCACCGCAATTAGTTCCCATTCTTCTTCGATTGCTTCTTCACACAATACAGCAAAATTTTCTCCCAATGTCATCACTACATTTGTGTGATATACCGGGTTACCGTTTTTATCCGTAGCTAAAAAAACAATTGCCTGGTATCCGTTCGCTGCTGCAAATTTTTCCAATACAGAAAGATTGGTTCTTACAGAAACAGCCGCATAGATCATTTTGTGATCATGATCCATGACCATACTACCGGTTCCTTCGAGAAATCTTCCTTCGGCTTCAAATTCACTCCAATCCTGAATATCTTTCACTTTGAAATTTTCATTCAGCCATTTTAAAATATCATCTCTCTTTTCTGCTCTCCGGTTAGCAGCGTACATGGGAAAAACGGAAATGATCCCATCCGGCGAAGTGCTGAGCCAGTTGTTGGGAAAAACAGCATCGAGTTTGGGTGGTTCGGCTGAATCATCAAAAACGATCACGTCAATGCCATGGCTGCGCAGCAGGTTTACCATGCTGTCGAATTCTTCTACTGCGGATTGTTGAATGGTTTGATTGCCTGCCTGCCGGTTAGGCAGGTTTGATGGCTTATGTTGAAAAAAATTACTGTCTGCTGTTTCTTCATTATATCCAAAAGCAGCGGGGCGAATCATCAATATACAAGAAGCGATCGGCATATCTTACCAGAATGGTTCTCTCCATGTATTAAAAACTGCGGTTATGATGACACAAAAATTTTCTTCGTCTATTATGTAGTGAACTGAAAAGGGGAATTTTCTCAAGCCTGCACAGCGAACACGATCATATTTTACGGAGGCGAAGAAAGGATTTCGTTTAATCGAAGCAATTGTCTTCTCCACATCTAAAATAAATCTGTTACCCAAGCCGCCTTGTTGCTGATTATAATAATCTACAGCATCTTCAATGTCCTGCAATGATCCGGGAAAATAAACAAGAGTGTATTTTTTCATCGCATCAGCGATTTCATGTACCGGGTGGCCTCTCTCTGACTAATTAATTGTACCGGGTTTTTTTTCAGGCTTTTTAATCTTCTTCTGACCTCTTTTTTCTGCCACTCAGGAACAGTGAATTCAGCCTCTTCTATCTTCACATAGTTGAGGTCATTAATAAAACTCATGAATGTTTTTACCTTTTTGTCGGGTATGGAAAGAATGATCTGAGTCATGTACCAAATTTACATTTTTATTTTTCTCCTGCCAAGGCATCAATCCGCTTGGCTAATTGCCTGTCTTTTTCCGTCACTAAATCTCCGGCGCTGTGGGTAGATAGCCAGATCTCCACGGTGTTGTACACATTCGTCCATAAAGGATGATGATCCATTTTTTCGGCTTCCATTGCCACTCTTGTCATAAAAGCAAATGCTTCGCTGAAATTCTTAAACTGGAATTTTTTGTACAGTTTATTATCGTTTCCTGCCACATAAATAATTTTATTTTATCGTTAATAAGAACAAGGTCAAAAAATAAGATGGTCCTTGTTTTTTATTTTTTCATTGGTGAGCTCCAGCACGAGCTGTACGTTGTTGATCGTTTTGATCGAGTCAATTTTTTGCTGCAAGGTTTCGCTTGCTGTTACTGAATCTCCTTTCATCAGCCATAAAAAATCGAGATGCTTGAATTCCGGTAGTAAATATTCTCCATCAAACCGATTGTTGTAGATATAATGCGAAAGCGAACCGGTAGGTTCATCAAACTCATACACTGCAAAAAAATAATTTCTTTTCTTACGGGTAAGCTGTATCTCAATTTCATTGTTGACCCGGAAATCCATTCCCATTTTATTGTTCAGGTGCCAGCACAGCTGATAGTCTTTGATCGGCGCCATGATGCCCAGCAGCCGGGTGTCATCAAAAAATTCACGGGTCAGTTCATTATTATCGAGCAGAAGTTTGGAATTGCGTTCCGCCATGCTGAGAATTTCTATCAAATTACAAATTAAAATTCAACTTCGGCTTCCAGCGTCTCATTTCCCCGTTTGAATTTTACTTTGGTCTTATCTCCTTTCTTGAATTTTCCCAGCGCCTGCATGTAATTTTCCAAAGAAGAAACATTATAATCACCCAATTGAATGATGATATCGCCGGCTTTGAGTCCTGCTTTTTGTGCTGGCTTACCATCGCTTACTCCGTCAGCTCTTACACCTGTGCCAGGATAAGTATAATCAGGCATTATGCCCAATGTAACGCTGAATCTTGCAGAAGTAGTAGTTTGAGTTTCTCTTGTTTTTGTAAATGCCAGCTTTCCTTTATCATTCAGCATTCCAACTACGGCATAAATGTTTTTGATCACCTCTAATTCGCCGGTATAATTTATTTTATCAAAATCATCTGTGGGTTTATGATAATCTGCGTGAAGTCCTGTGAAATAAAAAAGTACCGGGATATTTTTCCTGTAAAAAGAAGTATGGTCGCTTGGCCCGGTGCCGCTGACTATCATATTTGAAAACAAAATCTGATTTCTTTTTAGTAAATGACGAAAAAATTTCACCCCATGTTGGTGAGGTTCCATATCCGCCAATGGTCAATACATGGGTGCTGTCATTTAAACGGCCCACCATATCCATGTTGATCATGTAATCAACATTTTTCAAATCAATCGTCGGGTGTTCAGTAAAATACTTTGATCCAAACAAACCCAATTCTTCTCCCGAAAAAGCAATGAAGAGATAATTATTGTTTTTGTCTTTCGACGATTTCAGCATTCTTGCCAGTTCGATCAATGCGGCTGTGCCACTTGCATTATCATCTGCTCCGTTAAAAACAACATGCTCTCCGGTTGTTAATCTTGTATTTCCGTCTTCACCGTAACCAAGATGATCGAAGTGTGCGCCGATAATTACTGTGGTAGCTGCTCCATTATCAATATACCCGATCACATTATGCCCTGTTCGTCTTTTTTCTACAAGTGCAATTTTCATATGCATATCAAGCGTTGCAGACGGATCATTAAAATATTTAGCAGCTGCATCTTTTGTGACATAAAGCGCTGGAATAGGCAATAGCGCTGACTTATCCTTGGGATTATATTCGATCTTATCGTCAATAGAAGAAGTATTGTAAAAGAAAACTGCAGTTGCTCCTGATTCTTTGGATTCTTTTACTGTCTTTTTAATATACTCTATCGGATCAAAATGCGGATTGTCTTTATTGTCTTCCAAAGTTTCTTTCAGATCAATGAACCAGGGCATTCCCACTTCTTTGATAGCAGCAGCAGGTGATGTTTCCATTGTTCCATCAGGGCTGAATGGAAAAGCAAAAAAATCTTTTCCCGGCACAAGTTGATTTTTATTGATCGATAAATAGGAGGTAGGATCGAGCTGTTTTCCATCATCCACACCAAACGGTTGATAATACTCATCACTGCCTTTGGGTATCAGCCCGATCGTTTTGAATTGATTGCTGATATACTCCATTGCCAGTTTTTCACCCTGTGTTCCTGTTCTCCTTCCTTCCAGTTTATCGCTGGCCAGGTACTCAATATGCTGGTGAAGGTTGGAAAGAACAACCTTATCTGCTTTCTTGATCTTCTGGGCCGATGCAAGTTGGAATACAAATAATAAAAGAACGGTTGTGTATGTACGAAGAAAAGTCATTGAGGTTGATTATTGAGAGCAAAGGTATTGCGGGATAGGGTTATGTTTGAACAAAAACTATTAATATACGTTAAACTTTCTTTCTGATTTTTCAATGACTTTAAAAATCGTAATTCGTAAGCTGCTTTGAAGACGTAAAGTTACTTTTGCAGGCTATAGTTTGCCGATTGAAGAAAAACAAATTACATATTGCGATAGTAGGGAATCCCAACAGCGGGAAGACCTCTCTTTTTAATTGTCTGACCGGGCTAAATCAGAAAGTGGGGAATTTTCCCGGAGTAACAGTTGACAAAAAAACCGGCACCACTCCTATTGCTGAAAATCTTAGCGCTGAAGTGATAGATCTGCCCGGCACCTATAGTCTTTATCCAAGAAGGCTGGATGAATGGGTTAGTTATAAAGTATTGCTACACCAGGATAAAGACATCACAGCAGATGTGATAGTGGTTGTAGCAGATGCCAGTAGTTTAAAACGCAACCTTCTTTTTTGTACTCAGATCATTGACCTGAAAGTTCCCGTGGTTATCGCATTAACGATGATGGATCTTGCCAAAAGAAAAGGAATCAAAATTGATATTGCCGAATTAGAAAGAGAATTGGGTGTGCCGGTGGTTTCAGTAAATCCAAGAAAAAACAAAGGCATTGCGCAACTGAAAAAAGCGATCAGCTTAACAGCAGAAAATTTGTACCAGGCTCCCGCAAGAGATTTTATTGATAATAAAAATTTAGCCGAAGGGCCGGTAGAAGATGTAAAAAAAGTTGTTCCGGGCTTGAGTGATTATGAGTGCATCCATTATCTCATCAATCATGAATCGTTCAACCTGGATGATACCATGCAGGAGACCATTGAGAACATCGAGCGAAAACACCAGTTCAATCCTACAAAAACCCAGGCAGAAGAAATATTACAACGCTATACCCGCATCAAACAGATCATGCAATTATCCGTTTCGGAGCCGGATCCTTTACAAAAAACTTTATTCACTGAGAAACTGGATAATGTTTTATTGCATCGCAAATGGGGTTACCTGATCCTGCTGGCGGTTTTGTTTTTGCTTTTTCAAAGTGTATTCTGGCTGGCGCAATTCCCGATGGATTGGATCGATTATGGATTTGCGCATCTCAGTCATTGGTTGTCTCAATCATTGCCGAACGGATGGGGAAGCGATCTTCTTATTAATGGCATCATTGCAGGGTTGGGCGGTATTGCTGTTTTTGTTCCGCAGATCATGATCCTTTTTGGGTTGATCACATTGCTGGAAGATTCCGGCTATATGGCCCGTATCAGTTTTCTTACAGACCGATTGATGCGTAATGTTGGATTGAATGGAAAAAGTGTGATGCCGATGATCAGTGGATTTGCCTGTGCCGTTCCCGCTATCATGAGTGCCCGTAATATTGAAAACAAAAAAGAAAGATTGCTCACCATTCTCATTACTCCATTAATGAGTTGTTCAGCAAGATTGCCGGTCTATACTATTCTGATTGGATTGGTGATTCCGAGACATTATTACCTTGGGTTTCTAAGTCTCCAGGGATTAGTAATGATGGGGCTTTATTTGTTGGGATTAATCATGGCACTAATCGTATCGTATATTGGCAAATGGCTGATAAAAATTAAAGAGAAGAGTTTTTTCATTCTGGAGTTACCTACTTATCGTTCGCCAAGATGGAATAACGTTTTTCAAACAATGATCAGCAAGGCCCGAATTTTTGTTACAGATGCCGGAAAAATTATTATGATCATCAGCTTGGTTCTTTGGGCTATGAGTTCTTTTGGTCCGGGAAACAGGATGCAAAAAATTACGCAGCAATATGAACAACTTAAAGAACAGCCGGGTGCTGATCAAAAAAAATTAGACAAAGAGTTACATACGGCTAAACTGGAAAACTCGTATGCCGGCATTCTCGGAAAAACTATTGAACCCGCCATCGCACCGCTTGGTTATGATTGGAAAATCGGAATTGCATTGATCACTTCTTTTGCAGCAAGAGAAGTGTTTGTTGGAACAATGGCCACTTTGTATAGTGTAGGCGATGATGACCAGGGTAGTTTATTGCTGAAAGAAAAAATGAAAGCGGCTGTCCGACCCGACGGACAACCAGAATTCAATTTGGCTTCCGGTTTGTCACTGATGATCTTTTATGTTTTTGCCATGCAGTGTATGAGCACTCTTGCCATCGTAAGAAGAGAAACCCGAAGTTGGAAGTGGCCCCTGATACAATTCACATACATGACCGTCCTCGCCTACATAATGAGCCTGTTTGTGTATCAGTTTTTAAAATAATTCTACTTATTCATATAATCAATCACCAAATCACAAAATGCTTTGATGCCGGTCTTGAATCCGCTTTCATCAATATAGAATTCTGCTGTATGATGCGGCGGCGCTTTTTTAGGATCCATTCCCTTGGGCATTCCTCCGAGATAAAAAAAGAACGCAGGTGCTTTGGTTCCGTAATAAGAAAAATCTTCGGCGCCTGTTTGCCACTCCGTTTCGATAACGTTACTTTCTCCTGCAGCTGATTGCAAAGAAGGGATCATTTTCTTTACTAATGCGGGATCATTATAAGTAACCAATGTTTTTGTTTCAATAGTAACTTCTGCCGTTGCGCCAGAGGCTTCTGCAATGCTTGTTGCTGTCTTTTTAATTTTTTCATGAACTTCATTTTGCATATTCGGATCAAGAGTTCTTATTGTTCCATACATAGTGCACTCATCCGGAATTACATTGCTTCTTACGCCTCCATCAATTTTGCCAACAGTGATCACTATAGGAGCTTTTGTAAGTTCGGACTGTCGGCTTACAATGGTTTGCAGCGCTTCAATGATCTGAGCAGAAACAACAATTGGATCAACACCGAGCCAGGGCATTGCTCCGTGGCTTCCTTTTCCTTTTACTTTGATCGTAAACCAATCAGAAGATGCCATGAATGAACCGGGCTTGTATTTTATTTGACCTACTTCTATTGCCGATTCAATGTGTAAACCGAAAACAACATCCACTTTCGGATCATCCATTACACCTTCTTTTACCATCAGCTCAGCCCCACCCTCTTCACCTTCCGGCGGTCCTTCTTCCGCCGGCTGGAAAATAAATTTCACTGTTCCTTTCAAATCTTTTTTCATTCCGGAAAGAATTTCAGCTACGCTCATAAGTATTGCAATATGTGAATCGTGTCCACAAGCATGCATCACTCCTACTTCCTGCCCGTTATATGTTGATCTTTCTTTTGAAGCAAACGGAAGATTTGTTTTTTCTGTAATCGGCAACGCATCCATATCCGCTCTCAATGCAATGCAGGGACCGGGAGCTCCGCCCCGCAATATTCCAACGACACCAGTTTTTGCGACCCCTTCTTTTACTTCCAATCCTAATTTTTTTAAATATTCTGCCACAATTCCTGCTGTTCTAAATTCATGATTTCCCAATTCCGGGTGCTGATGAAAATCTCTTCGCCAGACAATGCATTGTGCTTCTATTTTATCTGCTGCTGCAGAAATATTTTGTTTTATTGCAGCAATATTGTTTTGAGCATACAGTTGCACAGTGATTGCAATGGAAAGAATGACGGCGATCCAATTTTTCATAAGTAATTTTTTTATGAATTTAATCATAAATGCTGTTTCCCCTTTGATTTCATCTTGTTGTTGAGTTGTTTTTTTTATATTTAAGGTCAAATGCTGCTTCGCCATCGTCATTTTCTCAGGGCTGTTTTTCTGAACAGTATTACTGCTTTTGGCGGACCACAAGCCCATATAGCGATGATGATGAAAACTTTCGTTCGCCAACGTTCATATATCACCGAGGCAGAGCTGATGGAGTACACCGCTTTTTGTCAATTATTGCCAGGCGCTTCTTCTACACAAACTATCACACTGATAGGGTATAAAAGAGGTGGAGTTGTCCTTGCTGTTTTATCATTGATCATTTGGATACTGCCCGCCTGCATTTTAATGGGAGCACTCTCCTTTTTGCTTCATTATATTGACAAAAGAGCATTGCATACTGATATTTTTAAATTCATCGCTCCGATGGCTGTTGGTTATCTGGTGTATGCTTCTGTTTCTACATTTTCCGTTGCAATTAAAAATACAGTTACATGGTTGATCATGATCATTTGTACTGTGGCAACCTATCTTTTATTCAAACAACCCTGGATCTTTCCGGTGTTGATCATTCTTGGGGGATTAACAACGAACCTGAGCAGAAAGCGTATTCCACAAACAGAGCAAAAACCACGTAAGATCCCCTGGTGGAATTTTTGGTTATTCGGTATCATATTCATTTTGGCGGGAGTGATTAGTGAACAAGCAAGAAAAGACAATTGGCCCAATAGAAAACCGATCAATCTTTTTGAAAACACTTACCGAATGGGCAGTTTGATTTTTGGTGGTGGACATGTATTGATGCCAATGATGTATGAGCAATTCAGCGTTCGTCCCCTGGCAATGAAAAAGAAAGATCCGGATGTGGTACAGATTGATAAAGAAGATATGTACACGGGAATGGGAATCGTAAGGGCCATTCCAGGACCGGTGTTTTCTATTGCTTCTTTTACGGGTGGCATGGCATTAAAAGACATGGGAACTAAAATGCAGATCCTTGGTTGTTTAATTGGAATGATCGCAGTTTTTTTACCGAGTGCATTACTGGTATTGTTTTTCTTTCCTATCTGGAATTATTTGAAAAAATATGCAGCAGTATATCGATCACTGGAGGGAATCAATGCTGTAGTAGTGGGTATCATGATCGCTTCAACATTTTATATCATGAAAGATATTTCTCTAATCGAAGCCAGGACGATCAGTTTTTTAAATTTAGGAGTGATCCTTGGAACGTTTTTACTTTTAAAATATACACGGATTGTTTCACCAGTTATTGTGATCGCCTGTTTGCTTCTTGGTTACTTCTTATAATAACTACCTTTTGTTATTTCATCAAGCACTTTATCGGGCACTAAGTACCTGATGGATTTTCCTTTTTTGATGTATTCTCGGATCTGAGTGGATGAAATTTCTAATTGAGGAGCGTCAAGGATAGTCAGTTTGGCTTTGATCTTATTATCTGTTTTAAATCCCGGCCTTGAGTAAACAAGAATTTCGTAGTGCGCAACAATAGTTTCCCAGTTTTTCCATTTATTGAGATTTTGAAAACTATCGCTACCCATAATGATAACAAACTGATGGGTGAAATATTTTTCCTGTAAATAAACAAGTGTGTTGGCGGTATAAGAAGGCCTCGGAAGATGAAATTCAATATCTGATATTTTTATCCTAGTATCATCTTCTGTAGCTAATTTTAGTAAATGAAGACGATGATATTCATTTAGCAAACTTGCTTCGGTTTTGAAAGGATTTTGCGGGGAGACGATAAACCAGATTTTCTTTATGTCTGTTTCGTTCAAAATATGATTTGAAATGATGAGGTGCCCGACATGAACAGGATTAAAGGATCCAAAATATAGACCAATTTTCATATAAATATTTGATAATCAATCTATTATTTCAACTATTACTTCTTCGGCCTCATTCAAGCGTAAACTCAGGGTATACCCTGCCACAGTTATTGAAACAGGGTCTCCTAACGGTGCAATTTGTTCTAATACAACCTTTTCTCCAGGCAAACATCCCATTTCCATTAATTTTAAGAAAATTTCTGTGCTATTGAATTTCTTTATAACGGCTGATTGTCCAGGTCGTAATTCTGAAAGCTTCTTATCCATTTCTATCTATTCGGCAAATCTAATATTGTATTTTATGCTTTGTTTACAAATTTTGTAATTATGTTGAAACCAAGCACAAAATCAAAAGTTCGTTTCTTTTATACTGACAAAGGCTATCATTTAAAAGATAGTTCCGGGCTTAGGAAATTCATTGAACATATTTTTATACTGGAAGGAAATGAACTGGAAAACCTGAATTATATCTTTTGTTCTGATCAGGCCATTTTAGCAATCAACAAGAAATACCTCAGACATCACTATTATACAGATATCGTCACTTTTGATCTGTCTGACAAAAAGGGAACCATTAAAGGCGAATCCTATATTAGTATTGATAGAGTAAGGGCCAATGCCAGTCAGTTGAATATTTCGTTCCGGAAAGAGCTTTTAAGGGTCGTTTTTCATGGCGCCTTGCACCTGAGCGGCTACAGTGATAAAACAAAAAAAGCGATTTTGGTAATGAGGGAGAAGGAAGACCATTATTTATCTCTTTATTTAAGTCGCTGATCTTTCGGAATAAGGAAATACGTTTCACGTGAAAAATGGGCTCACCAAGTTTATTCTCTGCTTTTCACACATCGGGAGTACTTTTGCAATTCTTAATTCATTTATAGTGTTTCCAGAATACGATATAATTGTAGTAGGTGCGGGTCATGCCGGATGCGAAGCTGCGGCTGCGGCTGCAAACATGGGATCAAAGACACTTTTGGTAACCATGAACATGCAGAGTATTGCCCAAATGAGTTGCAATCCGGCAATGGGCGGTATTGCCAAAGGTCAAATTGTAAGAGAGATCGATGCTTTGAGCGGGTATTCAGGAATAGTAAGCGATCTTTCTATGATCCAATTCAGAATGCTGAACCGGTCAAAAGGCCCGGCTATGTGGAGTCCCCGTACACAAAATGACCGAGTGCTTTTCTCATTGAAATGGAGGGAGTTACTTGAAAAAACCTCCAACCTTGATTTTTACCAGGACATGGTAAAAGGATTATTAGTAAAAAACAAAAGGACAATTGGCGTAATCACCGGATTGGGTCACGAAATCAGGTCAAAGGCTGTAGTTTTGACGAATGGAACTTTTCTGAACGGAGTAATACATGTAGGTGAAAAAAAATTCGGGGGTGGAAGGATGGGAGAGCGAGCAGCAAGTGGAATAACGGAACAACTTATTTCATTAGGTTTTGAAAGTGACCGTCTTAAAACGGGTACCCCGCCAAGGGTTGATGGAAGAAGCCTAGATTATTCCAAAATGGAGGAGCAGCCCGGAGACGAGGAGATTACAGGATTTTCTTTTATACAAACATCTAAACCTCAGCAGCAAAAAAGCTGTTGGATCACTTATACGAATCAAAAGGTGCACGATATCCTAAAAACCGGCTTCGATAAGAGTCCGATGTTTACTGGTAAGATTGAAGGAGCGGGACCAAGATACTGCCCTAGTATTGAAGACAAGATCAATCGATTTTCCGAAAGAGAACGCCACCAGCTTTTTATTGAACCAGAAGGATGGAACACTATTGAAATTTATGTCAACGGATTTTCAACTTCTCTTCCGGAGGAAACACAATACGAAGCAATTCGTAATATTCCTGGTTTTGAAACGGCTAAAATGTTCCGGCCAGGATACGCTATTGAATACGACTATTTTCCTCCAACACAACTAAATTATTCGTTAGAAACTAAACCCATTGAAAATCTATTCTTTGCGGGACAAATCAACGGTACAACGGGATATGAAGAAGCGGCTTGTCAGGGGTTGATGGCCGGAATCAATGCTCATCAAAAAATTTGCTCTCTTGAACCAGTGATCTTAAAAAGAAGTGATGCATATATCGGCGTATTAATTGATGATTTGATAAGCAAAGGAACTAATGAGCCTTACAGAATGTTTACATCCAGAGCTGAATTCAGAACTCTCCTTAGACAAGATAATGCAGATCTTAGGTTAACAGAATTAAGTTATCGATTGGGTCTGGCATCGCAGGAAAGAATGAATTTGACTTTAATTAAACGAGAGGGTATTGGCAAAATCAAAAAAATACTTGAAGAGTTGACTATAGAACCTGAAGAAGTTAATCCTTATTTAGAAACAATCAACTCTTCTCGCATTTCGGAAAAACAAAAAGCCCAGAAAATTTTATTACGCCCAGATGTTGAATTGGCGGCTTTTTCCGAAATGATTCCAAAGCTCGGAAAAGCATTAAAAGAATATAAAAAAGATATTGTTGATCAGGCTTCTATTCAGATCAAATACGAGATATACATAGAAAAAGAAAAGGAGTTGGTGAAAAAAATGTCTCTCATGGAAGAACTTCAAATACCCGAAAATTTCGATTACAAAAAAATTGTTGCCTTAGGAAATGAAGCCCGTGAAAAATTAAATACTATAAAACCAAGAACTCTTGGTCAAGCCAGCCGTATTTCAGGCATCAATCCGACTGACGTTCAGATACTGATGGTTTATATGGGGCGATAGGACGGGAGATTTTTCTGCGAGAGCTCTTTGACTGTTCTCTCTTTGTAACCGACATATCTTTTATTCCCTTTATTAATCCTCTGCAATTCGGCGATCCACAAGAACACTTAAATGGTTCCATGTTTTCGTCAAGGAAAAGAGCATAATCCAAAGTAAGTTCTTCGCCTTTGAGGATATTTTTTATCGCCACAATATTCAATCCATCGAAATCGGTATTGGGATCACAGCAATGATTTTGCGGCGCCCATTCTGCAGGATCCTCATCCCACAAAATGAACACTTCTTTACTTATAGGATAAGCATACCGTCGAAAATTTTCTTTTTCTTTTTCATTCCAGTTTTTTTCCATGAATCTTTTTGTAACAATACGTTGTGCCTTTTCCTCTCCTTTAAAAACAACTTCTCCTTTTGAAATATTTCTATTAGCATAGATGCCAAACCCCGCAATAGAATTTCCTTTTACTTCGAAAGGCTTTTGCTTTCTTTTATGCCGGGCTATTCCCTCTGCAATTATATGTCGAAGAAACCCAGCATGACCCATTCCATCAAATTTCAAAATAAAATCTGCAGAACCGTCCCATCCATCAGTATAAAAAACAGAGCAGGTAAAATTTAGTTCCAAAAAATAAATTTCTCTTTTTTCGTTTACTCTGAAGTCCATTCGACAATAGCCAACTCCATTAAATGCCTGAAAAACTTTTTTCGCTGCAGCCCTTAATTCTTTTTCCAGTAAGGGGTCGTTGCACGGATGATTACAATCCGGATGAAGTTCCCATGTTTTTAATGCATATGTTTTAAATTCTATTCCCTGGGGAAAAATATATTCAACAGGTTTAAATGTTGTGCACTCTTTAGGGTTATCAGCATTGGCGGCAACGAGAACGGTAAATTCTCTTCCGGCAATATATTCTTCTATCAACAACGAACCATGCTCATCAATAATGGAAGAACACTTTTCTAATAATTCCTTTTTATCATGTACCAAAGAGTGTTCATCAATTCCACGGCTATCACCAGCATGAGCCGGTTTTACAAACAAGGGATATTTTAAATGTCGTATCTCCCTTTCAATTTCATCAAAGAATTGACAATAGCATACGCAGGAACTTTTACATCTTCCGAATATGCTACATATTTCATGAGTTTTTTTGGAACATCAAACAAGCGGGTGCCGGGTCCCGTAATGGGAATATTTAAAATTTCTGCATTGAAATAAATATCATGCCCGGGCACTTCCCAATCAGGATACCCTTCACAAAGATTTACAAAAATGTCATATCCTTTTTTGCTAAGTTCTCGTAAGTTGTTTATAGGTGGTTAGCTTATTAATGAACACATGGTCCATTTCTGCTTCGGGCATCAATGAAGATAGGTTTCGTACCGGGTCATACTCTTTATAATCAACCGATGTGGTTGAATAATCGGGCAGAAGTACACAAATCTTCATTTCAGAAATTACCGGGATATGCCCCGGTTTGCAATAGTATCATAAATAATTTCCTCAACCAGCTGGGTAAACGATTTACCACCAAAACGCAGTATGGCTCCAATAGAAGTATAATTTTCATCTTCGCTCAATCCACATTGGGCATTTACTTCCAGAACGTATAATTTTTTTGTGGTCGCATCCATCCGAATATCAATCCTAGTATAACCCATACCCTTAACAGCACAATAAGCATCCAAACTTAATTTACAAATCTTCTCTGAAAGTTCGGGATCACAGGGTTGATAATGATAAAAGCTTCCGCCGTTTGGCATGGGCGTCTCATCTTCATAAATTTCCCAAAGTCTATCAAAAGATAAAAACCGTTCTTCTTCCGAAAGCGATTCATGAAATATACGCTCCACTGGTTTATACACAATACATTTATCCGGATGTTTGTATGATCCTACAATCATGCTTGTAAACTCAGGGCCATTAATAAATCGTTCAACAAATAAGCCTCCCGTAGTTAATTCCCAGCCCCGATAGCCTTGATTCAATTCTCTTACTCTTTCTATTGCCTCTTCATCCGTATGAACAACGTTTTTAACCGAAACCCCCATACTTCCGCCAGAAACGGCTGGTTTAATAATCAGGGGAGTACCCAACCTTCGCATAATTCCTTTGATTGATTCTTCCGATCCATCAATTATCTCCCATTTAGCAGTAGAAACTTTGGCCCTATCAAAAGCTTTTTTCATTGGGATCTTGGAGGAAGTAACATTATAAAAATATGCATCGGAGCCCGAATAGAGAATCTTGTGTTTTTCCAGTTCATGTATCACTGATACTCCCGGGGTGTTATTGATCTCATCGCCATCGCAGAGATTAAATACAAATGGTATTTTCCCCCTGGATTTTTTTCTGATTCCGCTTATGATCTCTTTATAATCTTGTGAGGTTACTGGTTGCCAGATCCAATCAGCATCGAGTTCTTTAAACACTTTGGTGAATTCGCCAAGGCTATGAGAAAAATCGTAATAATGTTTGAGATTGGGATC
Organism: uncultured Bacteroidota bacterium; assembly: GCA_963745445.1. GTDB lineage: Bacteria > Bacteroidota > Bacteroidia > Chitinophagales > Chitinophagaceae > UTBCD1. The sequence goes on from CAVUXD010000003.1 coordinate 781,733, forward strand.
ATCGGTTTCAAAATATGGATACAGCACCCATATTTTTAGTTGCTGAATTGTCGGAGTGGTTGCACGTGGTAGTTTCTTCTTAAGCCCTCTCTTCGTTTGAACGATCATGCAGTTGTTGTTGAATGAATCGGGTTAGCTTATATTGATTTAAAACACTTTTTGCAAGATAAGCGGCTCCTTTGATTTCACCTAAACAATTTGGGCTGCCGCAAAAACATTGAAAAGATTGCGCCATTTCCCATTCGGCAGATGGATAAAACCAGGTGAGTTCTTCTCCTCGTTTAATGGGACGCAAGGTGATTACACGCATTGCATGTGTATCGAAAAATGTATTGGGACTGCAACTGTGATTAATGCATTGCAGAAATTCCGGGTCGATCATAATGTGTTTGTGTGTTGCGATCTGAAAGGAGAGATAATTTGGTTCCCGCATTATTTTCTTTGCGGAAAATATAGAGAATAATTCTCCAGATCTGAATGGGTGCAATGCAATTAATATTTTTTGATTGTTGGTGAGATTTAATCTCACTTGGGCATAGCCGTGATCACTAATCAGGCGATAACCGGGGTTAGTAAGTGTTATCATATTGATTTGTTACGAAAAGATAAATAATAAATTCAATCTAACAAATCAATTGGACGTTAATGTGAATAATTTCAATCTTTGATAAACTAACAATTGTTTTATCTATTGAGAAACGAATGATAGGTTATTCACATTAAATGATCGTTTGGTATTTAAACGATCGGCTTTTTTGTATTAATGCGATTGTTGTTGTTTTTGAAATGCAAGCCATGCAAGTGTTAACCGTATTTCTCCAAAACCGATATCGTTGCCCAGTTTTTCTTTTATTGTTGTTATTGAGCCGCCATTAAAATCTTTCAATGCGGAAATAATTAAAGTAAGTTTTTCGGGGCCTATTAATTCTTCAATGTTTATCTCTCCTCTTTGCACATAATAAGCCAAGTGTCCTTCTATGGTTTGAACAGTTAATTTTCGCTCTTGGGAAATTTCCAATACAGATTTACCTTCTTTATATAGCCTGAATGATTCGGCTTTTGTATCAGACGCAACGGAATTGCTTTTTTCTTTTCGCTGATGTTTGGGCGTCTTTTCCGAGATATGGGAACGCAGCTGGTGCTGAGTGCAATACTTAAGTATTATATCCAAAAAATGCTGACCATAAGCAGCGATCTTTGCTTCGCCAAAGCCGCTAATCTGTTTCAGCTCCTCTAAAGACTGCGGTAAATATCTTACCATTTCTTCCAATGTTTTGCTTCCGGCTACCATATAAACAGGCAGATCTTTTTTTACACAAAAACTGTCTCTCTGTTTTTTTAAATCATAATAAAGCCCGGGGTGAGGGTTATCTGTTTGTGTTTGCTGATTAGTGGTTCCCGCATAAGCATTCACGGATAAGGGCGGAATGCTAATCCCGTTCTTAAGCTGATGATAGGTTTGTGTATTGAATTGACCATTACAGGCGGCCAGCAACTGTTTTTTACCCGACAGCTCTGAAAATATTTCTTTAATGCTTTCATTGTATTCCCTGGCGTGTTGACGACTATCGGTTATTGCTGGTGAGAAAGGAATTGTCTGAAGAATCCGTTCAACTTGTTCAATAAAATAAGCAGCTGCGGCTTTTATTCTTTCCTGTAATGCACTATTTCTTTCCGGTGGTAAGGATTGTTCAAAAAAATACAATACCTGGGGATGAAATTTTTCTGTGGTATCCTGCAGCGCCGATAATGATTCTACTATCCTTTCCACCCATGACAATGATTCCGGATTAAAAGAATTCCGGTGCTCCAGCAGGTAATCCAGCAATTCTTTACTTCGCTTAATAATAAGATTGAAATCAAACAATGATAGCAAAACATCCTGTTGATACCCTTTTCCGGCTTCATTCAATTCTTCTTTCAGCCAATCTAAAGATGTTTTGTTTTGAGAAAATCGAACGATACGTTCATCACACCGAAGACTTGAGACCCCGATCCTGCTTTGCAATATCATACCGTCAAGATTGGTGCATCGGCTTAGCGCTACATATACTTGTCCCGCAGAAAAAGCCGCTTCTGCATCAATTATAGCTTTATCAAATGTTAACCCCTGACTTTTGTGAATTGTTATGGCCCAGGCAAGCCTTAATGGATATTGATTAAATGATCCCAGCACCTCTTCATCAAGCATTCGGGTATTTTTATTCCATGAATAGCGGATATTTTCCCATGTTTCTTTCTTCACTTCTATTTCCCGCTCCTCATTTGTGCAGCGAACAAATATTTTATCTGCTTCCAGTTTTGTTATCACCCCAATTTTTCCATTAAAATATCTTTTGCTTTTATCCATATCATTTCGCAAAAACATTACCTGCGCCCCCTCTTTAAGTTGCAGCAGTTCATCTGCCGGATATGATTTCTCGTAAAACTCGCCGTCTATTTCTGCCTGGTAAGAAAATGTTTTTCCTGGAAGCTTTTGTAATTCCTCCAAGTTGATGGCATCGGCTTTATAATTATGTGTAGTTAAAATGATATATCCATCCTGAAGCCGATGTCTGAATGCCGGCTGAAATCTTTTCTCCAGCAATGCAATTCCTTCGGCATTTAACTCATTATTACGAACCTGATTCAACAGCTTGATAAATTGCTCTTCGCTCTGCCGGTAAATTTTGTTGAACTCTATATAAATTGGTTGTTGATCTTTCAATGCCCTGCTGTCAAAAAAATAAGGGCTATTATAAAACTCCGACAAAAGCGACCATTCGTTTTCGGGTATGATCGGAGGTAATTGGAACATATCACCAATAAACAAAACCTGTACGCCGCCGAATTGCTCGTTATGGCGCAGACGAACATGCCGCAATATCGTATCTATTGCATCCAGCGTATCGCATCGAACCATGCTGATCTCATCAATGATCAACAACTCCAGCTCCTGCAAAATTTTTTTCTTTTCCGTCGTCAATCGGAGCCGGCTCAATAAACTGTGGCGATTCGTAGTTTCATTTTCTTTACCGGAGAAACCCCGTGCTTCAGGAATATAGGGAGACAGCGGTAATTGAAAAAAAGAATGCATTGTTACACCACCCGCATTAATTGCAGCCACTCCGGTTGGAGCTACAACTACGGTTTGTTTGGAACTATTTTCACAGATATATCTTAAGAAAGTGGTTTTTCCGGTTCCGGCCTTTCCCGTAAGAAAAATATTCCGCCGGCTTTGGTTCACCAACTGAACCGCCAACTGAAACATTTCATTGTTGGCATCAGGAATAACTGTCATTACAGAAGATTTGGTTTAACCACGAACCGTAGCGATCTTTTTATATTATTCGTACGATTCGTGGCTTATGCAATATTAATTTGAGGCTTTTGCACCCAGCATTAGCAATTCATTCGCCTGAATTTCGCTAATATATCTTTTATTACCTTCTTTATCGGTATAACTGCGATTGACAAGCTTTCCTTCAATAGCCACTTCTTTTCCTTTGTCAAGATATTTCTCTGCTATCTCAGCCAGCTTGCCCCAAGCTACGATACGATGCCATTGCGTTTCCGTTACTTTCTCGCCTTTGGCATTGCGGTAGCTTTCGCTGGTGGCGAGATTAAATTGCGCCAGTTTTTTTCCGCTTTCGGTGTTCTTTACTTCGGGTTTTGCACCCAGGTGTCCGATCAGCTGTACTTTGTTTTTTAATGCGTACATAACTTTAAATTTTGTGTCCCGTCCAAGCCGGAACTGTTTTTGAATTTTGTTATCTCAATCAAGCGGCGACGTCATTACCGATTGACAACACAAAGATGTGGTGCTAAAAAAACGATAGCCGGATTTTACCCGTTTCTTCCCGAAGCTAACCGGGTAAAAACGTTTGCACACGGATGTTTTTCTGTATCTTGTTTGCCTTAAAACCATTACCATGCCCGCATCCAACGAAACGAAGAGCTGCTTATTCTGCGGCAAGCCGCTGAAAGGAAGAATTGATAAAAAATTTTGCGACGATTATTGCCGAAACAATTACAATAACCAGCAAAAAGCTAAAGGAAATCACAGCGGCTATGTAAGAAACATCAATAATGCACTGTTGAAGAACCGGAAGATCCTGGAATCTATTTTACCAACCACAGAAGAAACGGCCAAGGCCAATAAAGAAAAATTGCTGAATCTCGGCTTCCAGTTTAAATATCTCACACATACTTATACTACTAAAACAGGAAAACACTATTTTTTTTGTTACGATTATGGTTACCTGCCTTTGGATAATAATTGGTTTCTGGTTGTAAAGAAAAAAGAAGAGTAGTCCATTGCTCTTACATTTGCAGCATGTCAAAACCGGTTATCTGCATAGGAGCTTCTTTGGTGGATGAATTATTTCATGCGAAGGAAGAATTGCTCCTGGCGACCACCAATGATGCATCGGTTACAAAAACCGTCGGTGGTGTAAGCCGGAATATTGCTCACCAGTTGGCTTTATTAGGAGTTCCGGTTCAATTGATCAGTGTTTTTGGTAATGACAGTGATGGCGATTGGCTGAAACGGGTTTGCAAAAATGCCGGAGTACAATTAGACGCTTCCATAACAAGGAATGGCCTTTCGGGAAAATATACCGGTATATTAAATCCGGATGGATCATTGTTTTCCGCTTTCTTAACCAATGCCGCAAATCATCTGATCACTCCCGAACATTTGCAAAGACATATTGATCTTTTACAAACCGCTTCTTATTTATTGGCCGATGCGAATATTAATATCGAAACAGCGGAATGGCTACTTGATTTCAGTAATCGAACAAAAATCCCTTTTGTGCTGGAGCCTGTATCTGTTCCGCCAGCAAGAAAATTCAAAGACGCTAATTTGAATGGCCTTTATTTGATCACACCGAATGAAGATGAGTTGCCTGTGCTCTGTTCAGAAAAATCTTTTTTCACTCAACAACAAGTGGATGAATTATTGACTCGTGGCGTTCAAAATATCTGGCTCCATAATGGCCAGCATGGTTCTGCATTATACAATAAAGAAAAAACGATCACCCTTAATGCACCGCAAATAAATGTGGTAGATTGTACCGGCGCAGGTGACGGTTCTTTATCCGGTTTCATTCTTGGAAAATATCTAGGTAAAGATGACATGGGCTGCTTGAAACTGGCACATACCCTTTCTGCAGAAATATTGCAGGTGAATGGCGCTATTGCCATGCATCTGAACCAGGAAAAACTATTGGCATTGGTCACTAAATATTATCCCGATTGAATTCTTTTTTAGAAATACATCCAGAAGTGCAGCGGGCTTTGCTCGAAAAAAACTCTGTCGTTGCGTTGGAGTCCACCATCATTGCACACGGAATGCCTTATCCGCAAAATGTAGAAACGGCATTAGCTGTAGAAACTATTATCCGCAATTCCGGAGTAGTGCCTGCTACCATTGCTATTATGAATGGTAAATGCCATGTGGGATTAAGCAACGAACAATTAGAACTTTTTGGTAAAGAAAAAAATGTCTGGAAGGTAAGCATACGAGATCTCCCCTTTGTAATCACAAAAAAAATATATGGCGCCACGACGGTTGCCGCTACTATGAGAATTGCAGCAATGGCTGGTATAAAAATTTTTGTCACTGGCGGTATTGGTGGTGTTCATCGTAATGCAGCGGCAACAATGGATATATCTGCCGATCTTACTGAAATGGCGCAAACATCAGTAGCAGTTGTTTCTGCAGGAGTAAAATCTATTCTTGATATTGGCTTAACACTGGAATATCTGGAAACGATGGGAGTTCCTGTGGTTACTATTGGTCAGGATGAATTTCCAAGCTTTTATTCAAGAAAAAGCGACTTTCTTTCGCCTTTGCGATTGGATACTGCTGAAGAAATTGCTGCTTTGTTAGATACAAAATGGAAAATGGGGTTTAATGGATCGGTATTAATTGCGAACCCCGTACCGGCAGATATGGAAATCTCCGCTGAAGAAATGGAAGTTCATGTAGAAAAAGCATTAGGTACCGCAAAAGAAAAAAATATCATTGGAAAAAATGTTACGCCTTTTGTTTTGCAATACATCGCCGATAACACTAAAGGCGAAAGCCTGGAAACAAATATGGCCCTGATCAAACACAATACGAAATTGGGAACAGAGATTGCTGTAGCTTATTCAAACGAAAATAAAAACCCGGCTTGATGCCAAGCCTTTGTTCTACGGCGCTCATTTGTGCTATTTATAACACGATTTTACAATATCTGCGCTTTATTAAACATAAAAGTTGTCGTGTTTTATTAATGATTGATTTTGCTTTTAATAATTTTGTAAAGAATTTTAGGTGTTTTTGTTTTGCTTTTGATTTCAAAATTCTCAAATTCGTTGGTCTTGTTATTACATCTCGTTTGTTTGCGGCAATTTTCATCCGGACTGGAGTAAATGCCAGTTCAGTAAATTGATATATTTTGCTTTTTATTATAGTGAAGAGGTTATTAATCATATTATCGCTTTTATCATTGACAAAACTTGCGACTGCAACAAGTTATTATTTCGCCTCTACCGGAAGTGACAGTAATCCTGGAACCTGGGTGCTCCCCTTCAAAACGCTCGCAAAAATCAGTTTATTAACGCTCCGTGTTGGCGATAAGGTTTACCTGCATAGAGGCGATGTTTTTTTTGGATCATTGCCTATAACCACCTCGGGGGTCACTTATAGTGCTTACGGAACTGGGGTAAGACCAATAATTACAGGCCTTATAAACGTTTCATCATGGGTAAATGATAGAGGTGGGGTTTATGAGAGTTTATTTTCTGGCTTGCCAACGCTGAATATGGTAACCCTAAATGGTACATTCCAACCAATAGGCCGTTATCCGAAGCTCACTGATTCAAATGGCGGTTATATTATTTTTCAATCTCATTTAGCCAATTCATCTGTTGCAAGCAATCAAATTTCAGCAATTCCAAGTTTTGTAGGAGGTGAGATTGTTATACGAGCCAATCATTGGGTGCTTGATAGGTATATCGTTTGGGGGCAAACAAAAAACAATATAAAATTGGGGGCCTTGATTGTACCGCCAACGGGGTATTCGGGCTATTCTCTTAGCGACGGCTATGGATTCTTTTTTCAAAATCACGTCAATGCTTGCACACGTTTAGGCGAGTGGTGTTATGATGGAACAAAGAAAATAAAAATGTTTTTCGGCTCGGCAAATCCATCATCCTATAAAATCAGGGCTTCGGTAATAAATAACCTTGTGACAATTTCTTCAAAAAACAACCTCGTTTTTGATAACTTGACCTTCTCTGGGGCGAATAATAATGCTTTCAATATTTCGGGGTCCAGCAATATCTCTATAAGCAACTGCGAAATTATTTTCACCGGGGTTGATGCAATCTATACCAATAGCAATTGTAGTAATATTTCTGTGTTGAACTCCACAATAAAATTTACAAATAACAATGTAATCACGGCGAATCATTCGACAAATTGGAAGATACGTGGAAATGTATTTACCGACATTGCTATTGTAGCGGGAATGGGGCAAGGAAGTGATGGACAATATTTCGGGTTGGCGAATATTGGAAGCAATAGTTTAATTCAGAATAATGAAATAGGGAATTGTGGATACACAGCAATATTTACGCAGGGGGTCGGAATAAGAATATTAAACAACTACGTCCATGACTATTGTTTTGTGAAAGATGATGGCGGTGGTATTTATAGTTACGGAAATGATTATGGTGGTAGTTCCGTTGTTGGCAATATTGTTTTGGCCGCGATAGGTGCGCCGAATGGAACAAAAGACAACGCCAGGTATGCTGAAGGAATTTATATGGACGATGGGACGAGAAATGTAAGCATTTCAGAAAACACAGTAGCTAATTGTGCTGATAGGGGTTTTTATATTCACAACGCTCATGAGTTGATAGTTTCGGGAAATACTTCTTTTAATAATAGGGTCCAGCTCGAATTACGCTATGATAATATTTCCCCCAGGGACAGCATCAGAAATGTTGAAATAAGGCGAAATAAATTTATTTCTAAAGAACCAAATCAGTTGGTTTTTAGTTTTTCGACCGTAAACGATGATATACTTAAATTTGGTAGAGCGGATAGCAATTATTACGCAAGACCACTAAATGAGGTAAGCCCTTTCTCCATTCGGGGAGCAAATAATCTGATGCAATGGCAATCTTTAAGCGGGCAGGATAAACATTCGAAAAGATTACAGACGATAATAAAGAATGTAAACGACCTAAGGTTTGAGTATAACACAACGGCATCAAGTAGGATTGTAAATCTTAAGACCTCTTACATAAGTATAGATTCTGTTCTTTACCATGGAACACTTACACTTCTCCCCTATACCTCTAAGGTTCTGATAAAAATATCAGACCCATAATTTTTGTTCACTAATGGTATTTGCCTATTCCCAGCATCCTTAATCTTGGCTATTGCGTGGGTTCCTGATGCTGCTATCTCAGAGAAATCTTTAAAAATCGAAAAAAAATTATTCGGGCTGCAAAAGAAAATAGGATTGTTGGAAAAAATGTTACTCCTTTTATTTTACAATACATATCAGAACATACAAATGGCGAAAGCCTCGAAACCAATATTGCTTTGATCAGACACAATGCAAGGGTAGGAGCAGAGATTGCTGTAGCTTATTCAAACGAAAATAGAAACCCGGCGTGATTGCCGGCCCCGGTTGAGGTGTGGACCCCGATTCAATCGGGACGACACAAGAATTTTTATAATACAAAAAAACGAAAGCCCTATTTGCTTTCGTTTCTGTGGTGTGGGGCGGAATCGAACCGCCGACACAAGGATTTTCAGTCCTTTGCTCTACCGACTGAGCTACCGCACCCTTTTATTTTTCGAACGGCCGGCACAAGGATTTTCAGTCCTTTTCCGCCAACCGGCGGATACCGCACCATCCTATTTATGATTTCCCGATTTAAGATTTACGATTAATCACCCCTCAAACGGGGTTGCAAATATAGAAGATTGACCTAAAAATCTGAAATCTCAAAATCGTAATTCTGAAATTCACCCTACATTCCGTATTCACTCAAAAACTTTATCCGCATGATCTTCAGTTGCTCCCAGTTGAAATTATATTCGACAAGTTCTTCCTGTGCTACCTGTAAGTGAAGATGTTTCACAGCTTTTAAAATAATCAATGATCTCTTCCTGTTCATCTTCATCCAGCATTTCATCAATGGCATAATCGAGGTTTAGCTTTGTGCCGCTGGCTGCAATGGTTTCCATTTCTTCCAGCATTTCATCCATCCTCCAGCCTTTGTTTTTGGCAATGGTTTCAAGCGGTATTTTTTTATCTGTATTCTGAATGATAAAAACTTTATTGCCGCTTTTGTTCACCACACTTTTCATCACAAAATCATCCGGGCGTTCAATATTATTTTCTTCTACATATTTGGCAATCAAGTTCAACAAATGGCTTTCCGATATCTCAATCGCTTTTCCTTTACTTACTCCCTGGCATTTTTCCAGTTCACTGCAAGTTGGTGGGATACAGTGTAGCCATATCCTGCAGGAAGTTTCAAGGAAAATCAACAAATGGTGGCAAGCTTTTTTTCTTTGCTTCTTTCTGCCGCAAGCTCTTTCAGCATTTCAAATAGTTTTTCATCAGCGGCAGCACCTGCTGCTGCTTCTGCTCCTTCTTCATCATCTGCATTGGCATCTTCAAATAAGATTATTCAGAACAATCTTAAATGATTTTGGTTTCTTCAAAAAGTCTTCTCCTTTTTTGGTAAATTTCAAAACACCATATTCTTCAATATCTTTTTTCAACAATCCTTCCAGTAACATTTGCCGGATCAGTGAATTCCAGAAATGTGCTGGCTTATCATTTCCGATTCGCAAATACATCCAACCCTTCATGACGGAACATTTGTATCTGTGGTGTCAGCTTTCCAATAATAATATTTACTACATAGTTGGTAGCAAACCTTTCATCAAGCGCTTTAATTGTTTTTAATGCAGCAACCACATCTTCTTTTGCTTCTACTCTTTCTTTCGGATGTTTGCAGTTATCACAATTGCCGCAATTTTCTTTTTCATATTCTTCACCAAAATAACTCATCAACATTTTACGGCGGCAAACACCGCTTTCTGCATAAGCAACTGTTTCATTGATCAGCTGTGCACCAACTTCTCTTTCACTAAGTGGTTTATCCCGCATCAGGTGTTCCAGCTTGCTTACATCTTTATGAGAATAATATAGAAGACATTTTCCTTCCAGCCCATCACGTCCGGCACGACCGGTTTCCTGGTAATAATTTTCAATTGATTTGGGAATATTATAGTGAATAACAAACCGAATATCGGGTTTGTCAATACCCATTCCAAAGGCAATTGTAGCAACGATCACCTGTACATCTTCATTTAAAAACTGATCCTGCCTTTCTGCTCTTAAGTTTACTATCAAGCCCGGCATGATAAGCAACTGCTTTTATACCATTTGCCATTAATATATCTGCCAGCTCTTCGGTTGTTTTTCGGTTGAGGGTATAAATGATACCACTTTTTGTTTTCATTCCTTTGATAAAACGAACAATACTTTCATCCGTTTGCGCTTTTTTGATCTTGGGCAGTATCTCGTAATAAAGATTGGGCCGGTTAAATGAAGAAATAAAAATATTTGGGTTTCTGAAGATCAAGGTTTTTGACAATATCGCTTTGCACTTTGGGTGTAGCCGTTGCAGTTAATGCAATAACCGGAATATCCGGATTTATCTGAATCATCATTTCCCGCAGTCGTCTGTATTCCGGCCTGAAATCATGTCCCCATTCAGAAATACAATGTGCTTCATCAACAGCAAAAAAGGAAATTTTCAGATCGCTGAAAAATTCAAGATTCTCTTGTTTGGTCAATGTTTCCGGAGCCACATATAGCATTTTTGTTTTGCCGGTCAGCAGATCATCATGTACTTCTTTTATTTCTTTTTTATGTTAATGTGGAATTAAGAAAATGCGCCACATCATCTTTGCTGCTGTAGCCGCGTACCAGGTCAACCTGGTTTTTCATTAAAGCAATCAGCGGAGAAACAATAATGGCAACACCTTCGCTTACCATGGCCGGCAACTGGTAACACAAACTTTTGCCGCCGCCGGTTGGCATTATAACAAATGTATCGTGCCCTGCCAGCAATGATTCAATAGCTTTTTCCTGGTTGTCTTTGAATTTATCAAACCCAAAATATTCCTGCAGCGCTTTATGAAGATCGAACCGATGACTGTTGACGCTTCTTATTTGCAGCCTTTTCCTTGCTGGTTTGTTTCGAACTGCGTTATTTCTTTAGCTGTTGATGATGCCATTGCTCAATCTTCTCCCTCTCTATTTTGCATGTATATATAATATTTCATAAGATACTGATTTCTATCGAACCGGCTGGCAGAACAAATAAATTCATATTCGCTCACTTATTTCTTGGATAGTCCTTATCTCTTACGTGAACCTTCGCCGACTTAAAACAGTGCTTCAGTCATTTTGAAAAAGAGGGTAGCGAATTTACGAAAGACATATCCTTTATTCACTATCGCTTAAAGGTTAAAATTCCAAAGTACTATCGTTTACGTAAGGAGTTCTTCTTACTGAAATCCTCTAATTTTGCGCTTTAAAATGAATTCTTCCATTAAACAGATAGCTCTTCGAACCATACAACTGGAGGCCCAATCTGTTTCGGGCTTGCTTCATTTCATCAATGATGATTTTGAAAAAGCTGTTAACGCTAATTGCAGCTTGCAAAGGTCGAGTCGTAATCAGCGGTATTGGAAAAAGTGCCGTTATTGCACAAAAAATTGTAGCTACACTAAATTCTACAGGCACTCCTTCTGTTTTTATGCATGCTGCCGATGCCATTCATGGCGATCTGGGAATGATTCAGCAGGATGATATTGTAATGATTATCAGCAAAAGCGGCAAAAGCCCGGAGATAAAAGTGTTGGTTCCTTTGATAAAAAATTTTGGCAATACACTTAATTGGTATGGTTGGAAATACTGGATTCTTTCTTGGCCAAACAATCTGATATTATTTTAAATACTACTGTTGAACAGGAAGCCTGTCCCAATAACTTGGCTCCTACCAGCAAGTACAACAGCACAATTGGTAATGGGTGATGCAATGGCGGTTTCCTTAATGGAATTAAAAGGATTTCAACAGCGATGATTTTGCAAAATTTCATCCGGGTGGAACATTGGGAAAAAAATTATACCTGCGGGTAGCTGATCTTTATATGATAATGAAAAACCAAAAGTTCTTTCCAACGCAATCATTGAAAGAAGTGATTATGGAAATGACACAAAAAAGACTGGGAGCAACGGCGGTGGTGGATGAAGAAAATAATTTGCTTGGCATTATTACCGATGGCGATCTCAGACGAATGCTGGAAAAAGACGGGGCCATTGAAAAACAATAAGCAAAAGATATTATGACAAGCAACCCTAAAACAATTTCTGCCGGATGCGCTGGCGGTAGAAGCGCTGGATACTGTTGCGAAAAAAAGAAATAACCCAGTTGGTGGTTGCTGAAAATGGAAAATATTGCGGAATTATACATTTGCATGATCTGATAAGAGAAGGATTGATTTAATTATTAGTCGATAGAGTTATACGAACATGAACAAACATCACTACGTAGCAATCATGGCCGGTGGCATCGGCAGCCGCTTCTGGCCAATGAGCCGGACCGATTATCCAAAACAGTTTCTGGATATATTGAACACCGGCAAAACGCTGATCCAGCAAACTTTTGACCGGTATCAGAAATTTGTTCCTGCTGAAAATATTTATATTGTAACATCCCAGGAATATGTGGATATTGTAAAAAAACAATTGCCGCTTATTCCGGAAGAAAATATTCTGGCAGAACCTTCCAGAAAAAACACAGCACCCTGTATTGCTTATATTTCTTTTAAGTTATTGCAAAAAGATCCCAAAGCATTAATGATTGCAGCACCTGCCGATCATCTTATTCTGGAAACAGATGAATTTATAAAAACATCCGACAAATGCTTTGGATTTTGTGGATCATCTCAATGCACTTGTCACTATTGGCATCAAACCTACTTATCCCAATACGGGCTATGGTTATATACAACATGAAACTACGGCAGCGGCACCGGGCATTTATAAAGTAAAAACCTTTACCGAAAAACCCAATCTTGAATTGGCAAAAACATTTCTTGCCAGCGGCGATTTTTTATGGAATGCCGGCATTTTTATCTGGAAAGTAAAAAATATTATTGCTGCTTTTGAAAAATATTTGCCGGAAATGTATGAGGTATTTGCTGCAGAAAAAGATAAATTCAATACCACAGAAGAAGATGGAGGCTATTGAACAAATTTATCCGCAATGCACCAATATTTCTATTGATTTTGGCATAATGGAAAAAGCAGATAATGTGTATGTCATTCCTGCTTCATTTGGCTGGAGCGACCTCGGCACCTGGAACAGCGCCTGGGAAAATATGGAAAAAGATTATTTCGATAATGCTGTTGCCGGAAAAAATGTAATGATCATTGATGCCAACAATTGTATGGTACATGTTCCTGACAATAAACTGGTGTTATTACAGGGTCTGGAAGATTTTATTGTTGTAGATACAAAAGATGTTTTGCTTATTTGCAAAAAAGAAAAAGAACAGGAAATAAAAGAATATGTGGCGGAGGTAAAAAGAAATAAGGGAGATAAATTTCTCTGACACTTTTTAAAAAGATAAATATCCTGTTCTATTAGATCTTTAGCCCTGAATAATTCGGGGTTTTTTATTTTTAAAAACCATTTATGTCAGCTTATTCCTTTACAACAATATTCTTTTTCTCGACATTGAAACAGTTCCTCAATATTCGGCGTATGATCTGATTGCCGGAAGACTGGAAAGATCTATGGGATCCTAAAGCGTCTTACATTATCTGAAAAACAACGAAGACGAAACATCAGAAACGCATTTATCCCGTGCCGGTATTTATGCCGAGTTTGGAAAAATTGTTTGTATCAGTTGCGGGTTATCAGGGAGCGGGGCAAATAAGAAAACTTATCATTCAAATCTTTTTCGGAGATGATGAAAAATTGTTGCTTGCACGAGTTTATCGAAATGCTGAACAAATGGTCTGCTCGACGGACCCAAATATTTATGTGCTCACAATGGAAAAGAATTTGATTTTCCTTATCTCTGCCGCCGGCTTATCATAAATCAACTTCCGATTCCGCTATTTTGCAACTATCCGGGAAAAAACCCTGGGAAGTAAATCATCTTGACACATTGGAGCTTTGGAAATTCGGCGATTTTAAAAGTTATACTTCTTGAATCTGCTGGCACATACCTTGGGGATTCCAACGCCTAAAGATGATATTGATGGCAGTAAGGTTTGGGAAGTATATTGGAAAGAAAAAAATTTTGATCGTATCGTTACTTATTGCCAGAAAGATGTGGTAACGGTAGCGCAAATTTTCTTACGAATGAATGGCGAATCGCTGATTAAAGAAGAAAATATTGAAATCAAATCATAATGGAAAGAACAATTATTCTTCCGGTGCAAAATGGGAAGATATTGTCGGCTATAGCCGTGCGGTAAAAGTGGGAAATATTATTGAAGTAACAGGAACCGTTGCTATCCGGTGACGATAATAATAATCTTGTTGGAGGTAGACAATGCTTACGAACAAACAAAATTCATCTATTCAGAAAATTGAAAAGATTTTGCAGCGGGCCGGAGCTTCGTTGAAAGATGTGGTACGAACCAGAATGTTTGTTACTGATATTTCCCGTTGGGAAGAATATGGAAAAGCTCATGGAGAATTTTTCAGAGATATCAAGCCCTGTACATACGATGGTAGAAGTAAATGCATTAATTGCTCCGGAATATTTAATCGAGATAGAAGCAACGGCAATAATTGTCTGAAATGGCCAATGAAATTTCTTGTCTATGAATATTGAAATCACTCAGAGAATATTGTTTATCAAAACCAGGTGCCGAAGAAACGCTTCCTTTTGGGCCGGATACTTTGGTGTATAAAGTAAATGGAAAAGTCTTTTTTGCTGACCGGTCTTGATAGCGAAGAACAATTACGTTTTAATGTAAAATGCGATCCCGATAAAGCGATTGAATTAAGAGAAGAATTTTCCTGTGTATTGCCCGGCTACCACATGAATAAAAAACACTGGAATACGATTGTTGTGGATGGTTCTGTTTCTTCAAAACAATTAAAAGAATGGATTGATCATTCGTATGAACTAGTTGCCGGAAAATCATCAAAAAGCACGGCTTGTCCAAAAAATAATATCCTATTAATTTTACTGCAGCTTTCTATTTTCTCAATTTCAATTTTTGTTTTGACACATCCTACACATTCAATCCAAACTTCCCGACGTCGGCACCACCATTTTTACTGTAATGAGTGGACTGGCGACACAATACAATGCCATTAATCTTGGCCAGGGTTTTCCTGATTATCAAATGAGCGAAGCGTTGATGAATAAAGTAAATGAGGCGATGCAAAAATGGTTGTAATCAATATGTTCCCATGCAAGGCTATTTACCGTTGCGGGAATCCATTGTCAGAAAAAGTTGAATTTTCTTTATGGAACAAAAATTTATCCCGATACACAGATCACCATTACTCCCGGCGGTACTTATGCTATTTATACTGCGCTGACAGCTATTCTTCAACCCGGCGATGAAGTGATCGTTTTTGAGCCGGCTTATGATAGTTATATTCCCAATGTGGAGATCAATGGCGCTGTTCCTGTTCTGATCAATCTTAAATTTCCTGATTATAAAATTGATTGGGTGAGGTGAGAAAAAAGATTTCTCCAAAAACAAAAGCTATTCTGATCAATTCACCGCACAATCCAACCGGCGCTGTACTAAGCGAAGAAGATATTGAACAGCTTCGCTCCATTGTTAAAGACACAAATATTTTTATTGTAAGCGATGAAGTATATGAGCATCTGATCTTTGACAATATTCCGCATCAAAGCATTCTTCGCTATCCCGATCTGTTAGAAAGAAGTTTTGTTTGTTTCTCTTTTGGCAAAACCTATAACTGTACGGGGTGGAAACTGGGTTATTGTATTTCTTCGCCCGAATCTGATGGAAGAATTCAGAAAAGTTCACCAGTTCAATTGTTTCAGTTGCCACACGCCGTCACAGGTGGCGTTAGCAGAATTTCTGAAAGACAAAAACGAATATCTTATCACTCAGGCAGCATCATGCAAGAGAAAAGAGATTATTTCATCCCGACTGATGAAGAATACCAAATTTGATCTGCTGTCAAGCCATGGCAGTTATTTTATTTGCGCCAGATATGATCGTATCAGCAATGAAGGTGATAGAGATTTTGCCATTCGGATCACAAAAGAATTTGGTGTTGCCACTATTCCTGTTTCGGTATTTTACAAAAACGGCACCGACAACAATGTGGTTCGTTTTTGTTTTTCAAAAAAGAAAGAAACATTTAGATGCTGCTGTAGAAAGACTCGCCAAAATCTTATGATAAAAGACCCCCGATATAAAGGAATTTTTTTCATGCTGCTTTGCGGCTTTGGGGTTTTCTATCATGGGTGGGGCCGCAAAATCATTAAAGGGAAATTTCACTGCGGGACAATTGGTTTTCTTTCGAAATGCTATTGGTTTAGTTTTTCTTCTTCCTGGCTTATTCATCAGGCCGCCCGTTCAGGCAGGTGGAAAATTATTGCGGCTTGCTTTCCGCGGCTTCATGGGAACAATTGCTCTTTATACACTTTTATATTGCGTTTTACACCTTCCGCTCGGCACAGCGATGAGCTACAATCTTACTTCAGCTTTATTCATTGCCATTTTTGCTTTTTTTCTTTTTGGAGAGTATCATGGAAAAAAAGTTGTGTTTGCGGTGGTGCTTGGTTTTGCCGGAATGTTACTTATTTACAAACCCGTAATGCATTTGCCCTGGTATTATCATTTTGCCGGTTTATTATCCGGAATCACTTCGGCCATTGCTTATCTGACGGTAAATCGTTTAACCAAATATTACGATCCGAGAATAATTGTTCTGTCTTTTCTTAGCGGGCGGGTTCTTAATTCCGCTGATCACAATGGTCATTCATTATGCTGCAGGCGTGCCGCCGGATGGTTTGTTCATTGTTGATTTCAGGTTGCCGGTGGGTATTGAATGGTTGCAACTTTTATTAATGGGGTTGGCTGCACTATTCGGGCAATATTTCGTAACAAGAGCCTATGGCTCCGATAAAGCGGGAATCGTTTCCGTATTTGGTTACGCCAATATTATTTACTCTGTTTTTATAGGAATGCTGCTTGGCGATGCTTTTCCTGGTTGGATAAGCTGGGCGGGAATTTTTTGTATTATCGGAAGCGGCGTAATTATTTCTCTTGTAAAACGAAAGTTCCCTGCACATTAATTTTTCTTTCCCGGAATTTGGTAGTTTGTTTTTATTAATCGTATATTTGCGATATAAGATAATAAAATGGCGTTTCACAAAAAAGACGAGTTCACACAAAAAGAGCAGGACCTGGCGGCATTTGCAAAGGCCCTCAGCCACCCGGCCCGTATTGCTATTTTAAAAGTGCTGGCGCAAAGGAATGAATGTATTTGCGGAGAGATCGTGGAGGAGCTGCCGCTGGCACAAAGCACGGTTTCTCAACATCTGAAAGAATTGAAAATTGCTGGCTTGATCGAAGGAAACATTGATGGGCCCCGCAGTTGCTATTGCATCAACTGGAAGGCTTTTGAAAAATTCAATACTGACTTTAATTCTCTTTTTGAAAAACTGAAAACAGTAAATGCACGTTGTTGTTAAATATTTTTTTACACCAAACATATTATCATGAAAACAGAATCAGATCAAAAAAACACAGTTCGTGAAAAGTATACAGAGATTGCAAACCAGTCAAAACAACAAAATCTTTCTTCCTGCTGCGGCGCAACGGGATGTTGTGGAGATGATTTTTATACCATTATGGCCGACGACTATTCCAAACTTGATGGATACAATCCAGAAGCAGACCTTGGATTGGGCTGTGGTTTGCCCACGGAATTTGCAAAGATCAAAGAAGGCGATACCGTCATTGATCTTGGTTGCGGCGCCGGCAATGATGCTTTTGTTGCAAGAAGGGCTATTGGGGAAAGAGGTAAGGTTATTGGGGTCGATTTTACCGAATCAATGATTGCAAGAGCGAGAGAAAACGCAGAGCGGCTTGGATATAATAATGTAGAATTTCGTCTCGGCGATATTGAAGACTTACCCGTTACCGCCAATAAAGCAAATGTGATAATAAGTAATTGTGTATTGAACCTGGTTCCTAATAAGCACAAAGTGTTTGGAGAAATATATCGTGTATTAAAGCCGGGCGGTCATTTTTCCATTTCAGATATTGTTTTGGAGGGTGAGCTTCCAAAAAAATGGAGAGATGTGGCTGAGCTATACGCTGGCTGCGTTTCCGGCGCCATTCAAAAAAATGAATACCTCGGAATCATTGAAGAAGCCGGTTTTAAGAATATTACACTTCAAAAAGACAAGACCATAAATATTCCGGATGAAATTTTAAGCAGTTACTTAAACAAAGAAGAGGTTGCTGCATTTAAATCAAGCAACATAAGAATTGCCAGCATAACCGTGTATGCAGAAAAGCCAGCAAAAGATGATCGCAATTGTTGTGAGCCGGGAAGTGGTTGCTGCTAAAAATATATGTGGCAGCAATATGCTGAGCTATTTTTTATTTAACCAACAAAATGCAAAAAAGACTCTCTTTTCTTAATCGCTACCTGACCTTGTGGATATTTTTGGCAATGGCGGTGGGGGTTGCGATCGGTTATTTTTTTTCCGGTGCCGAATCGTTTATTACTTCTTTTCAATCCGGCTCAACAAATATTCCTATTGCAATCGGCCTAGTATTAATGATGTATCCGCCACTGGCCAAAGTAAAATACGAGGAGCTGCCGAAAGTTTTTGCCAATAAAAAAATTTTATTGCTTTCGCTGATCCAGAACTGGATTGTGGGCCCCATACTCATGTTTTTACTGGCAATTGTTTTTTTGAGAAATGAGCCCGGCTACATGACAGGGCTTATTTTAATCGGCATTGCCCGTTGCATTGCTATGGTGATTGTGTGGAACGATCTTGCCAACGGCGACCGTCTTTATGCCGCAGGCCTTGTTGCCTTCAACAGTATTTTCCAGGTACTTTTTTATAGTGTGTACGCATGGATCTTCATTACCAAACTACCGCCTTTGTTTGGGCTGAAAGGATATGTGGTTAATATCACCATTGGCCAGGTAGCACAAAGTGTTTTTCTATATCTCGGAGTTCCATTCCTGGCAGGAATGATATCAAGATATGTTCTGATAAAATGGAAGGGTGAAAAATGGTTCAATGAAAAATTTCTGCCCGCTGTTAGCCCAATAACCCTGATCGCTCTGTTGTTTACTATTGTTGTTATGTTTAGCCTGAAGGGAAATTTAATTGTGCAAATTCCAAAAGATGTTTTGATGATCGCCATTCCCCTCACTATTTATTTTATCATTATGTTCTTCTCGGCTTTTTATCTTTCGAAAAGGGCGGGGGCCGATTATGCAAAATCCACCTCTCTTGCATTCACAGCGGCCGGAAACAATTTTGAACTCGGCATTGCCGTCGCAATTGCTGTGTTCGGAATCAACTCACAAGCTGCGCTTGCGGCTGTTATTGGTCCTTTAATAGAGGTGCCGGTGTTAATATTGTTGGTCCGTTTTGCTCTTAAGCAACAAAAGCGTTTTTCATTATCTGAAATAAAATAATTTCTCTGTCGTGTCAAAGAAAAAACTACTTTTTGTTTGCATAGAAAACAGCAACCGCTCCCAAATGAGCCAGGCTTTTGCAAAAATACTTGGCGGTGATGCTGTGGATGCTTACAATGCCGGTTCCCGTCCTTCCGGAAAAATAAATCCGAAAGCTGTTGCTTCCATGAAAGAATTGGGTTATGATCTTACATCCCATTCTTCCAAATCTCTTGATGAAGTGAAAGAATTTGCCCCGTTTGATGTTGTTGTTACAATGGGCTGCGGCGATGCTTGTCCGTGGATGCCAGCGAAAAAATTTGTTGATTGGGATATTCCTGATCCAAAGGAAATGAATGAAGATGATTTCAGAAAAATAAGGGACATGATCCGGGAGAAAATATCGACCTTGTTACAGTCGCTTTAGTTCTTTATTCCAATATATTTTTCCGATATTGGGTTGTCGGGGCTTTCGCTTTGCCAGAATATTGTTATGATCCACCAGCGTTTTCCATCATTCCATAGTTGAAAACTATTGATCCCTCTCATGAACGGTTTTTCATCTGTCGAAGTCTTCTTACTTTCATAAGAGCTGAATGCCTGGATAATATTTCCATATTGTTCAATGGTTCTTCCGATCTCCGATTCAAAGAAGCCATTCTTTTCTAAATATGGTCCGGCAGTTTTAATATAATCTTCCAGCTTAAGTGATCTTATCGTGCCCTCTCCGGATGTTTGATTTTTTCCGGTGGGAATTAATCTTGCGTCTGGTATAAATAATGTTCTCATTCTATCCCAACTCCTGGATTGTCCTGCGGGTCCCGAAATAACATCATATACTGCATTTATTATCGCATCAACAGAAGAAACATCGGAAGGATTAACGGGAATACTGTCAACAGAATTATTCTTTGCAAAAACTGTAATTGAAGCCAGGAAGGCGATAAGAATAAAGAAACTTTTCTTCATGGCTTTGGTTTTTTTATAGTCCTGCTTTTCTGCTTATTTCCAGCATCCGATCAATCGGTTTCTTTGCTGCCAATCGTATTTCATCGTCCATTAAAATTTCCGGCGTCTCATATTCCATGCAGAGATATATCTTTTCAAGTGTGTTGCGCTTCATGTGCGGACAATCATTACAGGCGCAACTGTTATCCGGTGGGGCAGGAATAAATATTTTGTCCGGTGATGCTTTCATCATCTGGTGCAAAATTCCGGTCTCGGTTGCTACGATGTATTCCTGTGATGAATCGTTTTGTGAAAATTTCAATAGCCCGGTAGTACTGCCAATAAAATCTGCTATCCTTAAAATAGCATCTTCACATTCCGGATGAGCGATCAGTTTAGCGTTCGGATGCCGCACTTTGAGTTTTGTAATCTTTTCCAGGCTAAAGATCTCATGAACCATACAACTGCCATTCCATAAAACCATATTTCTTCCGGTCACTTTATTGATGTAGGCGCCAAGGTTTTTATCCGGCGCAAAAATGATCGGTTGTTCTTTCGGAAAACTTTCCACTACAATTTTCGCATTACTGCTCGTGCAGATCACATCACTCAACGCTTTGATCCCGGCGCTGCAATTGATATAACTAACCACCACATGATCCGGGTGTTCTTCTTTGAATTTTTTAAAAAGAGGAGGAGGACAACTATCGCTGAGTGAACAACCTGCTTTCAGATCAGGAATCGCTACTTTTTTTTGGGGATTCAGGATCTTTGCAGTTTCTGCCATAAAGTGTACTCCGGCAAAAACGATCATTGATGCATCCGTCTTCTCTGCTTTTTGCGCCAAACCCAAACTATCCCCAATGAAATCTGCCACATCCTGGATATCCGGTTCCTGGTAGTAGTGCGCAAGAATAACAGCATTCTTTTCCTTCTTCAATCTCGAGATTTCAGCAAACAAGTCAAGGGTAGGGTCCAACTCTATGTCAAGAAAACCATTTCGGGTCAGATCTTTTTTGGCAATATCAAAAACTTCGGCATTCATTTTAAAAATTCAGGATGGCAATATTCAAACAACAAATCCGGATTTTCAAATAAAAAAATTTATCCTGTATTATTATTTTATAATACTAATAGAAATACATTTTTAAAAAAGAGAGTATTATTATTACAACTGTTTATTTGTTGAAAACTATTAAAATTTTTCTGTTACGAAGTTACTGAGGTTTAGAAATCCACAAATTTTATAAGAAATGAACATTACAAAAACAAAGCTTCTATTATATAAAAACATTCTTTTTCACACTCTTGTTAAGAAGTGTATCTTAAAAAATGTTTAATAATTTTTAAAACGCATTTGTGGAAAAACAACTGAATAATTTATAGGATTTAGCAACAATGGTTCTCTGTCGTTCACCCGGAAGTGATTTTGTTCTTAAAATCCCGTTTCATGTTCACGTTTCACAAAAGAATATTCACAAGAAGTATGAATTATTAACTACGGAAAGTGGAGAAATTTCTTAGCCCAGATAATTATTTTCTTTGGAAAAACAAAAAGGGGAATTTCCCTAAAGCTTACTAAAATCAAGGGTTTTCATTGTGTTTCTGGCTCAAAAAAACAGGAATCTTGTCTATTTTGCCCTATTTTTGCCGTCCTTTCATAAAACACACAATATTATATGTCTGTTATTCAGAAAATCCGGGATAAATATGCACGTCTTGCTGTGATCTTGATCTCGGTGGCGCTAATAGGATTTATTTTAATAGACTATATCTCAGGCCGCAGCAGCAGTTTATTTAGAGGTGGAATTTCAAATACAATTGGCCGGGTATACGGAGCCGGAATCAACGTAGATGATTTCCGGAAGAAAGTAAAAGAACAGGAAGATTATGAGCAGCAAAACCCGAATCAATTTGGGAATAGAGATTTAGGCCAGATTGTAGAAGCGGTTTGGAATCAAGAAGTGAGTCAAATATTATTGAATGATGTAGCTGAAAAACTTGGAATGCAGATTGGTGCTAAAGAACTTAATGATATCATGTTTGGGGCAAATCCTCCCGGAGATATCAAAAGACTTGGAACCGATCCGCAGACAGGATTATACAATAGCGCTGAAGCAGTTCAGCAGATCAACGCAATTAAAAAAAGAGGAACAGCAGAAGACAAGGTACGCCTAAATGAGTATATACACCAACTGGAAATACAGCGGCTGGTTGATAAATACAGTTCTCTTCTCACCAATAGCTCCAATTTTCCAAAATGGTATTTGGAAAAACAAAACACAGACAACAGCCTTATGGCAAAAATTTCTTTGGTCAAGGTTTCTTATACCGATTCTATGTTTGTTGACAGCACGATCACAATCTCCGACCAAGAAATAGCTGATTATATTGGCAAACACAAAGAGGACTTCAAACAGAAAGAAAGCAGGAGTGTTGAATATGTAGCCTTCAATGCAAACGCAAGTGCCTCGGATACGGACGCAACAAAAGAACAAACTGCGTCATTGAAGGCCGGGTTTGATACCACAAACGACGTTCAAACTTTTCTGGCTGCAAACGGAACCGACATTCCATATTTTGACGGATACGTTGGAAAAAGCCAGATGAAACAGCGGTATAAGGATAGCATCATCAACCTTTCTAAGAATGAAGTATTCGGCCCCTATCTTGATGGACAAAGTTTTGTTTTGGCAAAAATGATCGACATAAAAACATTGCCAGATTCTGTGAAATGTCGCCACATTTTGATCGGAACCACCAATCCACAAACCGGCCAGCAAATCATGGACGATTCCTCCGCACACAAAAGAGCCGACAGTATCGCACAAGCAATCCGCAATGGGGCCAATTTTGATACACTGGAAACCAAATTCTCGACCGATATGGCAGCGCACAGAGATAAAGGAGTGATGACTTTTTCTTCTGTGGACATTCAGGGCGAGAGCTTTGCAAAAGAATTCGGACAGTTTATTTTGTTCGATGGAAAACCGGGAGATAAAAAAGTTGTGAAGACGTCTTTCGGCTGGCACTATATCGAGATACTGTCTTTTATAAAACCAGAACCGCAATATAAGGTGGCATATATGGCGAAGGCGATTACGGCAAGCACAGAGACAGATAATAACGCCAACAACGCCGCCACACAGTTTGCCGGCGATAGCAGAGATATAAAATCGTTCGATGCGAATTATGAAAAAGAACTGAAACCAAAGGGAATCAATAAACTTTTTGCAAACAACATTGACCCGAACGCTTATAGCATTGATGGAATCACGGGCACCGACCGCCAGTTTATAAAAAATATTTACAGCGCAGATCTCGGAGATGTGTTGCAGCCCGAGAGAGTAGGAGATCAGTATATCGTAGCTGTTGTAACAGAAATAGACAAAGAAGGAACACAAAGCCCGGCAAAGGCCCGCAGCAGGGTAGAACCCATTTTGCGCAACAGGAAAAAAGCGGAAATATTTAAACAAAAACTAGGAACAATCACTACACTGGAGGCCGCAGCGGCAACACTAAAAAAGACTATTGAAACCATTGACAGCCTTCGCATGGAGCCGGGACAAAAGGTTTCCATCTCCGGCCATGACCCTAAAGTGATCGGAGCAGCATTCAACCCCGCTAACAAAGGAAAAGTAGTTCCGGAACCCATTGCCGGGGCATACGGATTATATGTAGAGCGGGTGGATAGTGTAACGGCAACGGCAGTTGAAAATGCCGACGTGGCAGCGAGGCAGAAAATACTTTATCAAAACGTAATGCAGACCGCAAAATATTCTGACCCACTCGGGGTGCTGCGAAATGCAGCAACTATCAAAGATTATCGGTCTAAGTTTTATTAATTGATATTGACGCAACCAAAACTAACAAGAGCCCCGGCACCAATGCCGGGGTTTTCTTTTGCTGATGTCGTAAACAAAGCCACAGCAGAAATGTTATTTTTACAGATTCATTTTTACAACAATGGCAGAACCGGTCATCAATAAAGTTGCAGAAAGCGGATTGATCACCCTGGACCCCGAACAGTATTATCCCAGGGGCGAAACAGCGATATTCGACATGAAAGACTTTTTATTCATGGGACTGATCTTAAAAGAAAAAGATTTCAGGGAATCACTGAAAAATTATGATTGGGAAAAATTCCGGGATAAAAACGTGGCCGTGTTTTGTTCGGCAGATGCGATCATACCCGTATGGGCGTATATGCTGGCCATGTCTTGCCTGCAACCGGTAGCCAAAGAGATCATAATGGGCGACGAAAAAGAATTACACAAAAGAATTTTTTTAAATAATCTTTCTCATATCAACATAGGTGATTTTGCCGATAAACGGATCGTCATCAAAGGCTGCGGCGAAACGCCAATTGAAGATTTTGTTTATGCAGAGATCACAAAACTATTAAGGCCCGTTGCGAAAAGCATTATGTATGGGGAGCCCTGCAGCACCGTTCCTATTTTCAAAAAGAAATAAACGATCAGAACCAGCCCCGTTTTTTGAATATCCATAACATCCAGATCGGAATCAGCAACATCATCCCCACGGCAAGAAAAAAACCATAGGGATTGTGCAGCCAGGGAATGCTTTGGAAATTCATTCCAAAAATGCCGCCAATCACTGTAGCCGGCGCAAGCAAACAGGTAACGATCGCCATCACTTTCATTACCTCATTCAACTTCAGGTTTACATTGTTGATATAGAGGTCGTGCATGTTGATCATTATATCCCTGTAGTTTTCTGAAAGATCATTTGCCTGTACTATATGGTCATAGATATCTTTAAAATAATTCGTAGTGCCATCTTCAAGCAAATCGCTATCGCTTCGGATAAATCCATTTACCAGGTCACGGACGGGAGCAATATTTCTTTTCAGCACAATTAATTCTTTTCGGAGTTGGCTAATGCGGGCAAGATAGATCTTATTGCTGCTACGGATTACCTCTTCCTCCAACTGCTCGATCTGTTCACCCAGAGCCTCCATTACTACAAAATAATTATCAACGATCAGGTCAAGCATAGCATAGCAAAGGTAATCGGCGCCCCGCTGACGGATCCTGCTGTTGTTTAAGCTTAATCTTTCACGCAAGGGATTGAATACATCACGGCTGGCATCTTCCTGGAAACTGATCACATAATCTTTTCCCAGAATGATACTTATTTGCTCCTGTTCTACCGTTTTATTTTCATTATTGAAATAAAGCATATTCAGCAGGCAAAACAAATGGTTGTCCACATCATCCATCTTGGGCCGCTGGTTCTCGCTGAGAATATCTTCTGCAATCAGCGGATGAATTTCAAAATGATTGCAGACCAACTCCACATCAGCCTTTCTCAGTCCGTCAATATTGATCCAGCTGATGCGGCCGCTGGTTTTGTAGGAAAAACATCCGGACACCTCAGTAAACTTTTTTTCTTCTACAATGGATGCATTGTAGTCGTACACAAAAACAGAAATCTCGGCGGCTTCTTCCCGATGCGGAACAATAGTGGGATTCACCGAAAGAATTTCCTTGGTTCGTTGCGTGCCGAAAAGATTCGGCAGGTAGAGATAGCGCAGATATTTTTCCGGATGAACATTTTTTACTTTCATAACAATTGAAAGTTAGTAAATCATAACAAAAAAACAGGAATTATCCCGAACATCAGAAGAGAAAGCGTATCGTTGAAAAAAGACAATTAGCCGCCCGCAATTATTATTAATTAAATTTTTTATTCAGCAGCTTCATAAAATATCCCCCCACCACACTTCTTGCCTGAAAGCCAACTTGTTTTCCATTCGTTGTTTCATGCCAGTCACTCAGGGGAACACGGGTTGGTGTTTCGGTTGCATATTTATAAACAGGGCCGATCAACGAATCAAAATCTTTTTGATTATCTGCAAGTGTTGCCGTCCACATAATCCAATCACTTTTTGTATACGTCTTGCGGCTGTCCAGCGGTAAACCAAATTCATTTTGTTTGGTGAGATAATAAGCCACTTCTTTTTTATAAACTTCTTTAGGAAAAAGCCCGAGGTTTAAAACTTTATCCCAGACAAGATTATACTTCTGGCTCCAGGAGTCGGTTTTATCGAAGGTCAATGCATAATGATCTCCTCCGTCGTCCATTTGCATCCACCGTCTCGCCATATTCATCGCCGTGTCTTTGTATCGTTGTGCGGTTTTTTCATCACCTAACATACCGGCCATCATACCATAACAGCCAATGCCGACAATTGCTTTTATGGAAAGATTGGCATTGCGGGCCAGGTGACCTGCAAAATCATCCGTGCATAATTGATTGGCAGGATCAAAGCCATCGGTCATTAAAAAGTTGACCCACTGCGTTAGCGTTTTCCAATGTTTTTTTGCATAAGCCGCACTTTTTTCTGCTTTACAGATAGCGGCCGAAAGAATGATCATATTGCCCGATTCTTCCACGGGCATATCTGCACCATAGGTCTGGCCATTCGCCATTGGATATGTTCCGAGATCGTGTGCTGCAAATGGCTTGGCCCATTTACCACTTTCGCTGTAATAAAAATTGCCGTTTAGCATTCCCGTCATCAACTCTGGATTGTAAGCGATGAACAAAGGAGAAGAAGGATAGGTAACGTCTACCGTGTTGATGGAACCATTGCTGAAATTTTCTTTAGAAAGAAACAGCAGATTTCCTTGCGGGCTTTTTACCAATTTGTGAGCAGCAATACTCTGGCGATAAGCGATCAGGCAAAGGGCGGCATAAGTTTTTCCACCGGCATTTTCCAGGTCGCCATATAATCGCTTATTGAAAAGATCGCACTGCCGCATTACCAAATTATAATCTTTTGCGGCCAGGTTCAGTTCACCTTCAATCGTCAAACCATATTCTGATTTCCACCAGGGTTTGAGGTTCGTATTGAAATATTGAATAGAATAGAGATCATCATAGCCCAAAAGAAAGAACTGTTCTTTTCCTTCCGGGCCTATAGTTCCGAGATCAACAAAAGTATTCAGCATAAGATTTTTGCCGTCAGCTATTTTTTGCTTTTCTTCTTTTCCCGAAGTGATTGAAGATAAAACCGACGATGCGGCAGAAATAGTTTGTTTTGCATTGGCGGAAGCGGGCACCCCCACATACATATAACCCCAATCAATTCTCAGGTCATCTCCTTTTTTTGCCAGCACCTGCTGTTCTTTGGTTCCTGCTTTTAAGATATTCAGAGCTGAAGTGTTGTAATTTTCTGTGACAACTTCATCATCCGGTGTATTGGTGGCGATATTGGTGGATGCGCCGAAATAAATTTCGGCCCGGTGCTTTTTACCATCGTTTGATTTTACAGAATAGGTGATGTAAGAAACCGGCCTTGATAAAAGACGAAGATCGGTAATGATCAATGGAGAAGTAAAAGTAAGTGTGGCATCAACGGATCCGCAGGCGAAACGATAAATAGTTTGAGTAGCATTAAGAGTAACATCTTTTTGTACGGCTTTGATGATATCCGTATGTGCATCGGGGATGATCTCTGTCAAAAGTCCTGCATCGAGAAAACTGGCGCCGCCGGTATTTTCACAATGAATGGCTAACACGTTCTTACCGGGTTTCAAAAATTCTTTGAAATTATCAAGCGGAAAATATTCATAGTTCCGGACCACCCCTTTACTGCTGTAAATTTTGTTACCGTTCAGGTACACATCAATGTTATCATCATACTTTGCCCGGAGGTATAGATTGGAAAGATTGGTGTTACCGGGAGTAAACGTTCTTCTTATCCAGATGTCTTTGCTATTCCATATTGTTCCGGCAACACTCTTGCGGTTGGTAAAAGGAGCGGCACCGGTTTCCCAGCCGTTGTCATCGAACGATTCATCTTTCCAGTTATCAGCCACGGGGCCGAAACTGTATTTGGCGCTATACTTTTCTTCGTTGGCCGCAGGCAGAATGATTTTATAGTTTTTGCTTCCAGCGCCGAGGATGCGGTAAAATCTTCCATCCACTTTTATTAAACCAAGCAAAGACTGATCGGCTCCCGTCCAGTGTTTGGTTATGGCAGCATTGAGAGTATCGGTCATGGACCAGATGCTGAAATAGGGATCATGCGTGATGAGCGGGTAAGCGGGGGCTTTCTGTTGTGCCTGTACGACAGTAATGATGAATAAAGAAGCAACCGCAAAAATTTTTTTCATTTGGGCTTTTTATCAAAGCTAAATGAAGATCAGAATTTCTCCAGAATAAAATACGCAAACGATTTTCTTGAAGCAAAAGAAGAGCAAGCGTTTTATTTCGCCGGGTCTTTCAGTAAGAAGCTCCCTGCAGCGCTAAACTATTTTGATCACACTCAATATCATTTGGGCTCCCACAATTCAATCTTGTTTCCTTCTATGTCAATAATATGAACAAACTTTCCGTAATCATAAGTTTCTATTTTGTCAACAATTGTTACACCTTCTTTTTTTAATTCTTCAACCAATGCTTCTAAATTCTCCACTCTATAGTTGATCATAAAATCTTTTGCAGAAGGCTCAAAATATTTTGTGTTCTCTGCAAAAGGATTCCATTGGGTAACCCCTTTTTTAGTACTGTCGTCAAGTTCCCGCCATTCAAAACTTGTTCCGTATGGGGTTGTGTCAAAGCCAAGATGTGTTTTATACCATTCGTTAACTGCTTTTGGATCTTTGCATTTGAAGAAAATGCCACCAATACCTGTTACTTTTTTCATTGTTTTATTTTTTTTGTTAGATAGTATTGTCTTGAAAGCGAAACCTGATAGAAAAGATGCTGTAATAACTAAAATTATTAATGATATCTTTTTCATTTTGTCGAATGTTTGTCGTTTGTGATGTTGTCCGTTGGCATTGGCGACTTTGAAATATCGGGACTGAATAAAGTTACAGAAGTTAGGAATAGTTATTATTAAGTCGCAACTCTTTTATGTAGGAGACGTTGCCTGGAAAAAATAAATCAAATAATTTTCTGTTTAAGCTCCAACAGTACCTGTCTTCACTTTTCCGGCTCTTTTATAACAAGCGATAATCACTCCGGTTGTTGTAACAACACTTTCTGTTAATGTAAATGCAGCCGGAATTGAACCATTATCAAACAATTTTTTTCCTTTGCCAAGAGTTAACGGATGAATTTTAAGCCGGAGTTCATCTACTAAATCATTCTTAAATAATAGCTGAATAAGTTTACTGCTGCCCCAGACCTGGATGTCAGGGCCTTTTGATCTTTTGAGTTTTTTTATATCTGCCAGGCTTTTGAGGAATACTGAGTTTTTCCAATCCGATTTTTTCCTGGTCTTAGACAGGATGTATTTTGTACCATTATTGATACCCGGCCAAAAGTCTGCATGTTCAGGCCAGTAGTCTTCCCATATCTCAAATGTTTTTCTGCCCAACAAATAATCTGCAGGTTGCTTCAATTCTTTTTGTACGACCTTACCATACGCCTCGTCACCATACGCTGCAGTCCAGCCGCCATATTTGAAACCGCCGGATGTATCTTCCTTCGGTCCACCGGGTGCCTGCATTACTCCATCTAAAGAAATCATTGATAAGACGATTATTTTTCTCATATTATTTGGTTTTCCGTCAGTCAGTTTTGCCGGTTATCTCAACCCCATCTCGTATTGCCGCTTGAAGTATATCAATGTTTATATCTTTTATAGTTTTGAACTTAATGCAATACCCGGTTACACTCGCCTTGCCAAGTTTTTTTCCATACGTTTGGGCTAAGTATGTTCTTATCTTTTATACCCAGGATATAAACAGAGATCCCGGTTGTGTTTGCGCTCAAACCAATTTGATAAAACTCCCTGGTTGTTCCATCAGCATATTTTATGGTGTAAGATCCATATCCTATATTAGGATTAGAAACAGTTTTACCTTTGTCGTCTTTACCATCCAGGAACCATAATTTACATTTTGGCATTACTTGAAGAATGTGCTGGTGCAACTCTTGCATGTCGCTGCGTTTTGGTTCAGGTTGGCTGGCAATATACTGCTTTGATTTGTTCTTTTACGTTCATATAAATATAAAATTACGGGTTGCTTATTTTGGCTTTTTACTATTCGATATGCAGAGCCATTAAGTTATTTTAAAAAACTATTTAAGTAATTCAAAATCGTTGTTGTCTGCATCATCAGGCTCACATGTCCTTGTGAAGGAACAATGGCCAATTGCGATTTTGGCATTGGTTGCAGGTCAGCAGAAACACCACCTCCCAACAATTGATACGTTTTCATCAACTCAACTTTATCCGTTCCATCATTGTCGCCGGATATGATCAGTACAGGCGCAGCAATTTTTGCAATATTGGAGTCACCAACGTTAAATGGTTCCTTGGCGAAAACAAACATCTGCTCTAAGAAACTTTCTCCATTTTGTTTTATCAGGTGCCACTGCATCGTATGCGGTTTTTAGTGGTGTGTTATCAAAAAATTCAGGCTTAAAATCTTTAAATGCACCGTTTACTATGGGTAGCCAACCACTGGTTTTATAAGTAGAAGAAATGATCACTAATTTTCTTAACCGTTTAGGGCTTTGTACAGCAAACTGGTAAGCCACAGAGCCGCCCATACTATATCCTGCTACATCTGCACTGTCTATTTTCAGGTAATCCATCACTTTTTCTACATCACTTGCTAAAGTAGTAATCGATAATTCTCTATCTGAAAACGGTGAATGCCCATGTCCCTGCATTTCAATTGCAATTACTTTCCTGGTTTTTGACAGCTCAGGTATCAATTGTCCCCAGTTCATATCAATTGTATAAAAAGCGCCATGCAGTAAAACTAAAGGCCTGCCCTCACCATATACTTCGTAATAAACTTTGATGCCATTAACAGGTGCGTAACCACTGTTGGAAGGTTTGATCTGTTGCCCGTTTGATGAAGATGCTATAAACATAATTGCAATTATTAGTATTGTTCTAAGAGGATTATGTGTTTTGAATAAATTTTTCATAACGCTGTTTAAATTTTAATTTATTGATAATACAAAGCCGCCAGTTACTTGCTCCTTAGTTTTGGGCAAATTCCACCATCCATTCAATACCGTATTTGTCTCTGAAACAACCAAAATAGGAACCCCAGGGACTATCACCAATAGGCCTTTCTATTTGTCCTCCTGCTGAAAGCCCATTAAATAATTTGTCTGCTTCTTCTTTACTTTCTGCACTTATTACAATTTTACTTCTGTTCTCATTTTCGTTTGTTCTTCCCATAATTTCCGGAACATCATTTGCCATCAACATACTACTTTTACCGATAGGCAAAGCAATATGCATAATTTTATTTTCTTCTTTTTCTGCTACCGGGAATTCAGGACTTGCAAGGTCTTTGAAACGAATAATCTTTGCAAACTCTCCGCCAAATACTGATTTGTAAAAGGTAAATGCTTCTTCGGCATTTCCGTTGAAGTTAATGTGAGGATTGATAAGTGCCATAATTTTTATTTTTTAGATTTTTAAATTGTTTACTTTCTTAATTTTTTGATTCAGGATCATTTTTGCGATAATCAGCTTTCGAGATGCCAATAGATTTTCCAGGTTGCTCAATGACATTTTCAATCCTTGTGTAAAGCCATTTCAATATCCTCTCCAACCTTTCAAGGGATTCATTGTAAATAGTAATGCTCACTTTTGTTGTTCCGTTTTGTTCGCTGAAAGTATGATCCCATTCAGAACCCGGCAATTCAGGATTTTCATCTTTGTCTGCAAAAGCATTATACATTTTGAAAGTTGGTCTTCGGGGTAATGGAAGTGTATTCCTGAATTGCCCAACGCTCTTGTCCTTCGGGACTTACCATTGCATAAAATCTTTTACCACCCACTTTAAAATCCTGGTATTTTGTTTTTGATGATCATGGGTTTTGGTGCAATCCATTGGTCAAGAATTTCTGCTTTGGTAAAAGCATCCCATACCAGCGAAAGTTCAGCATCAAATTCCCTGGTTATGAATACCGTTTTTGTTGCTTTGTCAACGGTAAAATCAAATAGCAAATTGTTTGTCATTTTTTTTGTTTTTTAATTGTTGATAATACTTTGTCGAGTTGATTGAACCGGGTTTCCCAAATTTTTCTGAATTGGTTCAATCCATTTATCGATCTCTTTCATTTTTTCAATTTCAAGTGAGTAATAAATTTCTCTGCCTTTTTGTTCCTGTTTTACCAGTTCGCATTCTGTGAGTATGCGAAGGTGTTTGGAAACAGATTGCCGGGTAGTGTGGAAGTTGTCAGCAATGGCGTTCGGTGTCATTGCCTGCAATGCAATTAAGGTAATAATTGCCCGCCTTGTCGGGTCGGCTATTGCCTGGAAAATGTCTCGTCTCATTTTGTTTAAATTTTTACTTGCGCAGCTAATCGGTTGCAAATATATGCGCAACTATTCGGTTTCGCAAAATTTTTTTGCAAATATTTTTTTTCAAAGAGAAAATGTGGGGAAGTTTGAATCCGATAGCTATCGGATCGCAGGGTGTCGCTGTACAATTACTGCTAACGGTAAAGCCTTCTGCTGTGCTGATATTGTATAACTGCCCGTCAATTATTGCTCAACTAAACCATAAAAACAAAAAAAATTTATTTGATTTTTTACACAGTTCATGTTAGCGGCTGGCTTTCTTATTGTCGCAGAATTAATTTTATTGCAAACAGACTGATCACAGGAAAAACATCTGATATTGAATGAATAATCATCGGGTAATAGATACTTTTAGTTTGGTGAAAGACAATGGCGTATAGCAACCCAAAACCCAATGCGGTTATCAATTGCACTAAATCAAAATGATATATTTCAAATGGGTAGAAATTAAAACCAATATGAGCCAAAGCAAATAGAACAGCTGAAATAATTCCGGCATAGGTTATTTCACAACCAAAGATTTTTGTGATTTTAGTATAACCTGCAGTTAATAACAGAATAATAGGAAAAGCCCTGAATAATATTTCTTCCGAAGGGCCAACAATAACCGCTCTGAAAAAGAGTTCACCAATTAAGTTCCTGGTATTGGTTACATCATAGTAAGTTTGCGGTACGTTTTTAGTCACTAAATTAAAAATTGTCAACCCTGAATAAATGACCAGCCAAATCAGGGTAAACCAGCCAACCCATTTCCATCCTGCTGTTTTATTTCCGGTCTTGAATCCCCAATCTTTAAAAGATTTCTTTTTCCAGATTAATATAATAAAAATTGGAACTATTGCCTGAACAATATGATGCACTATGCCAGACATAAATACTTTGTCTGGGTCAATTACTGTAAAAAAGGGATTTAAATAATCAGCAACTGCTGTACCTATTCTCGGCGCAATTAATACAACAAGTATTACAAGGATCGTTAAAGAGATTTTTGTTTTCAAATTATATACTTTGGTTCTTTATACTAGCCGCTAACGTTGCCCGCAGTCGCTCCTTCTCTAAATTCAGTGCGTTTATTTTGCAGCCAGGAAGTCGCCATCAATGATAAGAAGTTTTACTCCATTTTCAGAATAGGAGCGATGTGAGCTTAATTCATTTGAAACAATGTACGTCATCCCTTTTGTCAGGATAAACCTTTCTCCATTTTCGAGTTCACTGATAAAGTCACCTTCAAGACAATGAACTATATGACCTGATTTACACCAATGGTCAGCCAGGTAACCCTTTGAATATTCAACAATCCTCAGGCGAAGTCCGTCAAATTGAATTGCTTTCTGAAATGACACACCGGTCTCTCCTTTGTGTTCAGTCGGGTTAATAGAATTCCAGTCTATTGTTTGAAATGGGATTTTCATAATAAGCGCTTGCAGGCAACGGCAGTCTGTGAAAAAACTATTCACAACTGTTGAAATAAAAATAAACATTTCCAGGCAACAAATAAAAGATGTCTTCTGTCCGGATAAATATGAAAATTATTCAAGGCATTTCCCGCCATCAAATACAATTCAATAGTTTGGATGATCACATTGCCGCCGATAATCCTGTTCGCATCATTGATGCGTTTGCAGAGAAATTGGATCCGGTAACTATCGGATTGAACAAGATCGGCATTGAGCAATGCAAGGCAAACCCCGGTGGTGCACCTCGGTTTGATGATAGGTTGCTGCTAAAACTTTACCTCTATGGTTATCTAAACAAGATTCGCAGCAGCCGCAAATTAGAACTGGAATGCAAACGCAATGTGGAGTTGCGCTGGCTGATGCAGGAATTGATCCCGAATTATCACAGTATCGCTGATTTCAGAAAAAATCACAGCCAGGCATTAAAAAATCTTTTTAAACTCTATGTACATTTTTTGAATGAATTGAATTTAATAGGCAAGCAAACCATTGCAGTAGATGGCAGCAAGTTCAGGGCGGTGAACAGCAGCAAGAACAATTACAATCAGCGAAAGATAGACAAGCACCAGGCAATGATCGAAGAGAAAGCCAATAAATATTTAAAGGAACTCGATGAATCAGACAAAGGCCAGACCGATGATAACGGCCCTTCTTATCGCAAAGAAGAAGTGGAAGCAGCGCTGCAAAGATTGACAGAACGAAAGATAAAATATGATGCACTGCAGCAACAGTTAGATAATACCGAAGAAAAACAAATCAGTACTACCGATAAAGACAGCCGTGCACTCATCATCAATAAAAACATAGTAGAAGTAAGTTATAATACACAGGCAGCGGTGGATGCAAAACATAATTTGTTTGTCCATATTGAAGCTACCAGCACCAATGATGGCAAAGCGCTGCATCGTGCCGCTGTACAGGCCAAAGAAAATATGAGTTTGAAAAAAGAAGATGCTATTGATATACTTTCCGACAAAGGTTATCATACCGGTGCAGAGTTGCAGCAGTGCCAGGATGATAACATTCAAACCTATGTTGCATTTAAAGAACAACCTTCGGTAAAACATTTGCAAAAAGAGTTTCTGTCAACACAGTTTATTTATAACAAAGAAGAAGATAGTTACACTTGTCCTGCCGGGCACACATTAACAACATTAAACACCTGGCATAATAAAAAAGGCGAGGCGGGAGAAACGAGTTACCGGTTTAAAACCTATCGTACCAACGGTTGCAAAAAATGTACATTAAAAAAGTTCTGCACCAAACTGAACAAACGAATCATTCACCGCAGCGAATACCAGGACGCCGTAGAAAGAAATAATACAAATATCCGAAACAATCCTGATTATTATAAGCGAAGGCAAAGTATATGTGAGCATCCTTTCGGCACCATCAAACGACAATGGGGCTATACATATACACTCATGAAAGGATTAAAAAAAGTAAATGGAGAAATGAATCTCATTATGCTGGTGTATAATATCAAAAGAACATTATCCATACTGGGGTTTACAAAAATGATGGAAGCATTACAAAACTGGAAACCGGACTATAGCCGGTTTGCTTTTTCTTTTCTATGGCATCAAATAAGAATGATTTGGAGCCAAACAGTAACAATGTTTTTTTCAGAGAATAAAATCACTTCACGATTGAGGGCCGCATAAATTGGATGCAATCAAACTAACAAACACTTTACGAAAACTAATAAAAAGAAAATTTGAGTTTTTTCACAGTCTGACGGCCAGGTATTGCCGAAGTGCAGGAAATAGAATTCCGTCCGCTCGGCTGACCGCTGCTGAGTAAAGATAAAAAAGATGAGGATATGTACATAGCTAAATAGATAAGGTCAAGCTGGATATGCAGCCCAACAGAATTACTACAGTTGAAACACGGCTTCCGTCAGCCTGCATTTTGGCAATACCAATGTTATGTGTTCGCCCTTCGTCTTGGCAACTTGAATTGAATGTCTGTGTCCACCGTGGCGGAGTGTGTCCCAGGAAGCGTAGGAACAAGGCAGGCTCTTTTGCAAGGTTGGCTTTTGTGTGTTGGCTTTGTGCGCCTTGCAAATGTGCCTGACTTGGTGCGTTGGCTTACTTTATACAACAAAACTATATTCTCTGGCGTTTAAATTTCTATTTCTTTTATTAAGATAATCGATAAATGTCGGTGTTAAAATATTGGCAGGAAGTTGTCTGTTTATTGTTATGTCTCTTATATAGTCTTCATGATTTATCTCAATTTTTCTCTTTTGCTTTAAACGACCATCTGAAGCTATATACAATATGTTTATGTCAAACAATTTGTGATGATTGTTGCAAAGCCACAAGCCATTATCTCCATTAATTGCATGTTCAATTTTCGTGTCAAGATTAATGTTGTTCAATTTTTTTATAGTTGCAACGGGCCAAACGTGAGCACCTTGAATTATTTGTGGGATTTCGCAATCACATAAGGAACATTTCTTGTCTCCCAGTTTTTCCAAAAGATTATAGGTATAAGTAGGTGAACGAAGGCTGTCATTCTTTTCAAATTCTTGTCGTTCAAGGATTAAATCAGAAGTAATGACATTGATACCAAGTGATACAATTACTTCTCTTGCTTCTTCAGGAAGTTTTTTGAGATTGCCCTCTTGAATCTCATACAATTCCATTTCGAAGTCAGTAATTCTGTGAATCGCAATGCATATTAAAGTCGTCTCATATTTATTAGCTCCGAATGTTTTGCCAAAGACTTGCAATGTATCATTTTCATCCACCGTAACATACGTTGACGCATTACCTTTATTTTTCCCCCTATTCAAATCTCTTTGAGCAATAATATCCGATGCAGAGTTAAAAGGGGTTATTGCATTAGTTAAGTAGTCGGATTCATTTAAAAAGGTTGTCCCTGCTGTTTTCATTAACCGATACATGAAAATGAAATAGGGTGTTTCAATACTTCCATCGAATGGTAGAAAATAGAAAAATATTCCTTTATGAGGATTAGGCTCTAAATGAAATTTTACCAATGCTGTAGGAAAGCTCTGAAAACTTGAATTTCTACTTGTAACATCAACCTCGAAAAAGGAAATGTAATTTATAAAGCCGTTATATTCCAATGTTGCTAAGCGGCCTTTGTTATAACCAGTGTTATCAAAGGTTACGGTAAAGTCTGTTCTACCAGTTATTCGGTTACAAACATCTCGTAAGATGCTTCGTGTCAGAATATCTTGATATAACTCAGACCGCTTCTGGAATTTGTTCTTTATAATAAAGTGTGGCTTTGCCGTTGACATTCTTATTGTAATTTGTTATAAATATTTCTTTTCTATTGTTTCCAAGAATTGGTTCTATATGAATTAGATTATGCTCACCTTTTTTTATCCATGAATCAAACTGTCCGTTAAATTGCCCTTTGTGTTCTAATACATAAGAAATCATGAATGACTTGCCATCATCATTTAATTTGGTAGCGAAATTAAAAAGTTGTTTTTCTGTCCGTTTGTTCCAGCCATGAAAGCCTCTTTTGCCATCATTATATGAACCATTTGTTAGCATGTAAGGAGGGTCAAGATATATGAAAGTATTTTTGTCGATTTCAGAAAAGAGTTCTCGATAGTCCTTGCTTTCAAAGATTATATCTTTTTCTTTAATTACTCTTGAAAAGCTAATCATCTTTTCAAGTACCTTGTCGTTAAACCATCTCATGCCCACTGGATTGTTAAACTCGTGGTTTCCGTTGAATCTGATTTGCTGATTAAACCCGTAAAGAATTACTGCATACAAAAGCTTAGGGTCTCGTTTTTCAAGTGGAAGTGAGTTGTAATATTCTCTTACTTTCAAATAACTTTTTGCATTCTTTGCTTCAAGCCCAAACTTTTTAATTATCCTCTTAAGGTATAGTATATATTGATATGTGTCATTGGTCTTGAAGGATGCAACAAGGTTTGTTACAAAGTGATTGATATCATTATAAATGATTTTTTCTGCATTAATGTTGATTCCAACATTAAACCCACCACCACAGGCATCTACAAAAGAATTGAATTTTTTGGGTAAGCTTTGTTTAATGTGTGAAATCATTTTGGCTTTACTACCTATATAATTCAACGGAGATTCATATACAACTTCGGCTTCATTTTTTCTCTCGACAAAGAAAAGATATTCAAAATGGTCGTTTTTTTCTCTCGACTTGAAGTTAGTATACTTTCTATATGAAATTTTTTTACAAAGATATGATTCGGGCTTTCCGTATCTTTTTAGAGAAGCTTCAATAAAACTTTTTGACATAAAACCATCCTGGCTGTAACTAAATAAGATATACTTGGCTTTAGTTTTTGCTAGTAACTTATCAAAATGAATATGAGCTTTGTATTCTTTTGACCAATCAGACCTCATTGGAGTGGTGCTACGAGAACCTGTAACTGTACTAATACTTGGGTTATCATACAACACTAGTGTTTCCAGTAAATGATATTGTGTCCCGTATTGATTTTGAGTATAGGGAGGGTCAAGATATAAGATGTCACAATTAATTTCTGAAACCACATCTTCAATATTGCTGTTTAAAAAAATTGCTTCGTTTCTTGATGAAGGGTTATAAGCTACTTTCTTAAATTCTATTTTTTTAGTTGCTCTTGAATCCCAGTGTTTCAAAAATGCTCCATAGACGCCAGCGGTATTTGACACTACAGACACTGATTCTATTAAACAAGCTAAAAGATGTGCATATTCGTTTTCTGTGATAAGGTTCTGTTGTTTCCACTTTTCTATCGTGGTTCTAAAATAGTCAATTCGTCCTGCGTTTTCAGGAGTAAAATACATTCTCTTAGATGCAGCAGGGGAATAATTTTTATAGAAAAAACCTTTGACGGTCTTATTGTTTGAGTTAAAAAATTCAAATGGGTCAAAGCCCAGATTTTCAAAACGACAATCCTTACCACACACTCTACCTCTTGTGTAAATAACGCACCAATTGAGTTTGTCATTCACAACAATATTGAATGAATCCTTTAAAGAATCTGCAACTGCCCCTGTCCCACAAAATGCATCGAAAAAAGTAAGCCGGTTATTTGATACCTCTTCAAACAAAGTACGTTCTTTAGTTATCAATCCTTTTTGGACTAACAACTCTCTTATTTCAGAAATTATTAATTCTTTATTTCCAATAAATCTCATTTCGCTCGTTTGTTTTTCGTGATGTACTTTACCTTTTCTTCTGCAACTTGCAATGCTTTTAAAGCAATGTCTTCGTCCTCCACTTCATAAACCAGTTTATCACTAAGCCATGCAATAAGTAGGTCATTTTCCTTTACTTTAAAATACTCCGCCAATTTTACAACTTGTTCCCTGCTTGGTTTACGTTGACCTCGTTCAATTTTACTAAGGATTGCTTGGTCTATGTCGAGATAAGCAGCTACTGTTCGCAGCGGCAGTTCTTTGTCTTCTCTTAGCTTTCTTATGCTATCGCCGAAGTTATCCATTTTGAATTTATCTGTTTTGACAGAATTTGTCAAATTTAAAGACTGTCAACCTGTTGAGCAAAGATTTGTTGCCGAAGTTTTCAACATGATGTTGATATATATTCGTCCGCCGGGGTGGGTGGGCTGTGCGTTGGCATTTTTAGCTCTTTGCAAGGTTGGCTTTGTGTCGGGGTTTTGTGTGCCTTGCAATGTGCTAAAAATAGCGTGGGGTCGGGTCGGCAAAGTCATGGATGTTTGTATATGTGTAGGATGCTCAATAGGGTGACACATAACTTATAAATATGCGAAAGTCCCCGTCTTCCAAACTTTCGCTTTTTTTACCAAAGCTCTTATTTCCA
Source organism: uncultured Bacteroidota bacterium (assembly GCA_963745445.1). GTDB lineage: Bacteria > Bacteroidota > Bacteroidia > Chitinophagales > Chitinophagaceae > UTBCD1. The sequence continues at coordinate 821,996 of CAVUXD010000003.1, forward strand.
GCCATTTTAAAAAATTGTTTTTCATACAATCACTTTCGCAAATACAACTTTCTATGCCTTGATTCGTATCCATGAACCAGCTTATAATAAAATAAGCCCACCACAATAATTCACATTTCTCTCCGGGTTTTTCATATTACCACTTTGCGGCATTGTTCATTTTTTCAGGCTTCTTTATTTTCGGAATCATTATTCCCTTAACCAATAAACCCTATTTATGAAAATGAAACCAGGCAGGATCTACTTCGGCAGCCCCGCAGCCCATCCTTTTGGCCGGAAAATCCCCAATTCCGGCCGCCCAGGCACCCGAAATACCAGATTTTCCTTCTAAGTGCTTAAAATCAATCAATTATTCAGAACCTGCTGCCTTTTTTCTTGTAAGAAACGCCGCATTTCGGGTAAGAAATGGCTCGTCGTGGGTAAGAAATGCCGCATTTCGGGTAAGAAACGGCTTGTCGTGAGGCAGAAACCCGGCAGTTCGGGTAAGAATCAGCTCATCGTGGGGTAGAGAAATCTCACTTCGGGTAAGAGTTAATTCGTCGTGAGGTAGAGACTCCGCAGTTCGGATAAGAACCGATTCATCGTGAGCAAGAGATGCCACAGTTCGGGCAAGAAAAAAATTCTTCAACAGGCTATTCAGAAATCATTCTTTTTATTTTTTCCTTGTAGAAGGTGGTACACCCGCAAAGACGATACACAAAATAGATTATTGATTGCCCTAAGCGAACAGTTACATTTTATTTACAACTTTTCAAAAAGCCTTCTCAGCTTATCTCTCGTCATTATCTTTTCCCAATCTTTTCCCAGCGCATTTTCCCAGAGTGGTTTCATTCCCATCGAAACATTGATCATGGTATCAAATTGTTCATCGCTCAATTCTTTGGTGATGTGTTGGGGAATTTCAATTTTATTTTTCTCCACCATGTATTTGAATTCTTTCACGCCATCGGGATAAAATTCTTCTAACTTGTCAAACACAATACAATTACCGATACCGTGTTTGGTTCCTAATAAATAACTCAATCCATAACTCACCGCATGTGCCACTCCCACCTGTGAATATGCAATGCTCATACCGCCGGCATAAGAAGCCATCATCAGCATATCGTCGCATTCATCATCCCACACTTTCTTTTCAACAAAAACATTTAGACAGAGCGCCAATGCTTTTTCGCCATAGCTTTTACTGAATTCATTCAGGTATGTTCCGTTCAAACTTTCGATGCAATGAATATAGCAATCCATACCTGTATAGAATCTTTGATTCACGGGAGCATTAGCGGTCAGTTCCGGATCCAAAACAATTTGATCAAAAGGAGTGAAGTCAGAATTCATTCCTAATTTTTTTGTCGGCCCGGTAAGCACACAGGTTCTGGAGACTTCAGCGCCGGTTCCGCTGAGTGTTGGAATGCCCACTTTATATACACCGGGATTTTTTACAAGATCCCAACCCTGGTAATCGGTAGAAGAGCCGGGATTGTTCATCATCAGTGAAACCGCTTTGGCAAGATCCATCGTGCTGCCGCCGCCAATACCAATGATGCCGCTAACATTACCAAATTCATCTTTAAGTTGTTTTGCCAGGGCATCTACATAAGAAGTTTTAGGTTCGTAAGTAACATCAGCAAAAATGATTTTATCATGACCCTGCAAAGGAATGCGGGAGATCAAAGATTTGTTTTTAAAAAAATGATCAACAAGGAAGATCATCGGCGCATCAGCTTTTCGTTGCGGCGCAATGATCTCATCTAATTGGTTAAAACAGCCGTGGCCATACACTACATAGCCTACCATTTTAAAATTTCTGAATTTCATTGTTTGCTTTTGCTGCGAATTTCACGAATTTGCCGCAATGTGAAGCATTGTTTTAAGCAATTGATATATTTTGCATAGCAACCAAAACCACGATCATGCCACAGAAAACCCAAACGATCTCTATTAACGGACTTCCGGAAGATACGACCCAGGCACTTGTCTACGGTACATTAGAATCACTAAACTGGAATATTAAATATGCGGGAGAAAAGGCGATTGTAGCATATACGCCCCGGAGCTGGAAAAAAAATGATAATGAAATAACGATTCAAACATCTGCAGATGCAATAACCATTACCAGCAAAATGATACATGGGGAGGCATTCGATATGATGGGCCGAAATAAAAAATTTTTAAATGAATTTTCTGCAGCGTTTGAAAAAATACGCAGTGCAACAAGCGAACAACAGATCGCAGCATGGAAAGAAAAAATTGCAACGCTGAAAGAAACAACCATCCATGTGGCACAGGAACAGATGAAACAGGCTGCTGAAGTGGATAAGGCCATGAACTTTTCAAAAGGAAATATGAAAGTTACTTATGGCATTATTGGGATCAACGTTCTCGTCTTTCTTGCCATGGTCTTTTCCGGCATCAGTTTTATTGAACCTTCGGGCCTTGACATTATTAAATGGGGCGCCAACTATTCACCACTTACTTTGTCCGGCGACTGGTGGCGGCTCATCACCTGTGTGTTTGTTCATGTCGGGATCATTCACATATTGTTTAACATGTATGCCCTTTTTATAATCGGCATTTACCTGGAGCCAATGCTGGGAAAAGCAAGATATACGGTAGCATATTTAGCAACAGGGATCTTTGCAAGTCTTACAAGTATATGGTGGCACAGTGATCCCGTTCCCAGCGCCGGGGCATCGGGAGCAATTTTTGGAATGTATGGTGTTTTTTTGGCATTGCTCAGCACCAAATTGATTCCGACACAAGTTCGAAACAAATTACTTCAAAGTATTGCCATTTTCATTGTCTATAATCTTGCTTATGGAATGAAATCGGGGGTTGATAATTCGGCGCATGTTGGCGGACTACTGAGTGGCGTGGTGATCGGGTACCTGTATTTTATTTCAATAAAAGGAGAAAAAGAAAATAAAAAAAGCCCGGTGATAGTATGGCTTGTTGCGGCGCTTGCAGTAGCAGCAGCATATCTGTATTTGCAGGAACATAAAGTGAGTGCTGCAGAAAGAAATGTGACACAACAAATGCTTGGAGAAGCGAAATTCAAGGACGCCCAGAAATTCCTGGATCAATACAACAGCTTTGTCGAGATGCAGGATACGGCATTGGCGCCACTTAAAGATACTACACAACTTATGGATGAATCCCTTGCAAACAGACTTGATAGTATTTCGTTGCCCGAATGGAACCGGGCAGCAGACCTGGCAAATGAAATGAAAACCTATGATGTGTCTGAGAATTATAAAAAGAAGCTAAACATCATGGAACAATATATACAAATGCGAATACAACAGATCAACCTGATAAAAAAATACATTAATGATAATAGCCCGCAAACAGAACAAGAGGTAAAGGACCTGGGTGAAAAGATAGACGCAACAGTAGATCAGATGAATGCAATACAGTTATAAGAGATGTTTTTGTGGCACTCAATCAGCCGCTAATGCAGCGGCGCCAAACACACCGGCACTATCGCCCAGGCTTGGTTTTACGATAGGCACAGCAACACCGTTATTAAAAATAAATTCTTTCAGAGACCTCAAGCCTTCTGTATAGATCGCATCAATATTCCCGACACCGCCGCCCACAACTATTACATCAGGATCCAAAAGATTCGTCACAACAGAAACCGCCTTTCCAAAAAAATAACACAAGCGTTGAATGGTTTTATCGGCGGCTTCATCATCATGCTGAGCATATCGTTGCACGATTTCTTTCAGCGAAAGATTATTTCCGGTGATGCTGGCATAAAAGCGCTGCAATGCCGGACCGGAGATAATTGTTTCAACACAACCAATTTTTCCACAGTAACAGGCACCGCCGGAATCGTCCAGATAATTATGTCCCCATTCACCGCCGATACCATGATGACCATTCCAAACTTTTCCGTCTATAACAATTCCTCCACCAACCCCGGAGCCCATGATGATACCAAAGACAACGGATGCCGAAGGAAATTTTTCTTTCACTATTCCCCAATGAGTTTCTGCTAACGCAAAACAATTTGCATCGTTGGCCATGCTTACAGGAATTTGTAAAAGATCTTCAAGGTCTTTTTTAAATGGCATTCCATTCAATGCGGTGCTATTGCAATTTTTCATGGTTTGTAATTGCGGATCCAATACACCGGGAGTGCCAAAGCCGATCTTTTCGGGTGAAAGATTGGATTGTTGTTTCATTTGATCAACCAGCTTTTCAATTTGTTTCAGAATGTGTTCATATCCTTTCAATGATTCCGTGTCAACCCGTGTCCTGATAATAGGAACGGGATCATTGAGGGAAGGAAGAATAGCGCCTTCAATTTTTGTTCCGCCCAGGTCAATGCCCCACAATGGATCAGCCATGTTTTGTTAATTAAATAATTACATAAGAAGATTTCAGCAAAAAAGTAATCATCATTTAATGAGCTACCAGTTTCTTTTCCAGTTCTTCCAGCGATACTGTTTTTGTTTCCGGAACTTTTGTTAGCACCCAAATGAGTTGCAATATCATCATGAATGCAAAGAAGGCAAAGATGGGCCAGGGATTGTCTTTAAAAATTCCTTTTTCTGAATCCAGAAAAACAGGTGTGATCAAAGTAATAACAGCTGCGCAGATCCAATGTACACTGGCGCCGAATGATTGACCCGATGCTCTCACTTTGTTTGGAAATATTTCAGCAATGAAGACCCAGATCACAGCACCCTGTCCTATGGCATGCGAAGCGATGAACAACAAAAGAAATATCATCAGGAAAACAGGGCCGGCATGAGTTTTAAAAGCATAAGCCACCAACGCAAGGCTAAGTATATAGCCAATAGAACCGATTATTAATAACGATCTTCTGCCGATACGATCAATAAAATATAACCCGACAAAAGTAAAGACAAGATTAGTACCGCCGATCGCAATAGAGTTCGCCAAAGATTCTTTTGCGCCCAATCCGATTTTTGAAAGGATCTCCGGGGCATAATATAAAATGAAATTGATTCCGGAGAACTGGTTAAAGAATGCTATAAAAAATGCCAGCCACAAAATGGTTTTGTATTTACTCCTGAAAATTTTTTCTTTGGACCCGCCGGTTTCAATAGCAGCGTTTGCGGTCACAATATCATTTACTTCTTTTTCCGGATTTTCATTTCCGATCTTGGCCAGCGCTTCTTTTGCTTTTGCTAAATTATTTTTTATAGAAATTAACCAGCGGGGACTTTCCGGAACACTCCATACCATTATTGTATAAATGATCGAAGGAATTCCCAAAACACCCAACATCAACCGCCAATCGTTTGCACCACCAACTCCCTGCAACAAATAATTGGAAAAATAAGCGATCAATATTCCGAAAACAATATTGAACTGGTACATGGCAGTGAGCCGCCCCCTGCTGGCTGGTGTAGAAATTTCAGAAATATAAGTTGGCGCCACCACGGATGAAACTCCAATACCAACGCCGCCGATGAAACGAAAAAATGAAAAGAGGTAAGGGTCTGGCGCCAATGCGGTACCCAATGCTGAAAGGATAAACAATATTCCTATCCAAAAAAGTGTTTTCTTTCTTCCGAATTTTTCTGCAGGAATCCCGCCGGTCAATGCACCAAGCACCGTTCCCCATAATGCCATGGACATAATAAATATTCCATGAAACAGCGGAGAAATGTGCCACAGGTTTTTGATTGGCTCATTGGCGCCGGAAATAACAACAGTATCAAATCCAAAAATAAAACCGGCAAGTGCAGCAACAATTGAGTATCGGAACAGGCTGTTATTTTTCATAAGCAAACAATTGATGAATTAAGATAGGAAAATTATTTACCCCAGGCACAACAATATTGAGGACTATTATAACAACCTTGTCGCTTTTTGTAAATCTTCAGGAGTATCTATTTCTATTCCCATATAATTGGTTAATACCATACGAAGGGGGATCCGTTTTCAAGAAAACGAAGACATTCTATTTTTTCAACGGCTTCCAAAGGAGTAATGGCCCATTGTGAAAAATCAAGCAGGACTTTTTTACGAAAAGCATATACGCCGATATGCTCATAGTATGCAACAGGAATATTTTTTTCTCTCGGGTAGGGAATGACACTGCGGCTGAAGAAAAGAGAATTCATTTTTTTATCTACAGCCACTTTCACATAATTCGGGTCATCTATATGTGATTGTTCTTTCAAAATCTGCATCAGCGAGGCTACTTGTACCGAAGGATCATTAAATTGTTGTAATAATTTTTCCAGGGGTTCTTTTTTTACAAAAGGCTCGTCGCCTTGTACATTGACGATAATATCTACGTTCATATTTGCCGCAGCTTCTGCAATACGATCGGTTCCACTCTCGTGTTCTTTCTGGCTCATCATTGCTTTACCGCCGTGAGAAGTAATTTCATTGTAAATAATATCGCTGTCGGTGACTATGAAAACCCCATCAAACAAGCCGGTTGCTACAGTTGCATCATAAGTATGACGAATTACCGTTTTGTTTCCGAGCGGCTGCATCAGCTTGGCGGGAAACCTTGTTGCGGCATATCGGGCCGGTATTAACGTAACTTTTTTCATTGGTCCCCTAATCTTTGAAACGGCCTTTTCATTAACGCAACAAAATCCTCATCTTTTTCATTGGGATAATAATGGTCCAGCCCATATCGGATATCTTTCGGATCTAATTTCATATAGGTACCAAACAAACGATCCCAGATAGAAAAGACAGCGCCATAATTACTATCTGTAAACGGTTGTTTCCAGTGATGGTGAACCTTATGCATATTCGGTGAAACGAGAATGTAACTTAATGCAGTATCCAACCAGCGGGGAAGACTGATATTAGCATGTGTAAAAGCAGTTGCTAATACTAATAATGTCTGATAGACCATTACCGTATATACGGGAGCCCCGGAAACAAAATTGAGCAGCAGAAAAAAGACTCCTCTTAAAACACTATCACCGGGATGATGACGTAAACCGGTTGTTACATCAACATTATTATCTGTGTGATGAATCAGGTGGAAACGCCATAGTGTCGAAGTTTTGTGCATCACCCAATGCACCAGCCAACTGCTAAAATCAAGTGCCAGTACCCCGATCAAAATGGTCATTGGAATATTGGCATGAAACCAGTACACTAATCCCCAGGATTCTTTTTGACACCAGTCGGCCAGCAACACGATCAGTATTGCAAGAAAAGTATGAATGACAAGATGAATGATCGTAAAACCAAAATTGACAGTAGCGTGGCGTAGCTTATTCTTTTTATAATGGAGCGAAATAAGAGGAATGGCTCCTTCAATGATCCAAAAAAATAATAAGCCGATTACCAATAATGTAAACCGTAAGAAAGGATGATCTTCCAGGGTTTCAAAAAAAACAGATATTCGACTCCACATGGCAAAAAAAAGACAATTTACAAAGTAAAAAGCGAGAGTAGAAATTATTGCAGGTGTGTATTATCAGAATTTTCTGTTTCTATGGGTTTTTCAAACTCTTTTCCGCAATCAAAGCAATGGTAAGTTGTTTCAATCGGCATTGCGAAAGATGACCACAATAATCCAAATAAAACACTGAACCAATTACCCGGTTTTCTTGGGGTGGTTATGAATTCGATATTATGAGAACCGCAAAAAGGACAAGCCTGTTTTTGTTTCTTTTCTTCAGCAATACTTGCTATAATTCCTTTCGCCCTTTCGGCTTGCTCCGCATATACCATAATTTTAATTCCGCCAACGGCATTTGTGAGGATTGGATCAATCGTAACGGTATTTTCATCCTTAAGCCAACAGTTAATTCCTTCTTCTTCTAATCGCCCCATTACAATATGGGCGTCTATATAATTATTGAAAGCCAGAATCGGTATAAAGTCCATTTTCTAAAAATAAAAAATCTCTCTGTAGTGAAGAGAGATTTTAATGCAATTAGTTATGATGAATTTTATATTGAACAATTATTGATTCAACATTAATGGCATTACCAGCATCAGCAGGTCTTCGTTTTCATCCTGCTCTACGGGCTTTAGCAATCCGGCTTTAGTGGGTGTTGAAAGTTCCATATTTACTTCATCACTATCGGTAGCGCTTAACATTTCAATTAAAAACCGGGCATTGAAAGCAATCATCAGGTCTTCGCCATTGTACTGGCATTTCATTCTTTCATTTCCTTCGAAACTGAAATCAACATCCTGTGCTGCCAGTTGTAGCTCACTGCCTGTAATATTCAGCGCTACCTGGTTAGTGCTTTTATTGCTGAATACACTTACCCGTCTCAAAGCGTTTTGAAAATCATTTCTGTTCACCGTGAGCTTGTAAGGATTATCTGATGGGATCACCACTTTATAATCCGGGAACCGGGCATCGATCAGGCGGCAACTCATTTGAGTACTGCCATGTTTTACAAAAAAATGATTGTTGTTATAGTTGATGGTAATCTCATCATCATTGGCGGGGATCGCTGCTTTTAAAAGATTCAGTGGTTTGCGGGGAACAATGAACGAATCATTTTTCGGACAGCTCACATCTTTTCTTTTATAACGAACTAAACGATGTGCATCGGTAGCTACAAACTGCAACCCTTTTTTATCCAATTCAAAGAATACACCCGTCATGGCCGGGCGCAGATCATCATTGCTCGTTGCGAATAACGTTTTATTGATAGCGGTGACCAATGCCGAAGCGATCATTTTGAAAGAAGTGGTATCATCGGCGGCAGGTTCCTTGGGAAAATTATCCGAGCTTTCGCCCATCACTTTATATTTTCCGCTGTCACTCGTGATCTCAATTCCGGAATTTTTATCAATATTGAATGTGAGTGGCTGGTCGGGAAGGTTTTTCAATGAGTCCATCAGGATTTTTGCAGGAATACAGACTTTGCCGCTTTCCTTTGCTTCAATATCAAGCTGAACCCGCATTACGGTTTCCAGATCGGTAGCAATGACCGATAATTTGTTTTTTTCAACTTCAAATAAAAAATCTTCAAGAATAGGTAGTACGGTATTGGCATTAATGACACCGGCAATATGCTGCAATTGTTTCAGTAAAGCCGAAGACGATACGATAAATTTCATCTTGGAATTGATTTGGGCGAAACTACTGATTTTTACATTACAGCCAACACCCAAGAACCCGTTGGGAATTATTTTGAACTGGGGCTGCGAAGGAAAAAAACGGGATTATTCGAAGCTTGTGTCTTGTGCCTTCTTTTGTATCTTGCCATTTCGTCAAATTTTGCATCATGCTGGATAAAATATTCGGTTTTGGGAAGAAAAAAGAGGATGCAGCGGCAGCGCCTGCGATTTTCTTTGGCCGCTATTCTGATAATAATAAACCCGTGGCCAAGGTAAATCGCTGGACCGATGCCGATAATTTTTTTAAAGAAAAGAAATATACCGACAGCCTGGATGCTTTTTTTGAATACCTGAGAGATGATGCCACCCAAAATGTGGTGTATGAACGAAACGGCGCCGAAGGAAGATTTCAGTTATACCAGGGTTCCAAAATTGTTCGGGGCACATTTTGACAAAGAACAGATTACAGGCCGAAGTAACACTGGCCAAAATGCCGCAGCCCTCTGTTCCTGTCATGCGCAGGTTGCTGGAAATGAATTTTAATTTGTATTACAGCCGTTATGCACTGGAGCAGGATCGGCTTTGTATGCGATTTGACAGCAACATCGAATCAGCGACATCCCAGCAAATTATATTATGGACTAAAAGAACTTAAGCACCAAGGCGGACAAGCAGGATGACTTGCTGGTGCAGGATTTTTCTGCATTGCAGACGATAGACACCGAGCCATATTATTGAAATTCCACAACAGGAAAAAGAAGTGAAGTACGAATTTATGCAGAAATGGATGAAACAAACACTGGATGCTAGTTGCTTCAGTAGATGCTGAAAAGTTTTCAGGGGGAATTGCTTTATGTTATTGACGCTGGCTTACAAAATTGATTATTTGATCGCCCCCGAAGGAAATTTGTTGTACGACGTGGAAAAAATAGTAGGGATCTATTTTAAAAAAGATGAAAGACCAGCTACGGAAAAGAACCGGGACATGATTGAAGAATTCAAAAAAGTACAGGCGAGAACAAAAGAAGAGATCTTTCCACAATTATATCGCTCCCGCTATACGTTTGCGATTGTTGCACCGCAAGTACATAAAGCCATTGCAGATGCTATTCACGGGGCCAATCAGAATATGCCCTGGTACAGGGACAATAATTATCCTTTTATTGCCAACCAGGTCACTGGAATATGGCATTGCATATTGTCAGTATTCTTTCAGTTTGCCAAGAGTGATCAGTGAGTGGTTTAGCTTGTTCATGATGATCAATTATAGCGACTATTTCCAGGCATTGGGATTCAAAGAAAAATATTATGATCCCATCAATAATCGTTTTGCCCAGTCAGCGATCGTGGAAAGGATAAAACAAATCCAGGAGAAATGGAAAACAAAATACCCCAACATGTATTTCAGAACAGAAAATCTTTCTTTCAGCGACCTGATCAATTTCAACTTATCCTTTACTAATGAGATTGAGTTTTTGAACATGGAGGGCAAATAAACATGGATATCCAAAACATCATAGAAAAATATCAAACGGCGATCATCCAGATCGCTACGCAAACAGGAACCGGTACCGGTTTTTATATAAGGGAGTTTGATCTTATTGTTACTAATAATCATGTAGTGGATAATAATTCGGAAGTGACGATAGCCGGAAAACTATTTGAAAAGACATTATCCAGGGTTTGGTATACCGATCGTAAACATGACCTCGCTTTCCTGGAAGCGCCAAAAAATATTGAACTGCCCGAAATAAAATTGGGTCAATATGATCAAATGAAAGATGGTGATGCTGTGCTGGCGATCGGTCATCCATATGGATTGAATTATACAGCTACACAAGGGGTGATCTCCAAGGTGGATCGCATTCGTGATGGATTAAAATTTATACAGATCGATGCAGCGATCAACCCAGGCAACAGTGGTGGGCCGCTGGTGAATGTGAACGGCGAGATCATTGGCGTAAACTCTTTCATCATCCGCGGCGGAGATAATCTGGGGTTTGCATTACCGGTGAATTATCTCAGGGAGGCATTGTAGTTGTATCAACCTAACAAAGGGCAACCAACTACCAGATGTTATAGTTGCGATTTCCTGGTAACCGCCGCCAATATTGATTCCGGAAAATATTGCCCGAGTTGCGGAACAGAAGTGAAGCTGCCTGAACCTTTGGAAAAAGAACCCGAGCCGGTTGGTGTTGCCAAAACCGTTGAAGAAATTTTAAAAGACCTGGGCAAAGATGTAAAGCTGGCGAGAGAAGGTATCAACCAATGGAGTGTAAAGGAAGGCTCAGCCAAAATCAATATAAGCTATAATCCAGAAAATTATTTTGTGGCAGCGGATGCCTATCTCTGCCAGATGCCTACAGATGCTGCTAAAATAAAACCATTGTATCAATTCCTGTTGGAAGAAAATTACCGGGTGAAAGGAATGGTGTTGAGCTGCGTCAAACAAAACATTGTTCTCTCCTGCATTATCTACGACCTGGATATAACCCAGGAAAGCGGTACCGGATCATTCCGGAATCTTTTTCAAAACGCAGATTATTATGATGACTTCCTGAAAAATGAATACAACTGCACCGACAGATTAGAGGAATAGATTTATTGCTGGTATTATAATTTTAAAAATATTATTTGTATTTTTCTGATTAAACCACCAACCAATGAAAACGAAAACCAATATCCGGGCGGGTTTATTCCTGCTATTGATCTCTTCGATCCAGGCGAACGCACAGAATCTGCGAACGTTTAATCAAAATTCTTCCCGAACTAATAATTATTCCGGCACTATCGGTTCCGGGCTGAATCTGACTTTTTCTCCGGTTTTTTCTACGGCGTTGAACAAAAGCAATGACTCGCTTTTATTCCGTGGTAACGGAGGCGGTTTCCGGATCGCCGGGGATTATTTTTTTGGAAAAACAGGTATCGGATTCAGTTCGGGGTTTGGCTCATCCGCCCCCAATGATAATTCTATAAACAGTTTCTTACAGCGTCTCAATATTTCTCCTGACCAGGTAACGGTTACCAAATCAAATCAGCAAAATATGTACCTGCTGCTGGGACCTTCGGTGCGGTTCGGAACTAATGTTGAAATGTTGTTGCATGCAAAGGGCGGATTGTTTATCAATAATGGCGGCCTTGTTATGATCCAGCAAAAAGGCGCCGTAAGGGCAGCATATATGAATGGATCAACCGGAAAAAGTATTTATCCCGGATTTCAAACCGGTTTTAATATTCAATATTCCACCAAATCAGATGTATGGTCTTTTGGCATCGGCGCAGATTATATGGGTACTCAAACAGAAATTAATAATTATGATGCCAGGAGAAACGGAGGAACAGATGCTTTGAAATTATCAAGGACCATTTCAGATCTCGTGGCCGGGATCAATGTTCGTTATAATATTGCTGCATTAAAAAACAAACAGAATTATAATGCAACTCAACGTCTATTGCCAACTGTAAATAAAAGAAATATTGCGATTGACGAACCGGGTTTGCAAACCCAAAGAGTTTTACCCACAGTGAATAAAAAAGAGATTGCCATTGATGAACCCGGACTGTATACCCAGCGGCTATTGCCGACAGTCAACAAAAAAGAAATTGCTATCGATGAACCGGGTGTGCAAAGAATGATGATGCAATCTTCATGCGGACCCGTAACCATGAGAACCACCAATCCTGATGGAAGTGTTAGTGAGACCACGTTCGCCTGTCCAAATGATGCAGCAGTTTATAATCAACTCACTTCTGTTGCAAAGCAAACGCAAGGCAGCAGTTTTGGAGAAAAGGTTCAGCAAGGTTTGCGAAAAGAAGGTATTATTCATCGTGACCTTGCAGCAAGAAATATTCTTCTTGGGAAAGTAAGCCTCGTAACGGGTAATGCTGCCGGTATTGAAACGAATGAAACTATTTCATCAACAGAAAGAAAAAGGGCCGGTAAAGTGAAATACAATAACATCAACTTAAGGTTGTATGCAAGAGAAACAGGAAGCGGAATGGCAACAGGCCGCAGGCAATATCAACCTGTTTTTTCTGATGATGATACCAGCATCTGCACTGATTGTGGTGCTTCTGTCGTTTCAAACCGATTGTATAATCATAAAATGAATGATGCGCAGACAAACCCGATGTATAAAAACGAAGAAACGCAATCAGCAACTACTGATGATGATTGCGATGGCGTTTCCGGGCTGACGGTTCTTTTGATTGACGAAACAAATGGTGCCGTCGTTGCCAGCACAAATACAGAAGCTTGCGGCGATTTCTTTTTTGCCAATCTCCCTTCGGGGCCTTATGCTGTAAAAGTTACGGGAACGATAATTTCAAAAAAAGGATATGATGTTACTCTTAAAAACAAAGCAGATGTTGCTGGTGAATTACTAAGCGCCAATGATCATTGGACGATGGAACTCAATACGGGAACGGGTACTGCTGAACAAGCTGCTGCGTTAATCAAAACGAAAACAAAATCAAATCAGTCAAACGACAGGGCTGTTAACACGGAACAGGATAACAGCGGCATTACCTGGAGCCCCAGATCAAATTTAAAAGTATTGCCAATTACAGTTGGTGATGTAGATGGTGATGGGGTGCCGGAAACAATTGTTGGAAATAATAGCCCTGGAGACTATGGATTGGCGAAAGGGGCCCCCCTTAAAGGCGTTGGCGTTAGTTTGGGAAAAACCCCCGGCGGTGGCGGTACGAATAAAACAGTACAAACAAATGACTATGGCGAATTTGAATTTACTAATCTTAAAGCAGGCGATTATAAAATTATCACTGAGCAAACCCTGGTGCTGAATGATGAAACCGTATTGTGGGTGGGCAATGACGATGCTGCTGATAATATTGTGACCAGCGAATCAGGACTTACTTCCGGGAAAGGAGATAAGATAGTAACGAGTGAATCTAATTTAAAGGACGAGATAAAGGGAGATAATACCTCAAACTCCAATAACACATTGCGGGCACAAAACAATAACACCGTAAGAAGCAACCGCACCGACAATGCGATAATCATGAACAACGATGATGGCAATAATGAGAACAATATTGCCATTGATGAAGGTGGATCGTCCAAACCCAAAGGAAAAAGCACAACAAAAGATATGGGGCCTGTGAAATGGATGGCACCGGAAGCATTGAAAAGAAATATCAATACAAGTGAAGACAACCTGAAAAACATGATTGCATCATTGGACGCACTGGAACAACAATTGAACACAGACAACAACAATCCGCAAGCAGCGATTAATAATACTCATAGCAATATCAAAAACCTGAATAATGCTATAAGCGATGCACAGCAAACGATGGACAACCTGCAACAAAAAGATAAGGATGCGGCATTGCAGGAGCTAAATCAGAAAATGACCGCCGTGGATACGCAATTTGTATCGCTGCAAAACGCATTATCCAAGATGGGAAAACAATACAGCGCCATTTCCAATGCATTAAAAGCAAGACACGATGTAGCGATGAATGCCATCCGCAACATGAAGTAATTGATTTGGTAATGGACTATTGAAAAAGTTCTGCTTCCGGCGGAACTTTTTCTTTTAGATTTGTTCCATGCTGCAACGAAAACCACTGACCAAAGAACAAGCCCTGCAAAAACTGAAACATTATTGTGGCTACCAGGAACGCTGCCACAGCGATGTGAAAGAAAAACTATTTCAGCTCGGAATAAGAAGAAGCGAACATGACGAGATCATTGCGTCTTTAATTGAAGAGAATTATCTGAACGAAGAACGATTTGCCATTGCATTTGCCCGGGGAAAATTCCGGATGAACCAATGGGGCAGGATCAAAATAAAAAACGAACTGAAAAAAAAGCGGATCAGCGACTACTGCATCAGTAAAGCAATGAAACAACTGGACGAAAATGAATACCTGCAAACACTAAAAAAACTCGCAACAAAAAAATACGCTTCATTGAAAAACGAACAATACCTTATCCGCAAAAAGAAAACGATGGATTATTTATTGCAAAAGGGATTTGAGTGGGAGTTGGTGAAAAATGTGTTAGATGGGGAATGAATAATAATTTATAGTTCCAAGACGCTAATGTAAAAATTTAACGATATAGGATTGTTCACTGCAATCAGGAATTAATAGGTAACTGATTAGCCAAGGGTGTGCATAAGTGAATTTGGCGGGACAGAGACCAATATTCTAACTTTAGTAAAGCATCAATATCCTTCTTATCATCAAAGTACTTATTCTATGAAGCCAAAACTCCATTATCTTATCATTTCAGCATTGCTGTTAGTGACAGTCCTTTTTAGTTGCAGAAAAGAAGATCTCGAACCTCCCTTACACTACATAAGTTTCAGCCTGAACGGAACCCAGGAGCTCTTCACCAATGTAGGATTTGAAAAAGATTCATTTTGCAGTACCAGTATCTGGTCCTTCATAGGCACCAATAGTGATACGACCGAAATGTTCCTGATTTCTGTGGTCAGTGATTCACTCATGGCAGGAACGATTTATAATGAAGAACAGGCTGGAACCAACTTCTGGGGTCGCCAGACAAGCATGTACAGCACGAACATCTCTATTGCGATTACCACCCATGATCAGCATCACATCACTGCCACCTTCTATGGAACCATGACTAACTCTTCACACCGTTACAATATGACCAACGGAAGACTCAATATTCCTTCGTCCTGACCACCCGTTCTGACCTTTTTATATTTCAATAGAGAATTTTATGTGGAGAGAAACTGAACTTTTCAAAGAGCATTTAATTTATTATTTCAATTCAGAATGAAATGACGAATCATCATCATTTCATTGCTGGAATTGTCTGCCAGTAATCAGATTTCCCAAATCCTCCTAATTTTATGTTATGTCTATGCTCACAATCACTACTATTCAGTCTAATCTTCATTGGGAAAATAAAGCAGCCAACCTTGCTATGTTTGAAAAAAAGATTCATTCTATTCAGGAAGACACGGAAATCGTTGTGCTACCGGAAATGTTCAGCACCGGCTTCAGTATGACCCCGGAACCAATTGCGGAAACCATGGAAGGAGAAACTATTCAATGGATGAAAAAGGTGGCAGCAGAGAATAATATCATTTTAACCGGCAGTGTAATTATTGAAGAAGACGGATATTTTTTTAATCGTTTGATATGGATGTTGCCGAACCAGCAATATGGATATTATAACAAACGCCATCGTTTTGCATTTGCAGGAGAAGATGAGAAATATACAGCCGGTACTAAAAGATTGATCGCATCCGTAAAAGGGTGGAAGATAAATTTATTGGTTTGCTATGATTTACGATTCCCTGTTTGGTCGAGACAACAAATTCATGAATTGCCTGAGTATGATGTGTTGATCTATGTCGCTAACTGGCCCGAGCGAAGAAACATTGCCTGGAAAACATTGCTGGTGGCAAGAGCAATCGAAAATCAATGTTATGTGGTAGGAGTGAACCGGGTGGGTAATGACGGACACAATATTTATCACAGCGGTGACAGCATGATCGTGGATCCTCTGGGAGAAATTTTATATCACAACAGCGATGAAGAAGATATTTTTACCATTGCATTGGATAAAATACATTTGGAAAATGTACGGGAAAAATTCCCTTTCTGGAAAGATGCAGATCGGTTTAGAATATTAAATGATACGGAATGATCATCAATGCCATGGATGACCATTTTTTGCTTTTTCTGCACGGATCAGTTCCATCACTTTATCGAACTTGTAATCCGCACCGCGGCGAATAGCGTCCACCGTTGGGTCAACCTCTACTTCGGGTTGAACACCTCTTCCATTCTTCGGGAAGTTTTTATTCATCACCAGACGGAATAGCGGTAAACGAAATTGAATTTTTGTTATGGGAAGTGTGACATCCGGGATCAACCATGCATTATTTCCATAAGCGCCGCCGCCGGTTTCTTCGCCTACTACAATTATATTATCCTGCCTGATAACAGAATTGACGAACAAGGTTGTTGCAGAAAATGAATTGCCGCCTGTCATGATATACACAGTGCCGTTAAAGTGGTCATGTTTTTTGGGTTGAAATAATGTCGTTCAAAATATCCGAAGTGATAATGTCCGTCAGACTTTTGCGATGTGTAACAAATTTAATGAAGAGATCATTCCAGAAATTATTCTGAATATAACGGCCATAGCGATTCTTCCTCGAAATGGCATACAGCGAGTCAGCGATCTTAAAACGACGATCAGCTAAAAAACGGGAAATAAAAGTAGAATTGGTCGACACTGCCACCTCCGTTTCCCCTTACATCAATGACAAGGTATTGTATATGGTTTTTTTTCAAATACCGAAACGACTGGCGGAAGAATTTTTTTAAGTGAAAACCCCGGCCAAACGAATTCAGGTCCATGAAGGCGGTTTGATTGGCTGAATCTGCCCGTAAAGAACGAACCGAAGGAAGCTCCAGCTTTTTTCTTTCTTTTCTGCTGAGTTTTTGTTGCCGGGGAAATGGCCGAATGAAATCTTCGGTTGAATGTATCTTTTTGTGGATCATATGCCGGAAGAGTAGTAGAATGAACCTCGCCATTGCTATCGATATATTCGATATGGTATTTTTCTGACATACCAAAAACCGAAGAATACAACTGCCCGAAAGATCCCCGATTGCTTAGTGTTTGATATTTATGAGTCAGATTGTGCCCATCAGCAGAAAGAAACTGGAACAACGTATCAACAATGGAATTGATCGGCTCATTGTTTATTTTTTTTATCACGGTTCCTCTTTTCAATATGCTGTCCTTGCGGATCAAGGTTAGCAGCCACGGCAGCTGTATCCGGCCAGAATTTTATACTCAAAGGGAAAATTTTTGTTCTTGCCGTATCCAGGTAATGACTGTATTTATTTGAAAGCCGCACAGAAGTATGTCCGCAATCAACCTTTGACAAGACATACGCCAGGATGTTTCTGAATTGGGGCTCGGTCATACGAATCCTTTAATTGAGCAGCGCCTTCCTGGAAAAAATAATTCATGCTGTCTTTGGAAGTGTACCAATACAAACCCGGATGAGATTCTTGCGAGGATATCCCGAAAAACTGAATAATCTTTCTGCAGCTCTTCCGGAGAATATTTTTTATGATGGATTAAATGAAGATTTTCCGGTAGCAACAGGCGGCGCATACAATAATGAGAAAAGAAAACGATTACGATCCTCATAATCAATTAACCCCGGTTCTGTTTTAAATGATTCCAGCCCTGTGCCGTGATCGCATGTTTGCTTCCGCCTTTGGTGATGATATAAGCTCCTTTTCCGGGTTCGGTCATATATCCTACCACACTGATATTTTCATTGAATATCAGCTTATCATAATCTGCCTGTGGAATGGTGAAAAGTAATTCATAATCTTCGCCACCGCTTAATGCACAGGCAGTTGGATCTATTTCAAATTTGAATGCCGCTCTTCTCATTTCTTCAGCAATAGGAATTTTTTCTTCATACAAAACACAACCAAGATTGCTTTCCTTGCAGATATGAAGTATTTCCGAACTCAATCCATCGCTGATATCCATCATAGAAGTGGGAACAATATTTTCTTTAGCAAAAAATTCAATAATATCTTTTCTTGCTTCGGGTTTCAGCAATCTCCCGATAACATACGACTCACCTTCGAGATCGGGTTGCACAGCCGGAGCTTTCGAGATAGATCTTTTTCTCTCTTTCCAAAAATAATAATCCAACATAAGCAGCGCCCAGATCGCCACTCACACAAAGCAGATCTCCTTTTTGTGCGGTACTTCTTTTTACAAATTTATCCGGGTGTTACTTCTCCAATCGCTGTTATGGAAATAATAAAACCCTTTTGAGAAGAATTAGTATCGCCACCAACAAGATCAACACCATATTTATCACAAGCAGCATAAACGCCTTCATAAAATTCATCCAATGCTTCAACGCTGAAACGGTTACTGATACCAAGACTTACAATGATCTGTGTTGGAACAGCATTCATTGCATAGATATCACTGAGATTCACGACCACACTTTTATAGCCAAGATGTTTTAATGGAGTATATATAAGATCAAAATGAATGCCTTCGATCATCAGGTCGGTTGTAATTACGGTTTGTTTTCCGAAATGATCAATAACCGCCGCATCATCACCCACACCGACAATAGAAGAGGCGTTTTGCAGTTCGATATTTTTTGTCAGGTGTTCGATCAGCCCAAACTCACCGAGAGAAGATATTTCTGTTCGTTGTTCGCTCATAAACTTTTTTCATTATTAATCACTCCCAGCATTTCGTCATGTATTTTTCCATTGGTGGCCAACACATGTGGTTGATAAGGAGAAAATTTATTTCCTTTAAAATCGGTGACCTTTCCTCCCGCTTCTTCAACAATTAAATATCCTGCAGCGCTATCCCATGCTTCCAGTTTATGTTCATAAAACCCATCAAATCTTCCACACGCCACCCAACAAAGATCAATACCCGCAGATCCAAGCCGACGGACAGGAACTCCTTTCCTGATAAATTTTTCAAATATCTGCAAAGGGCCATTGGGCATATCGAGATAAGTATAAGGGAAACCAGTGACCAAACAAGCCTTGATAATTTCTGTTTCATCACTGACATGAATAGGTTTATCATTAAGCAAAGTGCCACAATTCTTTTCTGCAAAAAATAATTCTTCAAGATGTGGATTATATACTGCCGACATGATCACTTCTTTGTTATATTCTATAGCAATGCAAACACAATTCAATGGAATACCATGAGCAAAATTTACGGTACCATCAATCGGATCAATGATCCATTTGTAATTGGAATCTTGTATGAGTTCTCCGGCCTCTTCACTTAAAATATAATGATCAGGGAAATTTTTCTTAATCACTTCGAAAATGGCTTTTTCAGAAGCATGATCAGCCTCTGTTACCAGGTTGTTGACGCCTTCTTTATTGCCGATCTTGAAATCTTTGTTGAAAAACCGCCGGATTTCAACTGCCCCGGCTTTTACCGCTTCGATCAGTATGGGTTTAAACATGAGCAAAGATAATAAACCGTCATTGGCTCTATAAGAGAAACAATAAATTACTGAATGCTGTAAGAGAACTATTATTTTTGACATGATCATTAAAGAATTTCGGCGGAACGGCTGATAATGAAATGCAATTATCAATTGTCATAGTAAATTATAATGTCAAACATTTTTTAGAACAATGTCTTTTCTCGATCAGAAGAGCAATAGACGGGCTGCAAGCGGAGATCATTGTGATAGACAATTCTTCCGGAGATAATAGCCTCACATATTTACTGCCCGGATTTCCGGAAGTTCAATTTATAGCCAACCGGGAAAATCTTGGTTTTGCAAAGGCCTGTAACCAGGGGTTGAATTTATCAAAGGGGAAATATATTTTGTTTCTGAATCCTGACACAATTATTCCGGAAAATTGTTTTCAGAAGTGTATTGACTTCCTTGAATCACATTCGGACGCAGGTGCTTTGGGAATAAAAATGCTGGATGGATCTGGCCGATTTTTGAAAGAATCAAAGCGATCTTTTCCGGCGCCTTCTGCTGCTCTGTATAAATTATTTGGATTGTCAAAGACGTTTCCAAGATCTAAGGTTTTTTCAAAATATCATCTTGGTAATCTTGATCCAGACGAAACACACGAAGTGGATGTATTAGCAGGAGCATTTATGATGATCAAAAAAGAGGTGCTGGAAAAAACCGGCGGCTTCGATGAAACTTTTTTTATGTATGGAGAAGACGTAGACCTGAGCTACCGGATTCAAAGAGCAGGATATAAAAACTATTATTTTGCCGAAAGCAGTATCATTCATTTCAAAGGTGAAAGCACCCGCAAGGGAACTTTGAACTATATCCGGATGTTTTACAACGCTATGAGCATTTTTGTACATAAGCAATACGGAGGAAGCCGGGCAAGAGTCTTTAATTTTTTAGTTCATTCAGCTATCTGGTTTCGTGCAGTAATGACAGGTATTGCAAATTTTATCCGACGGATCGGTTTACCTATTGCTGATGCGGGACTCACCTTGCTTTCTTTTTGGTTGGTAAAAAATTTATGGAATAAATATGTGAGGCCGGATGTTCATTATGACAACCGGCTACTTTGGATCTCTTTTCCGATTCTTACAGTTGCGTACCTGATCATTGCTTATTATGCAGGATTATATGATCGTTATTACAAACGTCCGAGATTGATCCGTTCAGCACTTATAGCAACAATTGTTTTGCTTGCAGGATATGCGTTGCTTTCGGAACATTACCGTTTTTCAAGGGCGATCATAGTATTAGGTTCTTTATTATCATTTGTTCTGATTGCATTGTTGAGATGGGGTCTGGTTAAAGCTGGTGTTTTGAACAGCCAAAGGGAACGCAATGAAGAACTAAACACTGTTATTGTTGGCTCTTCAGCGGAATATGAAAATGCTCTTCATGTTATGAAAGAAGCAGGGTATGCGGAAAGGGTGATCGGCAGAGCAGCGATATCGGATAATGACACTACAGGGATGACCAATTGGAAAGATCTGAAACAATTTTACAAAAGCATACCGTTCCGTGAAGTTATTTTTTGTATTGGCGAATTATCGTTCAAACAAATTATCACAGTTATTCCTCAGCTACCCCGAAATGTCAGGATAAAATTTCATGCAGATCATAGTCAAAGTATCGTTGGCAGCGACTCGAAAGACACAACAGGAGAGGCATTATCCATAGAAAACGGATTTAAATTGAGTGATCCTTATTATCGCCGGATGAAAAGATTGATTGATATTGCAATTTCTTTATTGGCATTGATTAGCTTTCCGATTCATTTATTTCTTGTAAAAAAACCATTTCATTTTTTTGAAAATTGTTTTTTGGTATTGTTCGCAAAAAAAACATGGGTGGGATATACGATTGGAGAAAAACCATTTCCGCCGCTTCGCAAAGGAGTGTTGGACTGTAACGGCGTTCCACTATCAACTCCAAATGAACTGCCGGAAGATAGTTTGAAAATGATGAATTACTGGTATGCCCACGACCATGAAGCTATAAACGATCTCCGGCTATTGTGGCGCAGCTATAAACAATTAAGAAAGTAAACATTTATACGACTATATTCGCAGCCGTCAATGAGCAACATTGTTTAACTTTAAATTCGAACCCGGTTCATGGCCAACATTATTGATATTAAATTACCCAAAGCCGTTGCTGCGGCTCTTCGCATCCCACCCAATGATCCACGACGTCAGCAAGTCCGGGTACTTAAAAAATTATTGAAAAAAGCAAGATTCACTGAATTTGGCCAGAAATATCGATTTGATGAAATTTTATTGAGCCGCTATCCTGCAAAAAGATTCCAGGAGTTGGTTCCGGTACATGATTACAACAAAATTTATAGCGAATGGTGGAAGAAAACACTGGAAGGAGTACCGGATGTTACCTGGCCCGGTAAGATTAAATATTATGCACTGAGTTCCGGAACTTCGGAAGCGGCCAGCAAATACATTCCGATCACCAAAGAAATGTTACGCAGCAATACGATCAATTATGTCCGGCAATTCGTGACGCTGCTCGGTTATGAGAATCTGAATCGAAAAGCTATAACGAGAGGATTTCTGATGCTGGGAGGTGCAACCGATCTTAAAAAAGGAAAGGCTGGTTGGTATGAAGGAGATCTCAGTGGTATACTGGCAAAGAAGAGGCCGTTTTGGTTCCAGACATTTTATAAACCAGGTGGCCGCATTGCAGCTATTGCAGACTGGAATCAAAAACTTCATGAAATTGTAGAACACGCCAGGGAATGGGATATCGGGTATATTGTAGGAGTACCTGCCTGGTGCCAGATGTGTATGGAAATGGTGATCGAACATTATAAGGTTAAAAACGTTCATGAAATATGGCCCAACCTCGGATTTTTTGTTCATGGAGGAGTGGCATTTGAACCGTACAAAAAGGGGTTTGAAAAATTATTGGGCAAGCCGATCATTTACATCGAAAATTATTTATCCAGTGAAGGGTTTATTGGCTATAAAACAAGAGAACACGCTAAGGGAATGCAGACTAATCCTCAATAACAACATCTTTTTTGAGTTTGTTCCTTTTGACGATAAAAATTTTGACAGCGACGGAAATGTTGTAGCAAACCCGGAAGCTAAAATGATCCACGAAACAGAAGAAGGGAAAGAATATGCTTTATTAATGAGTACTAATGCCGGCGCCTGGAGGTACTTACTCGGCGACACATTAAAAATTGTGGACCCGGAACGCAGTGAAGTAGTAATCACAGGAAGAACTAAACATTTTCTGAGCTTGACCGGCGAGCACCTTAGTGTAGAAAACATGAATAAAGCTATTGAGCTGGTCAGCGAATGAAATGAACATCAGCATTCCGGAATACACAGTAGTTGGCATGCCTCTCGGAACTTTTTTTGCTCATAAATGGTATATTGCCTGCAATGATCCATGTGATACAGAAATGATACGGAAACGCATTGATCAGCAATTGAGAAAGCTGAATGATGATTATGCTACGGAAAGAGACAGTACATTAAAAGAGGTTTACCTGGAAAAATTGCCTGAAGAAAAATTTATGGAATTTATGGTGCTGAAAGGAAAGCTGGGGAATCAGCATAAATTTCCACGAGTGATGAAAGGAAAAATGCTGGAGGACTGGAACTATTTTTTACAGACCGGAAAAATTTAAAGGCAGATTCTAATATTATTAATTGACCTCTTTTATTTATATGAAAGAGGTTTTTTATTTTTAGCACCTACTTGATTATTTATGTTTGAAGCATTACTTAAAGGAATAACATTTGGATTACTGCTGAGCATTTCAGTAGGACCGGTGTTGTTCTCAATTATCAAGCAAAGTCTCAACAACGGTCACAAAGGAGGAATGGCTTTTGTTTTTGGCGTTTCTGCCAGCGATATTACTTTGGTATTGGTCAGCAATGTTTTTACTGAACTTTTCAGAAGCCTGAGCGAATACAAAACTGAGATCGGCATCGCAGGATGTATTTTTCTTGTTTCATTGGGGGTTTATTTTTTATTCTTTAAAAAAGTAAAAGTGAATGAAGAGGGAAAACAGGTTCTTAGTTTCAGTAACCGGGAGTATGCCCGCATTTTTTTATCGGGCTATTTGATGAATATGCTGAACCCGGCGGTTTTTATTTTTTGGATCACCACTTCAACCACAGTGATCAATCATTCGATACAACAACGGATCATCATTTTCGCAACTTGTCTGGCACTGGTATTGAGCGGTGATATTGCCAAGGTAATGTTGGCCGGTAAGATCAGGAACCGACTCACACCTCACAATATTCATATCATTAACCGCATCAATGGACTTATCCTGATTGGTTTTGGAATTGCATTGATTTGGGGTTTGCTCATTTATGGGAAAAGGCTATAATGATACATTTAACAATTACGCTGAATTGGTATTTGTAAGTTTGATGCATGGCCCGGATTATTTCCATTGTTATTTTATTGCTTTGTTCTTTTGTCGCCGAATCACAGATGGGCTATCTTTTTGTCAAAAAAGGATTTCATAAAAAAAAGATATATGTAGAAGAAGACCGTATTACGCTGGAATTACAAAGTGGAATTATCTACAGGGGGCTCATTACTTTATTGAAGGACGATACCATTTTTGTAAACGGCAAGCCGGTGCCAATACCTTCTGTAAAATCAGTTATACTATATAGCGGATACCACAAAATTTTTTCATGTAAGCAGCGAAGAATTGTTATTGATCACCGGAGGTATTGCGCTGACCACGGCAGGATTATCATTAAGTAAGCAGGCAAAATTCAAAGAAGCATTGACTGCAGGACTTGTGATTGGCTACAGTCCATTATTGATCCAGTACATTGGAAGTAAAATATCGTTTCGAAGAAAGAAATACTCTATCGGCAAAAAATTTCATTTGCAGATTTTGGACTTTCATTTGCCGCCTAAGCGAGGTTTTTAGATTTCAGCCTTATTTTCCTGATATTGCAGTGTTGAATGAAACGAAAAGGTTTTTTTCCACGATTATGGCGACGGATAAAAAGGACTTTTTTTATTGTCTTTTTTTTCCAGCTTTTTTACATCATTATATTAAGATGGATCGATCCTCCTATTACCATGACGCAATTCATCAGCTGGGTTAACGGAAACGGATTGAAGCGGCATTATGTAAGCGGTCACAATATTTCGCCTAACGCAAAACTCGCAGTGATCTCTTCAGAAGATCAGCTTTTCCCGGATCATGAGGGTTTTGACTGGAAGAGTATCAAAAAAGCAGTGGAATACAATAAAAGAAAACCCAACCGTATCCGTGGAGCCAGCACCATCAGCCAGCAAGTAGCTAAAAATGTTTTTCTATGGCAAGGCCGTAGCTGGTTACAGAAAGGGATTGGAAGTATATTTTACATTCATGATCGAAGTATTTTGGGGAAAGAAAAGGATACTGGATGTGTATTTGAATACTATTGAAATGGGAGATGGAATATTTGGAGTGGAAGCAGCGGCAGAAACGTATTTTAATAAGCCGGCAAAAAATCTTTCCCGGGAAGAAGCGGCTATGATCGCTGCCTGTTTACCCAATCCTAAACGATATAAAGTCAAACCACTTTCCGGTTATGTGGCATCAAGATCGCAATGGGTGTTGCAGCAAATGAGTTTCCTGGAACCTGATCCCGATATTCAAAGGGTTATAAGATAGCAGATAATTATTTTTTTACAGTCAATTTACTGAACGTACTGTTCAGACTCGGAAGGTTTGGAATTACAGAAGGAATTGCAAAGCGGGCCATGTATTTTCCGGGAGGTAAATCCATTGTTTCTGCAGAAGTAATTTGCCAATGATCAGAAACCGGTTGAGCAGTCAGCTTATAAGAAGTAAAGAAAGTATCTGCACGATAAATAAAAAGATAGGGAATAAATGGAACCGGAACCGGCTCTGAACCGGAAGCCAATCGCAAAGAAGTGTGCAATGTATTTGCAGAGACGATCAAATTTTTTTCCGGCAACAAATTAACTTTTGAATAAGAATAAAAACTGTCAATCATTTTCCCACGGGTTATTTTTTTTCCTTGCTTGCTTATGATATCAGTGAAATAAGTTGAATCCTGGAAAATAACAGCATACACCTGTTTTCCTCTAAATGAATCTTCCAATGGCCAGAAATTAAAATTGTTTCTACGGTATAAAGGAGTATTCAGCGAAAAAGCTTTCTGTCCGGTATAAAACCAATATTTCGATGGCTTTTGGTAGGTGTCCATAAAAACAACTGGCAGATCACCGGCTTTTTCTTTTATAGCTTCTGTCCACTTTTTATTCTGATGAAATTCATCTTTGGGCATCCAGCTCGCCGGTGCAATGTCCAATGCCATGTAGATTCGTAGTGCGAAAACTACTACCAGTGTTACAGGCATTAATCTCCATAAAATTTTTTCCCATTTTTTTTTCTGTACTAAAGCCTGAGAAGAAAGAATGATCAATGAGACCCATGCCGGGGCTGTCCAATTAGCCTCGACACGTCCCTTTATTGTAGTGAGAAGAAAAAATAAATAGATTCCAACCAAAGAAAATTTCAGAGCTCTTTCAAATGCGTCGGTTGTTTTGTAGCGAAATGATTGCCATAATAACAGCCATCCCATGAAGGGACCTACCAACAAAATTTGTGCAACAATGTAATCAGTTGTATAAGAAATTTTATAACCGGATGAACTACGTTCAAAAAGTTGATATTGCACCGAAGGGAAATGATGGATATATTGCCACTGCAAATGCGGAAGAAATAACACGATGCCAAAAAGAGCTGCTACATAAGCGAGTGGTTGTTTTAATAATTTAAGATTTGATAAGAGTGTAAAAATTATTATCAATATCCCATGATATTTACTGTAAAGTAGTAGCGCCATACCCAATCCGAGTAACAAGAGAATTTACCAATGAAGTTCTTTGAAGAAACCGACGGTACAGCCATAAGAATAATGCTGTAAAAAAGATCAATGGAATATCCGGCACAGCAATGATACCTCCGATCTGTAATACAGCCATTGAGCAGGCGATTGTAATGAAAAGTTTATTACTCTTTTGCGGAAGCAGATCGTAGATGATGACAAGGCTTGCTGTACTAAGAATGACAATCAGCAAGCGAACTCCCAATTCATTATGGAAAAAGAAATAACCGATTTTGATCAATAATGCGATCATAGGAGGATGGTCATAATAGCCCCAGGAAAGAAATCTTGAATACACCCAATAGTAGGCTTCGTCATCGAATAATTCCGTGGCGCCGGCCTGCAGCAGGTTGACGAGAAACCAGGAAAGCAAAAAAAGCGGGATGATATTTTTTTTAATAAAACTCATTTCCGGAATCTATCGTTGCGAAAGTAGATGCCCGACCGCAGCAATTGCTTTTTTGAAACGAGCATCATAATCACCGCTGATATCTGCCCAGGGAAAGGGTTGGTTAATCACAATATCTTTATAAATATTGTATATTTTTTTTCGGGTTTCAAGGTCAGGATATTCTCTTAATTCATCTTTGACCCACGGAAGATCGACATTGCACAATAGATAAAGATCATATTTCCGCTCTGCAATTTGTTCCAAAATGAAACGATGACATTTATTAAAAACAAATTCGCACCATACTTTCATTACATACATATCTGTATCTATGAAAAGAAGCTGCGGATCGGGGTCTGCTGTTTTTTTTCTTCTGATCGAAGACTCTAATTCATCTTCCAATGCAATTTGCCCTTTTGCAATAGTAAGCAGATCATCATAAGAATAGTTGGCGCCATGTTTCAATAAATATTCTCTTGCATACTCCGGGCACCACTCGGTATTGTAGTGTTGCGCCAATTGATCACATAAAGTGCTTTTGCCTGTAGATTCTGGTCCGATGATCGCAATTTTTTTTAACTCCATGAGCTGACACTTAATTTTTGGGATCACCCTGCTTTTTGTACAGAATGTTGGAGTGAAAAACTATGATTAAAGATTTTTGACCAACTATAACCGATAAACATACCGACCAAACTTCCGCAAATGACATCAATGGGATAATGAACACCAACATACACCTGGGCGTAAGAAACGATAAATGCCCATAGAAAAACCAACGCCAGCCATTTTCCCATAAAATCTTTTAGCGTTAAAAAAATAAATAAAGACATGGCAAAATGATTGGCAGCATGAGAAGAAACAAAACTGGAACTCTTGGGACAATACTGTACCAAGAACCGTACATGTCCTGCCAGTGCTTCATCTCTGCAGGGACGAATGCGAAAGATCAATTCTTTAATTCCCCAGCTGCTAATGAGATCGGAAGTAGCAACAGTAAGCACGGCACCTAAAACCCAATACATACCATTGCGGCGAAAATTGATCAATGCAAATACAATGAAGAATAAATACACCGGGACCCAAATATTAGCATTGCGGGTATATGGCAACAATGTATCAAAAAAAGAATTAGTCCATTGACCATTGACTTTGTTAAAAAGTTCCCGGTCCCAGCGTAATAATTCCTGTAATAACGATAGTACCATTAAGTTCGTGTAAATTGCGGCCTCAAAAATAAGCATTGGCTTCCAGCATTTGATATGAAAGCATGGATACATTCAAGAGTTTTACGTTGGGCCTTGTACACGGGTTTATTTTTTTTGGCGCTTATGACGATTTTGCGATTTGTATTTTTCATAGCGTTCAAACAAGTTCATCTTTCCTGGAGCGAAGCAACAGATTCTTTTATTCTTGGTTTTCGGTTTGATTTGCGGTCGGCATGTGTGTTAATGATGCTCATGCTCATCTTGGGAAGTATTCGTTTATTTAATCCTTTTGAATCGACAGCTGCCAGGAAAGGCTGGTTTTGGACATTGGGCATCCTGGGTTTTATCTTTTGTTTTTTTTATGTTATCGATTTCGCTCACTATTCTTATTTATCACAACGACTGAACGCAAGCGTATTGAATTACCTGCAGGATGCCGGCATCTCTATGAATATGGTCTGGCAGAGCTATCCTGTAATAAAGTTGTTGCTGTTGCTGGCTGTTGCTACTTTTTTGATCGTTTGGGCAATAAAATTTTTCTATAAAAAAGCTGCGGTAAAATCTGAAACAGCAACCAGGCAAAACAGAATCGTTGGATTTGTTGTTGCATTTCTTCTTTTTGCCATTGGTATTTTCGGCCGCATAGGACAATATCCGCTTCCGATGGAGCAATGCTTTTTCATTAGGCAATGAATCCAAGGCGAATCTCTCATTGAATCCATTTCAAAGTTTTTTTAGCACTTTAAAATTCAGAAGCTCCACCTTTGACCTGGCCAAAACAAAAAAATGGTATCCGCTGATGGCCGCGCAGTTAGGGATACAAAATCCTGATGCCAACACATTGAATTTTATAAGAACTTATCCCGCAAGAGACACTTTCAACGGTATAAAACCTAACATCGTTGTTGTTATCTGTGAAAGTTTCAGTGGTTATAAAAGTTCTATGTGGGGCAATCCTCTGAGCACTACTCCTTATTTCAACCAGATGTGCCATGATGGAATTTTTTTCAAATATTGTTTCACTCCAACTTTCGGAACAGCGAGAGGAGTTTGGGCAACTCTCACCGGCATCCCGGATGTAGAAGCGCCGCAAACAGCCAGCCGCAATATGGCAATGGTGAATCAAAACATGATCGTCAATGATTTTAAAGGGTATAAAAAATTATATTTCATTGGGGGCAGTGCCAGTTGGGCTAATATCCGCGGATTGCTAATGAATAATATTGATAGCCTGCATTTATATGAAGGAAGTGATTATAAATCTCCGAAAATAGATGTGTGGGGCATCAGCGATAAAAATCTTTTTTTGGAAGCCAATGGGTTTTTAAAGCAACAGACCCGTCCTTTCTTTGCTGTTATCCAGACTGCAGATAATCACAGGCCCTATACTATACCAAAAGAAGATCAAGCACATTTCAAAAAGGTATCTTATCCAACTGATACATTGAACAAATATGGTTTTGAAAGTAATGAAGAAGTAAATGCCTTTCGTTTTACTGATTATTGTTATCAACAATTTATTGAAGCGGCGAAAAAAGAAAATTATTTCAGGAATACCATTTTCATTTTTGTTGGTGATCATGGTATCCGCGGTAATGCAGGAGATATGTTTCCCCGTGCCTGGACAGATAATGGACTAACAGCAGAACATGTTCCGTTACTTTTTTATTCGCCTGCGTTGCTTCAGCCCGAAGTGAGAACTGATGTTTGTTCTCAGATTGACATACTTCCTTCCGCAGCTTCTTTGAGCGGACAGGCATTTTATAATTATACATTGGGAAGAAACTTATTTGCCAATCCTGTCAACACTAATGATGGAGCTATTCCGCAGTGTGCTTTTATTATTGATCCGGAAACCAAGCAAGTGGGAATAGTTGATAGTAATTATTATTACTCCCGGTCATTGATTCCCGGGAAAAGAAATTATGGTTTCGATAAAGAATAATGAAGCAATTGGTAATTCAGAGCCTGTGGAAAAAAGAAAAGAAGCGCTACGGAATCTGACAGATGCTTATTATGAAACAGCGAAATACCTGTTGTTTAACAACAAAAGAAAATAATTTCTTTATACTGCGATTTGTTTTTCTGTATCAGCTCTTCGCATCCACTCCAATAAACCGAAAACGGCCAATACCAATAAAACAAGATAATACACACTTGTAAAAACGTAATGCTTCACAAAGTATAGAGGAATGGAGGCAATATTAGTAGCGATCCACCAGTACCAGCTCTCTACTTTCTTTTTTGCCATTAACCACATGCCCGTGTATGCAGTAGCGCTGGCAAATGCATCCGCCCAGGGAATAGCTCCGGTAGCAAAAGATTTTTTTAAATAAGTCAATGAAAAAAAGATAGCGATATAAAAAACAGCAAAGAAAAGAATGTGATGTAACCATTCTTTAGTGCTTGCTTTGGTGATGACCACTACATGATGTTTCTGTTCGTCTCTTTTTGCCCATAATATCCAGCCGTAAATACTCATTACCGTGTAATAAAAATTGACACTTGCTTCCCCAAGCAAACTTCCTTTTACACTGATGTAGATATAAATGATTGTATTAACGAGCCCGACCGGGTAAACCCAGATATTTTCAATTCGGCTGAACCAAACGCTGGCAATACCTGCAACCACCGCTATGTACTCCATCCACCCGGTTGATTTCATGCCTTCAACAAATTGTTGCCAGATATCATGAAAGCTCATGGCATAAAAATACCATTCACTAACTTTAAATCATGGAAAAAATAAATGTTTTAGAAAAACTTTCTTTTTTTAATGATTATTGGAATCCAAGAATTGCCGGAGAACTAAATGGACAACAGGTGAAACTCGTAAAATTCAAAGGACCTTTTACCTGGCATCATCACGATCAAGAAGATGAATTATTTTATGTTGTAAAAGGAAGTTTTGATATGGAATTCCGGGATAAAACGATTCCGGTAAATGAAGGAGAATTTATTATTGTTCCCAAAGGAGTGGAGCATCGTCCAAATGCAAAAGAAGAGGTACATATCATGTTATTCGAACCTGCCTCTACACTAAATACAGGAAATGTTGAAAATGAATTCACGAAAAAGGAGCTGAATAAAATTTGAAGGCTTATTCGGCTTCTGCAACCACTTCTTTTACTTCGGGGATCATCCGTTTCATCATGCCTTCAATACCGGCTTTTAATGTGATCATCGAAGAAGGACAACCGCTGCAGCTGCCTTGCAGCATCAGGTTCACGACACCATCATCATAACTTCTGAATTGAATGGCACCGCCGTCCATTTCTACGGCGGGGCGAACGTAATTATCGAGTAGTTCTTTTATTCTTTTAACCACATCTGTATCATCTGCACTGACGGCATTGCCACCATCCTGCTTTACAGTAGCCATTTCTTCTTCGTTGACGATGACCTTTCCTTCTTCAAGATATTCTTTGAAAAATTGACGGATAGAGGGAATCACATCATCCCAGTCTGTTTCGTTAGTTCTTGTAAGAGTAACAAAATTGCTGGCAATAAAAACAGCTTTGATGAAGGGAAAACCAAACAACTCTGTTGCCAACGGGGATGGCTTGGCACTTTCTGCGTCTGGAAAATCGGCACTTTTACCGGGGTACAAAAGTTTATTAGCAACAAACTTCATTGTTTCCGGGTTGGGTGTCATTTCTGTATAGATACTGATAATGGGATTTCCTGTTTTGATCATAACTCACAAATTTAAATGGCCTCCTTCGCTAAGGCTACGGAGGAGGAACAAAATTAACAAGAAATCCTGCCATTTGTTTACGAATGCAGGAAAGTAGCCCTATTGACTGAAATCCACCCGCTTTTACTTATGATTCATTATCTTTTCGACCAAAAATTGGCAATATGAACTGGTCGTTGATTCTTTTGCTTTCATCGTTTGGAATTTTGATGGGAATTCTTTCGGTACTGGGATTTACCCGGAAAACCGAGCCGATGTTTTGGCTGGTCATAGGTTTTTTTACAGCCTTCATGATTTATCGGAAAGTTTCAGAAATGAGTTTCTGGCATGGACTCATTATTGGTATTTTCTGGGGCTTTCTGAGTTCTGCAATTCAGAGTATTTTTTTTGAAACCTATCTGAAGAATAATCCAAAATATGCTGAAGGATTTAATAAAAGTTCCCGGTTCAAACCACGATACTTAATTCTCATAGTTGGACCCATAATTGGCTTGATAACCGGAACTGTTTTGGGAGGACTTGCCTGGTTTTTTCAAAAAATTTTCTAAGAGAATTTTATTCTTTGAACCTTCCTGTTTTTTTTAAAATGCGGATGAGGATATAAAGCAATAGTAATCCAGAGAGAATTGTGATCAGTAATGTATTGCGTAGTTGTTCATTGTGGAGAGTCAGTTCGGGATAACGAAACAAAAGAATCAATATTATACCTGCGAGCCAGATGAATTGCGTGGTGTGTTCTTTTAGTATCCATCGCTTCCATTTGAATTGCATGCTTGATAAGGTTTTTCCGATACCTCGCAGGTCCGGCACCCAACGATTCACTTTTTTGCAATAATCATCGTAGCCATTTCCGAATTTACCCCGTAAAAAATTCTCTTCTGCCAATACGATGGCTTGGTAGATAAAAAGAAAAACCGGGATAACGATCGCTACATATATTAATGAATTGTCCAGGATGCCCACACCTAACAGCATTAAAATATTACCTACATAAAGAGGATTACGGCAATGATTAAAAATTCCTTCAGTAACCAATCCTTCTGCGTAAGGCTTTCCCTCTTTCCCTCCACGTACAATATAAGCAAGGCCAATTGTGAGGCCACGGACCAATTGCCCCGAAACTGTAATAATTAAACCGATAATGATCGGCCATGTATAATAATAAGAGCCAAAATTCTTTTCAGAAAATAAGGGCCAGGAAGGAATGAACAGGGCGCCGTAAAAAAGAATGAAGATCCAATTACGGTATTTAAAAAAGAAGTTGCCGATCTTCACCATGATTATTTCTTTGTAGCAATGAGCCCGGAAAAATTATACCATTTGAAAAAAACCTCGCAATGATCGAAGCCGGTATCACGGAGCATTGCAATATTTTCACTCAGTTTATAAGGTATCAGAACATTTTCCAGGGCCTCTCTTTTTTGTGAGATCTCCATTTCGCTGTAATGGTTGCGACGCTTATAATCGTAATAATATTTGATGAAGTCACGATTGAAATTGCTTTCTTCCGCCAGAATTTTTTCTACGAGGATCAAAATGCCGCCGGAATTCAAACCGGAGAAAATATCTTTCAATAATTTTTCCCTGTAAATAGGGCGAACAAACTGTAAGGTGAGACACAATACAACCACGGAAGCATTCGTAATTGTTACTCCCTGGTTCAGATCGGCGCAGCGGAGTTCATAATCACGGGAAAAACCCACTTCAATGAGTTTGGATTTGCACTTATCGAGCATCTCCTGGGAATCGTCCACTCCAATGAATTTAATATCGGGGTTGACCATTGTATTCATTCCGATCATGGTAGTGCCGGTAGAACAGCCCAGGTCGTACACATCACTTCCATTTCGTGCATGATCCGCTGCCAGTTCTGCCATCATGCGCTGGATTTCTCCGTAATAAGGCACGGAGCGATTCACCATATCATCAAATACACGAGCTACATTGGCGCCGAATTTGAAATCACTGGCTTTTTCTATTTCTTCTTTGAATACTTCGTCTTTTCCCATAATATAAAATAAGAGAGCAAAAGTAGATAAATTAGCCAACTTGAAGAATCTGACTGTGTCTACTTTTAAGACATGATAAAAGCTTATGAAGAAGATCTATCATCTCAGCACATGTACGACCTGCCAGGCAATAATTAAAGCAACCGGTATTAAATCGATTCAGCAAGAGGAAAATGGTTTTATTATGCAGGATATTAAAACGGAAAGAATCACACCGGCACAAATAGATGAAATGAAAAAAATAGCGGGCAGTTATGAGGCTTTATTCAGCCGCAGGGCATTGAAGTATAAAGAGCTTGGGTTGAAAAATAAAACACTTACTGAAAAAGATTACCGCAATTTCATTTTACAGGAATATACTTTTCTCAAACGGCCTGTAGTGATTATTGATGATAAAATTTTCATTGGCAGCGAAAAGAAAACAATAGCTGCGTTGAAAGAAGCATTGTAAATGCATTATACTACTACCACGTTCTTTTCATGTCGCAACACATAATACGCAATGATAGCGCTTCCGAGCATCAGTATGCCGCCGAGAAGAAAAGAGACACCAGGAAAATAAACCGGAGCATTTGCCTTAGTGAAATAATAAAACAAATTATTCATGATCAGTGGCCCAAATATTGACGTTAGACTCATCAGGCTGGTCAATGCCCCTTGCAATTCTCCTTGTTCATTCGGTGGCACATGACCGGCCAATATCGCTTGCAGCGCTGGTCCTGCAATACCACCGAGGCAATAAGGAACAAGAAATACAAACATCATCCAGCTCTGTGAAGCAAATGCGAAGAGGAATAACCCGATACTATAAAATAATAACCCAACATAAGCACTTCTCTGATTTCCCAACTTTGGATTAACTACTCTTATCAACCCGGCCTGCACAGCTGCAACCAATAATCCAATCAATGCCAAAGAATAACCAACCATTTTTTCATTCCACTTAAAACGATACATGGTGAAATAATTCCAGTTGCTTTGAACAGCATGAGCTGCGAGATAGATCAATGTAAAAGAGAATATCAACCCGCTGATGGCAGGATATTTTTTTAGATGTAATAAAGAGCCCACAGGGTTAGCTCTTTTCCATTCAAATTTTCTGCGGTTTTCTTTGTTCAAGGATTCCGGCAAAATAAAATATCCGTAGAGCCAGTTCAGTAAACATAAAATTGCAGCAGCATAAAAAGGAGCTTTCAATCCGAGACCACCCAATAGGCCACCGATAGCAGGGCCAACGATAAAACCCAATCCGAATGCAGCGCCGATCAATCCGAAATTTTTCGCTCTTGTTTCCGGTGTGCTAATATCTGCGATATATGCCGCACCAGTAGTAAAACTGGCTCCCGTGATCCCCGCAATAGTTCTTCCAACGAACAACCATCCATACGTTGGAGCAAATGCGAGAAAAAGATAATCTACTCCAAAACCAAATAATGAAAATAGAATCACAGGCCGGCGCCCAAACCGGTCACTTAAGTTGCCAATAATGGGAGCACAAACAAATTGCATGACTGCATACATGGATACCAGCCAGCCTCCATAACGGCTTGCTTCATTTACCGGAATATTTTTAAGCTGCGCAATAAGTTTTGGCATCACAGGAATGATCAATCCCCAGCCCATTACATCAATGAGCAGAGTTATGAAAATAAAACCTACTGCAGCATTTCGTCGTGTGGCCATTAGAATCACATTAAAAACAAAGATGCGGATTTTTTTATTCTATAGTATTTCAATTCACAAAAGGCACGGTTTATGCAAAACATAGGATTAACACAATATCAGAAATTTTTAACCGATGCTGTTTTATATTTGCCGCATTGAGACATTATTGTAATACCCTTATTTGCGAAACCCGATTGTTTATTTTAAAAAATTTTATATGAAAAAGATTTTACCAGTCCCCATCTTATTGCTCACTGTATTTTTGTTTTCTTGTGTCAGCACAAAGAAATATAAAGCATCTCAGGCGCAGTATGGGGAACTGCAAACCAAGTACACTCAATTGCAGGGCGATCTGAATAACTGCAACGATGCAAAAAATGATTTGTCCCGCCAAAAGTCAGGATTGGAAAATGATAATGCTAATCTTAATAATAAGATCAGCGATCTGAACAAACAAATTGATTTTCTGAAAGAGAATAACACAACAGCGTTAAAACAACTGCAGGATCTTTCGGTCATCTCTTCACAACAGGCAGAGAGCATTAAAAAATCATTGGACAATATTGGCGCTAAAGACATCTACATTCAAAATCTTCAGGAGTCGCTGGCACGCAAAGATTCACTGAACATGGCGCTGGTGATGAACCTGAAAGGCGCTATTGGCAACCTCAATGATGATGACATTAACATCAAGGTTGATAAGGATGTGGTATATATTGATATTTCCGATAAACTGCTTTTTAAAAGCGGTAAGTACCAGGTGACCGACCAGGCCAAGCTGGTATTAGGAAAAGTGGCGCAGGTATTGAAGAACCAGCCCGATATTGAATTTATGGTAGAGGGACATACGGATAATGTGCCTTATCACAGTGGCGTGTTGCTCGACAACTGGGATCTGAGCGTAAAAAGAGCTACTGCCGTTGTACGCATACTTCAAAATCAATATGGTTTGGATCCTGCTAAGATGGCCGCAGCAGGACGTAGCGAATATGTGCCTCTTACAACTAATGATACTCCGGAAGGTAGAGCTGCCAATCGCAGAACAAGAATTGTAATACTGCCTCAACTGGATCAATTCTTCAAGTTATTAGAGCCGAAAAAAATGTAAAAAGATCTTCATAGAAATTGAAAAGCCATTCTAGTTTTTGGAATGGCTTTTTTCATTTAGTAGTAATGCATTACCAGGGAGATCGATTTTTAGCCAGATATTGGTTTTTAGAAAGATCCCAAACCACCATCGCGGAATCTCCGAATACACGAACGTATTTTGGAGTATTTTCACCCGCTTGTCGTCCTGTTGGAGTAGATCGCTGCCCATTTCCCCAATGATAAATCTTTCGTTGATCCAGCTGACTGAAAGTAAGTAACCGGGAATTTAGAATAAAGGCGCTTTTATTTTTTAAAGTATCTTTTTGCATATCGGGCAGCTTTTTCTGCGCCATGACAATCACCGGGGCCAGCACAAGTCCTGTTGCTACAAATATTATATTTTTCATATCGCACAATTTGATCAAAGAAAAAAGCCGCAAATTCATTGCCGGTACGGAAGAATATAAAACATAGATTGAATTTGTAATCAGTATTTACATTATTCAGAAGAAGAAATATTTTTTTAATGAAAGTTAATTTTCACAAATGACGACAGGATTACTTTCCAATAAATTTATATTAGTAATATAGCTCTGATATCGACACAACAGATCTTCTATTGACAAAAAAATTGATCATGGCAAGAGGATAAAAAAACCGATCATTTGATCGGCTTTTTTGTGAAAGAGTATGGAATAATATAATAATATAGTCTTTTACATCTGTGAATAAGCGAACAATTAAAAGGCCATCCGTGGCACTATTTTTATTTTATTGATGAGTATTTCTGTTATTTCAATGTCCGCATATAATTAATCAATGCCCAGATATTATTTTCATCGGGGATCTTTTTCTTAAACGAAGGCATGTCTTTGCGGCCCTCGAGGGTTTTGTAAAATAAAGCGCCGTCTGTTTCTGCTTGAAAAGAAGCTTTTGTAAAATCTCCGCATTCTGTATCCAGTTGTGACGCTTTAGGGCCATCACCTTTTCCTTTCGATCCATGGCAGGATTTACAATACTGGCCGTACAAGTCCTTTCCTGTGGCAACAGAGGCGGCATTTCCTTTCAATGGGTTCACTTTGTTTTTATAGGCATCCGGAACATTCCAGGGTGTTGGCTGAAAAGCAGGTTTAGAAGTAAATGCAAATAATGCGATTGTAAATAAACCTGCGCCAAGTACAGTTAAACTTTTTTTCATTGTATTATTTTTTAAAAGATGTTGAAAGGTACTAATTAGTTGCTTCAGATACTTCATGAGGCTCCTCTTTTCTTAGCCGGAACAACTCATATACGATCACAATATAATGCCCCCAGACAGCTACCATCAATACAATAAAGGTGATCAGCATCCAGATAGGTGGATGGGTACTCCAAAGGGATCGCTCCTGGATTTCGATTTTTTGGGAAACAGGAACTCCCCATTTTTGTGAAGTGGCGGCTTCCAGCATACCATATGTATCGTTATCATCGAGCCTGCCCAGCAATGTAATATTTCCCTGGGCATCGCCAGGAAGTGTATTAGGGATATCAACAGAAACATTGCCACTGGAATCTGTTTTTCCTTCTCCTATTTTTAAAGGATAAAACATTCTTTTTACATATACCGTTAAATTAATTTCGGGTACAGGTTTTTCTTTGCCGGTACTCAAATCAACCAATTTTAATTGTACACTTAATGAAGAATCTTCTTTAACGGGAGTAATTTCCAGCCGGGCTCTTTTAATAGTCGCCTCTCCATCAGCAGGGTCCATTGATTTATTACCTGCAAAAGCGGCTTTCAAATTAACCTTTCCATCTTTATCAGCAGTTAATGAATCAGCTTTGTAATTGAACACGGCAACACCCCGGCTATTCGTTATTGCAAATCCAAGATTTTTTTCACCGGCATCAATGGTTTGATAGAAAGTAACTTTTAATTCTGGCAATTGTATGAAACTACCCTTGAACTTTGTTTTCAGCGTTGCTTTCAGGTCAATAGTATTATCGTTTTTCTGAACAGTACTGAAATCAAGTGAAGGTGATAACAAGGAAGGCTCTTGTGAAGACTTTGTCGAGTCTGTTTGAGCCATCAGCCTCGCTGGTAAAATTCCAAGAAGAGCAACAGTTGCTGTTATGGTCAAAAAATTTTTCATACGTAGAAATTTATGCAGTTGCGATTCCCTTTTCGTTAACAGTGTTTTTTTCCAGGCTTAATTTTCCTTTTTCGCTGGCATCTGATATCGGGATAATCGTCACAAATTTTGACATCAGAAGAAAGAATAAAAAGAACGTAGCAATTCCTGCAAATGTCAATGCCCACTCGACCCATGTAGCATGATAATGTACATAATTAGTACGGGTATCTTCCATTGGAAGTAAAGGCGATTCAAGAGTAGGAATAATTATCAGGTACCGCTTTACCCATAAAGCAATCACCATTAGAAAAGCAGCAAGGGTGATCGGGTTGGGTTTTCTCGTTTTGGGTATGGCAACTATGACTACGGGTAAAATGATTCCTGCTAAGTTGGCAAATAGCGTCCACCAGCCGAATTCTGCAGGATCAAATAATTTTTTGATCACTTCATTATCCCATTTTTCTGAGCCGAACCAGTTGGTGAAATATTCAGAGAACGTGAAATATCCATAACCTGCGGCCAACACCAACATAGCATAACCGAGATATGTAAAATGTTTATTAGTAAAGTAATTTTCCAGTCCATATAATTTTTTATAAAGCCACATAAGTACGATCAATACTCCACAGCCTGAATATAGCGCACCTAAAACGAAATAAGGACCAAAAATGGTACTATGCCAACCGGGACGTAACGTCATTCCAAATACCCATGAAAGAATAGAAGCAACAATAATAGAAAGAGGAATAAGGATAACTGCCAAAAGGTTCTGTGAAATATAAAGATGTCTTTTCTGGCTTGCTCCCCCACGATAACCAATCGCCAGGAATTTATATAATCTTTGTTTCCATTTTGGAATATTCAGGTTGGCGTCACGATACAATGCAAAGTCTTTTATCATCGCCATATAGAAAAAGAGAACACTTCCGACAAAATAAGTGATCACCGCAATTACATCCCATGTCATTGGCGATTGTAGCCGGGGATAAAGAAACAAATGATAAAGGCGATCAAATCTTCCAATACACAGAAGAATGAATACAGGTCCAACTACAACTGAAACAATAGTCATTAGCTGGGCCAATCTTATAATTGGTTTGCCCCATGATACTTTAAACAAATGCAGAAGCCCGGCTATAATAGCTCCGGCATAACTGATCCCAATAAAGAAAATAAAGTTTACAATGTATAATCCCCAAACTACATTGTCCCTCATGCCGGTAACACCATGTCCTTTGGCGATCTGAAGATAGAGAGCATAACCGCCAACTCCGATCCAAAGCAAATAAAAAATAGTCCAGCCCCAGGTTCCTCCTTTGCCAAATTTTTCAATATGGCCTTTTTGGCTGTCAAATAATTCCTTTTGATAAGTATTCAAATGCATAAAAATTATTCTTGAAAAGATTAAAAAAAGTTTTTTATTATTTATTCTTTTCTTTTCCTTCTTCCATAATGTCTTTGAAACGATCTTTTAGATTTTCGGGAAGATCATTATATCCTCTTTCTACGGGAAATTCACGGTCTTTAGGAGGCAAATAATAAACCCTGGGCTTAGTGCCTAATTCTTCCATGAAACGATAAGCAGATCTGTCTTTGATCAGTTGAGAAAAACTAACCGTTTCATCACCATTACTAACAGTGTCTTCATTTTCATCTCCGAAATAAAATACACCATTGGGACAGGCTTCTACACAAGGAGGTAATAATCCTTCACGGGCTCTGTCAGGACAGAAATCACATTTTTCTACTGTGCCGATTTTAGCAGGAATTCCTGTTTCAGCAGAATAGGGTTGATTTTTTATTTCTTCAGGCATGACTGGTTCATTCCAGTTGAACACTCTTGTAGAATAAGGACATGCCGCCATACAGAATTTACAGCCGATGCATCTTTCATTATCTATTAATACCAAGCCATCTTCTCTTTTGAATGTGGCATTAACCGGACAAACTTTTACACAAGGAGGATTATCGCAATGAAAACATTGTTTAGGAAACCAATAAGGAGCACCGTTCTCGCTATCCTTCATCAGTTTTACAGTTAACCATTCTGTTTCCGGGGGACGATAATGCCATTTCTGGCAAGCAGTCACACATTTCCGTGCATTTCTGCAACGGGAGAGATCCACTACCATTACAAATCTTCTTCCTGCAATACCTTCACGTTGCTCCAATTTTGATACAATAGACATATGTTCCTGGTAATTCAGGTAAGCAGAATCAATTTCAACAATTTCACCGTCCGGAGAAAGCAGTTTCACTTTTTCACCTGCAACAGCTGTATGATGATTTGAATTACAGGAACAGGCCAGGCTGCCACATGCTGTTGCCGCCACAGTTGCTAAAGCTGCTGTTTTTAAAAAATCACGTCGGCTTTTATCGATACTATTTATTTCCTGATCATTGATTCCCTCTTGTTTCATTTTTTCAGATTTAAGATGAACGAATTTGAAATAATGAATTATATATTATTATCTTTTTTACAGGGGTTTTCCATCCAATCATAAATGTCTTTATTGGTAGCTTTTTGTTTTTTAGTAAGTAATTCGTAAACTGATTTGTCGACTTCTACCAATTTGCCATCTGCTGTCAGCATCTTGACCTTTTCTTCCTTTCTGTTTTTTGAGAATAAAGAAGAAAAGAAATTGCGGCGGGAATTATTTTCTGGCTGTTGATTGTTTCCCATAATACATTGATTTTTTTTAAATTTACAAAAAATCGGCGCAACATATTCACGATTAACAAGCGGTTTCATGACGCATGTCACCAAGTAGAGTGAGAATTATCAAATCGCCGGGAACTTGATAAACCTTAACCCGGGATATGATAAAAGTCATACGACCCTTCACCCCTTGTCATGATACTGTAAAGCACTCTCTGATACTTTTGGCAGCACAATTAAGCTCATAGGCTTTCGAAATAGATGGTAAGAATTTTATCATGTTAAACTGACTTTTTATGAAAAAGGTTTCATTTTCTAAAACTACAATCTGTGTTTTAGGTATTGTGTTTCTCTCTGTATTTCTTTTCCAATGCAGAAAAGCAGGAGATATCATTCAAAATCTCGACAGATCGTTTAAAGGTTCAGCCGATTCTACGGTGTATGCTTCTTTTTATAGTAACAATACTGTTGCTACGGCAGATGCAACTCCGGACGTGAATGATGTTATCCAATATAGGGGTGTTCAAACAATTCTTCATGAGTACTGTGCAACTTCTAATTGCCATGGCGGACCAATTAGTCCCAAGTTTGACACCTATTCAGAAGTCATGAAATACATTTCTGCCGGGAATCCAGATAACAGTAAGCTATGGCAATATCTTACCACTAACAATTTTGATAAAGCAATGCCTCCGGTGAATTCCAATCATGAAATGAGCACAACTGATAAAACTGTAATTTATAACTGGATCGTAAACGGAGCAAAAGAAAATCCCGATTTCGCAGATTTCAGGCCAGCAGCAATGGCAATTATAACTAATGG
The DNA here is from genome assembly GCA_963745445.1 of uncultured Bacteroidota bacterium. Lineage (GTDB taxonomy): Bacteria > Bacteroidota > Bacteroidia > Chitinophagales > Chitinophagaceae > UTBCD1. Next base: position 864,616 of record CAVUXD010000003.1, read on the forward strand.
ATGTGCTTCTGCTAATTGCCATAGTGAATTGACATCTACAGGAGGATGGGCAAGAAAAGGATTAATAGCGGGTCTCACCTCTGGCGACACTACTATGTACACCTATACCAATCCAGCAACAGGTGCACAAACTTTTTATTGTGAACTTACCAATAACAACCTTCGTGCACAGGTGTTGGGAGCTTATAAAGACAGTGTAAGAAAATTTTATTCAGATACATCGGCTAATGCAAGTTTCAGACCATATAAAACATTTTCAACTCCGGTATCCGCCTTAAGCACAAGAGGGCCATTGAATACCTATGATGATATCTTATTAGACATCTTGTATCCGAAATCAATAAGAAGTAATTCAAGTGTTGTATACACAGACCCGGTTACAATGAAACAATATTATTGTAAGGGAAACTATCTGAATGCAACCAGTTCTTTAGTATCGAGAATTGATTCTACAGTATTGCTTGCAAATCCTTACACCGGAGTTTATGCTTCTTCACCACAAGGAGATATGGCGTTTGGAGATGGTGGATTAAAACCAAATGAAATTGCGCTTATCAAAGCATGGTATTTTGCTGATCCTAATATTCCTGATGTGTGGAAATATGGTAACAACAATGCCGGGATTTTCAAATACAGGAAATCAGGAACGATTATTACCAAACACTAATCAAATCATTTCATTCTAAAACTTAGGTTTATGAAAACGAAAATATTTATAACAGTTGTGCTGGCAGGATTAGTTATGTATATGCTGTCATCCTGTTATAGAAACAAAGAAGATATTCTTGCGTTGCCCCAGGTATCCTTTAGAGGAGAAGTGGTGCCCATTGTTACTTCCGGAGGTTGTGGATGTCACAATAATGGAGGCTCAAACAGAGCAGTTCAATTCTCACATGCAGACACTGTTTTTTATGACGCCATACTTGCAAGAGTCTCTTTGTTTAGTGCATGGGTTAATGGTGGCACGCATCCAGGGGGCGGATCTATAGATTTTACTCCCAGTGATAGATTGACCATACAAACATGGATTGATCAGGGAGCTAAAGATGATGGTGGTGGATGCACTATAAGTGGAACTGTGACTTACACGAATGATATTTTACCTATTTATAGTGTGACATGTAAAGGATCTACTTGTCATGGTGGAATTGCAGTTGCTTTGGATTACCCAACACTCGTAGCTAAAAAATCTGTACTGACCACAATGATGAACAGCGGAGGTGCTACAGGCCACCCAGGCGGCACGATTAGCCTGAGCACTTGCACAATAAACACTTTTCTACAATGGCTTTCTGAAGGTCAACCACAGTAGCAGCAAATAAAAACTATTTGAAAATTGATTATGAAAGTTCATACAACAATAAAACCAGGCGTTATGAAAAAAATATTAATGCTCTTCGTTTTTGGATCTGGATTTTGGGCCATGACATTTGCCCAGGACAGCACAGTAGCTACAACCAAAGAAGCTCCTAAACCAAAATATGCCCGAGCTACATTCAATTCCACTCGTATCATCAATATGCAAAGTGTGGAAATTGTAAGCAAAGGAAGTCTTCAGTTCCTGATATCTCACCATTTCAGCGATATATGGAACAAAGGTGCAGGATCACAAAACGTTGCTCAGTTTTTTGGGCTCAACTCAGGAGTTGCGCATACTTATTTATCATTTGACTATTCTCCGTTAAATTGGATGAATGTAGGTTTAGCGCTTGCCGGAAGTTCACAATACGAGGGATGGGTAAAGTTTAAAATTTTACGTCAGCAAACCGGGCTCAGAAATATTCCAGTTTCCGTGAGCTATTATTCCATGATGAACGTCAACACTACAAAAGACGTAAGTAATCAATTATCATGGAATAAATTTTCCTATTTAAACCAATTATTAATTGCCCGTAAAATGTCAGAAAAATTCTCACTTGAATTAATAGGCTCATGGATTCATTTCAATATTGTTCCATATGGCATCAATAATAGCAACGAAGTATTTAATTTGGGTATAGCTGGAAAATATAAAATGAAAAGCAAAATGAACCTGACATTTGAATATAGCCGCCAGTTAAATATGTACAAGAACCTGATCACAAAAAATGGATCGATCATTAATTACAATCCGGATCTTATTGCTGCAGGTATTGAAATTAATACCGGGGGTCACCTGTTTCAATTCTATGTTGGCAGCACAACCAACTCTTCCAATATTGATCAGCTGGCAAGGAATAGCAGCAGTATCAAAGACAAAAATTTTGCATTTGGCTTTACCCTCAACAGAAGCCTCAGTCTTAAAAAAGATTAATGCTTAGACGTCCCTAAAAAAGGCAGTTTAGTTTATTAACTGCCTTTTTTATTTTATTTCTTCGAAGATCCCTGTTTTCTTATTCTTTTTTACATTGTTCCAATTGAAACAGCGGCCATTCATGACTACATACACACCATGTGGTAAAGCCTGCACAAAAGCCAGTGAACTGCCAAGGTTAAACAAACCATCCGAGCTTCCGAATTTATAAGGCACCATAGCTCCGGTAATAACAACGGTTTTATTCTTTATTTTTTTACCTAAGACTTTTGCTGTATCTGCCATCGTATCTGTACCGTGAGTGATGACGATTTTATCTTCTTTTGCATTCATGCAATGTTTTGCAATAAGATTCCGGTCGGTATTGGTCATTTCCAAACTGTCTATCATCATTAATGTTGTTATTTCAAGCAGCACGTGGCTGCGGCCGAGACTCAGCATTTCGTACAGATGCGTTTTATTGAAGAACAGCGTTCCGGTCAGTTCATTATATTCTTTATCAAAAGTGCCGCCGGTAACAAAAATGCGGATGGCCATTTGAAAAATTTAGTTTTAAAATTATCAAATCCATACTTATCAAAACAAAATTGTTTCAAGGTAGAAAAAGTACTTCAGTTTGTAAGCGGCGGAAAGAATTCTGCTAAAGGAACTCAATATTCAATTCTTTATTTCACTATTGACGCTTAAAGTATTGAATTTCCCTTTCGTGTTGTTTGGCAGCAGTTAATGTTTTAAATGTGCCAAGATTCCTGCGCTTTCCTGTTTTGGGATTTTTGCTTCTTGAATACAGGCGATATTCTCCTGATTTTAATTTTCTGATCATGTCCCAATAATTTAAATCAAAAAAATCAGGATTGAAGATATTATTTTAACCCATAATACCGTATTAAAAAGGACTTCTTACAACTTCGTGCAATCACTTAACTTGCAGCTATGCATGATTATCTGAATGGATTGAATGAAAGGCAAAAGGAAGCCGTTCTTTATATCAACGGGCCATTGATGATCGTGGCCGGAGCTGGTAGCGGCAAAACCAAAGTGCTGACTACCCGCATTGCTCACCTGATGGCCAATGGCGTGGATTCTTTCCATATACTGGCTCTGACTTTTACAAATAAAGCAGCCCGGGAAATGAGAGAAAGGGTAGAACACATTCTTGGCGATAGCGAGGCGAGAAATTTATATATCGGAACCTTTCACAGCGTCTTTGCAAGAATTCTACGAGGTGAGGCCCATCGAATTGGTTATCCCAACAACTTTACTATTTATGACACTGATGATGCTAAGGCGGTAGTTAAAACAGTAACCAATGAATTAAACCTGGATGATAAACATTATAAACCGAATGTGGTTTATAACAGGATCTCTGCTGCCAAAAATGCCTTAATGGGCCCCGAAGAATATCGGAACGATTATTATATTCAGCAGGAAGATGTGCGAAGCAATCGCCCCGCTATTTCTAATATATATGATGCTTATGCAAAGCGTTGTTTTAAGAATGGCGCTATGGATTTTGATGACTTGTTATTTAACATGTACAAACTTCTGAAGGAACATCCGGAAGCCCTGGTAAAATATCAAACCAAATTCCGTTATATACTTATTGACGAATACCAGGATACCAATCCCGCTCAATATGAAATAATGAAACTGCTGGCCGCACAGCACGAAAATATATGCGTGGTAGGAGATGATGCTCAAAGTATTTACAGTTTTCGGGGCGCCACCATTCAAAACATCCTGCAGTTCAGAAAAGATTATGAAGACGCAAATATTATTAAGCTGGAACAAAATTACCGGAGCACACAAAGCATATTAAATGTCGCAAACAAAGTCATTAAAAATAATATTAGTCAAATTCCCAAAGCACTGTGGACAGAAAACCAGGAAGGGGAAAAAATTCAGGTTGTTCGGACGATGACGGATAATGAAGAAGGAAGATTTGTTGCAGATGCAATACAAGAACAGAAGCTTCGCAATCATTATCTCAATAAAGATTTTGCCGTCCTGTATCGTACCAATGCACAGAGCCGTGCATTTGAAGAAAGTTTACGCCGGATGAATATTCCTTATGTGATTTATGGGGGTATCAGTTTTTACCAGAGAAAAGAGATAAAAGATTTCCTGGCTTATTTGAGAGTAATTGTAAATCCCAAAGACGAAGAATCATTAAAACGGGTCATCAATTTTCCTGCAAGAGGCATTGGCAAAACCACAGTGGACAAAGCAATTTTATTTGCCAATGAAAACAATGTTTCAATGTGGGATTCATTAGAGCAGGCAAAAAAACTTGGGTTTAAAGCAGGCACGATAGAATCAATAGAAAATTTCGTTACCATGATCAAAAGCTTTCAGAGCATGCTGCAGAAACAGAATGCTTATGAAGTGGCTTTTCATATTGGCAAGCAAACCAATATTATCAAAGAACTTTTTAATGATAAAAGCACTGAAGGAGTAGCCCGCTATGAAAACATCCAGGAGTTGCTGAATTCTATTAAAGAATGGATCGAAACTCCCATGAATGAAGAAGACGGGGAAGTGGGTGATAAAAGTTTAGCGGCTTATTTGCAGCAGATCACTTTACTCACCGACCAGGATGAAAAAGATGCAAATGCAGATGTTGTAAAACTGATGACCATTCATTCAGCTAAGGGATTGGAATTCGAATGTGTTTTTGTAGCAGGGTTAGAAGAAATGCTTTTCCCCAATGGCCTCAGCGTAAATACAAGAGAAGAACTTGAAGAAGAAAGAAGATTATTTTATGTGGCTATTACCAGGGCTAAAAGCAGACTCTGGCTTACTTATGCCAACAGTCGTTACCGGTTTGGCTCTTTGGTCCAAAATGAGCCCAGCCGGTTTATAAACGAATTGCCGGAAAGTTTTCTCAACAAAACTTTTGGTGGAGGAGGCTCAAAGAATCAGGGACGTAGTAGTTGGAATAAAAACAATGCGTTCGACCGTAAACAGGAATGGGATGGAGAATCCGGCTCGGTAAGCCGACAGTCAGGAACTTATTTTAATGAAATGCCTGGAATAAAACCATCAAAACCCGGGTATCTACCTCCTAAGCCACAACCAAAAGCAGTAGAACATATTCCTTCACCGGATTTTGTTCCAAGCGATACATCCAATTTGCAGGTAGGCCAGAAAGTTGAACATGCAAAATTTGGTTTTGGAGAAGTTATTAAAATGGAAGGAAGTGCTCACAATCCTGTAGCAACAGTAAAATTTGAATTGAACGGAGAAAAAAAGATCATGCTCAATTATGCCCGGCTTCGGATCATTGGTTGATGCACAATCATTCCCAACTTAACCAACCATTTGATTTTTCACATCTTTTAAACTTTTAATGCTAATTACTGTCTCTAACAGTACAAGCCGCCGATCTTCAAATTTCTTTAAGGTCTTTCTACCAATAATTTATGCAGGATTGCACCAGGATAAGTTGAGAATGTTAGAGTCTATGAAATGTTTGGCATAATGTTTTCATAAATGAATAAGTCCCCCATTATACTATTTAAGACCATCAAACCCAATCTCCTGAAATATTTTATGATATAACTGTTCAACTAGTTCTGTAGCCGTTTTTACGGCTTACCTATGAGGGCGGAACGGGGCTGCGAGAGCAGCCCTTTTTTATTAAAAATTTTAAGTTGATTCTTTAGGTTTTGCTAAATCAGTTTCATTGTGATTCAGGTTTTTTAAATTGCTTGTATCATTGCATAAGAATTTATAGCGCCATCCTCCATGACTTTTCGCAGGAAAAAGAAAAAGATCAGAAAGCAAATACTTTTTGCAGCACTATTTATTTTTTTAGCGCTTTCCATTTGGATGTTATATCAATGGTGGCAATACGATCGTTCCAGGTTTGTAAGATATCCTGAATTCGGGGTTGCGATACCTGAAAATTATTTGATCCACGGAATTGATGTTTCTAAATACCAGGACATGATTGCCTGGGAAGAAGTACAAGCCATGAGCGTAAAAAATATAAAACTTGGCTTTGCTTTTATTAAAGCAACAGAAGGAATAGGAAATACAGATCCTCAATTTAAAAGAAACTGGAGAAAAGCAAAGGAGGCCGGTATTATCCGCGGAGCGTATCATTTTTTCATTCCCTCCAAAGATGGAAAATTGCAGGCAGAAAATTTTATTGATGCAGTAGAACTGGAAAGCGGCGACCTTCCTCCTGTATTGGATGTGGAACAAACCAACGGTTATTCTACTGCAGAGTTACAACGGGAAATAAAAAGATGGCTTGAGACTGTTGAAAATTATTATCACGTCAGGCCTATTATTTACACCAATGTAGATTTTTATAAGCAACGACTTGGTACTGATTTCGACAAATACCCTCTTTGGGTTGCACACTATTATCAACAACAACAACCACGTATCAGTCGTGACTGGGAATTTTGGCAACATAGTGATGAAGGCAGAGTAAATGGGATTTTATCCAGAGTTGATTTCAATGTGTTCAGCGGAGATTCCATTGAATTCAGAAACCTTCTTGTACGCTGAATACCACGAAAAGATGATTTAATAAGTAGTACCTTGTTCTTTTACAAATTTATTTATGGAACAAGGATTTGACCCGGAAATAAAAAAGTATTTTAAAAAAGTCCTTAATTCCTTTTTTATAGGTCTTTTATGGCTGGCTACAAATGTGACTGCTGGAATTTATTTTAAAATGGCAGACAGAAACGAAAGCCCATTTTTTGTAAATCTTTTATTCTATGCATTTCTCCTGGCGAGCCTTTTCCTGCTACTTCGGTATTATTACAGGACATGGAAGAAATAGTATTTCGCAGAACTTAAAAAATACCTTATACTACATATAAAAAGCTGAATTAAATTTTGCTATTTTTAGACAATAGCACAATTATATGGAATTGAAACAAATCAGTAAGCGAACCGTTATTGCCGGTGCGATCATTATCTGGACAATCAAATTCGGGATTCGGCCGCTTCATTTATTTGAAGGCCCGGTAAAATTCTTTTTGGGAATTGCCCCCAACCTCATAGGTTCTTTTCTGATTCCATTTGGTGCTTATTGGTTTTTTAGCGGGAAAAAATTTTTAATGGCCCGCCTCTTTCGTATCCGTTCTCTTTATGAGTTGAGAATTGTTTGTCTCATGGGCTTCGGACTGCTTGTGATCAATGAATATTTGCAATTGATCCCTTTCTTCGGCAGAACCTTTGATTATTTTGATATCTTTTTTTCTGCCGTCGGATTATCCGGAGCTTATTTGGTATTTGGAAAAATAATGAACAGTTACCAACCCGTGGCAGATTAGCTGCTGTGATCACAAATGATTTTCCAATCGCCATTGATCTTTCTGAATAATAAGGTGAAATGACCGCTCAGATTCCCGATGCTTCTTTGCAATGCCCATTTGCCTATTACAAAAAAATATTGCGGCGAAAGTTGTTTCACTGATAATATATTGAAAGAAAGTTTTCCCATTGCGGTAGTATCAGGATAATTCTTTTTATAATTTTTAAGTGTGTTATTCCATCCGTAGGTAACACCGTTTTTTCCTACAAACATCAGCGAGTCGTTTTCCCAATAACCTTTCATAAAACCATCCACATCGCCCTTGTTCCAGGCGATGGTCTGAGTCTTTAAAATTTTCCGGATCGCCGCCTCGCCTCCAGATTGAGAAAAAGAACTGACAGATGTAAATAATAATAAAAAAAGTAGTGTAAATGATCGCAGCATAATTTTTTTTACAAGATAATTAAAAAGAAGACAGCCGTTTAATGATTTCGATTTTCTCTATAGTGACAGATATATTTCAAAAAGCAAAATCGCAGCAAAAAGTAATGCTTCTATCTAAGTAACTTTGCATTTTAATAGTTTGATATGAGCCGTAAGGTTAAATATTACATTTTGTTTTTCGTAGCGCTTTTTGCAGCATTTTATTTTTTGCTTGGAAAAATCATTCCCGGATATGGGAAAGTTCAAACCGCTCCGTTAGGTCATGTTTTACCTTTTTCATTTATTAATCAGGACGGAAAAAAGATTACAGAAAAAGATGTGGCAGGAAAAGTTTATGTGGCAGAGTACTTTTTTACTACCTGCCGGGGAATTTGTCCCCGGATGAACAATAACTTGAAAAAAGTGTATGAGCGATTCAAGAATGAAAAAGATTTTTTGATCCTTTCTCATACCTGCAACCCTGAAACAGATTCTGCGGCACAATTGAAACACTATGCAGATTCACTGGGTGTTTCTACAGACCGTTGGATTTTTTTAACAGGCAGGAAAGATAGCCTTTATTATCAGGCAAGGTTGAGCTATCAGATAGACGATCCTAAAAATAATCTCAGGAATATAGATGATGACTTTTTACATACTCAGTTTTGGGCTTTGGTAAATAAAAAAGGAGAAGTGAAAAAAATTTACGACGGCCTGAAAGAAAGTGAAGTAAACCAGTTAATATCTGATATTGATGAAATGCTGAAGGAATAATTCTGCTGAAAATCTTCTTTTATTCATATCTAAAAAGTAAGCCCCGATGTAGAGACAACGGGACTTTAGGTTAAGGCTCTGATTAGTAGCTATTTTATTACTGCCATTATTGAGTAAAGTAATTTTTGGGAAATCAAAAATAACAGCTCGGACTTAAATTTCCGAATTTAAATTATACCACTTTCCGGGTATATTTTAAGGATTATTGAGTGCATCCATTTCTTTTTTTACGAATTGCATTAATTCTTTGATCGGTTCAGGAGAAAAATCAAAAGATAAACCAGCTGCTTTAAAAAGCTCGGGAAGGGGTTTGGTTCCTCCCAATGCCAGGGCATTGATATAATTATTTAGCGCCTGTTGATTATTTTGCTTGTATTGTTTCCAAAGCCCGATTGCTCCCAACTGGGCAATCCCGTATTCAATATAATAGAAAGGTACCTCATAAAGATGGAGTTGTCGTTGCCAGGAATAACGACGGTATTCATCCAAGCCCGAAAAATCAATTACAGGAGAGGAAAACTCATCGAGAATCTTCATCCAACATTCTGCCCTTTCTCCTTCTGTATGATCAGGATGCTCATAAATCCAATGTTGAAATTTATCAATGGCGGCGATCCAGGGAAAAATGGTGATCACTCGTTCTAATTGTTGTTCTTTGGCCCGAATCAATTCTTCTTTATTATTAAAAAATACATCCCAGTGATCCATGCTGAATAATTCCATGGACATGCTGGCTACTTCTGCTATTTCAGTAGGGTATTCCTTGAAGCCACTCAATTCAAGATCATGCGCAAGAAAAGAATGAACAGCGTGGCCTCCTTCATGTACAATTGTAGTAACATCATCTAATTGCCCTGCGGCATTCATAAATATAAAAGGAGCTCCGCTTTCCAATAGAGGCATATTATAACCTCCGGGAGCTTTGCCTTTCCGGCTCTCCAGGTCAAGGCGTTCCATACTTTTCATTTTGATAAGGCAATCGCTGAAGAAAGGATTCAATTCTTTAAAACAAGAAATAGTTTTTTCAATAAGTTCTTCCCCTGTTTTAAAAGGATGAAGCGGTTCAATACCTGCCGGCTCAGCTTCGATATCCCAGGGACGAAGTGTATTTAGGGCAAGCTTTTTCTTTTTATTCTCGTAGATCTGGTTGACCAGGGGCATTACATGTAAACGAACTGCTTCATGAAATTGAAAGCAATCGTTTTTGCTGTAATCAAAACGACTCATTTCTACGAACTTGAAATCACGGTAATTTTCAAAACCCGCATTAAGGGCTACCTGGTGGCGTTTTTTAATGAGTTTTGTAAATAGTTCATCCAGTATTTTTTTATCCTGTAATCGTCTCTCGTTTATTTTTCTGTAAACTTCTTCTCTCAGATTACGGTCAGGGTTCTCTAAAAATTTTGCAGCCTGTTGCAATGTATATTCCTTTTCATTGACTTGTATTGTCATTTTCCCGGCGATAACTGCATAATGTTGTGATTCTACATTTAGTTCGGCCTGTAAGGGAATATTAACTTCTCTGAAAAGATCAATGTTCTTCTTTACATTACGCAGGTAGGTAAAATATTTTTGAGCATCCAATTCTTTAATAAAAGGATTTTCGATCAGCTTTCTGTTCAACCGGTCGGCATATGGCTGAATATTAGGCTGTATCTCCATCATGAAAAAGACATAAGCATCTTCCAAACTTTTATTTTCCGTATCACAAGTCATACGGATTTGCCGCCAGCAAGCGTCTTCGCTGATTACTGCTTCAAGTTCGCTGACATCCCTGAGCCACTGTTCCAATTCAGCAAGGCTATTGATCTTACGTTCTTCCAGGTTTTTAAAGTATGGTTCCAGAAATTCCCAGGCGGTTATGGAAAAATTTTCAGGCAGAAAATGACGGGATATTTTCTTGATATCAGCAGAATAATTCATAAATGTTTTTTTGAAAAAATATTTCAGAACGGGAAGCAGTTCTTATTTTTTCTTAGAAGCAGTTTTCTTCTTTGAAGATTTTTTTTCTTCTGTTTCTGAAGAAGCTTCTTCTTTTATTTCAGCGGCTTGTTCTGTAATGGGTTCTTTAGCTTGGGGTTCGGGCTCAGACAATTTGATTTCGATGTTATTTTTTTTCAAAACGTCAAACCAACGGACCATTTTTTTGAGATCGCTGTTATATACTCTTTCAAAATCGAGTTCCGGCAAAACTTTTTCGAAATATTGCCCGATGGCTTTTGAATCCTTTTCGTCGGGCAGGCTGACGCCACTTTTTTCCATAGCCTTGAAAACATCCACCAAGTTGATGTTATCGCTCTTTGTGAATACCTCGATGCTTTCTAATTGGGAAAAATTATGAATACGACCCGAAATGAAACGGGTAGTTTTATCATCAAGAGAACGTACGACGGCGCCATCATTTTTGCTGTTGATCAGCTCAAATAATCCCGGCAGTCCTGATACTGCTACAAGCTTGGAATATTCCATATATAATTAAAGTCTTAAAGGAGGTGCAAGATACTTGAGTTCGTGCAAATGGATACAACATTGGTACAGATAAAAGTATTGCTGATGCCACCCCTGACCCTGATTTTACCAATTATCAAAAGAGAAGGATTTTCCTTTTGAAATACGAAGGTTGATTCATGTTTGGACGTCTAAATGATATAATTAAATTTTATGAGGAGAATTAGATTCGTATTATTTTTTTTAATGGTTTCAACGGTAGCTGCTCAGGCTCAAAGCCTTAAGGGAAAACTTGTTGATCCGGCAGATAATAGGCCTTTGGCGGGAGCTACTTTAATGCTTTCAAAAATAAAAGACTCAACGGTCATTTTTAAATCTATGACTGATGGTAAAGGTGCTTTTGAATTTAAAACCTTACCTATTGATTCATTTATTTTAAAGGTTAGTTTTATTGGATATGATACTTATCAAAAGGCAATAAAAACAAAGAGTACAACACTTGATTTGGGTGTAATAGCTATTTCAAAAGAAATAAAACAAATGGGAGAAGTGGTGGTAGTATCCAAGACGCCGCCGACACAGCAAAAAGGAGATACCACACAGTTTAATGCCAGCCAGTTTAAAGTAAATCCCGATGCGACAACAGAGGATCTTATTAAAAAGATGCCAGGCATTACCGTAGATAAAGATGGAACAGTGACAGCACAAGGTGACCAGGTAAAGAAAGTAACTGTAGATGGAAGAGATTTTTTTGGCGATGATGCTACAGCTGCTTTGAGAAATATGCCTTCGGCTATCGTGGATAAAATACAGGTGTTTGATCGTTTGAGCGACCAGGCGCAGTTTACAGGATTTGACGATGGCAATTCTGTAAAAGCAATCAATATTGTTACTAAAAACGGAATGAAAAACGGTCAGTTTGGAAGAATTTATGCCGGATATGGAACAGACGATAGGTATTCAGCTGGCGGAAATGTAAGTTTTTTCAAAGGTGACAGTCGTCTTTCTCTCATTGGAAACTTTAATAACATTAATCAACAAAATTTTGCTACGCAGGATCTTTTAGGTGTGACAAGTAGTGGCGGTGGCCGTGGATTTGGTGGCGGTAATTTTGGTGGCGGTGGTGGTGGCCCCCGTGGTGGTGGCGGAGGCGGTTTTGGTGGTTTCGGAGGTGGAAATAACTTTTCTGTTGGACAACAAAGCGGGATTAATACAACCAATTCATTTGGGTTCAACTATTCTGATAAATGGTCCAAGAAAATTAATGTGACCGGAAGCTATTTCTTCAATAACAGCAATAACACCAATGATCAGATTATTAGAAGCCAGACACTGTTCAGTGGGAAAACGCAATATGCAGATCAAAACAGTATTTCCACCAGCAAGAATTATAACCATAGAATAAATATGCGCATTGAGTACCAGGTTGACCCCCATAATTCATTCATCATTACACCAAACCTGAGTTTTCAAAGTAATAAATCTGTTTCCGGCGGAACTTCTCAAACCTATTATGGAACTAATGATTCTTTAAATACAGCTAATAGTAATACAACCACAAATAAGAACGGATATAATTTACGCAACAATATTTTGTTTAGACACTCATTTCAAAAGAAAGGAAGAACTTTTTCAGTAAACCTGAGTACTACATTTAATAAGAATAATAGTGAAAGCTATGTCTATTCACAGTATCGGTTTTTTGATGCCAACACACAGGTGCCGACAGATTCTTTACAGGATCAATATATCACAAATCCTACCAATGGATATACTCTTTCCGCTAATGCAGCTTATACCGAACCGATAGGAAAGAAGGCCCAGCTACAGTTCAATTACACACCATCCTATTCAAAGAACAAAGCTGACCAGGAAACTTTTTCTTTTGATCAAATTGGCCAAAAATATTCTCAGTTCGATACTTTGTTTTCTAACAAGTTTGATAACACCACCACCACTCAAAATGGAGGTATAACATATCGTTTGGGTCAGAGTCGTGATAACCAATTTGCTGTAGGGGTATCTTATCAATATTCCCGCTTACAAAGTCAAAGAACATTTCCAACTGTTAGCCAGGTGGACCAATCATTCAGTAATGTTTTGCCTAACCTGATGTGGCTTAAAAAAATATCTAACCGGAGTAGCATCAGGATTTTTTACAGGGCCAGTACGAATTTTCCTTCGGTAACTCAACTGCAGGATGTTGTTACTACGAGTGATCCGCTGAAAGTAAGTAGCGGTAATCCTGATCTGAAACAATCTTATACTCATTTCCTTTCGGGAAGATATATTTTTACTAATACTTCAAAAGGACAAAGTTTTTTTGCAAATATTTTCCTTCAAACGGCCCAGAATTATATTTCTAATGCAACATTCAGCCCTTCAGCAGATTCAACAATTCAACAAGGTATAGTATTGAAATATGGTTCTCAATTATCAAAACCCGTGAACGTGAATGGATATAGAAGTTTAAGGACATTCTTTACTTACAGCTTGCCCGTCAAGTTTATCAAATCAAACTTTAATCTAAGTTCCGGCTTTAGCTATTCGAGATTGCCCGGCCTGATCAACCAGGTACAAACTGTGACTAATAATTATACATATAATGCAGGAGTTGTGATCGCCAGCAATATCAGCGAATATGTAGACTTCAATATCTCTTATAACGCTAATTTTAACCAGGCCAAGAGCACAGCACAAGGACAGAGTGATAATAATTATGTTAATCAATCCGCGGGTCTGCAACTTAACCTGCTTACAAAAAGCGGATGGTTCTTTCAGAATGATTTAACAAATCAAACTTATAATGGCTTATCTGCAGGTTTAAATCAAAGTTATTGGTTGTGGAATGCTTCAATTGGGAAGAAATTCCTAAAAAACAAACAAGCTGAATTGAAACTTTCAGGGTTTGATTTGTTGAAACAGAATCAAAGCCTTGTCAGAACTGTGTCTGAAAACTATATACAGGACACGCAGACCCAGGTATTACAACAATATTTTATGCTAACCTTTACCTATAGCCTGAAAAATTTTGGCAAGCCCAGTCCAAATATGATGAACAATAATCAATTCAGACGCCAGATGCCAATGTTCTGAGAAGAAGACATAAAATGGACAAAAGTTTTATAAGTTCGTAACGTCAAATAAATAGATATGAGCAAAAGATCAGAAATAAACGCAAAAACGGAAGAGGTACTGAACAGCCTGGATGGTATTCGCCGGGCTCCCGGTCAGCCGTTTTTATATACCCGGGTCATGGCTCGTTTAAGTAACAATACTACCACTCTGTGGGAAAAATTGGCGTCGCTCATTTCAAGGCCCGCTGTTGCTTTTGCAGCTATTGCTTTGTTTTTATTGATTAATGCTGCTGTTGTTTTTCATTTTTCCACTACTACTGCTTCAACGACACAAGATGAATCCGCTGTGGTATCAGATAATGAATACAGCCTTTCTGTGTCATCTTTATATGATATAAATCTCGAACAGAATGACGTCGCCCAGAAGTAAAATATTGGTTTTAGTTATTGTTGCTCTTCTAATATCCAATCTTGCGCTATTAGGCTTTATGTTTTTTGGAAAAAAAGAAGGTAAAAAGCCTCCCGAAAGAGGAAAATCATTTTCGGATTATTTTGAAAAGCAGCTGGGATTTACTCCTGAGCAGTCTGCAAAATTTCATCAACTCAGGGATCAGCATTTTGAAAACTTAAAACCGATCTTAAAAGAGGTTAGAAAAGCAAAAGACAGTTTGTTCAGCATCATGCGTCTTCCGGACACTCCGGATTCCATTCTTGAAAAAGCAGCAGAGGACTTGTCACAAAAAGAAAAAGCACAAGAACTTCAAAGCTTCCGGCATTTCAGAGAAGTGAGAGAATTGTGTACAGATGAGCAAAAGCCCAAATTCGATTCTTTGATCGACAAGATCATCAACAGATCATTTGGTCGATCACCGGGTCGTTCCGGGCAGCAGGGGCCCAAAAAAGATTCTTCAGATCACCAATAATATATAAGCGCAAAGAATTTATGCAACATAAAAACATCCTATCACTTAAATAATAAAAACAATCAACATGAAAAGAAAAGGTTTAATGATTCTGACGATCATGTTTGCCGCTGTTATTACCGCAAACGCACAATTTCAACAACGTACTGTTGAAGAAAGAGTAAAAATGGTACACACTAAAATAGACAGCGCCTTCAAGTTAGGCGACACAAAAATGGCAAATGTAGACTCTATTTTCGCCAACTATTACAGGTCACAGGATAAACTCAGGGAAGAAATGATGAATGGTGGCGACCGCCAGGCTATGCGAGAAAAAATGCAGCCCTTGATGGATGACAGAGATGGCAAATTGAAAGCCGTTCTTGGAGATGATAATTTTAAAGTTTGGAAAGAACAGATTGAACCATCTATGAGACCGCAACGTCGTGGTGGCGGAGGAGGTGGTAATAACAGGTAAAGCTGCTATCACTATATTTAAAGACTTTGAAACCCCGGCTTGTCGGGGTTTTTTTATGATGAAAGGCTTGTTTCGGATTTTATTATTTCTGAAATTTAATGATAAATACATTTAACCATGACGTTTACCAATGCTATCAGCTGGTTTGAAATACCCGCTATTGATTTGAACAGGGCACAAGAATTTTATGAAACAATTTTTGAGACAAACCTGACACCATTGGATACACCCAATATTAAAATGAGAATGTTCCCGATTCAGAATATGATGACAGGAGTTGGAGGCGCTGTTGTAGATAGCGGCGGTTTTTACAGGCCTTCTCTTACTGATGGCCCACTCATTTATTTGAATGCAAATCCTGATGTACAAAATGTATTAAACAGAGTTGAAGGAGCGGGTGGAAAAATTTTGGTTTCTAAAACACAGGTATCTCCGGAGTATGGTTACATGGCTGTCATTGCAGATACAGAAGGAAACCGCATAGCATTGCATAGTGCTCCTTAATATTTATTTCTTTTTAATAGAATTGATTTTCTTTAAATGAATGATTCGCTTTGAAGTACTTGTTGATTCTTTTCAAACGAATCGAATCAATTTCGAAAAATTACCAAGGGTTCATACGATTATTTGTAAAACGGTATCAATAAAAATCAAATTTTTCATAAAGGCCCTTTAGGATAATAAGAAAAAACACTTAGTTCGCATAATATTTAAACGGGACTTCCGTTTTAATGTCGCTCTAATGTAGATTAGAGAAAAAAATTCAAATCCTTTAAAAACCAAAATTTATGTCAAGGCTCTTTTCATTATTAAAAAGAAGACTTCCCTTATTGTTTTCTTTTTTGTTTATTAGCATCCTCGCACAAGCACAGCTGAAAATCGGAGATAATCCTACAAGTATTCAAAAATCATCAATACTCGAATTGGAAAGTACTCAGGCAGGGTTTGCTATTACCCAGATTAACAGATACGGTTGCAATCAATGCACTGACTCCTCCTGATGGTATGATCATTTATCTTACGTCAGACAATAGTCTTCGTTTGCGTAGTAATGGATCATGGAAAAAAATTGCTGATTTAGCAGCCGCTACATCCAACTGGGCATTGACTGGTAATACCGGTACAGATTCCACTGTAAATTTTTTAGGTACAGCTGACGGACAACCGTTGATCATGAAGACAAATAACAACGAAGCGATGCGTATCAGCAGTAATGGCAATATTGGCATTGGAACCAATAGTCCTACTGCTAAATTGGATGTAAATGGAACCGTAAAGTTGGAAAGCCTTGCATCCGGAACTAATGAATTGGATGTATTGGTACTGGCCGCAGACGGTTCTGTACATAAAAGAACAATGTCCGCATCTGCATTTGTAAATGCCATCCAGGCAATTAATGGAATTCAAACTCAACAATTATCCATTACTGCTCAAGCCAGTGATACTTCTAATAATGTTTTGGTTCAAAACAGAGCATCCGATAGTACGATTGCAATTTATTTACCGGTACAGGATGGTTCTGCAGGGGCATCAAAACCGTATGGATTTTTGACATTTTCGGACTGGCAAAAAATTCAAAGCGCTATTCAAACCATTGCTATTGGAGCAGTGGGGTCAACTCCGAATGTAAATGGAGCTACCATCGTTGCTGATAGTACATCCCGTACCATCATATTAGAACCTGCTGATGCTACACATCCTGGTATTGTCACCGCAGGCACACAAAGCATTTGGCGGCGACAAAACTTTTGAAGGCAATACAACATTGAATGGAATCTCTTACATTGAATAGTGTTGCCAACAATACAAGCTCTGACTCGGTACTGGTATTAAATAATGGGGTGGTGGAAAAAAGACAAGTAAGTGCTTCAGCTTTTGGAAATGCGATCAGAAATATTAATGGTAACAGGGACAGCGCACAAACAATATCGTTTAGAAATACAGGAACTGATTTATCTGTTAGTACAAATGCTGCGGATTCTATTTTCCTGAATGTGCCTGATGCCAGTACAAGCAATCGTGGTGTGGTTACAACTTCATCACAAACTTTTGGAGGTAACAAAACTTTTCAGGATAGTGTTGCTGCTGCAAAAACTATTTTAGTAGGTACAACCGGAAATGCAAATTCAACCGTGCAGGTGAGTGGTTCTTTGGCGATGTCAATTTCAACGATTACATCCAACTATACACTAACTGCAGACGATAACACTATTTTAGCTAATACTACTTCAGGGGCAATTACTGTTACCTTACCTGCTCCCACAAATTTTGCAGGCCGTATTTATACCATTAAAAAAATCGGAACCGGCGGAATAGATAATGAACTTACTATTACATCCCGCTTCGGGAACCATTGACGGAGGCTCCTCTTATAAAATTTATAATGACTGGACATACGTGACATTACAGACAGACGGAACAAACTGGTATATTATTAAAAAATAGAGAAAAGGCGTTGAAAAATGACCTGGTTCGAATCTTTAATGGCAATTTATTATGGGAGCGGTATCGAAACTTGCTGTAGCGGTTATAATGTTATTGTGCACTCACCTTGCATTTTCACAGCAGTTAAGGTTGGGAAAAGACCCCTATAATGTTGAAAAATCTGCAGTCCTGGAATTGTATTCCGATAATCAGGGGTTATTGCTTCCCAGAATTGCAGATACGAGTTTGATCAATGTATTGAATCCGCCGGATGGTATGATCATCTATTTTATTCCGGAAAAGAAATTACTGATTCGGGCGAATGGATATTGGCAAACCCTGGCGATCAATGATTCGGTGGTTACTTCATTGAATGGGAATACCGGGGCAGTGACCATGGACACTGGTTACATCAGTAATTTTTATCAGAAGGTACGTGGATTATTTAGTGGAGGTAGCGGTATTAATTATGATTTCAATACCGGCGTTATATCATCTTCTATAAATACAGGGAATTTTTGGAATATTTCAGGTAACCCCGGAACTAATTCATCAACAAATTTTATTGGTACCACCGATAACCAGGATCTTGTTTTCAAAACTAATAATACAGAAACCGCAAGGATTGTTGCGAGTACCGGGGACATAAAAATTGGTAGCACAACAACAGGTACATTAAGAGCAACGCAGGAACTTGTGCTAAGGCAGGATGGGGATACGTATGGGTCTTCAATTTTACGTCTTAGAAACAGAACAGGAGAGAACGGAGCCATTTTTGAAACCACTGATCCTTCTATTACATTAGTCGATTTTATTTTTAAGACTTCTGCCAGTCAACGTAATATTCGGTATGAAGCAAGATCGGGCTATGCAAAGGCAGGAACTCCCTCTTTTCATATTGGCGGTGCCAGCCCTGATAATCCTACTTTAGCCGTAGGAGATAGTTATGCTGCATTTAATACCAATCTTAAGATTGGAAATTATAATACACCAACAGAAGCATTGGATGTCACTGGAAACGTTCGATTCAGTGGGGCATTGATGCCGAATAATAGTGCAGGAACATCAGGTTATGTTCTTTCATCTAACGGAAGCGGCACTGCACCTTCCTGGAAGAATTTTACTCTTTCTAATTTAAATGATGTTTCACTTACATCACTTTCGAATGGACAATTGCTTCAGTACAACGGGACAAATTGGGTGAATATCACACCTTCGTATTTGACCTCAGTAGATACTTCCAATATTTCTAATTTTTATCTGAAAGTGAGAAGTGAACTTTCTGGTACAGCACCCATCACGTATAATTCGTCAACAGGCACAATTGGAATTACACAGGCAACCACTTCTACGAATGGATATTTAAGCAATACTGACTGGAATACTTTTAATAATAAACTTTCCTCTTATTCCGAAACTGATCCAATCGTAAAAGCGATCAACGGGATCGTTAAGAGTAATGGAACAACCATTTCGGCAGCAGTAGCGGGTACAGATTATCTTGCGCCGTTTGGATCACAAACTGCGAAATATTTTTATGCAGCACCAAACGGATCAGCTGGAGTGCCTTCATTCAGAGCGATAGTTGCTTCAGATATACCAACCCTTAACCAAAACACAACCGGCAGTGCAGCAACATTAACGACTGGCAGAACAATATCTATAACCGGCGACCTTACTTATACAAGTCCTGCATTTAACGGATCAGCTAACGTTACAGCAGCGGGAACATTGGCAACAGTAAATGCTAATGTAGGAAGTTTTACTGCTGCGAATATAACAGTCAATGCTAAAGGGTTAATTACAGCAGCGAGCAATGGGACTTTTGATACAACCAATATTTCTAATTTTTATACAAAAGTCAGAAGTGAGCTTTCCGGCACGGCTCCCATAACATACAATTCATCTACCGGAGAAATTGGAATTACACAAGCATCATCAACAACGAATGGTTATCTGAGTAGCACAGACTGGAATACTTTTAATAATAAAAGTGCCGCACTTACTTTTTCGACAGGTCTTACTAATTCGTCAAACACTATTACCAATAATTTAAGCACTGGCATTTCTTCATCGAACCAGAATATTTATGGAAGTACTGCATCCGGGGGAACACTAACATTGAATAGTACAACGAATACCACAAAAGGAAAAATTCTTTTTGGGAACAGCGCTTATGACGAAGTCAACAATTATTTAAATATTGGAACTACTACTTCTCAAAACAGGATAACAATTGGAAATACGGACAAGGAGGCAATTTCAAGAGATATTAGGACCGGAAGTTTAGAAATTATGGGCGGAACCTCTGAGGCAACCGGTGCATATTTTCAGATCACCGGCGATCAACATTCTGGTTCCCCGTATGAAGGAAGTGCTGAATTTGTAATAAGGAACCTTACAAATTCTCAATTTGCAATGTTTAGTTATGATGGTGCAAGCACCTGGACACAACGATTTCAATTAAAAGGAGTGAGTGGAGATACTTATTTAACTCCTAATGGCGGTATGGTAAGCATTGGGGGAATTACACCAACTGCTAGCCTGCATCTTCCTGCCGGAACATCATCAGCTAATACAGCACCTCTGAAATTTACAGCGGGAACAAATCTTACAACTCCTGAAAACGGAGCATTAGAATATAATGGCACAAACTTATTTATTACAAATGGAGGAGTAAGAGAAACTATCTTAACATCAGCAACAAATTTTGATACAACTAATATTTCCAATTTTTATCTGAAAGTGCGAAGTGAACTTTCCGGGACAGCACCGATCACTTATAATTCATCAACTGGCCTGATAGGCATTACCCAGGCAACAACTTCTACTAATGGATATTTAAGCAGTACAGATTGGAACACTTTTAATAATAAGGTCGACGCATCCTCTCCTACATTTTCCGGAATTACCACAATAAATTCATTGAATTTAGGAGTACAAAGTATCGCTACTTCGGGAGGAACAACGACATTAACAAGTGGAAGTCCGTACTATACTATTTTTACAGGTTCTTCTACTCAATCAATTGTGTTGCCAAATGCAACTACACTTTCAGTAGGACAAGTTTATGTTATAGAAAATAATTCAACAGGAGCTGTTACTACAAAAACGAATGGAGGAGCAACTTTATGGATAATTGCAGCGACAGCAGAGCTAAGGGTTATTTTAATCGCCAATGGAACTGCTGCCGGAACATGGCAAGTAGATTATTTAGGCGGTAACTATGCATCCGGGAAATTATTTACTGTTAATAACACAATTACATTTAATGGTACAGATGGGACAACAATGACATTACCCACAACTTCTAAAACAATTGCTGCCAATGATGGAAGTAACTGGACATTCGCTTCACAAGCTATTGGTGATTTGCCATACGCAACTTCAACAACGGCATATGGAAGATTAGCTGATGTAGCAGCTAATTCTCCATTATTATCCGGGGGAGTTGGTACAGCGCCTGGTTATGCTACTTATAAATTTTCAGGAACTGCTGCCGCAACTTATACTTTTCCTGGAGCTACTAAAACAATAGCTGCTAATGATGGAAGTAACTGGACATTTACATCACAAGCAATTGGCGATTTGCTGTATGCAACTTCAACAACGGCATATGGAAGATTAGCAAGTGTGGCTGCCGGAAGTTTTTTGCGTTCTGGTGGAGTTGGTATAGCACCAACATGGTCAACGTCGACTATTCCGACAAGTGCTGGTACAGCAGGTAAGGTACTTATATCAGATGGAACAAATTATGTTTTATCTACTCCGACATTTCCAAATGCAAGTGCAACTACAAGAAAAATAATTGTGAGTGATGGAACAAACTGGACAGCATCTACTGAAACGTATGCTGTACCTGGTGCATCAGGAAACTTATTAATCTCAAATGGTACAAACTGGACCTCTGGTTTACCTGTAACACAAGCTGTTTCTGATAATAGTACAAATGTAGCAACCACTGCATTTGTGAAATCATCGACTCAACCTATGAATTCAACATTTACAGTACTTACATCAGGAGCTGCGATTACCTGGACTCCGGCTATAGGTACTAATATTTACACATTAACTCCGGGAATATCACCAACAATAAATATGGGGACTATTCCTGCTGGTATGGTCGGGCAGTATATAACTTTAGTTATTACAACATCTGGAACTACCTCTTACACAATAACAGCAGGAACGAACTTGAAAATGCAGGGAACGTTAGCAACGGGAACAACAACAGCCAAAAAATATGTTATTCAGTACCTGATAGAATCAACGACATCGGTGCTGGAAGTCAGTAGAACAACAGCACTGTAATATGAAAGGAACATTTATAATATTTAACCTTGAGAAAGAGCAAAAAATTATTGCTCTTATATTAAAATCATAGTTGGGCTATAGTTCATCAATTAATACCGGATTTATTTCAAAATGAATGGAAAGAATTATACGAAATATTTTAATTATAGGACTGAGCTTTTGTTATTTTACATCATTTGCCCAGTCTGGTTTTTATATTCCTAAGTCAGCCAAAATTTTTTTTAACGGCGACACGGCTACTATTTTTTCCAATGTAATTAATTACGGAAATCTTGGTGTTGGGAAAAATGCTTATGTAAATTTTTCTGGAACCACCTGGGAAAACGATCCTAAATCATTGATTACAGATGAAAGCCTTTCAGGAAACGGCGTGACAGGAACAGGTGGATGGATCCGTTTTCTTTCTGACAGCGTTCGGCAGATATTGAAAGGCGGATATAACGCTGCTACCAAATTCGGGCCTTTGTTTTCTCATTTGCAGATTCAAAATAAAAATGGTGTTGACCTTAATGAAAGCAGCGCCAAGGTCAGAAAGGAACTCAGATTTTCTAATGGCCGTATGTATTTAAATGATTACATGCTTGTAATAGGAGATAACAATCCCGGCCTCATTAGCGGCTATGATTCGCTACGTTATTTTGTAACTGCTAATAAACCCGGTGGTGGGTTGTTGATCCGGGAAAATATCAGGAACAGTGATGGAAGAATTGATTTTCCGGTTGGCAGTCGTGATGATTCTTATACCCCTGCTGCCATACAAAGTAATTCATTAACGGGAGATGATTATTATGTAAATGTTTTTGATAGCGTAAAAACCAGCAGACTCACTGGCATTAATTTGTTTCCTCAAAGTGTAAATAAAACCTGGGAGATCGGTAAAAGATTAAGGCCGGGACTGGATGATGCAGAAATTTTTCTTCAGCACCTGACTCAGGATGAAGGATCACAATTCAAATCAAACCGAAATAATGCTTATGTAGCGTACTTTAATGGAAATGCATGGGATACCGGCGCTCCACAAAGTACACCGGTTCCGGGATTCATAACATCCGGCAACATTTTAACGGGTAGCGGAGTGAACAGCAGAATTTTTTATAACACTATTGGCGCACCATCTTATTTTACCAAACTTACAGGCGATGGATCAGCAGCACTGCGAACCAATCTTTGGTTCAATGCAAGACGAACGGGCAATAATACTGTACTGGCTTACTGGTATACAAAACCGGAAGTTAGTGTTCGATATTTTGTTTTGGAAAGAATGTTAAGCAATGAAAACAACTTTAAACAGGTTGACACTGTTTTATCCCAGGTAAATGGGGCTGTTCATTTGGCAGAATTGGATTATTCAACCATAGACTCGAACAGTTATATGGGGATCAGTTTTTATCGTTTGAAAGTTGTTAACCTTGACACATCTTATTTTTATTCCAACATTGTTGCAGTAGGTGGAATTCCGGGAAGAGGACTCAATCTGCTCTGGCCTAATCCGACACAAGATATTTTCTGGGTAAGCTGTGATCCTGTCTGGAAAATAGAATCAATTGTGATCTGGAATGCTCTTGGTCAAAAGATAAGACAAGTCGCAACAAATGGCCGCAATGTCATTCAAATGGATGCATTGAAAAGTACGGGAACTTATTTCGTGAGCTTTATCAGGGAAGGCGGACAAATTGTTGAGACGAAGAAACTCGTTGTAGTAGGATATTAATACTATTGGATAAATTAATGTGCTTCCAGCCAATTCTGCCCTTCGCCACATTCTGCAATCACCGGAACACCATTCGGCAATGGCATTGCGATCTGCATATTTTCAATAATCAGTGGTTTTAATTCTTTTACTTCAGATTTCAATGCATCAAAAACCAATTCATCATGTACTTGCAGCAACATTTTGCTTTTCATGTTTGCTTTTTTCATTGCTACATGGACTTTTTGCATGGCCAGTTTGATCATGTCTGCAGCAGTGCCCTGTATGGGAGAATTGATCGCATTTCGTTCAGCAAAACCTCTTACAGTGAAATTGGCTGAATTAATATCTCTCAGCCATCTTTTTCTTCCCATTAATGTTTGTACATAACCATGCTCCCTTGCAAAGTTGATCGTGTCATCCATGTATTTCTGAATGCCGGGAAATTCTTTTTTGTAATTATCAATGATCTCTTTAGCCTCTGTTCTTGAGATGCCCAGATTATCCGCAAGGCCGAATGCCCCTTGTCCGTAGATGATTCCAAAGTTTACACTCTTGGCTTTGTAGCGCATTTCTTTTGTTACATCTTTTTCATCCACTTTATAAACACGGGCTGCAGTGGAAGTATGAATATCTGTTCCTCTTTTAAATGCCTTCACACATATTCTTATCGCCGCTTATAGCTGCAACAATGCGCAATTCAATTTGAGAGTAATCCGCAGATAATAAAACATGTTTATTGTCTCTCGGGACAAACGCTTTTCTTATTTCCTTTCCTCTTTCTGTTCTTACAGGAATATTCTGCAAATTGGGATTATTGCTTTGCAAACGACCGGTTACCGCAACTGCTTGCCCATAAGTAGTGTGAACTCTTCCGGTTTTGCGGTTAATTAGTTCGGGCAACGCATCTACATAAGTGGATTTTAATTTTGTGAGCTCACGATAAGCTAAAATATCTTCAGCAATGCTGTTTCCTTTAGCAGCGAGTTTTAATAATACATCCTCACCTGTTTGATACTGGCCTGTTTTTGTCTTTTTAGCAGAGGAATCCAGTTTCAGCTTATCAAACAATACTTCTCCTAATTGTTTTGGAGAAGAAAGATTAAAACGAACACCAGCTTCTTTGTAAACTTTTGCTTCTGCTGTTTTTGCTTCTTTATCCAATTCTTTGGAATAATCTTTTAGAAAATCAACGTCAATTTTGATCCCCTCAAATTCCATGTCCACTAAAACTTTCACCAATGGCGATTCTACTTCATTAAAGACCTTTTCTACTTCCTTCTCCTTTAATAGAGGAACAAAAGTATTTTTTAACTGGAGAGTAATATCAGCGTCTTCGGCGGCGTAATCTTTTATCTTTTCAATTTCCACATCACGCATATTCCCCTGTGTTTTTCCCTTTTTGCCAATGAGTTCTTCTATAGGCACAGGCTCATAGCCCAAAAATTTTTCACTAAGCAGATCCATACTTCTCTTACCTTCCGGCTCAATCACATAGTGAGCCAACATAGTATCAAATAATTTTCCAGCCACTTCAATGCCGTACCATTTTAATACTAACAGATCAAACTTTGTATTTTGCCCGATCCACACTTTCTTTTTATCGGCAAATAATGGTTCGAAATAAGATAGAATTTCTTTTGTCTTTTTCTGATCAGCAGGGCAGGGAACATAATATGCTTCGCCTGGTTTTACAGAAAAACTAAGGCCAACTAATTCTGTGTCGTTAGCGTCAATGCCGGTGGTTTCTGTATCAAAACAGATTTCATCATGTTTTTTTAATTCAGTAACCAGGTTTTTAATTGCTTTTTCGTCAGTTATTGCTTCATATTTGTGCGGTGTGTTATTAATGTTCTTATCTATTGTCAAGACAGCTTCAGAAGTATCACCCGGTGAAACTTCAACTTCTGATGACTTAATTTCAGGCTCAATAATATTTCCAAAAAGATCAGTTTGTACGCCTTGCGGAATTTCTTTTTCAATTACAGATTTCTGAGTGGATGCAACTGAAAAATCTTCTCCCAGGATTCTTTTTCCAAGCGTTCTGAATTCAAGTTCTCCAAACACTTCCTTCAGTTTTTCTTTATCCCAGTCTTTTATTTTGAAATTCTCTTCGTGAAATTCAACCGGAACATTGGTAATGATGGTGGCTAATTTTTTAGAAAGGATCGCATCTTGCTTGCCGGCTTTTATTTTTTCACCCATAGCCCCTTTTATTTTATCCGCATTGGCCAATACATTTTCGATGGTATCATATTCAGCTAAAAGTTTTGCTGCTGTTTTTTCGCCAACACCTCTTATGCCCGGGATATTGTCAACAGAATCTCCCATTAACCCTAATATGTCAATGACCTGTGCAACTCTTTTTATATTCCATTTGGCGCAAACTTCTTCCGGTCCCATGATTTCTACATCACCACCCTGGTAACCAGGTTTATAAATTTTTATTTTATCAGTAACCAATTGCCCGTAGTCTTTATCAGGAGTTACCATGTATACTTCGTATCCTGCTTTAGCAGCCTGCTTGCTTAATGTCCCGATGACATCGTCGGCTTCATAACCATCCATTTCAATACAGGGGATATTAAAAGCTGTGATTAGTTTTTTTATATCAGGCACAGCAGCTGAAATATCTTCCGGAGCCTCCTGCCTGTTGGCTTTATAGTGTTCAAAATCGGTATGGCGTTCGGTGGGAGCGGCTGTATCAAAACACACAGCCATATGTGATGGCTTTTGTTTATTTATCAGTTCGATCAATGTATTGGTAAAACCAAATTGCGCATTGGTGTTTTTTCCTTTTGAAGTAAGACGGGGATTCCTGATGAGTGCATAGTATGCACGAAAAATAAGCGCAAATGCATCGAGAAAAAAAACCTTTTTTGCCATGCCACTAAGTTAATTATTTCAGTTTGTGCTGACATAAGAAGATATAAAAACATAAACCCCGGCTTTACCGGGGTTTTAGTATCAGTCCTTTAGTATGACTATAGGAATGGTTTAATTCCTGCAGTATTTGCTTTAATTTTTAGCAGGAACCGTTTGTTGTTCTGCAGCAGTATTATTGGTTTCAGTTTTCTTATCCAGGTATTTTGCCGGATTGTCAACTGATACTGTTCCACTATAAGCAGATCCGTTTTGCGGAGCGACTAATTCTGTAGCGGGGGCCTTATCCTTATGAATAAAATTAAGGTACAGGGCAAAGAACAACAGGTTGAAGGCAAAAAAGTTTAAAGCTCTGCGGACACGCTTTTTCATATATCGGATTTTTGGTTTTGCAAATAAGGATTTTTCGGACTTGTGCAGCTAAAATAGAACACAACTGCATAAGCTGCAAACGATAAGAGAAAATGATGGTAAAATCGGGGACAAATACACTGAGCTAATTCGTATATCTACGCCAACCATTTCGGTTTTCCGAAAAATCTCTTTTATTTCAACGTTTCAACGGGCTCCCGGAGGACAATGCTCTCTCAGGAATTTGATAAAAGTAGCATTCAGATGTTCACTGGTTCCCACACCTTCAAATATTCCATGTGTCCGGTTCGGGTAGATCATCAGCTGAAATAATTTTCCGTTTTTTATTAATGCGTTGATCAAAACTTCTGCATTTTTATAATGTACATTATCGTCGCCGGTTCCATGCATATATAAAAGATTACCACGGAAATTTTTTGCAAATGTATTAGGTGATGATTGCTCATAATCCGCTTCATTTTCCTGCGGTAATCCCATATAGCGTTCTGTATAAATATTATCATAGAAATGCTGGTCCGTAACAGCAGAAACTGCGATACCGGTTTTATAAATTTCGGGATAACGGAAAAGAAGATTCAGCGTCATAGCGCCGCCACCACTCCAACCATGTACTGCTACACGGCTTGTATCTATAAAAGGCCATTTCAAAATTTCTTTGGCAGCCATTGCCTGATCACGACTATTGATCACACCGATTTTTCTGTAAATAGATTTGCGCCACTCCCTTCCTTTGTAAGCCGGCGTACCCCGGTTATCCATTGTAATGCCAATATATCCCTCCGGGATGAGCTGCGAAATAAAATTATCAAAGTTGGGAAGATCATCAGCAGTTGTAGCTGCAGGTTCTCCATACACATAAAAGTAAACCGGATATTTTTTGCTGGGATCAAAATTCTCTGGCTTGGCCATGATGCCATCCATTTCTATACCGTCGGCTGTTTTAATTTTAAATTTCTCCAATTTAAAACCCAGCTCAGGCTCAGTGAATTTGTCCTCTTCTAAAGGATAAACTTTTTTATGTTCTGGTAATGATACAAGGCGAATGTTAAAGTTTCTGTTGATGCTTCCATTGGTTTGTGTCGCATATTTTGCATCAGGCGATAAACGATAAAAATTAGTTCCGTCAAAAACAGCCGGTGTTACTCTTACTGTATCGGTGTTATTGAGATTAATGCAGTATAAATATCTTTGCGTAGCATCATAAGGGCTGGCAATAAAATAAATATTTTCTCCTGTAGCGTCGTATGCTGTCATATCAGCATCAAAGTTCCCTTTAGTGAGCAATTCTTCTTTTTTCCCATCTCTTGAAACCTTATAAATATGCATCCAGCCATCTTTTTCGCTGGTCCATAAAAAAGATTTTCCATTATCAACCCAGGTCCATGAAGGCCCATCCCATCCAAAAGGTTTGATTACATCTACCCAGGCCTCGTCTTTGTCAGTATAGATCATATTGCTTTTTCCGGAAACAACATCGCATAAATAAAGATCCGCCTCATTTTGTCTTCTGTTCAATTGAACTACCATGATATCTTTATTATTTCCTGCCCAATCCATCCTGGGCAAATAATTGTTATCAGGAACGCCGGGTATCTGCAACCATGAGGTTTTTTTAGTAGCTAAGGAAACCACCCCGATCTTTACATAAGATGGTTTTTCTCCGGCCACCGGAAATTCTACCGGAACAGTAAATGGATAAAGCGAGTCCGTATTATTGATCATTAAATAATTTTTGATAGAAGTTGCATCTACTCTCCAATAGGCAATACTTTTTCCATCAGGGCTCCAGCGAAAGCCGTCACGACAGCTTAATTCTTCTTCATACACCCAATCAAATGTTCCATTGATGATTCGATCAGTCCCATCTTTAGTAAGCCGGGTAATTTTTCCTGTGACAAGGTCTTCTACATATAAGTTATGTTTACTGACATAACCTACATTTTTATTGTCAGGTGAAAACTTGGCAAACATCAATGAAGAAGACGGTAATCCCTTTCCGAGTTGTTTGCCTTTACCGGAATTGAGATCGAAATACCAATAATCACCTCGTGTATTTCCACGCCATACTCTTTTTGAGTTGGTATAGATCAGGATCTTTTTGCGATCAGTACTCCATACAATAGCTTCTGTTCTCGTAGATAGCCCGGAAGCTTTGATTTGTTCTGCACTCAAAATAAGTTGTTTATTATTGAGATCATCCGCACTGTACAGGTAAATGCTGCCTTTGTCGTTGATCCAAAAATCATGTGAGTCGGGCAGCCATTGCAGACGGTTAATCGGAATTTCTCCTTCCGGAAGTGCGGCTTGTGCAAATGCTCTTTCTTCCTTATTGAAATTAGTCGGCTGTGCAAAAACAAAAAGCGTTGATATGATCAGCAACGCTGAAAGAAAATATCTTTTCATATCGGCATGTGTTTTATAAAAATTAGAAAAGTAAATTTAGTGAAATGAAAAAGAAAGGAAAGAGAAATGTGATGAACGTCATTATTTTTTCATCTCTTCCAATTTCTTCTGAAGCAAGAACATTTCGTCTCTTAGTCTTGCTGCTTCCATGAAATCGAGGTCACGGGCCGCCTGCTCCATTTGTTTTTTAATTTTTCCGATTGCTTTTTCCATTTGAGGAATGGTTTTATATTCAGCTTGTTCTTCTGCGGCTACAGTAACCAAATCTTCATCCGGGCCAACAGCATACGGGTTCCTGATGTCATATCCCTTTACATCCAACACCGAAGTTTGTGCAAATACCTGTTCTTTGCTTTTTATAATTGTTTTTGGAGTAATACCGTATTCAATATTCCATGCAATTTGTTTTTCGCGGCGACGATTTGTTTCATCTATTGTTTTTTGCATACTTTCTGTCATCTTATCCGCATAGAAAATAACGAGGCCATCTACATTTCTTGCTGCACGACCGGCGGTTTGTGTTAATGATTTTTCATTTCGCAGGAAGCCTTCTTTATCTGCATCGAGGATGGCGACCAACGAAACCTCTGGCAGATCCAAACCTTCACGTAAAAGATTTACACCAACCAATACATCAATTTCACCCAACCGTAATTGCCGAAGTATTTCCACTCGTTCCAATGTGTCCACTTCACTGTGAATATATTTTGATTTGATATCAATGCGCCGGAGATATTTATCCATTTCTTCTGCCATTCTTTTAGTAAGTGTTGTCACCAAGACCCGGTCACCTTTTTTGACTCTTTTATCAATTTCATCTAACAGGTCATCAATCTGGTTCACACTTGGACGAATTTCAATTGGAGGGTCTAATAAACCGGTTGGCCTCACCACCTGTTCCACTATCACGCCGCCGCTTTTTTCTAATTCGTAATCATCCGGCGTAGCTGAAACAAAAATTGTTTGATTTAATAGAGATTCAAATTCATGAAAATTCAATGGACGGTTATCCAATGCAGAGGGCAAACGAAAACCATAATCTACCAGGATCAATTTCCTGCTTCGGTCGCCTCCATACATGCCACTCACTTGAGGAATAGTCTGATGGCTTTCATCAATTACACATAAAAAATCTTTGGGGAAATAATCCAGCAAACAAAAGGGCCTTGTTCCCGGCCTGCGACGGTCAAAAAACCGGGAATAATTTTCAACACCGTTGCAGTATCCTAACTCCCGGATCATTTCAACATCATAATTCACCCGTTCGCTCAGGCGTTGCGCTTCTATATATTTACCGATACTCTTAAAATAATTTACCTGCGACGTCATTTCATCCTGTATCTCTGCAAGCATTTCCTGTATCATGTCTTTCGGAGCCAAGTATAAATTGGCTGGAAAAATAGCAGCATCCTCCATTAGCCCGATACGCCTCCCCGTCACCACATTAAAACTTTCAATCTCTTCGATTTCATCTCCGAAAAAAGTAATACGGTATCCAAAATCAACATAAGGAAGATTTATATCTACGGTATCACCTTTTACCCGGAAACTTCCTCTTGTAAAATCCAGCGTGGTTCTGTTATATAATGAATCAACCAATGAATGAAGAAACCCTTGTCGTGAAATAATTTGCCCTTTTTGAATCCGAACGATCCCATTTTCATATTCACTTGGATTTCCCATACCATAAATGCAACTGACACTTGCCACGACAATAATATCTCTTCTTCCGCTCAGTAACTCTGAGGTAGCATGGAGACGTAGTTTATCTAATTCATCATTGATTGAAAGATCTTTTTCAATATACACATCGCTGACGGGCAAATAGGCTTCAGGCTGGTAGTAGTCATAATAGGAAACAAAATAACCAACTGCATTTTCAGGAAAAAAATGTTTGAATTCACCGTATAGTTGTGCGACCAGGGTTTTGTTGTGCGTGATGACTAATGTGGGTCGT
This sequence comes from uncultured Bacteroidota bacterium, assembly GCA_963745445.1. Taxonomy (GTDB): domain Bacteria; phylum Bacteroidota; class Bacteroidia; order Chitinophagales; family Chitinophagaceae; genus UTBCD1. Next base: position 896,332 of record CAVUXD010000003.1, read on the forward strand.
TGTACATTTTGAATAACGTTGGCGATGGTAAAAGTTTTGCCGCTTCCCGTTACACCTAATAAAGTTTGGTATTTTTCTCCCGTGAGAACTCCTTCCGTCAATTGACGAATCGCATCCGGCTGATCGCCGGCTGGAGGAAATGGTGCATGAAGTTTAAAAGACATAAATGCAGGGTCACAAACCGACATGAAATTTTTTAGCCCGAAATTACGCAAAGGCGGGATGAAAAATTTCATCAAAGGTTCCTCTTGGCCAAAAAACAATAATAAATATTCAAGTGAAATTTACTTTCATTTGTCTAACAATTTTACCGATACGTAATCATCCATTATAATATTATTTTTTATTACTGCTTTTTTACGAATACATTCTAAATAAAAACCATTTTTCTCCAACACCCGCATGGAGGCTTTGTTATGCTCAAACACTTCGGCATACAAACGAACAATATTGGGGAATTGAGAAATGGTTTTTTCCGGTAATTGTTTTATCGCTTCTCTAGCGATTCCTTTTCCCCAAAATGGTTCAGCAATCCAATACCCGATCTCTGCCGAACATCTGTAAACATCTTCTTTTGGGTGAATGCCGCAACCGCCGACAAATGCTCCGTTTACTTCAATTGCAAAAGTCGTTGGGGGTATTTTATTTTCATTGACGGTAATCCATTTTACAGCATCGTCAATAGTATATGGGTGCGGAAACATGTCCCTCATATTATCAGCAATCTTTTTATTGTTGGCATGTTTTGCCAGCAATTCCGATTCTTCTTTTCTCCATTCTCTCAAACGGACTCGCATTAGTTCAGCTTTCGGTTGATGTATGTAGAATAATCTGTCAACTGGGTTTCATACTCTTCGTGCATCAGCGGGGAAGTCAGCAAAAAATCGGCAGTAGCCCTATCACAGGCAATGAGAATATTCCAGATAACAGATATGCGCAATAATGCTTTGATATCCGGATCATGTGGTTGTGCTTCCATCGGATCCCAGAAAAAGATCAGAATATCCAGGTTGCCTTCTGTTATTTGAGAACCAATTTGCAGATCACCACCCAACGGCCCGCTTAATAATTTTGTGATAGGTTGATCTAACGCCGACTCCAATAAATTTCCGGTTGAGCCCGTCGCATACAATTTGTGTTTGGCTAAGGTCGATTTGTTATAAACCGCCCATTCCATTAATTCTGCTTTCTTGTTATCATGCGCCACCAAAGCAATTCTTTTTGTTGCAGTCATTTTTCTTGTATTCATAAACTCTTTTTTACTTAATACCTGAATTTAGAAAAGATAATAAAAAGAAAGCCGTCCGCAAGGGGCGAACGGCTGTATTTACTAACACATTTTTTTCAAGTCATACTGCGTGAGCCTCTTTAATTTTCTCCCGGATCTTTGTTTCAATTTCTGTAGCTAATTCCGGGTTATCAATCAGCAATTGCTTCACTGCATCACGGCCCTGGCCGAGTTTATCATTGTTATAGCTGAACCAACTCCCGCTTTTCTGCACGATACCGAATTCAACACCCATATCAAGAATTTCTCCGGTCTTAGAGATGCCTTCTCCAAAAATAATATCAAATTCAGCGCTGCGGAATGGCGGAGCTACTTTATTCTTTACCACTTTTACTTTCACCCGGTTGCCCACAGCCTCTTCACCATCTTTGATCTGTGCCAGGCGACGAATATCGAGACGAACGGATGCATAAAATTTCAAAGCATTACCGCCGGTTGTGGTTTCCGGATTGCCAAACATCACTCCGATCTTTTCTCTCAACTGATTAATAAAGATGCAAATAGTGTTTGTTTTAGAAATAGTAGCAGTGAGTTTGCGCAATGCCTGGCTCATCAGTCTTGCCTGCAGGCCCATTTTGCTATCACCCATTTCACCTTCCAATTCTCCTTTCGGAACCAATGCCGCTACAGAATCAATAACCACTACATCCAAAGCACCCGAAAGGATCAGGCGATCGGCAATTTCCAATCCCTGCTCGCCGTAATCAGGTTGAGAGATAAGCAGATTGTCCACATCCACTCCTAATCGCTTAGCATAGGCATTATCAAAAGCATGTTCGGCATCAATGATGGCACACATACCGCCTTTCTTTTGTGCTTCGGCAATTACATGAATGGCAATTGTTGTTTTACCGGATGCTTCCGGGCCATAGATTTCGACCACTCTTCCTCTTGGCAGACCACCAATGCCAAGCGCTACGTCCAGCCCGATTGAACCCGTAGAAACTACTTCCATCTCCTGTTCACCTCTTTCATTCATCATCATAACGCTTCCCTTGCCAAAATCCTTTTCGATCTTGTCTATTGTCAGCTTTAAGGCTTTCAATTTTTCGCTGTTGGTGTTATTTGTATTTGACATATCCGTGTTTTTTTCTGGTTTAATAGTTTTTGCCATGAATCAAAGTTAAGTTTTCATTGTTGGGGGCTAAAAATTTTTACGAACCGTCAAAACTAAATGATTTAGTAATTATAAACTAATTATTTTTGGAATTTTTTTTCGGCCGGCCCCCGCCCGGCGATCTGGAGTCTGTATTTTTGTAACGACTTCTTATGAGCAGTGAAACAGGGAAATATATCATTCTTATCGGAGCATTGATTGTAATAATTGGAGTGCTGGTTTATTTCTTTCACGACAAATTGCACTGGATCGGCCGTCTGCCCGGCGACATCCGGGTTGAAAAAGAGAACTTCAGGTTTTATTTTCCTATTGCCACCATGATATTGTTGAGTCTATTGGTCACGGCTTTGATTTGGATTATCCGGAGATTCCTTTAAATGCAAAACACTGACGGCAAAATCATCAATTTTTTCTTCCACTGTCTTCACATCTTTTGATTTAATATAAGAACCGATCACATGATTTCCTGCATTGGGAATTGCATCTTGTTCTTTTAAGTTTCCCGGCGTTCCTAATTGAGCAAACATTCTTTTCATAGCGCTTACTTTTACTACCGGGTCCTGCTGTTTTTCATCTTTATAATAATACAACAATAATACAGGCTCTGTTACTCTTTTGAAAGTGGATTCTTTCATTGTTTCTTCCAGCAGCTCTTCTAATTGCACTACTGATTTGGTACTATAAATTTGATTCCAGTATTGTTTATAAAGTGCCGACGTATCTTTCCCCTGAATGTGTTTTCCTTTTATCAATTCTGCTATTTGCAATCCCCAATGATTGTTCAGCATCCAGGCTGCTCCATCATTAATTGCAATATTGGGCGAAAGCAGGATCAACCCGGCAATATCCGGGTATTCTGCGGCGAGTTTCAACGCCAATGTTCCACCGGTTGAAGTGGACATCAGGATAACTTTTTTCCCCAATTGTCTTCCGATAACATAAGCTTCTTTAGCTGAGTTCCACAAACGATCTGCAGTAAAATTTGCTAACGGTTCTATTGTATCAATTCCATGATCTTCTAACCTTGATAAAAACAAATTGCAGCCAAATTTTTTTGCAAAATCAATATGCACAGGATTACCTTCTTCCTGGCTGGCAGAAAAACCATGGAGATAAACAACGGCATATTCAGTTTTATTTTTTAAAGAATCATTCAGCCAGATAATCCTTGCCTCATTATCGGGTTTTAGTTTATGCAATGATTCCCGGTTCTGAATGTATTGTTCCAATGCTGTTACATCCGAAGGGACATCAGGCAATTCTTTTGAAAATTCCGGAGTGGAGGGCTGTGGTCCTAAAAAATAAACTATGATCAGTACGATCAAAAATCCTCCAAAAAATTTCAGGAATCGCATAAAAAATTTTCTCCTTAAATCTACTACGAATTGTCAAAAAACAGGTCACTATTAATACAGATTTCTTCATAATTATAAGCTGTTTACGCTTTTATTAAGCTTTGATTTTCATTTGCTCTCCCCGCCGTTTTATCGTACCTTTGCGCCCCATTAGTAAATGGTTTTAAGTTGACAGGTTTACAGGGTTTTTAACTGAAATATTTACAATTATGGGATATCAGACTGTCGAAGACCTTGAAGTATGGAAAAAAGCCAGGGAACTTAAAATTGAAATTTCGGCGCTGGTAAAAACATTTCCTGCTGAAGAAAAATACAGGCTTGTTGACCAGTTGATCAGAAGTTCAAGGTCTGTTAATAGCCAGATAGCAGAAGGCCATGGACGTAAAACCTATCCGGACAGGTTGAGATTTTGCGTTATGGCAAGAGGATCATTAACAGAAACTTTGAACCATTTGATTGACGCACGGGATGAAATATATATAACAGAAGAACAGCTCAATTATTATAGAACTAAAATTACAGAGGTTGAAAAATTGTTGAATGGGTATATCAGTTATCTCGAAAAGAAATCCAGGGAAGAATAACCTTATCAACCACTCAACTTATCAACTTTTTAACCGGTGAATTATGGACATCAGAAACATAGCGATCATCGCCCACGTTGACCACGGTAAAACTACTTTGGTGGACAAAATTTTACATGCCACTAAGGTATTTCGGGACAACCAGGAAACCGGCGACCTGATCATGGACAGCAATGAACTGGAAAAGGAAAGAGGCATCACTATCTTTTCAAAAAATGCAGCAGTTGTATATAAGGGAGTTAAGATAAATGTGATTGATACTCCCGGTCACGCAGATTTTGGTGGCGAAGTAGAACGGGTTTTAAAAATGGCCGATGGTGTTTTGCTTTTAGTGGATGCATTTGAAGGCCCGATGCCACAAACGAGATTCGTTTTGGAGAAAGCATTGCATTTGAATTTGCACCCGATCGTTGTAATTAATAAAGTAGATAAACCCAATTGTCGCCCGGAAGAAGTTCATGATGCGGTGTTTGATCTATTTTTTAATCTCGATGCCACCGAAGCACAACTCAACTTCCCGGTTTTTTACGGAAGCGGCAAAAAGGGATGGTTCAATGATTCATTAACTCCAACCGACAGTATTACTCCATTACTGGATGGCATATTAAAATATGTACCGGCTCCGAAAGTGAATGAAGGAACAGTACAACTGCAGATCACATCTTTGGACTATTCTTCATTTCTGGGAAGGATAGCTATTGGTAAAGTAAATCGGGGTGTGATAAAAGAAAATCAGCAGATCTCATTGATGCAGGCGAACAATGTGATTAAAAAATCAAAAGTTAAAGAGCTTTATATTTTTGAAGGGATGGGAAAAAAGAAAGTGGAAGAGGTAATTGCCGGAGATCTTTGTGCAGTAGTAGGAATAGAAGATTTCAATATTGGCGACACCATTGCTGATTTCGAAAACCCGGAAGCTTTGCCGGTGATCAGCGTGGATGAACCGACAATGAGTATGCAGTTTGGTATCAACAACTCTCCGTTTTATGGTAAGGATGGAAAATTTGTTACTTCAAGACATATTCGTGAGAGGCTGATGAAAGAAACAGAAAAAAACCTGGCATTGCGGGTGGAAGATTCTGACAACGCAGATAGTTTCCAGGTATATGGCCGTGGCATATTGCATCTCGGAATTTTAATTGAGACGATGCGCCGGGAAGGATATGAATTAACGGTGGGCCAACCGCAGGTGATCATAAAAGAATTCAACGGAAAAAAATGCGAGCCTTTTGAAACATTGGTTGTGGATGTGCCGCAGGAATCTGCATCCAAAGTGATAGACCTGGTAACACGCAGGAAAGGTGAAATGCTGGTGATGGAAACAAAAGGCGATATGCAACACCTCGAATTTGAAATTCCTTCCAGAGGGTTAACCGGTTTGCGTACTCAAATGCTTACAAACACCGCCGGCGAAGCAGTGATGCATCATCGTTTCAGCGAATACAAACCCTGGAAAGGTCCGATACCCGGAAGAAATAACGGGGTAATGATCGCCAAAGAGCAGGGGTCAACGACAGCATATTCATTGGATAAATTACAGGACCGTGGTTTCTTTTTTGTAGATCCCGGTGAAGATGTTTATAAAGGGATGATCATTGGAGAAAACAGCAAACCCGGCGACTTAGTTGTAAACCCGAATGAAGGAAAAAAATTAACGAATATGCGGGCAAGCGGCAGTGATGCAGCCACCAATATTGCTCCCAAACATTTGATGACATTAGAAGAATGTATGGAATACATTCAGCAGGATGAATGTATTGAAGTAACACCTAAGTTCATTCGTATGAGAAAAGTGATACTGGATGAAGATGAACGGAAGAAACAGGCCAAGCGCTTCAGCGCTGAGGCTGTTTAATAAAATAAAATATGATACAAGCAAAAAAGCGAAGCAACTGCTTCGCTTTTTTTATGGGAAGGCCCGGACTATTTATTATGCCATGTCGCCGGTTGGCTCACATTGCATATACAAATAAAAAACGTTTCAACTATTTCCCCAATGTATATCCGAAGCCGAGTCCGGGAAATGGATAAACTTTTCCGGCGACAAATAAGGGACCGACTTCGACCTTAAAGAAAAAGCCCTTGGTATTTTTGTTATAGCGGTACCCGATATGCGGATAAAAGAAAAAATTGGATTTATGGCTTTTGAAATTAGCTTCTGAAGTAGCCACCGCAGCTGTAACTTCCATTTCAAAATAGTTGGGTGCTTTTCCAAGCAGGTAGTATAATCCAACCGGGACGGTTACTACAAAATTATTTGAACCTGGGTAAAACCCGACTCCCAGCCTGTACCCAACATTTTCAGTACCGGGAAACCTGGAATCATAATTTGCAGAAAAAATAAGACCGCCTCCTCCCCCCTCTCCATAGATTGATCTGTTGACGGATGCTTTTCCACCGGTGCCTGCATCATCAATTTTATCTACCTGCGCTTTCACCTGGATCATGAAAGCAAAACAAAGAAAGAAAGACAGTAGCTTTTTCATTTTGAAAATTTTTAGGTGAATGAATAGGAAATGTTTTGCAAAAAAGGCGTGATTGTACTTTGTTATGATTTTTTTCAGGTTCCATAAAACAAAGTGGAGAACATCAAAGGTAGCGATGATGGTAGCGAGGTAAGTTTGTCAATAACCGATCATTAACAAAAGATCGCAAAGACAACAAACTTTCTGACCGTTATCGCATCTTCAAAGTCATTGCGAAGCAACATAGAGATCGCTGCATTGTGTTTAATAATTTCCTGTTTCTGAAGCAATCTGTTCTACTCAACATAGATTGCCCGCCTGACCGGATGGGCAGGCTTCGTCTCCCGCATCATGCGGGATCCTCGCAAAGACGTTGAACTTTTTAACCATTAGCGCATCTTCAAAATCATTGTGATCCCAGTCGAATCGGCGGGTTTATCACGCAACGTCGCTGGCTTGCTCTCATTGCCCACGAGCAGACGTTGCGGGGAAGAAAAGTAATTACAAAATGGGAATCTTACAAAATAAAAACGACCGAGGTAGTGCACCAAAATAGTTGGTAGTAACAGGTAACGAAAAATAAATGGGATTGCAGAGGCTTATAAAAAGCCTCTATTCTTTTTTCAATACAGTTATAGTCTTGCAACTCGAAGTATTTAATTAGTTCGTAAATTAACGTTGAGTTCTTTGAAACAAAAATTTATATCCGTTCGGAATGTTGGAACCAGGTAGGCAGTACAGCCCTTCGACAAGCTCAGGACTTTACAGATATGGATTCAATGGAAAAGAGAATGACAATGAGGTAAAGGGTGAAGGCAATCAGCAAGATTATGGGATGCGGATTTATGATCCGAGGCTGGGGCGGTTTTTGAGTGTGGATCCTTTAAGTAAAATGTATCCTTGGTATAGCCCATATCATTTTGCAGGAAATAAGCCTATTGAAGCGATTGATCTTAATGGTACCGAGGAGTTTTACTTAAATCAACAAAGCCGTGTAAAATATAGAACAGAGCTTGAGCTTAGTATCAAAAAGGAACAAACTGAAAGAAAAGCAAATGTTTTTTCTTTCTCTCGGCCAGTACAAGCATACATGTCTGGATCACAAACTACAGTGTCACAAAACTCAGTTCCTTATAATACTGAATACAAACAAGAAATAAGGAATGAACAGCAGACGATTAAGAATTTAAAAGGAGCTACAATGGATCCTTGGGCAGCTGGCGTGGATCTAATGACTATTGGAACAGCACAGGAATATGTAAACGGTGTTATAGATCATGCAAAGGGTGTATATCAAGGTATTAAAGAAGGGGATTATTGGAGCGCTGCAAAGAACGGGGCGCTCCTAGGATTGGATGTAGCGCCTTTCTTGGTTAAAGGTTCAGGTGCCGTGTCTACGGAAATTGATGACGCACATAACGTTGCAAACTTTGAACGTTTAAAAACTTCATTAGCCCAACAGGAAATTCTAAATGCCCCTGCGGCAGGTAGTGTTTTAAAATCGGATGCATATCACATGGCTGGGTCATTTGTGGTGGACGACATTGCAACAAAAGGAAGATTCTTTACAATTAAGGGGGCAGATAGAGTGTTACGCAATCTTACCCAAATGGAGGGAACCGTAAATGGGCAAAAAGGAATTTTTGAATGGATTATTAATGAGAATAACCAATTAAGTCACCAGCGTTTTATTCCTGGAGGAAAAATAACTGGCTATCCTAATCAAGTTGTAAAATGATAGAAAAATTTTTATTTATTACAGGGCTTTTCTTGGAAAAACATACCCTAAAATTAACATGGACACAGATGCTTTGGGGCTTGGATAGAGCATTTATAAGCGCCAAAGAAATATCCATTTATGCTTTGGAAATTGTTGAGAAATGCAATTCAAACGATCCTGATGAAATTTTACTTGCAGGCCTTACAAAAAGCGAGTTATTTAAGGTACGAGAACTTGTTGAAAAACTTTCTATTGCTGAGAGTTATCAAGATGCAAATGAAATAGAAAGAAAATGGCTCTATATAATTTTGTTATGGATGTACGAGAACAAAGACAAATTAGAAGATCCCTTAGGAAAAATTGAAATTGTTTACGCAGACTTTAACTATCCTGTTAGTATGGCGTCTTTTGTAAGATATATGCCTTCGGACAGAAATATCCCATCTTCTGAAACTGGTGAATCTTTTTTATACCAGCAGTGGAAATTTTTTTTAGAACATTCTTTACCTGGCTAATGTATCAGTTTATCAGGTTTGTTGTGATAGTTTTTGTTTTATCATAGAAATCCAACGCGAAGGAGTCAAAAAAAAATCAAATTGAAACCAAGGCTGGCAAGGCTAGTCAGAGTAAGAGCACAACCATCACCATAAAGAATTAATTTTACATTGAGATGATTTCAATTAAAAAAATTTTTATTTGTTGCTCAGTTTTATCTCTCTTGGTAAAATTTGCATATAGTCAAAACAACAATGCTACTATTCCTATCGTATTCCCTGAATTTGGAGTGGAAATTTATTCAATCCATGAATTAGGCGATACGATGATATATAATTTAAGCGATAAGGAAGATTTTAAATTTGTTTTTTTTGATGCGAAAGGGAAATGTTATTGTGAGAGATATATTAATCATATCTTATTTCAAAAAGGCTTTTTTGAGAATTCACTCGACACATTAAAGCGTTACGTTTCTGGCCGGGGAAGCGACGGTAGCCAATCTAATATTAAAGTTCAAAGATATTTTGAACCATTAAAAAATGGACAGTGGATTACTTTTCGTCAGAAGTCAGTTATAAGAAGTAATTACAAAATGGGAATCTTACAAAATAAAAACGACCGAGGTAGTGCACCAAAATAGTTGGTAGTAACAGGTAACGAAAAATAAATAGGATTACAGAGGCTTATAACGAGCCTTTTTTTTGTGGTCATGAAATTTTGCCGTTTTCTTCTAAGTCTGGTAAACTCGATTCAACACAATAATTTTATTAATTTCGATATAAGTTCTTTGAGACAAAAATTTATATCCGTTCGGAATGCTGCAGCCGGGAAGGCAGTACAGCCCTTCGACAAGCTCAGGGCTTTACCGGTATGGATTTAATGGAAAAGAGAATGATAACGAAGTAAAAGGTGAAGGTAACCAGCAGGATTATGGAATGCGGATTTATGATCCGAGGCTGGGGAGGTTTTTGAGTGTGGACCCGTTATCTAAAACCTATCCTTGGAATAGTACCTACGCTTTTGCTGAGAACGATGTGATAAGGTGTATTGATCTTGATGGAGCAGAAAAGTTGGCAAAGATGGATCAATACGAATATAATGGTAGTTGGGGTTGGTTCGATTGGTTTAAAGCTGTTCCAAATGCAGCGGGTAAGCTTTATAATGGTGCTATTGCAGGCACATGGAATTCTGGAGTTGACTTTTTCAATTCAGCAAGAAGAGGTACTTTAGGAAAGGATTTGTTATCTGGGATAAAGCAGATAAGCAATAACATAAAGAATGAAACTGTTGCTGCTTATAAGTATCATACTACTACTCCAATCAAGCAGCAAATAAAAGATTTCGGAAATTATATTTCCAAACCAGAACGAATTGAAGATGCTTTACTTTTTTATGTAGGAATGAGAACACCCGAGCTGTTCGAAAATAAAGGGAATCTTTTGAAACCTACTACTGCAGAATCAACTGAAACATCTTCTATAATCTCGACTAGAGAGGATTTAGCTACTAAATGGGGGCTTCATTCTGAATATGTAGATTTTAACGCACCTGTATATACTGAATTTGCTGAAGAAAATGAAACGCTTTATCAATATAGAATACCAGGAACAGATAAAGGCTCTTATTTTGTTAAATCATTAGACATTACGCCAGAGGAAGTTGGATTATCTTCGTCTGAATACTCAGATGTTTATAAAGTAACAGTTCGAAAGCGCACTAATACTTTAGTTTCAACTCATCAAAGAAATACAACGTATTTTCGTAACAATAATGTTAAACTGGTTGGGGGTGGAGAGCAAATTTATAGTCCGGAATTAAAAAACAATGCAATCTTTGAAAAATTAAATGGAGGCCATTAAAATTTGTCAAAATTTAAGAGTAAGAGTTTCTGATTTTAAAGACAGTGATCTGTTTAAAAAATCAAAGCCATTACAATATGATATCCTTGCAATCGAAATTGCAATAAACTTATGTGAATTAGCTTTGCTTCATAACAGAAATATTGAGGAGAGTGAGAAAATATGGTTTACTGCAGGATACTATATAGCAATGGATTTTACTGGAGTATGGGAAGATATATCTAAACTGTATGATGAAATGGTGAAAACAATAAAAGTAAAGTTATAGAGTTAATGTATCAGTTTATCAGGTTTGTTGTGGTGGTTTTAAAATGATTGATTACAAGGAGCTTTAGGCTCCTTTTTTGATTTAGGCTTAAGAAAATAGTTAGCGTTACAATTTGTATCTATGGAATAACAAGCAAGCAATCATTTTTTGAAGGTTCAGATTTCTTCCCAAATTTACATTTTGTGTCGTTGTTGGTGTTTTATCTGTCGCCACCAACTATTTTGGTGCATTACTGATTGCTGCTTAAAAAACTCAAATCGAAATAGTACTTATTGTCGTCATTTGGGTCGATGTAAATGCTTACCTCCGAAACGCTAAGTAACCTATATCTTAACGTAACATCATCCATATTCACTTCAGGGCTAACATACTTAACGGCATGGCCATTTAAATTCCCCTCGTACACTATTACCGTACTAAATCTTTGATCTTGCAAAAAATTTTTTTCATTATCATAAAATGAATCTACCATAGAGATTCTTGATATTGGTATTTCATTATTTTCCCAATAATGATTTGACTTGACCTGTAATTCGCTCGTATTGACTCTTAAAATTTTACCATTTTTTTTAAGCGAATAGTTTTGAGGCAAATTGTTTTTTATTACTTTTCTTTTAAGTTGAAAATACCTCACAACAATAACTAAAACAATTCCGATAAAGAGTAATAACAGCTTGTACATTACAATGAAAAAACTGACTTATTTAAATTGTTTGATTTTAATTAAAGTACCACTGGTGTCATAATATTCCCAAGTTCCAATCTTTTCCCCATTTCTATACCTTTCAATTGTTGCAAATTTACCATTTATAAAATATGTCTTTTGATCACCATTTTCCTTTCCATCTGTAAAAATGGACTCGGCAGATAGTTTTCCGTCTTCAAAAAAACTTTGCCATTTTCCATCTCGTTTGTTATTTAGAAAAAAACTTATTGCTTGCAAATTTCCATTATTCCAATAAAATTTTTGCATTTTTCTGTTAAATTTTCTTTGAGAACATAAATCTCATAGCTTTCATTGGAATCTTTTGAAATTAGCTCATAGTTTTTGGGATCGTAAATATCCACTGGCTTATTCTTGCATCTAACGAAAGCTATGACTAAAATAAATACAGCGGATAAGATGAATTTAAAAATCATTACTCTCCCCATTTTTGTCCTGTAACGGGTAAAACTCCAAAACTCTTAATTATTGCGTCTTTTCGTTTCTCTTTATTAAAGAAAATGAAATATTTATAATAATCTTTTTCCATGTTTGGCCCATAAGGAGACTGATCAGGATATGCTCCATACGTATCTAAGATATTATGTCTTGTCATTATCAATCCGCCATCCTTAATAATTTGCTTCATTACATCGTCAGTCGCATAAACCCCCATAATATTAGTTCTTCCACCGGGATTGGATTGTAAAAATCTTGCCACATAAAGATAGCCTCTTTGAATAGAAGTTTCGAAAAGCCATCTGTCTGTTTCAGACACCAAATTATTTACAAATGGTTGAGTTGCTGATCCAATTAATGGTATTTCGAGATTTCCTCCTTTTTGGCTCAAACTGATATTATAAATATCCAAAAGTGCAAACCCCTTTTCTAAAGTTTCAGTAACACTTTTAGCTAACTCTGATCTAAACACTGCACCATTTGCAGTATTCCCGGTCCTTATATCCTCAGAATAATCTGTATTAATTCTTCTTTCCCAACCACTGGATGTAAATAATTCATAATTAAATTCACCAGATTGCAATTTTTGTAGTTTGTGCAAATTTGTAGTTGTTCTATCTAGAATAATAGAATTGAGTTCTGAAAGAGGAGTACTTCCTCCACTCTTTTGACTACTTGGTTGAGCTCCTTTACGAGAAGACATGATTGTTACATTTGGTAACAATGTGGCGGCGCCACCACTCATTGCCTCAAATTTTTGCCCATTAATTAGTGTATCTCCTTGTATATCACTGAACCAAATCGGATTCCCGTTGAAACAATTATAGGGGCTAAAGGAAACATTTGGTTTTGGATCGGTATTCCATCGCCTTCCTATTCTTGCATCGTATTCCCAAAATTCAGCTGTATATGAATTCTCATTCAATTCTAGAGACTTCTCTTGGGTTTGGAATCCATATCTATAACCGCTAACCGAATATTCTCTACCCGGCTCCAACATTCCGAACGGATAAAAATCATTCTGTGAAAGAACTTCTGCAATATAATAATTTACTGTGCCACTGCTGTCGTTGCCAATTTTTTTATCGCTGATAGTACTTAGCACATTTCCTAAGTGGTTTGTCAATTCATACGTTCTGCTTCCAATCATCAAGCTATCCTGTATTGCTGTGCTATCCATTACAATTGGCGGGGAAGTGGGAAGCGAATCCGGCAACCACATACCAAGTCTTGAACTTCCATACAAATGTTGTTCACTCCACTTCAGTGAATCACTTCCTATTTTGGTATAAACAGCCAATACATTTCCCTCGGCATCTCTGACAGCCCTTCATCTGCAAATAAATTTTGAGAAGTGGGAAAAATTTTATGGCCAAAAAAATACAGAGACTCATTATAAGTCTCTGTATTTTTATTTATTTTTGCCATCTGTTATTCACCAACTATTTGGTGCATTACCACCAAAACCCATTGTATCTATTCGGCCACGGTTATTCACCCTCATTTTTATTCGTTCAATCTTTGTTATTTTATCTGAATTTCTAGGTATAAATGATTCAGAGGTTTGAAAACTTGAATCACTTAAAAATTTATAATCTAGTCTATAATAGTCGGAGCTTTTATCTCGATCACAATTACTATATATTTTTCTGTAATCAGTATTTTGAGTATCAATTGTATTGAATATAAACAAAAATTTATAAATACAATTTTCCCTGTCATCATAGTCAATTATAAGTCCTTTTAATTTATCATGAAGACCAAAAACTGTATCACCTGTAAAGATGACATCAGAGCGGCTCCCAGTATAATAGAAACTATCAATCATAGTATGTACTCTTATCTGTTCACTGGATAATTCATATTTGTATAAGACACTGTCTAAAAAAGATAAAGTGGGCTTTGTAGTTTCAATAGCACTTATCGGATTTTCCATTTGCTTTTGTATAGATTCGCCTTCTTGAGGTGCTTTAATATCACTCTTTTTCTTATCAGTATGCTGTGATTGACAAGACAAGAAAAATGCCATTATGAAGATTATTATCAAACGCATTTAAGGGTTGTTTTTATTGTTTTCAACTTTTTGTTGTAAATTTTCTCTTGTTCTTGTTTCAGGGTTCGAGGAAGGTAATGGAAGTTTGAAAACATGAAGCCCCCATCCAACTGGAATAACAAGTGTCCTTCCTGTGTCGGAAGTCCTAAACGGATGACCAATTGTATAAATTTTTGAAACCGGTCTCCATTTTGTAATAGAACCTTCTTGTGTTGAATTTGCTTCATATGTCTCAAATTCAGTGACTTTTCCGTTGACAGTACGAACATTTCCTGTAGCAATCATAACATGACTGTCCTTTTTTGTAGTCAATTTTACAAAATCACCCGCAGAAATTAGATTGAAATCTTGATGAACATACGCTTTACCTTCTTTTGCCAGTTTTTCGAAAGCGTTCAATTGTCCTTGGGATCCGGTTTCTAGAACTTTCTGCGGGTCAAACAAAAGTTCTTTGTCTTCTGAATAAGATTTCCAAACGAATGCAGAACAATCCATTCCAAGATTTCCGTTCTTAGAATATCTTGAAAACTCTTCATAAATACCTTTTTTCACTGCCTTAGATTGTTCGTCTAAATCTCTCGGACTACATATTTCTCCTTTTCCCTTCCTATAATGATCTGGATAGTAATCAGAAATTACTTGAAGCTTTGGACGAAGCTTTGTTTCCCAATACTCCCGACCTTCTGTTCCAGGTTTAATAGATCCGATTAACTCTGGAGCTGGCGATTTTCCACCATATTCATAAGGGGTATAGAGTAAAGATCTCGCCATATTCAAGATTTTATCAGCCTCCATACCATCAATGTCGATTGCAAATACCGGATTATTACTTGCAAACTGATAAGAAGTTAATTCAGGGTAATCTTTACTAAAAGGATCCACACTCAAAAACCTCCCCAGCCTCGGATCATAAATCCGCATCCCATAATCCTGCTGATTACCTTCACCTTTTACTTCGTTATCATTCTCTTTTCCATTAAATCCATACCTGTAAAGCCCTGAGCTTGTCGAAGGGCTGTACTCTCTTCCCGGTTGCAACATCCCGAACGGATAGTAATCATTCTTTTTGAAAGCCTCGCCTGGTTTTATGTTTCAAAGAACTAAATAATTTCAATTCCTGTCAAATTATTAACTTTTTTGCTTGTTTTTCATTCATTTTCTTCAAAAAATCAAGTTTTATGTTTACACATTCCAAACGTTCCTTTGACTTTTTTTCTCTCTATCAAAAATTTAGCAATGATAGCAGAAAAGGCAGGAGGCTGCAACCTAATGGTAAAAGAATTTCGGCGGGGACCGTCAAAAACTATTATTACACAGGGCTGCTGCTCGAACGGTTTTGCGAAGCAAAACAGTTTGAACTCCGCATTCGTCCCGCCCGTCGCCTTAATCAGCGTGAACTCACTACAGAAAAAAATTACTGGAAAAAGTTTTACCGGCAATTCACCGATTACCTGTATAATGATCTTGGTTGTTTCGACAATTACGCCGGCGCCACTATTAAAAACATCCGCACTTTTTTCAATTACCTTAATAAAGACCTGGCATTAGGCTGCGGCGATTTTCACAAATTATTTTATGTACGCAACGAAACGATTGCCATTTTCCCGTTGTTACCCGAAGAATTGAATTATCTTATCTATGACAAAACGTTTGAAGAGTCATTGAAGCCGAGAATGAAACAAGTAAAAGATTTCTTTGTGTTTGGCTGCACGGTGGCTCTTCGCTTTTCTGATCTTGTTTCCGCTTTGGCAGCTGTTCCAATAAAATAATACCCCTTGATCATGTCCCGATAGCTATCGGGATCCTCCACTGACCATACGAACAAAAGAAGAATATCTTCATCTTGCTTTCTTCCACCAACCATCAAACCTCACTACTCACACTCTATTCACATTTCGGCTCAATACCACTAAAGTGGTATTGTTCATATAAAAAAACACTCATAATTTCGATGAAACCTTTTTTATAACCTTAAAATTTATCCAGCATGAAAGATTCAAAACCAACGAAACCCATCCGCCGCTTTTTTTCTTTCCCCCACAGTTTTTATGATCCTTTCGCAGCCCGTTTTTCCTGAGTCCGGGCGGAGCAGAGGGCAGTTTAGCCTTCAAATTTCAATTTTTATTCAAAATCAACGCTTTGTAAAGGCTCGTCCGTACGGACGGAACTTCGAGCTGTACCCATAGAGCGTTGGTCCACACCCGTAGAACATTGATCCGTATCCCTGAGCCGTTGATCCGTTCGGACAGAACTTCGGGCAGTACCAATAGAGTTTTGATCCGTACCCATAGAACACTGGTCCGTACTCCTGAGCCGTTGATCCGTACCGATAGAACTTTGATCCGTACCCGTAGAACCTTCATCCGCACCAACGAAAACTCCATTGATATACTTAAGCTATGAGTAATTGAAACAAAAATCAGTTAACTCATTTTTTAACCCAAAAACCTACGATTATGGTACAGGATTATTTGCCTAATGCTGATGGCGAGTTAGCCGTCTGGTTTTCCAATTTTCAAAACAAGATCCCTACTTATGGCCCTACGCTGGGCCTTGCCGCCGGAGACATCACCGACCTAACTAATTTATGTTCTAACGGAGGTGATATAATCTTCACTACAGAAAGTAAAAGAAACGAAGCAAAAACTGCAGTGGCAGAAAAAGTGGCTTTCAAAAAAGAACAGTTGCCCATTTTGCGCAATGCTATTCAGCGATTGAAAACACATGCTGATTACACCGATGCAATCGGGCAGGACCTGGGCATCATCGGCGGTGACAGTGAGATACCTGCCAAGCCGGGATTGAAAGCAAAAGCAAGAGTGAATGATGTGGAACTCAGTTTTACTAAAAAAGGACTGGATGGTGTGAATGTTTATGCAAGATTAAAAGGCGCTGCGCAATGGACATTCCTTGCAAGAGATACGCATAGCCCTTATAATGATTCCCGTCCACTAACGAATGCCGGAGTTCCGGAAACAAGAGAATACATGTGCATAGGAGTAATAGCTGATGAAGAAGTGGGTGAAGAAAGTGATATAGTGAGTGTGGTCTTCGGGGGATAATTCAAGAAGGTTTCGCTTGGTTAAATAAGGGTGACTGATGCCTTGCTTTTGTGGGGCATCTTTTTTGTAAAAAAATATCCCGGGTTGCAGACCCGGGATAACAATTTATTATAAATAATATGTTATGCTATCGGAAAACCTATGTGCTATCTATGTGCCTATGATCCTATGTGGTTAATTTTTACCACATAGACACAATAGAAACATAGGGATCACATAGAACCACTTATCAATTCATGTGAGTTACAATAAACATAAATAGGGTACTACTTTACTTGATATACTTTTTCAGCGTCTCAGCGTATTTCAGCGAATTGGTAGTATTGATATTCTGAAGTTCGGTGATCATCTGTTGCAGGTTTATCTGATCATTTTTCAAACTATAACAGAACCCGGCATAATAACGGGATAATTCATCTTTAGAATCTTTGCTCATAATAGCACGAAATTGTACCAACGCATCATCATAGCGGTTCAATTTATAATTGGCATAACCTAATTCCGTTTTTGCCAGGTCATAGTCAGGGTCAAGCGCCAACGCTTGCTGTAAAGGATAAATAGCTTCATTATATTTTTCCCGGTCATTATAACACCAGCCTAATTTGTAATAAGCGGTCTTATTGCTTTTCTGCAGCTGCAATCCTTTTTCAAAATATACGATTGCGGAATCATAGTTTTTCAGATTATCATAATATACATCTGCAATGCCAAGTATCGGATGATAATCCGTTTCCTTGTCCAGGTTCATCGAAGTACGGTAATTAGAGATTGCATCATCATTCATGTTGAGTTCATAATAAGCAAAACCCAGTTCGGAAAAAGCATCAGAATAGGTATCATCAATTTCAACGCTTTTTTTCAGAGACTCCACTGCATCGTTGTATTTTCCCAATTCATTTTCACACCAGCCTTTGTTGTAGTAAAAAGTGGCGTCTTCAATATCTTCTGCCAGCGATGCATATTTATTAAAATCCTCAAGGGCCTTTGCATACTCTGCCTTTTTATAATAAGAGTTTCCTCTTTCTTTATAAGCAAGCGCATAATTTTCATCCAGGCTGATAGCGGCATTAAATTTTGTCAATGCATCGTCATATTTTTTCAAACCTTTATAAGCATATCCCATTTCAAAATTGGTGCTGGCTTTATCTGCCGGATTGTTCATTTCTTCTTTTTTCAACGCATCAATTGCATCATTGTATTGCGCTAATTCATTATAGCACCATCCTAATTGATGCCATGCTTCTCCGTAGGAAGCTTGTAATGCGACTGCTTTTTTAAAAGCGGCCACAGCATCATTATATTTTTGATCTTTTTTTAAAGAGATTCCCTGATCATACCACTCTTTTGCCGTGGTTTGTGCGGAAGAATAAACAAATGCAAGACTTACAAGACTAAGGGCGAACAAATACTTTTTCATAACCGGAGTTTTATATTTTGAAATTACATTATTTGAATGAAGCAGCAATACACAACGGCACGGATTTAATGTATCGTTCATTCATTTTGATTTTTTAACTTTGCCAAAAATCAACGATCGTGAAAAAGATATTTGCTGTAATAAGCCTCTTTTTGATTTTACTAATAGCTGCTCCGCAATTTGCAGGAGCACAATGCTCTATCTGTACAAGAACAGCTCAGCAATTAGGCGAAAAACCTGCTAAAGGACTCAATGGGGGTATTATTTATCTTGCCTTTGCTCCACTTGCCATCGGTGGATTTCTTAGTTATCGCTGGTGGAAAAGTAACAAGCCTGTCTGATAATCTTGCTTCAGGGAAGAATTGAGTTTTTATATTTCATAACTTAAGCGCTTTAAACAAGTGCTTATGAAGAAATTTTTTTTACTGCTTGTATTATTTCCTTTTTTCTTCGCTGCTCAAAACCCTGCAGACAAGGACTTCCATCCATAGAAGATAAAACCAAAGACCTGAAAAAATATGAAGGCTTCTTTAATTTTTATTGGGATCAGTCAACAGGAAAAATATTCTTAGAAGTAAATCGCCTGGATTCAGAAGTATTGTACCTCGTCTCTTTGCCCGCAGGATTAGGTTCTAATGATGTTGGATTGGACAGGGGCCTGGATGGACCCGGACGTATTGTAAAATTTGAAAAAACAGGACCAAAGATCTTATTGGTTGAGCCTAATTATAATTTCAGAGCTGTTACAAATGATGCTAGCATGAAAAAAGAGCTGTTGAAGAATCATTTGCTCAATCGGTATTGTGGGGATTTACTGTTGAAGCCGCCACGAATGATCATTACCTCGTAGATGCCACTGATTTTTTATTGCGTGATGCGATGCAGGTAGCGAATCGTTTACGAAGCAATAAGCAGGGAAATTATACTGCCGACAAAAGCCGCTCGGCAATTTATCTGCCTTATACAAAAAATTTCCCGATGAACACCGAGTTTGAAAGCACTATCACTTTTGTAAACACTGATGGCAACATCGGCAGATTTGTTCAATCGGTCACTCCTTCTCCTGATGCTATTACATTGCGGATACATCATTCTTTTGTTCAGTTGCCTGATGATGATTATCAACCAAGAGTTTTTGATCCCCGCAGCAGTTTCTTCGATATTTCTTACATGGATTACAGTACACCGGTATCAGAACCGATCAACAAATATTTTATTTGCCGTCATCGCCTGAAGAAAAAAGATCCGACGGCTGCCATGAGCGAACCGGTGAAGCCGATCATTTATTATTTGGATAATGGCACACCGGAGCCAATCCGCAGTGCATTGTTGGAAGGTGCATCCTGGTGGAACCAAGCTTTTGAAGCGGCCGGATATAAAAATGCATTCCAGGTAAAAATTTTACCTGATGATGCTGACCCGATGGATATCCGGTACAATATGATCAACTGGGTGCATCGTTCTACGAGAGGCTGGAGTTATGGCGCTTCTGTTGTTGATCCAAGAACAGGAGAGATCATCAAAGGAAATGTAACATTGGGTTCGCTTCGTGTGCGACAGGATTATTTAATTGCCCAGGGATTATTAGCACCATTTGAAAATGGTATTCCTGCCGATGATAAAATGATGAAAATGGCTTTGGAAAGATTGAAACAATTGGCAGCACATGAAGTAGGACATACTCTCGGATTACAGCATAATTATATTTCCAGTGCAGACGGCAGAACAAGCGTAATGGATTATCCGCATCCGTTAGTAAAGTTGGATAAGAATGGACGAAATTGATCTTGATGATGCGTATGATAATAAAATAGGAGATTGGGATAAAGTTTCCATTACCTGGGGATACCAGGATTTTCCCAAAGGCACAGACGAGAAAGCAGCATTGGATAAAATTCTAAATGATGCACAGAAAAGACATCTCGAATTTCTTACCGATCAGGATGCAAGACCGGCAGGAAGTGTACACCCGCAAACACATCTTTGGGATAATGGCCCCAATGCAGTGGATGAATTAAAAAATGTAATGAAGATCAGGGAAAAAGCATTGGAACAATTCGGCGAAAACAATATCCGCCCCGGAATGCCAATGGCTATGCTGGAAGATGTATTGGTGCCGGTTTATTTTTTCCATCGTTATCAGTTGGAAGCAGCGACGAAAGAAGTAGGTGGAATGTTTTACACTTATACATTAAGAGGTGATGGAAGAATCGCCACGCAGCCTGTAAGCAAACAGGAACAAGAAAGAGCATTAAATGGAATAATAGAATGTATTGATCCGAAAGTGCTGATGCTTCCCGATAAAATAGTAAAGATCATTCCACCCCGGCCTTCGGGTTATCAGCCTTCGGAAGAATTATTCCGGAAAAGAACAGGCCTTGCATTTGATGCATTATCTCCCGCAGAAACGGCAGCCGATCTTCCGTTTTCTTTTTTATTTAATTCAGAAAGATTGAACCGGATGATGCAATATGAAGCAGAGAACGGTGGACTGGGTATTAGTGAAATGGTCAATACTTTAATTGATAAAACATGGAAGTCACCGAGGCGAACCGGCATGGAAGCGTTGATTCAGATGCAGACGGAACAGGTATTGCTGACCTATCTTATTTCTTCCGGGATAAATGATAATAATTCTTTCCTGGTGAAAGCTGTTTTACAAAAAGCAGTTAGTGATCTGAAATCATTCATCGAATCAGAACTCAAAAAAGCCACTAATGATCAATACAAAGCTCACCTGATGCTGGCTTTGGAAAGAATGAAAGCTCCTGAGAAAGCAACGCCTACGGTTATTAAAGAAATCCCTCCCGGCGCACCAATTGGTTGTGATTGGGATGAAGAATAGAATTGAGAATTTTTATTTATGAAGTAAATGTGAATCATCACAAAACGGCGGAGTTTTAGTTTGCTTGCATTGGCAGAAATAAATTTCTTCTTCTTTATCAAACTGTACTTTCACACTTTTGAAAGGAGTTCCTTCAATTTCTTTGTGCTTGCTGTCGCAAAAAGGTTGTTTTTCACTCAGGCCGCAGCTGCACCAGGAATAAACTTTTCCCGGCTCTACTTTTACAATTGCGGGTTCACAAGCTGCGATAACGGGTATTTCTAATTTCATGTATCAAAATTGAGCAATGAATTTATAAAGATTAAAATTGTTTTGCAGAGATAATTGTTCTATTTCTTTTTTAAGATGCTCACGACTCACATCTTTCATCCTTTTTTCCTGGATCAGCCAATAAGCTTTCTCTGCCAACAGCCAGTATTTTTTTTCAGATGAATGTGTTTTTTGCAATTCATGTGTAATGATTTCATATAATTCTTTGACGCCTTCCTTTTGTGTAGCAATGGTTTTTAGTATTGGCACTTCATGATAATGGGTTCTGAAAGCAGGCGCCAGCATCATCCGGAGATTTTTTACAAAAGCATCCGCATCGGGCCGGTCACTTTTGTTTACTACAAAAATATCGGCGATCTCCATCAAACCTGCCTTCATTGTTTGTACTTCATCACCGGCCTCAGGAACTACTACTACCACAGTGACATCGGCAAGCCCGGCTATTTCTACTTCACTTTGACCGACACCGACAGTTTCAATAATAATATGATCGAATCCGAATGTTTTCAAAAGATCCGTGATCTCAATAATCTTTGGATGCAGTCCGCCCATCGAACCTCTTGTAGCCAATGAACGAATGAAAACATCAGGATGAGTGTACCATTCGCTCATGCGTATCCGGTCACCTAAAACAGCGCCGTGATTAAAGGGAGAAGAAGGATCCACACAAATGGCGGCTACTTTTTTTCCCGAACGGATCATGAGACCAATCAATGCATCTGTTAAAGTGCTTTTACCTGCTCCGGGAGGACCTGTAATCCCAATGATCTTTGTACTCGCAGCAGAAATGGATTGCAGCAACTGCTCATAACCGGGTTGCTCATTTTCTATCAATGAGATACTCCTTGCCAATGCTTTTACATCACCGGATCTTAATTGCTTCAATAATTCCTGCCACATGATTATTAATTGCGAAGTTGTAGGTTTACAAAATTATGCTGAACAAGTTACAGAATGATCCGGTAACCATCAGTAGTTACAAAAATCAATGGAGGCCTGCCATTATTTTCGCTTTGCTGCTGATCATGTTGGTTTCGGTTTTTTTCTCCCGGATATTACTCTCTGTAACTATGATCGTATTTGTACCATTTGCTATTCTTCATCAGCAAATCAGGAAACAAGTTGAAACTTTTTTCAAGTCACCATTTTTATGGAGCATGAGCCTGCTTTTTTTTCTTCCGATGCTTTCCGGTTTGTGGACACACAATCATAACGAATGGATTGAAGTAATAAAAATTAAACTACCGCTTTTATTAATGCCTTTTGCATTTGCAGGTTCGTTTGGATTTTCAAAAAAATACTGGCAGCTTCTGGCTTGGGTATTTGTGGGGATTATTACTGCAGCTACTCTTTGGAGTATGGGTCATTATATTGTTGATATAAAACAGGTACAGGAAAATTATTTGCGTTCGCAATTAATGGTCACGCCAATGGAAAATGATCATGTCCGTTTCAGTTGGGTGATTTCTGTATCCATATTAATAACCACCTGGCTATGGTTAGAAAAGAAAAAGGAAACAAAGAGAAATTCCTGGCTTTTGCTTATTGTTATTGCCTGGCAAATTGTTTTCCTGCATATACTGGCGGCAAGAACAGGTTTGCTTTCTTTCTATCTAATGATATTGATTGCTGCGGCCGGATTCATTTTTAAAAAATGGAGGTCGGGAAAAGGAGTTCTTCTTTTGTTGGCTCTGCTGTTATTGCCACTTATCGCTTATTTCAGCTTACCAACTTTTCAAAACCGGGTGAAATATTTTTTATATGACCTTCCTTATTTCAGTAAAGGGCATTATAGTCCAGCCATGAATGATGCGGTGAGAGTGATTTCTTTAAAAGCAGGATGGAATGTGATGAATGAACATCCTTTCTCAGGGGTTGGTTTCGGCGATGTATTGAATGAAACAAAAAAATGGTATGATGACAATTATCCGGAAATGCAGGAAGCTGATAAGATTCTTCCTTCCAGCGAAGGGCTTATTTATGGTGACGGAAGCGGCTGGCCGGGAATGATGCTGTTTGGAGCGGTCATGCTCATTCCTTTTTTTATTTCTGTAAAAAAATATAAATGGCCCTGGATGTTGCTTAACGCCTCTGTGGCACTTACGTTGCTTTTAGATATCGGTCTGGAAATTCAGTTCGGAGTATTTTTATACAGTTTTATAACCTTGTGGTGGTGGAAACAGGGAAGTGAATGAATTTTATTTTCTTTTTTGTTTTTGATACAGCTTGCTGTGTTTTAAAAATGTGAGATGCGAAATATTCTTAGCAATGACCCAACCATAAAAACCATTCAGGAAACCCAATCGCAGAAAATAACTATAAAAAAAAGCCCAGGCAGGATTGACAATAATTTTAAACCAGTTTGTTTTTTTACCCTGTTGAAATAATGCTTCAGCCGAGATAGAACTGAATTTATTATTCTGAATTTCGTGTTCGTCAATACTGTTGTAAGAATAATGCAAAATATCTCCGTGAAGTTGGGATGCTTTGGTTCCGGTTTGCAATTCTATTTTATCATGAGGATTCACGCCTCCCCATTTGCCGACAGATTTCTTTATCAAACGAACCTTACGGTCAGGATACCATAACCCATGGCGAATAAATTTTCCGCAATAATTAGTGCAACGATTCATCCGGTATGCATCAGCGGGGAAATTGTTTTCTTTTTCTTTTAAAATGGAATTTTTTAATTCGGTGCTTAATGCCTCATCCGCATCCAGCAACAATGCATAATCATGAGTAGTTTGCTGTAAGGCCCGGTTTTTTTGCTGAATGTAACCTTCGAAAGAATGCTCAATGAATTTTGCACCAAATTGTAATGCGATCTCCCCGGTCCGGTCAGTTGAAAAGGAATCAACAATTACAATTTCATCAGCTACATCTTTAACCGAATCCAGGCAGCGGGAAATATTTTTTTCCTCATTGAGTGTAACAATTGCGACAGATAGTGGTTTCATCAAAGATGAATAAATGCAGTGAGCGAAGGTAGTAAATGGGAGCAAGGATTTTAAGAATAAAAAGCAGGCACATTCTGCAAAAATTATTAACATTACATCGCAATGACCAATTTCGTTCCCATATTTCCGCTCGGCATTGTAGTGTATCCGGGAGAAAATCTGAACCTGCATATTTTTGAGCCGAGATACAAGCAACTGATCAATGAATGTTATGATAGCAAAAAAGCGTTTGGAGTTCCTACTGTGTTTGAAGGACGTATACAGGATTATGGATCGTTGGTAGAGGTAGCTGAAATAATGGAAGTGCATGAGAATGGCGAGATGGATATCAAAACAAAAGGTTCAAAAGTGTTCCGTATTCTTGAAGTGATCAAAGAAGTGCCGGATAAATTATATAGTGGAGCTATTGTGAACTACCCGGAAAATTATGAGCAGGGTAACCCGGAGATCATGCGGCGGGTGATGAACAGCATCCGGGAATTACACAAGCTTTTAAATGTGAGTAAGGATTTTAAAAAAGAAGACGAAGAAATTAAAGCGTATGATGTAGCGCATCATGTTGGTTTTTCACTGCAGGAAGAGTATGAATTACTCAGCCTGATGGATGAACGTCAGCGGCAGGAATATTTGAAACGGCATTTGACTAAAGTGATTCCGATGGTAGCCGAAATGGAGCTGTTGAAAGAAAAAATAAAATTAAACGGCCATTTCAAAAACCTGAGCAGCTTCGATTTCGGAAAATGATTTTACTAATAATTTTTCTACATGTCAGTTACTCTCTGTCTTGATTTCGGAAATACTAGAAGGAAAGCAGCTATTTTTCATAAATCAAAAATGAAAAAGGTGATCGTGGTTTCTGAAGATTCAATGGAAGCTATTAAATCACTCATCGACGAATTTCATCCTCAAAAATCTATTTTATCTTCTGTCGTTAATCATAATCCTGGGATTGAAGAATTGTTGGTGGCCCACACGCAGTTTCATAAATTAAATCATCTCTCTAAACTCCCATTTACGACCCCGGTGGGTAAACCTGAAACAATCGGAGCAGACAGGCTGGCGCTGGCAGCAGCGTCTGTAAGATTTTATCCTAAAAAAAATAATTTAGTAATCGGTCTCGGCACTTGTGTTACTTACAATTTCATCAATAAGTACCATGAATTTCTCGGGGGAGCTATTTCTCCCGGCATGGAAATGCGATTAAAATCAATGAACCAGTTTACAGCAAAACTTCCATTGATAGCTGCAGATAGCAATATTCCGCTTATTGGTTATGACACCCGGACAAACATTCTCACTGGAGTAGTGTTAGGTATGGCAAAAGAGATCGATGGTTTTATAGATGCTTATAAAGAGAAGTTCAGGAACTTTAACGTGCTTTTAACCGGCGGAGATTTAGTGTATTTGACACCACATTTGAAGAATAAGATATTTGCAGATGCAGATTGGATTTTCAAAGGACTCTATGCTATCAGCGAAGCCAATAGTTAAAAAGAAGCTCATTGATCCAATGATCAGAAATTATTCATTGATCAAAAAAGATTTTCTTGTGATCGCTCTTCTTGCAAGCCTTTTTTTAGTGGCTTGTGAAAACGACACTAAAAAGATCAATGATTGGACAAGAAATAAGATAATGACCGAAGAAGCTACTGGCGTAGTGAGCTACCTCAGTGATCATGGTGTGATGAAAGCAAAACTGACAGCGCCAAACATGATCCGGGTGTTAGCAGATACAGTCTATATTGAATTTCCGAATACATTACATATAGATGTTTATAACGACAGCAACCGTATGGAAACCCGCATTGATGCCCTTTATGGGAAATATTTTGAAACGCTCAATAAAGCATATCTGCGGGACAGTGTTGTTGTTATTAATGTGAAAGGTGATACTCTGAAAAGTCCTGACCTTTGGTGGGATCAGAATACCAAAATGTTCTTTACCGATAAAGTGGCGCAATATCATACTAAAGACAAACAGATTGTTGGCGGTAAAGGATTACAAGCCACACAGGATCTAAGTAGTGTTATTTTTAAAGAACCAACAGGAACAGTTCTGGTTTCAGATTCTTTATACCAGAAATAAGTTTGGCATCGCTTGCGCTAATTTTCCTCTTTGCTGTTTCATATCCTGTCTTTTGATTTAAAATTTTACTGACATGGAATATCGTCGTATGCGCATTGCATCCCGGGATAGAGAGGTAAACAAAACAAATACAGCTTGCGGAAACATTAAAATGAAACAGTCTTGCAGAAAGCAAGACTGTTTAAATACTTTGAGATCGAAGACTTAACCTTTGGCGTTTTTCAGGTTTTCAGCATCTTTCGGCTCAAGGTAGTGTTTTCAGTTGGATATTTGGATCGAAACGGGACTTTGGTTTTTCAAAATTCTCTTTCACTATGCTCCGGAGAACAGGAAAGAAAGTTGACTGATACGGATTTTACAGTTGGTTTTTCAGGATTATTGGAATTCATTTGGCTTTTTGGACATTGGATTTAGTAGGGTTCCTTACCAATCAACTTCGGGTCAAAAATAGTTTTCACATTTCTTTCACCATAGAGCATTTCTGCCCGATTATTCGGTGCATAAAATAACCAAAACAACCGTAATCCTACGAATAACAAAACGTATAAGACCGGGCCATTTTGCTATCTTCATTTTTCAATTCATTTTATATGCTATTTCTCAATAAAACCGTTTTCATCACCGGCGCCAGCCGGGGTATCGGCAAGGCTGTCGGTTTGCGCCTGGCGAAAGAAGGAGCAAACATTGTGGTCGCTGCTAAATCTGTAGAAGAAAATCCGAAACTTGGAGGTACCATTTTCTCAGCAGCGGAAGAAATAGAAAAAGTTGGTGGGAAAGCATTAGCTATACAATGTGATATCCGTTTTGAAGACCAGGTCCGAAACGCTGTGAGCAAGACAATAGAAAAGTTCGGCGGAATTGATATGCTGGTTAACAATGCTTCTGCAATTTCCTTGACATCTACAGAACAAACTGAACCTAAGCGATTCGACCTGATGCATGATATTAATGTGAGAGGAACTTTTTTTGTGACACAGGCCTGCATCCCACACTTGAAAAAATCTTCCCGGGCACATATTCTGACTTTATCACCCCCGGTGAACCTTAATCCAAAATGGTTTGCCAATCACCTTGCTTATACATTGACTAAATACAACATGAGCATGATGGCAATGGGATGGGCGGCTGAATTGAAAAAATATAATATTGCTTCCAATGCTCTATGGCCTAAAACAACTATTGATACTGCTGCTGTGAGAAATTTATTAGGAGGCGATGCATTGGCAAAAATGAGCAGGACACCGGAGATACTTGCCGATGCGGTCTTTTATATTTTCAGTAAAAACCCGGCGGAGTGCAGCGGTAATTGTTTTATTGATGAAGAGGTTTTTGCTGCGGAAGGTGTAGCCGATCTTAGCACCTATTCTGTAGTGCCCGGCGCAACACTGTATAGAGATTTGTTTGTGGAATAATGTTGTTTTATAAAGCATTTGTTATCAGGTACGGATTCTGAAAATTTGTTGATCGTTTTTTTTCGGCTAAATTCGCATACCACAAAAAAATGGCCATTCCGTAGAAACGGAACGGCCTTTAACGATTGCTTGCCATTAGAAAATCTTTATTGCTTGTAGCCTGATTAGTTTTTTGTAGTTGCCTCTGCGATCTTGCCCTTCTGTCTGACGATTGCTGCCGTATGCAAAATGTATTTGTTTGATGAAAGTACTGCATTGGTTAATGTTGCTGAAAATATATTGCCGGGTATTTAATTATCTCAAAAGCAATATATCGAAGCTAAACCCTTGTGTGTGTTCGGTTTCAACAAAATTTTATAATGATGTCCACCCGTAATACTGATATATTATTTCAACTGGTTCGTTCTCTTGAAAAATCGGAGAAAAGACATTTTAAACTTTATATAAAAAGAAGTTCCGGCAACAGCGATCTGAAGATCATCCGGCTTTTTGATGTATTAGATAAACTGGCGGAGTATGACGAATCTGTTGTGCTCAAAAAAATGCCCGGGGTTACTAAACCCCAGCTTAATAATTTAAAGCAACACTTGTACAAGCAATTGCTCGCAGGCCTTCGGTTGCTGAAAACGAATGATACCACCGATCTGCAATTAAGCGAATTGCTGGATTATGGACGGGTATTATACAATAAAGGATTGAAACTGCAAGCTCTCAAACAACTGGAAAAAGCAAAAGATCTCGCAAGGGGAAATCATAAATTCAATTACCTGGCGCAGGTTATATCGCTGGAAAAAAAAATTGAAACCCTGCATATCACCCGCAGCTCCCTGGGAAAAGTACAAGAACTTACTACGGAAGCTTCTGAGATCAGTTGGCATATTGATAGCGTGGTGAAACTTTCCAATTTAGCTTTGTTATTATACAACTGGTACGTTAAGAATGGCCATGCCCGAAATCAACAGGATGAGGCCGGCATCCGGGAGTTTTTTAAAAAACAGTTACCGTCACATCCGGAGGAGATCACTGATTTTTATGAATTGCTATATCTCTATCAAAGCTATTGCTGGTATGCATTTATCCGACAGGATTTTTTGATGTATTTCCGCTATAGCAAAAAATGGATTGATCTGTATAGAAAAGAACCGCTGATGGTATCTGTAGAAACAGGTCATTATGTAAAAGGGATGCACAACCTGCTGAATGCACATTTTGTACTGCGCAATTTCAAAGAATTTGAAATTACTTTGAAAGAGTTTGAAGATTTTGCACAAACAGCAATAGCCAGCCAGCATGAGAATTTCTACATCCATATTTTTATTTATATCAACAGCGCCAAGATCAACCAACATTTGATGCAAGGCACTTTTAAGGAAGGCCTGAAATTGATACCGGAACTGGAACAGAAACTTGAGGAATATGCTCTCTTCGTTGACAGGCACCGCATCCTTGTTTTTAATTATAAAATTGCTACGTTATATTTTGGAAGCGGGGATTACTCAAAAGCTATCGATTACCTTCAAAAGATCATACAGGGATCTGATGAATTGCGGATCGATCTTCAATGTTATGCCCGACTGCTTCACTTACTTGCACATTATGAACTGGGTAATGATGAGATCATGGAATCGTTGAGCCGCTCCACTTACCGGTTCATGGCAAAAATGAAAAACCTTACAGTGGTAGAAGAAGAAATCTTCCGTTTTTTAAGAAAAGCATTCGAGCTGACAGCAGCACAATTAAAACCTGAGTTGGAAAAATTTCTGAACGATATCAAACATCTTGAAAAAAATCGTTTTGAGACCCGCTCTTTCGCATATCTCGATATCATCTCCTGGCTGGAAAGTAAAGTGTATCATAAACCGATGAGCGAAGTGATCTACAACAAATACCTGAATAGTAAACACAAGGCTTGATTTTTATTCCCATTTGAAATAAAAAAGCTGCACCACAGCTGTGATGCAACTTTTACAATAAAGATTGGGCAACAAAAAATTATTTTACGGTGCTGATCTCCATTTGATCGACGTAATGGCCTTTCTGTTTTACTTCAAAGACCACCGTTTTTCCGGTTTTTCTTTCAAACACTTCAAATGTCACCGGCCCGTTGATCTCATCCACATTCAGCAGAAATTTTTTAGAAAATACTTCTGCTTTAACATTTTCACTGTAAAGAGAATTGTCATACTCGTCTTTCACCGTGATGCGGTACTGACTTGCAACTGTACTTCCGTTAATGTTCAGCTCCAACAAAGGTTTGTACCCGATCTTGCCGAGATATTTTAACTCCACGGGTAATTTCGGGTTTTTTTCTGCAGCTTTTGCAATAGTTGCAGCGCCAGCAGAAAAAATAGTGAAGAATGCAATAAGGATAAGACGATTGTTTCTGAATACTTTTTTCATGGTAAACTGTTTAAAATTTTAAAAATATATTTTCAAAAAAAATTTCAATGGACCGCAATCGGCGGCAGCAGTCAGCAGGCAAGTGGATATGACAAGCGGTAATTAAGAAAAGACTCTCACTCTGTGTTTTCCGGGTAATTTATTTTCCGGGAGCTGGCAATTTTCGGATCGTTGTTGTTTGATGATGTAAAAGTAGAAGCGTTTTGTAGTCGCAGCAAATTAAGTTATAGTGTTTACAAATACCTCCAACCGTGGATTGACATTACCAAAGGCTTATTAATCAGCGGTTTTATAAAAAAATTTTGGTGATGTCCAGAAGTAAACTTTTCGTTTATCCTGCACACATTTATATATAAATTTACTTGCGTATTAGAGTTATACAATAGTGTTATCTATGCACTAAGAAAAAATCTTAGTTGAAAATAAAGGATATTATATTACTAAGGGATATGTCATTTCTTAAGCAAATTCTTTTTGTTTTAGCTATAACCGGATTAATAATAGGAATTGTTTGGGAAATAAACGACAAAGGCTATGAACCAATTTTAGCGATATTAGGATCTATGGCTACGCTTATTGGTTTATATCTATCAAAAAGTGATGAGAGCCTTAAACCTATTCTTAAAGATGTTAAGCTTAATATTTCAAAAACCGATTTATCAAATAATTTTATCTTTTCTATTCTGACAAAAAATTTCGGTCAAAAACCTGCTGAAAAAATTAAAGTTGAATGGATATTTTTTAAGCTAAACTCGGATGGTAAGATAGAAAGTCGTGGTAAACGAACTACAGAAGAAGACACACAATATCAAAATACCTTAAACCCAAACGAAGAATGGACTTACAGCACAACAGGAAATTTACCCGGTGGGATAACTGAACTAAGAACAATTATTACACGACTAGAATTCAATTATTTTGATACTTTATATAAAAAAAGGATATCAGCATTTTACTATTATGGATTCAAAATAGAAGATGGTAAGCTAAAAATTGCAACGCTAAATTCTAAACAGAGAGATTTGATTGAAGAATATATGGCGACTCATTCATGAATCTTCTCCGGCCTCATTTGCGGAAATAATAAAACGTCTTGTATGGAGGGTTGGTTAGTAAGTAACATACAAATACGGTCAATACCAAAACCGATGCCTGAGGTTGGGGGCATTCCGTATTCCAATGCCCGCAGAAAATCATAATCAATGAACATAGCTTCTTCATCACCCCGTTCCATTAGTCGGGCTTGTTCTTCAAAACGCTCCCGCTGATCAATAGGATCATTTAATTCACTATAGGCATTTGCTATTTCTTTTCCATTTACTATCAGTTCAAATCGTTCCACCAAACCTCTTTCACTACGATGCTTTTTTGTCAATGGGCTCATCTCAACAGGGTAATCAATAATGAATGTCGGCTGAACATAATGATGTTCGCATTTTGCGCCAAAGATGGCATCGATCAGTTTTCCTTTTCCCATGGTCTTGTCCACTTCAATGTGCATTTGTTTACATGCAGAACGAAGATGTTCTTCCGTCATCTTGCTTACATCAAAACCGGTATGCTCCCGTATCGAATCATAAATGCTGATGCGTTTGTACGGTGCTTTAAAGGAAATTGTTTTATCTCCTACTTGTACATCGGTGTTACTACAAACATCTATCGCCGCTTTTTCCAATAATTGTTCTGTTGTTTCCATCATCCACAGATAATCTTTATACGCCACATAAAATTCCAGGATGGTGAATTCAGGATTGTGAGTGCGGTCCATTCCTTCGTTGCGAAAGTTGCGGCTGAATTCATATACCCAATCAAATCCGCCAACAATCAAACGTTTTAAATAAAGTTCATTGGCAATGCGCAAATAAAAAGGAACATCGAGTGCATTATGATGTGTGATGAAAGGTTTTGCAGCGGCACCGCCGGGAATGCTTTGCAAAACCGGTGTATCCACTTCCAAAGCACCTTGTATATTCAGAAATTCCCGCATGGAATTGATGAGCTTTGTTCTTTTCACAAACACATCTTTCACCGAAGGATCAATGATAAGGTCAGCATAGCGCTGCCTGTATTTGAATTCAGGATCAGTGACCGCATCATAGGTTTGCCCTTCTGCCTCTTTCACCACCGGAAGCGGACGCAATGATTTGCTTAATAGCACCAGCTCTTTTACATGAACAGATGTTTCGCCGGTTTTTGTTATAAAAACGTATCCTTTCACACCGATGATATCACCGATGTCAGTAAGTTTTTTCCAGACAATATCATACAATGTTTTGTCTTCACCGGGACAAATATCATCCCGACGTATATATAATTGTATGCGGCCATGTGCATCCTGTATCACGGCAAAATTGGCTTTACCCATGTCACGGACACTCATGATGCGACCCGCCAAACACACATCAGCAAACTGATCTTTCTTTTCTTCGGTAAAATGTTCTTTTATATACGCTGAATTATTGTTGACCGGGTACAAAGGGGCCGGGTAAGGTTCAATACCCATCATGATGAGTTCCGCCAGTTTTTCCCTGCGCAGCAGTTCCTGCTCTGATAAATGTTGCGTTTGCATTGGTAAAATTTCAAAAAAATTTGTCCGCTGATACTCTTGTAAAAGCGGACAAAATTACGGGATGCAGATGGGGAAAACAAAAGGCATTAGTTGAAAAATGCAATCAACATTTAGGTTGAAATGCGAGAATTTAAAATTTAAATCCCAGCGAAACACCTCCCCACAAAGCTGCACCACCAGAACCTATTAAGGGGGATAAAAAAATCCTTCCCTGAAAACCTTTCCCTTTTTTTGCATAGCGATACCCAATGCTTGGTGCAAATCCAATTCCACTTGCTTTTTCATTGTCGCTTCCAAAAAGACTGACAGAACCCGAAACGTAAGTAGCGCCGATACCACCTTCAAAATAATTTGGCGCTTTACCGGCAAGATAATTGAGGCCGACGGGAATGGTGATAAAAGGACTTGTTGAAATAAGATCACCTCCGTCAAGGCCGGGTACAAAGCCTATTCCGACACGATAACCGAATCCTTTTTCACTTTTGGTAAAACGAGAATCGAAATTGGCAGAAAACCCGATTCCATTGCCACCAAACTCGAAGAAAATAGATTTGTTTGCTTGTGAGAACACTGTTGTTGTTCCCAACAGTACAAACGCAATGATCAATAATTGTTTTGTCATAAATTTAGTTTAAGTGATGCCTACTCGTTTCGCTTTTCGGCAAAGGCGCCGTACTCTGTTCAGCCTGCCTGCCGCAGGCAGGGATTTTCCGGATGCTCCTCTTATTATAATTATTGGTTCAGAAAAACCCAGCATTTTATTTATTTCTCTCATAGTCATATTTCTTTATCAAATGGCAGAATGGATTTGTATAGAGATCATCTATCGCAATAACCTTGAGTCTGCTGGTATAGGAAAAAGGAAGATGGGTATAAGCCGAAAAAGCTAAAGCCTCTGTAGTTGTTAATGGGGTTGTTTCAATCATTATTCTGTTGTTGGTAGCTTTTGCCAGGGCTTTACCTACCATTTCCGAACAATACATCCGGTCATCTGTATTAAGATTGAAAACAGAATCAAATTGAATTCCTTTTGCATACCATTTATAAATAAGATCTTTCAATCTTTTGATCTCTTCGGTTTTCATTTCGTAACGAAAAATGCCATAAGCCACATTTTTTCCTGGACTGCAAAACTGTTTTAGAGAATCTTTTCTCAATCTTTCACCTGGGTTTTCTTCTCCATTTACAATGTGAAATATATAAGGGTATCCATTCTCGAATAATACAATACCGGCATGCGAATAACTTTTATCATGCCGGTTAAAGTTTTTAATGAAACGGCTGGCAGGGTCCTGGTTAAGTCTTACAACTAGATCACCTTCTTTTAATAGGGTTTGGCCTTCATAGATCATTTTATAAGGATCAGGAAAGCTTTTTCTTGAAACATGGGTTACATCCCTGGTAGTTGCTATGACTGCGCAGGTATATGAAATACAGTATGCAAACAATATGGTTACTAAGATTTTCATCGCAAATAGGCTTTTCTTATTTGAGAATATCAATTGACTTCAAATTTGAATTGGTCAATACCAACACCACCTGCGTTATTTGTATTATTAACATAATGCCGGAATGCGATTCTCGTATCAGTTCTTCCGGTAATACCAGAGAATGTGTATTCATATTTTGTCCAGGTTGTTGGAAAGCCACCTGAAGCCTGCGAAGAATTGATATCATACAAAATTGTTTTGAAACTACCGGTAGAACCAACCGAAGAACCAATATCATCAGATGCTGACTTATTCATCAATAGCTGCATGCGGTCTGTAAAATTGCCTGTGGTATCGCCACGGATGTAAAAGGATATCTTATCGCCATTTTTTACAGATAACACAGAGGTGACTAACCAAGCGCTGATTGAATAATTATCACCGGAGCCGGGAGATGCAGGAATGACATATGAATATGCAAATTCATCCGGTGAGTTTGTATAAGAATAAGCAGCAAACCCCGACGGAGTAGGGAACTTGCCATAATATCCTGTTCCTGTTCCAATAAATCCCTGTGACCAGGGCGCAGTAGATTTTGAAGAATTATCTTTTAGTACCCATCCTTTAGACAAAAGAATACTTACGCTGTCAAACTCTTCTGTAAAAGAAATTCTGGTTCCGATGTCAGTGGGAGGACTCATTGAAGAATCTTTTTTGCAGCCATTAATTGTACCGATTATTAAACCGGCGAGGCAGGAAGCGAGTAGAAAGAAATTCTTTTTCATAATTAAAATTTTAAGTGATTTAAAAAGGTTTATAAAAAAATTTATTCTCTGAGTCGTAACCGGTAGCTCAATGAGAACCGGACATAATAATTATCACTTTTATGATCTGTTTTTGTATGAAGAATATCTCCTTTGAATCCGTAGCGATAATTTCTGAAAGCGGTATATCCTGTTTCAGCAGATGCTACAATTTTTTTGGAGAGATACAGGTCAGCAAAAACTCCTATCTGGTTGTCGTTGATTCGTAAATAATTTTTCCCGCTGCAATCGCCAAGAGAACAAGCGTCTGTTGTTGATAAACGGTAAGAGCTGGTAAGTGCCCTGAATACAGATCCGATAATAAAAAGAGTGATTGACTTTATGTTCAAAAGTCAAATTGCCGGGCAACACACCAAATACATTATTTCGCTCATTTATTTTCCAGTCAATCCCCGCTAGCGGCATAAAGAAGTTGCCGAAGAATTCTTTATTATAATACAGGCCGAATTTTAAAGTGAGCCATTTATTTTTTTCATATGATGTTAAAATGGCGGCACCATATTGCCAGGCATCATTTAAATTTTTATCTATTTCTTTATTATGTCTTAATATGAATGCGGTATAGATACTCCAGGGAGATTTTTTTATTTTATTTAAAAAACCAGCAGATATTCCTTCGCTTATCACATGAAATTTGTTACCTGAAACTTTTCCTTTGTTGTGTTCAAAAAAGGGATTAATGTGAATGGCATCACCGTTCTTTCGTAATTCCATAGGGACGGTAAGATTGATGTTATAATAACCGGAGGATAAAGGATTGTCTTTTTTATTTAAGCCACTTACGGGAGCGTACCCATAAGAAATCTTTCCAAGATCGATATAAGGCTGTGCCAACGATGGATGAGCGAAAAGTATGCAAACGGAGAGAAATATATTTTTAATATCTGGTCGCATGGTCATGAGTTTGAAGATTGTTTTATGCAGATTGTTTTTCAGGAAAATTTAGTTTTTCATCTATGAACCGGTTCAGAGTAAAAGAGATTTTGCTTTGTTCTTTTTTATAATAAAAGGCCAGTATTCTTTGGCTGATCGTTGTGTTTTTATCCGGAACTGTTCCGAATAAATGATCCCACCAGGACACCGTCACGCCAAAACATTTATCAGGATGCTTGCAATGATGGTAAATATGAAAACGATGTAGCTCGGGAAATAGGTGGGCTGATATTTTATTATGAAGAAACCAATGCATAAAAGCGTAACCACTAAATCCCAGTAAATAGCCTGTAAGAAATGTGAAATAATTATTTAACCACACTGAAAGACAGATCAGGACCACACTCAGAATTAGTAGGGAGAATCCTATGTGATTTTTTAATTACTATTTCTGTTGGATTACGATGATGCTGCTGGTGCAGTTTTACCTGCCAGGCTGTATCTTTTGCATTTATCCCATGTGAGTCAAACCGGTGCTGGGCATATTCAGTAAAAGTCCAACTTAGCCAACCGGAAAAAAACAGCAGAAGATGAAAATAAATTCTATGATCGCTGACCAGTATCGCCAGTAACAGCAAAGGACTTGTGATTGATGCAAACCATGCAAAGCATTGCAAGAATTCCTTGAGTGAACTTCTTTTCGGATAAATGGTTAATGTTTTCATGCCTTTGTTTTAAAATTTTATTAGATTATGCAGCTTCTTTTTTATTTTCAGGACTAACGCCCTTTATAAGCAAGGAAACTTTTTGCGGATCCAGTTTTAGTATTTGGCGGTCGGCTATCCTGTTCTTCAACCAGCCGGGTAATATTTTATTCAGCAGAATTGAGAAACGATTCCATTTTCCAGGAACGATTCTTTCTTTTCCGTTCAGTAAACCATTGATGGCAATGGGCGCAACATCTTCGGGATCCAAAGCTGCTGAACGTCCAACCCATGAAGTGGATCGATTTAAAAGAAATTGAGCCGGGTTGCTGTTCAGACCACCGGGGCAAAGCACACTTACACTGGTTCCATATCTTTTTACTTCTTTTCTCAGGCTTTTTGAAAAAAAGTAGATAAAAGATTTTGTAGCACCATACACCTGTTTTTTTTGCGGATAAAAGAAAACACAAAGGCTGCTTACGTTGAGGATATAGGATTGTTGGTGCTGGTTTAATACCGGCAGGAATAAATGCGTCAGGTATGTAGTTGCCATTACGTTTAGTTCTATTTGTTTTCTGAATGTTTCAAACTCACTTTCATGAAAGTTGATGGTACCGCCAAGCCCCGCATTATTGATGAGCATATTCACGGGAATATTTTTTTGATGAATAGTATTCAACAAATACTGGCAATTTTGATCCTTTGAAAGATCAAGTTCAAATTCGCAAACAAGCACTTTGTATTTGTTGCGGATATAGGATGCTAATTGATACAGTTCTATACCAGGCAATGCCATGAGAATTAAATTCATTTTTCTTGAAGCACATTCTATAGCTAATGCCTTACCCAATCCCTCGCTGGCTCCGGTTATAAGCGTATAAGGTTTGTTATTATCGTACATGCTTTTCGTTTTTAAGGTGATCAATAGTGATTTTTATTCCTTCAGAAAAAGGGGTAATAGCATAGCCCAATTGGCGAATAGCTTTTGAGCAATCAAACATTTTATCGATTACGATGCGGTTCACAATATTGGGTGTCATGAGAGGATCATGCCCGTTCAGCCTGCTTCGCATCAGTTCAATCCAACTCCATATTTTCAATAACGGTGTTGGTATACGTATGAAAATATTTTTTGTCTTGGTTAAATTAATAACTGTTTCAATAAATTTTTTATAGGAAATATTTTCTCCGCCAAGAATATACCTTTCACCGCCTAGTCCTTTTTCCATTGCCAGTATGTGGCCGGTTACCACATCATCAACGAAAGCATAATTAGCTTTTGTTTCCAGGCGCCACAGCAGAGGCGAAATTTTATTGTTCAACAACTGGCAAATGAATCGATTGATAGCGCTGCTGTAACGATTCTGTCCCGGGCCATATACTCTGGGTGGATTTACAATAACTGAGAACAATCCTTTATAAGAATACTCTCTTACTGCTTTTTCGGCCAAATATTTTGAAAGATCATAATCGTTACTGAAAGAAGAAATACTCGGGTCATTTTCTATGTATAGATGATTATCGCAGGGACTCCAAACACCACAGGTGCTGGTATAAACTAATTTTCGTACGCCTGACTCCAATGCTGCTTTCAATACATTATTCGTTCCACCGACATTTTGCTGATAAAAAAGGTTAGGGTCCTTCGACCAGAATTTCACCATTCCTGCAGTATGGTACACCTGTTCACATCCTTTCATTGCTTTTGCCAGGCTGTCTTCATCAAGGATATCTCCTTCAAAAATGGCGATATTAGGATGTTGCAATAAATTTTTTGCTGACGATGAACGAACGAAAGCATTTACCTGATGCCCTTTGTCGGCAAGAGCATGAGTCAATTTATTTCCGATATAACCGGAAGCTCCGGTAACCAATATTTTCATAAAAATGCATTTATAGGTTTAGAAAATTTCCGAACAAGATTTATTTCATAAGTGAGAGATAGAGATACATGTAATACAATAGCAGGCCATGCAGCATTTAGCCAGAGACAAACCAGGCAGAGCAACGTACCAAATGGAATACACGCAATCATTTCTTTTTTATCAGCCGGCGCATGTAACAGTGTGTACAGGGAAACATTGAGTAAAACAGCTTTGGCAGTTCCGATAAAATGAATACTGTCTGTTAGCAGGTAACCCCGAAAAAAGATTTCGTAAGCACAGATAAAAAGGAATCGCAATAAAATATACCGGAGAACAAAAGCTTGATTGAATATCTTAACCGGGAATTGATTGCTTAATATTCTCCCAAAAAGATTTTCAGCCTGTATGCCTGCAAACAGAACGACGACTATGAGCAGCAGGATCAGGATCAATGCCGGAAAGAATCCCGGAACTTGTTTTCCGAAGACGATCGAAGTCCAGAAATGTTCAAATACGAAATATGGAACTATTCCCAGCCATAAGATGCCCGCTATCTGTAATCCCATCAGGGCGCCGGAATTCCGGGCCGGCCCTTCTTCGTCAAACAGTTTGTATCCATTACCGGATTTGCTTAGCAGCAAAACAATAAAGAATGCTAAATAACAGGCTAAATATTTTAATATCAGGTAACCGGGTTGCATAAAATCAGTATTTATTTTTTCAAAGCGATCATAACAGAATACCAGGTACTGCGTACTTCCACCAAAACCAATACAGCATTCCGATAATAGTAATAGTTGGTGTTGCCATCCGGCAGGGAAATTTTGTACTTATGCTCTTCCAGTTTTTTGATTTCAACGAAACGCTGAAAATTGTCCGAATAGACTTTATTAATATTCACTGGTTCGGTACTATACAAGCTGAGCATATTATAAGTAATAGGATAATTTGCACTGGTTTCCGAATTTTCACCGGACCGGATGACATATTGGTTATTCACGGCCTGGTGCTGCTTATTGGCTTTTTCTTTTCCATTCATTTTTCTATAAATGGAAGAGTGGTACAAAACGCCGTTTTGATAAACGGCTTCTTCTTTGGCGCTGCCGGAATAAGTAATGAATAAGATTCTTCCTTTTACCTGTGATTCCATCGACAATTGTTTGATACCGGAATTATCAGTTTCTGTAAAATGAATAGCTCCGACTATATCGGTTCCACGAATGATTGCATAGTTGAGCTCTTTTGTCTGTGCAAAAGCAGACAAGGCAAAGAAGACCAGTAAGAGTCCAAGCAAAACCCCTGCGATCTTAAAAAATGCAGGTTTGATTGCCGCCGAAATATTTCTAAGAAACTGTTTGCGACTACCGGCTTTTTTATATTTTTTAATAAGCCAGATTACTAATACAGGTATCATAAAAAGAGTTTTAATGGTGACTAATGTTTTTTAATTCATCAAAGAGTTTTGAAGGAACAAATGCGGATCTAAGGATGAGTTTTGAAAAATTGATTGGGGATATGGGCCCATCATAATGCGGATGAAATTTTTTGCAGCTCTGATTTCCCAGATATAATTGCTGCAATTCTTACCAGGGGATGGAACGACTTCGGGCAGTAAATCATAAAGCAGCCCTGCCCAGCAAATTTTTTCTAATTCTTCAGCAGGGGAGAGGGGATTGTTAGTGGTCTTGTCTCCTTTTTTCTCTGCCCATTGTCTTTTTGAAAGACTGGTACCGATTAGTACCATGATTTCTTGTTGGCTTGTATTCGCTTCCATGATCGTCGATTTTGTAACTCAAACCTACCACCGCAACAAGCCGGTTTATAATTGAATTTTGCATTAACAGCCTTTTGATTTGCAGAATTTGCAACTGGCTTAGCGGATGATTTTGATAGCGGCTGGATCTTTAAAGCGGAGTTCTCCCTAAAGGATCGGGTTGCATTTTTTGCAATTGACAGGAAGATTGCCTATTTGATAAATTAGCTTAACTTTCCTTAGCGGCAGCTCGGATAGCAGATTTTGCGAAATCAAATACCCTTAACTTCAATGGCTTCCTCCCAGGCACAGGAATTTTTGTTCCAGCGTATCAAAGAATTGCTTCCTCCACATGTATCATTAGTGGATGCTGTTGCAGAAACGCTTCATGTAAGTTCTGATAGTGCCTATCGCCGGATTCGTGGCGAAACGCCTATGGTGTTGGATGAGGTGAAGGAGCTTTGCCAATACTATAAAATATCCCTGGACCAGTTACTGGATGTGAAAAGTGGTTCTGTATTATTTCAGAATGTGCGGATCAATATTCACAATTATACTTATGAGACATATTTGAGTGATCTGTTGAAACAGGTGCAATATGTCAATAGTTTTATTCAGAAAGAAATTATTTACCTGACGAAAGACGTACCAATCTTTCATAATTTTTATTTCAAACCGCTGATAGCATTCCGGTATTTTTTTTGGATGAAATCTATTCTTCAAAAACCTGAATTTGTCGACCGGGAATTTGAACTGAATTGCGTTTCGTTGGAAATTGAAGAATTGAGCAGGGAACTGGTGAGGGCATATAACAAAATTTCTTCTATTGAAATATGGAATACGGAATGCATCAACAGTGTGATATCCCAGATTGAATTTTATAAAGACTCCGGGTATTTTTCTTCGGCTGCAGATATTAAAATTGTATATGAGTCGCTGGAAGAAACTTTTTTGCATTTAAAAAATCAGGTGGAATACGGCTGCAAATTCATGCCGGATGAGAACCCGGACACAAAAAAAACCAATTTTCGTTTTTTTTATAACCGTGTAGTATTGGGTGATAATACGATTATGGTAATAACAGACAGAGTAAAAACGGCTTTTCTGAACTATGATGTTTTGAATTATATGCTGACAAGAGATGAGGCATTTTGCAGCCCCTGCTATGATGACCTGCAAAACCTTATGAAAAAATCCACGCTGATCAGTCAGACCAGTGAAAAACAGCGAAATATTTTCTTCGGGATCATGTTGACAAAAATTGAAGACAGAAAACGAAACCTTTAACCATTAAGACAATGAATACGGAAGAACTGCAACAACGGCTGTTTGCCGAAGTCAAAAGAAAAGCAGGTGAGAATGCGTCTCTTGCTGATGAAATTGCCAGGCTGCTTGACATAAGTTCGGACAGCGCTTACCGCCGTATCCGGGGGGAAAAGACCATTTCATTGGATGAGCTTTATAAACTTTGCACTCATTATAAGATTTCACTGGATAGGATGATGGACATACAGACTGGTTTATTTCTTTTCCAGGGGCAGTTGCTTGATAGTAAAACCTATCGATATGACGAATACCTTATGACCACATTACACTGGCTGGCTTATTTCAACAGCTTTAAAGAAAAGGAATATTATTACCTATGTAAGGATATGCCAATTTTCCATCATTTTTATTTTAAGGAACTGGCATCATTCAAATATTATTTCTGGATGAAAACAATTTTTCATTTTCCGGATTTTGCCAAACGTAAATTCAGGGTTGATGATTATCCTGATGAATTTTTTGAGATGGGCAGTAAAATTATTACTACTTACCATCAGATACCCTGTGTGGAAATCTGGAACCTGGAAAGCATAAACACTATGATCAGGCAAATGGAATATTGCAAGGATAACAAGATATTTGAATCAGACAAAGAGGCGCTGAAGGTTTATGAAGCACTGCAGAAATATTTTGATCACCTGCAGAAGCAAGCCGAATTGGGATACAAATATGAAATTAATGATCCTGAAAAGAAGCCCCTCGGTAAGTTTAAAATGTACTTTAATGAATGGATATTACTCGATAACAGTATGATGGTTGTTCTGGATAACTCAAAGCTTAGTGTAATACCGCATACCGCTATTAACTATATGATTTGCCGTGATATGATATTTACTGAAAAGCACTATGAATATATCCAGAACCTGATGCAGCGGTCAACACAGATCAGCGAAGTAAGTGCAAAAGAAAGATCACGATTTTTCCGTATACTCCGGGAACGGATCGACAAACGAAAAGATTCCCTTAAAGTATAGCTAAAAAGGAATTATTATTTGGAGACCTCCTTTCTGGCAGGTAATTTGGAGAATAGTATTAAAACTAAACGTATGATGAAAACTTACATTTCTGTCTTCTTATTTTCTTTTGTTTTTGCTGCAACTGCTCACTCCCAGATCAAATTGAAATTACCGAAGATTTTTTCTAAAGATACTACCGCTAAGGTTACTGAAAGTGAAGCCGGTCAGGGCATTAAAGAAGCGCTGACACAGGGAGTAACTAATGCAGTACTGAACCTGAATAAAACGGATGGATTCTTTGGTAGCGAAGCCTACAAATTATTTTTACCTCCGGATGCAAAGAAGATCGAAACAACACTACGTAATATCGGTATGGGAGCACAGATAGATAAGGCCATTCTTTCTATTAACCGTGGGGCTGAAGATGCAGTAGGATATGCAAAGCCCATTTTTGTTGATGCGATCAAACAAATGACTATTACTGATGCGCTGAATATTATAAAAGGCCCTAAGGATGCAGCAACTCAATATTTCAAACAAAAGACAACTCAAAAATTAATAGAAGCATTTACGCCTTCTGTGAAAAGCTCTTTGGATAAGGTGGATGCCACTAAATATTATGGAAACATTGTAAATACCTATAACAAACTTCCGACTACATTCAAAAAAATAAATCCAGATCTTACTTCTTTTGTTGTCGGTAAAGCTGTAGATGCATTATTTGACCAGGTAGCTAAAGAAGAGGCAAACATCAGAACGAATCCGGTTGCAAGAACAACAGATATTCTGAAAAAAGTATTTGGAAGTGTGATCAAATAATGAAAGCAATTTTCTGATTTAAAAACTTACTCCGGAAAAACACTCCAGTAAAGCAGCACAACTCTTCTTCGTGGATCATCAGTTTTATAATCGGCGATTTTGGGATTGGGAAATGCATCTCCTTTTCCTTCATAAATATAGGCGATGTTCTTTACATTAGTTCCACCTTCAGACCGACCAACCGTGAAATTTTTAAAAAGAGCAATTACTGATTCTGCCCTTGCCCTTGATAATTCTTTATTCAATTCTTTATTCTCTGGAGGAGTGTTATTCAATTTTAACCTCGCAATAAGGTCTTTGTATAATGAACTTCCTTCGGCAATTGTGGTTCCGTCTGCATATCCTTTGGCCGTAATGATCAACGCTAAAGGAAAGTCAGGATATTTTTTTACAAAAGAGTCAATTTCTTTAGCAGCAGGTTCAAAAAATTTTCCAATAGCATCAGCAATTGTTGGTGTAACTGTGTATTTACCGGGTTCGAAAAGAATATCCTGATCCAAACGGATCACCGTGTTACGATTCAAAAGATCCGTTAGCATCGTAACCCGCTGATTGATTTTCTGGGATTCCTGTCTTGAATTAAAAAGAGTGGTATTTAAACGGTCCCAATCTGATTTCTTGACAATAGTTTCGCCGATCATTATAGTATCCTG
This sequence comes from uncultured Bacteroidota bacterium, assembly GCA_963745445.1. Classification (GTDB taxonomy): domain Bacteria; phylum Bacteroidota; class Bacteroidia; order Chitinophagales; family Chitinophagaceae; genus UTBCD1. The sequence goes on from CAVUXD010000003.1 coordinate 940,919, forward strand.
TGTAATCAGGATCTTGATCTCGGAGTTGGTACTGTCAATAAATCTTTGAAAACGGGCACTGGCCGTATCATCAATTTCATTTTGCTGCTGTTTGTTCTTCCGGTTAGTGTCCAGTTTTTGAAGGCTGTTCTGGTATTGGCGCAACTGATCATTTACAACTGACAAATCCTTTTTTGCAGAAGACACTTTTCTTTGAGGAACACAAGCAACAAATGTTATTACAACAAAAAAGGCAAGCGGAAGATATGGTGTATGTAATCGGCGCATCTGATAATTTTTTTCAGTGCTTTACTAAAGATAAAAAAAGTTGATCACTATTCTCCGAATACAAAATTGTTTTTTGCGGTTTGTATCAGGAACCGGAAAGCAATACCTGCCAGGCTTCTTTAACCTTTCCTTCCTGCAATAATTTTTTTGAATAGGAATGCAATTCTTTTTCCATTTCTTCGGGATTGATGCTATAGTATTGAATGATCTGTTTCAAATGAGCATCGTCAAAAGAAGGATCGATTGTTGGCAGCTCCTGTACATTGGCCAAATGGCCAAGATCATTACCGGTCAGTATTTTACTGTTCCGGATATTTTCAGGTAGTGCATCCACGCCGATCCCTAATTCTGTGTTAGGTTTTTGCACATGAAATAAATTGGTTTCATTGACCACGCAATACCAATCAGCTCCCAGCCGGGCAACATGATGAACTTTTCGCTGATCCATTTTTTTATTTTCATCAAGTAATAAATCATCAATGTGCATTCTTAAAACCTCGCAGATCACCAGGTTTCCGGCACCACCTTCCGTTCCCAATGATTTTATTTCATTCACCCTACATTCCATTTTCACTTTGCTTTCTTTTACCATTGGCGGTTTTACTAAGGTCGCCGGCTCCGCAGTAAATCCTGATTTCACAAATTCATTTACCCCTTTGGGATATTCGCAACTGGCTAATGAAGTTTGGTGCACCATATCGTAGGTAACCATATTGATCACTACTTCCGGAACCTCCATTACATTTTGCAACGTATGTTTGGTGGTATTGTTCCGCACTCTCCGGGAAGGAGAGAAGATAACGATGGGAGGATTGGTGGAAAATAAATTAAAAAAGCTGAAAGGACTCAGGTTCACATTTCCTTCTTTGTCAATGGTGGAAGCAAAGCAAATTGGACGAGGTGCTACTACATGCTGCAGGTAATGCTGACGCTCTACGGTTGTTATATTTTTCAGGTCAAGGATCATAGCTATTATATATTCGACGCAAATATCAATAGTTCTGTCCATTCTATACCTGAACGCCTTTCAACATTACTATTTTACCGCTCATATTTTTTTAAAAGGAGTTGTAACAAATACTTTCCACTTTCGTTCTACGAAAGTTTTCGTTTAAAAGGTATTACCTATTTTTTAAAAATTAAATCAATTAGTCATGAGAAGGTTTTTTTCATTTATTACTATTTTATTGTTGTCTTCTTCAGCTATGCTGCAGGCGCAGCAAAATGTAACATCAGACAAAGACAAGCCCAAAATTGAAGGCAGTGGAAATGTAATCACCAAAGATATCAGTATACAGCCTTTCGATCAGCTCACTTCCAGCGGGATATTCAGTGTCATATTGAAGCAAGGCGATAAGGAAGATGTAAAAATCGAAGCGGATGATAATCTTCAAGACCTTTTTGAAGTAAAGAATGATGGCACTAAACTTTCTATCAGCATGAAGAAAGATGTGAACTTCAGCAGCAAGAAAGGAATGAAAGTGTATGTGACCTTCAAAAAATTAAAAAGCATGGAATTGAATATGGTGGGCAGTCTTACATCTGATAATAATCTCAGTTTTGATGATCTCGATATAAAAAACAAAAGCGTAGGCGCCCTCGAACTGAAGATGACAGCACAAAATCTTAATGTAGATAATAAGAGCGTTGGAAATGTAAAATTGAATGGGAAAGCTGAAAGCGCCGTGATCAAAAACAAAGGTGTGGGCAGCATCAATGCCGGAGATTTTGTAGTGCAGAAAATGGACATTGAAAATTCCGGTGTCGGTTCTGCAGAAGTAAATGCAGAAAAAGAATTGAAAGTTAAAGATTCTTTCCTCGGAAAAGTGACCAATAAAGGAAATGCTCCTGTAAAAAGAATGAATAAAGTGGTGATATAGATAGGAGGACTGAAGTATAAGGTCGGATATAATACATCCGACCTTATATTTTTATTTCTTTTCTCTGGCCAGAATGCTCCAATCAGTTTCTTCAGCGACAATTGTATTGCTCAACGTTCCAAGCTTATCAATTTCCATTTCTACTGTATCATTGGGTTGCAGCCATTGCTCAGTATAGTTTGGATCATTTAATTTACCTGTTCCATTCAGTTCTAAAAAACATCCTGTTCCAACCGTTCCGCTGCCGATCACATCGCCGGGATATAAATTGACTCCATACGATGCCCGTTCAATGATCTCTGCAAAAGTCCAATCCATATCAGCAAGATTTCCTTCACTGACCTGTACGCTATTGATGAAGCATTTCATTTTTAAATTCCAGCTTTTGCCTACATGATTCTCTTTGGCAGGCACAACGAATTCTTCCAATTCATCTAACGTCACAAGCCAGGGGCCAAGTACAGTTGCAAAATCTTTTCCTTTGGCCGGACCAAGGTTCAGCAACATTTCTTCCATCTGCAATGTTCTTGCACTCATATCATTCATGATCATTAATCCCCCGATATATTCATCCGCTTCTTCCGCTTTGATGTTACGGCCATGTTTGGAAATAACAATCGCTGCTTCCAACTCGAAATCCAATTTTTCAAAATGATCCGGCATACACTTTATTTCTCCCTGTCCTTGTATGCTATGATGATTGGTAAAATAAAAAACGGGATACTGGTCAAACTCAGGGATCATTGGCACTTTGCGGTTTCTCCTTGCTGTTTCTACATGCTGGCGAAAAGCATATCCATCACGACAGGAAACAGGAAAAGGAACCGGTGATAATAATTGCACATCTTTTAGCGGAATTGCTCGTTTACTGCTCCGGGTTCCTTCTTTCAACATCAGCTCACCAGCCTGGGCGAAAGGAAATACATCTTCCCAATAATTCAAAAACATACTCATCGTGCCGGGCAGATCAGGATGCAGCACATCCATATCATACAGCATATCATTGATCAATACGGCCAGTTGTTCCTGTTCATCTTTCAGGTAAGAAATTAATTTCATATTCCTGTTTCAGTTTGAGCAAAGAAAACGAAAAAGTTTTGCTTTATGGTCATACTCCTGCGATACGCCTTTTATATTCTGAAAGTGCTTCTTCCAGCCTTTCTCTTGCAGTTGTATCTCCGGGTACATTATGAGAAGGATGAATGAAAAGTTTTATACCCTTTTCTGCTAATATCTCTGCTACTGTTGTTACCGTCATCCAAACAGTGGTTACAAATGCCATAGTAGAAACCGGGCCAACTTTATCAAAATGATTTTTGAGAGGCACACAGGCATCCTGGATCGGTACGCAGGTATCCACAACAAGATCCGCCAAATCAAAAATATTTTTTTTGCTGCTGTGTCTCGATTGCTTTCCTTCAGCTTCTTTGGCGGAACCATATACAATTACTTTCATGCCCTTCTTTTTTGCTTCAAGAGCCACGTCAATATTTACAGCATTAATGCCAGTATGAGAAAACAACCACATACAATCTTTCGGATCAAAATTGTATCCTTTCATGATCTCGGTGCCGTAACCTTCCACTCTTTCCAGGAAAACAAAATTGTGTACACTCATACCCCCGACGATATTGGTAAAAAAAGTCAGCGGCAATTCGATCATTGGATGAAAACCGACAAACCCGCCAATGCGGGGATACATTTCTTCAATTGGAAGTGTGGCATGACCGCAGCCAAATGTATGTACCCAACGGCCTGCTTCAATTGTATTGGCCATCATCGTGGCTGCCTGCTGAATTTTTTCCATTTGAGTATTCTCAATTTTATCCATAATATCTCTTACATTCTGCAACCATATTTTTGCCAGCATAGTTTACATTTTTATTTTTAAAGCGATATTTTTTTGAAGCAAGAATAAAATTATGACCCTGCAAATAGCGGTGATCAGCAATAACCACGGTAATAGATGGATGCCATAGCTATGAGATATAAGACCAAATAAATAATTAATGATCGTGTTACCGATGAGACCGATCACTAAAACAATTCCGAAAGCCGTTCCTGATAAATTCGGATACAGTTGTCCAGCATATCCGAGCATCACCGGAAATCCTGCAGAAAAGCCGATACCCATAATTATATATGCGATCAATGATTGCGAATAATTCTGTGCAGTTAATAAAATAAACGAACCGAGCAGCGACAGAAAAAGAGAAAGCAACATCAATCGGAAAGAGGAAATTACTTTTAACACAAAACCCAGTATCAACCGTGCGACAGTAAGCCCTGCTACGTACAAAGTGAGAATATACAATGAGCCTTGCCCGGAAATATTTATCCCCTTCTGAAGAAAAGTTGTTGTCCAGTTATTGGCTAATGCCTCGGTACCGCTCTGGAAAAAAAGAAATAACCCGATCAGTAAAATGCCCTGATCTTTTAAAAGTTTTATTCCTTCTTTTATCGGGAATCCCTGCGATTGTTTCGGCGCCGGGAATGTAGTGGCAATAAAAAAAATAATTACCAATATAAATGCCAACCCAACAGAAGAAAGAATGTCTGTATAATTGAAATGTTTTGATAAGACGCCCAATAAGAATGGCATTCCCAAAGCGCCGAAACCAAAAAATGCGCCTAGCAAACTCAGGCTGGCTCCTTTATGGCCTGTGCTGATATCTGACACCAATGCATTGGTAGCCCCATTTAAAATACCACCACCCCAACCGATCACAAAAATGCAGACTTGTAATAAAAAAAGTGAGTTGGTAAAAGCTATTCCTTCAAATGCAGGTATGATCAACAAGGTTGTTATGATGAGTAATATTTTATAACCATACCGATCTACAATGGGACCGAACAATAAAGAGCCTGCCATAACGCCGATTGGTAAAATAGAGGTGAGCGTCCCGGATTTTACTTCATCCAAAATAAATTTACTGGCAAGTGATGGCAAAATAGATCCCAGCGTAATGAACATGATGCCGAATACCAACATCCCGATACAGGCAGCAGCAAAGACCTGGTTGTGTTTATACATATTGAAGAGTGAATATAAATTAATCTTTCATGGCAAGCCATGCGGCTCCATACAAACCGGCATCAGCTCCTAATGCAGAGCCTTCTAATGAAACCTGTTTTATGCTGATCGGCTGTGCCCACTTCTTTGCTTCTTCATAAATAGCATCCAAAAATCTCAGAGCAGGACCAAAAACACCACCGCCAAAAATTATCTTTTGCGGATTAAAAAGACTCACCAGGTTGGCGACAGCCATTCCCCAACATTCTATCGCATTCCCTATCACTTTTTTTGCAAGCGGATCATTTTTATCAAAGGCATCAAATACGTTTCTGGCAGTTAAATGATCAAAATCTATTTTTATTAGCTCACTTTCATTGAAGTTACCCGAGGCAATCATTTCCCTGGCAACTTTGGCAATACCTTCTCCTGATGCATTATATTCAAAACATCCGCAGGAAATATATTTTTCATGAAAAGGCCTGTCCAATCCTATCCAACCGATAGCTCCGGCAATATCATTTGTGCCTCGTAAAACCTGGTTATTTACTAATATTCCTGCGCCGATCCCTGTACCCACGGCGAGAAAAATGGCATCACTGCAATTTTGGGCATTGCCTTTCCATACTTCACCTAAAATATAGCAGGCACGGTCGCTATCAATTTTGATCTTTATCTTTTTATCCGTAATTCCATTTTGTAATTCTTCCAGCAAAGGATAATCTTCCCAACCCGGAATATTGGGACACCAAATATTTCCTGTTTTTGCGTAGGCAATTCCGGGAACACAAATACCAATTGATGAAACTGAAAAATTGTTATTTACAGCTTTATTCAAAAACGTATTGATCTGTTGTAACAGCAAGACACCAACTTCTTTCCCTTTTCTTTTTTCCAACTGCTGTGTTTCGGAAAAAAGAAGATCTCCCTGCTCGTTAAAAATGGCTGCAGCAGATTTAGTGGCTCCGAGATCAATCGCAATGACAGGCATCGTTAAAATTACAAACTTAAGAAAGGTCAGGATAGGCAATTGAACTTATTTGTACCTTGACTAAAATTTTTTCATGTACCGGTTGCTGCCATTATGTTTGCTGTTTTTTGCGTTTTCGGGTAAGAAAGAAAACGATTCATCATGGATCCGGATTAATGAATTAGGATATTTGCCCAAGGGAATAAAAGTAGCAGTTTGGTGTAGCAAAGATGAGATAGAGATCAGGAATTGGCAGTTGATTGATGCTTCTACAAAGAAATTTGTGTATTCTGGCACAGCAAGCAAACCGTTCGGCGCTTATGGGCCTTTCAAACAAACTTATCGGTTAAATTTTACTGTATTTAAAAAGCCCGGCAGATATTATTTACAGGTCGGCAAAACAAAATCACCCGAATTTGAAATAGGAGATAATGTATATAAAGGGGCCGCTGATTTTTGTTTGCGATATATGCGGCAGCAACGCAGTGGTTTCAATCCTTTTTTAAAGGACAGTTGCCATACGCATGATGGCTATGTATTGTATGGAGAAAAAGCAGGAATAAAAGATAGCACATATATTGATGTGGTCGGCGGTTGGCATGACGCCAGTGATTATTTACAATATGCTACTACTTCTGCGAATGCAACGTATCATTTGCTGATGGCGTACAGAGATTTTCCAAAAGTTTTCACCGATGAAAAACAAGCCAACGGTTTGGACGGAAGCAATGGATTACCCGATGTGTTGGATGAAGCAAAATGGGGATTGGATTGGTTATTGAAAATGCATCCAAGACCGGACTGGATGTTCAACCAGGTAGGTGATGACAGGGATCACCAGGGGATGAGAATACCGAAAGAAGATAGTTTTTATGGGAAGGGATATGAACGACCGGTTTATTTTGTAAGCGGTGAACCGCAGCAGAGAGGAAAGTTTATGAATAATACAACCGGAACAAGTTCAACGGCCGGAAAGTTTGCAAGCGCATTTGCATTGGGAGCAAAAATCTTTTCAAGGAGAGACAAAGCATATTCAGAAATACTTAGTGAAAAGAATCGAACTGCAATGAATTACATGGATAAAAAAAGAGGAGTTACACAAACAGTTTCAGTTCGATCTCCTTATATATATGCTGAAGATAATTGGGTAGATGATGTAGAGTTGGCACTTACCAGCCAAACGGGAATAGATTCATTCTTATATGTTCAACTAAGAAAGAAGAAATGGCAAATAGGGCAGTTGATGATAAGCTTCTTGAACTTGCTTATCTGTACGGAAAAAAGGAACCAGTTACTCCCTGGCTTGGTAAGGATACAGCAAAGCATTATCAATGGTATCCTTTTATTAATCTTGGTCATTATGAATTAGCCAAACAATTAAAAGATAAGAGACAGGACACAATTATTGGATTTTATAAAGAAGGAATAGAACGGGTTTGGTACAAAGCAAAACAAAATGCATTTTACCGTGGTATTCCTTTTATCTGGTGCAGTAATAATCTTACCACTTCATTTGCTATTCAATGTTACTGGTATCGTCAATTAACCAACGACAAAACATTTTCAGAACTTGAGCAGGCGAATTTCGATTGGTTATTTGGTTGCAATCCGTGGGGAACGAGTTTTGTTTATGGTTTACCTACAACAGGCGACACTCCGACTGATCCGCATTCTGCATTTACTCATTTAAAAAATTATCCGATTGACGGGGGATTAGTAGATGGGCCAGTCTATACAAGCATCTACAAAAATCTTATCGGTATTACTTTGTATCAGCCTGATGAATACGCCGAATTTCAAAGTGACCTTGCAGTGTATCATGATGATTATGGTGATTACAGCAGCAACGAACCAACGATGGATGGGACTGCTTCATTGATCTATTTGCTGGCGGCGAAAGAAAACGAAAGCAAGGAGAAACATTTTTCTTATTCTCATGGTGGTATCATCAGGGGAGATTCAACTCTGAAAAAAATCGCTCTGGTTTTTACCGGAGATGAATTTGGCGATGGGGGAGAGTTTATTTCAAAAGAATTGAAAAAAAAAAATATTAAAGCTTCATTTTTTCTTACCGGAAATTTTTATAGGAACCCCGCATTTACAAAGATAATTATGGAGCTGAAAGAGAATAAAAATTATCTATCGACACATTCTGATCAGCATTTGTTGTATTGCGACTGGTATAAACGGGACAGTTTGTTGGTTACAAAAGAACAATTCACCGATGATCTGAGACGAGGATTTGCTGTCATGAATAGTTTTGGCATAAAAGAGAAGGAAGCGCCATACTTTCTTCCACCTTATGAATGGTACAATGATTCTATTACAGCATGGACAAAAGAGCTGGGCCACCAACTGATCGGTTACACTCCCGGTACGTTGAGCAATGCCGATTACACTACTCCGGATATGAAAAATTATCGTAGCAGCGAAGATATTTTTAGCTCTATAATAAAATACGAACAGTCACATTCTTCAGGACTTAACGGTTTTGTTTTGCTGGTACATATCGGCACAGACCCAAAAAGGACAGATAAGTTTTATTTCAAGTTACCGGAATTGATACAAAAGCTGAAGGCCAGGGGTTATCAGTTTCAGACAGTTGAACAGCTTTTAAGGGATTGATAAAAATCATTTTTTGACTAAAATCAGGAAACGAAATTCAAGTTATCTTTGTCGTATGGAGTTCGATAAAATTCATAATAAGGGCCAGGCCCGGTTGTTCAAGAATGATTACCTGGAGATGTTGACCAAGACACATCCGCTGGTGATTTGGGGTATATACCTGCCGGTGATCGTTTACATGCTTTATTATAGTGGCGCCAAGTTAGATTATTCCACCAGCAGGGTTATATTGACTTTTGTTGGCGGCATGTTTTTCTGGACATTGTTTGAATACATAGCACACCGTTTTATTTTTCATTGGGTGAGTGAAAATCCCCGCATCCAAAAATTTGCTTACACTCTTCATGGCAATCATCATCATTATCCGAGAGACAGGCAACGATTGTTCATGCCACCGGTTCCAAGCATCATCATTTCTTCGGCGCTTTTTGGGTTGATGTATCTCATCATGCGTGAAAATGCTTTTATGTTTTTTCCCGGCTTTATTCTTGGATATTTAATGTATGGAAGCATGCATTATGCTATTCATGCATGGAATCCGCCGTTCAAATGGATGAAGCCTTTATGGAGAAATCATCATTTGCATCATTACAAAAATGAACATAATGGTTTTGGGGTAAGCTCCACTATCTGGGATCATGTATTTGGTACTATGTTCGACCTGAAGAATGAAAAAGAAGATAAAGAAAAGGTAAAGGAACTAATGTTCGAAAGGAAGAAATGATCAAAAGTCCTCCCTTCGGGAGGATTTAGGTGGGCTACCATTTTTCATTTTCATCAATATTCTTGCCCCGTTGACTGAATTGTTGACGGGATTTTATTTTTTGTAATTGTCTTTCTATTATCAATTCGGCAATGATCTTACCGGCATCTTCTCCCGGGTTTTCTTTTAGCAAATTTTTCAGCCTGGGCTCGCTGACATCAATGCGGTAGAGAAAAGAAACCAGTTTTTGAAAATCGGTTTGGATAAGATCATTTACTTTATTGCTCAATTCTGTTTTGATTTCTTCAAAAGAAATTTTTTCAGGCAGTTCAAGAGCCAGGTCTTTATTCAGTGACTGTATCAGAATGTTATTATCCATCAAAATTTTTCAGTTACGCCTAAGCCAAACAAAGCGAAATCATATTTCACGGGATCATTCTTATCTAATTTACGAAGGTAATCGGTGAGTTCCATGGCAGCTTGCCAATCGGATTGTTTTCTTTTCAAAATATTCAATCTTTTTACAACTCTTGCTACATGCAGATCAATAGGACAAATAAGTTGTGATGGCAAAATATTTTTCCAGATGCCGAAGTCAACACCTTTATTGTCTTTGCGAACCATCCAGCGGAGAAACATATTTAATCTTTTACAGGAGGAATTTCTTTCCGGAGTGGCAACATGCTTTTTGGTTCTTGCAGGAACATGTTCTAAAGAAAAGAAATAATGATGAAAACCGATTAATGCATTTTCAACAGTTGCGTCGGTTCGCTTTATCCATTTTGTAAATGCCATTTCTAAAGAATCATGAGTTGAATAATGCCATTTAAGGAATTCAATGAAATACAAAAGGTCCGTTGTATTGAATGTACGATGTTTAAATCCCGATAATCTTTTTAATCCTTCCAGATCATGGTTCAGGCAAAAATCATAAGGTGACATATCCATCAACTGCATCAGCTCTTTAGATTTTTGAATAATAGTTGTCCGATTGCCCCATGCAAATGTGGCAACGAAAAAGCCGGCGATCTCGATGTCTTGTTTTTTGGAAAATAAATGCGGAATAGAAACAGGATCGTTTTTAATAAAAAAAGGTTGATTAAATTGTTCAACCTTCTTGTCTAAAAAACTTTTTAACGATTGATCGCTCATACGGGATTTCTGCCCCTGATAATACGAAGCAGAATTGCAATAATAGCAATTACCAGTAGTATGTGGATCAGTCCGCCAATATTCAAAAAGAAAAATCCCAGTATCCAGCCAAGAATAAGCACTACAGCCAATATGTATAAAAAGCTGTTCATGATATAAAATTTATATCATGATAAGGCAATGACCGTACCAAAATGAATTAACCAATCGCCTGTTTCAAATCTTCGATCAGGTCATCCGCATCTTCAATGCCTACGCTGAGGCGAATTAAAGAATCAGTAAGACCATTTTTAATTCTTTCTTCTCTTGGAATTGAAGCATGTGTCATACTTGCCGGATGATTAATTAATGATTCGACACCACCGAGGCTTTCTGCCAGGGAAAATATTTTTGTCGATGACAAAACCCGCATAGCATTTTCAACGCTATCATCTTTAAGTGTAAAACTTAACATGCCGCCATAGCCCCGCATTTGTTTTTTTGCGATGGCATGATTAGGGTGATCTTCAAAACCAGGCCAATATACTTTTCCTACTTTGGGATTATTGCGAAGCCAATGAGCAATTTTTTCTCCGTTTTCGCAATGACGCTGCATGCGGACATGAAGTGTTTTGATTCCCCGCAATACCAGGAAACAATCCATCGGGCCGGGCACAGCGCCACAACTTTTTTGAATAAAATATAATTGCTCTCTCAGATCTTTATCATTCATCACAAGACAACCTTGAATCACATCACTATGACCGCCGAGATATTTAGTTACAGAATGCATTACAATATCTGCACCAAGATCAAGCGGGTTTTGCAGATACGGAGAAGCAAAAGTGTTATCAACTGCTAACAATATTTTATTTTTTTGTGCAATATCAGCAATAGCAGCAATATCACAGATGTTCATCAAAGGATTGGTCGGTGTTTCTGTCCAGATCAACTTTGTATTTGTATTGATATATTTATTGATATTATCAGCATTACTCATATCCACATAATGAAAACTGATACCGAATTTTTCAAACACTTTTGTAAACAACCGATATGTTCCTCCATACATATCATTGGCAGCAATGACTTCATCACCCGGTTGTAATAATTTGATCACCGAATCTGTAGCTGCTACACCGCTGCTGAATGCCAGGGCATATTTTCCATTTTCAATTATAGCTAATGCATCCTCCAATGCTTTACGTGTTGGATTTTGCGAACGGGCATATTCGTAACCCTTATTTTTTCCGGGAGCAGACTGAACATAGGTTGATGTTTGAAAGATCGGTGTCATGATAGCGCCGGTGGATGGGTCAGGTTCGGCGCCGGCATGAATGAGTTTGGTAGCAAGCTTCATGTTTGTTGTTTAAATGATTGAAGATGCAAAGATGTGAAATATCGGCGAATCACATTCTATGATTACCTGCTGAAATAAATTAGAGTACCGCTTATCCAACACTAATTTTGTTTAACAAAGACTTAACCCGATTTTCATGAAGCTTACAATCATGTTTCACACAGGTAAAATGATTTTTCAATTTCTTTTTTGATGGCTTGAAGGATTTTTACCACTTTAAACACAATGCGTTTCTTCCTTTTTGGTTTACCGGTAATAGAGATTCACTTGTCTTGGGTCGGATTCAAAATTAAATTGCCCTGTGTTTTTGATTTTGAAATTTTAAAAAAGTATAACCATGAAAAGTATTTTGTTTGCAGCGCTTTTGTTTGCAGGGATTGCAGCCAGCGCCGGTACTACTCCGAATGAAAAAGTGCTTAAAGCTTTTAACGAAACTTTTACCAATGCCGAAAAAGTGGTGTGGCATGATTTAGACAATCAATACCAGGCTAATTTCTGGCAAAATTCCATTAATGTGCGGGTAAGATATGATAATGACGGTAATCTTTTGGAGACGACCCGGTATTATTATGAAAAAGATTTGCCGCCGATCATTTTGTCCAAATTGAAAAAAAAGTATCCGGAAAGAGCAGTGTACGGAGTCACAGAATTGACGACGCAAGATGATGTCACTTATTATGTTTCCATGAACGATGACAAGAACTGGTACACCGTAAAATCAGATGCAGTCGGTAATATGGAGCAAACTGAAAAATATAAAAGGGCCGAGCCCCGTGATAATTAGTATCATTTTTTGCTGCAAAGCAAAGAATCACCATGATCAAGTGTCCCGCTTCTCAGAAGCGGGATTTTTTTATAAGCATATGGATGCGGTGAGATATCTCCAATCGAAATTATCGACATCAATTCCGGAAGAAGGTTGAATCTTTTTATTCAACACCTCAGGTCTTAAAATATTTTCTTGTACCAATTTTTTCTTTGCATTCAGAATCACTTCCTGGACGGGTTTCATTTCCATCCAGGATTTTTGTGGTGGTTCGAAACCGACCTTTTCTTTGCGCCAGGCGATTTCTGGCGGCAGATCATTCTCAACCGTTTTTCTTAGTAGCCATTTGGTCCAGCCGTTACGAATTTTAAAATTGGAGGGGAGCGAAAAAATAAATTCTACCAGTTCATGATTGAGGAACGGTAAGCGTACTTCTCTTCCATGAGCCATGGAATTTCTGTCAGCAAAACGCAGTAATTCTTCGAGACCGTGGGTACAGGTATTGAAATATAAAGCTCCATTCAGATTCGAAATTGCAGGAGTGGTATAATAAGCTTCCTTGCTTTGCAACCGTTTAAAATCTCTGGTCAGGTCTTCATGAGTCAGTGCATTAAGCAAGTATTGCCGTTCTAAAATAACCGTGGCCAGGTCCGGAAATATAGAAGCAAAAATATTTTTGACTCCAAATTTTTCCTGTACTTCATTGTTTTTTGCAGCTTTTAATTCCCCGCTTCGCAATAGTTTTCTTTTATGAAAAAGTTCCTGCCAATACCATTTGTAGTATTTATGATAGCCTGCCAATACTTCATCCGCTCCTTGTCCATCCAGTAAAACTTTTACATTATTATTCTTAGCTGATTCAAACACTTTGTATTGAGCATAAATGCTTGCGGAACCAAATGGCTCTTCCTGGTGATAAAAAAGTTTTTCAAGATCCCGGGTAAGATCATTTGCAGATACAGAAACAGTATGGTGTTGCAAATGGAATTGATCTGCTACTTTACCGGCGAAAAGAGATTCATCTTTTTCAAACCCCGGAAAAACCGCAGTAAAACATTTATGGCTGTTATTGATAGAATTTTCACGATTACTGAATGCCACTACAGAAGAGCTGTCCAACCCTCCACTTAATGAAGTACCGATAGGTACGTCGCTTCTTAATCTTTTTTTTATGGAATCAGAGAATAAATGAATGAATTGCCCGATTGCTTCTTTATCATTGATCTTTTTACTTTGATTTTGAAGATCAATATCCCAGTATTTTTCTATTACCGGCTCCTGAAATGTTGTATTGTATTTTAATAAACAAGCTGCGGGTAATTTTTTGATCGACTCATAAAAGGTTTCATCAGGTTGTCCCGGATTGTCCACATACCCGATAGTAATCAAATTAAAAAGCATTTTAAGATTAGCCTTTCGTTCAATGCCGGCAGCCCACAATGCTTTCATTTCTGAACCGAAAACGAATTGTTTATTATCGAAATAATAAAAGAATGGTTTTTCCCCGAAACGGTCCCTTGCGGCAAATAACGTTTTTTCTTTTTCATCCCAGATGGTAAAAGCAAACGTCCCGTCAAAATGATCTACGCACTCTTCTTTCCAATGATCATATGCTGCGGGAATTACTTCCGTGTCGGATTGTGTCCGAAAAATATATCCCGCTTTTTGAAGCTCCGTTTTCAGTTCAGTATAATTATATATCTCCCCATTGTGAATGATGTAGTAACGATCCAGGTACTGCATTGGCTGAGCTGCAGCGTCACTCAGGTCAATGATAGATAATCTTCGATGTCCGAATCCAACAGTAGCATCTTCATTGATCCAGAATCCTTCTCCATCCGGCCCACGATGAGCTAATGCATCGGTCATGTTTTGTAACCGCTGCTTTGAGATCAATGTTGAATTGGAAGAAATAATGCCGGCAATACCACACATAATGTAAATATCCAAAATAATCCCATGTGATATAAAGAAAACCGAAAGTGATCAGAGATTGATCGGCAGTTTAGCAACGAGATTTTCCCATACCATCACCAGGTTGGCGCCGGTGTCTGATTTTTCAAATACCATAGTAAAATATTCAACAGAAGCATTATTCTTGCTGACAGGAATATTGAACCTTTGAATGTCTTTGGTACTATCAATTTTTAATCCCCAGGTATCAATATTACCATTTAAGACAATCGTCCAGTTATCTTCTTCGGGAATGCAGTATAAAATATACCTTCCTGCAGAAATTTTTTTATTCTGAATTTTCACATCCCGGTAAAACCGTATTTCAGTAGCCTCATTGGCGCCTAATCTCCAGGGCTCCCCGTATTTCAATAAATTATGAAACAACTTGCGACCCTGCAAATGCGGACGGCTGTAAATAACTCTCATGACCGGCGGAGTAGTAATACTATTGGTCATTTTAAGTTTCGGATAATCTATAGGAAAATAACTCATATCCATCGGCGATATATCTACAGGCGCATCAGGATTGAGCAAGGATTCATTTTGCTTTAATACATTTTCATTTTGGCTTAAAGAATCTTTATTTGCCGGGGGAGTATTTTTGTTATTACAACTGAACAATAACACCAATACTATGGATTGTGAAAACAGGTTCAGAATACGATTCATAGAATAAAAAATTAGAAAATGATCGGTAAAGCTACTCTTATATTATCCCAGGCAATAACCAGGTTAGCACCATCTGTTCTTTTTTCGAAATTCATGGATAGTGCTTCTATCATCTCATTATTTTTTTCAACAGGAACATCCACCCGAACCAGATCCTTTTTAGGATCATATTTAAAGGCTCCCCAAATATCTGTTTCCTTGTTCACAATGATGGTCCATTTATTTTCATATGGAATAGCATATAAAGTGTACCGGCCCTTTGGAACTTTTTTATCACCAATTCTTGCATGTTTGAAAAGCTCCAGCTCGGTAGCTTCATTGGCGCCAACCCTCCATACTTTTCCATATTCAACCAATTCACCAAAAATGGTTCTGCCACTTTTCTGTGGACGGCTGTAAATAATTCTTGCAGCCAGGGGCTCTGTGACCTTGCCCTGTATTTTCAATAAAGGATAGTTATTGGGAAAATAACTCATATCCATTGGTGATTTATCAAGCGGCGGATATGTTTGTCCTTGCTGGGCAACAAGTAAACCAGTACTGATACAAATTGCTAAAAAGGAAAGAAAGATTTTTTTCATAAAAAAAGTATTTACAAATGTAAACTATTTGCCCATTGGTAAATACTAAGAGGGATCGCCGGTTGTCGGGTTTAAGAGCAAATGGAATATATCAAAGGCAAAAGGCTTTACATCTTTCCAGAATTGACGATAACAATCACTCAAAAGTTGGTAGTGAGTTTCAAATAAACGGGAAGCTGTTTCGCTTTCATTGATATAAGCCGCCCGGCGTACAAGGCCGCCAAAGCCTTTTTCAATTCCCGGGATAGTTCTATAATGAAAAAGCCAGTTTTGTTTTTTCATAAATGAGAACATCCTTGCAAAGGGATCAGGCACTAATGATATATTTTCTTCAATTGTTGCATAAACCTTGTTGGAAAACTCAAGCAAAGACGATTCACTGAATTCATTTATATCATTGGCAAGGAAATGATCATAAGCAATATCTACAAGTGCCCCGGAGTACAAACGATAAGCATTTCGAAAAACCTGTTTTGCTTCTTTGGTGGCTGGATGCGAATCCGTATAGGCGTCAATGGAACGGTGAAGACTGATACCATTTTGTATACCTAAAGGGTAATCGAATTTTTTCTTGCCTTTTACAAAATCACTGATAAGATTTCCCAACAGGATTTCCGGGTGATTGAAAGAAAGATATGCATGAGCAAGATAATTCACGATAGGCTGTTACTGCATTAATAACAATATTACACTATTGCGTTTGACCGGCTTTTTCTTTTTTGAAATAACGGTATGAGTAAATGATTGGAATGATCACCATTACCAGGACAATTCCCATCATTACAAAAAACATAATGGTGGGTTTTATAAACAGAGACAATATTGCGATAAGAATTCCCCCGGCAAACCAGATCTTACTTACCAGCAGGTGGGTTGCTTTCCAATTCGCTTCACTTTCCAATGTCCAGGGCAACCTGAAACCGGCAAAATAATTTGGTTTAATAGAGTGCATGATATTCCCCAAATAGGCAAATAACAATCCGAATATCAGTAGAAACAGATTCAGGTTGCCGGTATGTTGTTGTTCGGTCCAACGAAGCACTATTACATTGATACATGAAAAAAATACAATCACTGCCATTCCAATTTTCAGAAAAGTACCTTGTTGCTTTGTCGCATATCTCTTGGGATCTATTTTATTAATATTGGTTAAAATAAGATAAACCAGCAATGCCGCAACTGTAATGATCGAAGAAAAAATAAATACCTGGCTTTTTTCTCCATATTTATCTGGAGTACCGTTTAAGCCAAAATGGATCGGGATTCTTTCAGGTAAATTGCCCCAGATTGTTGCCAGGTAGATCCAGGGGACGCTGAGGATTGCAATAACAAATATCCAGCGAAGCAAAATCGGGTGTTTCATACTTATTTCTTTTTTGATTTGAATTGTAAAAGCCATTTTAATATTTCGTCCACTACTGTAGTGTTAAGAGAATAATAGACGAATTGCCCTTCTTTTTCTGTCATCACCAACTTTGACTGTTTCAACAGATCCAAATGATAGGAAACGCTGGGCCAGGAAATATGAAACCGGTCGGCTATTTCACCTGCAGTCATATCTTTTTCCTGTAATAGCTCAAGTATTTTCCGACGGGTAGGATCATTCAGAGCTTTAAAAATGCTATTCATATCTTATTTTGATAATTGTATATTTAGCCAAATATCTAATTAATACATGATATACTCAAGCTTTCCGTTTAGTTTTTTGTCCGCATTGTACGAATGTGAACAGAAAACAGATGAATGGCTGAAAAAAGTGCCCGGCGGTCACATTGTTCAACTTTTGTTAACGGCGTTTAACACAGGCCTCCATTAATCATAATTAGCTTGTCATCGGCTGTAACCCTTTCTACATTTGCTGCGTCAAACAATACAAATAAAAAATAAGTCAATAACCGATAAAAAGATTAATTATGAAAAAGGTACTATTATCACTGGCAATGTTTATAACACTCGGAACAATGAGTGCTTTTGCCGATTCAGCCGACGTAAGTCCTAAAGTGCTTGATGCATTTAAAAATGATTTTAACGGCGCTAAAGAAGTTGCGTGGTCCGCAGGTGTAAATTATTACAGGGCTGCGTTTACTTTCAATGGTAACCACGTCTTTGCATTTTATAATACAAGCGGAGAACTATTAGGGCTTACCCGCTATATCAGTTCACTCGACCTGCCAATGAATTTGCAAAGAAGCCTGAAGAAAAATTATTCTGATTACTGGATCTCCGATCTTTTTGAAGTAGCCAATAATGACGGCACCAGCTATTTCATTACAGTGGAAAACGCTGATACCAAAATCGTATTGAAAGCAAGCGGAAACAGCGACTGGAAAAATTATAATAGAGTACGCAAAGCATAGCGAGTTAGTTTTGGTGTGTGGTAAACGAGCCCCATCTGCGGATGGGGCTTTATATTTTTTGATTCCCTGAATAATATTAAACATCGTTAATAGATTTAACAACACACTCCGCAAATCATAATTTGCTTGATTTAGGTTGTAACACGAAATAATTTTGAACCGTCTTAGTTTTTTATAATTTAAAAGTAAATTTAAAAGCCATGAAAAAGATTTTTTTATTCTTGTCATTTGCGATGATCATCGGAATGACCAGTGCATTTGCAAGCACGGACCCCAATGTGAGTCCCAAAGTGCAACAATCATTCAAAAAAGAATTTCCCACAGCTGAGTATGTAAGATGGGGCAAGGACCAGGATTACTTAAAGGCCAGTTTTGTTTTTGCGGATTACAGAACTGAAGCCTGGTTCAGCGCCGATGGACAATTGTTAGGTACAATTCGTGATCTTTTATACAACCAACTGCCATTAGCAGTTATGAAAGAGTTGGAAAAAAGATTCCCAACTGCAGATATTATCGAAATAAGGGAGATCACTAACAGCAACGGCACTACCTATAAAATGGTTGCTGAAACCAAAAAAGGTAAATATCAACATCACCGCACACTCCTGACGGAGAAGTGGCAAAAACAGGAAAGATCAAAAATATAAAGTATCCCGCAGTATTGAATAGAAGCTCTGTTTCACCACAGAGCTTTTTGTTTTATCAAAACTGTATTTTTGCGCCGCCGCATTGTCTCGCCTTATTGCGATCTGAAGGCGGATAAAACCTATAGCATGAATAAAGGTCCGATTTCAAAATTTATTCAACACCATTATCCGTCATTTTAATGCAGCTGCTTTGATGGATGCAGCCAAAGGATATGAAGCACATTTGCGTGAAGGCGGAAAAATGATGGTCACATTAGCCGGCGCCATGAGTACAGCAGAGCTTAGGAATTTCATTGGCGGAAATGATACGTCAGGGAAAAGTTGATATCATCACTTGCACCGGCGCTAATCTTGAAGAAGATGTTATGAATCTTGTTGCGCATTCACATTATAAAAGAGTGCCGCAATTATCGTGATCTGACTCCGCAGGATGAATGGGATCTTTTGGAAAATCATTACAACCGTGTTACGGATACCTGCATTCCCGAAGAAGAAGCATTTCGCCGTTTGCAAAAACATTTGGTGAAACAATGGAAAGATGCGGAAGCAAAAGGCGAACGTTATTTTCCGCATGAGTTTTTGTACAAAACAGTTTTAAGCGGTGATCTGAAACAATATTATGAGATCGATCCGAAAGATAGCTGGATCATAGCTGCAGCCGAAAAAAATATTCCCATTGTTGTTCCCGGTTGGGAAGACAGCACTACCGGAAATATTTTCGCCAGTTATGTTATCAAAGGAGAATTAAAAGCAGCCACAGTGAAAAGTGGAATTGAATACATGGTATGGCTGGCTGACTGGTATCGAAAAAATTCTTCAGGGCAAAGGAGTTGGCTTTTTCCAGATCGGCGGTGGTATTGCCGGAGATTTTCCGATCTGCGTCGTACCGATGATGTACCAGGATCTCGAATGGCATGATGTTCCTTTCTGGAGTTATTTCTGCCAGATCAGTGATTCCACCACATCTTATGGTTCTTATTCCGGCGCTGTGCCCAATGAAAAAATCACCTGGGGAAAATTAGATATTAATACGCCCAAATTTATTATTGAAAGCGATGCGACCATTGTAGCACCATTGATCTTTGCCTGGATATTGGGATGGTAAAATAAAATCAAAAAAATATACCCCGGCGCCTGAAGTGCCGGGGTTTGTATTTATAGTAGAAAGGTAAGGACCAAGTTTTCAGAAGAAGGATTTTAGTTTCACCGGTACATATCCGCATAGTTTAATAACGGATAATAGACCTTAAGGGTTGCTTATGGTTTAATAAGGATAAAAAAATTCCCTCTTGCTAAGAAGGAATTTTTCAAAATAATCTGATTAGCTCAATTTACCTGGATGGTATTTCCAGCTTCAAATCCCGTTTCAGCATATCATCCCGGTTTGCCATATCCCAGGCGGTATAAAAAACCAACTGTGCTCTTTTAGCAAGAAGATCATAATTGATCTTATCAGGTGTATCAGTGGGCTTATGATAATCGGAGCCAAGCATTCCATCATAATAGAAAATGATCGGAACTCCTTTGCGGGCAAAATTGTAATGATCACTGCGGAAATAAATGCGGTTACGGTCATTCGGGTCATTGAATTTATAATCGAGTTCCAGTTTGGTATTTTTTTTATTAACCGCTTCACTGATTGTTCTCAGATCAGTACTTAATTTATCATCACCAACAACATAAACATAATTGTTAGGATCTCCTTGTTTGCGGCTGGTATCAATGCGGCCGATCATATCAATGTTCAGGTCAACTGTTGTTTTATCCAAAGGAAAGACCGGATGATTGGTGTAATAGTCGGAACCCCATAATCCTTTTTCTTCACCACTTACAGTCATAAATACCATTGTACGTCGGGGACCTTTTCCATCTGCTTTTGCTTTTGCAAATGCTTGTGCCATTTCAATCACACTTGTGGTTCCTGATCCGTCATCATCAGCGCCGTAATAAATAACAGTATCTCTTTTCCCCAAATGATCATAGTGACCAGTAACAAAAACATATTCATCTTTCAGGTCAGTTCCTTCTAACACTCCCAAGACATCACTGCTTTCTAAATTGATCGTTGTTTTATTAAAACTGAGCATCACATTTGCCTTGTATGTTTTAGGTTGAATACTACCAGATTTTGCAGCATGCATAGTCATCTCCCATAATAGCTTTAGCTATTTCTTCAGAAACAGTGAATTGATTGGGCCGAACCATTGGCTGAAAAGCATTCACATACATATTTCCTTTTGGATTTGTTTTTGCCTGATGCGGAAAATTGGTACCAATGATCAAAACTGCCACCGCTCCGTTTTTTTGTGCCGCATCTGCTTTTGCAAAAAAACCTCCGAAACGATTACCGCCGAGACCACCGGGTCCCCGGCCACCTTGTGGTTGTCCACCCAACATCAACACAACTTTACCTCTCACATCAAGATCCTTGTAATCATCTTGAGTAGAATCGCTCTTCCCGTTTCCCACAAAAACAACTTCTGAAAAGCGATAAGTAGAATTATTGCACTGACCAACATTCACTGAAAAGTCTTTATCAAGTTCATAGGATTTTCCATTCACCTCAACTTCAGTATTAACCAATGAATCCTCGAACACATCATAATGTAATTGATACTGTCCATTATTTCCGGGAACCAATCCAAATGATTGAAACTGGCTTTCAATATAAGCTGCTGCTCTTTTTTGGCCAGGCGTAGCTGTTTCCCTTCCTTCCATTTCTTTGGAAGCAACAATATTTAAGACGCATTTTCATGTCATCGGGAGTGATCGTATTCGCATAAGTTGTTGCAGGACTTTTCTTCTGTGCTCCCGCAACTGCAGTGATAAATGTCAGGCAAATAAATAATAATTTTTTCATGTGTGTGATTTTTAAAGATGTGCTCAAACTTAAGGGAATTAAGTTGGAGAGAAATGATGATTTGATAAATGGCAGATAGGTATTAAAATTCAGGTGCAGGCTGATTTTTTCAACACGTTGTTGATGGCGTCCGCCTTCAAATTCTGTATGCAGGAAGATATCAACCATTTTTTCCGCATCGCCTTCCCGGACAAATCTTGCCGGAATGCAAATGATATTAGCGTTATTATGTTCACTTGCCAGTTTCGATAATTCTTCTCCCCAGCAAATTGCGGCACGAACTCCCTGGTGTTTATTAGCTGTAATAGCCACTCCATTTCCACTTC
This sequence comes from uncultured Bacteroidota bacterium, assembly GCA_963745445.1. Lineage (GTDB taxonomy): Bacteria > Bacteroidota > Bacteroidia > Chitinophagales > Chitinophagaceae > UTBCD1. The sequence continues at coordinate 963,030 of CAVUXD010000003.1, forward strand.
CGCATAATAAGATCCCAAAAGCGGCTTCACCTGTTTCAACAGCCAAAGCAACCGGGTGAGCATAATCAGGATAATCCACTGAATCTTTTGAATGAGTGCCAAAATCATGATATGGTAGCCCTTTGCCTTCTAAAAAAGAGATCAGGTCTTCTTTGTAATCAAATCCGGCATGATCGCTTCCAATGGCGATCGGCTTACTCAGATCAAAAGGAGATGTTCATAGATAAACATTGAAAGCAATTCAGAATAATAAATTGCTGTAAAGTTACAGAACTCCGACTCCTGACTCTGAACTTTTTTCTTAACTCCATTCTTGTCTTTGCTTCCTCTTCCTGTCGTTTGTTGATGCGGGAAGCAATAATGATACTTGCTTCATAAAGAGCATACAAAGGAATGGTAACGATCATCAGGCTGAAGGGATCTGTTGAAGGGGTGATGATCGCTGCTGCAGTAATGATAATAACAAATGCGTGACGGCGATATTTTTTTAAGAAACTTGCTTTAAGAAAACCGATTCTTGCCAGCAATGAAACCAACAAAGGCATTTGAAATAAAACTCCTATACCAACAGTGGTCTAAACGAGATTTTCAACATAATCAGAAAAAGTGGGCATGATTTTTATCATTGGGCTCAAGGTGTAGCTGAAATAAAAATTCACCATAAAAGGCGTAAGAATATAATAACCGAATGCTACACCCAGGAAAAATAAAAAGGATACCCAGAAAATAACACCTCTTGTTTTTTTGGCTTCCTTTGGTGATAAGGCAGGTTTTACAAATTTCCAGAATTCCCAGAACACATAAGGAAATGCAAGAATAAAACCGCCAACAAAAGCGATAGTGAACGTCGTAACAAATTGTTCGGTCATTTGCGTAGCAAGAAATTCTGCTTTCACACCGCCCATGCAAAGTGTATTACCCATTCCGAAAAAATGACCCATTTTACAAAACCAATCGTAAGTAATGAAATTATCATGCGCAGGTCCCAGCAAAATTTTATCTACCACATAGCCGGCTTTAATACCCACGATAAGAGCACAAATCAAAACTGCAATAACAGCCCGGATCAGATGCCAACGCAATTCTTCAAGGTGGTCAATAAACGACATCTCCGCCTGTGAATCTTTACTTCTCTTATTAAAAAAATCCATTAATGCCATCGGCATATTAAATTAGGTGGGCAAAGATAAGAACTAAGGGCTTTAAGGGGCATTCATATATTGTATCAGTGATTGTTCAAAATAAAAAAGCCTCCGGAAAGTCCGGAGGCTTCAAGTAAACTTAATGGGTCATTTTACTGACAGTGCTTTATCAATAATAAAATTCAATTGAAGGCGATGCGCCTTGGTCTGCTCGTTAGGAGAAACAGCCGAAGCCAGCAGTGTTTTTATTTTCTTTAATGTACTTAATGCAGCTGCTTTTGTTGCGTCATCATATCCCGCAGTGGCATTAGCAATATTAGCTGCTCCTTTTACAAATTCTGTTTGTAGGTTCTGACGATAAAGATTAACATTCCCGGATTTATCAGCGTCAAATATCGCATGTACCAGGTCATTCATCATATCGGCAACAGCATAAGTGTTGCCATATAATCCGGTATTATCAATACGTGTCGTTGTAACCGGATGTAACAGTTCACCAAGCACATTTAATTGCAGACTCAGTATCACTGATTCTATTTTCAGGTCTTCTGTATTACCAAAGAAATTATAGCCGCGGCGTTGAGCCTGGAGGTAAGGAAACAACTGAGTGTCTGCATCAAATGCGTTAGGAGCAAATAAATATTTACTCAAAAGAGCCATAGCTTTTTTCTGAGTCGCTGCCGGTACAGGAGTAAGTGGCTTATTTACTGAATTTTGTTCCGGAAAACTTCTGTCCACATATACACCACCGATATAACGACTTACCGAATTGAGCATACTGGATCTTTGCCCGACCAGAGTACCGTACCGGGAGCGTAATTCCTGGTAAGATTGTCCGGGCTTGCTGTATTTGGATTTTAATTTTCCAACCAGGTTATTCAATAATTGTAAACGATCATCTGCATACGTGATCATATCACTGCTCAGGTCATTGATCATAACTCTTGGATCGATGCCATTACCCGGGCTTCTCATATCGTCTGCATCGTTGCCAAATGCCAGTTTTGGATCATCGCTTTGTGACAGAATTTTTTTAAGCCCTTCTTCTTCCTCATCCGGTTTGAAAGGAGTATAGCCATATTGAATTGCCCAAATATCATAAGGCCCTAATTTGGTAGTGTAATAATCTCCTTGTTTTTTAGGATCAGAAGAAATATTTATAGCAGGATAATCCATTACTGACCCCTGCAAGCCGATCTCATGCGTGATATTCGTATCATTTAATTCTGCAGGGCTCAACATTTGTGACGCTTTCATGTTATGATTCAATCCCATTGTGTGACCCATTTCATGCATCACGAGATAATACAAAAATTGCTTATGCATTTCGCTGATCTGTTCCGGGCTGGCGCCTTCTAACTCTAAAGCAGTTAATCCTGCAGTGTATTGTTCTTTCAATTCTTTGGCCAGTGTACAGGTTTCCCAATGTTTTTGCTGGCTTTGCGATAAGAACATTTTTGTAGGATCATTATCATTTTCCGGAATGCCAAGTGGAGAAAAAGTGGTTTTGAAAAATTCTTCCTGTATTGGAACGGCGCTTCCGGTGAACCATTCAACTGTGATATCAGCCCCAAGTATCTGGCCGGTTTCAGGATTTACAAAGCTGGGCCCGATAGCTCCGTAAGGAGGATAGGGAGAAGATACCCAACGAATGACATTGTAACGTATATCAGCAGGATCCCAATCTGCATCATCCGGCATGATCTTCATCACTACCGCATTTTTAAAACCCGCTTTTTCAAATGCCTCATTCCATTTCAATCCGGCTTCCATTATAGTTTGACGGTATTCTAAAGGAGTTGTGTTTTCTATCCACCAAACAATTGGTTCTACCGGTTCGCTAAGTGCTGCATTTGGATCTTTTTTCACCAGGTTCCAGCGATTGATCACATCTTTATAGTCTGCAGTTTTTATAGAAGTGAGATTATCTATTTCCTGCATGAAGTATCCTACTCTCGGATCATCACGTCTTGGCTGAAAATCATTTTCCGGCATTTCGATGAATGAATGTTGAAAACGGATACGATTATAACGGGCATCTGTAATATCTTTCCCTCCCTGATTATAAGGAGCCGGATTATCATAAGCAAGATCAACAACTACATCGGTGTTGTTGGGGAAGGAACGTACCTTATCATATTTTGATTTTGCAGCGTTAAGTACTCCAAGATTAAAAACTGCTCCCGGCGGAAGCCCGGGGGGAATAAGAGGACGAACCTGGTCCAATTTTTCGCTGAGGAACAAAGGATCCCCTGCGATCAGGTAACCTGTTGAATCCTCTGCAGCAATTTTATCAGAATAAAATATTGCCTCCGTAACATCTACATTAGCTGCTTTGCTTACGGGGTTGTTTTTGTCATAATAAAAATTCGTATTTACCTGGCTGAATTCGATTTTGTCAAAAAATTTCCTGAATCTTAAAGACCCAGGTAGTGCGGATCATATTCTGATTAAGAAATAAGCTGGTGGGTCCTCCCATTGAAAAACTCTGGTAAATGAATTTTTTTCCAAGCTGGTCTTTCTTTATATAGATCTGTACACTTCCGGTGGCAGTATCCTGGTAGAGCGTAAAAAGCCCCTCGATCTTATGACTGCTTTTTACTTTGTCAGTAATACCAGCTGGCTTCTTGGGTTTTGTAGTATCTGCGGGCATATTATTATTACCGGCAGGTTTTGTTACATTTTGTGCCGTTGCAGCAAGCAGCAACAAAGCAGATGCAAAAACAAGGAGTGTTTTTTTCAACATAAACAGTATGGTTTGATTGATATACAATGTACATCTAAAAAGAATAGCGCAACAAACATTTGTATAAACGGGCTAAAGCCAGACCAGCTGTAATTTTAATAGAGGTTAAATGGCAATTATTTCAGTTTTTTCATTTTTACCATTTCGATCCGGGTGTCGCTGACGCTGACAATTTCGAATTCATAATCATCAATAATGATCCGTTCTTTCTGGCTGGGGATGGTTTCCCGGTAATTGATAATATAACCCGATAAGGTTTCAGACTTTTCCCTCGGGAAATCAAAACCATATTTTTCTTCAAGGTAATCCAGCTCCAACCTTCCTGAAAAGATGTACTCGTTTTCGGCCACCTGTTTTTCTACGAATTTTTCTGTATCATATTCATCTTTTATTTCTCCGAATAATTCTTCCAGCACATCTTCCATCGTGATGATGCCTGCTGTGCCTCCGAATTCATCCACCACCCAGGCAATACTTTTTCGTTCCCGGCTGAATTTGCTGATCAGGTCGGTGGCACTCATGCTCTCGGGCACTGCCGGTATTGGTAACAGTATCGATTCAATATTTATTGGTTTTTGGAAAAGATCCAATTGGTGAATGTATCCGGCAATATGATCGATATCATTTCTGAAAATGATCAGTTTGCTGAATTTGGTTTCCGAGATTTTTTTTACCACATCTTCTATAGAAGAGTTGATGTCCAGTCCTGCGATCTCTTTGCGGGGCACCAGGCACTGACGGATCTTTACTTTCGGTAATTCCTGTGCATTTTCCAGCAACTGGGTATTACGTTCCTGTTTTTCCTCATCAATATTTTGCTGAAAAAGATTTTTCAGATCGCTACGTTTAAATGCTTCCTTGGTTTTATCGAACCGTACATTGAAAATGTATTTGAGCACCCATTCGGCAAAACGGATCAAACCGGAAGCAAGCGGATAAAACATCTGGTAAAAAAAATCGGTAACATATGCCAACCTGCTCAATAGGGTAGTGCTTCGTGCCCTGAAAATAGCACGGGGAATAAATTCTGTGAACACCAGGACAATGAATGTAGCAATTGTTATTTCAACCAGTATATGAACCAGGTCAGAACCAACATGCAAATAATGCCAGATAGGACGCAGCACATTACTGACCTGCAAACCGAGAAAGACAAGAAAAATATTGAAGCCAATCAGCGTAGTACCTAAAAAACGGGCAGGCGATTCAACAAAGCGACCAAGAATTTGTCCTTTCTTTCCGCTTTGCTTTTTTTTGATCTCAATGCTCAGGCGGTTAGCGCTATAAAAAGCCATTTCTATGCCTGCAAAAAATCCCATCAGCAGCAAGGTCAGCACAAACCAGGTTATCGTCTTCCAATCCATCATGAAGTAAAGATAGAAAAAGCTTTTGCCTTTAATTATCCGTTTTTGGCAGTTGCATTAATGAAATCTGTAACAACTTGTTCTGCTTCTTTGCAAGCTCTTTCCAGGTCATCATTGACAATAATGAGGTCGAATTGGTCATGAAAGGATAATTCATACGTCGATTTATTGAGTCGTGCCTGAAGTGATTCGGCAGATTCGGTGCCTCTTGATTCCAGCCTTTTTTTCAATTCATCAATTGATGGCGGCTGAATGAAAAATGATAAACAAGTATCCCGGTATTGCTGTTGCACATGAATGGCGCCTTTTACATCGATGTCCAGCAACGGAACTTTGTTGTCATTCCAGATGCGCTGCAATTCGCTTTTGAGAGTACCATAATATTTTCCTTCATACACCATTTCCCATTCTACGAATTCATCGTGCTGAATTTTCTGGCGGAATTCTTCTGCACTGATGAAATAATAATCTCTCCCGTTTTGCTCATAGCCTCTCGGTTGTCTTGTAGCCGCAGAAATGGAAAAACCGAGTTGGTCCGGAAATGTTTTCAGCAAATACCTCGTGATGGATGTTTTGCCCGCCCCGGATGGAGCGGTGATAATAATGATCTTATTCTGAACAGAAGGCATCTGCAAAGAAAAAGGAAAAAATCATAATTGGAGAAAAAACGCTTTATCGGCCTAACTCTTTTCTTTTTTCGATAAAATGTCAAAGTATTCCGACTATTTTTTTGATCATGTTTTTTGCAAGAGCTCAATTCTGTTATTAAAGGGATCAATAAATGAAAAACGTTTTTGCCCTGGAACTTGTATTTCCTCTTTTATAATTACGCCGTGCTGAATCAAATGACTTTTTGCTTCTTCTAAATCTAATACTTCAAAAGCAGGGTGTCTCTTAGACTTGTTGATCTCATTTTCTGTACCGATATGCAGTTGTATATCTGCAAGCTGGTACCACAGCCCGCCATTAGATATCAGTTGCTCGGGTTTTGGTATTTCAGTTAGTCCAATAATGTCAGTATAGAAACTCCTTGCTTCATTCTCTTTTCCTTTTGGAATACAAATCTGAATGTGATCAAGTCTTTTAAATTGTATCATGTTCTTTTGTTGGATCACTTACTGGTTACATTTACTCTGATCTGTGTAAACGAATGCGCCGGAAATGTATAAGCCAGTTTATTGTTACTTACCTGTATTTCTTTAGTTACAGGTAAATACTGCGATTGCTTTTCAAAAACAAAAGGATCAGTGAGCGATTCACTGTTTACTATACTCGCTTCAGCTTTTCCCGTAAAATTTCCTGAGTTGCTCACAATATCGGTTGTGATCGTCTTATCCTTACTTCTGTTGACTACATTAATATATGCAGTACCTGTTTCTTTTGAATAAACCGTAGTTACATCCAAATAAGGAATGCCTTTATATTTTTCTGTATTGAAGGTGTCACAGGCAACATACGTATCAACAGAATTTCCGCGACAATTATTAGAAAACAGTTTGAATGTATAAAACAACGGCGCTTTGAAAGTTCCTTTTTGGGGATCGCTTGCCAACAAAGAAGTCATCATGGTGAAGTTTGACATCTTCACAACATCAGCGTGACGGATAAAAGAATTCAAACACTGTGCTATCGGCAACACCGATTGAAAATTTCTTCCGAAAGATCCCCATTCATCTACTGAAATATTAATTGGATTCTTAAATCCTTTCATAGCTTTTACGGCTTCGATCTCATCCGCAGTTATTTTGATCTTTTCTTCAAAATCCATTGCACCTCCTCCGATATAAGTGTTCCAATCGTTCGGAGATCCACCTTCCCAATAGCGGTGAATGGAAATATAATTGATCATATCACCAAGCCCGGCAAGAATTTTATGATTCCATTCCACCCATTGACCAGTCGGTTCATACCATGAAGATCCCGATGCAACAAACTTGATACTATTATCTACTGCTTTCATCGCTTTGGCAGCTTCTCTTGCGATCTTGACATAATCATCAGCTTCTTTATGACCCAATTCCCAGGGATAGCCGTCCACTTCATTGCCGAGATCCCAGATTTTTACGTCATAAGGTTGCGGATGTCCATACTTTGCCCGCAGATCGGAATAGTATGTTCCTTTTTTATAATTGCAATATTCCACCCAACGAACTGCATCCAAGATTTTATCAAGACCTAGGTTGACACAAACCACATTTTCACTCCCGATTGATTTGTTTAATGCGATCCATTCATCGGTGCCTACATGATTATTATCCGTTCCGCCCCACGCCAGGTTGATGCGTGATGGTCGTTGATCTTTTGGCCCGATCCCATCCTGCCAGTTATAACCCATCACATAGTTTCCGCCTGGCCAGCGCATGTCGGCAATCTTCAATTCTTTCATGGCATCAATGTAATCTTTCCTGAATCCGTTTTCATCTGCAAGCGGTGAAGAAGGATCATATAGATTTCCATAAACGGTGTTGAAATTTACAGTGTCTGGCAAACCCATTCTTCTTCCGTTAAAATGGATAGGCTCCATAAATACACCATAGATCTTCGGATCAATTTCTCCAACTGTCCTGGTAACATCAATTTTGATTTGTGCTGTTTGTGCAAATAATAAAGAGGGTAAAGCAAACAGCAGGGCAAAAAACATTTTTTTCATATAAAGTAATTTTTTGTTATCGTTTTCTAATTATCAAATCAATCTGCTTTCAATACTCAATACATTGTTCTGTCCACGTTGGCCCTTTTATATAAAACATTCCATTTTTATAATACACAGGTTCAATGCCCAATTGAGGCGTTTTTTCCCAGGGGTCAAAAGTTTGACTATATGGATAAGGACGTTTTTCATACATAAGATAATGGCAGGAACTCCATAATTTACCATCAGGCCCTATGAATAAAGCATTGTGCCCTGTTTCGCAATACGGATCTTCTGTGTCTGTAAATTTTAAATCAGAATAACCGCCACTTATTGCCAACTCTGGACGGTATCCTTTCTTACGGGTTCCGAATATGGGTTCTTGTGATGCGAATTCCCAAGGGCCTAATGGCGATTTTGATTTCAACAATCCAACTTCATAGCCACGGGTCCACGTAGAAAAAAACATGAAATAGATTCCATCTTTTTTAATTACAAAAGGGCCTTCGATTCCACCGACTGTCCATTCAGGATTACCGGGAGATTTTTTATCCAGAAATTTTTGGATGGGAGTTGTGAGCTTCCCTGTATTTAAATCAATTTTGGCTTGAAACAATCCATTGCCGCTGCAATACAAATAAGTTTGCCCGTCATCATCTTCAAATAGAGTGGCATCATTATTATACTGTGGTGTTAATGGACCGTTCACCAATTTGTATGGCCCGGTTACACTATCAGATGAGAACAACCAGACGCTATGTGTTTTCATTCCTTTGGGATCATCTGCGGTTACTTTACCACTGTTGATAGTGAGCCAGTATTTGTTTTTAATGAAGTGAATTTCCGGCGCCCAAAATCTTCCGTTATAAGGACAATCTGCCGGAAGTTTGCTGGCATCGATCAGCCATGAATACTGTTTCCAATGAATCAGATCATCTGAAACTAAAAGACGTACACCTGGATTAGGGCCTGTCCACACCGGATTGGATGTACCTGTGCAATACCATTTGTTACCAACTTTAATGATAAAATGATCCCGCATGGAAATAGATGTATCTCTGGTGATCGGATTAGTATAGCAGAAAGTATGAGTGGCCAAGTTGCCTGTATTTGAACTTTGACAATTGCTTAATTCTCCAAAGCCAATGGTAGTTAATAAAAGCAGAATTATTTTTTGATTCATGATGAAACAATTTTGTTATTCAAAACTTATCCAATCAACTTCAACATCAGAATCGTCTTTCATTGATACAAATAAATTATGAATACTGGGATTGAATGACGATAAAGATGCTTTGATAGTTTTCCATTCACTTGTTACCGGAATTTTTATTTCTGCGATAACAGGGTTATTAGGGCTATCTAATCGTATTTGCAGAAGGCCTCCTGAATTGGACATAACTCTTACATTAACTGATCTCAGTTTCTTTTTTCCAAAATCAACCGTATTAAATTGTATCCATCCGCCTTGCTTGTTGAAAATTGTTTTCCATCCTTCGAACCTGTTGGTCGTATCAATAAAATCAACCAAAACACCTTCATCGCTTTTTGCACTGTACCGATCTATTTGTAGTGGTTTAGTAGCGTCTGCAATACCTATCCCACGAAATGTTCTGATGACTTTTTTAATTGTTCCGTCTTCATTAAAGAATAAGCTATCCGCCCGGACAGATCTTGCCTTATCAAAATTTGGAGAATAATCTCTGTCGTGATAAAACAGGTACCACTGATTTTTAAATTGAATCAGGGAATGATGATTCGTCCAGCAACCTGTTGGAGATTCATCCATGATCAGTCCTGTTACTTTAAATGGCCCTAAAGGATTGTTACTTGTTGCATACTCTAAACTTTCAGTTTTGTTTTCTACATGCGGATAGGTCAAATAATAAATCCCATTTCTTTCGAATAAGAAAGGACCTTCTTTCAATCCTTTTGTTGGAAGATCTTTAAGAATGATTGGATCAGATGCAAGCTCCAGCATATTATCCTTCAGTTTTGCGGCATAAATATTTCCGCCTGCCCAATATAAATAGGCTTGTCCATCTTTATCAATAAAAACATTCGGATCTATACCATGAACATTTTTAATTGGTGTTGGCTGAGGAACATAAGGTCCTTCCGGTTTATCAGCTATAGCAACACCAATAGCAAAACCTCTTCCATAAGAACTGTCTCTAGGAGTTGTCGGAAAATAGAAATAATATTTTCCATTTCGATAAATGCAATCAGGCGCCCACATACTATAGCTATCCGGTTTCACCCAGGGAATTTTGTTTTGCGTAACTACAATGCCATGATCTGTCCAATCAATAAGATTGGAAGAAGAAAATACATGATAATCTTCCATGCAAAACCAACCCACTCTTCCTTTGCCGGGAGTAGCCAGAATATCATGAGATGGAAACAAATAAACTTTATCTCCAAGCACCCTTGCCGTTGGATCGGCAGAATACATATTCCGGATGATCGGGTTTTGAGCCGATACCGTATTCATGAGTAAGAAGAAAGATGCGGAAAGTGCGAAATATAATTTTGAATGTTTCATAAATCAAATTGTTTTTTATTTGCCAGTTGCCAAATGTTCTGCAGCAGCGCTTAGAAAAATATAATCAGCGCAAATGCCAACTGTCACTTCATTTTCTCCCCACAGGAATGGCCAGTCTTCTTTATTCTCAGGAAAATCTGGCTTTAATATTAATATTCCCGGAACCACACCGCCTGCAATGAAATAAAAATCAGCCCTGTTGTTTCCGTAAGTGATCTTCTTTGATTTCGTTCCCACAGAAGAAACAAAAGAAATATTTGAATATGGATGACAGCCGAAAATATAGTTGAGCCCTTTGTACACGTATTCAGCATTGATCACATCAGGAAAATATTTGTTGGCATAATAGTTTGTTGTTGCAAAGCTGATAACGCCGCCATCGCCTCCCCAACCACCCGTTGCCATCGGCACACCATAGGGATTTTGTTTTTCATAGCCATCACATATTGCTTTATATTTTACCACATAGTCTCTTAGTTTCTCTTTATACTCATCATCCATGTATGGATATGCCTGGAGCGCTGCTTTTATTCCGAATGCAACGGACCTGTCCAACGTTTGCCATATCGCATCTTTGAATCGTTGTGCATATTGTTCGTCTTTTGTTGTGATGTATAATTGAAGTGCAGCCGACATTTCCTGGTTTCTTCTGAACGCCGCTGCAAATCGTGAAGTATCTTTTTTAGCAATACTATCATCTTCATTCCACAATTGTTTTGCATAGAATAAACTTTGTTCAGCCATTGTATCATCAAAACCCTTCAAAGCACGGCTTGCAGCTGCCAATGCAGCAGATGTATAATAATCGAGAAAAGTATTTCTTGTGGTGAATGCCCAACGATCATCCATTGTACCGCTTGATTTACCGTCTGTTTCATAAGGTTTCAGATTGGGATTGTAAGGAAGATTATCCGTTTCATCTACCGCATCACCGAGATGATGATATTGGTGAAGATTAGGAACCACAATGCCTCTCACAGGGTGACCAATATTTTTTACCTGTGCCACCATATTTAATGTTCCCTGTTTTATTTGTTGCAAAATATCAGGTAAGCCATCGGGACGATGAATATCTACATATCGTGTTGCATAATCAACATACGTTTCATCACGATTCAATTTGAATTTTTCCCATGCGTCAACAAGACTCAGCACAGCATCACAATGTGAGCCCGTTTGAATATCGAAATCACCGGCATCAAACCATCCGCCGACAGCAAGACCGGGAATGCGTTCATAAGGTTTATATTTTGTATCGGTCGATGCACCCATACTGTAGTTATCGAAATGCTGCCAGTTGGTTGGAGCCTGCAATGCATCGTCTAAGAAAGGAGCGCCGTGCCAGACACGATACGCTTCATTCACTTCCATATGATCCATTTGCACAGGGAACCAGACATCCAATGTCGGATGCCAGATGGCATCGTATACGTTTGGAGCGATTGAAAAAGTATTTGTTTTCTGATCACCGTATTGAATAAAATAAAGACCGGTTTCTTTTACAGAACTGAAATCAAACTTTGCATATTTATACCGCAGGTATTGTCCCCAAAGGGTTACATTACTTTTTAATTTTTCAACAAACTTGCCATCTGCTGTTACCTGGAACAATGATGCTGTTTTTAATGGTGCATCATTTTTGTCTAATTCAATAACTGCTGTTTTTCTCTGTTGAGGGTTATAACCGACTTGTGAAAATTCTATCACGGGTTTTCTTGTCCAGTTTGGAATTGCATTCGCTTCAACATACCAGGTCAGCACTTTTCCGGTTTTATTAGCGGGAAGTAAACTGCGAACAATGAACCACCCGTTCTGTGCAAGATTGCGACCATCAAACAACATCAGGTCTGCATCGGATTCAATCTTTACATAACGTTCCGGATCTTCCGGGGCCAATATTATTGTTTTGCCGCTTGCCATCGGTTCGGGCACAATGAATTCATTTCTTCCTCTATCATCAAAAGTTGTGTGGCCAGCAAACTGCGGTATCTTTTTACTCAACGGTTCCATATTTGTTTGGCTCGAAGGATATAAAGGAAATTCGCCGGGCTTTCCATCCACCAAATACGTTTTTTCGAAATAAGCAGCAGGTAAAAATTCAAGATTGAACCCGGCATTTCCTTCCAGTTTTTCGGGAAGGGGTTTATCAAGATAGACACTTATTTCAACGCCTTTATCTTTAGCGATGACGTTGATCCTCGAATTAAAATCATAGTCTTTGTAACGTACTACGACATCTATGCTGTTATTTTTCTTATCAACATTCCGGCTCACCAGTATTGGCACAAGATCCCATTGCTCGGGAGTATTTTGCAATCGCACCGCACCGCCGGTAACTGTTCTTACCCCATGATGTATCATTTCAATTCCGGCAGTTTTCTCATCGAAGAACATTCCGTTGTATTGGCTGTTAAAGACAAATATATTGACGCCACGGGTTTCAAAATAGCCCGAATCATTTATCGCCAGCTTTTGGGCGAAAGAAGAACCAGCGAATAAAAAACAGGTGATCAGGCAAAAAGCCTTTATCTTTTGAATTCTTAATGATTGCATTTTATTCTTTTTGATTTTAGATTGGTTTATTTTTTATCAGGTACATTCAATACTGCTTTCAGTGCAGGCTTGGGTTGTTTGTTTCTATCCCACAACAAAGGATAATTTGTTCTGTCGGGTATCGGGTAACCATTTTTCCAACTCATGCCATCATGCACTCCCCAAAAAGTTACTCTTGCGATCTTATCTCTCCGGTCATAAAAAATTTTAAATAGCTCTGCATACCTGTTTGCCAAAACGGTTTGCATACTATCCGGCAATCCATTCGGATACGGATCGAGAAATGTTTTAAATTCTTCTAATTGAAATTGTTTATCCGCCATTCCCTGCCCGATGATCTGCCCTTCTTTGGTTAATGGTAATACATCCACATCTAATTCGGTGATCATTACTTTCACACCACATGCTGCATAAGCATCAATGGCATCTTCGATGTATTTTGTCTTTGGATAATCCAAACCCCAATGTCCCTGCATTCCGACACCATCAATGCGTATTCCTTCTTTCTGTAGCATTTTTATCATGCGTACAATGCCATCTCGTTTTTCAGGACGCCATGCATTAAAATCGTTATAGTATAATTCAGCCTTAGGATCGGATTGGGATGCAAAAAGGAAAGCATACTTTACTAATGTATCACCATTCCCAACTGCATTCACCCAACTGGTATGACGATATCTGCCGTCATTATCTATTACTTCATTCACAACATCCCAGGCATTTACTCTGCCCGCATATCTTCCAACGACTGCCTGAATATGACTTCTTAATCTTTCGATCTGTTCTTCTTTTGTGTTGGGCTGACCTTTTGCATTGGTAAAAAACCAATCAGGACATTGATTATGCCATACCAGCGTATGACCTATGATGAACATATGATATTTTTCACCGAAGGCAACATAATCATCTGCCGGACCAAAATTGTAAATACCCGGTTGCGGATTGATCATTGCCGCTTTCATTACATTTTCAGGTGTAATGGCATTGAATTGGCTTATTACAATATCCTGCGTGGATTTATCCTGTCCGGATGTGATAGCGGGAGTAACAGCGGTGCCTATTAAGAAGGCATTTTTGTAAACATTTTTTAATGTTTTATCGTTTGCGTTTTGTTGTCCGAATACACAGGAAACAAATAAGACATTAACAGAGAGCAAAAGATATTTCAATTGTTTCATCAGCGTCAGTTGTCTTTTTTAATAAATGTTTTTTCTGTATTGGATACTGAATCTTCATAAGAATGATATTCAGTATTGGTCAATGTTTTCCAATACATCATATATCTTGAATCATGGATCTGGTAAAAAGGTTGTAAAACAACATTTATCGGGTTCATCATTTTTAGATCAGGCACTGTAAAATTTAGCGGCTTGCCTTTAACAGGAACCAATTCATTCGCAATTTTTGATTTATCATTTGTTATAATGATCGGAGCCTTATCCAACGGAAGCTTTTTGCCACCCGGAATATGTCCCCAGCGACTGTCATCTGCAAAAAGTCCTTTCATATCTTCTGTTCCTGTCTTTGTCCCAAGAAGAATGGGGCCGTGAAGAATAGCAATGTAATCAGGAACATTAGGTAAGTGTTCAATTTCATTATGCATCGGCAGCATGATCTGCACTATATCTCCTTTTTTCCATAACCTTTTGATGGCGATGTAAGAAGAAGGATGCGAATTGTATGAAATACTTTTACCATTAATAGTAACTTTTAATGCACCATCTGCGACCCACGATGGATAACGGATCATTAACGTAAAATGAGAAGAACCTTCTGTAATAGCCAGTTTGGTTTGTTCTTCGTATGGAAATTTTGTTTCCTGCCTGATCTTCACTTCCTTTTCTTTCCAGTTCAGTTCTGACGCAATAAATAGATTTAAGAACAAGGAATCATGTTGATGTGTATAGATAAATTCGTTGTACTTGCTATGATTTTCCATGCCACTGCCTACGCAGCACCACATGGCTTCATTGGGTGCAGAATAAACCCTGTAACTACGGGGACGAACAGGAGTGAAATAAACATAACCGCCGGTTTCAGGATTCTGTGTTGATAGAATATGATTATATAATGTCCTTTCGTAATAATCTATATACTTAACAGAAGGATTCGTTCTGAAAAGATCTTCTGTTAGTTTCAGCATGTTGTAAGAATTGCATGATTCAGGTCCTTGTACATCATTGACAAAGTCAATGCATTCAGCAGCGCTTGGAAAAAATTCTTTCCTGCTGTTTCCGCCAAAAGCAAGAGTGCGGTTTGTTGTTACTGTCTGCCAGAAAAAACTTCCTGCTTTTTCATATTTATCATCGTGGCTCAATTCACCGATGCGTTCAAAACCTATTGCTTTTGGAACTTGTGTGTTGGCATGTTTGTCATCTAAATTGTCAATCCCTTCTGACATCGGATCCAATAACATTCTATGTGAAAATCTTTTTGCGGCAGTTAAATATTTTTTATCACCCGTCATTTGATAAGCATCAGCAAAAACTTCATTCATGCCGCCTTGTTCTGTATCCAGCATGGATTGCATTTGTTCATCTGTCAATGCAGCCGTGATATTGATTCCCCAATCACAGAATTTTAAAAAAATAGTTTTAGCTTCTTCATTTCCTGTGTACAACCAGGCATCTCTTAAGCCGGCATACATTTTATGAACATTGTACCACGGCACCCATGCTTTATGAAATGCAGTAAAATCGCCGGTCTTTAATGTTGACCATATTGCTTTGCTGTTCGGAACACCACCAACATATCCGA
Organism: uncultured Bacteroidota bacterium; assembly: GCA_963745445.1. Lineage (GTDB taxonomy): Bacteria > Bacteroidota > Bacteroidia > Chitinophagales > Chitinophagaceae > UTBCD1. The sequence goes on from CAVUXD010000003.1 coordinate 978,769, forward strand.
TTCCCCAATCTTTGTTGTTTATCTCATTTGCATCCTGGCAAGCTTTCAACTCGGCTATCATATATAACATTCGCTTTTTGCATTCAGCATTATTGGTAGCAGCTACATTCATTGACAATGCTGATAAATAATGTCCGCCAACATGACCATCCAATCCATCCCAGTTTTTATAACTTGAATCTTTAGGAGTTAATCCTGCTTCTTTTCGATAAGGAGCTAACAAACGATCAACTTTATATTGCAAGCAGTGTTTGAATATTAAGATCACGGGCATGTTTAAAAGGGCTATCCAGCAACTTCACATCACCTAATGGAAATTCATTCTTGATATAGTTTATCCTGTGCGTATAAATTATTGCTGACCGAAGAGTTGATTGTTATAAAAATGAGAATGAGGTGCAAACATTTCACCGGATGCTTATTATATAAATATAATATCAAAATGTAAAGTTGTCTCATTCTTTTCATCAGGCTCTATTGAATCCTAACTTTTATTGTTTTTAAATCTTTTTCCTCTGAACTACTGCCATAGAATAATTCATATTCTCCCGGCATTACTGCCATTTGCAATTTTTTTTCATCATAAAACTCAAAGCTTTTATATGGAAGGTCAATGATTGCTTCTGTTGTTTTTCCTGAAGGCACGTTTATTCTTTCAAAGCCTTTTAAAGTTTTCAACAAGCCACTGTTATCGTTTACTTTTCTTACATATACCTGCACTATTTCTGTACCATCACGTTTGCCGGTATTGGAAACAGGTATTGTTAGCTGCACATCCTCTCCTTCATTAACTGATGTCTTATTCAGTTGTGCATTGCCAATAGAAAACGTAGTATAACTAAGGCCGAAGCCGAAAGGGAATAATGCATCAGACATATACCGATAGGTTCTGCCTTTCATTGAATAATCCTGAAAGTCGGGCAGTTGATCTGAGCTTTTATAAAATGTAACCGGCAATTTGCCCGAAGGATTATAATCTCCAAACAAAACATCTGCGACGGCCTGCCCTCCCGATTCTCCACCATACCAGGCTTGCAGAATGGCATCGCAACTTTCTGTTTCAGGAGTCAAAGCAATAGCGGAGCCGGAACAATTGACAAACACCACTTTTTTACCCGCAGCTTTTAATGCTTTTAAACAATTCTGTTGTACTTCGGGCAAGTCAATATTGGTCCTGTCTCCACCTTTGAATCCCGGATAATTGACCGGCATTTCTTCTCCTTCCAGCAATGAAGAAAGGCCACCGACAAAAATTACAATATCTGTTCCTTTTAATTTATTTATCAGATCAGAAAAATCAATGTCTACTTCCTTACCGAAATCAAATTCAAGATCAGCTTGCCAGTTATTTAATTGAGCGTATTTGATTTCAATTTTATAGGTCTTGCCTTTTTCGACCTGGTAAGGAATTCTTGAAGGAAGTGTACGCCAGTTGTTATAACTGGAAAGTGATTGTCCGTTTACAAGAAGTTGAAAGTGCCCGGTAGCACCGCATTTGAATACGATCTCTTCAGTTTCAGGGGCCTGAAACTCGGTTTCATAGGTTGCAGAGAAACCAACGAGGTTTACACCATGGGCAAATTCATGATCGCCGGCGGTTGTTAACTTCAGGGGATTTGTGATTTGATCGGTTGTAATAACATCGCCACTCATATCAGGAGTGTTCCAATAGGTGGCTTTAAATCCTTTTTTGCCATCAACCTGTGTTTTTGAAAAATAACTTTGTGTCACTTTGTTTTCGACAAGGTCACATGCTTTATCATATACAACTGCATTTGAAGCAAGTTTTGACTTAATGCCATCCAGAATTGTTATTGTTTTTATTGGCTTACCATTATAATTTCCCCATAGCATAGGTTCATTATCGGCATTGGGACCAATGACAGCTATTTTTTTTACTTTTTTATTTAGCGGAAGAATATTGTTCTTGTTCTGAAGGAGTGTCATTGACTCACGGGCCATATTCAATGCCAGCTCCTGTGTGCCCGGGGCTATTGATGACTGATGCAGGAATTCTGGTCCAGGGAACTAATGAATCATTATCAAATTCGCCAAGGTCAAAACGGTCGCTTAACACCCGCATCAAATGTTCATTAATTTCTTTTTCGGTAATTAAACCCCTGGCAACGGCATCGGGTAAATTTTTAAATGCATATCCATTCCATACACATTCTACATCAGTGCCCGCTAATGTAGCTTTTGCAGCAGCATGCACTGCATCAGACGAAACTTTGTGACTGGTATAAAAATCGGTTACAGCTCCGCAATCAGAAACGATAACATACTTGAATCCCCAATCGTTTCGAAGAATAGTTTGTAACAAACGATTATTTCCGCAGCAGGGCTCATCATCTATACTTTGATAAGCACACATCACCTGGCGAACACCGGCATCCTGGACCAGTGATTTGAATGCGGGAAGATAAGTTTCCCATAAGGTCGCGGGGATTTATATTCGTAAGATTAAGCACATGCCGACTCCATTCCGGCCCGGAATGAACGGCAAAATGTTTGGCGCATGCCAACAGTTTTTTATATCTGGAATCGGAAGGACCCTGCAAGCCTTTTACTACGGCAACACCCATGCGGGATGTCAGATAAGGATCTTCACCATAGGTTTCCTGTCCACGGCCCCAGCGTGGATCTCGAAAAATGTTGATGTTGGGAGTCCAGACGGAGAGACTATGAAAACGACTGTTGTCAAGCCCTCTCATTTCTGCCTGGTTGTATTTAGCTCTTACTTCGTCTGAAGTAGCATTGAATACCCGGTAAACCAGTGAATCATCAAAAGAAGCTGCCATCCCGATTGGTTCCGGGAAAACTGTGACACTATCATTATTTGCGAATCCATGCAGGGCTTCGCTCCACCAATTGAACTTTTTAATACCTAAACGTGGAATTGCAGGAGACTGATCCTGCATTAATGAAGCTTTTTCTTCCAACGTCAGTCTTGATATCAAATCTTTTGCTCTTTCTTCTGAGCTTAGGCTCGGATTCTGATAAGGCAATTGTGCATCAACCCTAAAAGATGAAAATGTAATGATTAGAATCATTAATAGATGTTCTTTAAAATATTGCTGAGATCTTTTTAAGACTTGATTTTTTATTGAATTGTGAATTACTGAGCGTAAAGAGGACATTGTTTAAATAATTTTTTTGGGTTTGCTACATGTTGTCTAAAAAACAATTAATATATCAGTTTTATAAGTTATGATCATTCTTTAAAAAGCAAAGGAGCCAATTCATATAAACTGCGGCGCCATGTCTGAAATTCGTGACGTGTATTTTCTGAAACAAAAGAAACAGCGTTGAAACCTGCTTGCTTTAATGTATCTGCTACATTCCTGACTACATCGGGACGTTCGAAACTGCCGCAACTCATAAAGATGAGCTTTACTTTTGATTTCTCTTTGATCTCCGCAGGTTTATAGATACCTCCGCTTAAAAGCGCATAGTATGAGAATACATCAGGACGATTCAATGTGATGGTATGAGTTTCCATGCCACCCATTGAAAGACCTGCCATAGCACGATGAGATTGGTCGGCAATCGTGCGGAAGTTTGCATCAATATAAGGGATCAATTCATCAATGAGAACAGTTTGAAATGGTTCGATCTTGAAATCTCCCATACGGCCCCACTTAACATCATTGGTCATGCCATAGGTCATCACAATAATAAAAGGTTTGATCTTGCCTTCAGCGATCAGGTTATCCATGATCAGGTTGGCACGGCCCTGGTTGCTCCATGCAGTTTCATCTTCGCCCCAGCCATGCTGCAGGTATAGTACTGGATATTTTTTCTTAGTGTCTTTGTCGTAACCTGGCGGAGTATAGACAAAAGCACGACGTGAGGTATTCGTACTTTTTGAAGGAAAAAGAATCTGCTGAACATTACCGTGAGGAACATCCTTTAACGCATAGAAGTCCTGGTCATGAGCAGGTATTTCAATACCACTTTCCCAACGGGTAGAACCATAGAAATTTAAAGTGCCGGGATCGTTAAATATTCCACCATCAATAGTCACATGGTAGTAATGGAAACCTTCTTCCATGGGCCCTGCAGTCGTGCCCATCCAGGTTCCGTCTGCAGCTTTTGTGAGAGGAGTTCCGCCTCTGGTACCACCAAGACCAAGGCTTACTATAACACTATCGGCAGCGGGGGCAATGATTTTAAATCTTGCATACCCCTGAGAATTTACCTGTGGGTATTCCTGCCCCGGTTGATTAAGGGTTGAAGGTTTGAAATCTTCCAGTGGCGCAGTTTGGTTTTGTGCAAAACAGACTCCACTTAATAGTGTGGCTGCTAAAACAATGACTGAAGATTTAATATTCATTTGTTATAATTTAAGATCAGCAATTAGGTTTGATTCTTTGTCTGATATTTTTTTTACATAACATGAATGCAGATATATTTTATCCATCATATTTATATTGAGAAAAGGTTGAAACATCAACCGGTTTAAAGATCAATTGAGAAAACATATACAAACCATTTTTCCAAACTTTAAATTCATGCACTCCCGGTTCGATATAATAGATATGCGGAACATTATTCTTTTCCAAATAATCATGTGTTCGTTTGCTGAATGTGATCAGGCGATCGCTATCACCGCAGGAGATCCAAAGCAGTTTTAATTCTTTTCTTGCTTTATCAGGATCAGGTACTGATTCTTCCGGTTTTTTTGTATTGGGAGCAGCAGAAAATGCTCCGATCCATGCAAACTTGTCCAGGTTGCCTAAACCAAAGTTCAGTGATTGGCCGCCACCCATTGATAAGCCGGCAATAGCACGATGTTCTCTGTCTGTATAAACCGGATAATTTTTTTCTATGTATGGGATCAGATCGTTCAACAGATCTTTTTCAAAAGTTGCAAATGCCTGCACTTTATCCGGCGTCATGATATTTCCTGTTGCACGGTCATCTTTCATCGCCCTGCCATTGGGCAACACAACGATCATTGGTTCAATTTTCCCTTGCGCATACAGGTTATCTAAAATAATTTCAGGTTTTCCTCCATGTAACCATTCAAATTCATCACCACCGATGCCATGTAAAAGATATAATACCGGATATTTTTTCTTTTTTGAATAACCCGGTGGTGTATAGATCAAAGCTCTTCGTGTGGTATCAACTGTTTTGGAGTAATAATGGATCGTATCAATTTTTCCATGCGGAATATTTGGTTGCAGCGAGTCAAAACCCGGCTGCGCATGCTGAACAATATTTTGTGCCTGTAAAATTGTACAGAGGAAGAATGAAGCAATGATTGTAAAGAATAGTTGTTTCATGTTTCGTAATTAGTTTTCGGTGTTGGGTTATTAACGTGATTATGTTTTATCAATTGATATTTCCTGCTCAACTTGAATAAAGCTGTTTTATACAATAGTGGACTCGTCGGCTATAAATCACCTTACTTATTTAATGAGAAAAAAACGTACCTGCTTTTCTCCTCGTGATTTATAACAAAACAAACGTGTATGTTTTGCCTGCAATGGTGGGAACATCATACAGCCATGTTGGCTTCAGTTGCGGTAAAGTGATTGTAGCTTTATCTGATAGGATCGGCGCTGCAGTTTTTTCCGTTTGAAAAAATGGATTTGTATTTTCACCTGTTGCTTCTTTCAAAACAGTGCCGTTGCTTAATTTCATTTCATTGGGAACTCTCAAGCGAAGATTACCACCAATCGTTGATTTAATAACAGCTTTTATCACTTTCCATCTTTCCATTGCATCTTACAATTTCAAAACCACCAATTGCACGCAAACCTGTAATGTCTGCCAGTTTGCCAAACATCAGGAAGAGCCGGTAATAAGCATAAATCGCCATCTGCGCTTTGCATCAGCATTTCTGTGATACCGGAAGTACAACCAAAGTTGCCATCAATCTGGAAAGGTGGATGCGCATCAAACAAATTATTATAGGTACCGCCACCACCTTCGCTTGTGTGCCAACAGGTGTAAGTTGATTTTGGATTAATTTATACGCATGATTTCCATCCAGCATCCTTGCCCACCAGTTTACTTTCCATCCCATGCTCCAGCCGGTTGATACATCACCCCGTTGAATCAGTGTATTTTTTGCTGCGCTGTATAATTCCGGAGTGCGGTAAGGAGATATTTGATTGGAAGGAAATAAACCATACAAATGAGAAATATGCCGATGATTATCTTTTGGATCATCAATATCATCCAGCCATTCCTGCAATTGACCGTACTGACCAATATGCATCGGGGCAAAACGGTTACGCATTTGTTTTAATGTATCAGCAAAAGCTGCATCTTTTTTCAAAATTTCTGCTGCTTTTATTGCATTACTGAATACATCAAAAACAATTTGATTGGTCATTGTTACTCCGGCATCCAGCGAAGAACCCTGGTGTGCCTTCGGTGCATTTTCCGGTGATTCATCGGGATAAATTACCAGCCAATGATATTTTGGATGTTCGATCAGATAATCTACATAAAACATGGCTGCACCTTTTAATACACGGATATACTGATGCAAGAAATGTTTTATCGCCGCTATATAAATAATGTTCCCAAAGATGTTGACTCGTCCATCCGCCGCCATTGCTCCATACTCCCCAGAAAGCGCCGTCAACAGCACCGGTAGCTCGCCAGATATCTGTATTGTGATGCGCCATCCATCCTCTTGCACCATACATATCTTTTGCTGTTTGCTGACCGGTAACAGACATATCTTTTACCATTTGAATAAATGGTTCATGCAATTCTGCAAGATTTGTTTTTTCAGCAGGCCAGTAATTCATTTCGGCATTGATGTTGATCGTGTACTTGCTATCCCATGGCGGAAATAATTTATCATTCCATATTCCCTGCAAAGTTAGCAGGCTGGCCACCGGGTTGCGAAGAAGAAATCAATAAATAACGGCCAAATTGATAATAAAGCGTTACAAATTGCGGATCATTGGTTGAATTAAAATTTTTCAATCGTTCATCTGTAGGAAGATTTGCTGCATCAGTAGTTCCGAGATCTAGTTTTACCCTGTTAAAATATTTTTGATACGCTGCAATATGAGCCTTTAAAATAGCAGCAAAGGATTTTGAATAGGCTTTATTCAAATAATCATGCTGCTCTTTCATTTTCATCACCACTGATGTCATGATAATTATTAAAGTTGGTAGCAATAGAAATATAGATCGTTACTGCATTCGCATTTTTAACAATAAGAGATGTATCAGTTGATGTAAGATGAACCGCCTTCAGTTTTAAATTGTGCAATTCCTTTAAATTTCACCATTCCTTTAACTGTTTCATGATCAATGGTTGTTCCGGAAATCGTTAATTCGTTTTTTGCAGTTGTTTTAATTTCTGCCTTTGGCTGTGGTGTGGAAAAAAAAGCCGTAAAAGAAATGCTGCCTGGTTTACTTGCTGTTAGACCGCATTACAATCACACGATCGGGAAAAGATGCCAATACTTCTCTTGTATAGGTAACATCACCAACTGTATAAGAAGTTTTTGCTACTGCTCTTTCAATATCCAATTCCCTGTAATAGTTTGTATAATTTTCATGCCCGTCAAAAGCAAGATGAAGTTCTCCCACCGGTTCAAACATTTGTCCATGCGATTTTTTAGTGATGATAACTTTATTTGCCAATCTGTTCTGCTTCTTTTTGTTTACCATCAAATATGAGTTTCCGTATTTCTAGCCAGAGAATCTAATGCCAATGGATTATCATTTCGGTTCGGACTGCCACTCCATACCGTATGTTCGTTTAACTGAATGGTTTCTGTATCCACATTTCCATATATCATGGCGCCTAACCTTCCGTTGCCGATCGGCAATGCATTTTCCCAGGTTTTACCGGATGGTTGATTATACCAAAGTTTTAATCCCGGCTTATTTTGTGAGAAACCAACTGTCGTGATAAATAGAGTCAATATGAAGAAAGCCTTTTTCATTGTGATATTTAAAAAATATTATTGCATTTCGACCATTGCCTTAATAACTCCTTCTTCAGGATCAAGCCAATTTTTAAATTCTTCAGCAACTTTATCGAAAGGTACTCTATGTGTGATATAAGTGGTCGGATCTATTTTTTTTGTTTTCAAACCTGCAATTACATTTTCAAAATCTTCCCGGGTTGCATTTCGGCTGCTCATCAATGTACCTTCTCTTTTATGAAATTCAGGATGGCTGAAACAAATATCTCCTTTTTGCAATCCGATCAACACATACCGGCCGCCATGAGCCATGTATTGAAATGAATTGATGACGGCTTTTAAATTTCCGGTTGCATCTATAATAACAGTGGGCATATCTCCATTAGTGATCTCCTTTAATAGTTCCGTAATGTCAGATCCCAGGGCATTGATGGTATAAGCGACTTGCAATTTTTCTTTACAAAACTGAAGTCGCTTTTCATTAATATCTAACGCAATTACTTTTCCGCCTGCGATCCTTGCAAACTCCATTGTACCGATACCGATAGGTCCGGCACCAACCACCAATACAAATTCACCTGGCCGGATCGCTGCCCGCCAAACTCCATGTGCTCCGATAGCCAAAGGTTCGATCAATGCTAATTCATCATAACTTAATTCTTGTCCATGTACCAGCGAAGAAGAAGGAACAGAAAGATATTCCGCCATGCCACCATCAATATGTACTCCACAAACTTTTATATTAACACAACAGTTGGGTCTGCCCGTTCGGCAGGCGATACAGGTACCGCAGCTGAAATAAGGAATGAACGTTACTTTTTCACCCACTTCAAAACCGGGAGCATCATCAAATGCTATTAATTCTCCTGCCAGTTCATGTCCTAAAATGCGGGGATAATTAAAATAGGGTTGTGTGCCCTCGAAGGCATGCAGGTCGGTTCCGCAAATACCAATACGCTCAATCCGGATGATCGCTTGTCCTTTTTTTAATTGTGGTTTTTCTGCAGATGCATATTGTAATTTTCCCGGTTCAGTACATACCAATGTTTTCATCTGCTATTTTTTCTTTTTTATTGGTTTGATCTTTTTCTCTCTCTTTTTATCGGAAACAGATTTTACAATGGTTTGCCCCTGCATGATTTGTTTTTTGTCTTTCACTTTGGCCATTGAGTTTGCATAAGCTTCCTTCACTAATTTTTTTATATAACCTTTCGGAAATTTCTTTTTATCGGGCACCAGGATGTAGCGGTATTGATTGCCTTCGCCCAATAATATTTTTTCAGGATCGGAAAGTTCACTGCCCCAATAAAAACCGAAATGAACATTCTTGCTGGTCCGCCCGATTGCAATGGAACAGAAAGTATGTCCGACCCGGTCTGTCGGCGACCAGCCAAATGCCACAGCATTATAATTATCATAGATCAGTTCGTTGGCTTGAGGGTACAGGTCCCAGGCAAACTCCCGCAGCCATAACACCCGTTCGACGATTTCATCATCAAATGGTTTTAAAAATTTCAGCAGGTCTTTTGTTTGTTCTTTGCTCATTGCAGTATAATTGAAAGTGATTCTCTGTATTACTTATTGAAAAAAATCTAATACAAAGGAAAGAAGAAATTGGAAACTGAAAGAGACTTAATCTTCCTTTTTTCTCTGCCGGGTGTCCGATACGAAGGACTTCCACGCCGTCTCGCAGACATCATATTCATTTTATTAGCAGCAATTGCTGGCCGGAACAACTTGTCCCGATTATTTCGGGATCGCCTTTGAAATCTTAGGAATACTCGGCTGCGAAGAAGTAAAAACTTTAAATTCGAACACCAACAACAGCGAAATGCAAAGAATTTTCAGGAAAATAACGGGTCGAAAAGTGAGTTATTTAATTTTTGCAACAGCACTATGAATCCTATTGATAAGATAGCGCCGATTAACAGCCTGCCTGGAATTTTTATTCTTGGTTTTGATTTAATAATCCAGGTAGCAATTCCCAGTATTGATAGCGACAAGAAGAGCCAATCCACAAAATGTCCTGAGTAGCTAATCCCTAATGCTGACTGCGCTTCTTGAAATTCTGTTCCGTCATGGCCCCTGCCACTGAATATAAATCTCAACGTATATATTGAGGGCATCGCTATTGCGCCAGCCAGTAATGCTGCATTAAATTTAAAAGAATTTTTCAGGAAATACAGAATAAGTAAAACTGAAAATATTACTGAATTAATTATTCCTCCTAACGATACATATTTAATGAAGTCAGGCGGAATTGAACTTAATGTATATTCTTTCGCAGGAGTAGGTATTGCGGAATACCCATGTATCCAGGCCGGAATGCAATGTCCAAGTTCATGGAAAAAATTTGCAAATAAGAGTGTTAGAAAATAGATACCCCATGCTTTAAACTCAGTTTTGATATTTTCCATGAAATGTCATTCAGATTAGCACTATCAGTTACTCTAAACATAGCAGCCAAAGTCAACGGCTTTCTGCTGTGCTGATATTCCGTGATTCGTCAGCCCGAATCCCGCCCATGCGGGACTGAGTAAAGTTAATGCAGTTGATGTCATATTCTGTTGCTCGGTTTTTACGCCTTTATTGCTGTTCAGTTATAAAACATCTATGAATTTAGTTCACTGCAGCAACAAACAAAAATAGAATAACTTTCTTTCAGTTCGGTTGTAGGTCTGAGATTTTAAAGAAGATGAATTCATTTTGTATGAAGATCAACGATAACGTAAGTTGTGTGCAGTTTTTTTAATGAACTATCATCATTTATCGTCATATGGATAAAACTCCGGTGTGCCTTCTTCTGGAAGTATAAGACCCGATTCTCTCCATTTCTTGATAGTGTCATAAGCATTTAGATTTTTATTTCCAAGCATTGCTAACTGAAGAAGAAAGTAATGTTCTAACGAAGCGTCCAGCAAAGCTTGGTTGAATTTTAAGCGACCTTTCACATTGCATAATCTATCAATAGTTTCTCCTATATGGTCAGGACCTTCTTTAATAATAGTTTGTATTTGAAGATTTTCACTTTCTTGTTTTGAAAAAGGAGAAGTAAAACGTGCATATGCTCCAACATCTTTAAGTCCTGCTCTATATTTAGCTCCGTCAATTGTCATATACAAACAGTAAATAGCTCCATATTCTAAAGGCAGTGCTGCTATCCACCATGACCAATGAGTAATGTCAAAGATTCTTAGTAAAATAAAAATTATTCCCAACCATCCAATCCAACCAGTAAATGTAAACCTGAATAATGCAAAAAGGAATATCTTAATGAGATTTGTGAAAGATAAACTTTTCATGTTCTCTATTTTTTCGTCTCAGCCGTGCCTTCGCTGCGAGACACGTTGGGGAAAAAAACTGAATGTTAGGCACAGTTATTTTTGTCAAGTCTTATTCACGTAGCTATTTACTGGCTCTTGGGTTTTGTCAATGACTGGATAAACAATTTCCGTAGGGAAAATATTTAATTCTTCAAACACAAAGTTCTCATTTGCTTTTACAACATCATTGTCTTGTGAAAAGTCTTCTGAAATATACTTTAAGTATTCATTTGAAAACCCAAGCTTTTTAAGTAATTCGATTTTGGTTTCCATTGTATTATTTTTTGTCATTATTTTGGTTAGCAGCACGCATGATACAATAGTTTTCTGAAATAAACGCTTTTGTTATAGGGGTGTTTTCAAAAACCCAATAAAATAGGGCCCACATTCTTCTCATTGCTTTGTCAAGACCTCCAATACTTTCAGAATGAGTTATTTTAAGTTTACAAACTTCCCAAGCCGCTTCCCTTGTAATTGCATGTCCGTGATTTTTCCATTTACTATGGTCGCAAAGCAGTTTGGCAATTTCATTTGCTCTTGATTTCTTTTCCTCAGGCGTTACGGGTGTTGTTCCGTCTGAACGTATATTCCAATTTTTGAATTTAAAGTTATGTAAATATTCTTCCACCAGTTGAATTGAATAATTGCTTGCATTTAAAGCATTCCCTATTTCCTTAGGGTCTATTCCATTTAATATCTGAAGGTCTGTCCAAGATGGCTTTCCCCCGTTTTTTATTGCTTCATCGCCTCTTATTCGTATGTCCTCAATTAATGTAAGAATGGATTGAGCGGGTACAAATTCACCTGATTTTGTTCGCACTTGAGGGTCAACTGGACCAATCTGTGATTGATTTGACATAATAATTTCGTCCCCTGACATTATAAAAATTGTGCCGGCACTCATTGTTTTGTTCAAGAGTATGAAACTTATTTTTTCGAATCGAGGTCTAAGCTTGTTTACAAACTTTGCAACTTGATGAGCATAACCGCCCGGCGTTACTAATACAATGTCTAGCTCTTTACAGTCTGGTGATAATGACGAAACCATTTCATAAAAAGGTAAATCGTCGGCATCTTCTATTGAGATTGCTGCACTTGGCTTCACGAACATTGGCAACATAACAAATTATATCTCTTCCTCTGATAGCTTTAATTTCTGCAATACTTTTTCGTAATTCATTTAAGAAGTTTAAATTTTGGTATTGATACTTTAATAGACTTTCAAACTCTCTGCCGTCCTCCATTTTGTCAAGCAATGTTGATGTGACAGGTCTTTGAGGGTGTGTCATTTTCGTTTGAGGAGTCGGGATGAATTTACTTTTATTGCTCATAGTGGTTTAATATAATTGTGCCTGACATATAAATATACGACACTCTTTGTCCTATTTGTCGCTACAATCGGTCCAACACGTTTCCCTACTTCTTCTCTAATTCATCAATAAACTGTTGCAACTGTTCAATCTTTTCAAGCGGCAGTTTCTTGATCCGGTCAACCGGGTTTGCTTTTTAGGTTTGGGTTTCAGCTTTTGCAATGGATGATTGGTACCGGCGGTCGTCGCACCATCCGGCTCCCAAATAAAAAGATCATCAGGTGTGCAGTTGCAGATCATGCATAGCTTTTCCAGTGTGGCAATCGGTATCTTATCAAGTTTGTTATTTACCAGGCGGCTCACCGTGTAGTAGGGCAGTCCCTTGCCGGATAGGTATCGTTGCGGATTTTCTACGCCCCGGCTTTCCAAAAGAGAAATAAGGTTCAGTTTCAGCATATAGGTTAAGAGTTTAAAAGCAAAAATTACTGAAATATTAAAAACCTGCAAAACGGGCCGTTATTGGTTCCGCACTTTCTTATTCTTTCCCGCAGCAGGAGAGGCGGCTGGCGCAGAATGAAAAAGAGATACAGTCTTTTCTGCTATCCAACTGTTCATCAGAAAGGATTTTCATGGCTTCAGCCCATCATATAATCGCCAAAAACCGGCTTTTCAGGCTAAAAACCCCAAAAATCACCTCATCAAAGCCCATTTACAGGCTCGCAAAAGGCATTTACATTCAAACAATAGTCAAATGCACTTCGACAATAGCAAAAGAAACTTCATTTATAGTCAAGGACATTTAATTTATTGCAAAGAACATTCAAATAATAGTCAAGGACATTTAATTTATTGCAAAAAACATTCAAACAATAGTCAAGTGCATTTCAACAATTGCAAAAGAACTTAAAGCAAAAGGCAACTCCATTAAAACAATTGCAAAGAAAATCATAGCGTCCGTGTCAGGGTTTTAATCCCTGGCATGGCTATCTTCCACGAAGATTTATTATTCAAAAATTTTTAGAAGCTAAAGATTCGAAACTGTATGGTATTGCGGAAAAAATAAAATGTATAGTGACTCTATGGTTGAATGAACCCAAAAATTCTTAAATGAATAAAACCAAACCACACAGAGCACAATAGAAAATATCACAACTTGTCACGATACTTCGGGATAGAACAACTATGTGTAAACTATGTGCCTATGTTTCTATGTGGTAAAAACCGGGTTTCATTATCACGATAGTCAATAAATATGTTGTAAGCCCGGATTTATTTATCCTTCTACTCTTTTTATATCCGCTCCCAATTTTCTCAATCGTCCATCAATATCCTGGTAACCCCTGTCTATCTGTTCAATATTCTGAATAATACTTTTTCCTTCGGCACTTAGTGCAGCAATTAATAATGCAACACCGGCACGTATATCAGGACTGCTCATGGTAATGCCACGCAGCGGTTGTTCTCTTTCCAAACCAATCACTACAGCACGGTGCGGATCGCAAAGAACAATTCTTGCACCCATATCAATCAGTTTGTCAACAAAGAACAAACGGCTTTCAAACATTTTCTGGTGAATCAGTACAGAGCCTTTGGCCTGTATAGCTGTTACCAAAACAATACTTAACAGGTCAGGAGTAAATCCCGGCCAGGGATGATCATAAATAGTAAGAACAGAACCATCCAGAAAAGTTTGTATCTCATAACTCTCCTGTGAAGGAATATGAATATCATCACCGTTAAAATTCATTTGAATGCCCAGCTGCTGAAATTTTTCAGGAATAATACCAAGATGTTCAATGCCTGCATCTTTGATAGTAATATCACTTTGCGTCATGGCTGCCAGACCGATAAAAGAACCTACTTCGATCATATCCGGCAACATGCGATGTTCAGTGCCGCCGAGATAAGTCACTCCTTCAATGGTCAATCATATTACTGCCGATACCACTGATCTTTGCTCCCATTCTGTTCAGCATTTTGCATAGTTGCTGAATATAAGGTTCGCAGGCTGCATTATAAATAGTAGTAGTTCCATTTGCCATCACAGCTGCCATTACAATATTGGCAGTACCGGTAACAGAAGGTTCATCCAGTAATAAATTAGTTCCTTTCAGATTGGGAGCTTCCAGATGAAAGAAACCATCTTCTGCATGATAATTAAATGAAGCGCCGAGTTTTTCAAAACCGATGATATGAGTATCCAATCTTCTTCTTCCGATTTTATCACCACCGGGTTTTGGAATAAATGCTTTTCTGAATCGTGGATAGCATGGGCCCTGCCAGCATCACCGAACCGCGAAGTCTTCCGCTTTTCTTTTTGTAATGCTTCGCTGTGCAGGTAATCAATATTTACATCATCAGCCTGGAAAATGCAGGTATCACGTTGTGGTCTTTCAATTTTTACATTCATTTCTCCAAGCAATTCGATCAGCAGGTTTACATCAAGTATATCGGGAATATTGGTGATGGTAATTTTTTCCGGTGTAAGCAATACAGCGCTGATGATCTGTAGTGCTTCATTCTTTGCGCCCTGCGGAATGATTTCACCGTGTAATTTTTTACCACCTCTTACTTCAAAGGAATGCATGTTAGTATTGAATAGTTGAAAGTGGATAATTGATAAGATCTTACAAGGTAATGTTTATTAAGGTAATGAACAGATTAAATAAAAAAGGTTGAACTAGCAAATCCTGTCAACCTTTCAACTTAATTTACTTAAACTAGTTAATCTGAATTAATATCTTTTCTTCTTAAATAGCCTCCGCCACCGCCACGGTCACCACCGCCATTGCGGTATCATTTCTGCGTCCGCCACCACCGCCATCCGCGTTGCTGAAACTTACCTGCTTTGTTTACCATAACCACCCCGGTCACGGTCATCCTGTTGCGGACGGAATGCTTTTACATAAGGTGTATTGGTAAAGGTCAGTTGACCATCTGTAATACTGCTTAATTCACTTTGTATGGCATCATCATGTACCATTTCTTTATGCCAGTTGTTATAGGCCAGTTTCATATAATAAGCAACAGCATTGGCAAAGCCCAGTCGTTTTTCAGGATTTTCTTCCTTCAATGCTTTTTTAATTATCACTTCCAGGTTTTTACCAAGATGAGAATATTTGGGATGACGTTTGGGATAAGGCAGCGGTTCCGGTTTTGCTCTTAAGTGTTTCCCTGGTAGGAATGGGATAAGGAGATTTTACGTCCAGTTTAAAATCTGAGATAAGAAATAAATGATCCCATAGTTTATGGCGAAAATCTTCTACATTTTTTAAATGCGGGTTCAAAAATCCCATCAGTTCAATAACGGCCTGCGCATTTCGCTGGCGACGTTCAGGTTCTTCAATGGTTAGAACATGTTCAATCATTTTCTGCACATGACGGCCATATTCACGCATAACCAGCTCATTTCTTGTAGTATTATATTCCATATTAAATTCATATGCAACAAATGTAGAGTAAAAGGTCTAAGAAAGTAAAAGAGTTCAAAAGTTTAAAGGCAATGGCTTAGAAGGATACTTTCTGAAAAGGAGTGTGAGCTATGATTAAGACTCTTTAGAGGAGTTAGGGTAAAAAGAAAGGGGCCCCGAACCAAGGCCCCTTTTACAAGCCACCATCCTCTTCCACCTAAGAGGTCATTTAATTAAAAGTTGATTGACACAGGACGATCTGGCTTTTCACATCTGTTAGTTTTAACCAATAAACACCGCTTTCTGCAGCGTTGCCAACCTGCTGATAAGAAGATCCGCCGCTTCAATTTCTTTTTGCACCATCTTTTGTCCCTGCGTATTATAATATCTGAATCATCAAATGTCCGCACTGAATATTATCAAATTTGATACCAACAATACCATTTGAATGGATTAGGATAAACAGTAAATTTTGGTGAAGCAGAGTCTTTCCAGGTCTACATACTTAATTTTACTGAATCGGGTATATCCATTTGAATAAACTTGTTTTATTCTGAAAAAATACCTGCCGCCTGTCTTCATTACTCCCATGCACAAATAAAAAACTATAGGGATCAGTACTTGTCGGATTTTTTGGCAAACGAACCAATAGTTGAAAAATTATATCCATCACGGCTTACTTCTACTTCATAATGGTAGTTGGCACTGTAATCATCAAACCCGATCCATTTCAATTCTGCCTGTCTGGTGCCTATTTTTGTTACAGAGAACTGGTGAATATTTAAAGGAAGGATAATAGTAGGACAATAGCAATACTGTAAATGAAAATTCACACTACCCTGAGGTAGCAACAGAAAAAATATAATCACCACTACCTGTAACAGTTGCACCTGCACTGATCGAATAATTATATGTCACAGAATCAGTGCCATAGAACTGAGCCAGGTCAGTTGAATCAGTTAATGTTATGACAAATGCTGACAGAATTTAAAACTGTATCAGGCCCGATACTTATAAAATCCGGACCGGAAAAAGCTATCCATCAGAAGCAGCCAGATCATAAGGGCCATAATTGATAGATAATGTTATTGGTCAATGGAGAGCTCAACCCCGGGCCGGTAAGCGGATCTTTTCTTTTATAATTAATATTATAGGTGGCATGCGAGCAGTTGACATTATTTTCCAAAAACATCGACACTCTACCTGTAATAGTGAGACAAAGCTTCACACAGGTTACCATTCCATTTTGCGGATCAAATTTCGGAAAACTAAATTGCGTACTGTAATTGCCACTACCGGTTGATACAGTAGTATCGTACGCTACTGATCCTGAAACAACGCCGTCGGGGCATTGCGCATGCAAGCCGGAATAGTAAAATTGAGCATGAATGCAAACAAAAATGCAGTAAAGATCTTTGAGTAGGTGTTTATCATAGGTTACAGTTTTGGTTTTTCACTTAGATGTTAGCAATAATAAAAGTAAGCGCATCCGTTATTAAAAACAATTGTAAAAATGCCTGTTCTTAATACACGTAATTAATGAATATCCACAGAAAATATTCTTGCAGGTTATGCTGCGATAAATGAAGACAAATAAAAAAAGCACTAAGTAAAAATAATTAGCTAAAGAAGGCTGATTTTTTCCAGATACTACGATGCTGAAATCACCGTGTTTTATTTTATCGGTAAGTTATTTTACTACGAAAATGATACAGGCAAAAATTACCTTTGCTTCTTTAAATGAGAATTGCAGTCAATACAAGATTTTTATTGAAAGATTACCTGGAAGGGTATGGATACTTTATTTACGAAACTTTTCGCCGTATTGTACCGAAATCATCCGGAACATGAATTCATTTTTATTTTTGACCGCCCTTATGATGAAAAATTTATTTTTGCTCAGAATGTAAATCCTGTCGTGACAGGTCCTCCGGCACGCCATCCATTATTATGGAAGCTTTGGTATGATATAAAAATTCCTGCTGTGTTAAAAAAATACAAAGCAGATGTATTTGTTTCCTGCGATGGATTTTGTTCATTGGGACCACAAAAGTTCCTCAATGCTGGTGGTGCATGATCTTTCTTTTCTCCATTTCCCTTCCTTTAACAAAAAATCTCATGCTCTGTTTTATAAAAGATATACACCAAAGTTTCTGGAGAAGGCTAAAGGTATTGCGACAGTTTCTGAATTTTCAAAACAAGATATTTTATTGCAGTATAAAAAGATTGATCCTTCTAAAATTGATGTGGTGTATAGTGGCGTAAAAGAGATTTTTCAATCTATTGATGTAAATGAAAAAGATACTGATCAAAGAAAAATATACTGGCAGGAAAAGAATATTTCATTTATATCGGGTCAATTCATCCAAGAAAAAATTTAGAAAACCTGCTTAAAAGCATTTTCTGTTTTCAAGAAAAGACAGCAAAGCAACATGAAACTAGTGCTGGCCGGAAGATTAGCCTGGAAATACGAATCCTTTCTTGAAAACTTGAAAACCTATAAATACAGGGATGATGTTGTAATGACAGGATATCTCGATGAACATGAATTAGTCAAAGGTCCTGGATGCTGCTTATGCCATGGTGTATCCTTCCTTATGGGAAGGATTTGGTGTGCCGGTGTTGGAAGCCATGCGGTGCGAAGTACCGGTAATTACTTCAGAAAAATCATCTATGCAGGAAATAGCAGAAGATGCTGCTTTATACGTAGACCCATATAATTATAATGATATTGCAGAAAAAATGATGTTGCTCTACAAAGATGAGAACCTGAGAAAAAAACTGATTCAAAAAGGGAAGGCAAATTGCATTCAATACAGTTGGGACAAGACAGCAGAAGCTGCTTTGGCAGAGTATCATAAAAACAGTCGGATGATTTCGGCTAACTTTGCTTCCCTCAATCTTACGGATTATGAACAAATCAACGATAACTATAGATGTAACGCTGGATCAAAATCGTATGCCACAATGCTATTGAATGGAATGCAAGTGATACAGAAAGCAAGAATGCTACAAAAAGCAAAAGCTATGATGCTTTCATTCTGGGATGGTGAAGAAAAGACAGCTTTGCGTATTGATCTTTGGACTAAAGACATGATGGTAGATGAAATGGCCGATTTTTTTTATCAAACTATAATGACAATGGCGGATACTTACGGAAGAGCTACTCATTATGATGACCTGGCAGAAGAGATGAAAAAATTTGCCCGGGATTTTTATCATAAATTCCAGGATAAACAAATGCAGGAAAACAAAGCCTAAAAATTTTTCATTATGAATCTGGAACAAAAAATAATGGCAGAATTAAAGACAGCAATGCTGGCAAAAGACGAAAAGACCACCCGTGCTTTAAGAGCGATCAAGGCAGCTATCATTCTTGCAAAGACGGCAGAAGGTGCCGGTGGTGAGTTGAAAGAAGAAGATGAAATTAAAATGCTTGCAAAAAATGGTAAAGCAACGAAAAGATTCATTGGAAATATTACCAGCAACAAAACCGAGCCGACCTTGCACAAAAAGAACAGGAAGAAATTGAAGTGATAGAAAAATTTTTGCCCAAGCAACTTTCTGCGGAAGAATTGAAAACAGAAGTGTTAAAAATAATGCAACAGGTTGGTGCTTCTTCTCCGGCAGATATGGGAAAAGTAATGGGAGCCGCAACGAAACAATTGGCCGGAAAGGCAGATGGTAAGACGATTTCTTTACTGGTAAAGGAGTTGTTAAATAAGTGATCATTAGTACGAGGAAATAAAATTTACAATCCGCCGGTGCGTTCCTGATTTGTCCACCAACTCAAATTTTTATGCTCCTTGACATTATTTTTGCCGTTGTAGTTATTATTGCCATGATTAAAGGCTATCAGCGGGGACTGATCGTGGGTGTGTTTTCTTTCGTGGCGCTCATCGTCGGATTGGCAGCAGCTATCAAACTTTCTACTGTGGTAGCCGGATACATTGGAAGAACAGTAAAAGTTTCTCAACAATGGCTTCCGCTTTTATCTTTTGCAGTGATCTTTCTGATCGTTGTTTTACTCGTTCATTTGGCTGCCCGCCTCATTGAAAAAAGTGTTCAGATCGCCATGCTGGGTTGGTTGAACAGGCTGGGGGGCATGGTGTTTTATATTGCATTATATGTGACTATTTTCAGCGTTATTCTTTTTTATACGGAACAAATGAAGCTAATTCAGCCCTCTACTATACATCAATCGCTAACTTACCCTTTCGTTAAGCCTTGGGGACCTAAGGCTATCAACAGCTTTGCTTCAGTAGTTCCGGTATTCAAAAACATGTTCAGTGACCTTGAGAGTTTTTTCGGGAATCTATCCCACAAAATGTCGTAGTTGAAGAAAATTTGTTTCGCTGATAATCAATTCCATAACATATTTGCAGCAAATCGTTTATTTTAGCAAAAATTAGGCGCTGCAAGTGGAAACCAAGTTACGAAATAAAACAGCAGGATAAGTTCAGATTCATTGAAGAAGGCACCGGTGAACCCTTAGTGCTTTTGCACGGACTATTTGGAGCATTAAGTAATTTTTACGGACTGATTGATTATTTCCGTAACTATAATAGAGTGATTGTTCCTATACTTCCCCTGTTTGATCTTGATATTTTACATAGTACAGTAGGAGGCCTGGCTAAGTTTGTTCATCGGTTTATCGAAGCAAGAGGATATAATAATGTTCATATTTTGGGAAATTCATTAGGAGGACATGTAGCATTAAAACATGTGCTAAAACATCCTGAAAGAATTAAGTCTCTTATTCTTACCGGCAGTTCAGGATTATTTGAAAATGGCATGGGAGATAGCTACCCTAAACGCAGTGATTACGATTATATAAAAACAAAAACACGAAATGACTTTTTATGATCCTAAGGTGGCTTCAAAAGAATTGGTCGATGAAGTTTATGGGATCGTTAATAATCGCCTGAAGGCCATAAAAATAATTTCATTGGCAAAAAGTGCCATCAGAAATAATTTAGGGGAAGAACTCAATCAGATCAAACAACCTACGTTATTAGTGTGGGGTAATAATGATACAATTACCCCACCTTTTGTGGCAAGAGAGTTTAATAAACTGATTCCAAACAGTGAACTTTATTTTATCGATAAATGTGGCCATGCACCTATGATGGAAGTACCGGATGAGTTCAATAGTATTTTGCATAAATTTTTGAAAAAGCTCAATGAACCTGCAACAGTTTCCTGAATGATGAGGTCAAAACAAATAAAAGCCGCTATCCATGTTAACAAAAGAATTACAGTCTCAGTCACTTCCCTACCTTCATTTGCATGACAAAGTTTATCTGGCCTTGCAATTAATGAATGATAATCATGTTACCCATCTTCCCATTGTGGAAGGAGACAAATATATCGGTATTATTAGCGAAGATGATCTTTTGCAATCGGAGAATGATCATGCAGAGCTTGATTCACTTCAACAATCATTTGCAAATATTTCCGTAAAAGGCGATGAGCATTTTCTGAAAGCAATCCGCATGGCAGGAGAAAATGCATTAAGTGTCTTGCCGGTTGTAGAGGAAGAAAATGAAATCACGGGAGTAGTCATTTACGCCGAATTGCTCAAATATGCAGCTGAATTCATGAGCCTGAATGAACCGGGGGGATTAATCGTTTTGGAAATGGAAAATAATCAGTATTCTTTCAACGAGATCAGTAAACTGGTAGAGACTAATGATGCACAAATTGTCCAGCTGAATACCACTACCGATCCCCGAACCGGAATCATGCAGGTGACCATTAAAATAAATAAGCCGGAGATATCTGCAATAGTTGCCACTTTCCAGCGGTATGAATACAATGTAAAATATTATTTCGGTGAAGAGCTTTATGAAAATGAATTGCGGAATAATTACGACAACCTCATGAACTACCTGAAGATCTGAGAAGGGAATTCCGCAGCAATTTTTGACAGAAAAGAAATTCCCCTTAATTTACTTATTCCATTTTACAGCTTTTGAAACAGAGGGAAATGAAATATGGATTTTGGCTGCTCTTCATCTTGCTATATGGACATCAGTTCCTGCAGGCTCAAAATTTAATTCCCGGTAGCTCTTCAAATGAAACATCCTTTTCTTCCGGAAATGAAATTGCCGAGCATCCAAACTCAGCTCTGTTCATTGTGCGAAATATTTATATCACCGGTAATAAGAATACAAGGCCTGATATCATTTTACGGGAAATTCCTTTCAAAACCGGAGATCAATATTTATTGCAGGATATTGTAAAAAGATTTGAGCAGGCACGAGAGCAATTGATGAACACTGCTCTTTTTCATGATGTAGTGGTAGCCCTGAAAAGCTTTGAAGGTTATAATGTCGATATTCTGATCGAGGTCAAGGAACGATGGTATTTTTTCCCTATTCCTTATTTTAAACCGGTTGACAGAAATTTCAATCAATGGTTGGTAGAACAAAAAGCCAGTCTTAACCGGGTGAACTATGGAATAAAACTTCTTTACAATAATGTTACAGGTCGTAATGATAAATTACGATTCTGGTTCATTGACAGGGTACACTCATCAATTTTCATTTGATTATGATCGCTTATATATTGATAAATCTCTGAAATGGGGAATGGATGTAAGATTTGCTATCGGTAAAACAAAAGAAGTTAATTATAATACTATTGATAATAAACAGGCATTCATCAGGGATAATGATGTTTTTCTTCAAAATTTTCTGGATGCAAATCTGGAACTTACTTACCGCAGAGCAATAAAAACAAGACATCGCTTTGGAGTTGGTTATCATATCCAGAAGATTAATGACACTATTGCTGCATTGAATCCATCTTATTTTCCCTCTGGGCGTACTCATGTTCGTTATCCGGAACTTGATTACGCCATGAGTTATTTTGATGTTGATTATATTCCTTATCCTACTAAAGGATATGCGGCCGAATTAACTTTTAGTAAAAAGGGATTTAATAACATAGTCAACGCCTGGCAACTTACGGTAAAGGGCTCTGCTAACTGGCATTTGGGGCCCAAGACTTATCTCAATCTTCGCACGTTTAGCACTATTAAACTTCCATTTAAACAACCTTATTTTAACCAGGGATTATTGGGATACAGCGACGTATTCATGCAGGGGTATGAATATTATGTTATTGACGGAGTTGCCGGTGGTTATCTCAAAGCAGGTATCACCCGGGAATTATTATCTGTAAGAGGAAATTTTCTTAAACGAAAAAGAGAAGAGCCCTTGCATATTCCTATTCGTGTATTCGGAAAAATTTATGGGAATGCCGGTTATGTATACAACCCTCAGCCGGGTGAAAATTTCCTGGTGAATAGAATGCTTTACTCTGCAGGTTTCGGAATAGATATTCTTACCTATTACGATTTTACCCTCAAGTTAGAATGCACGTTTAATCAGTTAGGTGAAAACGGGCTATTTTTACATAGAAAGTCAAATTTCTAAATTCATGAAGGTAGCCATTTACAGCAGGGTGATGGAAGAAGATCAGCAAAAAGATGTACAACTTTTTTTTAATGAACTAACAAAACAAAAGATTGAGCCGGTAATTTTTCAACATTTTTTTGAACAGATAAAAGATAGAATTAAACTTCCTTCCGGTACTACCACTTTTTCTCTTTCCGAACAATTGGCAGATGAAATTGAGTTTATTATCAGCCTCGGCGGTGATGGGACTTTACTGGATACAGTAACGTTGATACGCAATAAAAAAATTGCGATAATGGGTATCAACTTTGGTCGATTAGGATTTTTGGCAGGAATTGGAAAAGATGAAGTGAAAACCGCTGTCAAAGCCATTGTAAACAGAACATATATAGTAGATAAGCGAACAATGATCCATTTGGATGCCAGCATCCCGTTATTTGGAAATGTTCCTTATGGATTGAATGAATTTTCAATTCATAAAAGGGATACCGCCTCTATGATCAAAATACATACTTATCTGAACGGAGAATTTTTGAATACTTATTGGGCGGATGGATTGATCGTAGCCACACCAACCGGTTCCACCGGCTATTCTTTGAGCTGTAATGGACCTATTGTTTTTCCGGATAGCGGCAGTTTTGTAATAACACCCGTAGCTCCGCATAATCTGAATGTACGTCCCATTATTGTTCCTGATGATAATATCATATCATTTGAAGTCGAAAGCAGGTCTGAAAAAATTATTTGTGCGCTGGATTCCAGGAGAGAGATTGTCAATAAAAATATACAGCTGGCGGTTCGAAAAGAAGCTTTTTTAACGAGCCTGGTTCGGATAAGCGAAAATAATTTCCTCCAAACACTCCGTAATAAATTGACCTGGGGATTGGATAAACGGAACTAAAAAGACTGGTTGTTTAGCAAGAAAATGATTATTTTTCCGTTATAAATAATCCCGAAACCTTTTTGGATGTATGACTAAAAAGCTTATTGCCGCCATTTTCCTGCTGGTTGTCATTATACTTCCCACCGCCGAAAGTTTTGCCCAGAATGCTATTCAACAGGAAGGAGAATTTGGAGTAGGTCTTGGGGCAGGCCATTATTTTGGGGACTTGAATACCCGGGCCCGGCTCAACAGGCCTAAGATTGCCGCTACCATTTTTTTTCGGAAAAATTTTAGCAATTATATCTCTGTCACGAATAGCTGCTACCTATGCCCGTTTGGGTATTCTGATATTTATAATAAGTATAATGAGTACATGTATCAGCGTAACCTGAGTTTTAACAGCAATGTTTGGGAACTGTCATTACAGGGTGATTTTAATTTTTTCCGGTTTATGCCCGGTGATCCTGCCGAAAATTTTACTCCTTATATAACCTTTGGTGTTGGGGTATTCAGCTATGATCCTTATGCTTATTTGCAAGGTAGAAAAGTTTACTTAAGGCCACTGGGAACAGAGGGACAGGGTAGTCCTCTATATCCTGATCGGAAACCCTATAGCTCTACTGGCTATATGCTATTCCTATTGGGGCCGGTATTAAATATTCCATCAATGAAAGAATTAATATTGGGTTTGAGATTTTACATCGCATTACGACTACCGATTATCTGGATGATGTAAGCAAAACTTATGTTGATCCTGCTACATTTCCCGCCAATCCAGATGGTAGCCCCTCCGATGCCCAATTATTGAGCGACCGTTCTTATGAATTGGGTGAGCCAATTGGAATTCCCGGCCGTCAGCGGGGAAATAGTAAGCAAAAAGATCAGTTTGCTACTGCATTACTGTATGTCACCTTCAACCTGCAATCTTACAAATGTCCTACTGCTAAATAGTGTTTTTAGCCTTATATTTTTAGCGGGTGCATTAAACGATTTTAATGAGGAAACCTGGTTTACATGCAGAGAATTAATAATAAAAATTTCCTGCTTAATAAACGCTCTCTAATCTCTGAAATCTACAATAACTTTGCAAGACCGTTGGTTCTAAGAACATAAATGATCTGGTATGTCACAATTGCTTGAAAAAATAGATAAGCAACATCTTCCCCGTCATATTGCCATCATTATGGATGGAAATGGACGTTGGGCTAAAGAACAGGGACAGGATCGTCTATTCGGTCATTTTCATGGCGTGGAAAGTGTACGGAATATTGTGGAAGGCTGTGCTGAACTGGGAATTGAATATCTCACTCTTTATGCTTTTTCTACTGAAAATTGGGACCGGCCTGAATATGAAGTGGTGGGATTGATGGAGTTGCTGGTAAATACTATTCGGGAGGAAGCCGAGAGCCTTGCATAAAAATAATATCAGACTGCATGTGATCGGTGATATGAGTATGTTGCCGGATTATGCCCGCAAGGAACTGAATGAAGCACTGGAAATTACAAAGGATAATACCGGGCTTAATCTCATCATGGCATTAAGTTATAGCGGACGATGGGAATTGCTGAATGCTGTAAAAAATATTGCCTATGAAGTAAAGAAAGGCAAACTGAAGGTAGAAGCAATTGACCAGGATACATTACAGCAATATCTATGTACCAGCGCTTTCCCTGATCCTGAGCTGATGATCAGGACCAGCGGGGAATATCAGGATCAGTAATTTTCTGTTGTACCAGCTGGCCTATGCAGAATTATATTTTACCAATGTTCGCTGGCCGGATTTCAGGAAAGAAAATCTATATGAAGCTATCTTGGATTTTCAAGACCAGGGAAAGAAGATTTGGAAAAACCAGCGAACAGGTCTCAGACATAAGCCAGATAGATAGATCAAGCAAGATCTTAGAAGTCTGTTTTAACAAACACTTTCGATATTTACCGTTAATTTGCCGCCGCAACAAAGTTTGCGGCTTTTTTATAATAAAATGCAGACAACAAACTAATTGCAGTTCCTGCACCTAGGCGCAGGATAAGACTGACTTGAACAACCAACCATGCAACGATTTTTATTCAAGATTAGTGTTTATTGATAATAGCAGCGGTTATCTCCGCTATTTCCGTACATGCACAGGAAGATACCACCAAACCTACTTCAGTTGATCCAAATTGCTTGAATGGGAAAATGCAAAAATTCCCAAAGAATATACTATTGCGGCATATCAGTATTACCGGTATCAAACATCTGGATACATCAATTGTTCTTTCTATTTCCGGCTTACAGGCCGGCGATAAATTCACTCATCCCGGGATGATATTTTTGCAAAAGCCATTGCCAATCTGTGGCGCCAAAAACTTTTTTCCAATGTACAGATTTTTGTTACAAAGATTGAAGGAGATAAAGTATATATGGAGATCAATGTGCAGGAACGACCACGGCTGGGTAATTTCAAATTTATTGGAATAAAAAAATCTGAAGCGGAAGAATTGCAGGGAAAGATATGGATTGGCCAAGCAGACCATCATTACGGAAAACATGCGCCGAAATATTAAAGAAATTACCACAAAATTTTATTGCAGATAAAGGATTTCAGAATGTAAGGGTTCGATTGAGGAAAAACCTGATCCCGCTTTTGCCAATTCCAATTCTCTTACCATTTATGTTGATAAAGGAAAAAAAGTTCATATTAACGAGATCAATTTTTATGGAAATGACAATGTGGATGATCATCAAGCTGAAAAAGCAAATGAAGGGTACCAAGGAAATGAGCAAGCTTACTTTGTATCCCTGACAATGATACAAGCCCTTTCGGAGTAAAAAAAAACCTAAGCTTCAAGGAATATGTAAAAGACTGGGGTTTTCTTTCTTTCAGTAAAACAAAAGAATTGCTTGATCCCTTATTTCCGGTTCAAACTATTCAGTTCTGCCAAATTTGATCCAAAAAAATATGAAGAAGACAAAGAAAAGTATTGAAGTATTATAATTCCTGGGATATCGTGATGCACAGATTGTTGGATACAGCAATAATCACACGCAAGAAATGGCAACCTGAATGTTGATATTAAAGTAGATGAAGGACAGAAAATATTATTTCGGCAATATTACCTGGAAAGGAAATGCAAAATATTCTGATTCATTGCTGAATGTTGTTACTTGGGTATCAACAAAGGAGATATTTATAATCTGGATATTTTGAATAAACGCCTGGGTAAAGAAGCTGTCACAGGAAGGCGGTGATATCAGCGGTCTTTATATGGATGATGGATATCTTTTCTTCCAGGTAGAACCAGTGGAAACAGCTGTATATAATGATACCATTGATCATGAAATAAGAATTACCGAAGGACCGCAGGCAAGAATCAAGAATGTAACCATTGCCGGTAATGAAAAAACAAAAGACTATGTGATTCGTCGTGAATTAAGAACCATACCGGGTGAATTATTCAGCCGTACCGATCTGATCCGTTCACAACGTGAGTTGGCCAACTTGCAATATTTCAACCAGGAAACAATTAATCCCGGTGTTGTACCCAATGCTGATGATGGTACGGTTGATATCAACTGGAAACTAGAAGAAAAATCATCTGACCAGTTGGAACTATCTGCAGGATGGGGAGGTGGTATCGGGCTTGACCGGTACACTGGGTGTTACCTTCAATAATTTTTCGATAAAAAATATCTGGAAAAAATCTGCCTGGGATCCATTACCTACCGGTGATGGACAAAAACTGAGTCTTCGTGTTCAATCAAATGGTAAGGCATTTCGTTCTTATAGTTTTTCTTTTACTGAACCATGGCTGGGTGGTAAGAAAAGAAATTCATTTACCATTGCTTATAACAACAGTAAATATTCCAATGCCTTTGATCCACTTACCGGGACGAATTGATAAAGCAAGATCGGATACCAATTATCTAAAAGCAAATGGTTTTTCTGTTTCATTGGGTAAACAATTGAAATGGCCGGATGATTATTTCAGCCTTGTATATACATTGAATTTTACACAATATAAAATGAGGAACTATCCGATTTTCCAGGGAATCTCAGTAATGGTATATCCAATAACTTTAAGTTTCAAGATTGCATTACAGCGTTCTTCCGTGTTCTGATCCTATTTTCCCAAGAAGCGGATCTAATTTTTTAGCCAGTGTTCAGTTTACTCCACCTTATTCTTTATTTAATCCGGATCTTAGTTAACTCAGCAGAACCCGTATAAAAACCCTGAATATCATAAATGGCGTTTTAATGCAGAATGGTATGTGCCTATTGGTCAAACCAACAGGTGCTGATAAAAACCGCCAGTTTGTATTGAAAATGGCAGCCAAGTATGGTTTTATGGGTCGCTATAACAGGAAACTTGATTATTCTCCATTTGAACGATTCCAGTTGGGTGATGCAGGTTTGACCAATAACTTTGGATTGTTAGGATATGATATTATTGCTCATCGTGGTTATCCTGTTTATCAGTCATCTGATCCTACCGTAAATCCGGATCAGCAAAGTGCCACGACATTCTTTACCATTTTTAATAAATACACAGCTGGAAATGCGTTATCCGTTGGTGACAAACCCCGGCAGTACAATTTATGGTCTGGCCTTTTTTGAAGCAGCCAATGGTTGGTATAATTTCAAAGATTATAATCCATTCCGCTTACGCCGCAGTGTCGGTGTAGGTATGCGTTTCTTCCTGCCTATGTTTGGTTTGCTTGGATTTGATTATGGTATCGGACTTGACCGTCTTACACCCCGGTATCACGGCTTGAAAGATGCATCCCGGTTTACCTTTATGCTGGGCTTTGAACCGGAATAAAAATTTTACTGATCCTGTCATATATTGCACTGATAAATTTTGTTGACTGTTTTATCATTGGCTATTGATATAAAAATTTGTTCATCCTTAAACAGAACATCTATGAAAAAGTTTTTGCTGATAGCATACTGTTTTTGACTAGCCGCTTTTTCAGTTCATGCACAGAAATATGCTATTATTGATACCCGGTATATTCTGGATAAAATGCCGGAGTATAAGCAAGGCGCAGCAACAATTGGATGATATTGCTGCTGACTGGCAAAAAGATATTGATGCAAAACAGGCCGAGCTGGATAAAATGTATAAGGATTATGATGCAGAGCAGGTAATGCTGAGCGATGACCTGAAGAAAAAAAGAGAAGACCAGCTTTTTCAGAAGGAAAAAGAACTTCGGGATCTGCAGCGTCAAACGCTTTGGTTTTGAAGGAGATCTGTTTAAAAAAAGACAGGAACTTATAAAACCCATTCAGGATAAAGTATATAATGCCGTTCAGAAAATCGCTGCAGAGCGAGGCTATGATTTTGTGTTGGATAAAAGTGAAGGAATTACCATTATCTTTGCCGACCCAAAACTGGACAAGAGCGAAGATGTATTGAGAGAATTGGGAGTAAAGAATTAAAATTGTTAAAAATAGAATACGTAAGCAACACATTCTAATTTTTATAACATCTTAAAAGGAGGTTATAGATCTCTTTTGATTTTTAATCTGATAAACGATAAAGAAAAACAATCATGAAAAAATTGAAAGTATTAGTAGCAGCTCTGGGTTTGTTAATTAGCGGAACTGTCGGCGCCCAAACAAAAATTGGTTATATCAGCGTAGATAATATGGTTGGCATCATGCCTGAAACTGCCAGGATTGATTCATTGGTTCAGCAATACCAGGCAGATTCTTTGCAACCGAGGTATAACTATACCTTATCGGAATATCTTCGCAAAGACAGTATTGTGAATGGTAGAGATTCACTGAAAACTCCGGCCGCTGTCCGGGCTCAAATTCGTGAGGAAATGCAAAACAGTGCTTACGAATTGCAAAACTGGCAGACTATTGCGCAGCAAGCAACGGAGAATAAGCAAAATGAGTTGTTATCTCCTATTTATAAAAAAGTTCTGGATGCAATTAAAGCTGTAGCAAAAGAAAAAGGATATACGCATATCTTTACTAAAGAAGCATTCCTTGTTGCACCCGATGGTGATGATATATTGCCGCTGGTAGCACAGAAGCTAAATGTAAAATTACCACCCCAGATTCAGCAGGGATTGAATACACAAGCGATAAAGCCGACAGGTAATTAAATTAAACAGCCTGGTTTTTAAAATCATTAATGACCCCTCCTGCTATAACGTCGGGGTCATTCTTATTTTTGTATATGCAAACTACAGGGCCTATTGGCGTTTTTGATTCCGGCTATGGAGGATTGACCGTTTTAAAAGAAATTGTCAAAACGCTTCCTCAATACGATTATATTTATCTGGGTGATAATGCCAGGGCTCCATATGGCAATCGTTCTTTTGATACAGTGTATCATTATACGCTGCAATGTGTGAAATGGTTTTTTAACCAGGGTTGTTCACTTGTAATTCTTGCCTGTAATACTGCTTCTGCAAAAGCATTAAGAACTATTCAGCAAAAAGATCTTCCCAAAATAGCGTCCTGAGAAAAGAGTGTTGGGTGTAATAAGGCCTACAACGGAAATAATTGGCAATTATTCAGAAACAAAAAATGTAGGTATTCTTGCTACGAATGGAACAGTTTCTTCCAATTCTTATCCTATTGAGATTGAAAAATTTTTTCCGGAGGTAAAAGTGTACCAGGAAGCTTGCCCTATGTGGGTGCCCCTGGTGGAGAATAATGAATATCATAGTCATGGTGCAGATTTCTTTGTCAAAAAAAATATTCATAGCATTTTTGAAAAAGGGAAAACATCGATGTGATCTTGCTTGCCTGTACACATTATCCTTTGCTCAGAGAAAAGATAGAGGAATATCTGCCGGTAGGAGTAAAATTGTTTTCACAGGGAGAAATTGTGGCAGAAAGTCTGAAAGATTACCTGCAACGGCACCCTGAAATAGAAAACAAATGCAGCAAAAAGGGGATGCGATTTTTTTATACAACAGACTCTCCGGAAGATTTTAATAATCATGCTGCCATATTTTTTGGGGAAGAAATATCAGTCTAAGCATGTTGATTTATAGGAGGTTGACTTTCATAATAGCCCTTATAAGATTCTATCAAAAATCTGCGATTTAGTATCTGCAATCTAAGCCACATCTCTTACCTTTGCCGTCCTTTCACAAACAACGGGTGTGGTGACCTGTTGTAAACATTGAAACATGGTCCGTTCTCCCGGATCGCATTTCAAAATCCTCCTTTGCAAATGCTTCGGAGGAAAACAGTGAAAAAGTAAAAAGATTATGAAACGTACATTTCAACCTCATCGTCATCGTCGCAAATCCGTTCATGGATTTCGTAAACGTATGCAGACAGCCAATGGCCGCAAAGTATTAGCCAGCCGTCGCGCAAAAGGTCGTAAGAAACTATCTGTTTCTGATGAAAGAAAATTGAAATAATTCTCCCTTTGAAAAAAGGGTGGGTTAGTTAATTAAATGGTCCTGGCTGCAAAGTCGGGACTATTTTAATTTTGTAAAATGACCAGGCAATTCACTTTAGGAAAAAATGAACGGTTAAAAAGCCGCAAACAGATCGAACAATTGTTTCAGGAAGGGAAAAAAATTTCTGTTCCTCCTTTTTACCTGTATTACCTGGTCAATAAGAATTCGGATTCTAATTTTCCTGGTATTCAATTCGGAGTTGCTGTTTCAGGGAAAAATTTTAAAAAAGCAGTTGACAGAAACAGGATCAAACGACTGACAAGAGAAGCGTATCGTTTGCAAAAAATTCCTTTGCAGCAAAAGCTGGAAGAAAAAAATCTGCAGTTACAAATATTTTTTATTTATACCGGAAAAGAGCTCCCTGATTTTAACACGGTTAAAGAAAAAGTAGCTGTAGCTTTGAAAAAACTGTTGAGCGAATTGTTGATGAAAACATTTCTTCAAATACTTAGCTTTCCTTTTATTGCATTGATCAAATTGTATCAATGGATCATTTCTCCATGGATCGGACCTAAATGCCGCTTCACGCCAACCTGTTCGCATTATGCAGCAGAAGCATTTAAGAAATATGGTGTATTCAAAGGATTATGGCTTTCGTAAAAAGAATTCCGTTGTCATCCCTGGGGTGGAAGTGGATATGACCGTTCCGTAGATGAAAGCAGACATTATTAAAAATGCCTGCTTCTCATATAAAATTCATCAATTAATTTCCATAAAAGAATTGCTCTTTTACAATTTTTCCATCTTTCCAATGTTGCACAGAGACCTGGATACTTCCGTTCGCCAAGATCTTTATGTGTATAATCCATTGTCCATTTTACAAATGAAACATCTTCTCCCACGGCAACATCTAAAACTTCTGCACCACGAAATTCGGTGATGCCGCCAAGAATCTATTTCTCTTTGCCTGTTTGCGTTTTTACCAACAGTTGGTTCCTGTGAATTTTCCTGCATTATTACGCATCATCATAATACATTTCAAAAGCATCGAGTGCTTTTCCACCAAGAATAAGTTGGTTAAGATGATTTACTTTTTCATTGATCGTTTTCATAAAAAATATTTTGTAGTTAAAAAAATTATAACACAAAATTCTTTTGAAAAGATCAACCTTGAAATGATGTTGGATAAGAAAGGCTTGATCTATGTTAAGAATATTTCCGGTCTGGTATATATACTCCGATGCGACTCAATGATTCAGGAGTGATACCAAGATAAGAAGCGATCTGTTTAAGAGGGAATCGCTGTTCCATTAATGGATAACGTTCAATGAATTTACAATAACGCTCATCAGCCGTCAGACTCATAGATTCGAGTGATGCGGCTTTGATTAGCTATAAAAGCATTTTGTAAGTAATAACCGGAAGAAACGTTCAAACTTAGGCACCTTCTATATAAAGGCTTTCCATTGAGGCATTATCGATACAAAATAATTCTGAATCTTCTACGGCATCAATATTCAAGAGAGCAGGAGATTGCGTAAGAAAACTATACATATCTCCACTCCACCAGTCTTCAATTGCAAACTGGATAATATGTTCCTGGCCCTTTTCATCTATTGTGTAGGTGCGAACACATCCTTTGTTTACAAAATATTGATAGCGTGCCGATATCTCCTTCCTGCAGAAGGTATTGTTTTTTACGAAGCTTTTTTATTTTCAGCAAAGAAGTAAAATAATTCTTTTCTTCTTCGGTTAACTCAATGAAGCGGGATATGTTTTTTAATATCAGATCGTACATATTTCAACGAATTAAACAAAAAGCCGCCGCAAAAGATAGCGGCTCATAAAAGATCAAAAAATTACTTTGCCGCCGCAAAACGCTCTTCTACTTTTTTCCAGTTGATCTACATTCCAGAATGCTGCAAGATATTCTGCACGACTGTTTTGATATTTCAGGTAATACGCATGTTCCCATACATCCACTCCAAGAACAGGAGTGCCTTTTACTTCTGCTACATCCATCAATGGATTATCCTGGTTAGGAGTAGATGTGACTTCTAACTTGCCATCTTTTACAATCAGCCAGGCCCAGCCACTGCCAAATCTTGTCATCCCGGCAGCTGCTGAATTTTTCTTTAAATGCATCAAACGAACCGAAAGCTGCATTAATTGCATCAGCTAATTTACCGGAAGGAGTTCCACCTGCATTTTTTGCAAGACTTTCCCAGAAGAAACTATGATTCCAATGTCCACCGCCGTTATTACGAACAGCCGGAGAAATTTTTCCTGCATTAGCAACTAATTCTTCCAGTGATTTATCTTTCATTTGGTGTGCCGGCAATTGCTTTATTAAGATTGTCAACATAAGCCTGGTGATGTTTACCATGATGTATTTGCATGGTCAATGTGTCAATATGCGGTTCCAATGCATCATGTGCATAAGGAAGAGCAGGTAATGTAAATGCCAT
This sequence comes from uncultured Bacteroidota bacterium, assembly GCA_963745445.1. Taxonomy (GTDB): domain Bacteria; phylum Bacteroidota; class Bacteroidia; order Chitinophagales; family Chitinophagaceae; genus UTBCD1. The sequence continues at coordinate 1,012,855 of CAVUXD010000003.1, forward strand.
AATTATAAATTTATTGAATGAATAGTGTTTGAAAGGATAACAAAATTAAGAAGATGAAGTTTAACGCAGGCCCGCATTATCAAAATTGTTCCTTATTTCGAAAGCATTTGGAAAAAGAATAAAATGATTATTGTAAAGAAGGGTCGTTAAATGTATCTCCCTGTTTCATATCGCCGGTTTCAAATCCTTTTTTAAACCAATATACCCGTTGTGCTGAAGTGCCATGTGTGAATGATTCAGGGACAACATAACCCTGTGCTTCTTTTTGCAAACGATCATCGCCGATCGCATTTGCAGCATTAAGAGCTTCTTCTATATCTCCGGGATCCAGAATATTTTTCATTTCCTGTGCATGATGTGCCCAAACTCCGGCAAAAAAATCTGCCTGTAATTCCATCATCACAGAATATTTGTTATACTCTTCTTCGCTTAACTGACGTCGTTTTCGTTCCATTTTATCAGCAATGCCCAACAATTTTTGTATATGGTGACCAACTTCATGTGCCACCACATATGCCATTGCAAAATCTCCCGGTGATTGAAACCGATCTTTTAATTCCTGATAAAAAGAAAGATCAATGTATAATTGTTCATCTTCGGGACAGTAAAACGGACCTGTCGCAGAGCTTGTATATCCACAGGCCGATTCAACTTCATCACGGAATAATACCAGCGTTGGATGTCTGTATTGTTTTCCCTGTTTGGCAAATAAATCATCCCAAACATCTTCTGTATAATGCAGTACTACTTTTACAAAATGAGCCCGTTCATCATCATCAGCTTTTTCTTCGGCTGTCATTTCCTTTGTTGTACCCGGAACTGATAACTGCCGGTTCAATGAATCATCATTGCCACCACCGAGCAATAATTTTAGAATAAGGAAAATAATTCCAATTGCTCCGCCGCCAATTGCAATGCCTTTACCTTTTGACATACCACGCCGGTCATCTACATTGGTACTTTCTGATTCACCGTCTATTCGCATACAAGAGGTTTAATAGTAGAATACAATTATCGTCTATTTTTAAAAAAATCTTTCATCAGTTTAGCACAATCATCTTTTAATACACCCCGGATCAATTCTGTTTTAGGATGAAAGGGCCAATTAGCGCCTGAAATTCTTTTATAACCATTTTTCTCATCATCAGCTCCATAAACTACTTTGCCGATCTTGCTCCAGTACATAGCCCCGGCACACATCAGGCAGGGCTCGACTGTAATATATAAAGATGCTTCAGGAATATATTTAGCCCCAAGCAAATTAAAAGCAGATGTCAATGCGATCATTTCAGCATGTGCCGTAGGGTCAGTCAGTTTTTCGACCATATTATGTCCATGGGCAATCACTTTTTCATTTATGACCACAATGGCCCCGATCGGAACCTCGCCGTCTTCCAATGCCTTCTTGGCTTCTTTAATGGCCTGCATCATATAGTATTCATCAGTCATGCTATACCGAAGTTAAATTTTTTTATTGTGTAATTCAGTGTTTAAATCAATGGATTAATGAGAGAATAAATCCTATATTTACCGCCCCGAAATCGTGCAGGAGAATTGCAGTACGAAAGGGATCTAAACAATTATAAAATCAATAGTGTATTATGAAAAAGGTTCTTTTTTTGGTGTTTTTTGTAACAGGATTGCTTTTTGCAGGCGGAAATACAAATGCCCAGCAACTTAAAGTAGGTGTTTTTGATCTTGACCTGATGGTTCAGGCTATGCCTAACTATCACAATGTTGATAGTCTCGTTCAGATCTATGAACAGGATTCCCTTACAGAAGAATATAAATATTATATGAGCGAATACCAGCGCCTGGACAGCACTTATAAAGTTGACTCAGCATTGGTGGTCCAGGGAAAGAAATCAAAAGTGCAATTGGATATGACAGCTTCCGATCGTCAAAAAATGGCGTTGAATCTTGTTTACTGGCAACAGATCTCACAGAATAAATCCAATAATAAAAGAAGCCAGCTGGCACAACCTTTATATAATGTCGTAGCGGATGCATACAAAAAGATACTTGACAGGAAAAAGTATAACCTCATTTTGAAACCGAACAGTTATGAAATGGGTTTTCCCATTGATAATATTTTTATTTCGGTAGCCAAGGAGCTTAAGCTAACGCAACTTCCACAAGACCTATTGTATCTGGGTGATGATCCTGATGCGGTCAAGCAGCCTGCTACCAAACAACCAACGAGTCCTAAAAAACAATAGCTGACTCAGCAATTTTAAGTACATATAAAGGATGTCTGACTTGTGGCATCCTTTTTTGTTTATTATCATTTTGGACATTGATAAAGGTCATTGATCTCTTTAAGTAAAAAAAAGGAATATTGGATTTGTAAAAATCTAAAAGATGAAAGGGCTTGAGAATCCAACTTTTCTTGTTTTATATATTATTTCCAATGTTGTAGCCCTGGTGCTATGGGTCGTTGCATGGAGATCAGCAAGATCAGGAAGGCTTCTTTTTTTCTATTGTTTGCCTGGGCCAGTTGTACAAACTGGAGTACCGCAATTCATACTCCGCAATCCTATATCGAATACGCTGACTTGAGTTTTCTAAATATTTATAAACGATTTATTCTTGGCTGGTTTAGCGGACATATCCTGTTGAGCGTAGGATTTATTGCAACTTGCCAGGCATTGATCGCAATTTCATTGCTGCTAAAAGGATGGATATTAAAAGCGGGAATTATCGCTGCCATTATTTTCCTGATCGCTATTGCACCCCTGGGAGTTGGATCGGGTTTTCCTTGTACAGTGATGATGGCTTTGGCTATGTATGTTCTTTTTCATAAACCTGCACCAAATTATTTATGGATTAAGCCGCAGTCAAAAAAACCGGTACCAAGACAAGAAAAAGACTTCACAATCTGATATTAAAAACCAATCAGAAAATCTTCAATTAAGTTTACTATTTACAATCATCTTTTTTGTTGAGCCGGGTCATTTATTCTCACTTGCGGTACTTCAAACTTTGCAGTCATGATTTTATTGATAATCCTTCTTCTGATCATTGGATTGTTAGCATGGATTTTGATTTCGCCTGTATTAATCGAAATTGATACAAGAGTTCCCAGGCTTGAACTTCGTTGGATGAGTATTGGAAAAGCATTTTTGTCTTACGAAGGAGAATGGTTATTACTTATCAGGGTAATGTTTTTCAAAAAAACAATTCACCTGGAATCTTTAAAAGCATCTTCGAAGAAAATCCAAAGAAAAGTTGCGAGGAAAAAAACAAATAGAATTAAGCTGGTAAAAAAAATAGTTCGGATGATAAAAGTTTTCCGGATAGAAGATTGGAAATTAAGTATGGATGTAGGAGACAACATCCAAACCGCCTGGCTATATCCATTGAATTACCTGAATTTAAGCTATGGCCATTTGCAAATAAATTTCAGTGGTGAAAATTATTTTATGGCAAAGTTGCGGAGCCGCCCATGGAAACTATTGTACGCATCAATGAGGTAACAATATTTTTTAACCAATAAATAAAAGTCTATGGCATTGAACCTTGATGAAATCGTAAAACAGCTTACTGATTTTTTAAAAACAGAAGCAAAGACAGAAACTGTGATCGGCGAGTCTTTTAAATTAGGAGAATTTACCTGTGTGCCGGTTATCAAATTTGGCGTAGGACTTGGCTATGGTGGCGGTGAAGGACATGGCGGCAAACAAGGGAAGGCAATGGGTGAAGGAGTTGGAGCAGGAGGTGGTGGAGCAATGGGTGTAGCACCAATCGGATTCCTTGTTACTCATGGAGAACAGATTTCTTTTGTACCCACCCAAACCAGCAAAGGATTAAGCGCCGCTTTTGAAAAAGTACCTGACCTGCTGGAAAAGTATCTTAACAAAAAAGAATCTGCTAAAGCAGAAGCTGTCTTTTAATTTACCTTAACCATTAATTATGCAGCAACCTATTCAGGTTGCTGCTTTTTTTTATAGAAAATCTTTTAAGATTTATGCGATAGGAAGATAATTATTGCAGATATTCAGTATTCGATAAATCTGAATTTTTTATCTTCTGATGTCACCGCCTGTTTCCACCTTAAAGAAATTGCGTATCCTGCCACTTGCAGCAGTTATTTTTCTTACTGTTTCTGGTGGGCCATATGGATTGGAGTCTCTGCTTACTTATGGAGGCGAACATGCAGCATTACTTCTTTTGATCATTACGCCATTGTTATGGGATATTCCTACCATTTTTATTGTGATGGAATTAAATAGCATGATGCCTATAACAGGCGGTTATTATCAATGGGTGAAAAGAGCATTGGGAATCCGGTTGGCATGGTATGAAGGTTGGTGGACCTGGTTGTACACTTTTGTTGACCTTGCTATTTATCCTGTGTTGTTTGTAGAATATGCATCTTTCTTTTTTCCGGAGATAGCACAATATAAAATTCCTGTTTGCCTGGGCATTATTTGGTTGGGCACCGGCTTTAATATTCTTGGTATCGTTCCGGTAGGCAGAACTTCCTTATTGCTGAGTGCGATTGTTATTATACCGTTCATTATTCTTTTTATTATTCATTTTTCGCATCAGGGTAACACATTTCACATACCGGCACTTTCTTTCAATAAGATCGGGTTTTCTTCACTTGGAATGGGCTTATATACTGTAATGTGGAATTTCATTGGCTGGGACAATACAACAACCTATGCCGAAGAAGTAAACAAACCTGTACGAACCTATCTTATTTCAACCGGCATTGCTTTTTTAACTATATTCGGAATTTATTTTATTGCAGTCATTACTGCTCAAAACTCAGGAATTGATATTTCATTATTGGATGAAAAAGGGTTTCCTGCATTAGGTTTATTTGTTGGAGGTAAATGGTTAGGCATTTTAATTGCTGTGGGTGGAATGGCCAGCATGTTAGGAATATTTTCTGCTGTATTGTTGTCTGTTTCCCGCGTACCGGAAGTAATGGCAAATGATCGTTTATTGCCGAAACGATTACATACACTTCATCCAAGGTATAAAACTCCGTATGTTTCCATCATAATGTGTGCTGTTATTGTTAGTGCTATGATCTTTTGGACTTTCGGTGATCTGATCATAATTGATGTCACCTTGTATGGCGCTGCATTATTTCTTGAGTACGTCAGTCTTATTGTTTTCAGGATTCGTTTGCCCGATCAGCATCGCCCTTTTAAAATTCCACTGAATATTGCAGGGTTATGTATCATGATGCTTTTACCGATTGCAGTTTATGCTATAGCCCTTTCAAGTGCTTTTCTTTCTTCGGATAAAATGTTAACCCCGGCTTTGTTTGCTTTGGGAGCATTGATTTCTGCAGAATTGGTTTGGCAAGTGATTAACTATAGGAAATCATTCATAGAATAAAGAAATTGTTTTTCGCTGAATTGATGATGTAAAAATCCGACAAGTATTAACAAATCTTAACCCACTCATCTTATTACAGGGGCGTTGGTAAATAATCGTTGTGATTAACTTCCCGTTTCTTCAATATTTGCTGTAAATCAGTAAAGCCGTGAAAAAAATATTTGTCGTAATAGTATGGATGTGTACTGTTTCAATAGCGAATGCCCAACCAGGGCGGGGAAAAATTTCAGTTAGTATTACCAGTGATCAGAATACTGCCTTGGAAAATGCCACAGCGGAATTAAGAAAGATTAAAGATTCTTCTTTGGTCAAAATTGCATTGACCGATAAAAACGGCTTTGCCGAATTTGATAATATTATTTACGGAAATTATTTCCTGAAAGTATCATTGGTAAATTATGTGACGACCAATTCTTCTCTTATCGCTTTATCTGCTGCGCAAGCAGATTTAGTAAAGGTCACATTACCTTTTTTAGAAAAACAATTGGGTAATGTGACAGTGACAAGCCGAAAACCATTTATTCAAAAACTCAATGACAGGATTGTAGTCAATGTAGAAAACAGTATTGTTAATGCAGGCAGTTCAGCAATGGATGTATTGGAACGTTCACCGGGAGTCAATGTGGACCAGAATGATGTGATCAGCTTGCGGGGTCGCAGTGGTGTTATCATTATGATTGACGGGAAACCCACCGCTATGTCAGGAGCTGATCTTACAAATTATTTGAAAGGCTTGCCTTCTGCCGCTATTGAACGAATTGATATCATTACTAACCCCTCTGCTAAATATGATGCCGCCGGAAATGCAGGGATCATTGATATAAGGATGAAGAAGGATCAGCGACTTGGATTCAATGGAACTTTCACTACTGGTTATGGGCAGGGTATTTATCCTAAAACAAATGCCGGCGGCACCTTTAACTATCGAAATAAAAAAGTGAATGTATTCGGCAATTATAATTATGCTTACCGTGTCGGTTTAAATCATTTATTGCTGGACAGAAGTTTTTTTGATAGTGGTGTTTATAATGGTGGCGATCTGAAAGATAATTATTCCAAATCGCCATTTAATACCAATTCTTCCAGGTTAGGCGTCGATTTCTTCCCCGATAAAAAAACAATCATTGGCTTTGTGGTGAATGGGAATTTTAATCATTATCGCAGGGTAAATACTAACGGCTCCATTGTGATCGATCCGCAAAAACAGGAATCCAGCACTTTTGATTCTTATGCTACCAATAATGATCATGGCAATAATCTGGTAGCAAATATCAACTTCAAACATACGTTTGACAGCACCGGCAAAGAAATAACTGCTGATCTTGATTATGGGTATCTATCATTCTACTTCACTTGACGGTAAATGCTACCAAATACTATAAGCTGGATGGTAGCACTCTTCAGCCTGATTATATTTTAGATGGTGATCAGAAAGGTAAGCTCAATTTCAAAACCATTAAGACAGATTATGTGAATCCTTTAAAAAACGGGGCTAAACTGGAAGCAGGTTTCAAGCTCAGTTTTGTTTCATCTGATAATGATGCGAAATTTTTTGATGTCAGTAGCGGAACGCCACAAAATGATGTGAACAAAACCAATCACTTTCTGTATCATGAAAATAATAATGCGGCTTACCTGAATTTCAGCAAAGAGTACAAAAAATTTGATATCGCAGGTTGGATTCCGTGGAGAACAAACCAATATAAGTACTAAACAAGAAATAGGGAATGTAAAATTTGATTCCAGTTATTTCCAATTATTCCCCAGCGCTTTTTTCAATTACAAATTAAAGCAAGATCAAACTCTTGGAATATCTGTAAGCCGTCGTATCGACAGACCTGGCTATTCCGATCTGAATCCATTTCTTTTCCTGATCGATGTATCTACCTATGCAACAGGTAACCCTGGTTTATTGCCGCAGCTGACCTGGTCGTATGAGTTGAGCTATACTATGAAGAATCTTAATTTCTCATTGAGCTATAGCCATACTAAAGACGAACAGAATATCACACTGGCCCGTTTCAACGAAGTATTTCCCAATATTCCATCACCGGATAATGTGACTGTTCAGATACCTATCAATCTTACATCTTCAGATTATTATGGATTCACTATCGCAGCTCCCATCAGAATCAACAAATGGTGGAACATGATCAACAATGCTGATCTGTATTATCAAAAATTCAATGGGAATTTCAGTGGCACCACGCTGAATAATGGTAAACCAGCTGCAGACGTAAGAACCAATAATTCTTTTACTTTCAAAAAAGGATGGACCGCAGAATTGAATGGCGTTCTTAACACAGGCGGACAATATGGTTTTATGGTGTTGGATCCGCAATGGGGCATTGGTACCGGCGTACAAAAGACGATCTTGAAAAATAAAGGAACACTTGCGATTCAATATCACGGATATTTTCTGGACCAACTTGCCTAAAGCCGTTGTTACTTATGATAACTATATTGAAAAATGGCATGCATATCAGGGAAACAAGGGTAGCGAATCTTACATTCACTTATCGTTTTGGGAATAGCAAAGTACAGGCTGCCCGTCGCAGAACAACCGGCTCAGAAGAAGAAAGACAGAGAGCGGGACAGTAAGCAGTGAGTATTCAATGATCTCAACGATAAACTGTTGATTTGCTAATTACGATTGTTGGTGCAAGCTTTCCAGCAAACTGAAGATGTGGCTGTAGTTTTTTTAATGTACTTTTCTGTAAGAACATCTTCAGGTGTTTGTAGAAATGACTGTGATCGTAATAGCCGTATTTACTAAAATGAAAATTTTCCGGGGAGTTCGCAAGATGTGATGCCGCTTTTCGGATGCGAAGTATTTGCAGGGCTTTTTTTGTACTAAGGCTGGTAGTGGTTTCAAAATATCGTTGGAGTGTCCGGGTGCTGATGCCATACTGTTTGGCAAAGTCGTCTACAGACGTTGTAAAATCGTTATTACGGTTGCAATGATCTACAATTGTAGTAACGATCTTTATAGGCTCCAATGAGCCGGAATATTTTTTTAAAATGGATTCAAAATAGTTGACTGCGATTTTTACTCTTGCCTCGAAAGAAGCGGCTTTTTTTATTTTGTTGATAACGCTATGGTCTAACAAATAGCTTAATGGGAAAATGTATTCACGATATTCTGAAAAATTCACTTTTTTTTCAAAGATCACCGGCGATATCCTGAATTTGATGCCAAAAATTTTGTTACCCGGCTGATGATAACATTCAATGGCTTTGTGACGGGGCAAAAAACCATCTCCTTTCATTTTAAATTTTTTTTCATCCAACTGCATGATGTACGGCGTACCCAGGTTGATGAGATAGGTGTAGCCGATATTTGGGAACAAAGCATCGGAAAAGCCTTTTGGATATTGTTTCCATAGTGAATCAAATTTTGTTTCCCAGAAAAAATCAATAAAATGCTCTAATGAAGCCGGAGGCTCTGTACGATGATATTGGTGCTCAAAATGCCTGATATGAAAAAACTCTACATGCTGCACGGAGTATTGTTTTTTTAAAAATAGCAGAATTGCCCTATAGGGAAATGCAAAACTTTACCAAAGGCTTGTTTCCTGTACCATTAGTATTTGTAAATTACAGTCATCATCAATAAAATATGTTCTTAGGTTCTTTAATTGAATTGAAACCGTACTACTCAGTAAACTTTTTAAAATAGTAACTGTTGAATAAAAAGAGAAAATATCGCTGGCTGAAAAGAACAGTGACTATTTTATTAATGTTCTTAATTGTTTTTTGCGGCTATGTGGAACTGGCAAACCTAAATTCAAAACACATGACTTATAGACAAAAAGTATTGAAAGCTGTCTATCCGGCCTGGATGTGGTGGAGCCGTCTTATTGGAAACAATTCTAAAGAACTCTCGAATACTAAAAATCAACCCCCGGTTTCTTTTTATTCATTGAAAGCAACTCTTAATGACGGCACTGGAATGGATTTTTCGACGCTCAAAGGAAAAAAAGTACTGCTCGTAAATACAGCCAGCGATTGCGGCTACACCGACCAATACGATGAACTGCAAAAATTATCGGAACGATACAAGAATTCATTGGTAGTTCTCGGTTTCCCGGCCAATGATTTTAAACAACAGGAAAAAGGAACGGACGAAGAGATTGCGCAATTCTGTAAACAGAATTATGGAATAACCTTTCCATTGATGAAAAAAAGTATAGTGGTCAAAAATGGTCAGCAAAATGAAATCTTCAAATGGCTGACGGATTCAACAAAAAACGGATGGAACAATAGACAACCTTCCTGGAATTTTTGCAAATACCTGGTGAATGAAAATGGCATTCTGACCAATTATTTTCAATCTTCCATCTCGCCGTTGAGCAAAGAAGTTTTGAACGCAATTAATAACCAATAATCAAGAAAGAAATTTTGAATTGATGGATATGATGCAAATAAATATTAAACCGGTCGCAATAGTTAAAAACTCAAGATCCGGCCTCTCAGATGATTTTTGGGGAAATGTGATCAGCGAGATCGAGTTGTTAGAAGGTATACCTGCTAACTCGTTTGACGGGATAGAAGAATTTTCGCACCTGGAGATCATATTTCTTTTCAATCAATCGGACAACTCTAAAATTATTTTTAAGGGTCATCCAAGGGGCAATAAGAATTGGCCGGCTGTTGGGATCTTTGCTCAACGAAAGAAAGACCGACCCAACTCTATGGGTCTTACAATTGTGGAGTTGATAGAAAGAAAGGGAAATAAACTAACGGTAAAGTACCTGGATGCAATAAATGGAACTCCTGTGCTGGATATTAAACCTGTAATGAAAGAATTTTTGCCTGCAAAAGCAATCCGGCAACCACAGTGGTCTGTCGAATTAATGAAAGAATACTGGAAATAAAATTAGCCGCAACTATAAGCCATTGCTTCCATCTCCACCAGCCTTCTTTCAAACTGATAACCGCTATACACTTTTGTGATCTCATCCAAAATTGCATCAATTTCTTCTACTGTTCTCACTGTTACCAGTTTCAGGCGATATTCTTTGATATTGGGAAGCCCTTTCAGGTAATTGGTATAATGCCTGCGCATTTCATTGATGCCGGGTATCAACCCTTTCCATTCTACGGAACGATGTAAGTGCCGGCGAATTACTTCTACTCTTTCTTCAATAGTCGGTGGCGGAAGATGCTCACCTGTTTTTAGAAAATATTTTATTTCATTAAATATCCACGGATAACCAATGGCAGCACGGCCGATCATAATACCATCAACGCCATAACGGTTTTTATATTCCAATGCTTTTTCGGGAGAATCAATATCACCGTTACCAAAAATAGGAATATGAATGCGGGGATTCTTTTTCACTTTGCCGATCAGTGTCCAGTCGGCTTCACCTTTATACATCTGGGTTCTTGTCCGTCCATGAATAGCCAAAGCTTTAATGCCAACATCCTGTAAACGTTCGGCCACTTCTTCAATGTTTATGGTATTATCATCCCAGCCCAATCTTGTTTTTACTGTAACTGGTAATGACGTTGATTTTACTACAGCTTCTGTTAACCGTACCATCAGGTCAACATCTTTCAACACGCCGGCACCGGCTCCTTTAGTCACTACTTTTTTTACCGGGCATCCAAAATTGATATCAAGCAAGATCCGGATTGTACAGCATCCACAATTTTTGCGCTCATGACCAGGCTTTCTTCATCTCCGCCGAAGATCTGGATACCGACAGGCCGTTCATAATCGAAGATGTCCAGTTTTTGTTGGCTTTTAATGGCATCACGGATCAAGCCTTCCGAAGAAATAAATTCCGTGTACATCAGGTCGGCTCCATTGTCTTTGCATACTGCACGAAAGGGCGGATCGCTTACATCCTCCATGGGAGCAAGGAGCAGCGGAAAATCAGGGAGTGATATGTTTCCGATCTTCAACATTTATAAAAACATGTTAATCTTCAATTTGCAATAACTACATTTGAACCTACGAATTTACCATTAATACCCGAAAATTATGTACGATAGCAATTCAAAAGGGATTTCTTATACTGCGGGTTTTTTTATGCTGATCGGTTTTGTTATTGCGGGAATATTTCTTGCTGCAATCATCAGTATTCCGGTATGGACGAGTATGACTGGAACCGGTTTTGAAAAGATGTCAACAGAAATGGATAATCCCGCTTATGCTGATGCTTTCAAAGTGATACAGGTCATCACTGCAGTAGTTGGGTTTTTCCTTCCGGCTGTGCTTGCCGCTTTTTTATTGAATAAAAAACCATTGAAGTTAATTGGATATACCGGCAGACCCCGATTGAGCCAGGTACTTTTGGTATTCTTTATAGTAGTGTTCGGTCTATTGGTCTCTACAGGTCTTTCTTATTTTAACAGTCATCTTCCAATACCTGCAGAATGGAAAGCAGCTTTTGATAGAATGGAAAATGATTATAACAGCGGCGTGGAATCTATTATCAGCCTCAAAAGTTTTTCTGATTTTCTGATCGCATTGTTCATATTAGCTGTTTTACCGGCCGTATGTGAAGAAACTTTGTTCAGGGGCGGGTTACAAAATTTTCTTACGACGATCTACAAAAATGCCGTGGTTATCGATCATCATTGTCAGTATCTTGTTCAGCCTGGCGCATTGGTCCTATTATGGATTTCTTTCCCGTTTATTTCTTGGGATAATGCTGGGATTACTTTATGAATATTCCGGTAAGATCTGGCTGAATATTTTAGGGCATTTCCTGAATAATGGTATTGCTATTACTGTTCTTTATATTTCAACGCTGAATGGAAAACCGCTGCAGGAGGCAATGAATGAAAATTCAGATAACTTCTGGGGTATTTTTGCATTACCAATCGTGATCGCTTTATTTGTTTGGTATTACAATATTTCTCAGAAAGATAAAGAAGCAATTGAGGCGCCACCGCCGATTCCAAACACTTCTGGCGACCTTTTCCGGTAATTATTCTCTTTTTGTATGGCATTCAACTGGCAAACATTTAGAACAAGATCACTTACAGCTGCCGTGTTTGTAGTAGTGATGCTGGTTGGTTTGCTTTGGAATCAATGGAGCTTCCTCATTTTATTTTCTATTATTCATTTTGGTTGTTGGTGGGAGTATTTGAAGCTGACAGAAAAAATTTACAACACCAGTATTAGCAAATTCAGCAAGTTCTTATTAATGGACATGGGCTATATTTTATTTTGGCTGATAGGATTTAAAGATCATGAAACACCGGGGCTTAAGATAACAGCAACGTCAATTACGATTTCTCAGGCATTGATTTTTTTAATGATTACAGGAACTATTGCATTTCTTTTAGTGAATAAAGAAGTTAAGTCAAAAGCAAAATGGATTTCTCTTGGAGGATTCATTTATATTTCTTTGAGTCTGGGGTTGATGATTGATTTACGAAGAGCAGTATTTTATTTCCGAAATAGGTTCTGTGACAGCAATCTTTATCCGGGTGGCACTGAGATCATAGTTCCATGTGCAATTATCTTTTCCATTTGGATCAATGACACTATGGCTTATATAGTAGGTTCATTGATCGGTAAAACACCACTTTCAAAAATTTCTCCTAAGAAAACTATGGGAGGGAACATTTGGGGGAATTATTCTCTGCCATAGCAGTAGCTGCTGTTATCGGATCGACTTTCTCATTTTGATATAAAAGCAATCACTATAATCGCAGCAATAGCTTCGATTGCCGGCACATTCGGCGATCTTCTTGAATCCAAACTCAAACGAATGGCCGGATGTAAAAGACAGCGGTCATATCATGCCGGGACATGGTGGTTTTTTAGATCGCTTTGATTCTTTCTTGTTAGCCATACCGGCTGTTTGGCTGTATGTTTATTTCTTTATGAAATAGATTTCTTCACTCACGACTAACTATTCAGCCACTCATCAATATGCTATCTTTGTTGTTCTAATTATTATTCAATGACCATTCACAAAGAAGGATATAAAACAATTGCCTGGAGCGTAATCATATTTGGGGCTATTAATCTTCTTTCATTTTATATTTTCAGCCTTAATCACCTGTTATTTGCTGGATCATTCTTCTTGTCACATTGGCGTTACTTATTTTTATGATCTCTTTTTTCCGTGTTCCCAAAAGAGTGCTGACTGTTCGTGAAGATGCGATCATTGCACCTGCGGATGGTAAAGTGGTGGCGATAGAAGAAGTGCAGGCCGATGAATATTTTACTGATCGTCGAATACAGGTTTCTATTTTTATGAGTCCGTTGAATGTACATCTGAATCGTAATCCCGTCAGCGGCGAAGTAGCGTATAGTCAGTATCACAAAGGAAAATACCTTGTAGCCTGGCATCCGAAATCTTCTACTGAAAATGAACGGCATTCAGTCGTGTATCGAAAAGAATGGAAAAGAAATTTTGGTAAAACAAATCGCCGGAGCTATTGGCCAAACGAATTGTGAACTATTTGCAGGTCGGGGCAAAAAGTAGAACAAACAGCAGAAATGGGGTTTATCAAATTCGGCTCAAGAGTTGATCTTTTGTTACCATTGGATGCAAAAGTGCAAGTGAAGATAGGTGACAAAGTGCAAGGCGGTGTATCTGTTATTGCAATTTGGTAATGTGCCTGAAAATAAAAACAACATTGCCTGATTAAAAAATAGTCTCCAATTCTTTTAATGAATGAACTAGTGTAAGTTGGCTTGATATCAATTTTGATATTCAAATGATTTACAAACACCTGGTCCATTCCTGCATTCATTGCACCGATGATATCTACTTCAATGCTATCGCCGATCATGATGCTTTCTTCTTTGGATGCCCCGGTTTTTTCCAAAGCAAAATCAAAGATCTCTTTATTGGGTTTTAAACTATTAGAGCCTTCTGAAGTAATGATCTCCTGGAAAAAAACATTCAGGCCGGAATATTTCAGCTTACTGTGTTGTGTTTTTTCAAAACCGTTGGTGATAAGATGTAATTCGTATTTTTTCCCTTTCAGGTATTGAAGGATTTCAATGGCATAAGGAAAAAGGATAGTCCGGGTGGGTAAGAGATCGAGAAAACTGAGTACTCATTTCTTTGGCAAGCGTTTCGTCTGCGATTTTAAAATCGAGCAGAGCCAGTGACATTCTTTTTACTCTCAGCTCATCCTGTTTAATAAAACCATTCCGGTATCGTTCCCAAAGCTTTTCATTATGTAGTAAATAGTTTTTATGGAATTGGTCAAAGTCGTTGACTCCTCTTTCTTTTAAGTCAAGTGTATTGTAAAGTTCGGAGAGAGTAGCCCTGGCATTAGCTTCAAAATCCCAAAGAGTGTGATCAAGGTCAAAGAAAAGATGGCGGTATTTCATTACTGCAATTTACGATTTACGTTTTTGATAAGTAACTTGCTGCAGATCGTCAATTAAAAATTACATTATTCGGCTATGAATGTTGTTATCACAGGTGCTTCAAGAGGAATAGGTAAAGCAACAGCAGAACTATTTGCTGCCAACGGTCATCATCTTTATCTCTGTTCCCGCAGCGAGACGGCGTTATATAAGGCAATGGAAGAACTTACGAGGAAATATCCATCCATTACTGTCAAAGCCAAACCTTTTGATCTGAGTAAAAAGGAAAATGTCAATTGCTTTTGGAAACTGGATATTGAGTTTTGGAATTTCTGTCGATGTTTTATTTAATAATGCCGGTTCCTTTGAACCGGGAAGTGTACATAATGAGCCGGAAGGCTCATTAGAAAATCAGATTGAGACTAATTTATACAGCGCTTATCATTTGACGAGGACCCTTTTGCCAAAAATGATGCGGCAAAAAAGCGGTCATATCTTCAATATGTGTTCGGTTGCTTCCATTAAAGCTTATAAGAACGGTGGAGCTTACAGCATCAGCAAATTTGCATTGCATGGCTTTTCAAAAAATCTTCGTGAGGAAATGAAGCCACATGGAATTAAAGTAACATCGGTTATTGCCGGGGCAGCTTATACAGATTCGTGGGCTAACAGCGGAATTGATAAAAACAGATTCATGGAAGCAGAGGATATTGTTAAAATGATATATGCCGCTTCACAACTTTCACCACAGGCTTGTGTAGAAGAAATATTAATGCGACCTCAGATAGGGGATATTTAAAATCGAATAATTACTCCGCATATTTATAGCCCACCCCTCTCACCGAATGAAAATATTTGGGATTGCGGCTGTCATCTTCAAAATATTTTCTGAAGTTGAGAATAAAATTGTCAATAGTTCTTGTGGTAGGATAAACATTATAACCCCAAACAACCTGCAATATTTTTTCTCTGGGTACAACTTCATTTTTATTTTCGATCAGGAGTTTCAACAGCATAGTTTCTTTTTTGCTAAGCTGAAGTTTTTTTCCACCTTTTGTGGTTGCTTCCTGTGCTTTAAAATCAATAGTATTGTCGCCGAAATTATAGGTATTTGCGATAGAGGATTTATCTTGGAGCTTTTTATTTTTCTCAATAAGTTTTTGCACTCTCAGCAAAAGCTCTTCAAGATTGAAAGGTTTGGTGAGATAATCATCGGCGCCTTTTTTTAACCCCAGCACCCGGTCTGCGCTGCTATTTTTAGCACTAAGAATTAATATAGGCACTTCATTGTTATTCAAACGAACTGTTTCGGTCACATTTATACCATCAATTTCCGGCAGCATCACATCAAGAATGATAAGATCAAAATATTCTGCCTGTAGCGCCTTGATCGCAGCAGCACCATCGTGAGCAGAAGTGACGTCATAGCCTTCCAACTCCAGGTTCAATTTCAGCGCCTCATGCAAATTTTCTTCGTCTTCAACCAGCAGGATAGAAAGCTTTTTGTTTTCGTTGTTCATAGTCAATCGTAAAATGTAATGGTAAAATTAGTGCCGCGGGGAAAATTGTTTGTCACCCGAATGTCGGCATTGTGATCCCTGGCGATTTTGCTGCAAAGATACAAACCCAGGCCGGTGCCTTGTGTTTTTCGGGTTGCTTCATTACCGATCCGGTAAAATTTTGTAAAGATCTTTTTCTTTTCGTCTTCCTCTATTCCGGGACCCTCGTCTATGATCTGTAACTGCACAACTGTATTTTCTTTTTTCAAAACAGCTTTGACGGGGCTTTCTTTCGGAGAATATTTGAGAGCATTTTCCAAAAGGTTATTGATTAGTATCTGTAACAGCAAAGGGTCGCCTTTGACCTCCATATCCGGAGTAATCTGTTCCACAAAATTTCTTTCCGGGTAGCGATTCCTGAAATCATGGATACAATCTTTCAGCAAATCTGAAAAATCCAGTTCTTCCTTGGAAGATTGATAGCCTCCGCCTTCCAGTTGGGAAGAAACAAGGATATTGTTGGTAAGAAAATTAAGCCGGGCAGTTTCTTCCAGCGTCATACGAATGAGTTTTTTCTGTTTATCGGGGTCAAGCGAATATTTCTGCATCGTTTCCAGATTCAGCCGGGCCACCGATATCGGTGTTTTTAATTCATGCGTAACCGCCATCATAAAATTTTGCTGTTGCAGCTGCATATAAAATTGCCGGCGCACAGAACGATAAACAAACGCTGCGCCGATGATTATAAAAAAAAAAAAAATACTGCCTTCACCAGTATACTTGGCCTTATTTTTTGTGTGATCTGCATTGATCTTATTCAGTTCTGCCTGGTATAGCTGAGGAGTTTTTGTACTGTCAATAGTTGCATTTAACTGTTGAATTTTATATCCCTGCATCATGGTGTTCTGCTTTTCCAGGGAGATGAACCACCAAACCAGTGCTGCAATAATATATAGGAGAAACGTCCAGTAAATGATAGTGATACTTTTTAATCTTTTGCGACCGGAATCAGGCATAAAAACAGGATTGCGTTATGGCTTCTTTTCAATGCGAAGGCCAACATTCAAAACATTTTCCAGCGGATCTTCCCGCATGATCTGTTCCAGAGTGAATTTGTAAGTACCTGCTCTCAATAATTGCGGATCTCCCAACGGAATCCTGTGTTCATAAATATCATCCATGCCGCTTCCTAACCATCCGTTATTATCTGCGAGCATGAGGGAACGCTGAATTTTTGTGGTGCTGTCAGTTCCGGGTGGTTGTATATATAGGTTGACGTAGATATTGGTGTAATTATATTTTTCCGTATGCCGGATCACCAGGAAGAACTGGTAAGGAACAGTAGTATCTTTTATATTAAAAGTAAATGTGGGTTTAAAACTGCTTTTCCATTGATGACCGGGAATGACTATCTCTTTTTCATAAAGATCAATAGAAGTGCAGGATAAAAGGTATAGGGCACAAGAGGCGAGTGCCAAAGAAAGTATTTTTATCCGCTTCATGTTACAAAGATATTATCTCGCCGGGAAGTATATACTAAGACCTGCTGTTTCAGATTTTATAATACATTCAGCACCTGCTCTTTTGCTTTTTCCAGTTCATCTTTCATCAACACCACGCATTTTTGAATTGCAGCATCATAAGCTTTGGAGCCGGAGGTATTGATCTCCCTGCCGATTTCCTGTAGGATGAAAGAGAGTTTCTTTCCTTTTGATTTCTTCTGGTTCCTGTAATATAGTCTTGAAATAGTCGCAATGATTTTTCAGGCGGACCTGTTCTTCACTGATATCAATTTTTTCAATGTAATAGATCAGCTCCTGCTCCAACCGGTTGCCGTCATAATTTTCTTTGCCCACATTTTCTTCCAGCAATTTTTGTAGCCCCTCCCGGATCTTTTGCTGGCGAAGTGGTTCCAGCTTGATCACTTCTCCTGCTGTTGCTTTTCAATATTATTGATCCGTAATAATAAGCTCCTGTTCCATTGCTTTTCCTTCTTCCAGGCGATGCAGATTCAGATTATCAATGGCGGTTGAATAAGAATTTTTTTGAAGATGCATTCCATTCATTGTCAGTCAGGGTTTCACTGGTAGGAGTGATGACCTCCGGCAGCTTTACCAAGGTGCTGAGAATATGAGAAGGATCAAGGTTAAGGGCTGCGGATAATTCCGCCAAGAGGTTTATAGTAAGCCTTGGCGAGATCAGTATTAATGGTTACGGGTTTTGCATTGCCGGTTTCTTTCAGGCTGATGATGCAATCAATGCTGCCACGGCCAAGTTTTTCAGAAAGTATTCTGCGAATATCAAATTCAAATGGTTTTAAAATAGCTGGTAATTTCAAGATGCAGTTCAAATTGTTTTCCATTGAGTGATTTAATATCAACCAGGAACGTTTTATCGCCTGCATTTCCTTCTGCTCTTCCAAAACCGGTCATTGATTTTAACATGGGGTAAATTCTTTGATGGTAAAGATTATTACGGTAAAAGGTATTTTAAATACTTCATTATCACGATTAAAAGTGTTTAGAGACGGTAAGAGATTTCATATGAGAGAAAATGACATTGAAAAATGCATAAAACAAAAATCCCTCCGATTTACCGGAGGGATCATTTATATGGATGGGTTAGTAAGTACTGGGAAACAAATTTCCCAACACAATATTAGAAATAATTTTTGCTAACCAAAAAATATTTTTGAATATTTTTTATTAACATTTTAATTTTTGCTGTGGATAATAGCATCAGAATTTATCTGTTTAAAAATTGTTGTTTGATAAAAAAAAAATGAAATCGCATTTTTATATTGAACAGATTTTACTTCAACAAATCTTACCGAAGGCATATATTATGCACGATGCAACTCTATTTTAATGATAATTATTTCCATAACAACAGTTTATAAAGTTATTGATCAATAATGTTGATCAGATACGCTATAAAGATCATAAAGATGCCTGTATATGATTTTCGTGATTGAATAAACTGCAGGATGATAAAACGTATATGCACTCTATTTTACTAATGCTCAAGCACTGCTCATTACCTTTACACAAATTTACATCTATGCGTTTTGAAAAACCTGTTTCGCTAACCACGATTGCCGGATTGATCGGTGCAGAAGTAATAGGCAATACCGAATGCTCTTGCAACCGGCATTAATGAAATACATAAAGTGGAAGCAAGGAGACCTGGTATTTGTTGATCATCCGAAATATTATGATAAATGCATTAATTCGGCAGCCAGCTTTATTATTATCAATAAAAAAACAGATTTTCCCCGAAGGCAAAGCTTTGCTGATCGTTGAAGAACCTTTTGAAGCCTACCAAAAGATTGTGAATCATTTCCGACCATTTACACCTTCTATGAAAATGATAAGCGATTCTTCAATTGTAGGAAGGAACAGTTATTATGCCGAATGTTTATATCGGTAATCATGTAAGTCATCGGCAACAATTGTATCATTCATCCCAATGTAACCATACTTGATCATTGTATCATTGGCGATAATGTGATCATACAGGCGGGAACTGTGATCGGCAGCGACGCTTTTTATTATAATAAAAAAACAAACCGGGATATTCATTATAAAAAAATGAAAAGTTGCGGTCGTGTAGTAATTGAAGACTGAGTGGAAATAGGCGCCGGGTGTACCATTGACCGGGGCGTAAGCGGCGATACACTGTATTGGCGCAGGCACCAAAGATCGATAACCTGGTGCATATCGGTCATGATACAGTGATCGGAAAGAATTGTTTGTTTGCAGCACAGGTAGGTATTGCCGGCGCTACTACTATTGAAGATAATGTCATACTTTGGGGACAGGTAGGTGTAAGTAAAACGTTAACTATCGGGAAAGATGCTGTATTGTATGCACAAAGTGGTGTACCTGCATCATTGGAAGGGGGAAAAAATTATTTTGGTTCTCCGGCTGATAGAAGCAAAAGAAAAAATGAAAGAGATTGTCTGGATAAAAAGAATTCCTGAACTATGGGAAAAAGTAATGGATAAGAAAAACTGAATAGTGTAAATCGGCTGGAATACTATTCAGGCAGGTACATAATCATAAGGCAATTGATCTGCTAAATTTTTCCAACTCCAGTATCCCTGGTTCATCCAGTCTTTCTGATCGTAATAATATCCGTTTTCTTTAATGGTAATAGCATCGTTCAGATCAACATAAGAGATCTGAGACCTACATTTTTAGGCAAACCAAATTTTTTCAGGTACTCAGGTTCAGGCCTTTTTTTGATATAGGTAACGCTGATTTTTCTTGGATACCATATTTCAATTTCCATTGTACTGTCAAGGCCACCGTAGTACACTGTATCATAAGGATCTTTTATCTTTATTAAATTTTGTATCATTGTTTTCATCCAGTCAGATCAATCGTAAATCCGTCTTCTGTCAGTGTACTGTCGTAATAAGATACGCATAAAATGTAGTTTGGAACCATAATAAGCTTTGGCCCGGTTTGTGGTCCAGTTTTTTTTCCTGCTGTCGGTTCCATCCATTTCTGTATACAGGCAATAACCCCGGTAAGTATTAATATCGGTTTTATAATAATAAACAAAAGAATCTAACTGGTAACGAAGATTGATAACCCAAGGCTTTGTTTTCAATTTGAACAGGTTCTGTCGCCAATACTTTTAGTTTATTACTTTTTTTATAAAAATAAAATTTCAGTACTTCCGGATTTTGGATAGTGCATAAAGCCGCATTGGGAGTAGCACCGATAAAATGTTCTACAAAAAAAGCACCATATTTTTCCCAGCCATCTGCCACTTCATTACTGCTTCTGATCACTACTTCTTCCATACTCTTTTCTTGTTTTACCATTGCGATATTACCAGCTGACTGGTATCGCTGCTTATCCGAACCAATTTGTGTTTGATAATCGGTATAGGTGATGATCAGATCATAACCGCCGGATTTCATTTGCAAGCTGAAAACTCTCCTTGTTTATTAGTGGCTGTTCCAATTGTTGTATTATGACAAAAAACGGAAGCGCCGGGTAAAGGATCTCCGGATGCAGAATCAATTATTTTTCCGGAAACGGAAAATTGTGCATTAACAATAAATGAAAAACCAATGAAAGAGAATAAGAAAACGAAGATGAATTATTTTCATAGACCTTGATTATCTTTTAAAGATACACGTTTTGTAGACTATGATTGGGAGGCATTTATTGTGCCAAGGTATTTTTCACAAGCTTTTTGAATAGTTTGCTCCAATGGCGTAAAGGAAAATCCCTTCAAGCGCATTCAGTATTTTATCGTTTTCAAAATGAGTTTTGCTTTGGGCCACTCTGGCACTTTCTTTTGTGAGCAATGGTTTTTTCTTGGTGAAAAAATGATTTCAATTTTTCCATTCTCCAGGCAATAGACATTAAAAACGGAGTAGTTGGACTGAGAAGGACGTTTTTTACCAAAGCCATCTGCAATGGTATCCTGTAATTTTTTGAATGGCCAGGTATCACCATTGACAATAAATCGTTCTTCAGTAATATTACTTTCCATTAACAATAATGTAGCTCTTGCAACATCTTCCACATCTACAAAACCATTAATACCGGAACTATACCAGTGAAATTCTTCATATACTTTTTTAAAAATTGCACAACTGCTGAATTATTCCAGTCACCATAGCCCAGAATTGTTGATGGATTAAGTATGACCGCATTCAGTCCTTCGCCAATGCCACGCCATACTTCCAGCTCTGCTTTGTATTTGCTTTTAGCATAATGAGTATTGAATTTATTTTCTTCCCATTTTTTTTCTTCATTTACATGAGCACCATTTGCTGTGCGTCCCAATGCAGCAACAGAACTGATATGAACAAACCGGTCGTATATTTTTTTCCAAAGCCATATTCACCATATTGGCAGTTCCTTCCATATTTACCTGGTACATCTGCTTTCTTTCTTTTTTGATAAATGAAACTACTCCAGCAGCATGAATTACTGCATCAACATCCACTCATTGCATCTTCGAGAGCTATCACATCCAAAACATCGCCATCCACCCATTCGACTTTATCCAAAATTTCCTTCGGAATATAAAATGGAAGTTTATTACTGCGGCGGATCGCCCTGACAGGATAATTTTTTTCAACCAGTTCTTTAATGATATAAGAACCCAGAAAACCAGTGCCGCCTGTAACTAAGACCATTGAAAATTTAAAATTGGAGATTTAATATTTATAATATCCTTCGCCTGTTTTTTTCCCTAATTTTCCTTCTTTCACTTTTTGTTCCTGAATAGTCGATGGTTTTAATCTTTCAGGATGATCCTAATTGTTCATAAACAGAACAACTTACCGCATAGTTCACATCATTGCCGATCAGGTCCATTAATCTGAAAGGCCCCATTTTGAAACCGGTGGCTTCCATCAATGAATCAATCTGGGAAAAATCAGCTATCCCTTCTTCAGCCAATCGTAACGATTCAATATAATAAGGTCTTGCTACCCGGTTCACAATAAACCCAGGAGAGTCTTTACAAAGTACCGGAGTTTTTCCCATTTGCACGGACAATTCATAATAATTCGTGTTGTTTTTTCATTCGTGTATTCGTGGTTATTCACTTCTACCAATTTCATTACCGGCGCCGGGTTAAAAAAATGCATGCCGATCACCCTTCCGGGGTTTTTAACCTCTCTGCGATTTCAGTAACAGATAAAGAAGAAGTATTACTGGCAAAAATGCAATCGTCACTGTTGATAGATACTAATTGATTGAAATAATGTAATTTTTGCATCAGCTTTTTCAATGATGGCTTCAATAAAAATATCAGCAACGCAATTTTTTATGTCATTAGTAAAATGGATTCGTCCGAATCGTTTTATTTTTTTCTTCTTCAGAGATTTTTCCTTTTTCAATAAATACCGTTAAACTTTTCTCGATGCTGGTCTTTGCTTTTTCCAATACTTCTGAATTTAATTCAAACAGGATCGTTTTAAATCCGGATTGAGCAGCTAATTGTGCAATACCACTGCCCATTGTTCCGGCTCCGCAAATGCAAATTGTGTCATTCATCAATACCTGATCTTGATGCCGTAAAGATATTGTAAGTTGATCTTTGCTTTGTTATTTGTGCGTGGATTCCCTTATCTTGAATGAAAATTTATTTATGGAAACCATACAACCACCAGCTCCGCCCCCAATGAATCGTCCGACTTATGCTCCTGCACGGGGAATATTCGGAGTCGGGAATTCCATCTTCTGTTGCATTTGCAGTAGGAATACTTTTATTTCTTCTGCCTTTTTCTGAAATAAAATGCAATCAAACTGTATTTGCAAATAAGTCGGGTTTGGGATTTGCCTTAGGAAGTGATTGGAAAACCGAAAGTAATTTGGGAGGAGATGAAACATCAAAAGATGTAACAACTAAAACCAATTCCGAAAAAGAAGGGAACGCTCAATATTTTGCAATAGCTGCTTTAGGCTTAGGCGTGTTAGGATTACTATTGTCTTTTGCCAATGCGAAAGCCGGAGGATCAGCAGGAATTATAACAGGCGGTTTATCTGCTGGTGCTTTAATTGGAGTAATGATAGAAGTAAAAAAATGGTTTAATGCGGGTCTTGCGAAAGAAGCTGCAGACAAAGCAAAAGAGGGAACTGATACACTTGGGCTTGATAAACTCGGAAATACCATCAGTAGTGCCTTTCAACTAAATTTCACTCCCTGGTTTTATGTAGCGATAATAGCATTTTTAGCAGCAGCTGTTTTCAGTTACCTTCGAATGTCGGCAATGGGAAAGAGTTAAAACATCATTATTAAAATAAAAACCTCCCGTTAATGGAGGTTTTTATTTTAATAATCTGGATTGATCAGGTCATGCTTGTAAACTGTTTCAAAAACCTCACATCATTTTCACTGAACAACCGAATATCATTGATGCCATACTTCAGCATGGCAGGACGTTCGATACCCATACCAAATGCAAAGCCGGTGTATTTATTGGGATCAATATTACAGTTGGATAAAACATTCGGATGCACCATACCGCAACCAAGTATTTCTACCCATCCTGTTTTCTTACAAATATTACAACCCGCGCCGCCGCAGATAAAACAACTGACATCCATTTCAGCGCTGGGTTCTGTAAAAGGAAAATAAGAAGGACGGAAACGAACTTTTACATCCTTGCCATACATTTCTTTTACAAAGAAATAAAGTGTTTGTTTCAGATCGGCAAAAGAAACATTCTCATCAATATATAATCCTTCTACCTGGTGAAAGAAACAATGGCTTCTTGCACTTACCGTTTCATTTCTGATACACACGACCCGGACAAATACCACGGATCGGCAAAATTCCTCTTTTCCATTTCACGTATCTGCACATTGCTGGTATGTGTACGTAATAGCCAATCAGGATTTTGTTGAACATAAAATGTATCCTGCATATCACGGGCAGGATGATGCTCATGAAAATTTAATGCGGCTGTAAAGTTGTGCCAGTCATCTTCTATCTCCGGACCTTCAGCAACAGCAAAACCTAAGACGCTGAAAAATTGAAACGATCCTGTTTCTCATCAATGTAATCGGATGACGGCTACCAAGGGGCATTGGATCGCCGGGAAGAGTAAGATCAATGTCGTGGTTGTGAGTTGCGAGTTGTCAGTCTGCTGTTGCAGACTTTCAGTGATTCATATTTTGTTCTCGGCAAAAATTTTGAAATCATTCAATACCTGCCCGAATTCTTTTTTCTTTTCAACCGGCACATTTTTCATTTCAGCCCATGATGGCTTTTCACAATACCTTTTGTGCCGAGATATTTGATGCGAAATTCTTCTACTGCCTTTTCATCAGCATGCAGCATAATCCTTCAATTTCTTTCTTATACTTTTCTATCTGTTGTAACAATTGCTCCATACGGCGCAAAGATAAGAAACAGGCTGCTGCTTTTATAAATCGGATTATACATGTGACAATGGTTATGTTTTTATATAACAATCGTCAACATGGAAGGCAGCACAATCAGCAACAAAGGCAATGCAATAATAAACCCACCGATAACAGCAATTGCCAGGGGCTGGTGAAGTTGCGCACCGGTTCCAATACCTAATCCAAGAGGCATTAATGCGATGATGGCGCCAAATGCTGTCATCAATTTTGGCCGTAATCGTGTTGAGATAGCATAAATAATGGACTCATCAACATTATTCGAACTGCGTAGTGTTTCCCTGAATTGCAAAAAAGTAAAGATGGCATTTTCACCAATGATCCCCACGATCATTATTAAGGCCGGTATAGCTGCCAACATTCAGGGGTGTTCCTGTTAAGACATAAGAGCAAGATAGCTTCCAGAAATACCCAATACCGCTATTAACAATGATCAGGAAGGCAACTTTGAATTGCCGGAACAAAAAGAGAATGACACTAAAAACCAAGCAAGCTCGCAGCGATCAGTATCATCAGCAATTCTTTAAAAGATTGTTGTTGTTCTGCATAATCGCCGCCATATTCAATATGATAACCTTGTGGCAAGTTAGATCTGCGCAGCTTACATTTTTTTGAATGTCTTTGATGACACTTCCCAGGTCCCGGTTTTCCAATCTGCACGTGACAACACCCATTGATTGCAAATTTTCTCTTTGTATTTCTGCATCACCGGGATTTATCTGAACAGTAGCCAACTCAGTAATAGGTTTCAATTTTCCATTCGGTAAAAAGATCTGCAGCTTACTGATATCTGCAACACTTAATTTTCTGCTGCCGGGATACACGATGCGGATATTAGTCAATTGTTCTTTTTCAAATAAATTGACCAACCATATTTCCTTCCAATGAAGTTTGCAACTGGTATTGAAGGTTGGCCGGTGTAATCCCAAATTGAGCCAGTCTGACAAAATCAGGTTCAATACTTACGGATGGACCAGCAATTACAATTCCATCAAAAACATCAGCAGTTCCTTCTACATTGGATATGAATAGCTGCAACCTGTTTGGATAATTCCTGTAATTTTTGCTGATTATCTCCGAAAATTTTTACTTCTATGGGTTGAACCGAGGTCATCAGGTCGCCGAGCATATCACCGATCACCTGTCCAAAATCAATTCGTAATGCCGGTTGGGTTGATTCAATTTTTTGCCTTATTTCATGCAATCACTTCATCGGTCGTTCTGCTTCTTTTCTTTTTTAATTGTATCAGGTAGTCACCGCGTGTTGGGTTCTGTAATAAAAAACCCCATTTGTGTTCCTGTTCTTCTTGAATAAGCTTCTACTTCAGGAATGTCTGACGATTATCTTTTCTGCTTCACGCAGCATCCTGTCTGTTTCTTCCAGTGAAGTACCCGGGGGCGAAGTATAATCAAGCACAATACTTCCTTCATCCATTTCCGGTAAAAAACCGGTTTCAAGCCGGGGCAATAAAAAATAAATAGACCATCCCAGCACAGCAACAATGATAATACTCAGGTATGGCCTTCGGATAAAAAACGATACCCATCGCTGTCTTTTGACCTTATGAATTTTTATCTCTGTTTTCTTTCGTGGATTATCAATTTGTTTTTTCGTAAGCAACAAATAAATAACAGGTAAACCAGATCCAGGTCACAAAAAAAGAACAAACCAGTGTAATGATCATGGTATTCGTCATTACTTTGAAATATGCACCGGCTACACCGCTCATCAAAACAAAAGGAAAAAAAATGACGATGGTACTCAATGAAGAGCCAATCATTGCGGGAAACAGATAATGAATGGCTTTATGAACTAATGAAGTGGAAGGTTCTTCGGGATTTTCTTCATGTGTACGATGTATTTGTTCCACTACTACAATAGCATCATCAATGATCAAACCGATCGCAGCGGCAATTGCGCCAAGGGTCATGATATTAAAAGTATATCCTAATGCATAAAAGACAACTAAAGTAAGACCGAGCGTAACAGGGATAGTGATCAGGATTGTGGCGCTGGCTTTTAATGAACGTAAAAAAAGTATCGCCACAATAATGGCCAGCAATAAACCGATCCATAAACTGTCGGTGACACTTTTGATGGAATCATTTACAAAATCAGCCTGTATATAATAAGGTTTTACGGTTACATCATTTGGGAAGAATATTTTTCAAATCTTTTACTTTTTGCTTCCATTGCTGTCGAAAGATCAACCAGGTTGGCATTCGGTTGTTTTATAACAGCGATCAGCAATCCTTCTTTTCCATTTGCATTGATCTTGATGTACTCAACTGCTTCTTTTACTTCCACATCAGCAATATCTTTTAACTGGACGATCCTTTTTCCATCATTGCTGATGACAATGTTTTGCCAGCTCTTCTTTTGAATGAACCGTTGCATCTGTTACGGTGAGATATAAAAAACGATAATCCGATAAAAATCCATTGGATCGGATAAAATTAGTTTGACTCAGAGCATTTGTAATGAGATCCGGGAGTGATGGAAAGTGTACTCATCTTCTGACGATTCAATTGCAACCAGTATTCTTTTTGCTTGCCGCCAATGATCCGTATTTCGGAAACGCCATCTACCTGCGATAAAAATGGTTTGATGGTATATAAAGCGAGTTGCTTTAATTCGATCGGCGTTTTAGTGTGACTTTCCAATGTGTAACCCATCACGGGCAAAATGGAAGGATTCATTTTTTCTACCGTGATCTGCAGATCGCTTGGAAGATCGTTTCTTATCTCAGCAATTTTTGATTCTATTCGTTGTTTGCTAAGATCCACATTTGCTTTCCAGTTAATGAAAGCAGATATCTCACAACTGCCGCGGCTGGTGATGCTTCGGATGATCTTGAAGATCCGGTATTTGTTTGATCGCATTTTCCAAAGGCTTGGTCACATAGACCATCATCTTGTTCACCGGCTGAAGACCACCCTCAGCGATGATCTTTATTTTGGGAAAAGTGATTTCCGGAAACAAAGATGTTTGCAGTTTGCTGTATGCAAAAAGACCTCCGCCAATAATGAGCACCAGCAATACCGAGATAGGATTTTTATGTGAATGAAAAAAATGTTTCATTGATTATTGTTGAACGATTTTGACTTTTGCTGTATCGGGCAAACCATAATTGCCGGTGACCACTATTTTATCGTTGGGAGAAAACGGAGGAGAAAGAATCTCCACTTTATCACCAGTTTCAATTCCTTTTGTGACGGGCACTTTCACCGCCGTGCTGCTATCTATCATTTTCATCACCCAGAATTCAGATTGCGTTTCATCAGTAAGCAACGCAGATTTGGGAAGTGAGGCGGTATTGTTTTTTTCTGATTTCACCACTTTCACTTTTGCAATAAGGTTTTCCGGAAGAAAATGCGGAGTATTTACTTTCAAAATTATCTTTTGCGTTTGTGATGCCGGATCCATGCCCGGCATTGTTCCGCTGATAATACCATTTAATTTTTCACCATCCGGCAAAACCATTTCTAAAATTTTTTTATTCATCACATACGGCCTTAGTTCATAAGGCATATCCAATAAGAAAACAAAACTCCGGGTATCGGTGATTACAGCTAACGATTCTCCTTCCTGCACATAATCTCCTGCCTGGTGATTGATCTGTGAAATAAAACCACTGGCAACAGCAGGTATCTTATTGATACCGCTGAACTTTAATGTAGAATCCAGGATAGAAATAGTGTTGCCGATACTTTCCGCTTCCTTTGTTTTTGCCGTATATAATATTTCACCTTTGGTTACCGGTTGATTCAATTGCACATTGGCTGTCTGCAGATAACCGGTAATATTGGCTTTCACATCCCATTTTTGAAGAAAAGCTGAAGTAGCATTCAACTCCACATAATCTTCCATAGGCTCATGGCTGACAGTAGTAACTGTTACCGGCGTCTGAACTTCTGCGCCGGATGCATCTCTCTTGCTTGAGTCTTTACTTTTGCAGCAGGCCAGGAAAAAGAGAAGGATATAAAAAATATTTTTTTTCATGTAATACAATTTATCTGTTCCAGTAATTGATCTGGTTGATGATCTTCAACCGGTTAATATTGTTTTGAGTGATCAGGTTCTTCGCATTCAAATAGCTGCTCAATGCCAGGATATAATCCGCAATTTTCACTTCTCCCGTCTCAAGCAACTTTTTATTTACAGTGATCAGGCTTTCCGAATACCTCAATTCATCATTGATATCATTGATCAATGACTCCGTAGCTTTCAGTTGCTGTGTAAGTTGTGCAATCTGCTGATTATACTGGCTGGTAAAAAAAGATTGATAGTTCTGCCGTGTTCTTTCTGCAATAGCGATCTTGCTATATTGTATTTTTCGTTGCTTGCCATCATAGATCGGTACCGAAGCGCTGATCCCGAAACTGGTCCCGAAATTTTTATAAGCCCGGTACGCCAATGAGGAATTGAATCCTGCATCAGCAAATACGTTGAACTTAGGTTTGTAACTCAGATCCACCAGTGTTTTATTGTTTAACAGTTTTAAACTGTCGATACCAAATTGTTTGAAGAAAATGGAATTTTCAATACCCGGCAATGTATTGAGATGAATACCGGGGTCTTTTAATTCTATCATTGAGGTGTCTGAAATGCCGCAGAGATAATTCAACGAAGCAAAGTCATTCTGAAATTGAATGGCCTGTTGCCGGATCAATAATCGTTGTTGCTGAAGCGTCACTAGGAAAGCCAGGTAATCCACCTGACGATACACATTTTGCTCAGTCAGTTTTTTTAAAACGACCTCTTCTTTTGCTAAAAATGAATCTATGCTTTTATTGAAATTCAATTGCAGCATGTCACCATAAGCTGTAATATATTGAGCAGTTATTGTTCTTCTCAGATCCTGCTCAGAAATACTGGAGGCGTTAGCGATAGATTTATTTTGTAATCGCAAACTTTCAAACTGTGCATCGAGATTTTTTTTATTCGGTATTGCTTTATTGACGCCTACCAGTGTACTGAAATTTCCTCCATTCGTAATGGCTTCATCATAACCCACACCTTTGATCACGGGAGGATAAGAATTGAAACTCGTTCCTGTAACCTGCGGCTTGTAAGAAGCCCGGACCAGGAGACTATCGGCGTAGACAGACTCCATCTGGTTGACGTAATCTTTTATCAACGGGCTGTTGGCCACAGCCCGGTTGATAAAATAATCCAGCGTATTGTTTTGCGAAAACGAAGCGGCTGCAACAGTTATGAAAAAAAATATGCTGACAATTTTTTTCATTATTCATTATTTATTTCAACAGTCAAATTGTTTATTGGCCAACAACCAAAACCTGGAATGTACCGGAGATCATTTTCGGCCTTTGCCTCGGTTGATTGGGATCAGCTGCTTCAAATTCTGCTGTAGGCAGATAGATGAGATGTGTCAATGGATCTACAGCAATAGTTCTTGCACCTCTTTTAGTAGGGGCATTTGCTACCAGGTCATATTTATCAGGTGATGCTTCGTGA
Source organism: uncultured Bacteroidota bacterium (assembly GCA_963745445.1). GTDB lineage: Bacteria > Bacteroidota > Bacteroidia > Chitinophagales > Chitinophagaceae > UTBCD1. The sequence goes on from CAVUXD010000003.1 coordinate 1,043,386, forward strand.
TATACAGTTAAAATGCCTTCTCCATTGGAGGTAAAAGCATTTTTGGTGCCGGGATCAAAAGCAGCTCCGTCACAACCATCGCCGATTGGCAATGTTTCTATGAGTTTGCCATTAGTAGCATCTACCACTGCCATTAATTTATTTCCGCATCCTGCAAAAAGGCGATTAGTTTTTTTATCTATTGCCAGGCCTGAAGGTTCTTCAGCCGGTTTGATAGACCAGGTATTAGTTACTTTCATCGTCTTCATATCTATTTCCTGTATCTCGCTTTTATCTTCAATATTCACATAAATTTTTCCGGTGCCATTTGAAACAGCGGTTTCCGGTTTGCCATCCAATGCAATGCTGTCGATGGTCTTGTTGTTGACCGGATCAATGATGGAGAGATTTTTACTTCTTCCGTTACAAGTGATGATGGTTTTAGTAAATGGTTCAAACATAATTGCATCCGGGTTTTGACCTGTAGGGATTTGGGTGATCACCTCGTTGGTTTTTAGATTAAACACGGTTACATTGTTGATTCTTCCATTGCTTGTAAAGCCTTTTCCTTGTTCTTTATCAAAAGCGATTCCATGAACACCGGTTGTATTTTCGATCACGCCGATAGAATCTCCTGTAGTAGCATCCAGGATATTCACCTGCGTGCCATGAGAAACATAAAGCCGGTTATTGCCCGGGCCTACTGCAATGTAATCCCACCCGCCGGAGCTGGCAATGTGAAAGGTTTTGAGAATGTGAAATTCTTTTTGAGAATACGATTGGATTGCAAAGGCGAATATAATCGCCATTAAAATAATTGATTTTTTCATGTTTGTTGATTTTTGGAGTGTAAAATCTTTTTATTTAAAAATTGCAAGCATCAGCATTTAAACTGATGCTTGCAATGAGAAACTTATTTGACAAAAGTACCGTCAGGATTTATCTCTATTTCCTTTTTTTTGCCATTTACTTTAACAACTGTTTCATAGACTGTTTTACCACCGGGCATTTCCACTTTTTCTGCTTTATTGAGAATAGTGCCGGGATATTTTGTCTTGATAGCGTTAGTTACAGCAGATGGTAAGTCGGAAACTGCAATACTGGTTTCAGTTTCTACCCAACTACCATCCAATTTGGAATTAGCTGAAACCGGTTGGCCATTGAGCTTGAATTCAGCTTCATATTCATTCGCATTTTCTTTTCCCCATTTTACATCCTTAATGTTGGGGAATTTAGCTGCAAATGCTTTTTTGGCCGCATCGGTAACTTTTATTTGGCAATGTGCTGAACTGCCTGTAATAATACCAGCAACCAGTACAATAAATAATTTTTTCATTGTATCTGAAGTTAATGAATGAATAAAATGAAATGATTCGCGGAAGAATATCTCCGTGCTGTTGAAAGATGCTATGTTCAGCTAATGAATGCAGGCGGATGAAAAACGGAGGCGTGAAAATCAAATGAGAACTTATTTTCTCTAAAAGTACAAGTCGGCTTTTCTGCAACAGTGGGGGCATCTTGCACTTTGATCACAAGCCGATTGCAATCTAAAAAACCGGCTTGCAACTGTAAAGTTTGCAGCGGCTGTTGATTTTTGAGCGGTAAATTTTGCGGTACTGCAGCATCGTCATCGTCATCGCCGTCATCGAACAACTGGCCTATGCAAAGTAGTTTTGTAAAAATGAATTCTCCGAGGCTCAGGTCAGGATCTTTTTGCTGCTGCTGATCGTACACTTCTTTTGTGGCATCATTATCATCAAAATTAGCGTAAGGCATGATGATGGTGCTGAAAAAAAATGACAAAGACAGTATGAAAGTAAATCCCTTTTTCACCATAACCAAGATAAGAAGAATATCTAACATGCGCTGCATTACTGTGTCTTTTGTGTAAGTTTGCCACCAAAGAATCCGGAATGTCTGATTATCTTAATATTTCTGATTTTCTTGCTCCGATAAATATTCATGAGATCTCTCATGATGAACCCTACAAGGACGGACAAATAGGCTATACAATTGCCGCATACCTGGAAGAGTTTCCCGATCTGGATGATGTGCAGATGGTGCTGGTTGGATGCGGCGAACAGCGAGGCAGTGGATTGATCCATGGACAAAGCAATGCTCCGGATATGATCCGTCGCCAGTTTTATTCTTTGTATTACTGGCATCATGATGTTAAGATCGCCGATATTGGAAATATAAAAGCCGGATCGCTTTATACGGATTCTTATGCAGCGCTGAAAACAGTCGTTCACGAACTGATTAACGATGGAAAAACGGTGATCATCCTCGGCGGATCACATGACCTTACATTAGCGCAATACAATGCGTATGCAGAAAATAAAAAAACTATTGAAGCATCCTGTGTCGATGCATTAATCGATCTCGACCTTAGCTCTCCATTTCATCATGAAAATTTTTTGATGGAAATGCTGACCGGTGAACCGAATTATGTCCGCCATTACAATCATATCGCATTTCAGAGTTACTATGTTCATCCACGAATGCTGGAAACGATGGATAAACTCCGGTTTGATTGTTATCGGGTCGGCAGTGTAAAAGAAAATATTAATGAAATGGAGCCGGTAATCCGCAACAGCAATCTTTTCAGTTTTGATATTTCTGCTATTGCACATGCGTATGCACCTGCCAGTTCAGCCTCACCGAATGGACTTAATGGAGAAGAAGCCTGTGTGCTGATGCGTTATGCCGGCATGAGCCCGAATGTAAGTAGTATCGGCATTTATGGATACGATGTGCAGCACGATAAAGATGAATTAACTGCAAAACAAATTTCTCACATGCTTTGGTATTTGTTGGATGGAAGAAGTCGCGGAAGAAGAGAAGCAGCATTGGATGAAAAGGAATCGTTCAACGAATATCACACCGCTTTTGCAGAAGTAGAAACCACTTTTTTACAAAGCAACAAGACCGGACGCTGGTGGATGCAATTGCCGGACAAAAGATTTATTGCATGTAGTTATAAAGATTATTTATTAGCCAGCAGCAATGAAATTCCGGAACGATGGCTGAGAGCACAAGAGAGGGGCTGAAAAATTAAAAATCAAAAGTCAAAACTTAAAAGCACTTCTTTGTTTACTAACCCACTTTTTTTTACTTTTTACTTTTGACTTTATGAATAAGATAATACGCACGGGCATTTGTTCTTACGGATTAAGCGGCAGAACATTTCATGCACCTTTTATTGATGTTCATCCCGGCTTTGAATTGACTGCAATTGTAGAAAGACATAACAATGATTCACAGGCAAGATATCCGAAAACAAAAATTTATCGTTCGGTCGAAGAATTATGTGCTGATGAAAGTATTGAATTGATCATTGTTAACACGCCAAGTTACCTGCATTTTGAACATGCCAAAGCTGCTTTATTATCCGGAAAAAATATTTTGGTGGAAAAACCTTTCACTCTCTCTGTAAAAGAAGCAGAAGAGTTGATAGCATTGGCAAAAAAACAAAAACTGCAGATCACAGTTTATCAAAATCGGCGTTATGACGGCGATTATCTGGCTGTAAAAAATGTAGTTGATGAAAAATTATTGGGTGACCTGCGTTATGTGGAAATAAGATATGAACGATATCGTCCAAAGTATGGAGGTAAACCGCATAAAGAAGGTGAATTGCCCGGCGCAGGAAATATGTATGATCTCAGTCCGCACCTGGTTGACCAGGCATTACAATTATTCGGATGGCCCAAGGCAATTTTTGCGGATATCTGGAAAATGAGGGATGATGTTGTGCCACCCGATTATTTCAAACTGATCTTTTATTATGAAAAATTGCGTGTTTATTTAACTGCATCTTCCGTAAGCCGTGAACCTATATGGGGATATGTTTTACATGGTATGAAAGGAAGTTTTTTGCAGAAGCGTTCTGATCTGCAGGAAGAAAAATTAATGGCCGATGCTGTGCCCTCGATGCAAAGTTGGTGTCCTGCTCCTGCTCAGACAGATGGAATTTTGCATACGGAGATCAATGACGAAGTGATAAGAAAAGAAACTACAATGACACCGGGAAATTATATGGGATTGTTTGATGATCTCTATAAATTTTTAACGGACCATGGTAAAAATCCTGTGCCGGCTGAAGATGGATTAAAAACAGTGAAGATCATTGAAGCCAGTTTTCAGAGTGTGAAAGAAGGAAAAGTCGTTTCACTTTAATTAATAATTAAGAATGAAAAAAAACATTAAATTCCTTAAACAATTATTAATTATTAATTTTTCATTATTAACTTTTGCAAGCTGTTCTATTCAAAAACAAATCTCCAAATCAGCTCAACAACTTGTCATAAAAGATTCCTCATTGCTCACAGCTCATGTTGGTATCAGTGTCTATGAACCGGCAGCAAATAAATACTGGTACAATTACCAGGGAGATAAATATTTTACTCCAGCCAGCAATACGAAGCTGGCTACTTGTTATGCAGCCATGAGATATTTGGGAGACAGTTTAGTAGGGATTCTAAAAGCAGAGAATGATACTTCCATTTTTTTTCTTCCGAATGCTGATCCCACATTGCTTCATCCTGATTTTAAAGATCAGCCAGTGATCAATTTTTTGAAAAACTCTAATAAAAAAATTTATACCACTGACATCAACTGGAAAGATGATGCTTTGGGTTCCGGGTGGTCATGGAATGATTACAATGAAAGTTATATGGCTGAACGAAGCCCGATGCCGGTATATGGAAATGTTATAAAATGGATACAGGATAATAGCAATACTAAAGAGCCCGTAGTCGTTTACTCTGTTCCTGAGGTGGATTGGAAAGTTGATTTTAGTTCAGGAAATGCCAGCAGGTTTTCTGTACAAAGAAATATTGCTGAGAATGTTTATCAACTTACTCAAGGAAAAGAAAAACATAAAGAACTGGAAGTTCCATTTGTAACCAATGGGCTAAAAGCCGCTCTCGAATTGTTGCCGGATACAATTCATAAAACGATTGAGCTGCTGGACCCTGAAAAATTTCAACAGATCTTTCATCAAATGAATTCGACCGCAAGCTCTGTAAAAACTCAGCCAACGGATACCCTCCTTAAGATCACGATGCACCGCAGCGATAATTTTTTTGCGGAGCAAACATTACTGATGGTAAGCAATCAGCGACTTGGTGTAATGAGCGATGAAAAGATCATTGATACGTTGTTGAAAACGGATTATAAAGACTTGCCGCAAAAACCAAGATGGGTAGATGGCTGCGGGTTGAGTCGTTATAATCTTTTTTCACCACAGGATTTTGTTTCCATTCTCAACAAAATAAAAAGTGAATTTGGGATGGAAAGAATAAAAGTCATTTTGGCAACTGGTAATACCGGAACATTGACCAATTATTATAAAGCAGATAGCAATTACATTTTTGCAAAAACCGGAACTCTTTCCGGCGTGGTTTCCATCAGCGGTTATTTGTTTACAAAGAAAAACAAGTTGCTTGTCTTTTCCGTATTGGTAAACAATCATCAATCTTCAGCTGCAGCAGTGAGGAGAGCAGTGGAGAAATTCGTTGAAAATATCAGGAATAAATATTAAGCTAAGAGAAAAAGAGGAAAGATAAAAGAGGTAAAGAGATGTTGCAGATCATTTAATCTCTTTCTCTCTTTCAGTCTCTTTCTCTCTTAGCCCTTAAATAATTTCTCCAGATAATCTTTTTTGAACTCCATATAAGTCGGGTTACCATTCGGAGTTGCATTGGGAGTGGAACAACGAAATAAGTCTTCAACCAACGACCTCATTTCTTTTTCGGTTAGTTGTTGACCGGGCTTGATAGCTTGTTGCCACGCTAATGATCGAACCAGCTTTTCTCTTTTTGAAAATTTCATTTCGCTGCTGAAATGCTTGTATTGCTCCAGCAAAGATTCCATAACCTTTTTTTCATTTCCCTGTTCCACATCAGCCGGAGTTCCCTGGATCACAAAAGTATTTTTTCCGAATGGCTCGATCATATAACCGAGATGTTGCAGGTCAGGCATCAATTCCTGCAACAGAGCATCATCTGCCGGAGATAATTCCACTGTAACCGGAAACATACTTCTCTGCGTAGCTACAGCCTTCCCTTTTGCTGCTTCCAATAATCGTTCATAAATGATTCTTTCATGTGCCGCTTGTTGATGAATGAGAAGAAAACCATTGACAGAAGGAACGATGATGTATGTATTCAACAGTTGAGTTAGTTCAAAATCCGTTGAGGTCTGATGTATGAGGTCTGAAGTATGAGAGGAATTTTGAGATTGAAATTCACTTTCTGACCTCTGACCTCTGACTTCCGGCTTCTCTGGACCCTCAAAAAAATCTTTCCAATGTTTCAACTCGCCTCTTTTCAATAAAATGTGCCTGGTTTTTTTGCGTAAAACCTTTGAAAATAGAAGTGGATGCGGTTGCTTCTTCTTTTTCTTCGGTAAAAGGTTGTTGTATGGACGATAATTGCTGAATGGAAGCATCCAGGTCAAAATCTAATGTAGGAGTGACACTGAATTGTGCCAAAGCATGCTTCACTGCTGCCTGCACAAAAGCATAAATGATTTTTTCATCTTCAAATTTTATTTCCTGCTTGGTTGGATGCACATTCACATCCACCTGTGTGGGATCAAGATCAATGAATAACACATACATCGGAAAACTGTCGCCGGGGATCATTTCCTGGTAAGCATTCATCACCGCATGATTCAGGTAAGCGCTTTTGATAAAACGATTATTCACAAAAAAATACTGATCGCCTCTCGTTTTTTTAGCCGTTTCCGGTTTTCCTACAAAACCATAAATGTTCATGTAATCCGTTTCTTCTTTTACTGAAACCAGTTTGGCATTGTAATTATTTCCGAGTAATTGAACAATACGTTGCTTCAGTGTTCCGGCTTCGAGGTGAAACAATTCTTGTCCGTTTGCAGCAAGCGAAAAGAAAATATGCGGAAATGATAATGCTACTCTTGTAAACTCATCCACGATATGCCGCATTTCGGCAGCATTGCTTTTTAAAAAATTTCTTCTTGCAGGTACATTGAAGAAAAGATTTTTCATGGCAGATATTGGTGCCATTGGACGTTGCAACCGGTTCCTGCTTTTTTACAACACTATTTTCTATTTCGATATAAGTGCCGGTCTCATCTTCGGCTCTTTTGGTTTTTAATTCTACTTGTGCTACAGCTGCAATGGAAGCCAAAGCTTCACCACGAAAACCCATTGTCCGGATATGAAACAAATCTTCAATGGTTTGAATTTTAGAAGTAGCATGGCGCTCAAAACTCATTCTCGCATCAGTCTCACTCATCCCTGCGCCATTATCGATCACCTGGATTAAAGATTTTCCGGCATCCTGTATGATGAGTTTGATTTCGGTAGCACCTGCATCTACTGCATTTTCCAAAAGTTCTTTTACAGCGCTGGCGGGTCGTTGAATTACTTCGCCGGCTGCAATTTGATTGGCAATATTATCAGGTAATAATAAAATTTTATCTGGCACAATTCATTTCTCCTGAATCAAAAATAAGGGATTTGCAGGAGGCTTATGAACGGAGAATCAATGCATAAAAAAATGGCTCGTTATTTGAATCAAGGATTACTGCGGAAATTAACATAGCTTTTGTTTTTGATCGAAGAATATACATCCATTATTCCTATAATGGGTTGTCAATGAAAAAATAATATTCATAACGCAGATTTTAACGGAAACCTAATGAGCTTTTGAAATAAAAGCCTCTTTAGTGGGGTATATTTGGGAAAGCAAAATCCCACTCTTCAGGCAGGAAATATTTTAACCCGGAAAATGAAGTGCTATGAAATTGAATTTTGCCCTTATACTCTCTATTATCGTCGCTGTAGGCCTGGTGGCTTTGGTGTTTACAATTTTTCAAAGCTCCAGTGAAAAAAATAACCTGAATAAAGAACTGGAAGCAAGGACTGACCAGATCGCAAAAGATTTTTATTCAAATAACCTGGCTTACATCGAGGGGAATGATGCAGAAAAGGTTGGTCATTTTACCGATAGTATCAGTGAACTGTATCACCTTTTGGGCATTGCTGTTTATTACAATAGTGATAGTATAGTTGTTTCTAATTCTTCTGTTCGCACTTACCTTCAAAATTCAGCCGATTATATTTCCCGGTCCATTAATGCAGATACATCAGTTGGGAATTTTTTTCAGGTAAAAGGAAAACAAATCTATCAATATCTTAAACCCGTCAATAAAAATGACATTTCCAGCAATGTGGTCATTTTTTACACTGATGCGCAATACATCAAAAACATGATCGGGGGTATCTGGATGCGAAATTTCATCCGCTGGTTTATTCAGGCGTTGGTTGTATCACTTGTCATCATTCTGATCATTCGGTGGGGGATCTTTAACCCGATCAATAAAATTGTGAACTGGGTGAAAGCAGCAAGGACAGGGAATCTGGAACAATTGAAAAAAAAGCCCCCTGCGGGATTCCTGGCTCCATTACATAAAGAGATCGTCAACATTACTAAAGCAATGCATGAAGCTAAAGCCGTGGCAGAGGAAGAAGCAAGATTAAGAACCAATGCAGAATCTGTTTGGACACCAGAGCGGCTGCGTATAGAGATGCAAAATATTCTTGAGAATAAAAAAATGGTGGTGGTTTCCAATAGAGAGCCTTACATGCATATACACTCAGGTAAAGAAATTCAATGTATCATACCTGCAAGCGGTATGATCACAGCAATGGAACCCGTACTTAAAGCTTGCGGAGGATTGTGGATCGCATCGGGCACTGGTGATGCTGATAAAGAAAAAGTGGATAAAAATGATAAGCTAAGGGTTCCTCCTGAAGAGCCCACTTATACATTAAGAAGAATATGGCTCACTAAAGAAGAAGAAGATCATTTTTATTATGGATTTTCCAATGAAGGACTTTGGCCCTTGTGTCACATCGCTCATACACGTCCCACTTTCAGAAAGGTCGACTGGGATTTTTATAAAAAGGTCAATGAAGATTTTGCAAAAGCAGTAATTGAAGAAACTGCAGATGAAGAACAACCTTTCGTCCTGATCCAGGATTATCATTTTGCTTTACTTCCGGCGCTTATAAAAAGAGAAAAACCATTGGCAAAAGTGGCTTTGTTCTGGCATATTCCCTGGCCCAACCCCGAATCATTTGGTATTTGCCCCTGGCAAAGAGATATTTTAACAGGAATGTTGGGCGCAGACCTGATCGGATTTCATACCCAGTATCATTGCAATCATTTTCTGGAAACCGTAAACAACTCTCTCGAATCAAGAGTAGTTTGGGAAAATTTTTCCGTGAACAGAGGTGGGCATACTACATTGGTAAAACCATTCCCGATCAGCATTGCATTTACATTGAAAGATTATGATAGTGTGGAAAATAAAAAAGATCCCTCTCTTCTTCTTAGCCGGTATAATATTAATACAGAATACATCGGGATCGGGGTAGATCGGATCGATTATACAAAAGGAATTATTGAAAAGTTTTTAGCTGTAGAAAGATTTTTGGAAAAAAATCCTTCCTACCAGGGCCGATTCACATTTGTTCAGATAGGCGCTCCGAGCCGTACGCTGATCAAAACCTATTCTGATATGGTGAATGCGGTGGAAAAAGAAGCGGAAAGGATCAACTGGAAATTTAAACAGAAGAATTGGAAACCCATCCTCTTACTCAAACATCATCATAGTCATGAAGATATTGCCCCGTTTTATGCATCAGCTGACATGTGTATGGTCACTTCATTACATGATGGAATGAACTTAGTGGCAAAAGAATTTGTAGCGGCAAGAGCTCAATCAGACGGAGTTCTTATTCTCAGCCGCTTTGCCGGCGCTTCACAGGAAATGCAGGGAGCGATTATTATAAATCCCTACGATGTTGAGAAGACAGCCGATGCAATAAAGACGGCACTTGAAATGCCCGTAGAAGAACAACAGTTCCGCATGAAGCAGATGCGTCAAACAATTGTTGGGAATAATATTTATTTCTGGGCAGCAAAATTATTGAGAACGATGGCTTCAATTCATTAATGGCTTCAACATTTAATGACCACTGATGTAACGAATTATTTATTGCACAGCCCACCGCAGGCAACAGTCTGTTATTTTTTGCAAAACATATTTCCTGATCTGTTCTTCTAACATCCTTCTTCTTTCAGGAGTATCTGTTGCAGCCTCTATACCTGCACTTTTATAAATATCATATCCTTTTCGGACGGCATCATCCACGCTATTATTTTTCATATATTCATTAGCGAATACACTGCAATCTGTTCTTTCAAGAGCCATCCTGACAAGACTGGCAACGTAATCTTCAACTATCTGGTTCGCTTTGCTGGTAATTGCGTTAAATGCATCTACCATGAAACCGAAATAAGCTGTAAATAATTTCAGGATCGGGAATTCATCCGCTACCTTATCAAGTTGTTCTTTGATGCGTTTCAGTATCACTCCCATTGCTTCTGCATTTTCTTTTGCAGATTTATCGCTCTTGAAAACAGTCTCGAGATCTTGTTTTATTTCTTTCAATTCATCCAGTTTCCCTTTCAGTTTGTCAAACTTTTCAAACTCCCCCAGCAGCTTGTCAATTTTATCCCTGAGTTTATCAGTAAGATCCTTGAGTTTGTCTTTAGTAATACGGTCGCCCAATTCTGAAGCACTCTTAATATCTTCAGCCATACTCTGCATCTGGTCTTTCACTTTGGCTATTTCCTCTATCAGGTCTGCTTCTTCGGGAGATTTTGCCTGTGAACGCAAAAACTCGATGCATCGTCTCTTTAATTCTGCTTTTCGATCTGCTTCGGCCTTCTGCCTGCGGGCAATTTCATCGGTAATGGCCTTGTCGATTGCTTCCATAGTTTTTCCCAAAGTGTTTCCATAATCTTTTCCTTTTTCTTCATCATTGTTTACCTGTGTGCCGATTGCCTCGTTTTTTTTGTCAATCTCTGTGATCTGGCCGCTTAGTTGATCTGCCCGTTTTTTATGTTCTTCCTCTTTATTTTTTTTAGCGGTAATAATATCATTGAGTGAGTTCATAAAGTTGGGCAGGTTGCTGATATTATCCGGACAATCGTTCATAATACTTTTCAATTGCATTTCAAATGAAGAACATTCACCTGGATGAGCCACACACCAATCAGCAAGCGGCCGAAGCAATTCTTTTATTTCCCTGCAGAGCTCGGCAAGATCTGCCATATTGAAATTGTATTCTGTAAGAGCATTCGCTCCTTTCCTTTGTGCTTCTTTTGCAGCAGCCAATAATTTGGAAAGCTCATCGCATTCTTTTTTGGCTGCATCAATTTCGCCCGGTAGTTGTTGTTGCCTTGCATTGATCTCTGCGATACGATTATTACCATCTTTAATTTTCTTTTCTAATTCACTTACTTTTTTCAATGCTTGCGCAGGAATGCCTTGTACAAATTCGGGATCACCATTATCTCCACGCAATATCAAACCGTAATTGTATTTGAATTGGCCGGTTGCTGCATTTCTTCCGCTGCTTCCCCCGGCATTATATCCCGCCTGGCGACATGCATCAAGGATATCACGATATGCTTGTTCCTGGTCGTTCTCAATCTGGCTTTTTTCATTGGCAAGATCTGTTTGTTCTTTTTGTAATGCAGCTAAATGATCCTGGCAAGCTTTCAACGCATCTTCCAGCTGCTTTACTCTGTCATTCATTTTATCCAATGCATCCTGTAATCCCTGGCCATTGAGTCCGCCTGCTTTTTTATTGAATCTTTCTAAAGAGTCTAATAAATTTGAAAGAGCAGGACCATAAGTTCCAGGAATCTGATCAATCACTGCATCTATTCTCTGAAGTTGATATTGAAGTGCTGACTGTATTGAGCGAAGTGAATCCAGGTAATGTCGTTGTTTATAGTTATCGTTCATCTGGTTCGTGCCATTCTGGATCCGGCGATTAATATTATTAATCGAATCCCTGAGTTCTTGTTCTTTTCTTTTTAGTCTTTCGATCTCATTGTTGCTGGCTGAAGGTCGTTGTGGCTGCGAAGGCACTACGATAATATCATTTTGAATTATGGTTTGATTAGTGCCATAATAACCAACAGTCGAAAGATTATAAACACCATTTTCAAGAAAGGAAGAGGGATAGGAATTTTGAAACCCATCATTGCTTGTTGAATCAATACCGATCAGAACGGTATCTTGTTTCGGATTGGAAGAACCAAGTTTATTATAAGCGAAAACAACACGATCAGTGATGTCCGGGTTTGTGGAAAATGTTTGTTGAATGCTCCCTTCTTTTTCAGAATTGCTGGTAGAAGATTGTATGTATTGAAACCCGGAAGCGGAAGAAGTATTAGATACCGGCAATAAAGAGTTTTGATTTGCTAAACCATTATGAAGTTCCTCGCATTTGTTAAGAGGTAAAATGCACGAAATGCCATTTAATTCACAAACCACCCAGTTTGAAGCTGTGCTATTGGTTGGGCTTTTTGAGTTATCGGGTAAATCAAGATTTACATCTACAGAAAAGCTTCCCGTTTTAATGCTATGTAAATTGAAACGTTTATGAAAAGTTCCTTCTCCGCTCACACTATCAGGCGCAATGGTTAATACCTGTGTTTCTCCGCCCACCATAGTTACTACTACAGTGGTTGTATTAGTAACAGTAAGAGTTGCATCAGATGGAAGATTTTGAAGTCCTGTAATGGTGACATCTACGTAGGTATTTTCTCCTTTCTGGAGGTTCAAGCGTCCTGTTGATAAATCCATATCAACACCAGAAACTTTACTTTCACATTGAGGCTGATCTTTTTCTTGTACTATGAGTGTATGAATATCTTTTGCATCGGAAGGATAGTTAATAATTGTTTGCCGCGGCGATTCTGCCAATATTTCTATTGGTTTATTGTCAACCGTGCATTTTGTATTGGAAGCATCGCCATCAAAGGCGCCGGGTATTGAAACAGGAGCTGCGACCAGTGCATGAGTAGGCAATTGACATTTTTGATCTATATTTTTATTTGCTCCCGAACTGGACTGTTTTAGCTCAATAGATTGTTCTTGTTTGTTATTATTAAAAATAATTACCGATAAGGGAAGTGAAGATGTCTCTAATTTTATTTTAACACCAATATCAGAATAATTATTAAGTGAAGCCTCTGCCTCGTGATTAGTGCCATCAGGGTTGCCAATCTTTATTGTTCGTTTAGATAGTTCGCCCAGTGCTTTTTCTTTTTGTTTATCATTTTTTCCTTCTGGTTCGATTTTCACTGAGCCGGATATGATATCACCAGACCGCCAATCATCTGGTAAATACAATTTTATTTTTCCCTGCGGATAACTGAATTCAACTGTCTTTAATCCTTTATGATCGGTTACAACCTGCGCAGAGACATTTACCAGCAGTGTGCAAAAACCTGCAAGAATCGGTAAATATTTTTTTTGCATATACGTTGGTTAAAAGTGGAGAGATAAAAGGGCAAATTTTCGGGGGAGGGAATTTCGAATTAAAAGTTACGAAATTTAAAATGTAACTAAGAACTGAAACAATTAATTTTATAACATCAATTTGATTCAAACTTGAAACTCGCTTCTTTTATGAAACTCAGGCCATTCATTTTCTCTTTGCTTTTACTTTTTTCTATTTGCTTGAAAGCGCAGAATAAGAGCAAATTGTCTGCTTCTGAATGGACCGATAGTGTATTTAAATGTCTCAGCGATGATGAGAAGATCGCTCAGCTGATGGTGATCCGTGCTTTTTCCACTAAACCAGAAGATATTGCTAAAATAGCCGACCTGGTAAAAACGTACAACGTTGGTGCTTTGTGTTTTTTCCAGGGCGGCCCAATTCGACAAGCCAATGCTACCAATTATTATCAAAGCATTGCCAAAACACCGCTACTTGTAACCATCGATGCAGAATGGGGTTTGGGCATGCGACTCGATAGCGTTACTAAATATCCTTATCAGCTAACGTTAGGAGCTTTATCTGATCCCGGACTTATTTATCAAATGGGGATTGCTGTTGGCGAACAATGCAAACGAATAGGAGTGCATGTAAATTATGCTCCGGTGGTTGATATCAATAATAATCCGAACAATCCTGTTATTGGTTTTCGTTCTTTTGGCGAGGATAAAAATAAAGTCACTCAATTTGGACTGGCATACATGAAAGGCATGCAGGATGCAGGCATCATGGCATGCGCCAAACATTTTCCCGGTCATGGTGATGTGGATGTGGATTCTCATCTCGATCTGCCGGTGATCAATAAATCAATAGAGCAATTGGATTCTTTGGAATTGGTTCCTTTCAAAGCGTTGTTTAATGCAGGTGTGGGAAGTGTAATGATCGCACATTTATATATTCCCGCTATTGATAATACTCCAAATACGGCAACTTCAATTTCAAAAAATAACGTAACGGATTTGCTGAGAAATAAATTGGGTTACCAGGGGCTCACATTTACTGATGCGCTTGAGATGAAAGGCGTAGCTAAGTATTTGCCCGGTGGCGAAGCTGCTGTAGCAGGCTCTGATCGCCGGTAATGATATGCTTTGCTTGCCGGCCAGTGTACCGGAAGCAATTGATGCAATTAAGAAAGCGATCAGTCAAAAGAGATTGAGCTGGGATGATATCAATGACAAAGTGAAAAAGATATTGCTTTCAAAATATGATTTGGGGTTAAATCAAGTGAAACCGGTTGATACTACTAACCTGGTCAATGACCTGAATCCAAAAACAAATGCGATCTGTTATGAAGTAGCAAAAAAAACGATCACCGTGCTAAATGGATCATCAATTCTTCCTGAATCTGCAAAAAAGATCGTTTATGTGGGCATTGGCGTTTTGCAGCTAATGCTTTCGGTGAACGGTTGAAGGAAGATCTGGAATGCGGATAGTTATTTTATTTCTTATACGGATAGTATTTCAAAAGCAACAAGAATTTTGGATTCAATAACAAACGGGAAATACGATGCCATTGTGATTGGCATTCATGATTTTACATTAAGACCAGCGAATAATTATGGAATTAGCGCATACCGTAATGCAATTGTGGAATCAATTGCAGTCAATGAATCCAGTCACGCTTGTTTTTGGAAATGTTTGGCAACAAAAAATTTCTGTAATGCAAAAGACCTGGTGGCCTGTTACCAGGATGATGATATTACGCAGCAAGTAGCAGCCGATCTGCTAGAAGGGAATATTTCAACAGAAGGGACATTACCGGTTTCCGTTTGTGAGTTCAAGTATGGAGCAGGTATTATGCAAAAAGCAGTAACTCCTCAGTTAACGATGGAGCAAGACAAATTCAGAACAGTTGATTCCATTGCAGAAGATGCTATTGCTAAAAAAGCTTTTCCCGGTTGTGTGATCCTGGCAGCACATAATGGAGAGATCGTTTATCATAAAGCATTTGGTAATTATGAATATGGGCCATCGCCGGCTATGAACTTCGGAAAGTATTTTTGACCTGGCTTCTGTTACCAAAGTTTCTGCTACCACTGTTTCCGTAATGAAGCTTATATGAAGAAGGAAAAATTGATCTGAATAAAACATTGGGTGATTATCTGCCCTGGACAAAAGGAACCGATAAAGCACATTTGAAGATCGATGATATTTTATTGCACCAGGCTGGCTTGATCCCTTTCATTGCTTTTTACCGGGAAAGTGATCGACACAGCAACAGGTATTACCCAATCCTGCTATTTTTTCCGAAAAACCAAAACCGGGTTTTACTGTTCGTGTGGCAGAAAATGTTTATATGCGAAATGATTGGGAGGATACTATGTTCCAGCGCATATTAAAAAGCCCACTCGGACCACAGGAGAAATATGTGTACAGTGACAATGATTTTATTTTCCTGGGAAAAATTGTTCAAGCAGTTAACCGGGATGACACTGGATGAATATGTCACAGAAAACTTTTTACAATAAAATGGGAATGGAGACAACAGGATTCAAACCAAGAAAACGATTTCCTGTAAACCGCATGGTGCCTACAGAAACAGACAAATATTTTCGACATCAGACCATGCAAGGCGATGTGCATGATGAAGGAGCTTCCATGTTTGGTGGCGTAGCGGGCCATGCCGGATTATTTTCTGATGCGTATGACCTGGCAATGCTCTACCAAATGTTAGCTGAATGGAGGTGAGATCAATGGCGAAGAGTTCATTAAACCGGAAACTATAAAATGTTTTACATCATATCATAGTGATGTTAGTCGCCGCGGCTACGGATTTGATAAACCAGAAAAAGATAATGCTACCAGAAAAGAACCTTATCCTTCTTTATTGGCATCGCCGGAAACTTTTGGACATACCGGTTTTACCGGCACCTGTGTTTGGGTAGATCCGAAGTACAATATTGTTTATGTATTTCTTTGTAACCGGGTTTATCCCACAAGGAATAATACTGGGCTTTTAAAAATGAATATCAGGGGAAAAATTCAGGATGCAATTTACCGGGCATTGGGAATATGAACTCTTCAGTATCTGTCGATTTGAAATCGATCAGCAAAATGAGCTATTATTATTTATTTTTCTTGTTTCGGCGGACGTTGTTGATTTTGCTGCTGTCCCTTTTGTGAATGATGTTGATTCTGGGTGTTGTTTTTTTTGCTGCTGTTGCTGATTTTGTTGCTGTCCTTTTTGTTTCCTTTTTTTATCTGCTTTCTCCAGGCTGCGTAAACTAATTTGTCCAACTACATCTACAAATCCGTGTTCTACTTCTTTTGGTTTGGAAGAAGTAACTTCCACTGCTTCCAGTTCTTCGGGTATTACTCCCTGTTGGTTCAGTGATTTTATTTTCTTTACCCGTTCAATGGTTACCGGATATTGTTTATTGCTGTCCGGCAATGTATACCACATCAGGTTTTTGAAAATATCTTTTTTAATCAGGTAGGCATTGCCTTTTGCTACTTGTATGATATCGCAGTTATCAGGGAAATGTTGTAATGCATCTAAATAAGTATCCAGTTCATAATTCAAACAACATTTCAAACGTCCGCATTGGCCGCTCAGTTTGGTTTGATTGATAGAAAGATTTTGATAACGGGCTGCGGCTGTATTCACCGATTTAAAATCAGTCAGCCAGTTGCTGCAACATAGTTCACGGCCACAACTTCCGATGCCACCAACCTTTGCCGACTTCCTGCCTGGCACCTATCTGCCGCATTTCCACTTTTACCTTGAATTCTGATGCATATACTTTTATCAGCTCACGAAAGTCAACCCGTCCATCAGCTATGTAAAAGAAAGTGGCTTTTCGTCCATCAGCCTGCATTTCCACCTGGCTGATCTTCATATCCAGTTTCAGTTGCCTGGCTATGGCACGGCTGCGTATCACTGCTTCCGGTTCCCGGACTTTATTTTGTTTCCATATATCAATATCACGATCGCTGGAGCGACGCAGCACTTTTTTCATTTCAGGATTATCTTCTTTTACACCTCTTTTTTTCATTTGCAACCGCACTATTTCACCGGTCAATGAAACTTCGCCCACATCAAAACCGCTCACACCTTCTACAGTTATCAAGTCGCCTTTTTCAAAGTGCTGCAAGGTAGTATTTCGAAAAAAATCTTTACGGCTTCCTTTATTAAAACTTACTTCGATCACATTGCAGACTACTATCCACATCAGCAATAGGCAGATTGCGCAGCCAGTCATAAGTATTCATACGGTTGCATCCGCCGGTACTGCATCCGCCATTGCTTTTACATCCATTAGGAGTACCCGTACCACAATTAGTGCAACTCATGCAATAAATTAAAAATTCAAAATTTAAAAAAGGAGAGATAAAGATGTACCCGGCTGTAGTATCCCGATAGCTATAGGGACTATTGAGCTTTTGTTGCGCCTGTCCCGCCGATAAGCTTTGTGTTTAGCTTGCGGGATCGCACTACTTTACGTTCTGTTCCCTATTCAGCAATAAGGATGGCTTATCACAAACACAAGTATATGTAGAAGTAGTGATTGACACAATAATAAAATCAACTGCCGGGAAAACGGTCTTTATCCCTTTTTAGTCTTTATCTCTTGGCTTTCCCTCAATTCGTCAAAAATACAATTTTGTCCTGAATGATGTGGTATAGTTTGATAGTTAAGGCATGAAAGAGGATTTTCGCATTGGCATTCCGTTCAATATAATAGGCTGCCCGATCCAGCTCTTCTATGATAGCTTGTTGCTGCTCAATGCCTGCGATCTTATTTAATCTTTCTGCAAAATCCTTTTCTTTGTCAGCTATTAGTGTTATCCGTACCAACGATCCTGAGGTGGATAGATTGTTCCAGCAAATGATTGAAATAGCGTAGAAATTGTTTTTGTTTTTCTCTTCCCAAACGGCTGATCTCTTCCACCCATTTGGTTTGTGCCACCGGCCCGGTTTTTAAAATTGAATTCAGCCAATCACGAAGCAAGGTCTTGCCAATCCTCTTCATGTATTACCGACTAACTGCAATGCTTCACGGTAATTACCATCGCTGATACCGGCGATCTGTCTTGCTGTTGCAGGTTCTGTTTTATTTTTTTTGATCAATGCTTCTTCAATATCTTTTGTTTCCAGAACCGGGATTTTTATTAATTGGCAACGACTGACAATAGTAGGAAGAATGAGATTTTCGTTTTCGGCTACCAGTATAAACAGAGTATTGGCCGGCGGTTCTTCAATCAGCTTTAGTAGTTTATTTCCTTCATGTTCCGAGATATTCCGGCATCCACAGGATCAAAATTTTGTATTCACTTTCAAAACTTTTCAGATTCAGTTTGCGGATAATGTCGTTACATTCATTGGCGGTAATATTTCCCTGTTTGTTTTCTGCGCCGATGAATTGCAGCCAGTCATATACATTTCCGTATGGATGTTCTTTAATGAAATCTCTCCATTCAGAAATATAATCGGTACTGATAGGTGGAGTTCCTGTTTTTTTTGTTACCACGGGATATGAAAAATGAATATCGGGATGAATCAGTTGCTGAGCTTTGATACAACCTGGACAAGAGCCGCAGGAGTCAGTTGGTGAGTCGTGAGCCGTGAGTCGTGAGGCTGGAGAAGTTTCTTCGAATAAGGAAATCACCCCCTCTTCTAAAGGAGAGAGTTGGGGTGAGGTCTTTTCACAAACCAGATATTGCGCAAAGGCAATTGCCAATGGTAAAGCTCCGCTTCCTTCATTGCTCAAAAACAACAATGCATGGCTCAGCCGGTTGTGCCGGATCAATTCTATTAGTTTTTGCTTTACTTCCCTTTGATTTATGATTTCGGAAAATTGCATGGATAGCGAAAGTAAGTTTTCCTGAAATAAAAAAGCGGCTGAAGTTTTTCAACCGCTTTTCTAATAAATATATTTTGGGTTCAATTCAAATACTTCAGAACTTCTTCACTCATCGGGTTGGTTTTATTATGGAATACTGCGATCAGGTTTCCGCTTTCATCCAAAAGAAATTTTGTAAAATTCCAGGTGATGGGGTTTCTTAGATAATCTTTCCATGCGAGGTCTTTTGAATTATCCGAAGGAACATTTTTGGCAAGCTCTCTTGACTGATCTACCAGCCATTTGAACAAAGGATCAATATCGTCGCCTTTTACAGATACTTTAGCCGCCATAGGAAATGATACACCATAATTTTTTTTACAAAACTCAGCAATCTCATCGTTTGTACCCGGCTCTTGTTGACCAAAGTTATTGGCAGGAAAACCAACGATCACTAACTTGTCTTTATACTTTTCATATAGTTTTTCGAGATCATCGTATTGAGGTGTGTTGCCGCATTTGGATGCAGTATTAACGATCAATATTTTTTTGCCTTTGAATTGTGAAAAATCAATTTCACCACCTGTCAACCCCGGAACTTTAAAATCATAGATTGATCCGCCAGCTAAAGCGGTTGACAATGCAAGCATAATAACAAGAAACTTCATAGTATTATTTTTTGGATTCCGAAATTAAGATAATCCTGTCTTTAATCGGTCATATTTTATTCAAAGTTGCTTTAATGCTTTTCAAAACAACCCAAATCAGGCAAGCCAACGGGTCGACTGTTTCCATCAAGATCAATTGTAATTCCGGTGACTACACCTTTATCAACAGCCGGAGAGCTGCTTTTGAGTCTGAAATCATAATAGTTTTTATATGTATTGACGCTATCAAATTGAGGATCTATATTATTTATAATTCCATTGGAAGTAATATTAGAAGGAGTGGCTTGTACTTTCCATAAATTATAATCAAAGTTAACATTGAAAACAGTGTTGCCGTTTTTGGAGATAGCCACTTCATCAGTCAAGCCGCCGCCATCTCCCCAGAAAATACAATTGCGAAACAAAGCGGTCAAATCAGAAGAAACAGCCATATTATTTGAAGTGATATAATTGGTAACAGTAAGAACAGGATCTCTATGCGGGATAAAATCATTTGAAAAACTTGCTACTGTACAATGTACAAACTGGTAATTACCCCCTTTCAGTAAGTAAATGTTTTTTCCGCAGTTACTGATCAGACAATTCGTTGCCTGTACGCTGGAATTAATGGTGATGATCCCCGCATCATAAGAATTATCAATCACACATTCGTTAAGTGTCACTTTTGGGTTTGCATTTATTGATGGGTCTTGTGCAGCGATGGATTGATATGAGTTTCTTACAACTGCATAATTCAAAATATTATTACTGCTGTTTGTATTGAAAAAAATTCCGGGCCAGCTTGCCGGGAAATTTTTATAAGGATCATCGAGTCGATCCCCTTGAAAATATACCCGGTCTGTTGAGTCTTTTAAACCATTTACCTGCAAAGTACCTTCAACAACTATCGGTGCAGCTGCATTTACATAGATACGGCAACCTTTGTTTATGGTCAGCATTTTATTAGTCTGAACATGCAGATAGCCCAATATCACATAAGGCAAATCGTTGTTCCATGTTTCATCACTACTCACTTCTTTATTGACAAGGAAATGAGCATTCTGTCCCCAGGCTTCTAATTGGACAAAACGATTTCTTCCATTATAGCTTATCTGAACGCTATCTCTGATCACAAAAGGGAGATTGCTGGAATTTTGATTCACATTCACTTGTACAAAAACATAGATACTGTCATTTGCATTGAGCTCAAGATTATCGGCTTCTGGCCCCTCGGCACCATCAATATTTATTTTAAATGCAGAACTGTTTCCTCCCATCAACTTAACCGATGACAGCCGAAGTTTCTGATTGTTTTCATTGACGATCTTAAATGATTGTGTAATGGAGCCTGAAGTGACAAAAACAGTATCGTATTTCAAGGTATCTGCGGTGATGGTTATAATAGCATCAGGAGAAGTGATGAAAGATTCTTTTTTGCAGGAAAAGAAAACAAGGAGAATGGATATTGTCAGTATTCCGAGGGTCTTCATTGACTTCAAAAATAATAGAACTATTTCACATTAGCGAGAAGCATAGCAGAGGGTTGCAATACTCAAACGGGCATCGGGGCCCTTCAGCAATTCTGTTCCGCAAGATTCCAGGGTAGCTCCTGTTGTGATCACATCATCTACCAATAACACATGTTTATTCTGAATACTATCCGGTTTTATTAAGACAAATTTTCCATCTACGTTCGTCCACCGTTCAATTCTTCCTTTCTTAGTTTGAGTTTCTGTGAATTGAGGCCGGATAATAACGTCATCCAAAATAGGAACATCCATGATCTCTGAGATTCCCTTGCACAATAGAGTGGCTTGGTTGTAACCTCTTCTTTTTTCTTTGGCGGGAAAAAGTGGTAACGGGATAAGTGCATTTACTTGAAAACGATCTGACTGCTTAATACTGACTCCCATTAGCCTTCCTAACTGCAATCCCAGTTCTTTATTTCTTTTATACTTTACCTGGTGCATCAGGTTTTGTACCAGCGATTCTTTGGTAAAATAATATTGAGCTGTTGCATGCTCAATCGGTAGCCTCCCCCAAAATTTTTTTTCCACAGGATTGTTTGGATGACTTTCGAAATTAGTTTCGGGTAATGCGTCAATACATCGCATACACAAACTGCTTTCTTTGCTAAGCAGATCACTGCCGCACCCCGAACATATATGCGGGAATAGAAAATGAAAAAACGAGTCCTTTATTTCCTGAAAGCTGATCATAAACCCAGTAAGAGTTTGCGCTACTATCAAACCTTTCAGAATAAATATCGATAGAGTTCTTCTACACGACTCATCATTACCACTTCAATATTGAATTTTTGTTTGGAGAGTCCCTTTTGGTTATACTTAGATACGAAAATTTTCTCGAATCCCAGTTTTTCCGCTTCCGCTATTCGTTGATCGATCCTGTTAACAGCACGAATTTCCCCACTCAAACCTATTTCCCCGGCAAAACAAATATTTTGTGGTAGCGGCACATCTTCATAGGATGATAATAATGCACAAAGAACCGCCAGATCAATAGATGGATCTTCTACTTTCAAGCCGCCAGCAATATTCAGGAAAACATCTTTTACCCCAAAATGAAATCCTCCTCTTTTTTCCAATACTGCCAGCAACAATTGCAGGCGTCTCAGATCAAATCCGCTGACAGTTCGTTGTGGAGTGCCATATACAGATTGAGTTACTAATGCCTGCACTTCGATCAAGAGAGGTCTTATTCCTTCAATTGTAGCAGCAATAGCAATACCGCTTAACTGCTCTTCTTTTTGAGTGATCAATATTTCGCTCGGATTGGTAACACCCCTCATTCCTTCATCCGTCATTTCATAAATTCCTAATTCAGCAGTGCTGCCAAAACGGTTTTTTAAAGTTCGAAGAATGCGATATGCATAGTGACGGTCACCTTCAAACTGTAATACCGTATCTACCATGTGTTCTAATATTTTTGGTCCGGCTATGCTGCCATCTTTAGTAATATGACCAATTAAAATAACCGGAGTATTTGTTTCTTTTGCAAAACGTTGAAATTCGGCGGCACATTCCCGGATTTGTGAAATACTGCCGGGTGAGGAATCAATATACTGCGTTTGTAATGTTTGAATAGAATCAACGATTACCAATTGAGGTTTTAGTTTTTTTATTTCCTGGAAAATAGTTTGGGTAGAAGTTTCAGTAAGTAAGTAAAAATTTTCGCTATTTATTTTTAAGCGATCGGCTCTCATTTTTATTTGCTGTTCGCTTTCTTCTCCGCTAATGTATAACACAACGTTGTTCTTTCAACCACAATCCATTTTGTAAAAACAAAGTGGATTTTCCAATTCCTGGTTCTCCGGCAATCAAAACAATACTCCCCGGCACAATACCTCCACCCAAAACCCTGTTTAATTCAGTATCTGCTGTGATCAGTCTTTTTTCTTCGCTACTTTTTATTTCATTTAGTAGATATGGTTTTATTTGTTCTCTTTTCCTCACCATAATCTTTCCAACCATTATTGTTCTTAAACGAATCTTTTTGTATTAATTCTTCGACAAACGTATTCCATTGCCCACATGAAGGACATTGCCCTAACCATTTTACACTTTCATATCCACAATTCTGGCAAAAAAAGGCTGTTTTTACTTTGCTCATATATTAAAGATAGAATAACATTTATATCATGATTCAAATCTTTAGAAACGAAAATAAAATTGATAATCCCTAAAAATTGGATATATATAAAGAGGGAAAAAGGCAGCCGAAAAAGGTGTGATTTTTTAAATGTAAAAAGGGTCAATCTTTCGATTGACCCCCTTACTTACTAACCCATTAAATTCTTGCACTAAGTTACAAATCTGAGCCACATTACAAAATAATTTTTTGAGCCTGTTAATAACTTTTCGAATGTGAATTTGATAAAAATATTTCAACAAATTAACTGTAAGTTGTTGATAAATAATTATTTATAAATGATTTTAAGAAAATGATATTTCTAAGGGACTAAAGCTTAGATTTCGTAATAATCTATAAACTGCTATGACAAAACGGCGGCAAAAAAACGGGAAAACTTGACTGGTAACAGATTTGTTGCTTCTTGTGAATAATAAAATGTTTTTATAAATGACACCTTCAATTTTAATCGTTTCATTAATTTTTTTAGGAATTAGTATGCTGGTTTCAATGGTACTAAAAAGTAAGTTTCAGTCCTACGGAAAAATTCCGCTTTTAAGTGGCTTAACGGGCAAAGAAATTGCTGAAAAAATGCTCCGAGAAAATGGGATTTATAATGTTAAGGTCACATCAGTAGATGGATTTCTTTCTGACCATTACAATCCTGCTAATAAAACAGTAAACCTCAGTCCGGAAGTTTATAACGGCAATAATATAGCGGCAGCGGCAGTGGCTGCCCACGAATGCGGACACGCTGTGCAACATGCAACAGCTTATAACTGGCTCATGATGAGAAGTAGGTTAGTGCCGGTGGTTCAGTTTAGTTCCGGAATTGTACAATGGATACTTCTATTAGGAGTTATTATGGTCAACCGATTCCCACAATTGCTTTTGGCTGGTATTATTTTATTTGGATTAACAGCTTTATTTACGCTGATAACTCTACCTGTAGAATTTGATGCCAGCCAGAGGGCATTGGCCTGGCTGAATACAACTAATGTAATGACTCAACAGGAATATCCCAAAGCAAAAGATGCATTAAAATGGGCAGCTGTCACTTATGTTGTTGCAGCACTTGCTACAGTTGTGACGTTGGTTCAATATATATTGATCTATGCAAGCGGGAGAAGTAGAAATTGATCTTTCAAAATCATGTAAAATAAAGACTCTGAGGAAAGAGACTTTTATAATTTTATTTCTTCATCATGCTGGATCAAAGAATTTGTACTCAGTCAGATGATAATTACTGTCTTGTTCCAGTCTTATTTTCTGCCTTAATTTCTTTCTCCATTTAGCTATTTTCGATGACCACGGCCAGCCTTTGGTCAGGTAAGCATACATGATAGGATGCACCACCAATTTCAGGTTGCTATGCTTATGTGTAATGAGATAGCTCAGATTCTTTTCAATTTCATCTTCCAGCAACAATGTTGATGAAATTTTTCCTGTACCATTACAGCTTGGGCAAACTTCCTGTGTATTGATATTCATTTCGGGCTTCATCCGTTGCCGGGTGATCTGCATAAGACCAAATTTGGAAATAGGAAGAACAGCATGTTTAGCCCTGTCAGGCCCCATGAATTCTTCCATTTTTTCCATCAGTTTCCTTTTATTGTCCGGAAGTTTCATATCAATAAAATCCACTACAATAATTCCGCCAAGGTCTCTTAGCCGTAGTTGTCTGGCAATTTCTTCAGCTGCTTCAAGGTTTGTTTCCAGTGCATTTTGCTCCTGGTTATTGCTCACACTTTTATAGCCACTGTTTACATCAATTACATGCAGAGCTTCGGTGTGTTCAATGATAAGATAAGCACCGCTATTCAAGGTTCACTGTTTTTCCAAAAGAAGATTTTACCTGTTTGGTGATCCCAAATGAATCAAAGATGGGGGAGCCATTTTGATAAAATGAAACGATATCGGCTTTTTCAGGAGCAATACGCTGAATATAAATTTTTGTATCATTAAAAATATTCCGGTCGTTCACGACGATCTTATTAAAATCTTCATTCAGCAGATCTCGAAGAATACTGGTGGTCTTTGTTTGTTCACTTAAAATTTTGGCAGGGGCTACCGCTCCTTTCAGATTCTTTTGAATAATCTTCCACATTTCTACCAGGGCAGAAAGATCTTCATGCAATTCAGCTGTATTTTTTCCTTCAGCAGCTGTACGAACAATTACACCAAAATTTTTTGGCTTTATTGCTTCAACGATCTTCTGCAGTCTTTTTCTTTCTTCCGAAGAATGTATTTTTCTTGATACAGCAACAATATTATTGAATGGAGTAATGACAACAAAACGACCTGGTAACGAAATCTCACAACTTAGTCTTGGCCCTTTTGCGGCAATTGGTTCTTTTAGTATCTGTACCAGTATATTGGGTTTGCCGCCCAAGTACTTCATTGATCTTTCCGGTTTTTACAATCTCAGGTTCAATAGTAAATTTGCCGAAATCCAATCCCTGTCTCACTTTTATCACTCATGCACATAGACAGTGAACTTCAGCAAGGATCGGGCATAAGGGCTCAGATCGGTATAGTGAAGAAAAGCATCTTTCTCAAAACCAACATCTACAAAAGCAGCATTTAATCCCGGAATCAGTTTTTTTACTTTACCCAGGTATAAGTCTCCAACGGCAAAACGGGCATCGCTTTTTTCGCTATGCAGTTCTACCAGTTTCCTGATCTTCCAGCAGGGCAATTTCAACACCCTGTGGAGCTGCATTAATAATAAGTTCTTTGTTCATTACAGCTTACATAAATGAATCTAGCCTTATCTGCTGTAAATACCGGTTGCCAGAAATCCGTACTGTGATTGCGGGATTGATACCTGTAGAAATGTGTGCAGCAAATTGGTGGAGTGCAAACTTATACGGCAAACAACCAGTCAACTGAAATCCAGCTCCGTTATAAGAACGGAGCGGGTATATATTCATACAGAAAAGGAAATTTATTTATTCCTTTTCTTATGACGGTTCTTTCTCAGTCTTTTTTTACGCTTGTGCGTCGCAATTTTATGACGCTTTCTTTTTTTACCACAAGGCATACTCAAATAATTTTTTAAATCTTGTTTATAATAAGTTTAAATGTCATTAACTTTATATATCGCGTCTTTTCAACTGCGATCCGATTTATTTTTTCAACTCCTCAATCCTTTTTTCAATCTCTGCTTTCACATCTTGCCTGTTAATATACTGAAGACTTTTTTGATACCAGCTTACAGCGCATTTGTTTTATCGCTCAGTTCTTTCATACACATCTGCCAGCATCAGAATAGCTTCAAGATTATCGGGCTGCATCCGGTTAACCGTTTCTAAACGGCTGATCGCTTTATCATATTGCCCTGACATCAGCGATCCTTTTGCCAGCATCATCTGCGCATAGACATTAGTGCTGTCTTTATCTCAATACTTCCCTGATTTTCACAATCCCTTCCATAGGCGTTGCCGAAATATTGCCAAACAGGTAGCAGGCACCAAGACCTACTTTTGCTGAATCATTATCCGGGTTAATCTTCAAAGATCTTTCAAACAAATCTTTGGCCTGCAAGGCTTTCCATTTCCTTCGTTCTTGCATCTTCATCATTTTGCAGGTTATCCAAAAATAAGTGGGCAGCAAAGGTGAGGCTTTTTTCCGAATTTTCCAATCTGGCTGCTTCGCTTCATACCAGGCATAAGGGCTCAAAAATACCGGCTGAATCAGCCCAAAAATGGGCTAATTGATGATAAACTTTAAGTTGCTGATCTTTTACATCACCCCTTGAAATGGAATTTTCAAGAGTATTAATCCGGATAACCTGTTCAGGAGTTAATTTGTTTTTTGGCTATATTCAAGAATGGTATCAATAGACTAATAGCGTTGCATTGGAATTCGTGTCATGCATTGCCTGGTTCAGCTACTGTACTGGAAATTGTATTTTTGTTGGGAGTAGTTCTCGCCAAAAATAAATAATCGCAACAAGAAAAATCGCTACACCAATAGTAATCCATTGAGGTTTCTTCACAATCAAAAAATTTAGGAGGCAAAGTTACCTTAAAGCAACATATAAATGATGGAGTAAATGAAGCAGACGATTTTATAAAATGTTAAGCATTATGCATCTTCTCCAGGACCTGCATCTGGCTTGACTTCTTTCAGTTTTTTTACTTCTGCTACAAATTCTTTAGCAGGCTTAAAAGCAGGAATATAATGTTCAGGAATATGAACAGCAATATTCTTTTTAATGTTGCGCCCAATCTTTAGCAGCTCTTTTTTTGGTAATAAAACTGCCAAAGCCACGGATATAAATATTTTCACCGCAGCAAGAGTGTCTTTTACTTCTTTAAACATGGTTTCGAGGGTAACCAAGTACATCAACCTTGGGTATCCCTGTTTTTTCAGAAATCTGATTAACCAGATCGGCTTTTCTCATTGTTGCAGGATTTTAAGTGGTTTATGAATGACCAATTTATGACAAAATAATATGATAGTCAACTAGAATAGGCATAAATTTTTTTCACCATGCTCTGAAAGGTTGCTGAAAATGCCGGATATTTAGCCCATTCAAATCGTAAAATGAATGCTCTGAAATGCAAAAAGTAAAGAGACACTAAAAGAAAATTTTCAGCGGTTCTTATTGAAGTGGAACCAGGAAAAGAATACCCGGCAAATGCCCTGGAAAGGAGAAAAAGATCCTTATAAAATATGGCTTAAGCGAAATCATTCTCCAGCAAACCAGGGTAGAACAGGGACTGAATTATTACAATAATTTTATTAAAACATTTCCCGATATTCATAAACTGGCAAAAGCACCAGATGAAAAGGTTTTCAAACTATGGGAAGGATTGGGTTATTATACCCGATGCAGAAACCTGATTGCAACAGCCAGATATATTTCAAAAGAACTAAATGGAAAATTTCCCGATAGTTATGAGGAGATAAAAGCATTGAAAGGAGTTGGTCCTTATACAGCTGCTGCTATTTCTTCATTTGCTTTCAATCTTCCCTATGCAGTTGTTGATGGAAATGTATTTCGGGTATTGGCAAGAGTATTTGGAATTAATAAAGCCAATTGATTCAACTGAAGGCAAAAAATATTTTCCTTATTAGCCAATGAAGTTCTGGATAAAAAACAGCCGGCATTTACAACCAGGCAATCATGGATTTTGGGGCCGTGATTTGCAAACCAGCTGCGCCGCTTTGTACCAATTGTCCATTTCAAAAAAACCTGTTATGCTTTTCTCAATAAGAAAATAAATGAGCCTGCCGGTAAAAGAAAAAAAGATCAAGTATCAAGAAACGATGGTTTTATTATCTGATACTGGAATATAAAGATAAAATTGCTATCCGCCAGAGAACAGGAAAAGATATCTGGCAGCAGCTTGTATGAATTTCCGTTGATCGAAACAAAGAAAGAGCAGGATCAAAAAAATATTTTAAAGCAAGCTGAAAGAAATAAATTTCTTCAAAAAGGTAATTATGAATTGATTTCTATATCTCCAATTTGTATAAACAACAAGCTTTCTCATCAGCTGATCGCCGGTCAGTTTATTAAGAATAAAGATGAAACGGAAACCAGAATGAAATGAGAAACTGGCTTTGGATGAAAAAGCAAAACATTGATCAGTATGCTTTCCCCAGATTTATTAATCAATACTTACAACAAGGATCCGGCTCGACAGAGCTTATTTTAAATGCCTGTTAAACTCAAGTGGAAATTTTTTCGATTCCGCTTAAAAAAATTTAACTTTAAAGAGCATTCATAGCCTGAGATGAATTATTAATCGAAAAAGGACAAGTGTATGAGAGGCGTAAACCGAGTAATGCTCATTGGCAACCTGGGCAAAGACCCGGATGTACAGCATCTGGAAGGAAATATTGCTGTAGCAAAATTTCCATTGGCTACTACAGAAACATTTAAAGACCGATCGGGTAAATTAGTTTCACAAACTGAATGGCATACCGTGGTGCTTTGGCGGGGCCTGGCTGAACTGGCTCAAAAATATCTTCACAAAAGCAGCCTGGTTTATATTGAAGGCCGCTTGAGAACCCGTAGCTGGGATGATAAAGATGGCAACCGGAAATTTGCCACGGAAGTAGTGGGAGATAATCTGATCATGCTGGATAAAAGAACGGATGCAGGTAGTTCCGCATCGCAGGGTGATAGTGATGTTGAAGGGTTAGGCGGCAAATGACACTTCTCCTGTGGGTGATCCATCAGAAAACCTTCCTTTCTGAAATAATATTTTTATCGGCATAATTAAAAGCACTACTTTGGAGTTGCCTTTAATATACTGTTTATTTTCGACATGCGTTAAATCAATCACACAAAACATCCTTGCATTGGAAAGTCATTCGGTCATTGTTTTCTGTATACAATAAACTTTCTTATATTTTTCTGGCTGTCAATCCACAGGCTCCAACTTTTCTTATTGTTTTACTGCTGATATTACTATTACTCACTTTTACTATTTCAGGTGCTGAAGTGGCTTTGTTTTCATTAAACAGCAAGGATGTGAATATGCTGAAAACAAAACAGCACGCTGCGGCCAAACGTATTGTCAGCTTGCTGGAAGAACCGAAAGAAGTATATGCTTCATTGCTGATCGCCAGCACATTTATCAATATCTGTATCATTATTCTTTCTAATTTTCTGATTAATCAGTTTATTTCTTTTAGGAATCGAAAATGTATGTGATAGAAATACTTTTCAAAGTAGTGGTAATCGCTTTTGTACTTATTTTTTTCGGAGAAATTTTTCCTAAAGTCTGGGCTACACAAAATAATCTTCGATTTGCCTACGGCTCTTCGTTCATTGTGGAATCTGTTCATCTGCTGTTACGACGAATCAGTAAATGGATTGTACACTGGCAGATAGCATTGGCAAAAGACTAGGCGCAGATCAGATCAGAAGCGATGAGTATCCAGGAACTGGATGAAGCCATTGATATTAAAACCGATGAAGAAACCACTCCCGGAAGAAAAAAATATCATGAAAGGGATTGTGAAATTTGGAAATATTTCAGTAAAACAGATCATGCGAAGCCGGCTGGACATGTAATGGAGTAGAATTATAATTCGTCATTTGGTGAACTTATTAAAAAAGTAGAAGAGTTTCATTATTCAAGATTGCCGGTTTATAAAGAAAGCCTTGATGAAGTAGTTGGCATTATTAATACAAAAGACTTAGTTCCTTATTTCAATGAACCAGGAAAATTTTGACTGGCATTCGCTGATGCGTCAACCTTATTTTGTTCCGGAATCAAAACTGATCGAAGATCTGTTGAAGGATTTTCAGCAAAACAGAATTCATTTTGCAGTGGTGGTAGATGAATTTGGCGGCACCAGCGGTATTGTAACGATGGAAGATATTCTGGAAGAAGTGATTGGTGAGATACAGGGATGAATTTGATGAAGAAGAAAGCCGCAAACCGGAAACTCGATGATCAACAATTATATTTTTGAAGGCAAAACAATGATACATGATATGTGCAGGACCATGCAATTGCCGATGGATACATTTGATCAGGTAAGAGGAGAAAGTGAATCACTGGCGGGCTTGGTACTGGAATTGTCAGGAGAATTCCCGCGACGAAATGCGGTGATACCATGCGGTGATTTTGAATTTACAGTATTGCAAACAGAGAATAACCGTATCAACAGGTAAAAGTAACTATCAAAGCTAAAGCCTAAACTATTCTATTTTGAAAAAAACAGTTTATTCGTTAATTCTAATTGTTATCACAGGATTTATAACTTTTTTAATTTTTCCTGTAACAGCAATTATACTGTTGGAAAGAAGAAAGGATATTTCAAAATTGATTTTCCGGAAAAAAAATACCAGCAATTTGATCAACCGGGCTATCCATACACTTTTGAATACCCTGTTTATGCAAAGATTCTAAAGGACACTACTTTTTTTGAAGATAAACCGGAAAATCCCTGGTGGATCAATATTGATGTGCCGCAGTTTGCTGGCCGAATTTATATAAGCTATAAAGAAATTACTGCCAGAAATAAATTCGATTCACTGGTAAGTGATGGATTTAAAATGGCCTACAAACAGCATGTCAATATTTCAACAGGTATTACTGACAGCCTGATGAAAACACCCAATGGAGTGGAAGGCATTTATTTTTCATTGGCTGGAAATACGGCAACTGCCAACCAATTTTTTCTTACTGATTCCACCAAACATTTTTTACGAGGCGCATTATATTTTGATGCTACTCCCAATGCAGATTCACTGGGAATTGTAAATGATTTTTTAAAAAAGGACATAAGCATCTGATCAACACGCTGAAATGGAAATAGCGCCGATCAAAATATTTTCAACAAACAAACTGCGGTCCATCTAAAGGATTATTTTTGCCAACAAATAAAATAGTGTGATAGTAATTGATAATATATTGGTGAGTGATGATGTTGTGGAAAAAAAATTTGTTTGTGATCTTAGCAAATGCAAAGGAGGATGTTGTGAAGATAGGCGATGCCGGAGCACCTTTGACGGATGAAGAATTGAATATTATTGACAGAAGTATTTGAAAAAGTGAAACCATATCTCACTCCAGCATCACTGGCAGGAAATAGAGAAGAAAGGAAAATATGTGTACAACCAGGAGTTCGAATGGGTAACACCTACACTGGGCAGCGATAAGGAGATCTGTGTTTATGGCGTTCGGGATGAAAGAGGAATTATCAAATGTGCATTTGAACAGGCGTATCAATGATGGAGTGATTTCCTGGAAAAAACCAATAAGTTGTCACTTGTATCCTATCGTTGCCCGAAAGGGAAAGCATGGAGATTATGACGTGTAAATTATGAGCCAAGAGAAAAATTATGTAGTCCGGCTTGTGTTCTTGGGAGAAAAAATAAAAATACCGGTATATGAATTTTTGAAAGAGGCCTTGATCAGAAAATACGGGGAAGAGTTTTATCATGCATTGGATAGTTTCCGCAAGATTGTATAATGCATCAAATGAAATTTAAAGAAAAAAAATGAATATACTGGCATAAATTTGTTTTATGACCGAGCAAAGCCGATCTTTTATTGCTAAAAGCACGATTAAAGCCGCTGATAAAGAACACCGGCGCAAGATCAATTTTAATATCGGTAAGTATAATGCCGCATAGTCACAGGGAAAACAACAGTTCGAAGACCTGAATTCAGCAAGAGAAAAAGCCAAGAATATTAAAATGGAGAGCGATTGAAAAACTCGATTATTATCTAGAAACATTTGAAGCAATATTTCACCAGCAGAGGCGCCAAAGTGATCTGGGCAGAAAATGCAGAACAGGCATTGGAAGAAATAGGAAAGATCTGTGCTGCAAAAAATTGCAAAACGCTGGTGAAAAGTAAAAGTATGGTGACGGAAGAAATTCACCTGAATGAGTTTTTGGAAAAAAATGGAATTGAAAGTATAGAAACGGACCTTGGAGAATATATTCAGCAATTGGACGATGAACCGCCATACCATATTGTTACACCCGCCATGCACAAAAGCAAAGAAGATGTAGCAAAACTTTTTGCGGATAAATTAGGAACAGACCCCAAAGCCACACCGGAACAGTTGACGCTGATCGCAAGATCAATTCTAAGAGAAAAATATGTGCAGGCAGAAATTGGAATGACCGGCGCAAATTTTATAATTGCTGATATTGGTGCGATTGCTAGTAACGGAGAATGAAGGCAATGCCCGATTGAGCTGTGCCTGGCCTAAAACTCATATTGCCATTGTGGGGATTGAAAAAATGATTCCATCATTGACTGACCTTTCTTTATTTCTTCCTTTGTTAGCTACATATGGAACAGGACAGAGGCTCACAGTTTATAATTCTATAATTACCGGTCCCAGGCAGGAGAATGAATCCGATGGCCCGGAAGAAATGTATGTGATACTGCTTGATAATGGCCGGACGAATATCTTAGCCAATGAAAAAACACGGGAAAGTTTATACTGTATCCGTTGCGGCGCTTGTTTGAATGCTTGCCCTGTTTATAAAAACATCGGGGGACATGCGTATGAGTCCACATACAGCGGTCCCATTGGCTCCGTCATTACTCCGCATCTGAAACAGTTGAGCGAATGGAAACACCTGAGTTATGCTTCCTCATTATGCGGCAATTGTACCGAAGTATGTGCAGTGAAAATTAATCTGCATGAGATATTGCTGGAAAACCGGCATGAATCAGTTGAAAATGGGTATAGTTCTTTTGCTGAGCGAATGGCCTGGAAAGGATGGAAGCAGGCAATGCTTCATCGGAAACTAATGAACACAGGGACCAGCAGAATTAAAAATTGGTTGGTGAATACTTTGGTAAAAGGATGGAAGCAACACCGCAGCGAAATGGAATTCCCGAAAAAATCATTCAACCAGATGTGGAAGGAAAAGCATCCGGGTAAATAAACGATTGCTTAAAGAATTTAAACACCTTCTGTTTCCGGCTGCTCACTTGCAGGAATTGCTTTGAATGCTTTGTTCACCAGGTAAACACCCAACAGCGCCACCAATCCACCAATTCCGATAAACATACTCATCTTTTCATTTAAGAACAACCAACCCAAAACCACTGCTACGATCGGATTGACGTAAGCATAAATGGATGTTTGTTCAGTTGGCAAATGTTGCAAAGCATATAGATAGCAGATAAAACTCAGAATAGATCCAAAGAGAATAAGATAAGCAAGTGATGCCCAGGATTGCCAGGGAATAGCTGTAATTGCTATTGCATTGCCTGTAAATTTTGTGAGAGTAACCAATGATATTCCCGATATCAGCATTTGTAATCCCAGGCTGAAATAAGGATTGAAACTTGCCACATGTTTTTTGGTATATAATGTTCCAAAGGCCCATGACCATGTTGCAACTATGGAAAGCAGAATTCCGAAACGGAAATCAGAATTGAAAAAATCATGGAAATGTTCATAAAAGATAATACAAACACCGCCGAAACCGAGTATGAATCCAACAATTGCTTTGTTTGGAATTTTTGTAGCGGAAAATAATCCGATCACAACCAGCCAGAGAGGAAAAATAGCGCCGATAATAGAACCAAGTCCTGCCGAAATATATTGAACTCCCCATGTACTAAGCCCATTACTCAAAACAAAATTCAAAATGCTTAATACAATGACAGAGCGCCATTCTTTTCCTTTGGGTAGCCTTGCGCCTTTTGCAAGAAAGAATAGCACATATATTATTCCGGCGATCAATTGCCGGATGCCCGCCAACTGTAATGCAGGCATTCGTTTTACACCTTCTTCCGATGCCAGCCATGTGGTGCCCCAAAAAAAGCAAACTAATGCTAATGCAAATACAGCTTTTGTTTTGGTTCCTTTCCTGTGAATGGTAAGGGGATTGAGTACCGATAATTGTTTGATGGAATCACCGGTCTGTGATAAAGTTTTGAATATATCAAATCGGGGCATACCCTCTAAATCTCTATAAAAAGAGACTTCGTAGTTTAAAATTGTTTGAAAATTTCTTTTATAAGAACTCTTCGTAAGCCCCTTTCGGGGTTTGGGGTTTAATGCTTAAAATGCCTCATTCCTGTCATCACCGTTGCCAAATTATTCTTGACACAATAATCAATCGAATCTTTATCACGAACAGAACCTCCCGGCTGAATGATTGCTGTTACACCGGCTTCATGAGCCAAACTCACACTATCACTGAATGGGAAAAATGCATCACTCGCCATCACAGCTCCATGCAGATCGAAATGGAACTGCTTCGCTTTTTCAATAGATTGCCGTAATGCATCAATGCGGCTGGTTTGTCCGCAGCCCTTTCCGATCAGTTGTTTATTTTTTACCAATACAATCGCATTCGATTTTAAATGCTTGCAAACAAGATTGGCGAATTTCAAATCTTCTTTTTCTGCATTGGTGGTTTCTCTTCCGCCAACTTCTTTCCATTCAGAAAAATTTCCTTTATCGTCTGATTGCATCAAAATCCCATTTAACAATGACCGGTATGTATCTGATTCCTGACTCCTGACTCCTGACTTCATCTTCAGCAAAATCCTGTTCTTCTTCGATCTCAAAATAGTCAATGCTTCCGCTTCAAATTCCGGTGCGATCAGTACTTCAAAGAAAATTTCATTTATGGCTTCAGCGGTTACTTTATCAATAGTTTTATTACAGATCAATACGCCACCGAACGCTGATTCAGGATCGCCTGCCAATGCAGCATCCCAGCTTTCTTTCACGGTAGCTCTTTGTGCGATGCCGCAAACATTGCTGTGTTTGATGATGGCAAAGGTTGTTTCATCAAATTCTTTTATCAGATGAACTGCTGCGTCAACATCTACCAGGTTATTATAAGAAAGTTCTTTGCCATTCAGTTGCTCAAATATTTCTTCAAGATCTCCGTAAAAAGCAGAAGCCTGATGAGGGTTCTCACCGTACCTGAGAATTTTCTGTTCTTTATTAAAGATTGTTTCAAAATCGGTTTGATGAAAGTAGTTGGAGATAGCATTATCATAAGCCGAACAAACATCAAATGCTTTGATCGCAAATGACCTTCTTTGTTCTAGGGAAGTTTCACCCTTTTGTTCCTTCAAAATATTTTCCAGCGATGAATAATCTTTTTTATTAGCGACGACCAGCACATCATTATGATTTTTGGCAGCTCCACGGATCATCGATGGTCCGCCAATATCTATTTTCTCGATGATTGCTTTTTCATCGGTGGTTGAAGCCACAGTTTCTTCAAATGGATACAGATCCACTATGACGAGATCTATCTCAGGGATGTTGTATTGTTTCATTTCAGCCACATGTGTAGCATCATCTCTTTTCCCAAGGATACCACCGAAAACAGAAGGATGCAATGTTTTCACTCTTCCGTCTAAAATGGAAGGATAAGAAGTCAGCGATTCAACAGGGATCACTTTCACTCCGAGTTTCTCAATGAATTGTTGTGTCCCTCCCGTTGAGTAGATGGTTACATTAAGTTTGGACAACAATTTTACAATAGATTCCAGCCCGTCTTTATAGAAAACGGAGATTAGTGCAGAGCGGATTTTTTTGTTCATTTGAAGAGGTGAATAAGCGTGCCACGGTTCGAACCGTGGCACGCATCGTTACAAGAAGTCGCAAAGATAAGTTTAACGAAGATTCATGACAAAAGCTCCTTTTTCATTTACATCATAAGTAGGAATGCCGAGCGAGTCACAATCTTTTTTCCAGGTGTTGATCTTCCACGCAGGTACTGAACCATCGAACACTACTTGTTTTATGTTTAGCGAATTAGCAAGATGTGCCATATTTAATTTCGGATTTTTTGAGATCACCAGCAGATCGACAGGTTGTTTGCTTTCAGTTTCAGAAAAAGAAATAGAATTATTAATAAGCATAATTCTTTTGGATCCCAAAACGAAATAATTATTTTCTCCTATGATATTATTCGATTCCGATGCAACAGGAACCCTGTATAAAATCCTGGATGGCTTTAAATGAAAATTCCTTAAAAAATCATCCTGCAGCAGATCACCGTCTCCTTCAAAAAGATAATTTCTACCATGAATTATGTCAATCGCTTGTCGTTGCGGTACGTTGTAAACAATGATCTTTTGCTGACGATTTGTTTCTATAAGAGAATAAGAACGCAAGAACAAAAATCCAAGTAATGCAATAAGCGCTGTTTTCAGTCCAGTCTTGTTTTTCTCCAGTAGCCAGAAACCTGCACCGGCTGCGATCAAATATAAAAGAATGGTTTGAACAACGTTTACCTGCAATCCATCCCATAATGAATAAGGGAGTGATTCAATTCTTTCAATATAAGAATTCATTAGTAAGATCAACCACGATAATAATTTACCGATGAGTCCCGCCGCAAAAGGAATAAAGAAAACAAGACAAAGAAAAATTTCTCCTAATACAATAATGCTGGACAGGGGCACTGCAATAAAATTGGTCAGCAGAAAATAATTGGGAAATTGATGAAAATGAAAAATACTTATTGGAACTGTTAGCACCTGTGCCGCAATACTAACAGCATTTAATTTCCAGATAAAGTCGAGTATTTTATTCCGGATATAAAACCAATTGTAAATGGGTCGCATGAAGATCACAATGCTCAAAACTGCTGCATAAGAAAGCTGAAAGCCTACATCCCACAGCCAATAGGGATCATAGCATAATAATATAAATGCAGAAGCAGCCAAAGTATTATAGATAGAAGTTTTCTTTGAAAGACTTTCTCCCAACACAATACAGGTAAACATCACTGCAGCTCGAATGACCGATGCCTGTGCACCAGCGAGCAAACTGAAAAACCATAAACCTGCTATGATGAGGATCGGTCGCAGCCAGCGAGTTTGCTTTTTTTGTCGCAGCGGTTTGAACAAAAGTGACAGCAGCCAATACACCAATGCCAGGTGCATACCGGATATGGCGATGATATGCACTACTCCGGTGTTTGTGTACGATTGTACTAAGTTTTGGTCCAGGTCGTCTTTGTATCCTATTAAAAGCGCTTCAGCAAGTCCCCGTTCTTTTCCGCCGGGAATGTATCTGCGGATGATACCGATCACTTTTTCCCGAACATTGTAAAGAAATCGATCCAGCCATTTTTCATTTTTCTTTTCAAATGTTTCAAATTCTCCGGGCTTCAGGTAAACCTGGTGTGTGATTTCCTGGAATAAAGCATAGCGCTTATAGTCAAACCCGCCGGGATTTCCTGAATTTTTTATTTCCTGCAAAGGTTTATTGAAAACAATTTGTGAACCGTAACTCAAATGATAAAGAGATGAATCTGTTTGTTCGTTGGGCTGATCTTTTTTAAAATAAAGAATGATCTTTCCTTTCACCGGAATTTTCTTTTCATTTTGCAGCAGAAAGTTTACGCTGGCATTTGCTTTAAAGGATTTGTTCTTTTCTACAAGCGGCTCTTCCAGTGTCACGATCAAGCCGTCTTTTTCTTTGTATGTATTTCCGAACCATTCTTTATTGTGGCGAATATCCTGGTACCAGGTAAGCATTGCACCAAGAGTCAGGAAAATAATGCCTCCAAATATTCCGCTTAGTAGTGACAGTCGGAATCGTTTAAAAAATGGAATAAAAAAGAACAGAACGAATGCAATAAAACTCAGTGCGAGAATGTACCACCAAAACCGAACAGGGATCTGCCGGTACCATTGCAAGACAATTCCTGCCATCATTGGGACCAGCAGGCGTAGGAAAGGCGACTTTTTCCAGAAGGGAATTGCGTAAAAAGTCATTTTGAAAGGTACGTGGAATAATGAAAAATTTCAATACTACTTTGTGGTTATATTATCCTTATATTTTTTTCAGTCATATGATTGAATTTCGCTTCTATGTACCTTCGTCTTTCAAATTTCTATATGAAAAAGAGTTTTTTGGTACTGACCATTTTTCTCAGTTATTATTCTTTTGGACAAACGCTTCAGGAACTCGAATCTAAAAGAGTGAACCTTCCAAACGGATGGAGCCTGACACCAGTAGGAAATACGTTGCAATTAGGAGACCTGCCGTTGAATATTGCAGTATCTGTTTCGAAAAAATATATTGCTGTGACTAATAACGGGCAAAGTGTTCAATCCTTGCAACTGATCGATGTGAAGAATGAAAAGATACTGGATAATGTGGTGATACCAAAATCATGGTATGGATTAAAATTCAGCGCTGATGAAAAGTTTCTCTATGCTTCGGGAGGAAATGATAACTGGATACTTCAATATGCAGTTAAAAATAATAGGCTTATTTTAAAAGACAGTATTAAGCTCGGAAAGAAATGGCCGGTAAAAATATCTCCTGCGGGAATAGATATTGATGACGCAAAAAATTTGTTGTACGTAGTTACCAAAGAAAATAATTCCCTTTATGTAGTTGACCTGAAAAGCAAAAAGGTAAGCCTGGAATTGAAGCTTCCTGCAGAAGCGTACACTTGCCTTCTTTCTCCGGATAAACAAACACTTTATGTCAGTTGCTGGGGCTGTGATAAGGTTTTACTTTTTAATACGGAGCAACAAAAAATTACAGGAGAAATACCTGTTGGTGATAATCCCAATGAATTATGCCTGACCCGGAATGGTAATTATCTTTTTGTTGCCAATGGAAATGATAATTCCGTGTCGGTGATCAATACAAGATCCAATAAAGTAATTGAAACATTGAATGCAGCTTTGTATCCTCATTCTCCGGAGGGTTCCACTTCCAATGGCCTTGCGTTAAGTGCCGACGAAAAAACTTTATACATTGCCAATGCGGACAATAATTGTGTAGCGGTATTTGATATAAGCCAACCCGGCAACAGTAAAAGCAAAGGATTTATTCCAACGGGTTGGTATCCTACGAATGTGAAAGTGATCGGGAAAAAAATATGGATCAGCAATGGTAAAGGATTTACTTCAATGGCCAATCCATACGGCCCCAATCCATCAAGAAGAAGTGAAGAAGTTCTTTACCAGGAAGGAGATAAAAGCAAACCTATCGAAGTACAATACATCGGCGGATTGTTTAAAGGAACCATGAGCATCGTTGATGAACCTACCCAAAATCAATTGAGTGTTTATTCGCAGGTAGTATATCACAATTCACCTTATCAGAAAGAAAAAGAACTGGTAAGTGATGGAGAAGCCGGGAACCCAATTCCGATGAAGGTCGGCGACCCATCGCCAATCAAACATGTTTTTTATATCATTAAAGAAAACAGAACCTATGACCAGGTGTTGGGTGATATGAAAGAAGGAAACGGCGATCCTTCTTTGGTTTTGTTTGGAGAGAAATACACTCCCAATCAGCACAAGCTGGCAAAAGAATTTGTGTTGTTCGATAATTTTTATTGCGATGGAGAAGTCAGCGCTGATGGTCATGAATGGAGCATGGGAGCTTATGCTACGGATTATTTGGAAAAAACATGGCCCACCAGCTACGGAGGCCGCGGTGGTGAATATGATGGGGAAGGTGTAAGACCAATTGCAAATAATAAACTGTATATCTGGGATCAATGCAAACAGAAAAATATTTCTTATCGTACTTATGGTGAATTCACCGACGCAAAAACAACCGGCATTGATGTATTGAAAGGACATTTCTCAACTACTTACACCGGTTGGGATCTTTCAGTATATGATACCACACGTTTTTTTCAGTGGAAAAAAGAATTTGATTCGCTGGTAAAAATAAATGCAGTGCCGCAATTCAATACCGTGCGTTTTGGCAACGATCATACTGAAGGATTGAGAAAAGGAAGGCTTACTCCATTTGCACATGTCGCCGATAATGATCTGGCAGTTGGAATGTTTTTAGAATATCTCAGCAAAAGCCCGATCTGGAAAGGAAGTGTTGTATTTATTATCGAAGACGATGCGCAAAATGGCCCCGATCATGTAGATGCCCATCGTACTACTGCGTATGTAGCGGGTGGATTTGTAAAAAGAGGGTTTGTGGATCATACCATGTACTCCACTTCTTCAATGCTGCGGACAATGGAATTGATATTGGGTCTGGACCCGATGTCGCAATATGATGCATCAGCCGAACCGATGTGGCGGAGTTTCAGCTCAACTCCTGATCTTACTCCATTTGTATCAGTGCCGGAAAATGTTAGCCTGAGTGAAAAAAATGTGGCAGTAAATGAATGGCAACGCCGCTCTGAAAAATTCAATTTTACAAAAGAAGATGCTGTACCGGATATGGAGTTCAATGCAGTATTATGGCATGGGATCAAAGGCGATGATGTTCCATTACCGGCGCCAAAACGGGCTGCATTTTTAAAAGTGACAACTAAGAAAGATAAGGATGATGATTAGAACAGGTATGCCATACTTTCAAAGTATGACATACCTTGATACTCTGATAAATTTCTTTGCGTGAAATATTCAGGAGAGTAACTTCTTCACATAAGCGATCTGGCCTAAATGGTAAACGTCATGTTGTATGAGGCCGTTCAGCATGAAGCGATAATTAAAATTCCGGAAATGAACTTTTTCTTTCAGCCATTCATCGTCTTTCGACTCTAATGCTTCGATGATCTGATCATGAATGGTTCTTAATTCCTCCAATCCTTTTTTCCAGGTATGAACAGAAGGGTTAATATCTCTCCAGTCGCGGCTTTGGATTTCTTCGATCAGTCTTTTATCAGCTTTTTCTACTTGCCGCAAACAAAACTCTGCCCATGTTATCATGTGATACAACAATTCAGCTATTGAATGCGAATTGGCATCAGGCTTTTTATAAACAATATGGGGATCGATCTCATTGAGTATTGCAAATACCGGCCTTCCAAACCATGGCTCACCATTCAGTATATTTTGAATATTGCGGATGATGGATTGAGTTTCTTTGTTCATAACTGTAAGTTACAAATAAAGAATCTGGACTATTTACTTATTTACTTTATCGTACCTTTTATCGCAACAATTCATTATTAAAAGCCTGAAATGAAAAAACTGTTATTACTCATAGCAATTTTTGTTATGGTTTCTAGCTCGCAATGCAGCAATAATAACAAAGTTGCAAAATCAAATATGATTGTTCAGGGAAATTTAAAAGGATTACCGGACGGAACCATATTTTTAATGGGCAGAACTATTGAAGGGAAACATATTAACATTGACTCTACTATCGTAAAAAACGGGCAGTTTCATTTTGCAGTAAATAAAGAAAGGCTGCCTCACTTTCTTACATTAAAACTTATTAGCCTGACCGGTGTTAAAATGTTGTTCTCTTTTGAAACAAATAGGAAATTCAAGGGTGGTGAGTTACTACATCTTGGAGATTTTATGCCTGATGATACTATTTTACTCAATGGAGAGCTAAAAGATTTCAATCCTAAAGATTTTCAACTCCCGCCAGATATAAGACTTGTATATCCGGCTCAACCAATAAAGGCAGGTAAACAAACATATGTTCTATATAATGTAGACATTGATTTTGATCAGAAAAACGCTGACAGCCTGATGAATGAAATCAGCAATCTTATCAGGAAATACGATTACTCCTACTATTTACTAAATGAAATTTATGATCACCGGAGCGGTTTTACAAGCGACCAAATTAAATCATTGTTATTGCAGTTTAACATGGAAGTTCAGCATAGCGATATTGCCAACAGCTTACGAGAAAGTCTTAAATATAAAAATAACAAAGAGATAAACAACGTATCATTTCTCAATAAGGAATTTCGGGAAACAAAGTTAAGCATGGATAAGCGCATCACTATGGTGATTTTGTGGGCATCCTGGTGTCAGCCCTGCAGGGAGGAAATTCCTGAATTAAAAAAAATCTATAAACAGTTTTCTGATAATTCAAATTTTCAGATGGTATCGATATCGTTGGATAACAACAGAGAAGATTGGCAAAAAGCGCTTGCTTTGAAAAAAATGCCCTGGCAACAATTATTGCTTCCATCAGGTCTTAATAAATATAGCAATGAGATTTTTAAATTTGAAGGTTTGATACCAACCAC
The DNA here is from genome assembly GCA_963745445.1 of uncultured Bacteroidota bacterium. Lineage (GTDB taxonomy): Bacteria > Bacteroidota > Bacteroidia > Chitinophagales > Chitinophagaceae > UTBCD1. The sequence goes on from CAVUXD010000003.1 coordinate 1,086,271, forward strand.
CATTTTTCTGAATAATTCGGGAAAAGAAATTACAAGGGTTACAGGGTATGATAAAAGTTCTAATGAATCTTATGAAAGGATAATATCCGAAAATCTAAAATAGAATACTAATTGATACAGGAGCAATTAACAAATAAGAACTTCTTAGATGAAATTATCAATTAGTTAAAGGAAGCAACGGTTAATTTTTTTTATTTACTCAAATACATACTCCTGTCTTTATACAACTGACGGAAATAAGGATCACGAAGGTCTTTTACAAAACGAATAGCTTCACCTGTTGATTTCATTTCAGGTCCCAGTTCCCGGCTGACACCAGGAAATTTTTCAAAACTGAATACTGGTTCCTTGATAGCATAACCGTTCAATCTTTTTTCAAAAGTGAAATCACGAAGCTTGTTTACACCCAACATAACCTTAGTTGCAATATTGAGATAAGGAATCTGGTATGCTTTTGCAATGAATGGAGTAGTTCGTGAAGCTCTTGGGTTGGCTTCTATCACATAAACTTTTCCGTCTTTGATGGCAAACTGAATATTGATGAGTCCTTTTATCTGTAATTCTCTCGCAATTTTTTCGGCATATTCTTCCATAGTATGAACAACCAATGGAGTAAGATTGAAAGCAGGAAGCACTGCATTGCTATCACCACTATGAATACCCGCCGGCTCAATATGCTCCATTACACCCATTACATGAAAATCATCACCGTCAAATATGGCATCGATCTCTGCTTCCTGGCAACGATCGAGAAAATGATCGATCAGAATTTTATTACCCGGAATATGTTTCAATAAACTGACCACTGCTTTTTCCAGGTCATCATCATTGATCACGATCCGCATTCTTTGTCCGCCCAATACATAACTGGGACGCACCAAAACAGGATAACCAACTTTTTTTGCAGCTACTATTGCTTCATCCACATTATATGCCGTGCCGTATTCCGGGTAAGGAATTTCCAGTTCCTTGAGCATATCGCTGAAGCGGCCACGATCTTCAGCAATATCCATATTGTCGAATGAAGTGCCGACGATCGGAATTCCTTTTTCATGTAAACGCTTCGATAACTTCAACGCCGTTTGTCCGCCAAGCTGAACGATCACTCCATCTGGTTTTTCATGCTCGATAATCTCCCAGAGATGTTCCCAATACACCGGCTCGAAATATAATTTATCGGCCATATCAAAATCAGTGGAAACTGTTTCTGGATTACAGTTCACCATGATGGATTCATAGCCACATTCCTTTATTGCCAGTAAACCATGTACACAGCAGTAGTCAAATTCAATTCCCTGGCCGATACGGTTAGGGCCACTTCCCAAAACAATTATTTTCTTTTTATTTGAAACCTTTGATTCATTGGAAGAAATCAAACCGTTTCCGGAAGGCGCTGTTTCAAAGGATGAATAGAAATAAGGAGTCTTCGCTTCAAATTCTGCTGAGCAGGTATCTACCATTTTATATACCCGTCGGATGCCTGCAGCTTTTCTTTTTTCATACACTTCTTCTTCGCTGGCGTTATTCATGATACGGCTGATCTGTTCATCGCTGAAGCCAAGCAATTTGGCTTCTTTCAATAATTTAAGAGGAAGCGTATCGAGTTTATATTTTGAAATTTCTTTTTCGCAATTGCATATTTTCTGAATTTCATAAATGAACCAGCGATCAATACTGGTTGCTTTTGCAATCGTGTTCACACTGACGCCCATCATCAATGCATCCTTGATGCGGAAGATGCGATCCCATTTTGGTGTTTTGATATGTTCCAGTATTGCTTCAGCATGCATCATGCTTTTTCCATAATAGCCTAATCCCACCGCATTATTCTCCAGACTCTGACAAGCTTTCTGAATAGCTTCTGTAAAACTTCTTCCTATAGCCATCACTTCTCCTACACTTTTCATTTGGAGACCGAGAGTGTCATTTGCTCCTTTGAATTTATCAAAATTCCATCTTGGCACTTTTACAATTACATAATCAAGCGCCGGTTCAAAATATGCAGATGTTGTTTTCGTAATTTGATTTTCCAATTCATCCAATGTATAACCAATTGCAAGCTTGGCAGCGATCTTTGCAATAGGATAACCAGTTGCTTTCGATGCCAATGCAGAAGAACGGCTCACTCTCGGATTGATTTCAATCGCAATGATCTCTTCTGTTTCGGGGTTCAATGCGAACTGAACATTGCAACCACCGGCGAAATTTCCCAGGTCACGCATTATGCGAATAGCAGTATTTCGCATTAACTGCATTGCTGTATCACTGAGTGTCATTGCCGGTGCAACAGTTACGGAGTCACCGGTATGAATGCCCATCGGGTCAAAATTTTCAACGGTACAAATTATGCAGACATTATCGGCTGCATCACGTAATAACTCTAATTCAAATTCTTTCCAGCCCAGTAGTGCTTTTTCCACCAACACTTCATGAATGGGCGATGCTTGTAGTCCACGATTCAGTGCTTCATCAAGATCAGTTTTATCATGAACAAAACCACCGCCGGTTCCTCCTAATGTGAATGATGGACGAATGACCAATGGAAATCCTATCTGTTGTGCAAATTCCTTTCCTTCTAAAAAAGAGTTAGCTGTTTTTGCTGGTGCAACGGGTATCTTCATTTCGATCATCCATTGCCGGAATTTTTCCCTGTCCTCTGCCTTATCAATTGCTTTAATGTCAACACCGATCAGCCTTATATTATATCTTTCCCAAACACCAAGGTCGTTTGCTTCTTTGGCAAGATTCAGTGCGGTTTGTCCGCCCATAGTTGGAAGTACTGCATCTATCCTGTTACCATTAGCGATATTTTCTTCAAGGATTTGTTCAATGCTTTCAACAGTAAGGGGAAGTAAATAAACTTTGTCGGCCATCATGGGGTCGGTCATGATAGTAGCAGGATTGCTGTTGATAAGAAAAACTTTGATGCCTTCTTCCCGAAGGCTTCTGGCAGCCTGGGAGCCGGAATAGTCAAATTCGCAGGCTTGTCCGATAATGATAGGGCCTGAACCGATAATGAGGACCGAGTGGATCGAGTTGTCTTTGGGCATTTTGAAATAAAAAATCCCGATTGTTATCGGGACGCAAAGTTAGGGGAATAGGAGGGTTTTGCCGAAGGGAGAATAATTTTTTTTCCAATAGTTATTCAGAAGGTTTTAGTGGCTGTGGATGCTCCATCTTTCGGTAAGATAATTTATAAACATCATCATAGATACTCTTATTCTCTTCTTTCAATGATGTTATCGCCTGCCTGATATCTTCGGAGCTGTGAAAATTAGGATTTAAACCTGCAAAGCCATCTGTTACCGTTTGCACACTCAATGTGTCATGCTTCAATTTTAATGTAGCGAGATAATAGATCTTCGTTGTTTTTATTTCCGGTTCTTTTTTTCTTCTTGGAATGACTTCAACAATATTAGCTTCTACGTTCATATAAAGTTGGTCTCCAACATGAGAAGTATAACCGATAAAATGAGAGGTATCAGGTAAGATCATATCGCCTTTTATCACTTTTCCATAGCGAATGATATCATATGTGGAATCGGAGTGTTTGCTGATATCCAATGCTTCTACACCAAAAAAATCACTCCCGTCTTTTACAATGCCGTACCAATATCCCGCCAAACTGGTATCAACAGCTTCAGCAGGTTTTTCATCCAATGGCATTGGTGATTCAAACGGACAGGCAGATAAAATGAAGCAGATCGGAAGCAGCCAAATAATTTTTCCCGGTTTAAACATTTTTAAAAGATACAAAAAAATCAATAACAGGAAAGATTACTTTGAGAGATCGGTTATTTTTGTGTATGATGAGAATTCTTTTGACGATTATTCTTTTTGTTTTTTTTCATTCTATTCTTTTCTCTCAGAACAAACCTAACTATCCGAAGTATTATTTCAGGAATCCGTTGAGTATTCCGATGGATCTGACAGCGAACATGGGTGAGTTGCGGCCAGATCATTGGCACATGGGTCTTGATATGCGGACAAGAAAAAAAGAAAACCTTCCTGTGTATGCTGCTGCCGGCGGATATATTGCTAAAGTGAGGATTGAAAAATTTGGATATGGCAGAAGCATTTTTATCAATCATCCTAACGGAATGACCACGGTGTATGGACATCTGAATGATTTTTTTCCCGCATTGGAAAAATATGTAACAGAGCAACAGTATAAAAAACAATCCTGGGAAATAGAATTGAATTTTTCCAAAAATCAATTTCCAGTTTTTAAAAGTCAATTGATCGCTTACAGCGGTTCTACCGGAAATTCTCAAGGGCCGCATCTTCATTTTGAAATTAGGAATACAAAAACCACAAAATGCCTGAATCCACTTTTATTTGGATTCCCGATAAAAGATGATGTGCCTCCTGAAATAGCACAGCTAGCTATTTATGATCGGAGTATCAGCGTGTATAACCAGGATCCGCAATTGTTTTCATTAAAGAAAACTGCTGATAGTAGTTATGTTCTTTCTGATAATTCGGTCATTCAGACAGGATTTAGGAAAATAAGTTTTGCCATACAAGCATTTGACCGGATGAAAAAATCAGGCAGCGCCGATGGAATTTATTCTGCAAAAATTTATTTTGACAACAAACCCGTTATTTCTTTTGTTTTAGATAGCATCGATTATGATGAATCGGCATATGTGAATGCACAGATCGATTATAAATATCGTTACAATGGTGGCCCATATTTGCAACATTTATCAATGATGCCTGGTGATCCTGGCGTGGTTTATAAAAAAATCAATGGCGATGGAATTTTTTATTTGAATGACACAGGATTTCATTTAATTCACATCGATGTGAGAGATGCTTATAATCACAGATCACAATTGAATTTCATGATTCAGCATGTGGATAGTTTGGAGAAACCTGAAACGGCGGATACTTTGGAAAAATTCATTCCGAACCAGGTTAATGTTTTTCAAAAACCGGATTTTGAAATGTCGCTGCCGCAAAATAGTTTGTATGATACAGTATCGGTGATCTATTACAGGAGTATTTCTTCGTTACCCAATTCTGTATCTGCAGCGCATCAATTAAATGATGCATCAATTCCTTTGCATTTTGCAGCTTTGGTTCGTATGAAACCTGATAAAGAAATTCCGGAAGAACTAAGAAATAAAATTGTGATCAGAAGAAATGATTCTCATAGTAGCAGTGTCCGGAAAACAGAATGGGAGCAAGATTGGCTAACAGCGAAATTTGGGGATTTCGGAACTTTCCAGGCTTTCATTGATACCATTCCCCCGGAAATAAAAGATATAGGAACTGGAGAAACTATTGATTTCACTGCTTCAAAAAATATTGTCGTTGAGGCAAGGGATAATTTTGGCTCTATAAAAAATTTTAGTGGAGAAATAGACGATCAATGGATTCGTTTTACCAATGATAAAAGTGGCCCTTTCATTTATGATTTTGATGAACGATGTCCTTATGGAGTTCATCAGTTAAAAGTAACTATAGAAGACATTGCAGGAAATTCAACTACCAAAACCTGGTGGTTTAAACGAAATCCTTACACAGCTCCCCCTAAAAAAGTCATCCATCGCAAAAAGACCACTGTTTCTAAACAAACCATTATTAAAAAAACGACTAAAACAAGATAATTGCTATGGTAACTTTAAAAGAAGGCGATAAAGCGCCGTTATTCAGCGGCGTCGACCAGGACGGAAAAAAAATCTCCCTCTCAGATTATAAAGGGAAAAAAGTAGCATTATATTTTTATCCGGAAGATGATACGCCAACATGCACAATTCAAGCCTGTAATCTCCGCGACAATTATGGTCTTTTGAAGAAAAATGGATTTGAAGTGATCGGTGTCAGCCCGGACGATCCGAAGAGTCATAAGAAATTTGAAAAAAAATTTAACCTGCCTTTTACTTTGGTTGCAGATACTTCTCATACAATATTGGAAAAATATGGCGTTTGGGATCATAAAAAATTATTCGGTCATGAGTATATGGGAGTATTGAGAACCACATTTGTTATTGATGAAAAAGGTGTGATAAGGAAGATTTTCACCCGTCCAAAAAATAAAGCTCATGCTGAAGAGATTGTAGCTGCCATGAAATAGTTTTTATACCCATGTGTGTAAATCCTTACCAGCGGGATTGTAACTCAAGGCTATAATTTTACAAATTCTTTCAAGCAACCTATACGTGTATATCGACGATTACTTTTTTGAAAAAACAAATTCGTGAATATGTTAAAGTGTTTTCTTCTTTTTTCAGTTCTATTTTCTTTAGAAGTCTCTGCCCAGGACAGCACCATCAACAGCCTGATGAAAGGCATGGAAAGTAAACCAGGTAATGAAAAGCCTGCAGTGAAGATATTCGATTCTGAAAGGCTGATCAATGCTAATACTACTGAGTTGGTCGGAAAAGGGAAAATGGTGTTCAGGGTGATCCATAATTTTTATGATGCAGCAGGGTCTGCAGGTGGCATCAAAAATTTTTTTGGTTTGGATAATGCAGCGGATATAAAGATCAGTTTCCAGACCGGACTTGGACGGCGGCTTGATATGATCACTTCCCGTGTCCGCGGCGCAGAAAATTATCAAACTGGATTCAGCCGTGTTCAAAAATTATGGGAACTGGGTTTCAAATATAAAATTGCGGAACAAAGAGAAAACGATCCAACTCATCCTTTATCGATTGCTGTGTTTGCCAATATGGTTGTTACCTCTATGCAATCAGCTTCGTTCAATCCTCCTTATACAGATTCGGCAGAAACTACATTTAATAATTTTTCTGATCGTCTGAGCCAGACAATACAACTGATCATTGCAAGAAAATTTAATAAGGTAAGTATTCAGGTTCTTCCATCTTTTGTACACAGGAACCGTGTCATTCCCGGAGATGATAAATCCATTTTTGCCTTAGGTGGCGCTGCCCGCATCCCACTCAGCAAAAACATTGCATTTATTGTTGATTATTTCCATGTATTCCATTCACAATCTGCCAAAGATTTTTATAAAAATCCCAATTCAGCAGTTCATCCTTCGATTAAGTTTTATGATCCGTTAGGTGTTGGATTTGAATTTCTCACGGCGGGCCATGTCTTTCACCTGAATTTTACAAACGCCACCGAGATTTTAGAAAATCGTTTCATTCCGAGAACGGTGACATCATGGGGCAAAGGACAGTTTCGTTGGGGCTTTACAATTTCCAGAACTTTTGTTTTGTGGAGGGTAAAACAATAGAGGTCAAATAAGTCAATTGGCCATATAGATCAGTTGGAAATATTTTGCTTTATATCAGCCATTCTATTTCGCCAAAATCAAATTCTTCTTCTATTGAATGTTTTGCAATCAATTTTCCATTGGGAGAAACGCCAATGATCGTTGCTTCAAAAACACGATTTCCTTTTTTCAATTTCACCTTCTCATTTTTTTTATAAAGAGTAGACAAGTAAACGGAAAAAATTTTTTCAAGACCGTCAGTGAATAATTGTTTTAATTTTTCATCAAGTAAGCCACAAAGTTCTTTTGCTAATACAACCGGGTCAAAGTTTTTGCCTGTTATTTGTCGGAGTGAAACCGGGTTTTTTAATTCAGAAAAAAAAATGGTTTGATTAATATTGATTCCGATGCCGATAATAGCCCATTGCCAGCGGTCAACTTTGGGACTTCCACTGCCAATCACATTTTCTATAAGGATACCACCTGCCTTTCTGTCTTGCCAATACAGATCGTTGGGCCATTTAATACGAGTATCGTCACCAGCATAGCGAGAAAAGAAATCATGAATTGCAACTGCAATACAAACATTCAAATGAAATTGTTGTGCAATCTGAAGAGGATGGGGCTTTGCCACTATACTTAAAATAATATTTGCTCCTTTTTCAGTGATCCAGGTTCTGCCCCGCTGGCCTTTTCCCTGCAGTTGTTCATAAGCGAAAATAGCCATTCCATGATGTGCCAAACCTTCATGCAAAAGCCGTCGGGCATAGTTATTGGTACTGTCAACCGATTGCAGTTCAACGAATGGTATTCCGATGGTATTGATGGCGGGTGGTTCTGGCAATTAATTGTTATTTTTGACAAAGTAAATGAGTTTATGGTTTGGGATGCAGTTTATAGATAATAAGCTTTTAAAAAAATAGTCCTCCCGGCCAAAACCTAAAGCAATAAACGAAAAACAAATTCATATTTGGAACAACTGGTATTATTGAGTAGCCGCAAACGAAAAAGTGCAGCCCGGTTAACAAGAAATTCGAAAATCATCAAAACCATTATCAGTGCTATCCAGGCAAAAAAAGGAGAGAATATAATTTCCCTAGACTTGCGCAAAATACATGAAGCGGTCGCTGATTTTTTTATTATCTGCGAAGCTAACAACCAACCGCAAATCAAGGCCCTGTCAGAACATGTGGAGGAACAGGTGATAGAAAAATGCGGTGAAAAACCATATCACCATGAGGGTTACCAGGCGTTAAAATGGGTATTAATAGATTATGTAAATGTAGTAGTGCATATCATGACACCTGAGACACGTAATTTTTATAAACTGGAAGAAATGTGGAGTGATGGCGATGCAGAAAAACACAGCGATTATGTTAAATATTAGAATAGTTCAAACTTATTTTCATAATAATCATTAAATAGCAGGAATTCAGAGGAGAAAACATGGCACAGGAACCGTATAACAGAAATGATAAAAGCAATCTTCCGAGATTTAACCGGCAACAGCCCGGTGATGATCCCGAACAACCTCCCCGTAAAGGACCTAAATTCAGCATCTATTGGGTATATGCAATAATTTTTGCAGTACTTGATCGGTTCTTATTGGTTTGGACCCTTTTCTACGAATATGGTCAAGACTAACGACATTGACTTTAAGCAAATGGTGCAGAATGGTGAAGTGAGTAAGTACGAGATCGTAGATAACAGGAAAATAGTAAGGGTTTTCCTTAGCAAAACCGGTATTGATAATCATAAAAATGATCTCAAGACTAACATTAGCGGAAAGATTAATGAAGATGGCCCCCACATGTATTTTAAGATCATTTCCGGCGAAGACTTCAAAAAAGAGATGTCGGATTTTTATAAAGACCATCCTACAGTCACCCAGGTTCCCTGGGAGCCCGATAATGAATCGGATTGGTTCAGTAAAATCTTGTCCTTTCTGCTCCCGGTTTTATTGTTCATCGGCCTTTGGGTATTGTTGATGCGTAAAATGGGAGGTGGAGCTAGCTGGAGGTGGCGGACCTGGTGGAATTTTCAATATCGGAAAATCAAAGGCTACATTATTTGATAAAGGCACAAGAGTGAATATCACTTTTGCTGATGTAGCCGGTTTGGATGAAGCGAAAGTGGAAGTGATGGAGATCGTTGATTTTTTAAAGAACCCCAAAAAATATACAAACCTCGGCGGTAAAATTCCGAAAGGAGCCTTGTTGATAGGACCCCCGGGAACTGGTAAAACCTTATTGGCAAAAGCAGTAGCAGGAGAAGCACAGGTTCCTTTCTTCAGTTTGAGCGGAAGTGATTTTGTCGAAATGTTTGTCGGTGTTGGCGCCAGCCGTGTTCGTGATTTGTTCAAGCAGGCAAGAGAAAAAGCTCCCTGTATTATTTTCATTGATGAAATTGATGCTATCGGAAGAGCAAGAGGAAAGAATGTAATGATGAGTAATGATGAACGTGAAAGTACATTGAATCAATTACTCGTCGAGATGGATGGTTTTGGAACAGATGTTGGCATCATTGTTCTTGCAGCTACCAACCGTCCTGATGTTTTGGATAACGCTTTATTAAGGCCCGGACGTTTCGATCAGGCAGATTTCTATTGATAAACCTGATCTGAAAGGACGTGAAGCAATCTTTAAAGTGCATCTGAAACCGATCAAAATTTCTAAGACACTTGATATTCATAAACTGGCAGAACAAACTCCGGGTTTTGCGGGAGCAGATATTGCTAATGTTTGTAATGAAGCGGCATTAATAGCGGCAAGGAAAGGAAAAGATGCAGTGGAGATGGAAGATTTTCAGGATGCAGTGGATCGGGTTATTGGTGGTTTGGAAAAAAAGAACAAGATCATTTCTCCCGAAGAAAAAAAGATCATTGCTTATCATGAAGCGGGTCATGCCATCTGTGGTTGGTTCCTTGAACATGCTTATCCATTATTGAAAGTTACAATTGTTCCGAGAGGTACTGCAGCATTAGGATATGCCCAGTACACCCCGAAAGAACAATATCTCTATAACATTGATCAGTTAGAGGACCAGATATGTATGACCTTAGGAGGTCGTGCCAGTGAAGAAATTTTCTTTCATAAAATTTCGACCGGAGCACAAAATGACCTGCAGCAGATCACTAAGATCGCTTATGCAATGGTGACTGTTTATGGAATGAATGATAAAGTGGGAAATATTAGTTTTTTTGATCCACAACAAAGCGCAGAATACAATTTTACAAAACCATACAGCGATGAAACAGCCAGGATGATTGATGAAGAAGTAAGAAAACTGATCGATAGAGCTTACGAAAGAACAAAAAAGTTATTATTAGAGAAAAAAGAACAGGTGGAAAAACTGGCCGAGGCATTATTAAAAAAAGAAGTTTTATTCCAGAGCGATGTTGAAACCCTGATCGGCAAGCGGCCTTTTGAAGAAAAGAAAGTTCTGGAAGTAGGTGAAACAACCGCTACAGAACCTGTAGAAGAAAAAGCTCCGGTAGTCGAAGTGAAAAAAGAAGAAAGACGGGAAACCGATGAGCAAACAGGCACTTTTGGTTTGGCTCCATCTGTTTAATATACAGTCATGGGTATTTCTACTGCTAAAGAAAATATTCTGAAAAAAATTCGCAAGGCGTTGAATCACTCAACGCCTCTTCCTTTTCCACAAAGTGAATGGAATCAATCTTTTTTTCAACCTTCCGGCCAGGAATTGGAATTAGAGTTTGCCGACCAGTTTACCAAATTGCAGGGCAAATTCATTTATTGTTTGAATCATGCAGAACTGACCTCGCAATTAAATGACCTGGTCAAGCATCAGCAATGGAATAAAATATATTGTCGGGAGGAAAAGCTTAAATCAGTTCTTCAGCAAAATGGTTTTGAGAATTTTTCTGCTGTGGAACTTAAGGACTGTGATGTCAGCATTACGGGTTGCGAAGCACTGGTGGCAAGGACGGGAAGTATTGTGATGAGCGCAGCACAACAAAGTGGACGTACAGTAAGTGTATATGCACCGGTTCATATCTGCATTGCTTATATCAACCAGTTGGTTTATGATATTAAAGATGCTTTGCAACTCATAAAAGACAAATATGTCGATCAACTTCCTTCATTGATAACTTTTGCTACCGGGCCCAGCCGCACAGCTGATATTGAAAAAACACTTGTAGTTGGAGTGCACGGTCCAAAAGAAGTTTATTTAATTCTGGTGGAGGCATAATTCATTTGGGCTTAGTATTTTTATCCCATGACAAATCCCGGTATTTATCAATTATTTGTTTATGGTTCATTGCGCAGTGGTTTCAGAAGTCCTGCTTATGAATATATCAGCCGTTATTTTGGATTAATAAGTGAAGCGAAAGTGAGGGGAAGAATATTTGATATGGGAAACTATCCTGCCGGTGTTCCTTCCAGGGATAATGTCTTTATCACAGGAGAATTGTATGTTGCAAAAAGTATTCATGAATTTTCATTGGGCTATCGGCCAGTTGGATGATTATGAAGGAGTAAATGTGGAACCGGATGAAATGCAATTATATCGTCGTGAACTTACCGAAGTATATTTTAATAATCAAATAACTCATGCCTGGATATACTGGTATAATGGTGATGTTAGTGGCAGGCCGTTGATCGCATCCGGTGATCTAATGCAGTTATCTTCAGCAAACGAAATAAACCAGGGTGCAAGCTTCTCCAGATAAAAAAATATATTTCATTTCCGATTTTCATCTCGGCGCTCCGGATCATGCCAGTAGCCTGGAGCGGGAAAAAGATATTGTTCACTTCCTGGACGAAATAAAAAATAATGCAGCTGAAATTTTTCTGGTAGGCGATATGTTTGATTTCTGGTATGAGTACCGTAAAGTAGTTCCAAAAGGCTATATCAGATTATTCGGGAAACTGGCTGAACTTATCTGATGCAGGAATTGCCATCCATTTTTTTGTAGGCAATCATGATATGTGGATGAAGGATTATTTCCCGAAAGAATTGAATATCCCGGTTTATTTTGAACCAAAGAAATTGGAACGCAACGGGAAAAAATTTTTTATCGGTCATGGCGATGGATTAGGACCCGGTGATCATGGATATAAAAGATTGAAAAAAATTTTTCGTAATCCGGCTTGTAAATGGTTCTTTGGAATATTGCCTCCAATTATTGGAATGGGACTTGCTAATTATTTAAGCCGACGAAGCCGGGCACAAACCGGAGCTAGCAGAAGAAATATTTCTCGGAGAAGATAAAGAATGGCTGATCATTTATTGTAAAGAGCGAATTGAAAAAAGAAAATTATGATTTTTTTGTGTTCGGGCATCGACATCTTGCTATTGATTATCGTCTGAATGACAGAACAGCCGGTATATCAATCTGGGTGACTGGATACATTATTATACTTATGCTGTCTTTGACGGGGAAAAACTGGAATTAAAATCATATACCGGCAAAGAAGATAAGATCATTCGGGATATAATGAAACAAGTTTTTAGCCATAGTAACTCTGATAATTATTTCATGCATAGCGAAAGCGCAAAGTGATACATCTTTTCATCTCATCAAAACTATTCGGGGAGATATTGTTGCTTTTACAGTAGATAACTTGGATAACATTTATATACTCAATAGTCACGAACCAGCTGAAAAAGCTGAATGCAAATGGTGACTCAGTAGCAGTGTTCAATGATGTAAAGAAATTTGGACAGGCTACTTTGATCGATGTTTCTAATCCTTTGAAAATTTTGCTTTATTACAAAGATTTTTCTACAATAGTCGATCCTTGATCGTTTTCTGAATATTCGCAGTACGATTGATCTCCGGCAGCAAAATATTTTCCAGGTAAAGGCGATTGGCCAATCCTACGACAATAAAATATGGCTCTATGATGAATTGGAAAATAAGTTGAAAAAAATTGATGAAGACGGGAAATTATTATTGGAAACGCCTGATTTCAGATTGCTGTTTGGTGAAGCACCCAATCCTCAAAAAATATTTGATGAAGACAAATATGTTTATCTCTATGATTCTTCACAAGCAGTTTTTGTTTTTGATTATTACGGAACTTTAAAAAATAAAATACTCATCACCGGCTGGAAGAATTTTAAAGTTGCCGGGAAATATATTTTTGGCTCCAATGGCGATACTCTTCACCGTTACGAGATCAGCAGCTTTCGGTTAGATGAATGGAAAATGCCGGAAGAACTGAAGGACAGCCGCTCTTTCAATTTCACAACAGATCGTTTATTTGCCCTGAAAGGCGACGAGTTGGAAATTTATACGTTCCATTAAGCGCAGGGAGATCTGATGGCAATGTATTTATTATTGGGTAGCAGCAGCTGAATGAATGATCTCTCCGAGTTCTTTATCAAACAATCCATACTTTCCATATTCTACTACACGGCCCAATTCCTTTCCGTTTTTCAGCGCAATGATTGTTGGAACATTGACCACATTCAAAGCTTCGCAGAGATGACTGAGTGTTTTTTTGTTTCTATCCACACCGATCAGCGTCACTCTGTCTTGTGGAAATCCTGACGCATCCAGCAATGCAAAAAGTTTTGGAATGATGAATTGGGAATCATCACACCAGGTGCCCATAAATACTAACAGTTCAACTGAATCAGCATTTTTTTTCAGTTCTTCAACTGCAGAACTGTTTGGTGCATAATTTGCCTGGTTAGCAGCATACCATTTAAAAGAAGTGTCACTCAATAATACTTCACGGGAAATAATTCCTTTATAGGTTTTTTCATTCGGCTTTTCCGAGAAAACTTCAAATTGATTTTGAGAAAAAACATTAAGACTTGTTGTGACGGATAGAATGAGAAACAAAAAAATCTTTTTCATACGTGTTATTAAAATTGAGGCAAAGGTAAATGCGAATGGTTGAAAGATGAAAAGAGAGCTGTTAAGGTTGCAAAAGAGTAAAAATGAAATCCCCTGGAAATTTTTACAGGTCTGATTTCAGCTGTTGTAAAAATGATTTGAGGTTTTCCAATGACTGGATAACTGCAAATTTTTCTTCTGCTTTTTTATTTTTTTTCAGGTAATCCTTGGCACCTTCAATGGTGAATTTTCTGCGGCGCAGCAGATCATAGATCAAAACGAGATTCTTGACATCAATCGGGCGGAAAAAACGATCGCCTTTTCGATTCTTTTTGGGTTGCAGAATATCAAACTCGGTTTCCCAGTACCGGATCAGAGATTGATTGACCCGGAACATGGTAGCTACTTCACCAATCGAATAATATTGTTTTTTGAAAAGAACATCATCTTCCGGGATCTGTATCAGGTCAGCATCCTGGTTCATTCTTTTCAAGGAACGACGACCTCTTGTGGAAACGGGCTTCGGTTGCTCTTTCACTTCAGCAGAAGGCTCACTTTTTTGAAGTTTTTCTTTTTTCAATTCATTGTTTTTTTCTTCCGGGATCGTCATCACCGGCACATCAGTAGCAGCTTCTTTTTCAGCATGAGCAAAATCAAGAGTGGTTTGAGTCAATGTTTTGGGCATAATTTCTAAGTAAAGATAGTGATGTATCCTTGCGCTGAACTGTAAAATCAACTGATGTGGAAAAATTACTTAATCCAGACTTTGGTTGGATGCTGCCGCTTTTTTCAGCAACCGATCAAACTGTTCCGGGGTCAGATCATTATAGAAGAAATAAATCGGATCAATTTTCTGCCCATTCTTATGTACTTCATAATGACAATGCGGCCCGGTTGATTTTCCGGTACTTCCTACCCAGCCGATCACTTCACCTCGCTTTACAGTTTGGCCCACTTTGGCTTTTACCCGAACCATGTGTCCATATAATGTTTCATAACCATAACCATGATTGATCACAACATGATTGCCAAAACCATTACCGGTATTGCCGGCAGTAGTTACTATTCCATCTGCAGTAGCATAAATAGGTGTACCCTGCGGCGCAGTAAAATCAAGCCCTGCATGCATTTTCACGGTTTTATAAATCGGATCAATCCGGTATCCAAAACCAGATGCAATCCGTGTCAGGTCTTTATTACTCACCGGTTGAATGGCGGGAGTATGTGCTAGTAATTGTTCTTTATTTTTCACCAGGTTATCAATTTCATCATAAGATTTTTTCTGGGCGATGATCCGGCTGTTGAGATTATTAATGGTAGTTGATAATGGAGGCAACACAGTTGAGTTATCATCCATGCTTTCTACAGAAGCTATTTCCATTTGTTTTTCCAGTTCTTTGCCCTGGCACTGTCAGGAATAGGATTGGCTTCAAAAATGGCCCGGTACACATCATTATCTCTTTTTTCCAGTTCCTTCATTTGCTGCTGCATGGATTTCAGCTGATCGTTCAGCTCACTGTAATTATCCGTCAGACGTTCATTCTGAATTGCGCAGAATCTTTTCATTGGGTGAGCCAATGAAACGGAAAGCTATAAAAGAAATAAGAGCAGCGGTAACAAAAGCAGCAGCAATAAAACCAAAAATACGCAACAGTTTTACCCGCAGCGGAGTTTCCAGCTTTTCGTAGCGAAGTGTATTGGTATTATAGTAATATTTATCTTTTTCATGAAGCAATGCCTTGACCGGTTTCGGCAGCTACAAATGACGCCTGAATCTTTTACCTTTGCCTACCCGTAAAAATGCTTGCGGGCAAACAAATATAGCCTGATAAACCGCAAAAATCAACCCGATATTTTATAACCAGGTTCAGGCAAAAAAATAATTATGTTACCAGCTTCAATACTACTATCGGCTTCCGTTGCGACGCTCCGTTCATCGTTCAGTGCATTATTCACCATTGACCATTCACCATTTACTATATGACCAGCGCAGAAATACGACAGAACTTTCTGGATTTTTTCCGTTCGAAAGGACATGAGATCGTTCCTTCAGCACCGATCGTGGTAAAGAATGATCCTACACTGATGTTCACCAATGCAGGGATGAACCAGTTCAAAGATTATTTTCTGGGCAATAAAAAAGCCACCTTATACAAGAGTGGCCGATACACAAAAATGTTTGCGGGTAAGCGGTAAGCATAATGACCTGGAAGAAGTGGGAGTGGATACTTATCACCATACCATGTTTGAAATGCTGGGCAACTGGAGCTTTGGCGATTATTTCAAAAAAGAAGCCATTGCCTGGAGCTGGGAATTGCTGACAGAAGTATATAAGATCTGATAAAGACAGATTATATGTTACCATTTTTGAAGGTGATGAAAAAGAAGGCTTGCCAAAAGATGAAGAAGCATATAACGAATGGAAAAAATGTGTTGCCGGAAGACAGGATATTGATTGGGAATAAAAAAGATAATTTCTGGGAAATGGGTGATACCGGTCCCTGCGGCCCCTGTACCGAAATACATGTGGATTGCCGGACCGATGAAGAAAGAAAACAATGGATGGAAAAACATTGGTGAACAATGATGACATCCGCAGGTGATGGAAATATGGAATAATGTATTCATCCAGTTCAACCGGATAAAAGATGGAAGCCTGGAACCATTACCGGCCAAACATGTGGATACGGGAATGGGATTGGAAAGATTGGTGAGAGTGTTGCAAGAACAAAAATTCTAATTACGATACGGATATTTTTACAGGAACAATTGCAGAAATAGAAAAGATCACTGAGAAAAAATATGAAGCTGCTGATAGCAAAAAAGATATTGCATTCCGAGTAATTGCCGATCATATCCGTGCTATCACTTTTACCATTGCAGACGGGCAATTGCCATCTAATACTGGTGCAGGTTATGTGATTCGACGAATTCTTCGCCGGGCTGTTCGTTATTATTATTCTTATCTGGATTATAAACAACCATTGCTGGATCAGTTGGTGCCGGTATTGGCAAAACAATTTGAAAATGTTTTTCCTGAATTGTATAAGCAAGTTGATTTTGTGAGCAAAGGTAGTGAAGGAAGAAGAAGAAGCATTTTTAAGAACATTGGATAAAGGGACTAAAAAGATTCGGAATGATTTGCATCATTGGATGTTTATAATAAACTTCAACAAAAGAATAAAGAATCGTTGATTGTTCCAGGTAAAGTTGCATTTGAACTTTATGATACATATGGATTTCCCATTAGATCTTACAAAATTGATGGCTAAAGAAAATGACTTGACAGTTGATGAAAAAGGTTTCGAAACAGAAATGCAAAAACAAAAAGACCGTAGCCGTGCTGCCACTGCAATTGATACAGAAGATTGGATAGTTTTAAATGATGTTGCTGCAAACGAATTTGTTGGTTACGATTCATTGGAAACAGAAACAAGAGTTATTAAATACCGGAAAGTAAAAGCTAAAGGAAAAGAATCGTATCAACTTGTTTTGGAAACAACTCCTTTTTATGCAGAAAGCGGCGGACAGGTTGGTGATACAGGTATCATTAACAATTAATAATACAGAATTAAAAGTTACCGATACAAAAAAAGAAAATGATCTTATCATTCATTTTGCTGATACATTACCTGCTGATGTTTCAGGAGCAGTAATAGCAAAAGTAGATGCGGCAAGAAGAAAGAATATTATACTGCATCATTCAGCTACACATTTACTACATGCAGCATTAAGAAAAGTATTAGGTACACATGTTGCACAAAAAGGTTCCTGGTAAATGAAGAACATCTGCGTTTCGATTTTTCTCATTTTGCAAAGTGACAGATGAAGAAATTGCAAAAGTGGAAACATTGGTAAATGAAAAGATAAGAGAGAATATTCCGGTTGTAATACAAAGAAATGCCAAAAGATGAAGCGCTGAAACTGGGAGCAATGGCATTGTTCGGCGAAAAATATGGTGATATGGTAAGAGTGGTTATTATTGATCCGACATTATTCTGTTGAACTTATGTGGTGGCACACATGTTGGAGCAACGGGTGAATTAGGTTTTTTTAAAATCACACATGAAACAGCTGTTGCTGCAGGTGTACGAAGAATAGAAGCAGTTTGCGGAAAGAAGGCTGAAGATTATATCAATGAACAATTCGATGTTGATTCGTGGCATTCGTGATATCATTAAAGAATCCAAAAGATATTCAGAAATCAGTTGAAAACCTTTCAGGAAGAAAATGCTGACATTAAAAAAGCATATTGAACATCTTAGAAGCAAGGCAACTGGTTGCAATCCGAAATGAATTGTTGCAAAAAGATGAGATCATCAATCAGGTCAATTTTATTGGCGATATTGTTGAAGTATCATCATCCGGATGCTTTAAAAAAACTTTGTTTTGATCTGAAAAATCATCTCACATGATTCAGTAGTAAGCTTTGTGCCAATATTGATGGTAAACCATATGTAGCAGTTGGCATTGCTGATACTGTGGTAGCTGCAAAAAACTAGATGCCGGAAAAATTATTAAAGAACATATTGCTCCCTTGATAAAAGGCGGCGGCGGCGGACAAAAGAACTTGGCAACTGCCGGTGGACAGGATGCAAGTAATCTGAAACAAGTAATTGAGAAAGTTCGAATCACTTTTATAGCCTCCCTGATTACAGTTTATGAATGTAGTCATCGAAACCGAACGTCTGTTGCTCCGCACATTTACTCTTGATGACGCTCCGCTTATTTATGAATCTGAACTCTCGATCCGGAAGTTACCGGTTATACTTATGATCCCATTAAAAGATATTGAGCATGCAACAGAGTTTTAGAGCAGGTTATTTTACCTCAATATGCATTATATAATCATGGACGCTGGGCCGTTCATTTGAAACCTCAATTGGAATTCATTGGCTGGTGTGGGTTGAAAGTTAGTCCGGAAAGAAATGAAATTGATTTGGGTTACCGGTTCAAAAAACAATACTGGGGAAAAGGATATGCTACGGAAGCGGCTTATGCTTGTATTAAATATGGGTTTGAAAAACTAAACCTGACCCGGATCATTGGGCAGAGCCATACCTGAAAACACCGCATCCCTCCAGGGTTTTAGAAAAATGTGGAATGACTTTTCTTACAGAGGAAATAGTGGATGGATACCCGGCAAAGACCTATGAAATATTTAATCCATCTATCCACTGAAATTGCCCTTTAAAATTTCAGGGCATTTAACATTTCCGAAACATTTCGTATTTCAAAAAATGTCCTTATATTTGACCTACGAAAAAAAACGTAGTTCATTTTATAAAACATTAAAATTATGAAACGAGTATTCAAACAAATTTCAGTTCTTGCCATTGCGGCTGCATTGCTGGTGCCGGTTTCACTGCTGGCCCAGGATGAAAAGAATAAAGAGGAGAAAGATAAAAGCCAAGGATAAATCCGAAATGGAAGTGATCACTATTACCCGCAAAGGGGATAAAAATGAAAAAACAACCGTGGAGATCAATGGTGATAAAATAACTGTCAATGGAAAACCCATCGAAGATCTGAAAGACGGAGACATTACTGTACGCCGTAATAGCATCAAAAATTATCGTGAGCAGATGCTTGGAGCCTGGAATGGTGGAAATGGAATGACGCTTGTTTAATGAATCGATGAAAACCAAGCTATGCTCGGAGTTACTACTGAAAAAGTAGATAAAGGTGTAGAGATGCAGGATATAACTAAAGAAAGCGCTGCTGAAAAAGCAGGATTAAAAGAAGATGATATCATTACCAAAATAGATGATCAGAAAGTAGAAGATCCGGATGATCTTTCTAAAGTTATTGGCAAACATAAACCAGGCGATAAAGTAAAAGTTACTTTCCTCAGAGATAAAAAAGAACAAACAGTTACTGCTGAGCTTACTAAATGGAAAGGAATAGAAGCATATGGCCTCGGAAACGGATTCAACTATAATTTTAAGATGCCGAATATGAATTATAATGAAGTGATGCCAAGGATTCAAGGCGTTCCAAGAGCGCCGGAAGGAAACTGGAATCAGTTGTTTGTGACAGAAGGACGTCCAAGATTGGGATTATCTGTTCAGGATACTGATGATGGAAAAGGAGTAAAAGTAATTGATGTGGATGATGAAGGCAATGCAAACAAAGCCGGTATCAAAGAAGATGATCTGATCACTGAAGTAGATGGTAAAGCTGTAAACAGTGCAGATGAAGTGGCAAAGATAGTTCGTGAAAGCAAAGACAAAAATTCATTAATGTTTAAATTACATCGCAGATGGGAAAACACAGAATATTGAAGTAAAAATGCCACGCAAATTAAAAACCGCAGATCTTTAATCCTCATATAATCGGGCATGTGGTTACCCCGGATGGTCCTTTGGTCATTCGGGGTTCATTGTTTTATAACAAGAGGCTGCTTTAAAAGATTTATTTTTGCCGTCTTCTGTAAATTAATGAATAATATGATCACAGCGGATATGAAATAGTAATTGGACTGGAAGTGCATGCACAATTGCTTACGAAAAGTAAATTGTTTTGCGGCGACAGCATTGCTTTTGGTGCAGAACCCAATACTCATGTAAGTCCTATTACATTGGCTCATCCCGGCACTTTGCCAAAAATGAATAAGAAAGCAATTGAATTTGCGATTAAAATGGGGCTGGCTTGTCATTGTGAAATTGAGAAAGAAAATTATTTTGTCCGTAAAAATTATTTTTATCCTGATCTGCCTAAAGGTTACCAGGTTTCACAGCATACAACACCTATTTGTAAAGGCGGATTTGTAAAAATAAAAACTGCTGCAGGTGAAAAAAGATTCAGTCTCAACCGGATTCATCTCGAAGAAGATGCCGGTAAAAGTTTGCATGATATCGATCCGGATAATACCTGTATTGATTATAATCGTGCCGGAACTCCATTGATTGAAATTGTAACAGAACCGGATATACGAAGCAGCGAAGAAGCTTTTGCTTATTTTTAACAGAAATAAGAAAATTGGTTCGTTACCTCGAAGTATGCGATGGAAATATGGAAGAAGGAAGTCTTCGCTGTGATGCCAATATTTCTGTTCGTAAAAAAGGAGAAACAAAACTGGGAACAAAAGTAGAAGTAAAGAATCTGAATTCAATCCGCAATGTAAAAAGGGCAATTGAATTTGAAGCAAAACGACTGATTGATTGCTTGAAAAAGGAGAAAACATTATTCAGCAAACAAGAAGTTTTGATGCAGATAACGGGACTACTTTTTCTATCCGGGATAAAGAAGATGCGGATGATTATCGTTATTTTCCGGAACCGGACCTTACTCCTTTTCATTTGGAAGATGACTTTATCGAAAAGATACGAGAAGACATTCCTGCATTACAGGAAGCAAAGAATTAAAAAGGTATGTAGAAGAACTTCACCTCTCGGAGTATGATGCAGAAGTATTGACTGAAGAAAAGAATTTTTCTGATTATTTTGAAACTATCGTCTTATATACAACACATTATAAAGCGGCTGCTAATTGGATGCTGGGACCAGTAAAATCCTGGTTCAATGAAAATAAAAAAGAGATTGATGTTTTCCCTTTGCATCCGAAACAGATCGCTTCACTGATTGAGTTGGTGGAATCAGGCAAAGTAAGTTTTTCCATTGCTTCAACCAAAATATTTTCGATAATGATTCAATGAGCCCGATAAGGACTCCGGTGCAAATAGCAGAAGCAAATAACCTTCTGCAGCAATCAGATGTTTCTTTTCTTCAACCGATCATTGATGAAGTGCTGAATAAATTTCCTGATAAAGTAACAGAATATAAAAAAGGAAAAAAAGGCTTGCTGTCTTTATTTGTTGGAGAAGTAATGAAACGATCAAAAGGAAAAGCAGACCCGACAATGACCAATGAATTAATTTTAGAAAAACTTAAATCGTAATAATGAAATATTTTTTTTGCAAAAAAAGGAATGATAGCATTTACTGCTTTTGTAATGATTGCCTCTTGTAATAACAAAACATCAAAAAAAAAATTTGAAATAACCGGCACTCTTACTAATAGTAATGCCCAGATGATCTATCTGGAAGAAGTGCCAATGGCTACCATGCAACGAATGGTGGTTGATTCTGCTGCAGTCGGGAAGGATGGAAAATATTCTTTAAAGACTGATGCAACGGAAGAAAATATTTTTAATATCCGGTCTAGATGAAAACACATTTCCGTTACCTCTGTTATCAATGACGTTCCCAATATCACATTGGATGCTATCTTTTACCAATGACAGTAATCATTTGATGGAGAAATATGATGTAAAAGGTTCTGCTGCCAGCCAGCAATTGAAAGATTTCATGTACGCATTTACAGATAAGTTGAAGAATATTTATGACAACAATCACCTGATCGATAGCCTTAAGAATGTACAGGTGCATCAGATAGTATTCTTCAACCTAGCCATTGCAAAACAAGCAAAAGCTGTTGCGGATATTAAGATACTATACTCTTCAAACGATCAACGAATCAGAAACCCTTCACTAACAATGTTTGAGTTGGGATATTATCAAACGACTGCTAACAATCCTACTATTTAAAATTGAAGCATTGAGAGATGATGAGGTCAGTAAGATTGTGAATGATCTGTATGCAAAGTTTCCTTCTCACCAGGGAAATTTGGCGCAAATCAAGAACTCATTGGATGCTCAACTACAACGTAACGCCGGCTGGGTAGGAAGAGAAGCTCCTGAAATTGTTTTACCCGATGTAAATGGAAATGATGTTAAGCTGAGTTCCTTCAGGGGAAAATATGTGTTAGTTGATTTTTGGGCAAGCTGGTGTAGCCCTTGCCGGCATGAAAATCCCAACGTAGTGAAAGCATATAATCAATTTAAGAATAAAAATTTTGCCATACTCGGTGTTTCTTTGGATAAGCCCGGAGAAAAAGATAAATGGTTGAAAGCGATCAAAGATGATAAGCTGGCATGGACCCAGGTAAGTGATCTTAAGTATTGGGATAGCGAAGTGGTTTCATTATATAATATTGAAGGTATTCCTTATAATGTATTGGTGGATCCAAAAGGAAAAGTTATTGCGGAAAGTTTAAGAGGCGATGCCCTGGAAGCGAAACTTCAGGAAGTGTTGAAATAAAAAAAAGGCTGTCTCATTTGACAGCGTCTTTTATTAAGTTAAGATCGATAATATTTATTTCTTTTTATTAAGGATAGACCCTATTCTATTTTGCTGCATTATTTGATGTTGACTCATTGGTTTTAAAACGACCCATGCTGATCAGAAGGGCAGGTAATAATACCAGGTTGGTCAGAGTAGCTGTAACAAGAGTAAGGGAAGTTAGCCAGCCCAGTGCCTGCGTGCCGCCAAAGCCACTAAAACAAAAAATTATAAAGCCTGCGATCAGTACAAAGGAGGTATAAATAATACTGATGCCGGTACTATGTATAGTTGCAATCACAGTTTGTTTCATATCATAATTATGGTGGGGTAATTCTTGTTTATAGTTTACAAGAAAGCGGATCGTCACATCAATAGCAATTCCCAATGCCACGCTGAAAACAAGAACGGTGGATGGTTTTAAGGGAATACCCACCCATCCCATTACCCCGGCTGTAATTAGCAAGAGGAATAATATTAGGAATGAGTGAGCAAAGCAATATTCGGAAAGAACGAAACAGGTATAGCATACACAGAGCGATCAATAAAAAAGCCCAGAAAATACTTTCTTTCAATCCGTTGATGATAAAACTGCTTCCTTCAGGAAAGTAACACTGGTGCCGGTTAAAGTGAACTTTATATTTTGACAGTGTCTGTCCCAAATAATTGTTTAGCTTTTGCATTAATGGTATCAAGAATAAATGGAAACTCCCGGCTTCCAACATCAGCCATACTTACACTGATGCGGGCCTGTTGTTTATTACTGTCCATGAAAGTGGTCACCAATTTGGCCAACGAATTTTTATTTTCGGAAGAATCTCCATGAAAATTCAGGTATTGCTGCAATGCCGGAAGATCGTATTCTGCGGGCATCGAATAGTTAGCACTATCACCATCAAAAAAAGCCTGCTTGGCAAATTTTAATCCTTCAATAATGCTTAATGGTTTTGCCATTTCCGGCATAGAAGCAAGGAACTCGGATAAAGAATCAATTTTATCAAGGTTATTAAGATTGCGTGATACACCATATTTCTTTTTGGTATCTACAATTATTTCCAGAGGCATTACTCCTTTGAAATTTTTTTCAAAAAATTTCAGATCAGTATAAATCTTATCCGATTTTGGAAGATCATCGACCATAAATCCTTCAGTTTTCAACCGGAAAATACCCGTAACGGCAATTGCGCAACGATTAAAGCTGTAATAATATAAATGAGTTTGCGGTGATTGAGTGACCATTTTTCCAGACGATCCAGCCAGCGATTCAGGCCGGGATTATCAAGATATTTTGTATGTCTTGATTTTGGTTTTGGAAAAAAACTTAGCATAGAGGGAATCAATATTAAGTGAAATAAAAAACAAGGCCATAATATTGATACCTGCCACTACTCCAAATTCTTTTAATACCTGGCTGCGTGTTAGTGCAAATACAGCAAAACCGATAGCTGCAGACAGATTACAGAAAAGAGTGACGATGCCCATTCGCTCTACCATTGCGACCAATGCTTTTTTCTTATCTCCGGTTTCGTTATAAGCGGTATGAAATTTATTCAGAAAATAAATACAATTAGGTATTCCGATCACCACAACTAATGGAGGGATCAATGCTGTGAGTAAAGTGATTTTATAGTGTAATAGTTCCATTGTTCCCAGGCTCCAAAGCACACCAATGATCATTACCGAAAGGGAAAGCAGCATGGAACCAAATGAACGAAAGAATAAAAGCAAAATCAGTGCAGATAATATCACTGATACCATCAGGAACCATCGCATTTCACCAGCAATACGTGTAGAAAGTTCTGTACGGATAAAAGGCAAACCGCTTAAGTGAACATCGAGATTATTAGAAGTTCCAAAAGCATTGGCAAACCGAACTATTCCATCCAATTACTGATTTCTTTTTTCGGAATTAATAACGTCTTTGTTGATGCGGATTCCCATCAGCCATACATTAGTCTCGGGATTGTACAAACGATCTTTGTAAAAAGGAAGATTCAGAAAGATCTTTTTGCTGCTGTCGATCTCCGCCTGGGTGAGTGATTTTGCCGGAAAGATGGTGTCTGCATTTAATTTTTCCTGGTCGGCCATTTTTACAAGGTTTACCGCAGAAGGTACGGATATCACATCCTCAACACCATTCAATTTTTTCAGGTTATGGTATAATGTAGCATAAGCATTGAAAATATTTTGTTCAAAAAAATTATTGGTTTGAATGCCTATTACAAGAAGGTTACCATCTTCTCCAAATTTCTTTTTGAACTCTTGGTATGCTTTATATTTGGGTGATCTATCGGGATTGCTCTTGATAATTCATAACTCAATTGTACCTTACTTCCTCGTAAGCCATGAATCCGGTAAGCCTGCCAAAATTAATAATAATAAAAAACGGTATTTGAGTATGAACTGTCCAAGATTTCGCCACATGATTACACATTGTTTGATCGAAGTAGAATCGCAAAGAAACGGAAAAAATGCGCAACAAGGTATTTGATTGATTATGATAAATTTGAACTGTGAAGTGTTGGATCCTAATATTATATGTTTTTATTATCAAAGGAGCAGGAGCGCAACTGCAACCAATCGGTGAATGGAGGGAACATTTGCCCTACAACAGCGCTATTGATGTGACTGCTGATGACAATACCATTTACTGTGCTACACCTTATAGCTTATTTACTGTTGATACAAGAGATAATTCAATAGAAAGATTAAGCCGGATCACAGGGCTTAGTGAAACGGGTATCAGCGCTATTCAGTACGATGCCGTCAATAAAAAACTATTTATTGCTTACAGTAATAGCAATATCGATATCATTTACAGGAATGATATTTACAATGTACCCGACATCAAAAGGGATAACATTATTGGCGATAAGAATATTTATAGTATTTATTCGCCGGTTGGCGAAAATAATTATTATCTCTCTACCGGCTTAGGTGTGATTGTCATTGATGGTGATAAATATGAAGTAAAAGATTCCTGGTTTATCGGCAATAATGGTAACCAGGTAAAGGTGAATGGCATTACCAGCGATGCAACTTTTTTTTATGCTGCTACAGATGAAGGATTGAAGAAAGCGCCGCTTAATTCAAACAGTCTTTCTAATTATACTAATTGGCAATTAGTGAGCGGAACGAATGGTTTACCCGCCGGAATCTGTAAAAATGTTATGGATCTCAGCGGAAAGATTGTAGCAGAAGAAAATGATTCGCTTTTTGTATTGAATGGAAATAACTGGTCATTGCTCTATGCCGATGGCGAACCTATTGTCAATAGTAATGTATCAGGAAATAAATTATTACTCTGTCAGAGATTTTCTAATGGAAGCAGTAAAGTAACCGTTTTAAATCCCGACGGGACTGTTGCCAGGACGTTAGCACAACCTGCTGTGATCTCTTTTCCAAAAAAGGCGATCCTGTTTCAAAATGACCCATGGATCGCTGACCAATATGGCGGGTTATCTCATTTCAGCGCATCGTCATTTGAACAATACCAACCTAATTCACCCGAAGCAACAGCCAGTGGAGAGATGACTGTTTACAATAGTGTTTTTTATGCCACTGCCGGTGAAGTGAATGATTCATGGAATTATCAATATAACGGGAACGGAGTTTATATTTTCAAAGATGGAGAATGGACCAATATTAATCGCTTCCATTTTCAGCAACTCGATTCCATGCTTGATTTTATTACTATTGCCATTGACCCGAGAGATGAAACGGTATGGGCGGGTTCTTATGGCGGTGGTTTATTGCATATTAAAAGTGATCGGTCTTTTGAAATATTCAAACAAAATGCTCCTATAGGAGCTGCTGTTGGTGATCCTACAAGTTATCGTATCGCAGGACTTGCTTTTGATAATGAAAAAAATCTATGGATCTCCAATTTTGGCGCAGCACAACCATTACTGGTCAGAAAAAATGACGGAAGCTGGAAAAGTTTTTCAACTCCTTTTCTTTTAAATCAAAATTCTCTTTCACAGATTGTCGTAGATGATAATAATTATAAATGGATCGTTTCTCCAACCGGTGGCAATGGCTTGATCTGTTATGATCATGGATCTTCCATTGATAATATCAATGATGACCGATGGAAACTATACAGTTCAGGAACCGGTAATGGAAATTTGCCTTCAAATAATGTACTCTGTATTGCAAAAGACAAAAATGGTTTTATCTGGGTAGGAACTTCCAATGGGATCGGTGTGATCCAATGTCCGCAGGATGCTTTTAGTGTTTCAGCTTGTGATGCCGTATGGCCGGTGGTGCAACAAGGAAATTTTGCAGGCTATTTATTCCAGGGACAGGAAGTTCGGAGCATTGCAGTAGATGGAGCTGATAGAAAATGGGTAGCGACGAAAAACGGAGTTTTCCTGGTCAGCCCGGATGGTGAAGAAGTGATTTACAATTTCACTGAGGATAATAGTCCGTTGTTAAGCAGTGATGTGAAAAAGATCGCTATAGACGGAAAAACCGGTGAAGTTTATTTTGCTACTTTCAAAGGAATTTGTTCTTTCAGGAGTACGGCTACAGAGGGAGAAGAAACCAATTCAGATGTATTGGTATTTCCGAACCCTGTTCCGCCGGATTATTCCGGAACCATCGGAATTCGTGGTTTAGTAAACAATGCGATTGTTAAGATCACTGAACTGGACGGAAGGCTGGTGTATCAAACAAGAGCTTTGGGAGGACAAGCCGTTTGGGATGGCCGGGACTATAAAGGAAGAAAAATTTCCGGCGGTATTTATCTTGTATTAATAAGTAATGATGGCCGTACAGAAAAGAAGGCTACCAAAATAATTTTTATCAGTAAATAGTTACTGGTGTCAAGTCAGTTGCATAAAACAAAGGGGATCATTTTAAGATCTGTGAAATACGGTGAGACCAGCCTGGTGGTTACTATATTTACTGAACTCTTTGGAATACAATCTTACCTGGTAAATGGCGTTCGCACTTCAACAAAGAAAGGAGCCGGCAAAGCAAATCTCTTTCAACCTTCGGCCATTCTTGACCTTGTCGTTTATCATAACGAATTGAAAAATCTGAATCGAATCAAAGAATTCAAATGGTCTTATCTCTACCAGCATATTTTTTCAGATGTTCGGAAAAACGCAGTGGCTTTGTTTATGGTAGAATTATTGACAAAATGCCTGAAGCAACCGGAAACCAATCCTGATCTTTTTCATTTTACTGAAGACGCTTTTCTTTTCCTTGATGAGGCAGGTGATACTGTGGCTGCTAATTTCCCTTTATTCTTTGTATTGCATTTACCTGTTTTCTTTGGCTTCCGGATCACGGACAATTATTCCGAAAGAAACCCTTTTTTAGATCTGCAAGAGGGAAAATTTGTAGCACAACAGCTGACTCATCCGCATTTCCTGGAAGATAAACAGGCAGCAGTGACCTCGCAGTTATTAAAAGTGATGCAACCCCAGGAGTTGGAAGAGATCAAATTGAATCATGATTTCCGTAGAAACCTTTTACTTGTTTTTGAAACTTATTATGCATTACACCTACAGGATTTCGGGATATTAAGAACATTGCCGGTGCTGAGAGAAATATTAAGCTAATTTTTTAGAGCTACTGAAATCATTATTTATTAAAGTGACTCCGGGCTTCTTTCCTTTTTCAAAACTCCCTAATTCATCATCCCATTGCAAAGCTTTGGCGCCATTGATAGTTGCCCATTGCAGAATTGTTTCAATAGAAATCTTGGGGAAATATTTTCGAATAGACTCCATTTCTTTGGCAATATTCAATTGCCAGTTGCTGCTGTAGCTATCTGTCCCTAAGACAATAATGCAATTGTTTTTCATCAGCATTTCTATCGGGGGCACTTTGTTTTCAATATATAAGTTGGCATTCACACACAAACAGTAAATGAGTTTGAGTCCATTGGCTACAGCATATTCATTAGCCCAGACTGCATCTTCTTCCGTCATACAAGTATTATGTATCAATAATATTGTTTGTCCATTATTAAAATATGGCAATACAGAGCGAATACTGCTTTTACCGGTGACAGGGAAAGGTGATTTATCAATTCCAAAAATTTTAAAAAGCTTTAGATAATCACCGCCGCCGGTTTTGTACAATTTATCTTCTGCGGGATGTTCCTGGTTATGAATAGAGATAATCTGGTTTCTTGTTGATTCATTAATTAATTCAAAAGTTTTTGGACTGATCGAGTAAGGAGCATGTGGAACTAATGAGGTACGATCTCTGTTTTTGATTTTTGATCCGATAGCTATCGGATTTTGATTCTCAAAAACCTGTGCTATTTTTTTGTAATATTCAATATTTTCTTCTGCTTTTTCATCTGTAAAACTGAGTACTTCTACAAAATTTTGCCAACGGATCTTGCTTTGGTTTTTTATCTCAGCAGTATCAGCGGTATTTGCAATGTCACCCACTGCCACGATCCCGCCGTCATACATTTCTTTTTCTGCTGTAATGATTGCCTGCATTTTTTTAATAGCGGGGTCTTCGTAAGCCCCTCCTTCGGAGGGGTTTGGGGAGGCTTCTCTCTTAATCACGACTGAACAAAGAAATTCTATTAATCCTGTGTGCGGGGGAATTACATTTTTCAAATGACTTAGCTCCAAATGACAATGACAATTGATTAAACCGGGAGAAAGAATACCCTCGAATTGTCGAATATTATCACCGGCATCTGCCACCATAACAATGTCTTGAACGACTTCATCTTCATTAGTGATCAAAACATGCTGGTCATCCAAAATATGATATCCATCAAAAAGCTGATCCGCTCTGAATTTCAGGTAACTCATTTTGTAAAATTAGAAACCGATTACAAATAATGGTTCATGGATCCGGAATATTTGCGGCTCATTAGGGGTTTGAGACTCAAATTGCTAATTTTGCCGCCCTGAGTATATTTTATGATCGATAAGTTAGAAGCAATAAAGGCAAAATTTGAACAACTCGGAGTGGCTCTTACTAATCCTGAGATTGTAAACAACAATAAAAGATTCGCAGAAGCCAGCAAAGAATACAGAAGCCTGGAAAAAATTGTTGTGGCTTATAATGAATATAAAAAAATCCTGGAGGATACAGAGTTTTATAAAGAAGCGCTGACGAAAGATGATGAGGAATTGCGGGATCTGGCAAAATCAGAAATGCCAGCCTTGGAAGACCGGAAAGAAAAAATTGAATCTCATATCCGACAATTATTGATCCCCAAAGATCCCCAGGATGAAAAGAATGCTATTATTGAAATTCGTGCGGGTACAGGTGGGGATGAGGCTAGTTTATTTGCCGGTGATCTCTTAAGAATGTATATACGTTATTGTGAAAAAAGAGGTTGGAAGACTGCAATTCTCAGTGAAAATGAAGGAACTGTGGGTGGTTATAAAGAAGTGCAATTGGAAGTAACCGGAGATGATGTTTATGGTACTTTGAAATTTGAGAGCGGAGTACATCGGGTGCAAAGGGTTCCTGAAACAGAGGCTTCAGGTCGTGTGCATACTTCAGCAGCTACTGTAGCTGTGATGCCAGAAGCAGAAGAAGTGGACTTTGAGTTAAAAGAGAGTGATGTAAAAATGGAAACAGCAAGAAGCGGGGGAGCAGGAGGTCAGAATGTAAATAAAGTAGAGACCAAGGTTTTGCTTACGCATATTCCAACAGGCACGGTAGTGATATGCCAAACCGAACGGACACAATTAGGGAATAGGGAAAAAGCTATGCAAATGCTTCGAACCAAGCTTTATGAAGAACAGGTAAGAAAACAGGAAGAAGAAATTGCACGTCACCGGAAGAGCTTAGTAAGCACAGGTGATCGCAGTGCCAAGATCAGAACATACAATTTTCCACAAGGCCGTGTAACCGATCATCGTATTGGACTTACCCTTTATAATCTACAGGATATTTTAAATGGAAATATTCAGGAATTACTGGATGCATTACAGTTCGCAGAAAATTCAGAAAAATTGGCCCGCCAGAACTGAGAAATTTCCTTTACCATCTTGGATTTTTCTAATCGTTTCTTAATAACTATTTAACTATCTCATAGCAGGAAATTCCCTTGATTGTGCGTCTTATTATCAGAACTTTGAAAAAGTGAAGTTGTTTTAGCTCTTTGTCACTTGTCTGTCAGATGAGTTTACAGAAACTTAATATAGAAGATCCGGGAAAGTTTGTTGCTAATTTGCAACGGGTTGATTCGGAGTTATAGAGTAAAATAACTGGAATTTTTACGAACAGGCGTAAGGGTGAAATTACTTAAATTGGCCTTTTAAACTTTCGTTAACAGCGATCTTCATAATATCGGCAGTAAATTTGCGTTATGGAATTATAGTTCTTCTTATAAAAGCAGTCAATTTTCTCATAAGCAGTTAGTTTTGGTTGCGACCCCTGTTTCTACAGGGGTTTATTTTTTTATAAAACGCCAGACACTGTAAAAAAACCCAAAGAAAGCCCCTGCTCCATCAGCAATCATATCTGTAATATCAAAAGAACGTCCAGCAATAAAATCCCGTTGAACAAATTCCATCAGGATGCCATAAGCGATAGCTAATAAAGTGATTCGTAAGAAGACTGATCTTAGTCGTATAGTTTTCCAACTCCATTTTGATAATGCCCAGCACCACAGGAATGCCAGGATTGCAAACATGCCGATATGAACCCATTTGTCGAAGTAGATCATATCCAGCCATTTTTCTTGTGGTAAATCAGAGCCCGGAAGAGTCAATAGTACTACTGAAATGATGAACCAAAGGATAGCAAGCAGGAAAGATATTTTCAAAATGTAATAAAATTTTTTGCAATGATATGCGGGAATTTCTTTTTGAAAATTTTATTCAGATTTAGCCAACCAAGGCCTGGTATGCCGCGGCATCCAGCAGTTGTTCTACATCTGCAGGATTTTTCACGGTCATTTTTATCATCCATCCGGCTCCGTAAGGATCGTTATTCACTGATTCTGGAGAACCAGCCAAACCGGGATTTAATTCATTAATAGTACCGCTGACGGGTAAATAAAGATCAGATACAGTTTTGACAGCCTCCACAGTTCCAAAGACTGCGCCAGACTCCAGCGATTTTCCGATCGTTTCCACTTCTACATACACAATATCACCTAATTCTTTTTGAGCATAATCAGTGATACCTACTGTAGCTATATTTCCTTCAAGGAGTATCCATTCATGATCTTTGGTATATCGAAGATTGGTTGGAAAATTCATATCATAGATTTTTGATTTGCAAATATGAGTAAAACAAACATATAAAATCCTGATGATCGACTTTTTTTTAATGCCGGCTACTGAGTCATAAAGCTTTGAGCAAATTTTATAGTAGACGATAATGGATGATCATTTCCGTTTGAAAATTCAGTTTCGTGAACAAGATTTTTTAAAAAAACTGGTTTAAAGGGAGTTATAAAAAAGTTATTTTTCTCTTCTGCAATTCACCGAAAAATTCCTACCGTTCAACTCAGTTTTTTCACCATTGGTCGGCTTGTACTTTACAATCCTGTGAGCCGGGATTAGATTTGCGTCCTAATTAATAAAACGATGAATTATATGAGAAAAAGTGCTTTTAGCTTGTTAAGTGTTATATTGTTTGTTTCCACAATAAATGCTCAAGTTATATCTGGTGTGGTAAAGGACCAGCAAGGAAAAGGTTTGGATAAAACCACAGTTTCACTATTGAATACAAAAGATTCTTCTTTGATCAAATTAGCAGTTACAGCTGATAATGGAACATTCCACATCAATATGGCAAAGCCCGGACGATACCTGGTTGGTATTTCTCATGTTGGATATGTGATTCAGTATTCAAAAATTTTTGAATTGTCTGGTATAGGAGAAATGAATCTTCCGGAAATACAGTTGGTCAAAATGTCCACTGAATTGAAAGAGGTAGTGGTGACCAATACAAAACCTGTAGTGGAAGTGAAAGCTGATAAAATGATCCTGAATGTAGAAGGAACGATCAATGCAACGGGAAGTAATGCACTGGACCTGCTTCGCAAATCACCAGGTGTAATGGTGGATAAAGATGATAATATTACCCTGGCGGGAAAAAATGGTTTGCAAATTTATATTGATGGAAGGCCCACGCCACTTAGCGGCACAGACCTTTCCAATTTTCTGAAAAGTATTCAATCTTCAGAAATCGAATCAATCGAAATTATCACTAACCCGTCAGCAAAATATGAAGCTGCGGGCAATGCAGGCATAATCAATATCAAACTGAAAAAGAATAAAACTTTCGGAACCAACGGATCGATGAACCTTGGTTATGGTATTGGTATTTATCCAAAATACAATGGCGGTTTGTCTCTGAATTACAGAAATAAGAAAGTGAACGTTTTTGGTAATTATAATTATAGCCATAATCTTAATGAAAACAGGATGTTCTTGTATCGTACGCAACTTGATACACTATTTGATCAGAAAGCTACTATGACAAACACGAATATCAGTCATGGTTTTAAGGCGGGATTAGATTACTTCGTTAACAAAAAAAGCACCGTAGGTGTGATGGTTACAGGAAATTTGTCCGATATGAGCCTTCATAACTACAGTACGACTCCTATTACTTATATTCCTACTAATGTTACGGACCGCATTTTGGTAGCTGACAACAACAGCAAAATGAAACGCAATAATGTAGATTTTAATTTTAATTATCATTATGCTGATCCTAAGGGCCACACATTGGATATGGATGCAGATTATGGATTATACCGTCTGAAGAGTGATCAGATACAACCTAACTTTTATTATGATCCTACCGGTACAACTGAGCTGAATCAATACATTTATAATTTTATCTCACCTACTAACATTGATATTTACACGTTAAAAACTGATTACGAACAAAACTATAAGAAAGGAAGATTAGGCTTTGGCGGAAAAGTATCAGTTGTAAATACTGACAATAACTTCGGACGTTATGATGTGGACAATAACGTCAAAACACTGGATGTTGGACGAAGCAATCAATTTAACTACAGTGAAAACATCAATGCTTTATATGTAAATTATAATCGGCCGGTGAAGGGCGCTGTGATACAAGCCGGAGTAAGAATGGAGAATACAAACTCCGAAGGAAAATCGTATCCTTTGAATGCAGATGGTTCAGTGGATTATTCTATTGTTCAAACTTTTAAACGTCACTATACCGATCTGTTCCCCAGTGCAGCTATAACTTTTAATAAAAAGCCAACAAATCAATGGACAATTTCTTACAGTCGTCGCATTGACAGGCCGGCATACCAGGATCTGAATCCGTTTGAATTCAAACTGGATGAATACACTTATCAGAAAGGAAACACGAACCTCCAACCACAGTACACTAATAGTATCGGTCTAACCAATGTTTATAAATTTAAACTAACCTCTTCTTTAAATTTCAGCCATGTTGCTGATGTATTCACCCAATTGGTGGATACTGCTGAAAGATCAAAAGCATTTATCTCAAAAAAGAATTTAGCTACGCAGAATATTGTCAGCTTAAACGTAAGTTATCCTATTATGTATAAAGCTTACTCTGCCTTTATCAATGTCAATAGTTATTATTCTCATTATAAAGCAGACTTTGGCGGTGGTAACCGGATAGTGAATCTTGATGTGGTAGCAATGACATTATATATGCAGAATTCAATTAAGATTGGTAAAAAAGGATGGACAGGAGAACTGAGCGGATTTTATTCTTCGCCTACTATCTGGCAGGGCACATTCAAGAGCAAACAACTCTGGAGTGTGGATGGAGGTTTTCAAAAATCTCTTTTCAAGAATAAAGGAACTCTGAAAGTTTCTGTTTCCGATATATTCAAAACTCTTAACCCCATAGGCAGCAGCAGCTTTGCCGGGCAGTATATTTCATTCCGCGGACAGTTTGAATCAAGACAATTCAAACTCAGCTATACATGGCGCTTTGGAAACAGCCAGGTGAAAGCAGCCCGTCAAAGAAAATCTTCGGCCGATGATGAAATGAAACGTTCGCAGCAAAGCAGCGGAGGGATAGGAAATCAATAATTTTTCGAGATAAAAATTTGTTTGATGGCATCATTCACATGATGCCATTTTTATTTGTAGTGCTTTTTTCGTTTGATCAGTTTTGCTTTGATGATTCGAACATCCTGTAACGGACGATCCCTGTCCTCGCCTTTGCTGGTTGTTACGGCTGCAATCTTATCCACTACATCCAGGCCTTTCACCACTTCACCAAAAACAGTATAATTCTGATCAAGGTGTGGTGTACCACCAATAGTTTTATAAACTTCTCTTTGATCTGGCGGAATTTTTCTTTTCAAACGATATGTTTCTACAGAATCCAAACCGGCATCGGTAAAAGTTTTTCCCTGCACAATATAAAACTGGCTGCCGCTGCTGGCTTTAGTTGGATTTACATTGTCGCCCGTTCTTGCTGCAGCGATCACTCCTTTTTTATGAAATAATGTTTGCCTGAACTCTGCAGGAATCGTATAATCTGGTCCACCATTTCCCAATGATTCGCCCGGTTCAGCATGTTTGCTTTCGGGATCGCCGGCTTGTATCATAAAATTTTTAATGACACGGTGAAACAAAACGCTGTCATAATAATGTGATTTCACCAATTTCAAAAAATTATCCCGGTGCAATGGAGTAGAATCAGAAAGCCGGATGATGATATCTCCATAATTGGTTTGCAGCAGCACGTCTCTTTTACGATCCTTTTTGCGAAGCGTTACATTTTGCTGAGCTATTCCGGAAACAACGATGAAGAAGCTCAATAATAAAACAATCCATTTTTTCATTGGCTGAAATTTAAAAATTGTGACTTTCAAAATACAACAGGATGTGATCTTTTAAAAAATTTTCCTGCTCTGCTGTACTCATTTCCGGCATTGCTTTTAATTGTCTGAAATGCGGCCAGCCTTCTTCATCCATTTTTTCCAATTCGTAATAACCGCTTTGTGATAACAATTTGCAGACAGCCACATGCATCAGGTCCTGTTTTTGTTCTTTGGTGAATTTTTCTTTGACCTGTCCGAATTCCTGGATGCCGATCAGGAACAGGATGGCTTCCATATCCGGTTTTTTCCCGAAACGGGCCATCATTTTTTCTTCCAGCTTCCACCAGCGGAGTTGCAGGTCGTCGTTTACTAACATTTTATAGAAATTATTAATTATTGATTACTGATTATTTTGAGCAAATTTCTTAAAACGAAGTTTATGCAGCCACGAAAACCTTATGTCCTTTTAGTAATTAATAATCCAATAATCAATAATCATAATCAAACCTTTTCCACCTCCACTGCCGTTCCATATGCCAGCACTTCTGTTACACCATCAATAACTTCATTGGCATCATATCGCATATTAATGATCGCATTAGCGCCACGTTCACCGGCGTGCCGTATCATGTGTTGAAACGCTTCTTCCCGGGTTTTTTCACAAAGCTCTACATAGATAGTGATCTTTCCGCCTACCATTGTTTGCAATCCGCCGGCAATATTTCCGAAAAGACTTCTTGAACGTACGGTGATGCCTCTTACTACTCCCAAAGATTTGACGACTTTGTAACCATTCAACTCAATGTTGGTGGTCACCATGTTTTGTTCTACCATAAATTTTTTTTACTAATGTAGCTAAAAATCGGCGTTGCTGTTCTGCCGCTCAAAAACTACCTTTGCGCAAATTTGATTATAGAATGTTGCAGTTACAGGTCATACGTCAAAAACCAGATTGGGTAAAAGAAAGGTTGGCTATAAAAAATTTTGATCAACTCGAGTTGATAGATGAATTAATTAAGTTGGATAATGAACGTAAAAATTACCAGTTTCAGGAAGACGAATTGCGTGCTAGAATTAGATTGGTTTCGAAAGAGATTGAGCAGCTAATGGCAAAAGGAGAAAAAGAAAAGGCAGAAGAGAAAAAAAAAGAAGTGAAAGATTTAAAATCTGTAATTTTTCCAGGATTCATTTGAAGTTCAAAATAGGATAAATGAAATTCTTTTAATAACTTCCCAATCTTCCTTCGGAAAAAGTTCCTCCTGGAAAAACTCCGACAGATAATGTTGTAATGAGAGAAGACGGACGTAAACCGGAATTATATTCCGGCGCAGTTCCTCATTGGGACCTGGCAAAAAAATATGATCTTATTGATTTTGAGTTAGGAAATAAAATCACCGGCAGCGGTTTTCCGGTGTATAAAAATAAAGGAGCTAAACTGCAGCGGGCATTGATCCAATATTTCTTGGATCATAATATTGCTGCAGGCTATACAGAATACCTTCCACCACTGATGGTGAATGAAACCTCCGCATTCGGTACGGGACAATTACCCGATAAAGAAGGACAGATGTATTTTGCAACTGAAGATAAATTTTACCTGATCCCTACAGCAGAAGTTCCGGTTACCAATATTTATCGTGATGAAATATTGAAAGAAACTGACCTGCCGATAAAAATGACAGCATATACTCCTTGTTTCAGAAGAGAAGCCGGGAGTTATGGAAAAGATGTTCGTGGATTGAATCGTGTTCACCAATTTGATAAAGTAGAAATAGTTCAATTAGTGCATCCGGAGAAAAGTTATGATGTGCTGGAAGAAATGGTGAATCATGTAGAAAAGCTGATACAATCATTGGAGTTACCGTATCGCATTTTAAAATTATGCGGCGGCGATATGAGTTTTGCTTCGGCGCTTACTTACGATTTTGAAGTGTACAGCGCTGCACAGGATAAATGGCTGGAAGTAAGTTCTGTTTCCAATTTTGAAACATTTCAGACCAACCGGATGAAGATTCGGTTTAAGGATAGCAATGGTAAATCTCAATTAATCCATTCTCTTAATGGCAGTTCGCTGGCATTGCCAAGAATAGTGGCTTGTTTGCTGGAAAATAACCAGACTGCTAAAGGAATCAAATTGCCTCAGCCGCTGCATGCCTATTTCGGGGCTGCAGTCATTAATTAATTACTTGAAAACTTTGTCGACTTGTGAATTGAAGAAATGATTTTTATTTTGATTCAAGCTTTTTTATTCTCTTATTCATCACATAAAACCATGCCGGTGGAATTAAAGACAAGATCATCATGCCGGGATAACCTGTTGGCATTTGCGGAGAATTTTCATGATGACGGAGAACTTGGTATTTGCGGCTTGCGAGATAATGATGATCACTGTGGCGACTGAGTTCAAATAACATCAATCTTCCGATTACATGATCGCTGTTCCAGCTATGCTCAGGCATCGCTCTTTCATATTTTCCATCACCCAAAAATTTTCGTTGAAGGCCATAATGCTCAATGTAGTTAACGGTTTCCAGCAAGAGAATTCCTATTAAAGCTGCCGCTAAATAATATAAGGTGACCAGCCATCCAAATACAAAAAAGATCAGCGCCACAAAACCAATTTGAATAATGGTGAATTGTATCATTTCATTT
The DNA here is from genome assembly GCA_963745445.1 of uncultured Bacteroidota bacterium. Classification (GTDB taxonomy): domain Bacteria; phylum Bacteroidota; class Bacteroidia; order Chitinophagales; family Chitinophagaceae; genus UTBCD1. The sequence continues at coordinate 1,124,793 of CAVUXD010000003.1, forward strand.
TTCAAAGAAAAAACCGGCTAGATTCTTTTTCTTGATTTCTTTATTGGCAATATTCCAGGCACTGAAATAACTGAAAAAAATTGTCCGGAAATAAAAAGTATAAACCACTCGCCATATCTTGCGCTGCTCGGATCTTCTGGTGTCGCCACTCTTTTATGATGCCCTTTATTGTGCTCAATAAAAAAGTGCATGTATTGAGAAGTCAGCAAAAGTAATTTAGCCAACGTTTGTTCAAAAATATTTACCCGGTGACCCAGTTCATGTCCGACATTGATTCCAAAGATTCCGCAACAAAGTCCCATCACCAAAATTCTTCCAACCATATCATACAGGCGTCATTGCATCATGCTTCATGGCATAAAGAAACAGGAGCAGAGCAGTATACTGAAGCGATACGACCATGTATAATAAAACATCATAAATTTTATCTTTTTTGACCAACTCTTCTTCCGCAGCGCTCATATTATGCAGTATTGGGTTTAAGAAATAATTCAATAAGCGGAATAATGATCCATGCATAAACCAACGGCAGCCAGATTTCCCAGCCGGTGGTAGTGAAAGCCCGGAATGCACCGAGATAAATAATAAAGGGAGAAAAATATTTAAAGGCCCGTATGCTCATATTCCATTCTTTTAACATTTATTCAAAAATAGGAAAGGTTTTTTAACGTTAACAGGTGGATATCTTTGAATTTTTATAAAGATCACTCACTTTACGTTAAACTTCGTATCCGTATAAAAGTCTGAAACTAAAATGTTAGCTCATGTCGTTGACTAACCAGATCAAAAATCAGCATCTGCTATGGCGGGCTGGTTTTGGCCCGGCTGTTGAACAACTTGGTGATCTTTCTAAATTTTCTCCGAAACAATTTTATAAAGCAATGGCAAAGGCTTCCGGAAAAAACCCGAATCCATTAATGTAGCCGAGGATTACCTACAGGGGTTGATGATGGGTATTGATCAGATATCGGAAAAATTCAAAGAAATGAATTGAGCGCTGATGAAAAGAAAATGCTTCAGCAAAAATCGAGGGAAGGAGTCAGGAATCTGAATCTGTACTGGATGCATGAAATGGTGAACAGCGGTGCACAACTTCGGGAAAAAATGGCTTTCTTCTGGCATGGACATTTTGCCTGCCGCAATCTTAATGTTTTTTTCCAGCAGGGTTTGTTGGATGTGATCCGCGATAATGCACTGGGAAATTTTCGTGACTTGCTAAAAGAAGTTTCCAAAACAGCTGCCATGCTCAATTTTTTGAATAATCAGCAAAACAGAAAAGACCATCCCAATGAAAATTTTGCCCGTGAAGTAATGGAACTATTTACACTGGGCAGAGGAAATTATACAGAAGAACGATGTTAAAGAAGCGGCAAGAGCTTTCACTGGCTGGAGCGCCAATTTGCAGGGAGAATTTATTTTCCGAAGATTTCAACATGATTATGGCAGATAAAACTGTTTTGGGAAAGACCGGGAAATTTTGATGGAGATGATAGTTCTGGATATTTTACTGGACCAAAAACAAACCGCAAAATTCATTTCGCAAAAAATATACAGGTTTTTTGTAAACGAAAACAATCCCGATGCTGAAAAAACGGAATGGCTTGCCGATCGTTTTTACAAAAACAATTATGACATTTCAAAATTGCTGGAAGATATTTTCACCAGCGATTGGTTTTATGATGAAAAGAATATTGGCACCAAGATCAAATCACCGATAGAATTACTGGTAGGCATACAACGAATGTTGCCCATGAAACTGGAAAATGAAGAAGCGTTGATGGTATTGCAGCGAGTATTGGGCCAAATGTTGTTTTATCCGCCCAATGTAGCCGGCTGGCCAGGTGGAAAAACATGGATCGACAGTTCATCTCTGATGATGCGGATGCGAATTCCCCAACTGATCAATGATTCGGATGAAATGAATGTAAAACCCAAGGATGATGATGACCAGATGATGGGAAGAAGAGATACTGAAGTCTGATGCTATGAAAAAACAGGCGGATGGGAGCGAATGCATCAAAGAGACAACAGATCAATGCTACAGTAGATTGGGAACTTTATATGAAAAATTTTGAAAAAATGGATCAAGAGAAATCTAATTGATGGCATTTCAAAATATCTATTGCAGACAAAAAGCGAAGTGAGCGATAATACTATCAGGCAATTATGCTGATGCAGACAGCAGGGAAAGTTTTATTAAAACGGCGACGATACAAATTATGAGTACGCCGGAATACCAATTGTGTTAAAGCCTCCACGTCCCCCAAAGGGGGAACTTAGATCGGGGCTGAACTCAGTTCTAAATCATTTTTCTTAAATGAGCAATATCTAATAAAGAAATGCTTCAAAACTCCCCTTTAGGGGATGGGGTAACTATGGTTATCAAACGTAAAGAATTCATTCAGATCGGATCGCTGGCAACAGCTTCAATGATGCTTCCCAAATTTCTGAAAGCATTTGAAGAAAGGAAATATGGTGCCGCCGGGTAATAAAGTAATGGTGATACTGCAACTCAGTGGTGGTAATGATGGATTGAATACTGTGATTCCGGTAAGAAATGATCTGTATTATAAAGCAAGACCGAAATTAGGAATTGAAAAAACAAAAGCTTTGTTGCTGACTGATGAAGTAGGGCTTGCATCCTGCATTGACAGGTTTCAAAGAATTGTATGATGATGGAAGCCTGGGCATCATGAATGCAGTGGGTTATCCCAATCCGGACCGTTCTCATTTCCGCAGTATGGATATCTGGCAAACTGCTAGCCAGAAGCAATCGAATATCTGACCACAGGTTGGGTGGGCCGTTATCTCGATGCACAATGCAAGGGATGTGATAAGCCAACACAGGCGATCGAGATTGATGATGTGCTCAGTCTTGCGATGAAAGGCGAGCATATAAAAGGAATTGCATTAAAAGATCCGAAACGATTATATGGTACTTCCAACGAAAAATTTTTCAGAGATGTATTGAAGAATCATACAGATGACTACGGATGAACAGCCGGTTGATTATTTATACAAGACAATGGCGGAAACACTTTCTTCAGCAGATTATATTTTTAAACAAAGCAGGCTGCATCCTACATCAGCTGATTATCCGAAAACAGATTTGGGAAATAGCTTGAAAACAATTGCTTCGTTGATTTATTCTGATATCAATACAAAAGTGTATTATGTTTCATTGGGAAGTTTTGATACACATGTGAACCAGGATGCACAGCAACAACGTTTGTTCACAGAAATGAATGATGCAGTAAATGCATTTGTAAAAGACCTGAAAGCCAATAACCGTTTCAATGATGTTATGCTGTTTACTTTTTCTGAATTTGGAAGAAGGGTGCAACAAAATGCGAGTGGTGGCACCGATCATGGCACGGCAAATAATATGTTTTTAATCAGTGGCGGATTGAAACAAAAAGGATTGATGAATGAATTGCCCGATCTCAGCTGATCTGCGATGAAGGCGATCTGAAATATAAAGTGGATTTTAAAAATGTATATGCTACGATGTTGAATAAATGGCTGAGTGCAGATGATACAGCGATCCTAAATAAAAAACATTCTTACCTTGATTTTATTTAATTAATTAAAACCCGTATTCAAAAACTGGTATGGTCCGATGCGTCGGGACTTTTTTATGCCAGTTTCTTCTTGCTCATTGCTGTTCGATATAAAACGAATCCCATCAAGGCAAAGAAAGCGACGCCCAACAACATATATCCTCCTTCACCCAAAAATCCGATAACACCTTTTTCAGCGCTCATTTTATTCATAGCAGTTGCTATAGCAGGGACTCTGCTTAACAAGGCGAATATAACTCCAAGTAAAGCTCCACCGGCAACTAAGCCGGTCGCAAACAGACTTCCTCTTTCCAATTCTTCTTCCTGCTCATTTATGGTATCTCCTCTTCTTTTTCTCAAAGATTGTGCAAGACCACGAATAGCACCGCCGATAAAAATGGGAAGTGTTGTGGAAAGTGGCAGATAAACTCCGATGGCAAAACTTAATGCTTTTACTCCACAAAGTTCAACTACTAATGCCAATGCAGCTCCAGCAATTACAAAGTTCCAATCGAGTTGGCCACCAAGAATTCCTTTTATCAAAGTAGCCATTAAAGTGGCTTGTGGTGCAGGAAATGAACTTCCGATAGCATGATGGATTCCAGCTGCTGCTTGTTCTGCTGTTGGCGTATCCAATATTTTTATTGTAAAGCCAATAGCAATTGATGATACAATAGCTCCGATAAATAATCCTAATTGTTGAAACCTTGGAGTGGAGCCGATAAGAAAACCGGTTTTCAGATCCTGTGAAGTAGCTCCTGCATTAGCAGCTGCTATACAAACCATTCCTCCTACTACTAATGCCATGGGTTCATAAAATGAGCCAGTGGCCCCTACTGCTACAAATAGAAGACAAGTGCTCATAATAGTAGCTATCGTCATTCCTGAAATAGGATTGTTGGTTGTTCCGATAATTCCGACTATCCGTGATGATACCGTTACAAAAAAAGCGCCGAATATCACAATCAGAACACCGATCAATAGTTTGCTGAAGAAGTTATTGCCTGGTATCATTGGAAGCAAAGCAATTAACAATATAAGAGCCAGTATTCCGAATAAAACTGCCTTGATACTTAGATCTCTTTCAGTACGAAGTGTACTTTGTGTCCCTTTTTCTTTTACTGACCGGACACTTTCTTTAAACGAAGAAATAATCGTTGGGATCGTTTTTATTAAAGTGATAAAACCACCCATTGCAACAGCGCCTGCACCAACCTGGCGGATATACGCTCTATAAATAGCAGTGGCGGGATCAGCGAAAGTATGTGTTATGGGATCCCATCCTCCGTAACCACCGGCTGTATGAATGTCAATTAAGAAACCAAGTTTCACTTGTTGTAATGCAATATTATCGGGTGAAACGAGTGATGCAAGTAGCGGATTAAAAACAAGCCAGCTTAAAACACCTCCGGCTACAAGCACACCTGCAATCCTTGCACCAATGATATAGCCAACACCAAGGTATTCCGGAGTAATGTCTGCTGATATTTGGGCAGAAGGATAAAAAGAATTGACCACTTTATTTTTTACCGTATCATAAATCGGAGTTTCTGCTATTATTCTGAATAGTCTTTGTAATAATGCGTAAACAGTAGCGAATCCCAATCCAAGGAAAGCGGTTTTTGCAAACTCACCACCTTTTTCTCCTGCTTTCAATACCGCTGCGCAGGCAGTTCCTTCGGGATAAGGAAGATTGCCGTGTTCTTTCACAATAAGTGAACGTCTCAATGGAATCATCATTAGAGTACCCAGCATGCCACCGAATATGGCCAAAATGAAAATGACACCGTATTCAAAAAATTTACTGGCATTAGCGGTTGATAAAAAAAGAAATCCCGGTAAAGTAAAAACAACACCTGAGGCAATGCTTTCCCCTGCTGAACCTGTTGTTTGAATAATATTATTTTCAAGAATAGTTGTTCTGAATACTTTTCGTCCCAATGTAATGGCGATAACTGCAATGGGAATTGAAGCGGAAACGGTAAGACCAGCTCTTAAAGCAAGATAGACATTTGCTGCACCGAACAATATTCCAAAAATACTTCCAAGAACAACGGATTTGAAAGTAAACTCCTTCATGTTACTTTCGGGAGAAATAAAAGGCTTAAAGGTAGAGGGTTGATCTGCCATAGCGTTGGTTTTGTGAATGGAAGATAAATAAAAAAGCTGTCCATTTTTTATGAACAGCTTCTCAAATAAAATATTTCAAAGCAGCTATGCAGAACCTGTTTTATCTTTTACGATCTGGTTGAGTGATTTGATTCTTGAATAAATAAGAATACCACCAATGAAAGCTGCAACTACAAGGATCAGGAAAAACATTTTCTTATCAGTAAAATCATCCCAGAAACTTGTCATCACACCTGCTACTTTTCCTCCAATAGAGGTGGAAAGAAACCAGCCACCCATCATCAGAGCGCTGTTAGCCTGGCTGGTGCTAATTTAGAAACAAATGATAAACCCATCGGGCTTAGAAATATTTCACTGATGGTAAATATAAAATAGGTGATCCATAACCATATCGGAGATGCTTTATGAGTATAAATAGAAGGAACAGACATTATCAGCAAATACCATTACTAATGCAGATAATCCGGAAATAAATAATGCCATTCCAAATTTTGACATGGTGGTGGGTTCTTTTCCTCTTCTGCGAAGCCAACTGAAAAACGGAACAAAAATTAGTGTCAGTAACTACAATGAATAGCGGATTGATAGATTGAAATAATTCAGTATTTGTCAGCTTTACTTCTTTTCCATCCGGCCATTGATCTTTGGGCACATTATTAAAATAGGGATCAGGCCCCATAACCTGTACATTTTTCCCATTTCATCTTTTACTTCTACAAAATATTCATTCACTTTATTTACCAGTCTTGGCGTATCAGTTACTTCCTGTAATGGAAATAATGCACCGGTAATTTTTGCATGTCAGTAGGTGAAGCAACCCTGTCTGTATGTTTTTCGGCCCATAAGTGTAAGCCCTGTTGCATTTTGATTATAGATCGTCCAGAACGCAATGGCAATAGCAAAAATGAATAAGCAACGCACCAATGCCTTTTTTATCCTGTCCTTTTGCTTTTACCCATAATGAGAAATATAAAAAGCGATAATCGGTAAACAGGCAAAAATAAATGCATCATTAGCCTGGGTTCCCATAATAGAGGAACCAAAAATTTTAGTAGGGACAAACCATCCGATAACTGCTGCAATAATAGCAGGAAGAAAAACAGTACGAAAATATTTTTGAAAGAGGCATATCTTCCGCCTGTATAGGTTTTTTTACATCCGCATTCTTTTATCTCATTATTTTTTAATGAGGTACCGAAAATGATCAGACCAATAATCAAACCAACACCTGCAGCAGCAAATGCATATCCCCATCCATACTTATTTCGCAGATAAGCAGCAACAAAATTGCAGACAAAAGCGCCGATATTAATACCCATATAAAAGATATTATAGGCATTATCTTTTAATGGTTTCAGATCTTCCCTGTTATAAATATTACCCAACAAGGGTAGATATATTGGGTTTGAAAAAACCATTACCAACAATGATCAAGCGCAAGCGAAATAAACATCGCAGTATTTCCTGGAATGGACAAACCCAGATAACCGGCAGCCATAAGGCTTCCACCCAAAAAAATTGATTTGATATATCCCAAATACCTGTCAGCAATTAGTCCCCCAATAAAAGGTGTCAGATAAACCAGCGCAATAAAACTACCTACAATATCAGCACCCATTTTTTCATCAAGACCCTTTACCTCCTGTTTTATTATCAATCATATAAAGAAATAAAATACCTACCATCAGGTAGTAAGCAAACCGTTCCCACATTTCTGTAAAAAAAAGAATATACAGTGCTTTTGGATGTTTGCCGGTTTTTGCAGGTTGATTCATACAGCAATTTTTAGTTTACTAATCAGAGTGTTTACCATTATGAAACAACCAAAATACAGAAATTTAACCACCCAAAAATTTTTTTCGGGTTATCTTTAACAGCCTATCCGATATTCGCAACCAACTAAAATCCAACTATAGAACCCATCATGCGAATTTTACTATTAGGCTCTGGCGGCAGGGAACATGCCCTTGCCTGGAAACTGAATCAAAGTGTCTGGACCAATCCTCTTTAATTGCTCCCGGTAATCCCGGTACAGCTCAATGCGGCACCAATGTACAATTAGATATCAATGATTTTGAAGCCATCGGCAAATTCTGCTATCTACGAAAAAATTGAAATGGTTATTGTAGGCCCTGAAGAACCATTGGTGAATGGCATTTATGATTATTTCAAAGCAACAGAAGAACTTACAAAAAATTTATTTCATTGGTCCATCTAAAAAAGGAGCACAGTTGGAAGGCAGTAAAGCATTTGCCAAAGCATTTATGCAAGCGGCATAATATTCCTACTGCAGCGTATAAAGAATTTACGATAGATAATTATGAAGAAGGGTTACAAGTATTTGCAGCAACATCCTGTTACCGATTGTATTAAAAGCAGATGGTCTGGCTGCAGGTAAAGGAGTGGTTATTTGCCAGAATCATGTAGAAGCAATTGCTGAATTTGAATTGATGATACAGCAGGCAAAATTTGGCGAAGCCAGTAAAAAAGTGGTGGTAGAAGAATTTTTAGATGGTATTGAATTCAGTGTATTTGTTTTGACGGATGGGAAAAATTATGTGATTCTTCCTGAAGCAAAAGATTATAAACGAATCGGTGAAGGAGATAAAGGCATGAATACCGGTGGAATGGGAGCAGTAAGCCCTGTGCCATTTGCTACACCGGGCTTTATGTATAAAGTGGAAGAAAGAATCATTAAACCAACATCAATGGTTTGCAAAAAGAAGGATATTGAATATACCGGTTTTATCTTTTTTGGTTTGATCAATGTAAATGGTGAACCGTATGTGATTGAATACAATTGCCGCATGGGTGATCCTGAAACAGAAGTGGTAATACCACGATTGGAAAATGATCTGGTGGGTTTATTTATTGCAGCTACACAACAGGAATTGGATAAAGTAAAATTAAGAGTAGATCAAAGAGCAGCTGCTACTATTGTGGCAGTGAGTGGAGGTTATCCTACCGGTTATGAAAAAGGATATGAAATCACAGGGCTTGATAGGAAAATATCGGAAAACAATACATTGATCTTCCAGGCAGGCACCAAAGAAGAAAATGGAAAAATAGTTAACAAATGGCGGCCGTGTGTTTTGTGTTACTTCCTATGGCGAAAACATTAAAGAGGCGGTTAATTCTTCACTGGAGGTTTTGGATAATATCAGTTATGAAGGCATGTATTACCGGAATGATATAGGATATGAGTTTATTCAAAAACGTCCGTCTCTTAAAATAATTTCTACTCCAACTTCATAATACAGGTCTCTTATTTTTGCATAAATTCTTTTTATGAGCGAACGTGCACTATCACGATTACCTGCAATTAGACAAAATTCTCAATGCACAGTTTCCGGAAAGTGATAAACATCAATTACCAGCACATGATGAAATGCTTTTCATCGTCATTCACCAGGCATATGAACTTTGGTTCAAGCAACTGCATTATGAAGCGGATTCCATTATTGAAATCATGAAGCAAACCGTCACTGAATGATAATTCTCCCGAATTGCAAACAGTGGTTCATCGTCTGAATCGCATCACGTGACTATTTTAAGAGTGCTGGTTCACCAGATGGATATCATGGAAACGATGACACCGATGGATTTTCTTGATTTTCGTGATATGCTTCGACCTGCTTCCGGTTTTCAAAGCTGGCAATTCAAAGAACTGGAAGCAAAACTGGGATTGAAATTTGAACATCGCCACGGAAAGGAATATTATATTTCACAATTAAGAAAAGAACATGTTGACATTATTAAAAAAGCAGAAGAAGAAAAATCTTTATTACAATTGGTAAATAGTGGCTGGAAAGAATGCCTTTGGCTCCTTCATGGCCAGCGAAAAAAGATGAAAAAAATTCTTTCTGGCATGCAATACCGGGATTGTTACAAAAATAGTTTAGCCGAAGCTGAAAAAAATAACCTGGCAGCTATTTGAAGAAACTTTTTTTCCTGAAACGGAAAACAATGAAAGCACTGTTACAGTTCAAAAGCAAACCGAGCTGCATTGTTTATCATGTTATATCGTGGTTACCCGTTATTGCAATCTGCCTTTTCAATTATTGAATTCTTTACTGGAAATAGATGAGCAACTCAGTTCCTGGCGTTATCGCCACATGAATATGGTACATCGAATGATCGGTACCCGAATCGGAACCGGCGGCAGTAGCGGCAAAGATTATCTGAAAGCTGCGGCAGACAAACATTATATCTTTAAAGAAATTGCGCAGCTCAATAGTTTTCTAATTGAGCGAAGAAAACTTCCTGCGCTTTCTTCTGAATTAGAAAAGAAATTGGGATTTGTAAGCTAAGAGATAAAGAGACGTAAAAAAAGAAAAAGAGAATTTAGAATTCTATTCCCGCTCTTTTCCTCTTAGTTAAAAAAATCTTCCTCCTCCGCTTATGCTTCTGTAAGGAGAAGAAAAAAACTTATCAACCTGTTTATTAAAATCATCTTTATAAATAACCGGGGTACTGTGACCTGAATTCGGTAATATCCATAAATAAGATTTCGGAATATTATCATCGATCAGCATTGTATGCTCATGTTTTATTACATCATGATCTCCACCGATCACTAAAGTTGGACATTTAATCGTTCTGCAGGTCTGATAAAGGAATATGTGGTTGTTCCACTAACAGGCGTAACAGTTTCCAACCAGTCTCTTGTTGAGCATTTCTGTTTGTCATCAATTTAGCGGAATTGTATTCAGGAGTTACCATATCCCAAACTTCTTTAGGGACTGCTGTTGTATCCGGAACCAGATTAGCTCCGGTGATCGCCAGCTTTTTTACTTTTTCAGGATGACGAATAGCAAGCAACAAACCATTGATGCCGCCATCACTCCAGCCAATCACATCAGCCGAATCAATTTTCATTGCATCCAGTAAAGCAGAATAGTCATCTGCCATCATTTCGTAGGTAAGACTATCGCCCGTGTCAACTGATTTTCCCTGCGAACGGCTATCCGCAACAATGACTTTATATTTTGTTGAGAAGTAAGGTATTTGATATACAAAATTACTGATAGAACCACCATTACCATGAATGATCAGCAGCGGCTGGCCTTTTCCATACACTTCACAATACATTTTGAAGCCACGAATGTCATAATATTTTCCAACGGCTTTGTTATTGCCATAAGGAACACCATTCGGGCTTTTCAGCATTTTCTCAAAATCCTGTTCCAGCTTTTTCATATCATTCTGTGCGGCAGCAAACACATATGATAATTGAAAAAGAATAAAGAGTGCAAATAATTTTCTCATGAGTAATATTTTTACCAAGATATTAAAAAAACAAAGAGGCGGTAAAAAATTTACCACCCCTATGTTTTCACGATAAATGAGGATATATATTTAGAAAGTATAACGAACGCCAAAACCGCCCCAGTTTCCATAAAAACCACGATCGGCTCCGAATTCAAAAGAAGGTTGCCAATCGAGGGACATGTTAATAGGAGCGCCACTGAATTTATAATCGAGGCCCAATACACCATCAACTCCTACAAAAGAACCATTGCCATATTTTGTAGTATAAAACCCGATATGTGCACCGGGACCGATATACCATTTCAAACCTGCTGCACCTGAAATCAAACCATGAATTTCATAAAGGCCCGTAAGACGACTTCCCTGGTTCCAAAAATATCCGATCAGTTCGCCAGCATCACTTCCTGTAAAAAAATGTTTCAGTGAAATGCCGCCACCATTCCAAACTTTTACGCCCAATGCTGTTCTGTAAGATGAGCTATTAACACTCCTGCTTTGTGCATGTATTAGATAAGCAGAACACAATAAAGCCATCAGAATTAATATTTTTCTCATTTTGAAAATTCATTTTGTGTTGACATGTAATTGCGATTTTCATGCCAAACAACAAATCTTCAACAAAAGAAAAATAAACCAAATGCTAACGTTGCTTGATTCCCAATAAAAAATAAATTAATACTAAAAAAGAAATGATCGCCGTAATGCCAAAAGTGTAAAAGCTTCCAAATCCTGACCAGAGAGCTCCGGCAATGATACTTGCAAATAAAGTACAGATACTTTCACAGGAAGTATAAAAGCCAATGGCAGTAGCCGTATTATTATCATGGGCGATATTAGTGATCCATGCTTTACTTACCCCATCTGTTGCAGCTGCATAAATTCCATAAATAAAAAATAAAACGAAAATAGTGATAGAGGAAGGTTGAAATGCAAAGCCAGCCATATACAATTGAAAATAATAGAAACCCGAATGTCAGCACTTTTTTAAAACTCAATTTGTCTGCAAGAGCGCCGAGTGGATATGATGCCAATGCAAAAACAAGGTTGTAAAAAACATAAGCTGCAATCGTAATATTGTCACTACCCGTAACCTCTTTTGTTTTTAATAATAAGAAGATGTCCGAGCTATTAAAAAGTGCAAACATCAGCAAACCCACTATTAATTTTTTATATTCAGGTGCGGCAATGTTCCAATAACGAAAGAATGAAAAGAAATTCCCTTGCTCTTGGTTGAGCGTTGCCTTTTTTTCTTTCAACATAAAAAGCAGAAGAACTGAAAGGATTCCCGGGAAAAATGCGAAATAGAAGATTGTTGTATAATGCCCCGGATAAAAATATAAGAACAATAAAGTAAGTGCAGGACCGATTGTGGCGCCAAGAGTATCCATGCCCCGGTGAAATCCGAAGATCCTTCCTTTGGTCTCTTTTGTAGCCTGGGCAGAAAGCAAGGCATCCCTGGGCGCAGTACGGATTCCTTTACCTAATCTATCAAGCGATCGGGCAAAAAATATCCATACCGGGTAAATGAAAATTGCCATCATCGGCTTTGAAACAGCGCTGAGAAAATAACCTGTGCGGACCAATGGCAGGCGAATTCCTTTCTCATCGCTTAATTTTCCGAAATAGCCTTTACTAATACCCGATGTAAAGTTCGCCAACCCCTCCAGCATACCGATCAATAGAACACTAAAACCGATTTCTTTCAAATAAACCGGGATGACTGGGTACAGCATTTCACTCGCAATATCTGCAAACAAACTTACCAAGGAAAGAACCCAAACCGTCCGGGTGATGAAACGCATTTACTCAAGTTAGATGAAAACTTTTTCAAAAAAAGATTCAACCAAAAATTTTTAAAAAACCAGTGAAATCGAAGTTTTCACTTTGTGAATTCAAATTATTTGCCCGTACTTTGCAAACATTAAATCCAATCCGAAAAATGGGACTTTTTAGCTGGTTTACACAAGAGATTGCCATAGACCTGGGAACTGCAAACACCCTCATCATACATAACGACGAAGTGGTAGTAAATGAACCGAGTATTGTGGCGCTGGATCGTAACAATCCAAAAAACGTTTTGGCTGTTGGGAAAAAGGCATTGATGATGCACGAAAAGACCCATGAAAGCATCAGGACCGTTCGTCCCTTGAAAGACGGTGTGATCGCCGATTTCAATGCTGCTGAGTTAATGATCCGGGAATTGATCAAGCTGGTTTATCCCAAAAAGCCATTATTCCCTCCGAGTTGGCGCATGATGATCTGTATTCCTTCTTCCATCACTGAAGTAGAAAAAAGAGCAGTTCGTGACAGTGCAGAGCAGGCAGGCGCTAAGGAAGTTTACCTGATTCATGAGCCAATGGCGGCCGCCCTGGGTATTGGTATTGATGTAGAAGAACCCGTGGGAAATATGATCATCGATATTGGTGGAGGTACTACCGGTATTACAGTTATCGCACTGGCTGGAATAGTTTGTGATCAATCGATTCGCATTGCAGGCGATGAATTCACTGCGGATATTATGGAGGCGCTTCGCCGGTATCATAGTTTACTGATCGGTGAACGGACTTCTGAGCAGATCAAGATACAGGTAGGAGCTGCTATGAAAGATATTGATAACCCACCGGATGATTTTCCGGTTAATGGCCGTGACCTTGTTACCGGAATTCCGAAACAGATAATGGTCAGCTACCAGGAGATCGCTGAAGCACTTGATAAAAGCATTTTCAAAATCGAAGAAGCGATTCTCAAAGCATTGGAACAAACCCCGCCAGAATTGGCTGCTGATATTTATCGCCGGGGTTTATATCTTACTGGCGGAGGGGCTTTGCTAAGAGGATTGGATAAGAGGTTAAGTCAGAAAATAAAATTACCGGTGCATGTGGCTGATGATCCGCTGAAGAGTGTGGTCAGGGGCACGGGTTTTGCCTTAAAGAATTACGATAAATATCCTTTCGTCATGCGATAAATAAGGGCAGAAAGTACGGGGAGCAAGCTGTAAAGTTCTTGTATCTTGTAGTCTGAATCTTGTGCCTTAATCAATGCGTAATATATTTCTATTCTTCCGGAGATATTCTGTTTTTTTTGCATTCCTTTTTTTGCAGATCATCTCTTTATGGTTTCTTTTCAGCTACAACCGGTTTCATCGGGCCAAGTTCCTGGGAATTGCAAATGAAATTACGGGCCGGATAAACACGCAATATAATAGAGTAGAAGATTATTTTCAACTGAAACAGGAAAACCGGAGGCTCCACAAATTGAATGATTCATTATTGAATCTCCTGAAGAGCAATTTTGTGAAACCCGATACTACTGTTCGGATTGTAAAGGATACGCTCCCTTATGATACTTTAGGCCATTACCGTCATTATTATTTCCGGGATGCAACCGTGGTTTATAATACTGTGAGTAGTCTGAAAAACTACATTCAATTAAATCGGGGATCGAAACAGGGTATTAAAGATAATATGGCTGTAATCAGCTCAGACGGCTACCCGGTAGGTATAGTAATAAATGTCAGTAACAATTTCAGCGAAGCAATGAGTCTGCTGCATGTTCAGAATACCGTCAATGCATCCCTGAAAAAAACCGGTGAGTTCGGAATCCTTCAATGGGATGGGAAGGACCCAAGATTTCTAACGTTAAAAAACATTCCTAAAAGTGTGAACGTAAATAAAGGTGACACAGTACTGACAAGTATTTACTCTTATAATTTTCCACCCGGATATATGATAGGAACAGTGGCTGCTGTTACCACTGATAATACTACAGGATTTTTAATACTGAAAGTAAAGACCGCTGCTGATTTTTTTAATCTTCAACAAGTGCATATCATAGAAAATTTACAATATGATGAACAGGTAAAGCTTTTCAATGATACAAAAAAGAAAATTGAACAACCCAAATCCAATACCAGGTGAGCAGCTTTGTAAAAAATATGATCCGGTTCATTGTGTTCCTTTTGGTACAAGTCTATGTGCTGAATAAGATCCCCCAACTACACGGATTCATTACTCCATACCTGTATTACCTTTTCATTTTGTGGCTCCCTTTTTCCATTTCAAGAATAGGGTTGATGCTTACGGGGTTTGCTATTGGCATTTCTCTGGATTATTTTATGATGACACCCGGCCTTCATGCAGCCGCATGTGTGTTCATTGCTTATGTTCGGCCTTTTGTTATCAATGTCCTGATGCCAAAAGATATTAGTGAATTCAATTACCGGGAACCATCATCCAAAGCTATGGGATGGACACCCTACGCCATATATATTTTAATATTAACTCTTCTGCATCATGGCTACCTTGTTTTTCTGGAATGGCTGAATTTTGGGCGGTTCCTGGATTTCATCATCAAAGTGATCGGCACCACAGCCATTAGCTTGTTAATGATCTTTATCGTAGAACTTTTATTCCCAAGGCGACTAAAATATCGTACCAACGTCCAGTAAATTTTCAAAGGATTCATAAAAAAAAATTTTATCTGAGATAGATTTGGAAACCACGGTTTGCAAATCGTAATTTGTAGAGGTTATTTTTTCAGACTTACTTTTTATTTCGTATTTGTCTCTATGCCTGTGTTTAACCAATCGAGAAGCCGTATCATACGCCTGATATTCCTGGTAACCTTTATCGTTATTGTTGCCCAGTTGGTCTATTTACAGATTATTTCCAAAAAATACAGGAGACTTGCAAACGAAAATGCTATTCAAAGAAATATCATCTATCCTTTACGGGGCATTATTTTTGACCGCCATGACAAAGCCATTCTGAATAATACTCTTACTTATGACCTGATGGTAATCCCTTCACAGATCAAGAATATTGATACTACTTTTCTGTGTAATCTGATGGACATTGACTCAGCTGAATTTAGAAAAAGAATCATCAGTGCTATCATACGAAACAGGTCTTTCAGGCCATCTGTTTTTGAAGCTTCGCTTACAGAAGAAAAATTTGCCCGGATGCAGGAAAATATGTGGAGGTTTAGCAACGGATTTTTTATACAGGAAAGACCTATCAGGAAATATACTTATGGAGCAGCAGCTAATATTCTTGGATACTTGGGTGAGGTAGATAGCAATTTTATAAAAAAACATATAGAGGAAGGATACCAATCGGGTGACTATGCCGGAATGACCGGGCTGGAAAGAAGTTATGAACGGGTGTTGATGGGTGAGCGGGGTGTTCAGTTTATGATAAAAGACAATTTCAATCGTATCCAGGGCCCATATGAGAATGGGACTTATGATACTGCTGCCGTTGCAGGGAGCAATCTGCATTTAAGTCTTGATATCGGCTTGCAGGAAGAAGGAGAAAAGCTGATGCAAAATAAAGTAGGAGCAATTATCGCTATTGATCCGAAAACAGGAGGTGTTCTTGCTATGGTGAGCAGCCCCACTTATAACCCAAATCTATTAACCGGAGCGGAACGAAAAAAACATTTTTCACAATTATACGCTGATCCAAGATTGCCATTATTGAACAGAACCGTTTCAACCTATTATCCCCCCGGTTCTACTTTCAAAACATTGCAGGCATTGTTAGCATTACATGAAGGAGTAATTACACCACAAACAACATTTACATGCACCGGCGCCTTTTATGGTTGCGGCAAACCGATGCATTGTTTGGATCCAGGCGTGTTTAACCTTACAACAGGAATTACTCATTCCTGCAATACTTATTTTGCCAATGTAATGCAGCGGGTAATTAATAACCCCGTCTTTCCAACTATTGACAGCAGCCTGAGCAGTTGGGCAAGGTATATGAATGGATTTGGACTCGGACATAAGTTAGGAGTTGACATTCCTTCGGAAAAGAGCGGATTTATCCCAACTCCCGCTACTTATAATAAGATGTATGGAAAGGGGCATTGGAATTTTTGCACTTTTCGTTCTTTAAGTATCGGGCAGGGAGAAGTATTAACTACGCCATTGCAAATGGCAAATGAAATGGCCTACCTCGCAAATAAAGGGTGGTATATAATCCCTCATTTAGTGGATTCAATTGAGGGAGGCGATAAGTTTGGGCTTTTAAAAAAATATAAAAAGGAAATTGAACCGCTTGACATTCCCGATAGCATTTTTGAAGCAGTACATAATGGTATGCAGGGAGTAGTGGATGCAGGAACCGGAATCGGAGCCAAAGTGCCGGGTATAGTTATTTGCGGAAAAACAGGCACAGCGGAAAATTATTACCATGGCATTAAACAAAAAGACCATTCCTTTTTTGCAGCATTTGCTCCCCGTGATAATCCAAAAATTGCTATAATGGTCATGTGCGAGAACGCAGGTTTTGGAGGTACCTGGGCGGCGCCTATTGCAAGTCTTATGATCGAAAAATACCTGAAGGATTCTATTGCAACTGATCGAAAGCCCTTAGAAGAAAGGATGATGAATGCCAATCTTATCCCTGCTTACATGCTGCATGAAATGAAAAGAAAAGATTCGTTGCAACAGATAAGGAAAGATTCATTGGAAATGATCAGAAAAGCAATCAAAGACACTTTACAAACCGAAGAAGTACCCGATGAAGAGCAACCTGCTGCAACGAATCTTGATATTAAAAAGCAAACCAATAATAACGATAGCTCCGCTAAAAAAAATCCTGGTAAGCCTGAAGCTATTTTACCAGATAATAAAAAGGCAAACACGGGAAAGAAAAATAATTAGGAGCCCGAATCTTTCATGACTCAACGAAACCCCGAAATATCAAAAGGCATTGACTGGAGCATGGTATGGATTTACTTGGCACTTGTTGTGGTAGGCCTCTCAGCAATCTTTGCAGCAACTTATAAAGAAGGCGACCCAATCATCCGAAGCTTTTTAGAATTCAAAACAGATTACAGTAAGCAATTTTATTTTTTTGTTATTGCAGCCATTCTTGCTTTTTTTGTATTGCTCACCGATAGTAAGTTTTTTACTGCTACTGCCAATCTCTGGTACCTGTTTGGAATATTCTTTTTATTACTGGTCTTTCCTTTTCATTCAAGAATAAAAGGAACCGAATCCATTATCAAGCTTGGCGGATTTAATTTTCAACCGGCTGAATTTTGTAAAGTATGCGTGGCGCTTGCCTTGGCAAAATATCTATCAAGGCCTGAGACTGATTTTTCAAAGCCACGATCACAATTTATTGCAGCTTCTATCGCCTTATTCCCGGCTGCCCTGACAGTGCTGCAAAGCGAAACCGGACTGGCATTGGTTTACTTTTCATTTTTCCTGGCGATGTACCGGGAGGGTTTGCCTTCGACCATTCTCATAGTAGGTTTTGCGATCGCCGCATTGGTAGTAGCAACGATTGTTATAGAACCGAATACACTGGCAATTATTCTTACAGCTATTGCTTTGCTTACAATTTATTTTTTACGACGAATATTAAAAAGAAGACGAGGTATTTTTGTAACGATAATTCTTCTTTGGTTTGTGTGTGTCGGCATTCAACGTTTTGCTGTTCCGTTTGCATTCAAGCATGTATTGCAAAAATACCAGGTAGAAAGGATTTATAATCTTTTCGGGAAAGACAATCCTTACCGAAAGGCCGGGGAAGCGGTTGATCTTGAAACGAAACAAAATGCAAACGGAAGCAGCTACAACGTTAAACAGTCCAAGATTGCAATCGGAAGCGGACAGATTTTTGGAAAAGGATTATTAAAAGGCACTCAAACCCGTTATGATTTTGTTCCTGAACAAAGAACTGATTTTATTTTTTGTACAGTTGGGGAAGGATTTGGTTTTGTAGGAAGTGTTTTATTACTTGGCATTTATCTTCTTTTGCTCTTTAGGATTGTCACTATTGCTGAACGGCAGCGAAGTGTATTCAGCCGTTGTTATGCATATGGAGTGGCAGCTGTCTTCTTTTTTCACATTGCAATTAATGTGGCAATGACGGTAGGACTGGCTCCTGTAATTGGCATTACTTTGCCATTTATTAGCTACGGGGGTACTTCTTTACTCACTTTTACGGTCATGCTATTTATCTTGATTCGACTTGATGCTGACCGGCAAATGGTTTTGAGATAGGAATCGTCCCATCCTTCTTCGAAGATGAGGCTTTTAATATCTATTATTTTTGCAGACTTGATTACATAGAAATTGTAAATAATATTTCTAAGAAAATACAACGTATGAAAATTATCCCGCTTAGTGAAGGGACGTTTACTGTTGACAAAACAAAACTCTTTGTTCCTTTTTACGAGAGCAAGGATGAATTACAAAGAAGACCACCGGGCAGCCTGTTGGTGGAAATTCAACCATTTGTTGTCATTACTTCTAAGGATATTTTATTGCTTGATACCGGGCTGGGTTTTTTAAATCAAAATGAAAAGATGCAGATTCATCAGAATTTACTGGATGCCGGTATTGGCTCTTCTGAAGTGACTAAGGTCTTAATTTCTCATCTTCATAAAGACCATGCAGGTGGTATTTCGGAAAATAAAGATCATCAACATCTCAGTTTCCCTAATGCAACATATTACCTGCAGGAAAGAGAATTGAATTTTGCATTTGAAAAAGGATTTCCATCTTTCATTACTGAAGACTTAGAGACACTCAAAAATAATTCGCAGGTTGTTTTACTCAGTGAAGATTCAGGCATCATTGATAATTATATTCAATATGAAGTTACCGGGGCACATTCTCCTTACCACCAGGTTTTTCATATTCATGACGAGGGGCAAAATGTTTTTTTTGGTGGCGATGACGCTCCGCAGCTTCAGCAAATGAAACACCGGTTTGTAACCAAATATGATTTTAATGGCAGAAAAGCGATGGAACTAAGAAAAACCTGGTGGGAAAATGGCGAGAAAGAAAAATGGACTTTTCTTTTCTATCACGATGTTAAGAATCCTGTCTGGAAGTTTTAATTAATTTCTATCAATTCAGAAATAGGTAAAATAAAAAGGCCTGCTCTGAAAAGAGCCGGCCGTTGCTAACCTATGAAAAACACCAAGTTCAAAGATAAGATAATTTTTTTTATTGCATCATAGATCTGAATCGTCGGTTAGGGCGGCCTTCTAATCGTTGACTTTCACCCATCTTTCGCACCCCTTCAATAAATCGCTGCTGTTCCTCAAATATTTGGTTACTGCGTTTTTCACCTACAATATTTTTAAACTCGTTTCTGTAACGAAGGCGCAAATCAACTATTTTCTGTTGCAAAAGCAGGCGATCAGGATTGCCTTTAAATTCCCGTAACGTTGACCTCCATTCATGAAAATAACGAAGGAAAACAGGACTGAATTTTTCCGCTTCATTTTTGGAAAGATTCAACCGGCGCTGAATAAATTCTGTCATTTTATCCCGGATCTTATCATTGTTATCATCTTCTTCCTGTGCCCGCAATGCAGACCCGGTGAGAAAAAATAAAGTTAATATGAGTAAAAATTTTTTCATCTGATCTTCACTAATTCATAATTGAATTATCATCTCCCAATGCAGAGGTTTCGTTAATGAATTCCTGGATCTGGTTAGCCGGAACATCTTTCATCAGGTCTTTTATTTCGTTCGGCTTTTCTTCTTTATCTGTTGTTGTTTCTTTTGTAGAAGATTCTTCGTCGGTCAGCCTGATAAAATCGTCCAGTTTGTCAGTGCTTACTTTTTTTAGATTTTTAGCGATCCATTCATCAGGGCTTTGATCAGGATCAACAGAGGGACGATGTTCAAATAGCAAACCGCCCAGCGAAATAAAACCGATTACTACAGCTGCTGCTGCATAGCGGAACCATTTGCGATGCGTTATTGAAATTACTTTGGCCCCGGAACTGATATTCAGTTTTGATGGAATTTCTGAATTTACTTTTTCAAAATATCCTTCCGGTACACTGTAAGGTGTTTCTTTATTCAATTCACTTAAGAACGGAGAAATGCTTTCAAGTTCTTCTTTTGGGGTTTGATAATCCCCGCTGTTGCGAATTGAAGCCATTATCGTTTCTTCCAGTTTTTCAAAATATCCATCAGGAACGGGAAAAGGAATTTGTTTAGAAATGCTGCTCACCAGTGGCGACAAATGATTGGTTTCTTCACTTGCATTTTCGGCATTCAAAGATTTGATATGACCCAAAACCTGGTTAGCCAGCTCCTCAAAATATCCACGAGGTACTTCATAAATATTTTGAGGAGTCACAGTAACAAGGGTACTTTCTAACCCATATAATTCTTGTAATATGTTGTCTCTCTGTGTCATTTGTGCGTTTAGTGAGACGGATTTTTATCCGAAAAGTTTAATGATTTCGGATATAATCTTCAATTTTTTTGACCGCATGATGATAGCTTGCTTTAAGAGCTCCTTCACTGGTTTCTAAGACCCTGCTCATCTCTTCATAAGGCATTTCATCATAATATCTCAAATTAAATACAATTCTCTGCTTTTCAGGCAATTGTTGGATGGCCAATTGCAGCTTCCATTCCAGCCGGTTTGGATCAAAATGTTTATCAGCTTTTATCTTGTTGCTCAGTCCGGTTTCCACTTCACTCAGGCTGACGGACGATCTCTTTTTCTGCTGTTCCAGGTAGGTCAGGCATTCGTTGGTTGCTATACGATAAAGCCAGGTATAAAGCTGACTGTCTTCCCTGAAATTTTCGAGGCCATTCCATACCCTGATAAAAACATTTTGGAGTACGTCATTTGCATCTTCGTGTTCAATAACCATTCTCCGGACATGCCAATATAATTTTTCCTGGTATTTTTTTAAGAGGATAGTAAAAGCTTTTTCTTTCGTAATCGGGTTACGGAATTGGATAAGCAGTTCACTATCGCTGAGATTTGCCGGAGTTGTCATCGGGCTTTAATTCGGGTTAGAATATTGGAATGGTTGTTGACTCAGTTTCATTTATGGTTTAAAAATAAAAAAGACCGCTCAATTTTAAAAGGAACGTTGTGAGATTATTCTGAACATTATTTTAACCATTCTTCTTTCTGTTAAGCACTTTTTCTGCAGCTGCAACAATATCAGGAATATCCAACCCATATTTTTTAAGCAAATCTTTTGGCGTTCCGCTTTCTCCGAAAGTATCTTTTGTTCCCACATATTCAACAGGTACCGGGAAATTTTTGACAGCGCATTGAGCAATAGCATCTCCCATGCCGCCGGTGATATTATGTTCTTCAACAGTTACAGCACATTTTGTTTTTTTTAATGAAGCCAGTACTGCAGATTCATCAAGTGGTTTAACAGTATGAATATTTATTACTTCCACACTGATTCCCTTTTCTTCCAGTTGCACTCCTGCCTGGATCGCATTCCACACCATATGACCGCAAGCAAAAATGCTAACATCATTTCCCTCAGAAAAAAATTGAGCTTTACCAATTTTAAAATCCTCTTCACGGGTAAATATGGGCCAGGATGGACGACCGAATCTCAGATAGACCGGACCCTCATAATTTGCAATTGCTTTTGTTGCAGCTTTGGTTTGAGTATAATCGCAGGGAACAATTACTGTCATTCCCGGAAGCATTTTCATCAAGCCGATATCTTCAAGTATCTGGTGAGTAGCTCCATCTTCTCCAAGAGTAAGTCCCGCATGCGATGCACAAATTTTTACATTTTTACCGCTGTAAGCGATGCTTTGACGGATCTGGTCATACACACGGCCTGTTGAAAAATTAGCAAAGGTTGTTGTGTAAGGAATTTTTCCACCAATGGTCAAACCTGCTGCAATGCCCATCATGTTCGCTTCAGCAATTCCGCATTGAAAAAAACGGTCGGGAAATTCTTTTATGAATTGTTGCAGCTTGAGTGAACCCGCTAAATCTGCTGTCAATGTAACTATGTTTGGATTGTTGCGGGCCGCTTCTGCAATACCATCTCCGAATCCGCTTCGTGTGTCTTTGTTTCCTATTGATTGGATGTCTTTGAGCATACGATATAAAAATTATTGCAAAATAAGAAAATGGTAGCTGTAAACTGTAACATTCTTTTCCTAACCTGAAAAAGCATTTTACTATATTCAAAAAATGATCAGAAAAATATTTTCTTGATTCTTTCTTAAGCGAGAAAAAAGATGCAATATCAAAATTCATTGACTCGAATGATTTGAAATGCCGCAAAGAACCTGATTGGAAAAAAATAATTGCTTATTATAATGCTCTGATAAAAACTTTTAATTAAGATCGGGCTTTTGCCTGGCGAGTATTTCTTCATCAACTTTCAGCTTCTGTTCCCATTTCCAGGCGGTTGACATCATTTCTTCCAGGGAAAATTTAGGATCCCATCCTAAAATTTTTCTTGCAAGGTCATTATTGGCGTAAATGGCAATAACGTCGCCGGGTCTGCGAGGACCAATTGCATAATTCAGAGTTACTCCACTTATTTTTTCAAATGCTTTTATGGCTTCCAGTACAGTAACACCGTTGCCGGTACCAAGATTGAAAACTTCACAAAGACCGGAATTTCTTTCTTCCTCCAGGTATTTCAGAGCAAGTGTATGAGCATGGGCAATATCGCAGACATGCACGTAGTCACGGATACAGGATCCATCACGGGTAGGATAATCATTTCCAAACACAGTCATTTTTGAAAACTTACCTACAGCCGTTTGAGTGATAACCGGAACAAGATTTTCCGGTTTGCCTATAGGCATTTCACCGATCAGGCAGGATGGGTGAGCTCCGGCAGGATTAAAATACCTTAACAAGATGCTTTGTGTTCCTGAGCTTTTTGCAAATTCATTTACGATCTGTTCTCCCATTTGCTTGGTATATCCATAGGGCGATTCAGCAGCACGGGGGAGAGGATTCCGTTACAGGCACCTGATCCGGGTTGCCATAAACAGTGCAGGAAGAAGAAAATACAAAATATGGTGTTCCGAAATCTTTGACACACTTCAAAAGGTTGATCAACGAAGTCAGGTTATTTTCAAAATACAACAATGGGTCTTTTACCGATTCTCCAACGGATTTATATGCTGCAAAATGAATGATACCTTCTATGTCTGTATTTTCTTGGAAGATGGCAAAAAGGTCATCAAAATTGCAGAGATCTACTTTATAGTTTTTTACTTTTTTACCTGTGATTTTTTCTACACCTTCCAGTATACGGGAATCGGATCTGGAATTATTATCAACGGAAATTACATCGTATCCGTTTTCTACAAGGTCCACAAGTGTATGTGAGCCGATATAGCCGCAACCGCCGGTAACTAAAATTTTAGCCATAAAAAATTATGATTGCAAAAATCAGGATTTTTTGGTGCACAGCAGCTGATCAAATAAAAAAATGCGCTATAAAATAAAAGCCTGCTGCCAGCAATCCGCTGATCGGAATGGTAAGGATCCATGCCCACAATAGATTTATGGTGACGCCCCAACGTACTGCTGATAAACGCTTAGTAGCGCCAACACCAATAATGGAACCTGTGATCGTATGGGTGGTACTTACCGGTGCACCCATGTTCGCTGCGGCAAACAGTGTGATTGCTCCCGCAGTTTCAGCACATACACCTTCCAACGGAGTCACTTTAGTGATTTTTGTTCCCATTGTTTTTACAATTCTCCATCCACCGCTCATAGTACCGAGAGCAATAGAAGTATAACAGGCGATTGGGACCCAATTGGGCATATTTTGTATACTGGGAATTCCGTATCCTCCCTGATGGAAATTGAAAACTAATGCAGCAGAGATCAGTCCCATTACTTTTTGTGCATCAGACCCTCCATGACCAATGCTTAACGCTGCAGAAGAAACTAATTGCAATCGCTTATACATATTGGCCGTTCGGTGAGCTGTTTCTCCTCTCAAATGATTGTAAAAATAAGTGCCGACAAAGATCACTCCCAATGTCAAAAGAGACCATTTCTCAAATGGGTTATGAAATTTTATTAAAAGAGTACACGCAGAGACCAGGGTTACGATAATAATGATTTTAAGCCAGAAATTTCTTTGTATAGTTACTATCGTAATGAACATGGAAATGATCATTCCTACCAAAGGAGCAACCACAATAAATATGAGAGTCTTGAAAATGCTGGATGAATCGATACTTGCAAATCCGGCATGAGCAATTCCTGCGCCAGCAAAGCCACCGATCAGTGTATGAGAAGATGATGAAGGAATTCCGGACCACCAGGTGAGCAGGTTCCAACAGATGGCCGCAAGAACACCGCAAAGAATTACCACCAATGTTATTGATTCGGAATGAACGGTATTGGCAACTGTGTTGGCAACGCCATGTTCTTTGAATATAAAAAAAGCTACAAAATTGAACAAAGCTGCCCATACCACAGCTTGAAAAGGAGTCAATACTTTAGTGGAAACAATGGTTGCAATAGAATTAGCGGCATCATGAAAACCATTAATGAAATCAAATATTAGCGCAAATGCAATAATAATGATCAAAAAAGTCATAAGCTCATGGTTTGGGAGTTCGGATTATTGGAAATATTATAATAGTGAGGTTTTATGACCATCAGGCGTATTTGATGATAATAGATTCGATTACATTACTGGCATCTTCGCATTTGTCCGTCACAATTTCCATTACCTGGTAGATCTCTCTTTTCTTAATCACTTCTTTAGCATCAGGTTCCGTATTAAAAAGGCGTTCAATACTCATATCAAAAATATCATCAGCTTGGTTTTCTGCGCTGTTGATTTTAACCAGTGCTTCGGTGATCAAACGCATATTTTTCATATTCCGAAGGCCTCCTACAGCAATCCGGACCTGTTTAGCACTTTGTTCGATTAGTTCAGACATTTTCTGCATTCCTATATCATTCGGATTGACCCGGTAAAAATTGATCTTTTTTGCTGCAGCATAAATGTAATCCGCAATATCGTCAAGAGAACTGGCGAGATAGTGAATGTCTTCACGGTCAAATGGAGTGATAAAATTACGGCCCAGTTCAGTAAAGATGCTGTGTGTCAACTCATCATTGGCGTGTTCAATATCCTCTACAAGACTTATGAGGGAAGCTCTTTTATCAAAGTCGGCTTCTGCAACTACATCTTTTAAAAGAGAGCCCATTTTTGATACATTCTCAGCCACTTTTTCAAATAGTTCATAAAAGACCCTGTTTTTGGGTACAAAAATGCTAAGCAAAGAATTAAGTGCCATATTTTCTGTTTTAACTGTTGCGAATTTAACTGAATGATTTTCAGCAATTGGAAATATCTTCAGGATTAATATGGAGTATCTTGTGTTTATCTCATAAGATTGATCTAATTAATTGTTTTTTATATAATTGTGAGAATTTATAAACAAAATAACCCGGGCCAAAAAAACGATTTTTTTACAAGTTACAATTAAGTAACATTAAGATAATATTGGTTTGATTTAAGGGTAAGGAATTTTGATAATTTACAATAATTAATTAAAGAATTATGGAGCAGGGATTTCAAATTTATTCTGTGCTTATTGACAGAGCCGGTCAGGTAAAAAAATCAACGTATAATTTGGCCATTTTGAGGGAAGCTGCATACTCAGTATCTGTAGAAAAATTACAGTTGATCGAATATTTTGTGTTTTTCGACCATCCTCTGAAAGCAGAGCAGATCAAAGCGAAAGTATATAAAACAGCATCTGACAGAAAATGGTATGATAAACACTACTCTGAAGAAGCTGAATTAAATTCTCCTGAATTTGGCATTCCGGAAGTGAATGCCGAGATCAAAAAAGCAATAGATGTCCTTGAATCGTTACCGGTAGGCGTTTAAGATTATTTTAAATAAATAAATCAATAATCTTTCTCATTCTGTTGTTGTTCTTCCCATCTACAATACCCAATCTCGAACAGAAGAGTTTCGCTCTCGGCGATTACGCTATAGAAAGTGATTTTTGATAAATAAAATGTATTTCAAAGCTTTTTTTAAAGTGGATATCAAGTGCAAGAATATCTTTTCTTATTGATGCAGCACAGTTTATAGTAATTAACATTAAAGTAATACTGGAATAACAATTCGGTAATAGTACAATTATTCTTTTGCATCTCACTCAACCAACATTTCATTTATGAAACAAAAATTTAAAACTAAAGCTTCTTCGCTTTTCTACCCACTGCTTGTGATTTTTCTTCTTTCAGAGAATTCTTCAAAAGCGCAGTTTACTATAAGTTCAGATTCTGCCTTCAAGGCAGGGAGCCCAAACAGTGGCC
This sequence comes from uncultured Bacteroidota bacterium, assembly GCA_963745445.1. GTDB lineage: Bacteria > Bacteroidota > Bacteroidia > Chitinophagales > Chitinophagaceae > UTBCD1. The sequence goes on from CAVUXD010000003.1 coordinate 1,151,842, forward strand.
AACTATGGGGATACATGTTCGGCGACTTTTATTTTAAGGGAGATGCAGACACATTAAAAAGAGGCTCCAGCACCCAGTATTCAGGTGTCCCAAAAGACATGAATGCTTTCCAGATCAGGAGGCTTTATCTTGGCTACAACTATAATATCACCAAAAAATTTGCTGCTGAAGTTTTACTTGAAGCGGCACCCGGCGAAGGACTGACGGATACCAAACTTGCTTTTTATATAAAGCTTGCAAATCTTCGAATTAAAAATTTGTGGAAAGGGACTGATCTTGTTCTAGGCCAGGTGTCGACACCAGGCTTCGCTATGTCATCAGAGCCAACATGGGGTTATCGGTCAATTGAAAAGACAATTATTGATATTCGTGGTACTCCTTCTTACGATTTGGGAGTTGCGTTGCAGGGAAAGTTTGATCCAAAGACAGCAAATTTTGGTTATGATTTAATGATGGGTAATGGAACCGGGGCAAAACCGGAAGGAGACAAGTATAAATGGCTTTATGCTGATATTTGGGGAAAGTTCTTCGATAAAAAACTGTACGCAAACCTGTACGTAGATTATAATCGCATGGGCCAGATTGGTGGGTTGCTACATTCCAGAAGCATGGTCAAAGGATTTATCGCTTATACTGTTCCAAAAGTGACAATCGGGGTAGAGGGGTATATTAATAATTTGAAAAATGATGATCAGGCAACTGAAATTTCTACAGGTAATGTTGATGTATTGAGTGTAAACGCAAAAGGGGTATCAGTTTTTGTACGCGGAGTTGTTGTGAAGAATAAATTGAATTTCTTCGCCCGTTACGACGCTATGAACCCCGATAATAAGATTGATAATAGTAAGTACAACAAGTATGTTGGAAATACCGGTGGTTTTAATGATCCATCCACAAAAGAACAATTTATCACTGCAGGTTTGGATTTCACTCCGATAAAGAATGTACATCTTATGCCAAATGTTTGGTATAATAAATACACCAACCAGGGCTTTACACCGAAATATGATGGCAACGATCTCGTTTGGCGCTTTACGTTTTATTTTGTTTTTGGTAAATAATTTTAAAAACAACTAAAAATAATCTATATGAAAAAAGTAATTCAATTGTTAAGTATCATGCTGATTACAGCAGGTTTTTTTTCAAATGCAAATGCACAAGATGATAAAACAATTTTGGGTGCCGGGAGCACTTTTATCAACCCTTTATTCTCAAAAATGTTTTATGAATATAATGCGAAGACTGGTATCCAGGTAAATTATCAATCGATCGGATCGGGTGGAGGAATTTTACAGCTTACTAATAAAACTGTGGATTTTGGCGCATCCGATGGCCCATTAAATGATGAGCAAACACAAAAAATAGGAGCACCTGTTTTGCATATCACGCAAGCTTCCGGGGCAGTGGTATTAACTTATAATTTGCCCGGTTTAAGTAGTAACGTCAATTTAAATTTTACCCCGGATGTGATTGCTGACATTTATTTGGGAAAGATCACTAAGTGGGATGATCCCCGTATCACTTCTATCAATAAAGGAGTAAGCATACCAGGATTTCCTATATTGGTTGCTCATCGTTCTGATGGTAGTGGCACAACGGCTATTTTTACAAATTACCTTTCTAAAGTTAGCCCTGAGTGGAGTTCCAAAGTAGGAAGTGCTACATCGGTAAACTGGCCAGTTGGCCTGGGCGGTAAAGGAAATGAAGGTGTGTCCGGCCTCGTCAAACAAACACCTGGTGGAATAGGATATGTTGAATTGATTTATGCCCTTCAGAACAAGATGGGCTATGCCAAAGTAAAAAATCAAAAGGGAAATTATATTTTGCCATCCTTAGCATCTGTAACAGCTTCCGGCAACATAAAAATGCCTGATGATTCAAAAGTATTTATAACTAATACCGATGCAGCTGATGGTTACCCAATAAGCGGGTATACATGGGTAATAATTTATAAGGAACAAAACTATAATGGCCGATCATTAACGAGGGCACAAAATCTTTTAAAGCTTTTATGGTGGAATATTCATGAAGGTCAGCAATATTGTACCCCGCTTAATTATTCGCCACTTTCAGCGCAGGCATTAAAGATTGCTGAGAAAATTCTGAAATCTGCAACTTATAACGGGAAACCTATATTGAAATAGTGACCAATCTTAATGATTAAATAAATGAATAGATCATCAGGTAATTCTGATTAAAAATTACCCGTAGTTACAGATGACTACGGGTAATTTCATATTTTAGATTCATGGAAACGGGAAAGAAAAATATTACAAAGAACCGGCAACCTAGGAATCAGATAAAGATGGAGATTATTTTTCGGCAGTCATTGATAATTATAGGGCTTATAATAGTTGTATTGGTGCTGGGAATAATGATTTCACTGATTCTGCATTCAATTCCATCCATGAAATCAATGGGGCTAAAATATATCTGGGGCAAAACCTGGGATCCTGTTAAGAATATTTATGGCGCTTATCCCTTTTTATTAGGCACATTATTAACTTCTTTCATTGCATTGATCATTTCCATCCCATTTTCTTTTGCGATCGCCATTTATTTGGGTGAATATAATCCTAAAGGCTGGTTATCTAATTTCCTAAAGAATACTGTGGAATTGATAGCAGCAGTTCCTTCAGTAATTTATGGCTTTTGGGGATTGATCGTATTGGTACCGATCATTCAAAAGTTTGAGATGAAAGCAGGTATTCTTCCCTATGGAATCGGCATTTTTACAGCCTCTCTTATCCTGACATTAATGATCATTCCCTATGCTGCGTCTTTAGGAAGGGAAATGATACGACTTGTTCCATCATCATTAAAAGAAGGGGCATATTCTTTAGGCGCTACAAGGTATGAAGTGATACGCAGTGTTATATTGCCTTATACGAAATCAGGATTATTTGCAGGAGTTTTATTATCACTTGGCAGGGCATTGGGAGAAACAATGGCTGTGACAATGGTAATTGGCAATACCAATATGATCCCTAAAAACATTTTTTCCCCCGGTAATACTATGGCAAGCGTTATTGCCAATCAATTCACAGAAGCCGACCATACTCTTTACCTGTCTGCATTGATCGAACTGGGTTTATTTCTTTTCCTGGTTACCGTTATAATTAATGTTGTGGGAAAACGAATTATTAAACAATTCACTACTGAATGATTTATGAAAGGAAAAGTTAAATACAGGGTAGCTAAAAGCAAGATTATTCAGATATTCATTATCATTTTGGCATTTATTATGACACTGCCCTTATTGTTTATCATTCTTTACATTTTCAGAGAGGGAATTACGAAGATTAACTGGGCTTTTCTTACTCATGTTCCTAGGCCTGTTGGAGAGCCCGGAGGTGGTATTGCCAATGCACTTATTGGAACTGTAGTTATTATTTTGGTAGCTTCCATAATAGCTGTTCCTATAGGAATAATGGCAGGCATTTATTTAAGTGAGAACAGGAACAGCCGCTTGTCATACTGGAGCGGATTATCCGTAGATGTTTTACAAGGCGTACCATCAATTGTAATTGGAATAGTTGCTTATTTCTGGATCGTGAAACCTTTGGGCACTTTTTCGGCCCTTTCGGGAAGTATTGCGCTGGCTATTATGATGCTACCTATAATAATACGATCTACCGAAGAAACATTGAAATTAATTCCTTCATCTCTGCAGGAAGCGGGGTTCGCTTTGGGCCTGCCATACCATAAAGTCATCATGCGGATCATTGTGCCATGCGGCTTTAGTGGTATTATTTCCGGGGTTATGCTTTCTATAGCCAGAATAGCAGGAGAAACAGCGCCATTACTTTTTACTGCATTTGGGAATCCTTATTTCAGTACAAGCATAACAAAGCCTATGCAAAGCCTTCCGTTGCTGATTTATAATTATGCCATGAGCCCCTATGATGATTGGCATGACCTGGCTTGGGGTGCAGCCTTAATTTTATTAATTACGGTATTATTATTAAATATAATCACAAAGCTGACTACAAGAAAATGGAAAGTTCAACTGTAATAACCAGTAAAAATTTCAATGCTTATTTTGGTTCCAATCATGCTGTGAAGAATGTAAGTATTGAAATCCCGAAGAACAATATTGTGGCGGTCATGGGTCCTTCAGGTTGTGGAAAGACAACTTTTTTGCGCTGTATCAATAGGCTTCATGAATTGATACCCGGTGCTAGGGCCGAAGGGAAAATGATGTTATACAATGAGGATGTTTATAAAATGCATCCCATTTTTGCACGATTAAGAATCGGGATGGTATTTCAGCGCCCCAACCCATTTCCTAATCTTAGTATTTATGATAATGTAATTGCAGGATACAAACTAAATGGCCTAAAGCTCAAAAAAAATGAAAAAGACAAGATAGTTGAAGAATCGCTGATGAAAGCTGCTTTGTGGACTGAAGTGAAAGATTCTTTATATAAAAGGGGAACTTTTCTGTCAGGGGGTCAGCAACAAAGATTATGTATTGCCCGGGCGATAGCTATGGAACCTGAAGTTTTGTTGCTGGACGAACCCACCTCTGCGTTAGATCCTATTTCAACTTCCAGTATAGAAGAATTATTACATGAACTCAAAAAAAATTTTACGCTAATTATTGTTACCCACAATATGCAGCAGGCGGCCAGGGTTAGTGACAGGACTGCTTTCTTCTATCTGGGGGAATTGGTTGAGTATGATGATACCAAAACAATGTTCACCAGCCCGACCGATACCCGTACCCAGAATTATATTACCGGAAGATTCAGTTAGAAGGATGAATTGTAAACTTGTTAATATTTTCAGCTATGACACAATTAGAAATTGAATTGCAATATTTAAAAGCGGAAATAATCAATATGTGGAATTCGGTAGATTCACAATTGATCAAATCCATGTCTGCCATGATCAATTTTGATAAGGATCTGGCCCGTGAAGTGGTATTAGGGGAAAGAAGGGTAAATGGATTAGAATTGAAAATTGATCGTGATTGCGAAAACATTTTTGCTTTGTTAACACCCGTTGCCATTGATCTAAGGTTTGTGCTCGCCATATTGAAAATTAATTCAAATCTGGAAAGGATCGGGGATATTGCGGAAGGTAACGCTAAACATATCATCGATGCAGATCAATCGTTCAGGGAAGAATTGCTCGATGCTACCCAGACTATTATAATGTTTGATAAATCTATTTCTATCCTTAAAACTACTCTTAAAGCGTTTGAGACAGACGATACAAAACTCGCCAGGAGTGTTTTTCAGGAAGACGAAGCCATTGATAAAATAAATACAAATGCAACACGGGCTACTATTGAATACTTGAAATTGCATCCCGATGATATTGAACAGGCCTTGTACAATTTATCAATAATCAGGAAACTGGAAAGGATCGGTGATCAATCTAAGAACATTGCTGAAGAAATTATTTTTTATATAGAAGCCAAAGTCCTTAAACACATACATAAAAAGGAACTATAAATGCCATATTAATATTTTAATTTTTATAAAGGCTACTAATAGAAGAAAATTTTATCTTATCTTATTTAAAATGCTCACAAAGTATCAACGTTAATCTAATAAAGGCATAATACCATCTTAACAAAATAGCTTCATCTTTACATCTGTTCTTTCCATTATCAATCGTTCCCATCACTTCTCAGCTGGAATTAGTAAATAAGACATCATTAACAACGAATTTTTCATGCAGTATCCATGCCGGGCCAGTTTTTTATCCGGGATGGATTTTTTTATTCTTCCTGGTAGATATTAATTCATTTATAATTTTAAAAATTCGGATTCAGTTACCATCATTTCAGTTGTTATAAGCAACCATCAAGGCTGCTTCTTCATTGCAGGAGTTGCTTAAGTATTTCAAAGAAGAATATGCTGAATACCTGCAATGGGGCATTCATGTAATGGTGTCGCAAAACCAGGATGGTAAATTAACAATCGGCGATTCACATGAATATGCATTGACACATGATCCGTTTGATAAACAATTTATCAATCAGTTGATACTGGATTACCTTAAAAAATTTGCCCGATTCAAAGATGAAACCATCAGAGAAACATGGAATGGCATTTATCCAAAACTTACTAACGGGCAAACAGATCTGGTAATTCAACCAGAACAGGGAGTCACTATCATCAATGGATTGGGCGGCGCAGGCATGACGATGAGCTTCGGATTTTGCGAACAATTAATCAATAAAAATCTTTCTGCTCTTCTATTGTAGTTTCCTGGAATGCAAATTCCTTCGTTTCATAAATATTAAAAGACGTTCTAAAATTTCAGGGATCGTATTGCTATAATCGATTTGAATTTCATTCGGCTTCAATAGCCAATCGTAAAACTGTTTTTGAAAATCCTCTTCTAAATATTCTTAATTAAAGCATCATTACTAAATAAATCTTAATGTCATTTGCTGCATGGCTATTATTACTTTTTTAATAAAAAAATATTAAGAATGAGCTATTTTCACAAACACATCATATTATTTTTTATACCACCTTATGATAACATTTAATTAAAGTGCCTCAGATGCTTTCAATATATGATTTACCGCATCTTTGGAAAAATCATCTACTTATGAGAAAGTTGAAATTTATACTGAGTCTATTCTTAACTCTTTTTTTAAGCATGAAGTTGATTGCACAGGAAACAACTTCCGAAATACAGGGAACCGTTACAGATGATAAAGGAAAACCGGTAGCCAGTGCGTCGGTTATAGCTGTTCACGGACCAAGCGGAACAAAATATTCTACCACTACCCGTAACGATGGCCGCTTCAACCTTGCCGGTTTGCGTGTTGGAGGACCCTATCTTATTACTGTTAGTTTCGTGGGTTATAAAACAGAAACACAGGATAGCATTACTTTACTGGTAGGACAGGAATTTAAGGCTGATTTTCAATTAAAACCTGAATTAAAACAATTGACAGAAGTAGTAGTTACTACTACTCGTCAGGATAAACTATTTAGTTCGAGTCATACTGGTGGCCAGGAAATCATTACCCGTGCAGAGATTTTACAATTACCGACTGTCAACCGGTCTCTTTTTGACTTTACTAAGCTGGAGCCTACAGCAAATCCCGGAGCGTTCGGTACGAGTTTTGGCGGCCGCAGCGCTCAATACAATAACATAACTGTTGACGGTGCAAATTTTAATAATGGATTTGGTTTATCAAGCACTTTGGGCGGACAGACACATGCTGAACCGATCAGCCCCGAGTCCATTGACCAGATACAGGTAAACGTTGCTCCTTACGATGTTCGGCAGGGCGGTTTTACAGGAGCTGGGGTAAATGCCATTACAAAAAGTGGAACCAATCAGTTTAGAGGTACAATATATGATTACATAAAAGGGCCCAATACCGAAGGCTATAATGTAGAAGATACAAAAGTTCCAAAATCACCATTTAGTTTTTATACAAGGGGGGCTTCTTTGGGCGGCCCTATTATAAAAAATAAATTATTCTTCTTTCTTAATTATGAAAAAGTGAAACAGACCGCCCCAGCTTATACAGTAGTAGCAAGCGGAGGTTCTTCAAATCTTGCTCCAAACCCTGGTGTGGTTTCCCAGGCAAATGCTGATTCACTCAATGCTTTGGCTGCTTTTCTGAAATCTAAATTCAATTATGATCCCGGAGCTTATCAGGGATATTCCTTTGCCTCCTCCAGTAAAAAACTTACTGCGAGGATAGATTGGAATATTGATAGCAAAAGCACATTGACCTTAAAATATAATTATCTCAGGTCATATTCCGAACAACCGCAGAGCACAAGCAGAGCTGGTACAGGTTTTGCAAAAGGCCCGGCAAATTTTAGTTATACTTATGGCCTTCCTTTCAGCGGGAGCAAATATGTGATCAATAACAATTTTGATATCTATCTTGCTGAATTGAATACCCGGTTCAGTAATAAGTTATCCAATAAATTCCAGGTCGGTTATACTAAAGAAAGAGACCCCCGTGCTCCGGGAGTGCCGGGAACCACCATGCCCATGGTAGATATTTACAATGGATCTTTCAACGGGAATGTTTATACTTCTTTCGGATACGAAACATATACCTATAATAATTTAATTAATACAGATGTATATCAGCTATCTGATATTACTACTTTCTATAAAGGATCTCATGAAATAACAGTTGGTACACAAGACTATTCAAGAAAGTATGCTGATGCATTTGTACCCAGCTTTGCCGGGAGCTATGTTTTCCCTACTCTAACTGATTTTTATAATGCTGCAAATGGCACTGGTCCTTTTACTGACAAATACTACCAGCAGTGGTCTAATATACCCGGTGGGGCTTTTCCTTTCTATTATGCCGGTTCTACTGAAATAGGTTTATTTATCCAGGATAAATGGCGTGCTACTGAAAACTTCACATTGACCTATGGGTTACGATACGATATGACTCTTTATAAGTCCTTGTTTCTTGACAATCCCTACTTTGACGCTTTGACTTTTAAAGATGGTGCTTCCTATAACATTGGCAAAGCTCCGGGTAATGCGATACTAATATCACCAAGAGTTGGATTCAACTGGGATGTAAAAGGTAATAAAACCATGCAGGTAAGAGGCGGATTTGGAATTTTCTCAGGCCCTCCTCCATTTGTATGGCTTGCTAACCAGGGTGGTAATAATGGTGTGTTAATAGCTGGGGGAAATTATTCAAATGTTCCTTTTACTTCGGATGCTATTGAATCTCCTCCTCCTCCTGTAAATACTACACCACCCACATCGGTACAAAGTGCCACGAGTTATGGCGCAGCTGTTACTGATAAAAATTTCAAATATCCTACTATAATAAAATCAAGCCTTGCATTAGATAAAAAATTTGGAAATGACTGGATTGCTACTTTCGAAGCTTCTTATTCCAAGGATATGAATGCTGTGTATTTTTCCAATCTGAATCTAAATGAAAGTAATGCATTTGTAATGACAGGTACCGATAACAGATTAAGGTATCTTACCAGTACAGCAAACAGCAATAAATATTATTTTGGTAATACACAATCGAACCCTAATATAAGCAGCGCTATTTTAATGAAAAATTCATCACAAGGCTTTGCTTATACGTTAACTGGGAGAATCCAAAAAACCTTTAATAATTTATTTGTTAGTCTTGCTTATACATATAGTCAATCTAAAAATCTTGCAGCAGGCGGAAGCACTGCATCAACACTTTGGAATTCACGAGGCGTTGCGAATGCAGACCCCAATGGAGCTAATTTATCTTATTCGGATTATTATCAACCACATCGTGTTATTGCTTATGGCTCTTATAAAGTTGCTTATGGCAAGTATTTTTCAACTTCAATTGGAGCAGTATTTCAGGCAGCCCCTGCCGGTGTAGGATCTTACGTTTACAGCGGTGATCTGAATGGTGATGGCAATACAGGAAATGATCTTTTATATATCCCAAGAAACGCCGGTGAAATTAACCTGATTGATGCAGGGTCTTATAATAGTAGTACTCATACTGGAACTACAACAGGTACTGCCAGCGATCCAAGAACTTCTGCACAGATATGGACACAGTTGAATAATTTTATTAACCAGGATCATTACCTGTCAGCTCATCGGGGACAGTATGCACAGGCCAACGCAGTAGTTTATCCTTTCTTTAAAGACTTGGATCTGAATATCACACAGGATATTTATTATAATACCAAATTTGGAAAGCAAACAGAAAAGCATACTTTACGCTTGACACTTGACCTTGTTAATGTTGGCAATTTTCTAAACAAGAACTGGGGATTAGTTAAACAACTGAACACATCGACTCCTCTGACATTTGAAGGAATGGGTGCTGATGGAACAACTCCATTATTCTCCTTCCCTTATGCCGATAAAGCGAACCAGGTGCCTCTTGTTAATAGTTTTTCCAATAACACCAGTATAGTTTCCCGCTGGCAAATGCAGTTTGGTATCCGATACCTTTTCAATTAGAGCAATTAGAAATAAGTATAGTTAATTTTCAAACCACCATCCGTCTACTGGCGGATGGTGGTTTAGTTTAGTGCTGTAAGAATTTAAAAAATAAGAATGCTTTTAAAGAACTGAAAGGTCTATGTCCTTATCAGTAAATTAACCAAGGAAGGCTTAGTAGTTCATTTTTGATTTTTTGAGCAATTAATCAATAAAAATCTTTCTGCTCTTCTATTGTAGTTTCCTGGAAAGCAAATTCTTTGGTCTCATAGATATTAAAAAGACGTTTCAGGATAAGAGGAATCGTATTACTATAATCGATTTGAATTTCACTCGGCTTCAATAACCAATCGTAAAACTGTTTTTTAAAATCCTCCTCAATTTTTTTCAGGACGGTAATACCGATATTTTGCAGAGCAGCTGCATTGCAAAGCTGTTCATACTGTCCCCGTATCGGAATGCTCATGATTTTTTTACCCAGGTGAATAGCTTCTGCAGGTGTTTCAAATCCACCGCCGGTTATAAGGCCGCTGCAGTTAATAAGACTTTTATTGAATAAGGATTTGTTGACAGGAAGAAAATGAATATTGCCACTGAGCTTCGGTTGTTTTGTTTCATGAGAAAAAATTTCAAAGCGGAAATCTTTGAAAGGATGAAATGTTTTTTCTAATTCGGGTTCGCAATAAGACGGTAAATAAACGGTGATGTAATCTTTATCAAATGGTATGGCATCGGTAATTTCTTTTTTTACAACCGGATGAAAAATAAAATCATCATATTGTTCAAAATGTAACCCGATATAATGAGTGGCTTTTGCATAATTTTTCAGCAGCCATTCACCGACTGAACTTTTAATGAGTGGTCTTGGTGTATTCCCTGACAGAAAACTTGCCTGGTGACCTAATTGTACTGAAGGAATTTTTTTTCGGGAACAGGCAGCTGCAGTGATGTACTCAAAATCGTTGATGATAAGATCGTATTGCTCAACCGGCAGATCTCTTATTTCTTTTTTCAATTTGATCGGATGCAGACCCCGAACAATCTTCCAGTAATCAAGTCCGCCGCTGCAATTGTAAAAAAGACTCAAACCTTCGCTTCTGTATTTTACAGGTGCGTCAATTTGTAATGAACTGTTGGCGCCGCTTAGAAAAATATCGACAGTTCCATACTTTTCTAAATAGGGTAGTAGTTCCATAGCCCGGCTGATATGGCCATTGCCTGTTGCCTGCACCGCATAAAATATTTTCATTGAAATTAATTTTAAATCGCAAGCGAGTTGATGAATAGCGCTATTTCATCAGTCACTACATTCAATTCAGGTATTTTCTTGCCAATCACAGAATCACTTTTTGTAGCATTAAATTCTTTTTCATCAAATTGATAGATACTCCAATCTCCATCACGATATTCAAGTGCTGTAAGATTTTCCACCCAATCGCCACTGTTCATATAAGTCACTTTTCCTTTTTTCGTCTCAATAATTTTTTTCTGTGGTTGATGAATATGGCCGCAGATAATGTAATCGTATTTTTTTTCAATGGCCAGCTCGGCTGCTGTTTGTTCAAAATTGCTGATCCATGATACTGCTTTCTTAACCCCGTTCTTTACCTTTTTGCTGAAGCTCATTTTTTCTCTGCCCGCTTTTTTCAAACACCAATTAATGAAACGGTTCAGTAAGATCAATAGATCATATCCATGTCCGCCCAACTTGGCGATCAGCTTGGCGCTTCCTTTGGTAGTGATGTCGAATACATCACCATGAAAGATCCAGGTCATCTTTCCGTTGATTTCCATTACCAGCTTGTCGGTCAGCCTGAAATTTCCGGATTCAATATCGCTATAGCGGCGAAGCATTTCATCATGATTGCCGGTGATGTAGATCACTCTTGTCCCCTGGCTCATCATATTCATGATCTCTTTGATGACTTGCATGTGCGATGCAGGAAAATATCTTTTGCTGAATTGCCATCCATCTATGATGTCACCGTTAAGAATTAATACCTGTGGAGTAATATTCTTGAGGTAATGGACAATTTCTTTGGCATGGCATCCGTAAGTACCAAGGTGGAGGTCGGAAATAACAACAACATCGAGATGTCTTTTTTCCATGGGTGGAATCGTTTTGCAAAACTTATAAACAGATTTTACCCAATGATGACGCTGTTGTTAACTTACTGTAAGATTAATATTACGTAATTGTTAATCGCTATACGGTATTTGGCAGAAGTAACATTAAAATAATTGCTGAGTAACGGTTTGTTTAAAGTCTATTTCTTCTTTTGCAAAACCGTTACACAATGAAAAACCTCTGGACCTGCATTATCCTGTTTATGATGGTTCGTCCGTCATACCAGGAAGAATCGAAAATCAATTCTCTCAACACAGCGACTCTCGGGCGAAATATTTTTATCATTACCATTGATGGGTTCCGGTGGCAGGAAGTTTTTAATGGGGCAGATTCTCTGTTGCTCAGTGATGAAAACTACACGCCGGACGCTGAAACAATGAAAATTTTGTATTGGGATCCTTCGCTACAGGAAAGAAGAAAAAAACTAATGCCTTTTTTCTGGAATATTTTAGCTAAGAATGGACAATTGTTTGGTAACCGTGAACTGAATAATAAAGTGAATGTTGCCAATGCCTATTCGATATCTTATCCTGGATACAATGAAATATTCACCGGGAATACAGATTTCACAGTGTCATCCAACGCCAAAAACTTAAATCCTAACGTCAATATACTGGAGTACCTGAATTCGACTAAAGAATTCAAAGGTAAAGTCGCTGCATTTACTTCCTGGGATGTTTTTCCATACATCCTGAATAAAGAAAGAAGCGGACTTACAATGAATAGTGGTTATGAGGATCTCGATGATCCCGATTCATCATTGCAAAATGAAATGATCAATAAAGTGCAGGATAAAGTAGTGAATGAAAAGACTGCTACTCGTTTTGATGAATTAACTTTTCTTGCTGCAAAAGAATATATCAAAAAACATAGCCCGAAATTATTTTATCTGGGGCTGGGAGAAACAGATGAGCTGGCACACCAGGGGCGCTATGATCTTTATTTGCAACAAGCCACTGAAACGGATCGCATGATTGCAGAATTATGGCATTGGGTGCAAAGCACTCCGGGTTATAAAGACAATACCGATTTTATTATTACTACTGATCATGGCCGCGGAAGTAAAATAAATAAATGGTCTCAACACGGAGTGTTTATCAAAGGTTCTTCTCAAACATGGCTGGCATTAATGGGCCCTGATTTCAAATCTTTAGGTGAAAGAAAAAATAAAGAACAATTGTATGAAGCTCAGATAGCGCAAACTATTGCTTCATTATCCGGCCAGGAATTCAATACAGGTCATGAAATACTCCCTGCTCTTTCACTTCGCTAAATGCTTTGAACAAATTACTATCGCAATGTGAATTGTAATATTAAATTAATCTTCCTGTAATAATTACGTAACAAGCACCTTTCACCTTTACATCAGTTCTTTTATTATCAATCGTTCCCATTACTTCTCTGTTGGGGTTAGTAAAAAAGACACCATTGGGAGCAGTTTTCTCATGCAGTATCCATCCCGGAGTAAGGACAGGCTTCGGGGTGGATTTTTTTTATATGAATTCGTCAAATGATAATATCCAGGAAATTCTCCCCTTCGAATTAAAAAAAATTTGTACGTTCCCAAAGATGCTGCTAATCCGAGCGAAATACAATTTGTGAGCCATGGATATACGGCGAACGGTTCCACAGGGTCTTATTTTAGGACTACTCAGGAGTATGGATGGAGTATAGACGCTCCCTATATACTCCCTATATAGTAGCACCTGAGTAGCACTTTTTAGTAGTTCTACTAAAATTTCGAAACTTTACGATGAAGATTTATTCTGCCTGAAAATGATTTTAGGCATCTGTTTCCTTTATGGCGTTTCCTCCCAAACTTTGTAAAAAGGATTAGGGCCTTGCGTGAATTTTTGTCTCTGTCTTGCTGCCATTGCTCAAGCCTTAGGCGAAGACACGGGGGAAAAAATCCTAAACTATCAGATCAGGTAGTAGCTATTACAGTTAATTGCTCTCGCCTCAGGCTAGACCAACTGCCAATTGCTAACTGCTAACTCACTCCTGACTCAATCTATTCTCAGTAGCATACTTTCAATAGTAATTCTTTAATCTCTCTTGGCTTCCAGCGTAAAGCCAATAGTTGTTCCAACTCCTTCCGTGCTGCGTACATGAATACTTTGTCCATGCGCCTCAATAATATGTTTACAGATCGCCAACCCTAATCCGCTTCCTGTCACATCTATCCTCCTTCCTTCTTCAGTTCTATAAAATCGTTCGAATATTCTTGGCAAATGTTTTTCACTGATGCCAATACCGTCATCGCTGATTTCAATAAGTATATGTTCTCCATCTGTCCGGTACATACTGGCAACGATATTGCCATTTTCCTTTCCGTATTTGATGGAATTTTCAACGAGGTTGCGCAGTACCTGTCGGATCTTTTCTTTATCGGCAAAAACGGTGAGTGGTGATTCGCAACCTTTTTTGATACCGCATTTAATATGCTTCGGCTCTGTTCTTATAGAAAGCGACTCGAACACTTCTCTTATCAGGTCTTGTATAATAAAGTTTTCTTTATACAGCAATATCTCACCTCGTTCTAACTTTGAGATTTCGTCCAGGTCGTTGATCAGGTTGGTGAGCCGATCAATATTCTTCGACGTTTTTACCAGGAATTTTCTGTTTACTTCGGGATTCTCCAGGGCGCCGTGTAATAACGTGTCAACATATCCCTGTATGGCAAACACCGGAGTTTTGAATTCATGAGAGAGGTTCTGAAGAAATTCTTTCCTGAATTGTTCATTCTTGCGAAGCATTTCTATTTCCTGTTTATGCTCCTCCGCCCAGGCTTCTACATCTTCTCCTACTTCATCGATGCTTTTTTGCGGTAGCAGGTATTTATAATAAGTCTCTTCTTTCTTGGTCGCTTTGGTTTGATAAATGAATTTATAAATGAGTTTGATCTTCCGGTAAATGAACCGTTCCATCACAAATGAAAAAAGAAGAAAACTTACCAGGAAAATGATCCCCAAAACCACAACCGCTTCCTTCCAGTCTTTATTATAAACGAAGACAAACAGGCCTATGGGAATGGCCACAAACAATGAACTGAAAAAAGAAAGTGTTCTGGGCGAAATATTTTTCGTGGAAAGCATAAAGCAAAGGTACAGGGAGAAAATTCAGGCAAGACTCACTGCTCAAATTTATAACCGACTCCTTTCACAGTAGTAATGCAATCAACACCTAATTTTTGGCGGATCTTTCGGATATGCACATCAATGGTTCGGTCACCTACAATTACATCATTGCCCCAAACCTGGTTAAGTATTTCATTCCTCAAAAAAACCCGGCCGGGCTTCAGGGCCAACAGGTATAATAGTTCAAATTCTTTTTTTGCAAGGGTGATATCTTGTCCTTTGACCTGTACCACGAATCTTTCGGGATCAATAACCATATTATCCAGCTTCAGGATTTTTGTTGTCGGCTTATTCAGTCTGCGAAACAGGGCGTTCACTTTGCTTAGAAAGACACGGGGGCTTACCGGCTTGCTTACATAATCATCTGCTCCGGTTTCAAGGCCTCTTACTTGTGTGCCCTCATCATTTACCGCAGTAAGAAAAATGATCAGGGTATCTTTAAAATCTGGCTGGCTTCGGAGTAATTGGCAAACTTCTACGCCGGTTTTTTTAGGCATCATAATGTCAAGTACAACGAGGTCAGGGCGGGTGCGACGGGCTTTTTCAAGCGCTTCGTCACCATCTTTAGCAGTGACTACTTCATAGCCTTCATTTGCAAGATTGTACTTCAAAATTTCCAGTATATCCGGTTCATCATCGGCTATTAACACCTTCTTTGACTTGGTTTCCATGCCAGCTAAAATTTGCGCAAACCTAAACGGAAATTGGTTGAATCAGAAATTTGAAATGGTTACGTCATGGAGAGTTAATGAAAAATTAATACGAAATAGCTTATTCTGGTATTAATTCTTTTCAAAAACTGGTACTACGCAATCTTCTCAAAAACACCCGGCCACCCTGATATTGATGGTTTAATCAACTATATCAGATATGGATATTAAATTTGCATTACGATCCTTATGATAGAAACTGCCAGATACCTGTCCCTGCTGGTCAGCCTCGTGTTGACCTTTTCCGTCGGCTCAGCACAAATAGATACCGCAGTATTAAAGAATTTTGTGCCCGTTTTCCGGCACCAGCTTTTTCATGACGAAGTGAAAAGAGAGCAAAAGAGCATTCTGAAATACGATGGCAAAGATGATAACCGGCTCGCCATTTCTTCCAACAATGAAATCAATTATCTCCTGACTTATGCTATCAAATGGAAAGTAGCTTCCATACTTTATAATATCGAGAAAGACAGCAGCCTTGGCGATCAGAAAAAGATCTATTACATCCGCCGCACCGCTACTTTATTATATAATCTTCAAATAAGCTGGAAAGCCGGTTTGGCCGATCCGGTTAATTTACCGGCAGTACTGGAAGCCTATGAAGACTGCATTCACCTCGATGAAAAAGGGCAAAACGTTGAAAATTATTTTGAAGGTCTTTCCTATGAGATCGGCACTTCAGTTTTCCATTCAGATGCTTTTGAAAATAACCCGGGCTATAAAAGCATCAAAAATCTGCTTATAAAAAAATACTGCGCATTACACCCTGACCAGGTTTTCCGGGTGCTGACGGATAATCCCGACCTTCCTTTTGCAGATAGCTTGGTCAAATCAGTAGCACGAAAATATCCGGAAGCTCTTTATGATTATGCGCAAGCAGGTAACAAGCTTGGTTATATTATTCGCAATATCAAAGATGATCCTTTTGTTGTGGCGGTAGCAAGAATGGCAAGAAACAAAAGTGGACGACTGTATTATCCTTTTCTTGGCAATATCATCAATGGAAAAATAACTTTTGAAGCGATCGATTCTGTTCGGGACGATTCGCTTGCTTATTACCGATTATTAGTGAAGACAAGAATGGATTATATGAGCAGGGCCATAAATAAAGACACGGCTTATGGATTCAGGGAATTAGGGAAAATGCTGGAG
The DNA here is from genome assembly GCA_963745445.1 of uncultured Bacteroidota bacterium. Lineage (GTDB taxonomy): Bacteria > Bacteroidota > Bacteroidia > Chitinophagales > Chitinophagaceae > UTBCD1. The sequence continues at coordinate 1,168,890 of CAVUXD010000003.1, forward strand.
ACAAAAGCCACAGATGTCTTTGTCAATACGATCAATGGCTTGCATGAAATAGATGATCCGAATATTCGTTTCAAGATCATTCAGCCTTTGACCGCTGAAGAATTGTATTATCTCGCTGTGTATACAGATGGAATTATTTATACTTCCAGTTTTGTCAATGGTGTTTATCCGCTCATGATGGACCGGATCAATCATCGGGGTGATTCATTATTGTTGAATGTAAAATTTGACAAGTACCGGAAGTTCATCAAAATGGCGGCTGGATATAATACATTGAGCAATTTCCTCAGCAGCTTTCCCGGTCACGACGATGCTACCATTCTAATGAAGGCTTTTGTAAGCGGATTGGAAAAATCCAATAGCCTTGAAGATGGGGTAGATGTTGCGGACTCTTATGCAAGTATTACAGAAACGATGAATCCGGTAGCTAAAGAAATGCTCAGGAACGTCAAAGAGAATTACGAAAGAAATAAAGTCCAGGACAATAAGAGGGGGACGGTGATGTATGATCTGTTGTATAAACTTTTTCTATCGGCTGATTCAAACAGCAATATTGATCTTTCAAAAGAATTCGGCATACCGCCGATCTATACGGTTCCTTATAAATTACTGGCTAATGACAGCGGACGGGTGATCATGGAAGTGTTTTTTTACGGTGATAAAGACGGACAAAATATTTTCGAAGGTTTTAAAAAGATGTTCATTCCCGCTATCTGGAGGATAGACAATAGCAATCCGGAATGGATAACAATTAACTCTCTTAAAGGGAAACCTGTTTCCATTTTTGCCAACAAGCCATTGCCGGAAGAAGAAGGAGAAGATGAAAAAGCGCAAAGGGACCTGACTGATTATTTGGAAAAAAACAAATTATATCCCACGGTGACGATCCATCGGGGACATAGCTATTATGCCGAATCAACCATTGACCAGATGTTTCCTTCTTCAAAAATTGTTTTCCTTGGTTCCTGCGGGGGATATCATCTCATCGATGATGTGCTGAAAAAAGCCCCCGAAGCACATATCATAGCTTCCAAACAGATCGGCAAGACAGCCATCAACCGTCCTTTCTTTGAACAACTCATGGAAACGGTGCGCAACGGAAAAGATATTGAGTGGATACCGTTCTGGCAGGAATTGGAGAAAAAAGTGAAAGTGGAAGGATTCGAAGATTATATTCCTCCTTATAAAAATCTTGGGGCCCTTTTTATCAAAGCATATAAAATAGCGATGGGAGGAACGGAAGATGATGATTAGTAAACGGCACAGAGATAAACTCACTTCTTTCTAATTTTGCTTCTTCATCAACAGTCAGGATTTGCCCGGAATAAAAAAGAGAATATTGAATTTTGATCTTTTGCGGAGAGTTTTTCATTATGCTGCTCCGTATAAGAAAAAGTTTTACCTCTCGGTGATATTAGCCATTGTCCTCGCAGTTATTACGCCGATACGGCCCATGCTCATTCAACTGACGGTAGATACATACATCGCTCATTCCATTACACGCATGGTGATTGAGATCACTATAATTCAGATTGGGTTGATTCTGGTTGAAACAGCATTGCGGTTTATATTTTCTTTTACTACATCCTGGCTTGGACAATCGGTAGTAAGGGATCTGAGGGTAGCTGTTTATCAAAAGATTCTTGGGCTGAATTTGTCGCAATTTGATAAGACACCGATTGGAACGTTGACCACAAGAACGATCAACGACATAGAGTCGATCAACGATATTTTTTCTGATGGGTTGATACCGATCATTGCTGATTTACTTTCTATCATTTGTGTATTGGGTTACATGTTTTCAAAAGACTGGCAACTGACATTGATAGCATTGATCCCATTTCCTATCATGATAGTGGCGACATATTATTTTAAAGAGACTGTTAACCATTCTTTTCACCGGGTCCGGAATGCAGTAGCCGCATTAAATGCATTTGTACAGGAACATCTCACCGGTATGCAGGTGGTGCAGGCATTCGCTGCAGAAGAAAGAGAATTTGAAAAGTTTAAAAAAATAAACCGGGAGCATCGCAATGCAAATGTCAAAGCTATTTTTGCTTATTCTGTTTTTTTCCCTCTTGTTGAAATTGTTCTGGCTTTATCCATTGGTCTGATTGTTTGGTGGACAGCGAAAGAAGCACTACAGCTCCATCAAAACCAGCAAGGAACGGTAGTGGCTTTTATTCTGTGTCTGAACTTGCTCTTCCGTCCTTTACGGGTAATTGCTGATAAATTCAATGTACTCCAAATGGGAATGGTAGCAAGTGAAAGAGTGTTTAAAGTTTTAGACAATAAAGATTTTATTCCTGAATCCAATGAAAATGCTTTTGACCCCAAAGGAGGAATCAAGGGAAAAATCGGTTTTGAAAATGTATGGTTTGCGTATTCGGATGCTAATTATGTACTGAAGGATATAAATTTCCAGGTCAATGGAGGTGAAACGGTTGCCATAGTGGGTCATACGGGAAGCGGCAAAACAACTATTATTAGTTTGATGAACCGGCTTTATCACATTAAGAAAGGAGCTATCAAAATAGATGATGTCAATATCGAGGATTATAAACTGGATATCCTGAGGAAAAGCATCGGGGTAGTATTGCAGGATGTATTCTTGTTTTCCGGAACAGTAATGGATAACATCACACTCCGCAACCCGGAAATTCCAAGAGAAAAAGTGATTGAAGCGGCGAAACTGATCGGGATGCATGATTTCATTATGAGATTGCCGGGTGGCTATGATTTTAATGTGATGGAAAGAGGGGCGACACTTTCACTGGGGCAAAGACAACTGTTATCTTTCATCAGGGCTTTATTATACAGCCCTTCCATCCTGATCCTGGATGAAGCCACCTCTTCTGTTGATACGGAAAGTGAAATGCTGATACAGCATGCGATTGACACTTTGATCAAGGGAAGAACTTCCATAATAATCGCTCATAGGCTTTCTACTATTCGGAAGGCCAACAAGATCATCGTAATTGATAAAGGCGAAATAAAGGAGATGGGTACTCATGAGGAATTGCTGGGAAAACAAGGTTTTTATTACAAACTATACAGGCTACAATTTGATCAGAAACATAAGGTAGCGTAAAAGTAATTATGTAATTTGCAAAAATGGAATACAAAAATACCTCAGAAGAAAACTCTTTCATGGCTGAGCATTTTGTGCCTTACATCCATCAAAATGAAGTTGAAAAAAAAAGGTTGATTCAAAATATGATGTTATCCGACATTGAAAAATTTAAAAAATTTTGTCGGATGATGCGTATTGGAAAAATGCTTGCCTCGGCCAAAGTCACACATTATAAGCCTGAATAAATTTTTACAATGGATATAATGGATGAAGAATTGCTTCGATTCTGGCGAATCCTTAACCTGCATAAAGTTCAATATATTATGGTAGGTGGTTTTGCTGTCAATATGCATGGATATATCCGGGCTACAGATGATACAGATATGTGGCTGAAAGATGACAAAGGAAATCGGAAAAGATTAAGAGAAGCATTTGTAGAACTTAATTATGGGGATTTTCCATCATTTGAGACGACACAGTTTATAGCAGGCTGGACACAATTTTATATTGCCGGAGGAATACTCTTGGATATTATGACATCCATGAAAGGCCTTGAAGATTTTTCATTTGATGAATGCTACAAGATGGCATCATTTGCTCAATTGATGGATGTCAGAGTTCCTTTTCTTCATTTAAATCATCTTATCGCCAATAAAAAAGCAGTTAACCGTCCCCAGGATCAAAATGATATAATAGGACTGGAAAAGATTGCTGAACTTCAAAGGGTTTTGGATAAAAAAGACTCAAAAAAAGAATAGGGCTTTCATTGAAGTCAAATTGAGGTTTTTAACTCCTCCCCCCTTATCTTTGCGGCAAATTTAAAAAGGGTATGTTGCGAAGGATGGCCAAATGCTTGTTGGGAGCGACTTTCAGCCTGATTTTCGTTGTTTTTTTCAATGCATCTTTTGCTGGTCAAAATGGGGATACCACAACCGCCAATAAGAAGAAATCATTTGACGCCAACGAGGTTATTTTCGGGCATATTTCGGATGCTCATGAGTTTCACTTTTTTTCTTATAAAAGTGGGGGGAAAGAACATCCGGTAACCATCCCCTTACCAGTTATTCTTTACTCTCCGCAAAGAGGACTTACTTCTTTCATGTCATCGGCATTTGAACATGGTGAAAAATCTGCAAAAGGATATGCTTTGCTTACAGAACAAAACATTGAAGAATGGAAACTGGACAGCAAAAAATTTCATATTGGACAAATTATTGCGGTAAACAATAATGGCGAGCCAGATCTTGGTGTGAAAATATATGATCTTTCTCTTACCCGTAATGTAGTACAGATGTTTATCGCCTTGGCATTATTAGTTTGGGTGATGCTGGTGATTGCCAAACGCTATAATAAAGGAGAAGGAGTCACAACAGCTCCTAAAGGAATTCAGGGTTTTATGGAACCGATCATTACTTTCATTCGTGATGATATTGCTAAACCTAACCTGAATCATAAATACGAAAAATATTTGCCTTATATCCAAACGGTTTTCTTTTTTATTCTTATCAATAACCTGTTGGCTCTGATTCCGGGTACAGCAAACGTAACCGGCAATATTGCTTTTACGATGTTGTTATCATTGATCTCTTTTGTTGTGATTCTTTTTAGTTCCAACAAACATTACTGGAGGCATATTTTCTGGCCTCCGGTGTACCTCATGGAGTAAAACCAATCCTTATTCCGGTTGAAATTTTAGGTGTTTTCACCAAACCGTTTGCATTGATGATACGTTTTTTTGCAAATATGGTGGCAGGTCACATTATTATTATTTGTCTTATTTCATTGATATTTATTTTTGGAGCATTGAATAGAGTGGTGGGATATGCTGTATCGCCAGTGGCTATAGGCTTTGTAATTTTTATTTATTTCATTGAAATATTAGTTGCATTTCTTCAGGCATACATTTTCACTATGCTGACAGCTGTTTTTATTGGCCAGGCATTCGAAGGAGAGCATCATGAAGAAAAAGTGCACATATAATTTTTTTAATCACAATAAACACACAGTTATGGATTTTTTTCTGTTAGATGCAGTAGCTAATGCAGGTGGTGCAATCGGTGCTGGTTTAGGCGCAATTGGTGCAGGTATCGGTATCGGCCAGATCGGTAAAGGCGCAGTTGAAGCAATTGCCCGTCAACCGGAAGCACTGAATGACATCCGAGCTAACATGATCCTGACAGCGGCTCTTGTAGAAGGTGCTGCTTTGTTTGCGATCATCGTAGGCTTCCTTGCAATGGTTTTATAATAGCTATTGCAGAAAATCAATGTACTGCATCCAAAGCACAGGGCGGAGGATGCAGTATTTATCAAAAAACAAGAATAAAAGTATCTATATATGAATTTTCTGACACCTGCTTTCGGTCTTTTGATCTGGACCCTGCTGGCTTTCTTGGTTGTATTTTTTATTTTGAAGAAATTTGCCTGGCCTGCTATTATCGGCGGGTTGAAAAAAAGGGAGCAGTCCATTGCTGATTCACTGGCTACTGCTGAAAAAGTAAAAGCAGAAATGGCGCAAATGAAAAGTGAGAATGAAGCATTACTGGCAAAAGCCCGTGAAGAAAGAGCGCAAATGCTGAAAGAAGCAAGAGAAACAAAAGACAAGATCATCAACGAGGCGAAAGAACAAGCCAAAGTAGAAGCTAATAAAATCATTACAGATGCGCAAGCTGCTATCAATACTCAAAAAATGGCTGCAGTGACAGAAGTAAAGAACCAGATTGGAAAATTGGTAATTGAAGTTTCAGAAAAAGTTTTGAGAAGAGAATTAAGTGATAAAAAATCACAGGAAGAACATGTAAAGAGCCTGGTGAGCGAAATAAAGCTGAACTAAAACAAATGCTGAATCCACGTTTAGCTGCACGGTATGCAAAATCACTGATTGATCTTTCGATCGAAAGAAATCAATTGGAAAAAGTATTTTCCGATATGCAATGGCTGCAATTAGTCTGCAAAAGCAGCCGGGAATTTGTGAACGTTTTGCGTAGCCCGATCATTAAGTCTGATAAAAAAGAAAAGATCATTGATGCAGTAACAGCTGGCAAGGTAAGTGAATTGACCGCAGCATTTATACATCTGTTGGTACAAAAAGGGCGAGAAAGAAATTTGCCGGAAATTATTAGTTGCATTTATCAATCAGTACAAAGAATACAAACATATTTATACTGTAAAGCTTACAACCGCTGCTCCATGAGTGAAGAATTGAAAGATGCAATCGTAAAACAAATCCAATCAGTTTCCGAAATGCAAACTATCGAATTAGAAACAGCGGTAAAGCCGGAATTGATCGGCGGATTTGTTTTGCAGGTAGGCGACAAACTGGTAGATGCAAGTATTGCTTATGACCTGAAGGAGATTGCCAGGCAGTTTGACAATAATGATTTTATTTATAAGATAAGATAAAGTGCAAGGATTTTAATGAACTAAAAACAATAAACAAAATATTATGGCAGATATTAAACCAGATGAAATAAGTGCGATACTGCGCCAGCAGTTAAGCAATTTCAATGCTGGAGCAGATCTGGAAGAAGTAGGAACTGTATTGCAGGTGGGTGATGGTATTGCCCGTGTGTATGGTTTGGGCAATGTTCGTTACGGTGAACTGGTAGAATTTGAAAATGGTGTTCGTGCTATTGCATTGAACCTGGAAGAAGATAATGTGGGTGTGGTATTGATGGGTGAAACCGGGCGATATCCAGGAAGGATCAAAAGTTCGCCGTACCGGAAAGATTGCTTCTATTAAAGTAGGAGAAGGAATGGTAGGCCGTGTTGTCAATACACTTGGTGAACCTATTGATGGTAAAGGACCTATTACCGGTGAACGTTATGAAATGCCTTTGGAAAGAAAAGCTCCGGGTGTAATTTTCCGTGAACCGGTAAAAGAACCTTTGCAAACAGGTATCAAAGCTATTGATGCAATGATCCCGATTGGTCGTGGTCAACGTGAGTTGATCATTGGTGACCGTCAGACAGGTAAAACAGCGATTGCTGTTGATACCATCATCAACCAGAAAGAATTTTTTGCAGCAGGCAAACCTGTTTATTGTATATATGTAGCTATCGGGCAAAAAGCATCTACTATTGCCGGTGTAATGAAAACATTGCAAGATGCCGGTGCAATGGATTATACTATTATTGTTGCTGCATCTGCTTCTGATCCTGCACCATTACAATTCTATGCTCCATTTGCAGGTGCTGCTATTGGTGAATTTTTCCGTGATACCGGTCGTCCTGCATTGATCATTTATGATGATCTTTCAAAACAGGCAGTGGCTTATCGTGAAGTATCATTGTTGCTTCGTCGTCCTCCGGGCCGTGAAGCATATCCTGGTGATGTATTCTATCTGCATAGCCGTTTATTGGAAAGAGCAGCAAAAGTTATCAGCGATGATAAAGTGGCAAAAAATATGAATGATGTGCCTGATACTATTAAGCATCTGGTAAAAGGTGGTGGTTCATTAACTGCATTGCCTATTATTGAAACACAGGCTGGTGACGTATCTGCATATATTCCTACAAATGTGATTTCTATTACTGACGGACAGATATTTTTGGAAACCAATCTGTTCAATGCCGGTATTCGTCCTGCTATCAACGTTGGTATTTCGGTAAGCCGTGTGGGTGGTAATGCACAGATCAAATCGATGAAGAAAGTTGCAGGTACATTGAAACTTGACCAGGCACTATATCGTGAGATGGAAGCCTTCTCCAAATTCGGTGGTGACCTGGATGCTGCAACCAAGAATGTATTGGATAAAGGTGCCCGTAACGTGGAGATTCTGAAACAACCGCAATATTCACCCTTCCCCGTTGAAAAACAGGTTGCCATCATTTATCTTGGTACCAATGGTTTGATCAAAGATGTACCTGTTAAAAGGGTAAAAGAATTTGAAGAACATTTTCTGATGGAAATGGAAAATAAATTACCTGATGTAATGGCTGAATTTAAAAAGGGAAACTTGCCTGAAGATGGATTAAAAAAGATGGTGGAACTGGCAAATGGACTGATACCTCAATATAAAGTATAAATACTTTCGAATTTTTAGCAGCGGCTGATCTAATTAAGACCAGCCGTTTTGTTTTCATACTATGATCTCCATACAAAGGCAGTTTTTTTCGAAATGCGAATCGTAATTTTCTGCATTGAATAGAAACTTTCCGGGGAAACTTTGAGTAAATCTTCAGTTAATAAAGGAAATATCCAAAATACAGAATATTGGTATTCAACATATTTCGTAAAAATACTACAGAAAATACGGTATTTTTTGCGAAAAACTTCTCGAAAAGCTTGCAAGTAAAAAAACGGCGTACTATGTTTGTACTCGAATCGAACAAACCCTAAGAAAACAAAGTAATCCGACCATGAAACAAACTACACACAATACGGGAAATTACAGCCCGGTGTTTTACGCTCAGAAGTCGGATTCATTTGTCACTAAGGGATAAGCTTGAAAAGTAATTCGAAACCCTAAAAACAAAAGTGATGAAAAATCTGTACTCTACCCTGATTGTGACTGTTCTTGCTCTTGTACTGATCCAGGCAAGCGCTTCTGCTCAACAAGAACTGGTATTTCAAAACTCAACCCTGAAGTCGGGAACGGCTGGATCTGTAGGCGCAGTTTATAAATTCCCTTCAGTAAATAGTACCCAGGACGCATTAGTAACTATTTCTGATCGTTCTTCCTCTAAAGTTACTCTTAGCAGTATTGATCTTACAAGTACTGGTTTTAATAAAGCTTTTCAACCACAGATTTCATATAACAATGGAAGTGTAAGTAGTGCACAGTCTTGGTGGATGGAATTTACAATCACTTTTGTTGATCATAATACTTCAAACCCTTCTCTTGTTAATAGTTTTAATGTAACAGCTTTGGATATTGATGGTGATGGCAGTAAGCTACATGAATGGGATGCTTTTTATAGTCCAGCTTCTTATACAGTTGAAAACCCTACTTTATTACAGGTTACTAATCTTGTTGTAAATAGTTCTACTGTTGGAAAAACTTTTACAGGTGATTTAAATGATCATAGCGGTATTGATACAACTTCTACTAAGATCATGACAACATTACAATATAATAATGTAAATTCTATAAAGATTCGTTTAGGCGCCACGACTACAGGTTCTGCCACTAATACAGATCGCATGTATTCTATCTGGTTTAAAAACTTTACTTATAATGCTCCTCTTAAAACGCTGCCTGTTAAATTAGTTTCTTTTGATGCTACTCTTAATAATAGTAAAAACAAAGTTGATTTGAAATGGATCACTGCTACAGAAGAAAACGTTAGCCATTTCGTTGTTGAAAGAAGTACTGATGGCGTTAATTTCTCTGATGCAGGATTGGTTTTTGCAGTTGGAAATTCAACTCAGAAAGTGGATTATAGCTTGTCAGATGATATCAGCAATGTACAATCAACAGTGATCTATTACAGACTTTGCTCTGTAGACATCGATGGTAAGACCTCTTATTCTGAGGTTCGTATTATCAGAATTTCAAAAGATGAAAATACCAATGTAACAATCATCACTTATCCTAATCCGGTAAGTAGTGAATTACGCATCACAGTTCCTGCAAACTGGCAGAACAAACAAGTATCTTTCGAGTTATTCAATGCTAATGGTCAACTGATGAAAAGAACTGATAATTCCAGCAGCAGCCAGACTGAAACGATCAATGTAACTGATTTGAGCCGTGGTTTCTATGTAGTACATGTTACTTGTAATGGACAAACTGCTCAACAAAAAATTATCAAAAACTAAAGTCTGTTTTTATAGGGTTCCGGGCCAGGTCTGAAAGGACCTGGCTTTTTTCTTTTAAAATAAATTTGGTTTATAAAATAAACTACTTTATGTTTGTGTTGAAAATCGAAATTTTATATGAAAAGATATCGATGGGTTGTTTTGCTTTTCACCTTGTTTATTGGCAAAACTATTTATGGACAGGTATCAATAAAAGGGAAAGTGCTTTGCAAAAAACAACCGGTGCCGGGAGCCAGCATTACTTTAAAAGATACTTACGATGGAACTACGAGTGATTCCTCAGGAAATTTCATGTTTATTACCGCAGAAAAAGGAGACAGGATTTTAGCTATAACTGCAGTAGGGTATAAGCCTGTCGAACAGAAGATCTCAATTTCTAATCAACCAATTACTTTAGAAATTGAGATGAAAGAAGAAGTAACTGAATTGAATGCTGTCGTCGTAACAGCTGGAACATTCGAAGCAGGGGATAAAAAGAGAGCAGCAGTTTTAAGTTCCATTGATGTTGCTACAACAGCTGGATCGAATGCAGATATTACTGCTGCTTTAAAAACATTGCCAGGAACTCAGCAAGTGGGAGAGCAGGAAGGATTATTTGTTCGGGGAGGTGCAGGATATGAGACCAAACAATTTATTGACGGAAACCTGGTCAATAATCCTTACTACACCAGTGTGCCCGATATAGCCACCCGTGGACGTTTTTCTCCTTTTCTTTTCAAAGGAACTGTATTCAGTACCGGTGGTTATTCTGCTTTATATGGTCAGGCATTATCTTCTGTATTGTTATTGGAATCGATCGATCTTCCTGAAAAATCTGAAGTGGATGCCTCCTTTACTCCTTTGGTTGTTGGAATAGGCACACAACAATTAGCAAAAAATAAAAAGTCCTCTTACGGATTCAGTTATGATTATGTGAATGTAGGCTTGTATTTCTCATTAGTAAAGCAGACACCTGATTATTTCAAGATACCTCAATTTCATAATGGTGACGCCAATTTTCGTATTAAAACTAAAAATGGAGGAATAATAAAGTACTATACCACCTTTGCATTCAGCAATCTTGGGCTGAGAAGACCGGATATTGACAGTGAGTATTTGAAAGATGCATTTTCAGTAAAGAACAACAATTGGTATAATAATCTTAGTTATAAAGAAAATCTTGGCAAAGGATGGAAGATGAATCTTGGCGCAAGTTTCAGCACCAACCTGGATAAGATTAACCAGCAAATCCAGGATAATAACAATCAGCCGAAGCAATTTCCTTCCTCGCAATACTGGATGAATTCAAAGAATTTTTCCTTTCATAATTTACAGAATCTTTCAACAGGGAGAGCAGTATTTGAAAAATGGTTGGGAGGACTCAGTGCGTTGCGTTTTGGCGGAGAATATTGGCATAGTGATTACCAACCCAGATATAACGATACATTGTACCGGCAAATTGATAATTATAGCGCAGCATTTGCAGAAGGAAGCATTTATCTTTCCAGAGCACTTGCGGCACAAATTGGAACACGATTCGAACATTCCTCCATTATTAACCGCTCAGATATAGCACCACGTGTTTCATTGGCTTATAAAACGGGAAAAAGTTCACAAGTTTCTATGGCTTATGGAATCTTTTATCAAAAACCTGAGAGCCAACAATTGTATGTGTCCAAAACTGTTGGATTTACCAAGGCTGTTCATTATATCCTGGATTATCAGAAAATATATAATCAACGGACTTTAAGAATTGAAGCGTATTATAAAAAATATGAAGACCTGATTAAAGAAGTACCTGTAAGCTATAATTATTATTCTTATAACAATGCCGGCAGTGGATATGCAAAAGGAATTGACTTGTTTTTCAGAGATAAAAAAACGTTCAAGGATTTTGATTACTGGATCAGCTATTCATACATAGATACTAAGAGAGATTATCTGAATTATCCCATTCGGCTACAACCCAATTTTGTAGCCAATCATACAGCTTCGGTAGTGACCAAAAAATTTTTTACGGATATAAAAACAGGGTTCAATGTTACCTATAGCTGGGCTTCGGGCAGACCTTACTATAATATTTTGCCTGATGCAAATAATAAATTTTATATAGCCGATCAGGGTAAGACCAAAGACTATAACAGTCTTAGTTTTAGCGCTGAGTGGGTTCCAAGTGTTGGAAACACAAAGGCCAAATCATTTCTGGTGTTATTTGCAACTGTAAATAATTTATTGGGGAGTAACCAGGTATACGGGTACAATTACTCTTACAGTGGTTCAATAAAATCTCCGATTATGCCCCCGGCAAAAAGATTTTATTTCATTGGACTTTTTCTTAGTTGGGGAGTAGACAGAACACAAGATGCGATCAACAATAATTTATAAATCAATTTTCTTTTTTAAACAATAAAACAATTGAAAATGAAAAAATATCTTCTTTTTTTGGTAGCAACCCTTGTTGTGCAAACTGCTGTTTTTTCGCAAAGCGATAAATACATCGCTGCAATGAAACAAAATCTTTCAATGTTCGACTCCGCAAAAACAGTAGAAGATTTTACAAAACTTGCGAATACGCTTGAGCGAATTGGTGATGCTGAAAAAACACAATGGATTCCTTATTATTATGCAGCGCTGGCCTTAAGTACTGCAGGATGGATGCCTGCTGTAACTGATAAAGATGCAAACGCTACAAGGATCAATGGACTTTGTGACAAAGCAGATGCTGTTGCTGCTTCTGATAGCGATAAATCAGAGATACTTGCCATCCGAAATATGTCGGCGACCCAACAAATGATGGTAGACCCACAAAGTAGATATATGAGTTATGGTCAGACTGCCAGCCAAGACATAGAGAAAGGTTTAAAATTAGATCCTAATAATCCAAGGCTATATTATCTGCAGGGTATGAGCCTGTTTAATACACCTGTTCAGTTTGGAGGAGGAAAAGATAAAGCAAAGCCTGTTTTTGAAAAGGCTTTGGAATTATACAAGCAACAACAGCCTCAGCATTTTTATCCCAGGTGGGGCCAGAAGCAGACAGAAGATATGATTACTCAATGCCAATAAATGAAAAGCAGATTGGACTAATTGCACAAAAGTCGCAATCTGATTTTATTTTACTAATTAATATTCTCTTATGACAGAAGAAAATTTTTCGCCGCAAGAAAGTATCCAGTTGATCCATTCCATGATCAATAAAACGAAAAAAGATATTTCTGATAATAGCATTCATTTTTTGGTATGGGGCTGGATTACTTTTATTGCTTGTGTAGGTCAATTTATTCTCAAGCATATTTATAATTACGAGAAACACTACATGGTATGGTGGTTGATCGTTGTAGGAATTATTTTTAGCTTTTATTACAGTATAAAGGTTGAAAGAAAAAGGAGAATGAAAACCTATATCGGTGATAGCATGAAATACTTGTGGATAGGAATGGGCATCACCTATTTTGTTTTAAGTATGATTCTTACAAAGATTGGTTGGGCATCAGTTGTGTTCCCCTTTTTTATCATGCTTTATGGATTGGGGACGTTTGTATCAGGAAGTATTATACAATTTCGTCCATTAGTAGTTGGAGCAGTGATTGCCTGGGCATTGGCAATCGGTGCCGTATATGTTGGATATGATTACCAAATGCTGTTTGGTGCAGCAGCAATCTTGGTAAGTTATATTGTTCCGGCTTATATGTTACGTTATAAAAACAGAAATTCAGAAAAATAATTCTATCTCCTTAAAATGAGAGATGCAGAAGTAAAAAAAATGAGCCAGATTAATGTTTAAAGAACTTGACCCCATATTACATTCTCAGTTGCGATTGGCTGTCATGTCTCTGCTCATCGGCGTGAAAGAAGCTGAATTTACATTTTTGAAAGATGAAACTAATGCTACTGCCGGTAATCTAAGTGTGCAGATTCAAAAATTAAAAGAAGCAGGCTATATTGATGTCAAAAAACAATTTAAAGATAACTATCCGCAAACCATCTGTAAGATTACTCCGGCCGGAGTAAGAGCCTTTGAGACTTACGTAAAAAATCTTCAAACCTACCTGGGTAATGAAAAAAATAAGGAAGCCCTTTAGACAAAGGGCTTCTTCTCTCTATGTACTCTAAGAGTATGAGACATTGTTTTTGGTCCGTCCCTATAAAATATTTTTTTTATTCCTGATAGGTTGTAATATTAATTGAGGTTGATTTTGTTTTTTCCCGGAATTCAAAAATTGCTGCAAAGCTTCCCGTATGCGTTGATATTTTTTGCGAATCGTTTTTTTCATTTTGAAAAGCTTTACAGTTAAATTAGTTTTTAAAAGCTGTGTTGTTATTATTAGAATCAGCCGGGTCCACTTCAATAGTATTTGAATAGCTGCTGCCCCCTTTCGTATCAATAACCTTTATCCGGTATAATATTTTTTTATCAGTTGCTTTTTCATAAAACATATAACTGTCGGTATTCGTTTTATCTGTCCCAAAAACCAATGCAGCTATCTTAAAGTTTTTTCCATCAGCGCTCTTTTCTATTTCAAACTGGTTGACTTCTTGATTTTCGTTAACCATCCATTGCAATTCAATCTTATTTCCATTCAGGTTGCCATGAAGATTGAATAATTTGATGGGGCTATCGTTGTTATTTACTGCCAGTGTCGGAAGAGGGGAAGTAGTTACAACAGGGCTAATCTTCTGTTCGTCTAGACTATAGTAGATGCAACCTAATAATATCCCAATGCTTAAAAAGGAAGAATACAATTTCATTTCTATGGTTTTGAATTGTTGATTCAACGTCCCACAGAAATATTGGATGTTTGAAAAAAAGGTTCTGGGAGGATTTGGAATAAGATTCACATGATCTGAACTACCAGGGAAGAAATCGAACCGGAATTTTTTTGGAGCCGGTACGGATGCTTATCGTAGTTTTACGAAGGATTATGTGGTTTTCTGAATCTAAAACAAACCTAATACGCAGTCAGAATATTTGCAAGGTTTTTCATAAAAATATTTTAGAAATTCTTAAATGCTTAATGCACAGGGCAAAGCTTTAATACATTTGCCCGATAAGATAAGCTGATGAGTGCGATAATCCACGTAAAAAGTCTGTCTAAGGATTTCAGGGAAATCAAAGCCGTTGATGACCTTTCCTTTGAAGTTCCGGAAGGTATAGTATATGGTTTTCTGGGACAAAATGGTGCCGGAAAATCTACAACTATCCGGATGTTATTGACTTTGATAAAACCATCAGCTGGTGAGATCAGGATATTCGGTGCCGATCTGAAGAAACACCGTAAAGAAATATTGAGACAGGTCGGCGCTATTATCGAACGCCCCGATTTTTATAAATATCTTACTGGTATAGAGAACCTCCGCATTTTTGCTACAATGAGTGGTATTCGTGTTCAGGAAAAAAAATTGATGGAAGAATTGGACAGGGTAGGTTTGGCGACGAGAGCAAATAGCAAGGTGAAAACATATTCTCAGGGAATGAAACAAAGGCTCGGTATTGCTACAGCTCTGGTAAACGACCCCAAACTGATCATTCTTGATGAACCAACCAATGGCCTCGATCCCCAGGGAATAGCAGATATCCGAAACCTGATTTTGCATCTCAGCAAAGAGCTTGGCAAAACATTGTTCATTTCTTCTCATCTTTTAAGCGAGATGGAATTGATCGCTGACTCCATGCTTATTATTGACAAAGGAAAAAAAGTAGTAGAAGGAAAAGTGAATGAACTTTTTGACCCTTCGGCAACGATAGTACAATTAAAGACCACCGATAATACGGCTGCATACGAGAAATTAGAAAGATCAGAACTAAAAAAAATTCTTTCTGAAAAGAGAAGCGATAGCATCATTTTAAAGTTGCACCGGAATGAAGTACCTGCTTTGCTGAAAAATTTAGTGCAAATGAATATTGATGTGATCTCTATGGACTCCAGACATTCGCTGGAAGATTATTTTTTATCATTGACAACGGGACAACAGAATGTGGAATCTTTTAAAAATTGAATTGTTAAAAATATTTAAGCGACCACGCACTTATATTGCGTTCGGTGCGATCGCTGCTATTGTTTTCCTGGTACAATTAGCATTGAAATTTGATGGAAAATCTTATATAGATCTTCTTTTAAGTAACCTTGATAGCTCTTTTGTCATTTCAGATAATCTAAAAATTAAAATCTTAAATGGGTTTTTGGTATGTTTTGTAATTCTGACTATGCTATTAATACAAATGCCATTATTAGTAGCGCTTGTATCGGGAGATTCTATAGCAGGAGAGGCTAATATGGGTACGTTAAGATTGTCTCTCACTAAACCAGTAAGCCGGACAAAATATATGATGGTCAAATTCATGGCTTCGGTGATCTACACTGTTGCTTTATTGATCTGGATGGCTATATTGGCATTGTTCGGCAGTATGCTCCTATTTGGTACGAATGATTTGGTCGTACTTCGTTCGACAGGTATTGAACAGATCCCTTCCTTTGATGTGTTATGGAGATACGTTGCTGCATTTGGATATGCGGCAGTCGCATTGACTACTGTCGCTGCATTAGCATTTTTATTAAGTGTATTTGCTGAAAATTCCATCGGCCCGATCATTGCCACCATGAGTATTGTCATTGTATTTACTATTTTAAGCGAGATGAATATTCCTTTTTACGATAATACTATTAAACCATGGTTGTTTACAACTCATATGGTGGCGTGGAAAGGTTTTTTTTATGTAAAAGCAACTGATGATGGAGTTACCATACCCGGCACCATAGCAAACCTGCCCGCTATTCTTAAAAGTTTGGTAATTCTTTTGGCGTATATAGCCGGCTTTGTGCTATCAGCCATTTGGGTATTCAGAAAAAAAGATATTTTGAGTTAAAATGAGATCCATGAATTATTTTTTAGAGTCAGTGATCAATGGAAAATGGAGAGGCAACAGGATTTTTATAATTTTTCTGATTTCAACTTTTCTTTTTAATATTTCTTCAAAAGCTCAAACAGCAGAAGAGATCATCCGGGAAGTCCGTGCAAAAATTGACAAAGTAAATGATTATGAAGCGAGGGGGAAATTAAAAACAAATGTTGCTTTTATCAAAGCGCCGATTGCGAATGTGAAAATCTATTTTAAAAAACCGAACAAACTTAAAATTCATAATACAAGCGGAATTTCTTTTATTCCCAAAGGTTCAGTCAATATAAGCCTGAATAACGTTTTTACAGACATCTCAGCCTATGATCTGATTGATGCAGGAAAAGAGGAAAATTCAAATTTGCGTATTATTAAATTGTTGCCAAAGAGTGACACTGCCGAAATTGTTTTATCTACACTTTATATAGATGACAAAAATATGCTGATCAAGAAAGCAACTACAACTACGAGAGATAACGGAACTTATGAACTGGAAATGAGTTATGGGAAATATGCTGATTATGGATTAGCAGATAAAGTAGTTTTTTCGTTTAATACCAAAGAGTATAAACTTCCTAAGGGGATTACTTTCGATTATGATGATGGTTCACCAAATGACCAGAACAATAAGTTAAAAGACAAAAAGGGTAAAGTTGAGATTGTTTATTCCAGTTATATCATTAATCAGGGTGTTCCTGATTCAATCTTTCAATAGGACTTTGCAATTCTGAATCCTTCGATCTTATCGTTAAGCCCTTTCTAGTTAGAATCATCCTATACTAAAAAAGAGAATGAAATTAAAAGCGTAAGAACAGTCAGAAGAAGTTTCGGGTGAATGCCTTTTGAAGTTAGTTTGTTTTTTAATAATATTAAAAAATGCTTGATTTAATTATATACTTAGAGATAGTTTTGAAATCTTTTAATTAAAAAATTATTAATCAGAAATATTTTTTTAAATCAGTCTGACTGATTTTTATATCTATTTTTTGATAATCGAACTTTCTTCTAATATTCTCTTTTTCTTTTTTTGAATAGCGATAACCTAAAATTATTTCTGTTACATGAATTTTGGGAATTTCAAAGAGTTGTTTTACAGGAGCATGAGCGACAAAGTTTCCATCGTTCGTATCATAATTCAATATTGGGAGTTGTACGTAGGATACATTTTCATTTTTTGATAACTCGTCAAGATAAGCCTTTTCATAATGATAAATAGGGAATTCATTTTGATCTTTCCAAGGGTATCTGTTATCAAAGATTAATCGTATTTCACTTTCAAACCTGTAGATCGGTAATTTAATGAAACAGGCCAGTTTGCTATCAAAAAAATCATTTTTTGTCTGCAAATTGAGCTCTTTTATTGGCCTAAAGATTTCTCCATCTGCACTGTAGTACATTTTTGTTATGTGATAATTATACCAACGGTGTATGTCATTCTGAAAACTAATCCGAAGCATTACTCCATACCCATTTCTTCCATGTAGCTTCCATAACAAATGTTCTCTCTCTTCAGAATTTATAACATCCTGTGACGAACACATAGACAAACAATAAAATCGTTCTTTTTCTTCTTCAAATGAATCGTGAAGTGAAAGCTCTTTTTTAGCATAATCTAATTCAAATTTATCATCCATGTGTACAAGATTATAAAGACGGAAATGCTTTGTATTAAGAATGGAATAGAGGTTTTCCAAAGATGTAAAATGAATAAAATCATTTTCTTGATTAAAAAAGAAAGGAGAATTTTCTAATCTATCATTATAATCTGAAATTTTCCAAAAACGAGAAGAATGCTCATTTCTCTCATCTTCATAATACTTTATGTTTATTTCATAACCTAATTTTTGAATTTCAGATATAAGCTTATCAATGGTATTCATATCGAAGAGTTAAACTTTCTTGATGCTTTTTTCTGCAATAATCTCCTTCACAAAGTCCGGTAATTCAATTTTATTCTGCTCTGCAATTATTTTAATGGCATCGTAATATTTTACTTCATCTCCTGCCCATTGCAGATCAAGTCGCCTTATTTCTTCTAATGCGATATGATGATAATTTTCCGGACTGCCCCAGTAGCATTCCATACATATTGAGGGCTTTTTAGCTTCTTTCCAGTTTTTACAATGTTCGCATGACCATGACTTAGCTCTGTTACACGAACCGCACAGCAACATAAAATCTTTTAGCTTCCTATCTGTAACATCCCCACCAACCTGATAAGGTACACGATGGTCCACCTGTAAATATCGTTTTTCAAATTTCCCATGACAGATGGAACATCTGCCTTCAGATAATTCAAATAGCTTTTCTTTTAATTGTTTTGGAAAAAGAATTCGCCCTTCAACACGATGAACCTGAAGCTTACTGATGTCTCCGAATTTGTAAGCAGCGATCGATTTCCCTTTCTTCGATTTTATCGTAAAGGTTTCAAGAGGAATGCCTGTTTCTCTAACATCCCTCGCAGCTCTTGGTGGATGATTATAACCATAAGTGGTTTCAAGGTCTTCTGTTGTTATAAAGCCTTTTTCCATTATATGCTTTATAACAATCTTTGCCCGCTTATTCTTTATTGACTTTACATGACTGAGAAATTCCTTTGGATATTTGATTTTCTTCTTACTCATGAGTTGTAAAAAGTTCGGCTTGCTGTACCTGTTTTCCCATTATTTTTTGCAAATCAATTTTTGCAACTAAAGCGGGAGAAAGATAAATTGTTTCAAACGTAAATTCTTTCCGGTTTAAAAGTGTAGCCTGGGAAGAACGACCGACATTAACTTCGATTTTAGTCAATTGGAGTTTATCCGGTAAAGGATTTCCGAAAGTTTTATTTCCTGTACGTCCGTCAAAACTAAGGATATAAGGTATTTGCTTTTGATTCAATTGAAAAAGAGAGATAATAAAATTTTCAAACTCGATATTTCCTGCATAGCTGAAGCCGCCATTAATTCCTGTTCCCTGGTAAGGCGGGTCCATGTAAACAATATCATTAGATGTTGCCTGTTCAAGAATATCAGAATAATCTACTGAATACAGTTCTGTTTTATCTTTTAAGAGCATGGAAACTTTCAAAATATCATTTCGCATCATTTGTGGATTTCTGCCAAGCCGCCTTTTATCTGGGCTTTGATTAAAATCACCTTGTGCATTATATCTTATTGCTGCTTTAACACATTTTGCAAGAAGGAACAGTAGATATTCTGGCTTCTTTGTTTCATTGAACTGATTGCGGATTTCATAATAGTATTCTTCTTCATTTCCATGTTGCCCATGCCAGATATCATGATACGCTTTTATGATTGATTTAGGGTCATTGATAATTTTGTCCCAGAGATCAATTAAAGGTTTGTTTATATCGTTTATCAAGAACCGATTTGCCTTAAAATAATAAGCGGAAGCAATTGTAATTGCAGCAGAACCTGCAAATGGTTCGATAAGTTGATTAAAATTATTCGGGAAAAGACGCAGGATCTGATCAGCCAGATTTCGTTTGCTGCCCTGATATGGAATAGGATGAGGTAATCTCATAATACAAACTTGAATACTTCAAATATAAGACAATAACATTTCTATTTAGGTTCTTCACTCTCATCAATCTTTTCATCTTCTACATTGGCTAATATGGTTGGGGTTACTTTCTTCAAAGGATTCTTTCTGTTTTCTTCATACTCTTTTCTGCGATTAATGATGTCAATACATTCAAACACCGCAGTTATAAAAGAAGAGGCATCTGCTTTATTTTTTCCGGCGATATCAAAAGCTACACCGTGATCCGGAGAAGTTCTGACAGCTGGCAAACCGGCAGTATAGTTTATACCTTCTGCTGCAGCGAGTGATTTGAATGGTATCAGTCCTTGGTCGTGATACATAGCAAGTACTGCATCGAAACGATCAAAACTCCGGCGGGCAAAAAAAGCATCAGCACTGTAAGGGCCAACCACCAGCATGTTATTATTTTTTGCTTCTTTGATTGCAGGTTTTATAATTGTTTCTTCTTCGTTACCGATCAGGCCTTCATCACCTGCGTGTGGATTCAATCCCAGGACAGCGATGCGGGGTTTATCTATTCCGAAATCTTTTTGCAAACTCTGATGCATGATCTGAAGCTTGCTGACGATTACTTCTTTTGTAATATGCTTTGCAATTTCACTGATGGGCACATGCTCTGTCACCAGGGCCACTCTGAAATTTCCGGCGCACATCATCATCACTACATCATTCACACCAAAAAGATCTTTTAAAAAGGGAGTGTGACCGGTATGATTGAATTCCTGTGATTGAATATTTTTTTTATGGATCGGTGCGGTCACCAGTCCGTCAATGATTTTTTCCTTCAATGCCTGCGATGCCATCTTTAATGATATTACGGCATACTTTCCACCCACTTCATTCATTATTCCTGGTGAGATACTGACATCTTCCTCCCAGCAATTAAAGACATTAGCTTGTTTTGGATTCAGGCGGTTAGCTTCTTTGATGCTTTGATAATTGAAATTGATCTCGGGTAAGGATTTACGGTAAAAATTTATGACCTTATTGGAAGCGAATATAATAGGGGTGCACAATTCAAGTATCCGGTTATCCGAGAAAGTTTTAATGATCAGTTCTATGCCGATACCATTCAGATCGCCGCAGGAAATGCCAATTACAGGTTTTGTGGTCGGGTTCATTGATAAAATTATTGAAAGGTAAAAATACTGCTTTCTTCAAACAGTTACATTTGTATTCATGTACAAGCTTAAAAAATCGCTGGGGCAGCATTTTTTAAAGGACGAAAATATTTGCAAAAAGATAATTTCGGCTTTGCAACAGCATTCTTTCCTGCAGTTGCTTGAAGTGGGGCCAGGCGGGGGAGCGTTGACCAAATACTTAGTGCAAATTCACGACATCGAATTTAAAGCGGTGGAAGTGGATGATGAAAAAGTAAAATTTTTATTGCAGACCTACCCCCAATTAAAAGGTAAGATCATTCACCAGGATTTTTTGGCTATCGAAAAACCTTTTGAACATAAATTTACAGTAGTTGGAAATTTTCCTTACAATATTTCATCGCAGATCTTGTTTAAGATTCTCGAATGGAAAGAAGATGTAGAATGTATGATCGGTATGTTCCAGAAAGAAGTGGCACAGCGTATCAAAGCAAAGGAAGGTAGCAAAACCTATGGGGTATTGAGTGTGTTGATACAGGCATTTTTCGACGTAGAATATTTGTTTGAAGTATCGGAGAAGTCTTTTCAACCGCCACCCAAAGTAAAAAGTGCAGTAATAAGACTGTTGCCTTCGAAAAAGAGATTATTGGTAAGCAGTGAAAAAAAATTTATTCTTTTAGTGAAAACAGCTTTTAATCAACGTCGCAAAACATTGCGTAATGCCGTAAAAAATTTATTTGATGCAACAATATTGAAAGATGAATTGTTTAATAAAAGGCCTGAACAATTATCGGTTATGGATTTTGCAACACTTACTTTTAAAATGAAATGAAAAAAGTTATCATCACAGCTAAGGCACATGATTATTTATTAAGCCGGTTATCGCAAAAGGGATATGAGGTAATTTATCAGCCACAAATCACTTATGATGAATTAAAAAAGATCATTGAAGACGCTGAAGGATTAATAGTCACTACCCGAATAAAGATCGATAAGACAATGCTGGATCAGGCATTAAATCTAAAATGGATCGGCCGTATCGGCAGCGGAATGGAATTGATTGATGTAGATTATGCAGAACGCAAAGACATCAAATGTGTCAGCAGCCCTGAAGGCAACCGGAATGCAGTGGCAGAACATGCTTTGGGTTTATTATTGAATCTTATGAATCATCTATCTTCTTCTTATGATGAAATAAAAAAAGGATTGTGGAAGAGGGAAGAAAACCGGGGAACAGAATTGAGCGGAAAAACTGTCGGCATCATCGGATTCGGTAATACCGGAAATGCTTTTGCGAGATTGCTAAAACCGTTTGAAGCAACTGTACTGGCTTACGATAAATATAAATTCGGATTTGCCAGGGATTATATTAAAGAAGCAAGCCTGGAACAAATCTGCCGTTATGCCGATGTGATCAGTTTTCACGTCCCATTAACAGAAGAAACTTATCACATGGCTGATGAAATTTTTTTTGATTCATTGACTCAAAAACCCTGGTTGCTGAATACATCCCGGGGCAAAGTAGTCAATACAGAACATCTTATTATGGCGCTGAAACAAAATAAAATTGCCGGCGCCGGCCTTGATGTACTCGAAAATGAAAAGTTGGATACTTTTTCTTCTGCTGAAAAAGAACAGTTAGAATGGCTGGAATCTCAGGCCAACATAATTATTACCCCCCATATTGCCGGGTATAGTCATGAAGCGTTTTATAAAATGGCTAAGGTACTGCTTGGAAAACTCGGACTGGATTAGGCGGAGAATGTTTTTTTCCAAATCTTTTTTATCTTTGTCTCACATACTGCAACGCTTCAGCCTTTACTGAGGCGTTGTTATTTTTTTCTTTTTATCAAAGGAGGTGGTTATGAATGATATTCAATATGTCACCAAGGAAACGCTGGAACAAATGAAGGTAGAGTTGCAGCGGATGAAAACAGTCGATCGTCCGGCTGCCAGCCGTGCTATTGCTGAGGCGAGGGAAAAAGGCGACCTGAAAGAAAATGCGGAATATGATGTTGCCAAAGAAACTCAAGGTTTATTGGAAGCCAAGATTGCTTTGCTGGAAACACAACTTGCCAGTGCGAGGATCGTTGATGAAACGAATATTGATACCAGTAAAGTTTCCATTCTTACCAAAGTGACGTTAACCAACCTGAACACAAAGAAACAGGTGACTTACCAGATCGTCAGTGAAAAAGAAGCTGATCTGAAGGCTGGAAAAATTTCAGTAACTTCTCCTATCGGAAGAGGTATTTTAGGGAAGAAAGTTGGAGATATGGCCGAAGTGCAGGCTCCTGCAGGAATTATTAAATTCAAGATTGAAAAAATAACCGTGTAAATAAGATCATTGAGAAGATATAAAACTCCGCTGACGGCGGAGTTTTTTGTTTCCGGTATTAGATTTTAGTTTTGTTGGTATGAATTTGAGATTGATAAAATCTGCAATCGTAAATTTCAAATCTAAAATATTCGGTAGTATGACAATATTTTCAAAGATCATTGCAGGAGAAATTCCTTCTTATAAAATTGCCGAGAATGAAAAATTTTATGCATTCCTTGATATTTTTCCTCTTCGGGAGGGACATACATTGGTAGTTCCCAAAACAGAAGTAGATGATCTCTTTGATTTGCCGGAAGAATATTTGAATGAAATATTAGTATTTTCCCGGCCGATTGCTAAAGCAATTGAGAAAGCATTTCCCTGTAATCGTTGTGGCATCAGTGTGATCGGTCTGGAAGTTCCACATGCACATATTCATTTGATCCCTATCAATTCATCCAATGATCTGAATTTTACACAACACAAATCCAAAGCTTCTGATGAAAATTTGAAGAAAGTACAGGAAAAAATTTTGAGTTGCTTAAAGAATTAATAAAACTCAGACATCAAAAATTATTTTCTCCTTACTCTTTCCGGATTCTTTTTAATAAAATCATCCCATCCGTTAAATCCTTTTGAAATTTTTCCAATTACTGAATGCAATTGAAAATGATGACAAACTGCAACTGCCAATGCATCTGTAGCATCGTAGGATATCGGTTCCTGTTTTACTGATAACAAATGTTGCAGCATTTTCCAAACCTGTTCTTTACCTGCATTTCCATTGCCGGTTACAGATTGTTTTACTTTTTTGGGAGAATATTCTGTTACGGGAATTCCCTTATTCATAGCAGCTGCGATCGCTACACCCTGTGCTCTTCCCAACTTCAGCATGCTTTGAACATTTTTTCCAAAGAAAGGTGCTTCGATAGCAAATTCATCGGGCTGGAAATTTTTGATCAGCTCTTCCACTTTGCTATGAATCATTCGCAATCTTTCGGGATTACTTTTTTTACTTGAAAGACGCAGCACATTCATCTCTTTCAGGCGGAGAGAAGAACCGTTAACTTCAATAATACCATAACCCATAACCAAGGTACCGGGATCAATTCCAAGTATTATTTTATCATGCTTTTGCAAGAGGGCTGTATTTTTACAGAATTAATTAAAAGTGAAACGACAGTTTGATTTTTTCCCAACTAAAAATATCAAAATCTTCATCAACTATTTCCTTGGACCGTTATTGTTTGTAGGGCTGTCTTATTCCATCTACCGACAGATAAAAAACCAGCCGACCTGGAACAGGCATGGGTTCGTATCAGGCAATCATTGAACAGCGGTATGCTTTGGAACCTTTTTGCAGTCATTTTACTGATGATTTTGAACTGGGGTATTGAAGCTATCAAATGGAAATTATCGGTAAGAAAAATTCAGAAGGTAAGTTTTATCCGGGCATTTAAAGCTGTGTTTTCTGGTGTTTCATTTTCGGTAAGTACACCCAACCGGATGGGAGAATATCTTGGCAGGGTTTTATACATGGATGAAGGAAATCGTTTGAAAACTATTTCGATAACCATTGTGGGCAGTATCAGTCAACTGATCATTACGTTATTGATGGGCTGCATCGGTTTATTAATATTACTTCCGAAAATTGAAGCAGCAGGAATGCTTTCTTCGCCCTGGAATAATGTTCTGTTTTATGGAGTGTTGGCTACACTGGTAGTTTTAACATTATTTTATTTCCGGTTATCCTGGTTGGTGAAATGGATTGATCGTTTGCCGGGAAGCAACAGATACGCATACCTAATCAGAGCCCTGGAAGATTTTAATGCAACGTTGTTGTTGCAGTTATTGTCTTTTATCAGCCTTACGATTTTTTGTTTTTATCATACAATATTATCTCCTGTTTCGTTTATTTAATGTGAATGTCACATGGTGGCAGGGTTTTTGGGCTACCAGCGTTTCATTCCTGGTGCTGGCGATCATACCTACTTTCGCTATTGCGGAATTAGGTTTGCGGGGTAAAGTAAGTCTGAATTTGCTGGGAATATTCAGTGCAAACGGGCTGGGAATTACCATTACGGCAGGAAGTATCTGGTTCATCAACCTGGTGATTCCTGCAATCATTGGCAGTTTATTAATTTTAGGAATTAAAAAAATATTCAAAGGCAAAAATGAAAGGACTTAGACGCATTATTGTTCTTGGATTTGGAGTGTTTCTATTCACCTTTTCCATGAAAAAAACTATGCCATTCGACGAATTCTGTGGTATCAGGAACACAGCTTTCAAAGCTGATGAAGAAGTTCACTTCACGGTGTATTATGCGGTTGCCGGAATTTATGTAAATGCAGGCAATGCTACTTTCACAATTACTTTGGAAACCATGAATAACCGTCCGGCTTATCATATTGTGGGTGACGGTAAAACCAACTCTTCTTATGACTGGATCTATAAAGTGCGGGATAAATATGAAACTTATATTGATACTGCAACCCTGCAACCGTTGAAATTTATCCGCACTGTAAATGAAGGCGGCTATAAGAAATACCAGAATGTTACTTTCAATAAAACAGCTAACACAGCAGTGACAAGTGACGGTGTTTTCAAAGTGCCCGAATGTGTGCAGGATGTTGTAAGCGCTATGTATTATGCAAGGAATATTGATTTTTCAAAATATAAACCGGATGATAAGATACCTTTTTCCATGTTCCTGGATGACGAAGTATATGATATGTATGTCCGGTATCTCGGAAAAGAAACGATAAAAACCAAATACGGGAAATTTAATGCGATCAAGATTAAACCGCTGCTGGTAAAAGGAACAATTTTCGAAGGTGGAGAAAAAATGACCGTCTGGATATCAGATGATGAGAATCATATTCCTGTTCGGGTGGAAAGTCCATTAGTAGTGGGAAGTGTAAAGATTGATATGATGAGCTACAATAACCTGCGTCATCCCTTGACTTCACTGATCAAAATGAGAAAATAAGAAGAGAGAGTCTCAACAATTCACTCATTACTGCATTTTAGCCGATCTCTTCTAATTTAAAAAATTCTTTTGGCCGTATTCCTCTTTCCATTTGATTAAGAGTGCAGCATTCATATTGAGGATCGTGTTCAAAAAATAAAATGTAATTATTCTCAACCGCTTCTTTCAGAAATATTTTTTTTTCATTCAGAGTTGTCAAAGGAAACATGTCATAAGCCATTACATAAGGAATCGGTATATGTCCCTGGGATGGGAGAAGATCGGCCATGAACACAATGGTTTTTCCTTTATAATTTATCTGGGGCAGCATCATGGAATTTGTATGGCCGGAAACAAATCTGATCTTTATCGAAGGCTGATCAAAATCTATGGATGGTAGCTTTCCATCAGAAGCAGAAGGCACAGTAGCAACGAATTGCAGTTGACCGCTTTCTTTGATCGGTAAAATATTTTCTTTCAGAAAACTTACTTTTTCTCTTTCATTCGGATTTACTGCCCATTCCCAATGTGCTTCATTGCTCCAGTAAGTTGCATTCTTAAATGCGGGAACCAATTTATCTCCATTACGAATAATTGAACCACCACAATGATCAAAATGAAGATGGGTGAGAAAAACGTCAGTGATATCATTACGGTTGAAACCATATTTCTCCAAAGATTTATCTAATGTATCATCGCCATGTAAATAATAGTAGCTGAAAAATTTTGCATCCTGTTTATCACCGATACCATTATCAACAAGAATTAAGCGATCGCCATCTTCAATGAGCAGGCATCGCAAAGCCCAGCTGCACATATTATTTTCATCTGCGGGATTGATTTTGTTCCAGATACTTTTTGGAACAACGCCAAACATAGCGCCGCCATCAAGTTTGAAATAACCGGTGTTGATCGAGTAAAGTTTCATACTGTTTTTTTCTTTATGGCTGCTGCATAAAATAAGAACAGTAAACCAAGAATAAAATAGATCATTAATGCTAATACCGATGATCGTTGCGAACCTGTCAGTTCAGTAAAAAATCCGAAACTGAATGTGCCGATTACGGTAGCGATCTTTTCTGTGACATCAAAAAAACTAAAAAATGAAGCCGTGTCTTTTGTCACCGGCATCAGTTTGGAATAAGTGGAGCGACTTAATGATTGAATGCCTCCCATTACAAAACCAACGATAACTGCCAACGTATAAAATTCATAAATGCCTTTTTTAGGAAGAAGAAATGCTGCATAACAAATGCCGATCCACATAGCAGTTACGATCATTAACGCTCTCAGGTTACCGATTTTTGAAGATAACCATGAGATAACATAGGCGCCGGGTATAGCAATTAATTGAATAATAAGAATAGCAATGATCAAATTCGTTGTTGGTATTTCTAATTCGCTGGCTCCGTATAATGCCGCTGCCAGCATCACGGTTTGCACTCCCATATCATAAAAAAAGAACGCAAGTAAAAATCTTTTTAACGATGGGATTTGTTTTAACTGTCCCCATACTTTGCGAAGCTCTTTATATCCTTTTGATAAAATTTGTGTTTTTACATTGGTATCACCTGCAGCAACCGGTTTGGGTAATCTTTTTAATGAAAATTGTCCAAAACCCCACCACCAAACACCGACTAACAAAAAGGAGAGTTGGTATTGAATATTACTGTCTTTATTTCCACCGATCAATTCCGGTTTGAATACAAAAACAAAACAAATGATCTGTAATAATACACTGCCGATATATCCGTAAGCAAATCCATTGGCACTTACTCTGTCTCTATCTTCCGGCGCTGCTATTTCAGGAAGAAAAGAGTTATAAAAAACAATACTCGCCCAAAAACCAATACAGGCAATAATGATAGAAATGATGCCAAGCGTCAATGTATTTTTATCAAAAAAGAACATACTGGCGCAGGCAAGGCTTCCCATGGTCAAAAAGAAATTCATAAAACTTTTCTTGTTGCCTTTGTAATCAGCAATAGAGGAAAGTAAGGGAGAAATGATAGAAACGATCAGCATGGCAAATGCCAGTGAATAATTATATAAAGAAGTATTTTCAAATTGTCTGCCTAAAAAAGTGACAGTAGTTTTTGAGATGGCTTTATTATCAACAGCTATTTCCTGGAAGTAGGCGGGGAAAATAGTGGAAGTGATCACGAGGTTATAGGCCGAATTCGCCCAATCATACATGGCCCAACCATTAATGACTTTTTTGGAAGCAGTTTGCATATGGAGCAATATATCTGCTCAAAATACTAAAAATTAATTCGCAAACTATTATTCTGTTAGAACAGGCTGGCTATTCCCTGTTTAATAAAATATAACATTGGGACCAGGAAGACAGTAAGGATCATGATAAAAAAGTAAAGAACTATTACGAAAATGAGGGTGATAAAAAAACCTTTCCATGTTTTCCTGTTATACAACCAATCATAAAAAGCATAAGTGTAGTAGCAAACAACCATAAATGCATAAACGTCATCCAGAATATTAACTGTGTCAGTATGATTAACGATCAGGTAGATCGGGAAAAGAAGGATCTTGCAGATATTCACTTCTCCGATAAAAAAAGCATTAGCCACTAAATGTTCTCCAAAATAATGCTCCCGTTTTCTAAAAAACATCCAGGTAAAGAAGGCTATGATTGGAAACTGAACAAACAGGATGCCGGTAAGATATTGGCTATTGAATTCATCTAAATTTCTTCCCAGGTCCTTATCATCCAGCCATTCTTCAAATATTTTGTTATCTGGTGCGCTGATGTGAAATGACAGGAACAGCAACAATACAATGCCGCCAATGAACATAAAAAAACTGATTGGTTTATAATACCGGGCACGATCTCCTGCAAAATATTTTTTTACAAAGTGGCCGGGTCTTTTGACCAATGCAAAAACGGTATCAAAAAAAGCTTTGCCGAAATTGAAAAATACAAGGGGGGCGCCTTTTGCGAAGTGTTTGAAGGTGATCCGGTCGTGCTGTAATTTTTCTCCGCAGTGCATGCAATAATACCCCGGAGACATTTTGCCGCAGGCCGGGCATCGATGTTGAATATTTAAGTTTACTGGTACTTCCATCCGGATCACTCTTATTCTTTTATAAACCCGGTTACAAGCAAAATAAGTAAAATAATACCGGCAATTATTCGATACACACCGAATACTTTGAATCCTTTTGCTTTTAAATAATTAATAAAAAAGCGAATGGCAAATATTGCGACAATAAACGCTACTATATTACCCACAAGGAACGCCATGGTATTTTGATGTGTTTCGGTGATAAGCTGAATGCCTTTTTTGGCTGCATCGTCGGTTCCCCATTTTTTAATAAATAAAGCATAAACCGTTGCAGCAAACATAGTAGGAACAGCAAGGAAGAAAGAAAATTCTGCCGCAACAAATCTTGTGAATTTTTGCTGCATTCCTCCAATAATAGATGCAGCGCTTCGGCTGACGCCGGGGATCATGGCAATTACCTGCCAGCAACCAACGAAAAATGATTTTACGAAACCGATCTTTTCATCTGAATCAATTGTAGGATGATTAAAAAAATTGTCGACGAATAATAACAGGATACCACCGATCAGCATAGTAACAGCAACGGTTGTCGGGCTTTCCAGCAAGTGATCGATTTTATCAGAAAAAAGATAACCGAGTACCAAAGCGGGGATCACGCCGACGATGAGCTTGGCATAAAATTGCCAGCGGCGAAAATCAAAGAACTTTTTTGAATACAATATGACCACAGCCAGTATAGCCCCGAATTGAATGGATATCTCAAACAGTTTGGTGAATTCATCATGTTGAATTCCCAAAATGGAACTGGCAATGATCATATGACCAGTGGAGGATATCGGGAGAAATTCAGTTAATCCTTCTACGATTCCCAATATGATCGCTTCGATGAGGCTCATGGAAAAATTATTGAGTAAAGATAGCGTTTCAAAAAAATGATCTTAATAAAAAAGCGATGATTCATTCATCGCTCCATTTAATGTCAAAATATTTTTAATGTTATTTGGCTTCAGCTTGTTTCGGTGTTTTGAATATGGCAAAGATCTCTATTACCAATCCTACTAATATCATAATAGGGGCAATAGTGATGCGGGTAGTGCTGTAAACTGCTTTAGCATCAAACACTGCCGGGTTCACATTGCTTTGACCTCCCGACATCAGGAACATACCGATAGCAATAACAATGGCTCCCACAGCCATCCACACATAATTTTCCTTTCCGAATAAATAGGAAGAAGAAGTAGTTTTATTATCAGCCATTTGTTTTCAATTTGAATGCGCAATATAGTGAAAAGACCGAAAGTCTGGAAGGAAGGAAGTCAGGAAATATCTAACGTTTATCTTGTAAGCTTTTCCATCTGGTTTCCAACCTTATTAATACAAGTCGTCCAGTTTCATCTTCAGATATTTCAAAACACTTCGATAGGTGCTAAGCAAAGTAATGCCAATTCCCACTGCGATCAGGAATAAGAATAACATCAACGTCGTCCCTGTATCACGAATGGATTTCAGATCACTGAGCTGGCTTTCTGCAAATAGAATAAGAACATATACCAATATGCATGCAATAACACCGCCGGTAGCTCCATTGATAATGGCACGGATATTCATAGGCCGGGCAATGAACCATCGGGTAGCGCCAACCATCTGCATGGTTTTAATAAGAAAGCGATTGCTGAACATGGCCAGGCGAATAGTATTATCAATAAGTACAATGACGACAACGGATAAAATGATCACGATGATCAATAAAACAAGGCTGATACGACGGATATTCTCATTCATTTTGCCAATCAACGCCTCCGGGTATTCAACCGAATCGACCCATGTTTGTTCTTTCAGGTCAGCTTTAATTTTAGATAATGAATCAGTATTGAGATATTGCTTTTTTACTTTAAAATAAATAGCATTAGGAAGAGGGTTGGCATCAAGTACTTTATCCCATCCGCTGTTTCCGTCTTTCAGGTAGATTTCTTTTCCCTTTTCTTTTGTTATATATTCTATGCTTTTTACATACAGTTTGGAGCTGATATAATTCATTAAGGCTGCACTATCAGTCGGGTTGGGATTACCCCGAACGAAAGTTCTTACTTCTATACTTTCTTTAAAATAATTCGCTAACTTTTTAGCATTGATGAAAGACCAACCGATGATACCGAGGAAAAAGAGCACCAATGTTACACCCAGGATGGCCATGAAATAAGACGGCTTTCCCTTTTTAATAGAAGCTTTCGAAGACTGAACCATGAGAGCTGATTTTGAATTTAACAGGTCGGGCAAAAATAACTGATTTCGCAGTGCAATCCGTATTTTTGTTACCCATCTAACGATTGTGTAAGGCCAATATTTTAGTGATGCAGCTATAGTATGGTGAAGAGTGATTTTTTTAAGTCTTCTTTCACAAACCGCATTAGTTAAAACAAACAATCAATCCCGGGACCATCAATGGAATATAATTTCAGGAAAATAGAAAAATACTGGCAGGGCCAATGGCAAGAGGATAAAGTGTACCAGGTAAGCAATGATTCTTCTAAACCGAAATGCTATGTGCTGGATATGTTCCCTTATCCAAGTGGGGCAGGATTACATGTAGGCCATCCGCTCGGGTATATTGCCAGCGATATTTATGCCCGCTATAAACGACTCAAAGGTTTTAATGTGCTGCACCCGATGGGTTATGATGCATTCGGATTGCCGGCAGAGCAATATGCGATCGAGCATGGCATTCATCCCGCTGTTTCTACGGAAAATAATATTAAGAACTTCCGAAGCCAGTTGGATAAGATCGGTTTTTGTTTTGATTGGGACCGGGAAGTGAATACTTCCAAACCGGAATTTTATAAATGGACCCAATGGATCTTTTTGCAATTATTCGATTGTTATTACAATCGCAAAACGCAAAAAGCAGAACGAATAAAGAAATTGGTTGAGGTTTTTGAAAAAGAAGGAAACTGTAATCATCCGTTTCCGGTTACCGGTTACCAATTGCAGGTAATTGGCCGGAAACCGGAAACCGGGAACATTTTTACTGCGGAGGAATGGAAATCCTTTGATGAGTTGACGCAGCAAAACATTTTAATGGAATATCGTCTTGCTTATTGTGGTTATGGTGAAGTGAATTGGTGCGAAGCATTAGGAACAGTATTGGCAAATGATGAAGTGATCAATGGGGTAAGCGAGAGAGGTGGCTATCCTGTAGTAAAGAAAAAATTAAGACAATGGTATTTACGCATCACTGAATATGCCGATCGTTTGTTGGAAGGCCTGAATCATGTTGATTTCAGCGAAGCGATGAAAGAAATGCAGACGAACTGGATCGGAAAGTCTTCAGGAGCAGAGATAGAATTTCGAGTCGGGAGTCAGGAGTCAGGAGCCAGGAGTAGTACTCTCACAGTTTACACTACAAGACCTGATACCATTTTCGGAGTTGACTTCATGGTGATCGCTCCGGAACATGAATTGGTAGAACAAATAACTTCTACGGAACAAAAGCAAGCGGTGGAGGAATATCTTGCTTATGTGAAAAGCCGAAGCGAAAGAGAACGGATGGCTGAAAAAAAGATAAGTGGTGTTTTTAGCGGAGCTTATTGTATTCATCCATTCAGTAAAAAGAAAATTCCCATCTGGATCAGTGAATATGTTTTGATCGGTTATGGCACCGGTGCTATCATGGCAGTGCCTTGCGGCGACGAAAGAGATCACAAGTTTGCAAAGCATTTTGATATTCCCATCACCAATATTATTGGTAAATATTATAATGACGAGGAAGCCAACCCGACGAAAGACGCCATACTGGAAAATTCCGATTTCCTGAATGGAATGCTGATGAAAGATGCCATAGAAGTGGTGATTAAAAAATTAGAAGAACTTGGGATTGGGAAAAGAAAAGTGAATTATAAAATGCGGGATGCGGCATTCAGCCGCCAGCGTTATTGGGGCGAACCATTCCCGATCATTTGGAAAAATGGGATTGCATATCCGCTGGATGAAAAAGAATTGCCGTTGGAATTGCCGCATGTAGATTCTTACAAACCCGGGCCGGAAGGTGAAGGACCGCTTGCAAATATTAAAGAGTGGGCCCTCATCCCCAGCCCTTCTCCGCAGGCGGAGAAGGGAGCAGCAAGAGTCCCTAAATATCAAGTGCACACACCTGTTCAATACGAATTAGCAAAGTTGATGCGTAAAGAATATACGGAAGCAGAAAAGAAATTATGGGAGTTACTACGGAATAATAAATCAGGAGTAAAATTCAGAAGGCAACATCCGATAGATGCATACATTGTGGATTTTGTTTCATTGCAGGATAGGCTGATTGTAGAAGTGGATGGCGGGTACCATGAAACAGAAGAACAAAAAAAATATGATGAAGAAAGAACAAGAGTATTAAAGGAAATAGGATTCGAAATAATAAGGTTTACAAACGAAGAGGTTATAAAAAATCCCTACTCGATTAGAGATAAGATTAAATCAAAATTAGAGGCGCTCATCCCCTCTCCACTTGTGGAGAAGGGGCAAGGGGTGAGGGAGACTAACACCATGCCCGGCTATGCCGGCAGCAGTTGGTATTTTCTTCGCTACATGGATCCACACAATGAAAAAGAATTTTGTGATAGAAAAGCAAGTGATTACTGGAACCAGGTGGATTTATATATCGGCGGCACCGAACATGCAGTAGGACATCTATTATACAGCCGCATGTGGACGAAATTTTTATTTGATATAGGATTGATCAGTTTTGATGAACCGTATAAAAAATTGGTGAATCAAGGGATGATAACTGGAACATCACAACTTTTATACTTATATGTGATTAGTTTAGGGGCGGTTATTCCAGATATGGATAAAAAAACTGAAAGCGAATTAGAAAAAATCAGATTAAACTATCATTATTTTGTTTCATACGAAAATGGGAAGATGGAGGTTGATCTGCCCGGAAGGCAATGGGCAATCTTGCATGTAGATGTTAATCTTGTAGAAAATAATATTCTCAATATCCCAGAGTTTATTGCAAAAAATCCGATTTATTCTAAATATAAATTTTATTGTGAGGGCGGTTATTGGCAAGAAAATGTTTTTCATAGAGAAAGAGAAGGCTCGGATAAGTTTTATACACAATCTTTAGTTGAAAAAATGTCTAAGTCCAAACTAAATGTTGTCAACCCAGATGAGTTATGTGAAAAATACGGTGCCGATACTTTCCGCATGTATGAAATGTTTCTCGGCCCGGTGGAAATGAGCAAACCCTGGGATACTAAAGGCATTGAAGGAGTACATCGCTTTTTGAAAAAATTCTGGCGTTTGTTTTATGATGATCTGAAAGGGAAACAATGGAATGATGACAAACCAACAGGTGCTGAATTAAAAGTATTGCACAAAGCCAGCAAAAAAATTGAAGAAGACACGGAACGCTTTTCATTCAATACTGCTGTCAGCGCCTTTATGATCGCCACTAATGAACTCGCCGATCTGAAATGTGATAAAAAAGAAGTGCTGGAACCATTGCTTATTTTACTGACGCCTTATGCTCCGCATATTTGCGAAGAGCTTTGGCATTTGCTGGGACATTCAGATACGATCCTGAATGCTTCTTTTCCTGTGTATCAAGAGAAATATCTTGCAGAGAGCAGCAAAGAATATCCTGTTTCTATAAATGGAAAGCTTCGCACCACGATCAATATTTCTTTAAATGCAAAGCAGGAAGAAGTAGAGAAGATCGTTTTAGCCAACCCTATTGTCCAAAAATGGCTCGACGGCAAATCGTACAAGAAGATCATTTTTGTAAAAGGGAAAATGGTCAATATTGTTGTCTGAGTAAAATACTTTTGACTAGTGTTGAGAAACTGCATCAAAATAACCGTTTCTTTTTTATTAACGGTATTTATATGAATGCATTCTATTGTAATTTCAACTACTAAATTTTCTGTTATGAGAAAGATTCTTTTTCTTGTCGTTCTTCAACTTTTATATTTTGTTTCTCCGGCACAAAATGGTGATGCCTTCTTTTTGTCCAATCCTTGTTTGACGCCAGACGGGCAAACAGTGATCTTCAGTTTTGAAGGCGATCTCTGGAAAGCCAATATAAAAGATGGACAGGCAACACGACTTACTGCTATGCAGGGTTATGAAACCAGTCCAAGAGTTTCTCCCGATGGGAAATGGATAGCTTTTACAGGCCGTCAATATGGAAATGCCGATATTTTTGTAATGCCTGTCAACGGAGGAGAAATCAAACAGATCACTTATCACAGCGCTAATGATGAGGTCAGCAGTTGGAGTTGGGATTCGAAATTTATTTATTTCAACAGTAACCGGATGGGCCAGCTATCCGGTTTTAAAGTAAGTAAAGACGGAGGGACACCTCAGCGGGTTTTTGGAGATTATTTTTTTCTTTATGATCATAATCTTGTTGAGCACCCCACGAGCGGCGAAATATTTTTCAATGATACATGGGAAAGCAGCAACCAGGTTCAGCGTAAACATTACAAGGGTCCTTTTAACCCCGATATACAATCTTACAATCCACAAACGAAACAGTACAAAAGATATACTGACTGGATCGGGAAAGATTTTGCTGCTACCATTGATAAAAACGGGAATATTTACTTCATTTCAGATGAAGGAAACGGAGAATATAATCTTTATACGTTTGATAACGGCAAAAAGACAGCCCTTACCAAATTCAATTCATCTATTAAAACTCCTATTGTAAATGCCAATGGCGGAAAAGTGGTCTTTGAAAAAGATTATCAATTGTGGCTTTATGATGTGGCTTCAAAAAAATCAGAGAAACTGAATATTTCGATTATCCGTAATGATGTGTTGCCAAAGGACAAAGATTATGAAGTAAAAGGTAACATCACAAACTTTGATGTATCACCGGACGGAAAGAAACTGGCATTTACATCAAGAGGAGAAATTTTTGTCAGCGATATCGAAGGAAAATTTATTGAGCACATTGACAAAGGCTCTGCAGAAAGGGCGAGAGAAGTTAAATGGATGAGTGATAATAAAACCCTGCTGTTTAATCAAACGAAAGATGGATATCTGAATTTATATACGATCATGGCGGATGGAAGCGGTGGGTTAAAAGAATTGACCAATGATAAAGGCGATGATCGCTCCATTGTATTTAATAAGAAAAGAACCCAGGCGGTTTATCTGAGTGGAAGAGATGAAGTGAGATTACTTGATCTTAAAACTATGGCAAGTAATACAATCGTGAAAGATGAGATATGGGGCTTTGAGAATAGTGATCCTGGTTTTTCTCCCAATGGCGAATATGTTTTATTTACTGCATACAGGAATTTTGAACAGGACATTTTCATTTATAATATCAAAGAAAATAAAACAACCGATCTGACCAATACCGGCGTTACCGAAACCGGCCCTATATGGTCACCTGATGGAAAATATATTTATTTCACTTCTTCCAGGTTAAAGCCAGGTTATCCTTTCGGAATGGAAGATCCGAAGGTGTACCGCATGCCACTGGAAAAAATTGATGAGCCTTATCGCTCTGATAAGTTCAACGATCTCTTTAAAGAACCCAAAAAAGATACTACAAAGAAGGATAGTTCATCTGCACAACCGGTTATTTCCATTCGCATTGATATGGATGGTATCATGGACCGGCTGGAACAAATAAGTCCATCTTTCGGTTCGCAATATCTTACGGATGTTTATCAGAAAGGAGAAAAAACAACTGTTTTATATACCAGTAATCATGCAGAAGGCCGAAATGCCTTATGGAAAACAACGGTCGAACCTTTTGAACAAAATAAAACTGAAAAGATCACCGGCACCGACGGCTCATTTGGATTCGGTATTGTAGAAGTAAGTGATAAATTTTATGTATTGCTCAATGGAAATATTTTTAAATTAAATCTTGATGGCAATAAAGTTGAGCCGATCAGCATCAGTTATACATTCCGTCGCAATTTGCAGGAAGAATTCAGCCAGATATTTGAAGAAGCATGGGCACAGATGGAAGAGAACTATTATGATAGCAATTTTCATGGGGTAGATTGGAAAAAAATTAAAGAAAGGTATCAGCCATTCATTGCACACCTGAACAATAGAGCAGACCTGAGAATTTTACTTAATGATATGCTGGGTGAATTAAATTCTTCCCACCAGGGCTTTAGCACTTTTGGCAGTGATGAAGGTATTGCTTTACAAAACCGGACGATGGAAACGGGAATTATTTTTGAAAACGACGATCCGTATAAAGTAAAATATGTTGTCAAAAGAAGTAATGCAGACCGGGCAGATATAGATGTGAAACCCGGAGATATACTGACAAAAGTGGATAATGAGACAGTAGATAAAAACATGGATCGTAATTATTATTTCACAAAGCCGTCTTTGGACCAGGAGATCAAACTTACTTTCAACCGGAATGGAAAAGATGTGGAAGCTAAGATTCATCCTCAAAGCAGTTTATTCACTGATTTGTATAATGAGTGGATTGATAATAACCGGAAGCGGGTTGATGAAAGAAGCAAAAACCGGATTGCTTATTCCTGTATGAAAGATATGGGCGAAGATCAGTTGGAAAGCTTCATTATTGATATGACAAAAGAATTGGATAATAAAGATGCGTTGATCCTCGATCTTCGTTACAACACAGGAGGTAATGTGCATGATGAAGTATTGCGTTTCCTGGAACAACGTTCTTATTTGCAATGGAAATACCGTGATGGAAAATTGACAAGGCAGGGAAATTTTACTCCCAGCGATAAGCCTATTATTTTATTGACCAATGAACAATCACTCAGTGATGCTGAAATGACTTCACAGGGATTCAAAGCATTGAAGCTGGGAAAAATTGTGGGCAATGATACGTATCATTGGATCATTTTTACAAGCGGAGCAGGGCTGGTTGATGGTTCTTTCATTCGCTTGCCGGCATGGGGTTGTTACACTTTGGAAGGAAAAGACCTGGAATCAACCGGAGTACATCCGGATATTCTTGTTATAAATACTTTTGAAGACAAGATCAATGGCCGGGATCCGCAGGTAGACAGAGCTGTTGATGAGATCATGAAAGGACTGAAATAAAATAATTGAATTTATGGCATCATGATGCATGGCCTACCTTTGAGGTGGGCCATTTTGTTATGAGCAAAACAGATCAACTCATATCAATTTTTAAAAAGCATCAATCCGAATTTCATCCTGTCGTTCCTTTTGATGCAGCAAAAAATAAAATACTTCTACTCGATTCCACTATAAACAATAAAGAGCTGAATGAAAATATTCTCAGCCATACAAATGAATTCATTAATTACATTAATCAAAAATTGCGGGAGGCGGGAGCGAAATACGGAATCGGCGGTTATGCGGAGCACAGGGTTGTTTATAAGTACAGTAAAATTTTTGATGGAAAAGAACCCGGCGAAGAACCAAGGAGCCTGCATTTGGGAATTGATATTTGGGGCAAACCGCATACAAAAGTAATAGCACCTTTGAATGGTATTGTTCACAGTTTTGCCTTTAATGATAATATTGGAGATTATGGAGCTACGATCATTTTATCGCACCGGCTTGAGGAACTTATTTTTTACACTTTATATGGCCATCTCAGTCTGAATTCGATTAAAAATTTATATGGAAGTGAGAGAATAGAAAAAGGAGATGTATTTGCTGAATTCGGTATTCCTATGGAAAACGGGCATTGGCCTCCGCATTTGCATTTTCAGATCATTATTGATCTCCAGGGATGGGAGGGAGATTATCCCGGTGTTTGTAAATATTCGGAAAGAGAAAAATATTTAGCAAATTGCCCTGATCCGGACCTGATTTTACAAATGAATAAATATGCTGGTAGCTAAATGAGAAGAGCTTTAACTATTTCTTCCCATTCTTTCTCCAATGAATATTCCGGTCTTTTCTTTCCGGCACGATGATACCAGTAATCTGCATTTCCGATATCTCCTTCTTTTCGATGCAGGTAGGCATGAATGTGAGCAGCGGTTTTATCATCAATATCCTGGATGGTATGATGTGCTTTATTCCAATCGCCTTTACCATCATACCATAATGATCGTAAGTATGGTGAAATTTCTTCCGGGGGAATGGATTCAGCTAAACTCTTTTTAAATTCATCGAATTTCATCTTACTACATTTTCAAAAATTTAAAACCATTTGTCCATTGATTCCGGAGAAAACCGGGAATGCACCAGAGAATACATAATGGTTCAATGGCTCTTGCAGCTTCTACTTTCCCCATATCTTCAGTTTCATGTCCGAATACAGTAAGGATATCAGTAACGATTTTTTTCGCTTCTTCATCATTACCGCAAATGAACATAGTGGGTTTCCCCCCGGGAAAATTTGGTTTATACATAAATGCATTGCCAACGATGTTGAAAGCCTTTACAACTTTAGCGTCCGGTATTTGCTTTTGAATTCTTTCCATCAATGATTCTTCCAATGTGGTGAAATAATGAAGCACTCCATTGGTTGGCGGCGCAGCAGCAATAGGATTAGTGGTATCAATAACCACTTTGTCATTAAAATTATTTACTCCCGCCGTATTGATGATTTGTTCTGTCGCAAGGCCGTTAGTTGCCAGTACAAGCAACTCTCCAAACTTTGCCGTTTCTTCAAACGTTCCTGTTTTCCCTTTTGGATTTTCGTTTTTCCATTTCACCACTTCATCTTTTGAAGTATTTCGGGTGCCCAGCATGACATCGTACCCTTCAGAAAGAAATGCTTTTCCCAAAACCCGGCCAACTATGCCGGAACCAATTATTCCTATTTTCATATTAATAAGTTTAAATTTGTTTACAAACAAGACTCAAAAAAGTTCATGGCAAATTCAAATTTAAACAGTGATAAAGAATTTCTGACGGCGACTGATAAAGAATTTGAGAATAATATCCGCCCCAGGCAGATCGCAGATTTTGCCGGCCAATTGCAGATCATTGAGAACCTGAAAATTTTTATCAAAGCCGCTAAACTCAGAGGAGAAGCGCTGGATCATATTTTATTTCATGGCCCGCCCGGTTTGGGTAAAACAACTTTATCAAGAATCGTAGCCAATGAATTAGGAGTAAATATCAAAGAAACTTCGGGGCCTGTAATTGAAAAACCCGGTGACCTTGCCGGATTGCTGACCAACCTCGAAGCAAACGATGTTTTATTCATTGATGAGATACATCGGCTCAGCACTGTTGTAGAAGAATACTTATACAGTGCCATGGAAGATTATAGAATCGACATCATGATCGATAGCGGCCCCAATGCCCGCAGTATCCAGATCAACCTGAATCCATTTACACTTGTCGGAGCAACAACCCGAAGCGGTTTACTGACGGCTCCTTTACTGTCCCGGTTTGCTATCAAATCAAGATTGGAATACTATAGTTCTGATACACTTAAAAGTATTATTTACCGCTCAGCAAAAATTCTCGGAACAAAAATTTCTAAAGAAGCTGTAATTGAAATTGCAGGAAGAAGCCGCGGCACTCCACGTATTGCCAATGGACTGTTGAGACGGGTAAGAGATTTTGCTCAGGTCCTTAAAAATGGCGAGATCGACCTGGAGATCACACAGCATTCATTAAAAGCATTGAATGTGGATGAATACGGACTCGATGATATGGATAATAAGATATTATTGACGATCATTGACAAATTCAAAGGAGGCCCGGTCGGCATTACTACAATTGCGACAGCCGTAGGTGAAGAAGCCGGGACATTGGAAGAAGTCTATGAACCATTTTTGATCCAGGAAGGTTTTTTGAAAAGAACACCGAGAGGAAGAGAAGCTACGCATAAAGCATACGAACACCTGGGAAAAAAACCTTCAGCAGGAATAGAGGGAAATTTATTTGATACTTAAAAAATAAAAGGCTGCCTGATAATAAAGCAACCTTGAATTAATTCATTTGCACATTGGCAAATTATTCCTGCACTACCAACCTGAATCCGTTTCCGTGAATATTCACAATCTCGATCTTAGCGTCGTCTTTTAAATACTTTCTCAATTTAGCAATATACACATCCATGCTGCGACCATTGAAGTAAGTATCGCTGCCCCATATCTTTTTCAATGCTTGTTCTCTTGGCAGCAGATCATTGAGATGTTCAGCCAACAGTTTCAGCAACTCATTTTCTTTAGGTGATAATGTTTGAGTAATTCCGTTGTGAACTAATTGCCGCAATTTGGGATTGAAATGATAGCTGGCAAGATTGAATTCTTTATTCTCACTTTCCTTGTTTAGTTCTTCATTACGCTTCAGGATAGCTTTGATCTTCAGCAGCAGCACTTCGCTATCAAATGGCTTGGTGATATAGTCATCAGCACCAAGTTTATAACCCTGGATGATGTCATCTTTCATGGTTTTAGCGCTGAGAAAGAAAAGAGGAATGTCAGGATCTACGTCCCGGATCTCTTCTGCCAGGGTGAAGCCGTCCATATTCGGCATCATTACATCCAGCAGGCATAATTCAAACTTTTCACGTTGAAAAGCGGCGAGGCCCAGGCGACCATCCCGTTCCAGCGTTACATCATAATCATTCAGTTCCAGGTAATTTTTCAAAACACTTCCCAGGTTGGCATCATCTTCACAAAGCAAAATTTTATGTTTCTTTCCTTCCATGATTGTTGGTTTATGGTTTTTATTTGTTGTTTATTGTTTTGAGACCACTTCCTCTTATTACCCGATGATAAAAAGGGAATAAGATGAAACAAATAAAATTAAATCATTTACAGCAAATAAAACCTGGAGCGTAATTTTTTGTTAAGACTGACACTAAAATGAATTCTGCTGTATTATCTACATTTGCTTTTCAACACATGATTATGGCAATGCACCTGACCCCGGATAACCGATTGAAGAAACTTGTTGTTATTGGCGACAGGGTCCTGATCAAGCCTACCAAACCCGATGAGAGAACAGCCAGCGGGTTATACCTGCCGCCGGGTGTACAGGAAAAAGAAAAAGTGCAGCAAGGTTATGTGATAAAAACCGGGCCTGGATATGCCATTCCTATGCCGGTGGAAGATGAACCCTGGAAAAGCGAAGAAGAACAAGTGAAATATGTGCCATTACAGGCAAAGGAAGGAGACCTTGCTATCTTTTTATTGAGTGGGGCTACTGAAGTGATGTATGAAAAAGAAAAATATTTCATCGTGCCGCAGGGAGCTATACTAATGTTAGAAAGAGAAGAAGACTTATAATTTGGATTTAATAATTTCTATTTAATTTTTTTTCAATGGCAGATAAGAATAAATTTTTACAGGTTGTAAAGGATGGATATAGTTTTAAAGGCGAAAGCCTGAAGGTCGGTTGCGCTATGCTGGACGGCACTGTAGTAAGTGGCGCTGATGTGATCATCCCATTTAAGACCATGAACCGTCATGGATTGATTGCCGGAGCTACCGGTACCGGGAAAACAAAAACATTACAGGTATTGAGCGAAGGATTGAGCGATGCCAGCATTCCGGTTGTGGTCATGGATATAAAAGGAGATTTCAGCGGTATTGCCGCAACTGGAACAGTAAATGATAAGATCACCGAACGCTGCAAATTGTTGAATATCGAATTCAAACCTTCTGCATACCCAGTGGAACTTCTTACTTTAAGCAACCAAAAGGGAACCCGTCTTCGTGCCACGGTGAGTGAATTTGGCCCTGTATTGCTTTCAAAGATCCTGGAATTGAATGATACGCAGGAAAGTTTTGTAGCCATGATCTTTAAATATTGTGATGATGCCAAACTTCCTTTGCTGGACCTGAAAGATTTTATTAAAGTGCTTCAATATATCAGCAATGAAGGAAAAGATGAATTGGAGAAAAGTTATGGCAAAATATCCACGACTTCGACCGGAACCATTCTTCGTAAAGTGATAGAACTGCAACAGCAGGGCGCTGATTTTTTTTTCGGAGAAAAAAGTTTTGAAGTGAATGATCTCATGCGGATCAACGATGATGGCAGAGGTATGGTTTCCGTCATTCGTGTTACAGATCTTCAGGACAGACCAAAATTGTTTTCCACTTTTATGTTGCAGATGCTGGCGGAA
Organism: uncultured Bacteroidota bacterium; assembly: GCA_963745445.1. GTDB lineage: Bacteria > Bacteroidota > Bacteroidia > Chitinophagales > Chitinophagaceae > UTBCD1. The sequence continues at coordinate 1,212,584 of CAVUXD010000003.1, forward strand.
TTATATGCCACATGTCCCGAAGAGGGTGACCTGGACAAACCGAAATTGGTATTGTTCATTGATGAGGCCCATCTTATTTTCCAGGAGGCCAGTCAAACATTGTTGCAGGAGATCGAAACAATTGTGAAGCTGATTCGTTCAAAAGGGATCGGAATTTATTTTTGTACACAAAACCCAATGGATGTTCCTGCTTCCGTATTAGCTCAATTGGGAATGAAAGTGCAGCATGCTTTAAGAGCTTTCACTGCTGCTGATAGAAAAACGATCAAACAAACAGCTGAAAATTATCCTGAAACAGAATTTTATAAAACAGAAGACCTGATTACTCAATTAGGAATTGGGGAAGCATTGGTGACCATACTGAATGAAAAAGGAATTCCTACACCGTTAGTACACTGTATGATGTGTCCTCCAAGAAGCAGGATGGATATTTTGACCGATGCAGAGATTGATGCATTAGTTGCTAAATCGAAAATTGCGGCGAAGTATAACCTGGTAATAGACAGCGAAAGTGCTTATGAGATCCTGAATGGTAAGTTAGGTGATGCGGCTAAAAAGAATGAGGAGATGAAACAGATGCAAGAACAACAAAAAGCCCAGGGAAGAACAGTACAAAAAGATGAAAGCATTTTTGATAACCCAATGATGAAACAAGTGGGTAGAACTGCAGCAAGCGTTATTACGAGAAGTTTATTGGGCGTTTTGGGTTTAGGAGGACGCAGCAGCAAAAGCTTATTCTGATAAGGTCATTTTATTCTTACCAATCCGTCTTTGTCCATTTCAATTTTGTTTTCGGCCTGCAAAAACTCGATCACTTTCCAGGCTTTTTCTTTTTTCACACCGCTGAGTTTTAACAAGAGTTCCCTGGTGTGCATTGGTTCATACTTCACGGTATTAATGATCCGGTGATTGATGGTATCAAATTCTTCTTTGCTTAAAATAGTTGCTTTTAATCGCAGGCAATTATCGCAAACGCCACAACGTGGCAATGAAGCATCGCCAAAATATGAAGCGATCATCCGGCTGCGGCATTCTGTTTTTTCTTTTACAAAATGGATCAACTCCTTGCAACGAAGCCGGAATTTTTCTTTTCTCCGGTTGTAGTCCGTCATATTAATTGTAAGATCTTCGGCTTTGATACGATTACGCAGCAGAAATATTTGCGGACTATCTTTTTGGGGATGATAGAAAATTATGCCGAAGCGATGCAGTTCCTGCAATTGTTTTTTCACATCTTCGGCGTTTTTCTTCACCAAACCCGAAAGCACCTGTTCTGAGATGGAAACTTCATGATCAAAAATTCCTTCATATGCTCTCAACAAGGATTTGATTACAGGTTCAAGATGAGGATGCAATTTTTCAAATTCATACAACTGTTCTTTGCCAGTAGAGAACTGTATCCTGGAAGGAATAAAAACCTGTTCATTGAATGCCAGCCACCCTTCCTGTTCCAATGCTTTCAAAGCAAACAAAGCCGTATGGCTATTGAGTTTGAATTTTTTTAAAAAATCAGCAATGTCGAAGTCATAAGATTCTCCTTGTCCGCTACCGGAAGGTATTTGCAAATAATTGGAGACAGCCTGGTAAATATTTTTTATTTCAGTCAAAGAAGGAAACCGGTGCATAGTTAATTCTTCCAGTTCATGCAGATCCCTGTTATCATATAACAAAACAGCAAACGATTTCTTTCTATCCCGCCCGGCACGGCCTGCTTCCTGGTAATAATTTTCCAAACAATCCGGTACATCGGCATGAATGACAGAACGGACATCCGGTTTATCGATACCCATCCCAAATGCATTGGTACAAACGATCACTCTTATTTTATTCCGGATCCACTCTTCCTGTTTTCGGTTGCGTTCTTCCTGTATTAATCCGGCATGATAATAATCAGCAGAAATATTTTGCAATTGCAATAATTCGCTGATCTCTTTAGTTCGTTTGCGGCTTTTACAATACACAATAGCACTGCCGGGAACTTTCATTAGCACTTCAATAATCTTATTGATCTTGGAATCTACTTCGAATGTGCTGTAAGAAAGGTTGGGGCGTTCAAACGATTGGCGAAAAATATTACTGCCTCCCCAGCCCCCCGAAGGGGGGATTTTTGAAGAATCTTTGAATCGCAGCTTCTCACAAATATCTTGTTGTACTTCAGGAGTTGCAGATGCAGTTAAAGCTAAAATCGGTATATCGGGTAATTCTTCTCTCAATGCTGCGATCCGTAAATATGGAGGACGAAAATCATAACCCCATTGGGAAATGCAATGTGCTTCATCAACAGCGACCAGGTTGATGTCCATACCGGGTAAGTATTCTTTGAATAAAGATGTTTCCAATCTTTCCGGTGAAACGTAAAGAAATTTGCAATTACTATTTGACGCAACTTTTAAAGTATTCAGGATTTCATTTCTGCTCATGCCGGAATAAATGGCAAATGCAGTGATTCCCTTTTTACGGATATTTTCCACCTGGTCTTTCATCAATGCAATAAGTGGTGAAATAACGAGACACATTCCATCTTTTACCAATGCAGGAATTTGGTAGCAAAGGGATTTGCCGCCACCGGTGGGCATTAAGGCGAGGGTATCATTCCCATTTAGAACAGATTCAATGATTTCTTTTTGTAAAGGGCGGAACGAATCGAAACCCCAATATTGGTTTAATATTTTCTGAATATCTACCAATGAAATAAATTGATGAATAATGAAGTTAGGAAAAGAAAATTTGTTGAATTATTCTACTTTCTTTGTAAACAACCTAACTGAATTAATAGCCAGCACAACATCGCTGAATCCCATGGCTAATGCGGCAAAAGAAGGAGTAAGAAAACCAAATGCTGCAATTGGTATTGCAATCACGTTATAGAAAAATGCCCAGAAAAGATTTTGTTTGATAGTAATGAAAGTGTGTTTTCCCAATCCTAATGCAGTAGGAAGCTTAGTAAGGCCGTGGCTCATCAATACTACCTGGGCAGATTGCATGGCAAGCTGTGAAGCATCACTGATGGAAATACCAATGGTAGCTTTGGCTAAAGCAGGTGCGTCATTGATTCCATCACCGATCATGATGGTTGGAGCCAAAGCTGTCAGTTCTGTGATCGTTTCCAGTTTTTGCTGTGGCGTTTGTTCTGCTTTTACTTCATCAATTCCGAGTTCAGTAGCCAGCGCTTTACTTTTTTGCCAACGATCACCGGTAAGCAAAAATGTTTTAATTCCTTTCGAATGCAGATAATCGATGACCGTTTTCGATTCCGGACGCAATTCATCTTTCACATCGATCCATCCGATAATTTTTTCATTTTTTGTAATGTAGACATTGTGTGTATCATGCTGAGTAAGTGATCCTGCTATTTTGAAAGAGCCGGCTGTATAAATATTTCCCTCTTTGTCTTCGGCTTTCATTCCGATTCCTTTGATTTCTTCCATTTTTTTCCATCGTATTTCATCTATTGTCTTCCATTCTTTTACTATAGATTTTGCGATCGGGTGATTGGAATATTTTTCGAGAGAAAAAACGATTCTTTTGAATTCCTCTTCATCTGAATTTTCAAATTTAAAACCGCCAATTTGAAACTTTCCGGTTGTAAGAGTTCCTGTTTTATCGAAAACCACCTGTTTGATGTTTTTAAATAATTCCAGGCTGGTGGCATTGCGAAACAGAATTCCATTTCGTGTGCCGCGGCCTAAACCAACGGCGATAGCAGCAGGAGTTGCTAATCCCATTGCACAGGGACAAGCAATCACCAGCACTGCAATGGCACGCATGATGGATGGAGTGAAATTGCCAAGGATGACCCAGTTTGCTGCTAATGTAATGGCAGCAATCACTAACACTACCGGAACGAATATCGCACTGATTTTATCAGCTAATTGCTGAACGGGTGGTTTTTCTCCCTGCGCCTGTTTTACAAGATTGATTATTCCGGAAAGAATTGTTTCATTGCCCACAGCAGTTACCTGTGCTTTTACTGTTCCGTCGTTCAGTACACTTCCACCGATCAATTGATCTTTGGCCTGTTTGGGAACCGGCAGGCTTTCTCCGGTAATAATGGATTCATCTACGTTCGCAATTCCCCAAAGAATTTTACAATCAGCCGGAACTTGTTCTCCGCTTTTGATCAGGATGAGATCTCCTGTTTTCAATTGTGTATTTTCAACAGGAAAGATATGCTCGGTATGTTCGTCATCAAAAGCAATGATATTAGCCATCACTTTCTGGGATCGCATCAGTTTGTTTAAAGCCCGTTGTGTAGATTGAACCGATGCATGCTCCAGGTAATTTCCAAGGAAAATGAGTGTAATGATCGTTGCGGCAGTTTCATAAAACAGAAAAGCCTCACCCAATCCCATCAATGATGCTGCAAGACTATAAATAAATGCGGCTGTTGCTCCCAATGCGATCAGCACATTCATGTTGGGCATTCCGTTCCGGATACTTTTCCAGGCACTTTTTCCAAAGAATTTCATACCTATGAAATAAACCGGTAAACATAATGCGAAGTTTATCCAGGGATTCATGAGCCATTCAAAATGTATTCCCGGGATCATGTGTAACAAGAGTAAGAGTGTAAATGGAAGACAGAAAAGAAATCGTTGCAGGTGTGTAGCTAAAAAAACTTTTTTTTCTTTGGCGGCGGATTTCATACTAACGACTTCATAACCGAGATCATGAATTCCTTTTGCGATTTCTTCTTTGGTATAAGTTCCAATTGTGTCAAATAATACATCTCCGTTCGCAAAATTCACTTTTACATTCTTCATTCCTTCTTTTTCCAGGTATCTGTGAATAGTGAGAGCACAATTGGAGCAATCCATTCCTTCCACTTTCCATTGAACTTTTTCCATACGCATCTTATGAATTGCAAATTTACCAAAATTGTACCGGCTGAATTTTACGGTAACAGGAATTATATACAACCACGTTGCCAATCCTGTTTACATTTGCTTTATGGAATGGGTTTTTTCATTATCTGAAATTCATGAGTCAGCTATCTCTTTTTGGAATGCTATTCAAAATAAAAGAGTAGTGGTGTTCCATGGCCCGATGGGATCGGGTAAAACCACTTTCATTCATGCATTGTGTGATGTAAAAAAAGTAAAGGATGTGGTGGGGAGCCCCAGCTTTTCCTTTATCAATGAATACGTCTTTGATGATAATGGAAAGGAGCGAAAAATATATCACATAGACTTATACCGGCTCAAAAGCGAATCAGAAGCTATTGATGCCGGCATTGAGGATTGTTTATATAGCGATCATATCTGCCTGTTGGAATGGCCGGAAAAGGCGCCCTCCATTCTACCCGATGATACATTACATGTCTATATAGAGGCCATTGATCCGGATAATCGCAAGCTGATTATAAAGGATAAATAACTAATTTTGATTGCAACCCGATATGCATGGCCCAGCAAAAACCAAAGATCAGTCCTTCGTTCAGCTATGAAACGTTAGAAGAGAAATTAGATATTAAGCCAAGAGGCGCCCAAATGCATATTGGTATTCCCAAAGAGATCGCTTTCCAGGAAAATCGCATTGCATTAACGCCGGACGCAGTAAGTGTATTGGTTAGCAACGGCCACCAGGTTACTATTGAACATAATGCAGGCGACGCTTCTCATTTTCGTGATAAGGATTATAGCGAAGCAGGAGCTAAAATCGTGTATGATCGGTCTGATGTTTTCAAGGCGCCGATTTTAGTAAAAAGTGCACCAGTGATCGATGAAGATATTCCATTGCTGCAACTTAACCAGGTGATCATTTCGCCGATCCACCTTTCTATCATGAAAGCTGACCTGCTGCAAAAGATGATGGATAAAAGGATCACAGCTATTTCTTTTGAAAATCTGAAAGACGATAGTGGCTCTTACCCGATCGTTCGTAGTATGAGTGAGATTGCAGGAAGCTCTGTTATGTTAATCGCTGCACAGTATTTAAGTTCTGCCAATCATGGTAAAGGAGTTTTATTAGGAGGTATTTCGGGAATTGCTCCTACAAAAGTTATTATCATCGGTGCTGGCATCGTTGGTGAATATGCAGCACGAGCTGCTTTGGCTTTGGGAGCGTCGGTTAAAGTTTTTGATAATAGCGTCTATCGTTTGAAGAGATTACAGAATAATATCGGGCAGCGACTATGGACTTCGGTAATTGAACCAAGAATGCTTTCCAAACAATTAAAAACTTGTGAGGTGGCAGTAGGCGCTTTGGGATCTGAGACAGGCCGTACCCCAATGGTAGTCACAGAAGAAATGGTAAGTAATATGCGGTCCGGTTCAGTGATCATTGATGTTAGCATTGATCGGGGAGGTTGTTTTGAAACTTCGGAGATCACCAGCCATGAGCACCCGATCTTTTTAAAATATGGAGTGATCCATTATTGTGTTCCTAATATTCCCTCGGGTTTTGCAAGAACTGCTTCACAGGCGATCAGCAACGTACTGATGCCATTATTATTAGAAGCTGGTGAAGAAGGAGGATTTGAAAATTTGCTTTGGCATAATATTCATTTGCGCAGCGGTATCTATCTTTTCAAAGGAGCGCTGACCAATTTCTATATGAGTGAAAGATTTAATTTAAAATATACTGATCTGAACTTACTCATCGCAAGTCAACGATAGCTTCCCATTTTCAAACAGAGTGAAATCAAGTCAACGATCCAATTCGTAACAACGATTTAATAAATTTTTAAAATTAAATATTTGTTTTAATTAAACGTTTGTTTAATTTCGCCCTTCCCTTTTCTAAAAAAGACAATGATGGGGTTTAATGAAAAACAGATACAGATCATGGAAGCAGCAGAGAAACTCTTTGCTGAAAAAGGGTTTGCCGGTACTTCTGTACGCGACATTTCCGATGAAGCCGGCGTTAATCTTGCTATGATCTCTTATTATTTCGGCTCCAAGGAAAAACTGATGGAGACAATTTTTAAATACCGGGGACAATATATTACACTGCAACTGGAAAATATGCTGCAGAACAAAAAGATGACCTCATTGGAAAAGGTGAACCTCTTAATTGATAATTATATCAACCGGATCATGGAGCAACAATGTTTTCACAAGATTATGTCCAGAGAACAAATGGTGAAAATCGGAGGAACCACCCATAAGCTGATCCACCAGTTAAAAAAAACAAACCAGGACCTGGTAAAACAATTGATAGCTGAAGGACAAAAGAAAGGACAATTCAAAAAAAATATTGATGTGCCACTGATGATGGCAACATTGATCGGTACTACCAGCCATCTCGTGACCACTCAGCATTATTATCGTGAACTCAATAATCTTCAATCTATGCCAGATGAAGAATTTGAAACTCACCTGAAAAAGAAACTGAGTCATCATTTAAAATCACTTTTTAAAGCCATTTTGACTTATGAAGAATAGACAGATCGGATTATTATTAATGATCGTCCTGTTGTTGTCAGGAGCAGGTATCAGAGCACAGGAAAAAAAACAGCTGACCTTAAGTGAAGCGATCGAATTAGGAGTTAAGAACAGCAAGCAGCTAAAGATCAATTTTGAAAAAATTGAAGAAGCCACTGCAGCGTTGAGAGAAGCTGTAGAAAAAAAATTACCTGATGCCAGCATCAGTGGTTCTTACTTGCGCATATTGGGCTCCAAATTTGATTTGAAAAACAATAATAACAACGGAGGAGGAAACAATTCACAACCACCTGCTGTATCTCAGGCTATGTATGGAATTGCCAGTATTTCTCTCCCGATTTATACCGGGGGCCGGATCAAATATGGCATCGAATCTTCGAAATACCTCGAACAAGCAACGAAACTGGATGCTGAAAATAACCAGGATGAAGTGATTCAAAACACTATTGAGGCATTTGCGAATTTGTTCAAAGCAAATTCTGCGGTAAAATTGATGAAAGAAAATTTGCAGCAATCCCAGCAGCGTGAAAAAGATTTTAGTAACCTGGAAAAAAACGGATTACTTGCCAGGAATGACCTTTTAAAAGCACAATTGCAATCATCCAGTGTAGAATTGAATTTATTGGATGCACAAAATAATCTGCAATTAGCCAACATCAATATGGACCTGATGCTTGGATTGCCTTCTACTACTGAGCTGGAATTGGATACTACCGGTATTGAAAAGAAAGACGATAACCGCACACTGGAAGATTTTTTACAGGCTGCGGCAACAAACAGGAAAGATATGATGGCAATTGATTACAGGAAGAAATCTGCAGTTGACGATGTAAAATCTACCGAGGCGCAGTTATATCCGAACCTTCAATTGACAGGAGGATACATTGCTGCAGATATTCCGAAATTTCTGACAATCACAAATGCGATCAACATAGGAGTAGGAGTTTCATACAATATTGGTTCGCTTTGGAAAACAAAAGCTAAAGTGGAGCAGGCAGAAGCGAGAGCAAAAGAAGTTGCATTAACAGAAGCTATGTTGGGAGATGATCTGCAAAGACAGGTGAATAAAAGTTATCTGTCTCTGCTTAGTAACAGAAAAAAAATAGAGGTTTATGCAAAAGCAGTAGAGCAGGCGAATGAAAATTACAGGATCATAAAAAATAAATTTGACAATAGTCTTGCCACAACAACTGATTTGCTGGAAGCAGATGTCGCACAGTTCCAGGCCAAGATTAAGCTATACTCTGGCAAGAGCCGATGCATTTGTTGCATATCATAAATTATTACAAACAGCAGGAATCTTAAGTTCCGAGTTAAAAAAATAAATACTAAAAACTCTAATCAGATTGAATATGGAAACGAGAACTAACGAAGCAAAACCCGTTCGTAAAAAAAGAAACCCGATCTTTATGATCATTCTTGTGGTTTTGATCATTGGAGGCGGATGGTTCGGCTTTTCTAAATACCGGCATAGTCTTCATCATGAAGAAACGGACGATGCACAGATCAGCGCTGATATTTTGCCTGTGATCCCGCATGTACCCGGTTATGTCAAAGAAGTTCGGGTAAGAGATAATCAGCAGGTAAAGAAAGGAGATACGCTGCTGATATTGGACGACAGGGACTATAAAATAAAATTAGAAGAAGCAGAAGCAGCATTGGAAATTGCAAAAGCCAACCTGGAAAATGCGAAAGCTGTGACTAATGCTTCTAAAGCCAATATTGCGACTTCAGCAGCTTCGGTAGTGACTATTGATTCGCAGATCGCTGCGTCAAAGATCACTGCATGGCGGGCCGAGCAGGATTATCAGCGTTATGCCAATCTTATCAAAGATCATTCAATTACACAGCAACAGTATGAACAGGCCTGGGCAGCTAAAGAAACTGCAGAAAAACAATTAGCCATTTTGCAGGGACAAAAAAACCAGGCATCTCAGCAGACCAATGCTGTTGCAGTACAAAGTGATGCTACTGCTCAACAAATAAATGTAGCAGAAGCAGCAATTCGTCAAAGAGAAGTTGATGTTGATGCTGCAAAACTGAGTCTTTCTTATACAGTCATTACTGCGGATCAGGACGGACATATTTCGAAAGTAAATGTGCAGCCCGGACAATTTGTTCAGGCGGGCCAGGCACTTTTTGCAGTGTGTGCATAGTCAAAATGTATGGGTGGTTGCCAATTTTAAAGAAACGCAGTTGAATAAAATGAGAGAGAGACCAAATAGTTTTTGTAACGGCAGATGCATTCCCCCGTCATAAATTCCAGGCAAGATTAGCTTCTTTCTCTCCTGCAACAGGAGCTACGTTTGCTTTATTGCCTCCTGATAATGCAACCGGCAATTTTGTAAAAGTGGTACAACGTCTGCCTGTAAAGATTGAATTCACTGATCCCTCTGATACATTGGTAAAAAAGCTGAGACCGGGATTAAATGTATCAGTAGACGTTCATTTGGATTAATGAAAATTCAAAACTGACAAATTACTATTTACAAATCATCGTATGCTTCAACAGGATTCATTAGTGGTATACGGTTCCCGAAGGGTGATCATTACAATTACTGCGATCATCTGTGCTTTGCTTGAAATAGTGGATACAACTATTGTGAATGTTGCCTTGACGGATATGAAAGGAAACCTCGGCGCTACAACTACTGAGATAGGTTGGGTGGTGACGGCTTATGCAATCGGAAATGTGATCATTGTTCCGATGACAAGCTGGTTGGCACAACAATTTGGACGCAGGAATTATTTTGCTGCTTCCATCATGATGTTTACTCTTTTTTCTTTCTTATGCGGCAATGCTACCGGCATTTGGGAGCTGGTGATATTCCGTTTCATGCAGGGCTTAGGTGGCGGAGCATTACTCGTCACATCACAGACGATCATTACTGAAAGTTATCCTTCTGAAAAAAGAAGTATGGCGCAGGCGATATATGGTATGGGAGTGATCATTGGCCCAACATTAGGTCCGCCGTTGGGTGGATATATTACCGATCATTTTTCCTGGCCTTATATTTTTTATATCAATATTCCTTTGGGTGTTATAGCAACTTTGCTTACATTACAATTTGTAAAAAGTCCGAAGTACGCAGAGAAAAGTCTGTTATGCTGATATTGATTGGCTGGGCATCGGGCTGTTGGCAACTTTTGTCGGCTCATTACAATATATATTGGAAAAAGGACAGGATGATGATTGGTTCAACAGTAGCACTATTGTTATTCTCACAGTGATCAGCATTCTTGGATTTTTCTTTTTTATCTGGCGGGAATTAATTTTCCGAAACCCGGTAGTAAATTTAAGAGTATTGAAAAATGGTAACCTGCGGGTGGGAACCATTTTATCATTCATTCTCGGCTTTGGATTATACGGGTCAACATTTATCATTCCATTATATACACAATCTACTTTGGGATGGACGGCCACGCAAGCCGGTATGTTACTGATACCTTCAGCATTGACCACTGCATTCATGATGCCGATCATCGGTCGATTATTGCAAAAAGGAGTAAGACAACAATACATGGTTGCAATTGGAATGCTGATGTTTTTCTTTTTCTGTTTCTGGGGATATAAAATCCTTACGCCGGATACAGGGCAGGATGCATTTTTCTGGATGCTTATTTTAAGAGGCTTTGCTATGGGCATGCTGTTTATTCCCATCACCACTTTATCATTAAGTACATTAAAAGGAAGACAAATCGGAGAAGGAGCTGCATTTACAGGAATGATGCGACAATTGGGCGGATCGTTTGGTATTGCAATGATCACAACTTTTATGGCTCGCAGAAATATGATGCATCGCAGTGATCTGGTAAGCAAACTGGATATTACAAATCCTGCTCTTCAAAATAAAGTTATTGCATTACAACATGGATTTATGGCTAAAGGGATGACACCTGAATATTGCATTGAAGACTGCTTACAAAGCATTGGATTATTCGGTACTGAAACAAGCAGGTGTCATGGCCTACATGGATGTGTTCTTATACATCGGAGTTATGTTTCTTATCTGTATTCCTTTTGTATTAATAGTGAAAGGGAATCGTAATAAGCAGATCAGTATTGAAGGAGGACATTAAAAAATCATTTCACTTTTTGTAATCGCTGATATTTATTTTTTCTTCACAAAACCCATATTCCACTTCATCATTACTGCTCACTACTACCAAACGGTTTTTGCAGTAATCATTGATAAGTTGATGATAGAGCGAAATTCCGGCTGCATCAAAATTCGTGCATGGCTCATCTAATAAAATAGCAGGTACATCAGAAAAAATAGCTTGTGCCAATCTTACTCTTTGTTTCATTCCCGAAGAATAATACCTGATTTGTTTATTCGCCGCTTTTTCGAGACCAAGAATTGAAATGATATTTTCTATTGTGAGTTGAGGCAGAAAAGGTTTGAAACCCATTATGAAAATGCAAAAATTCTTTCAATGTCATTTCTTCGATGACTTCTAAGTAAGGAGCACAGATGGCGATTTTCTGAAAATGTTCTTCAATCCATTGGCTATCTATCATTGACCATTGACATTTTCCTTCGCTGATTTGCATGCTGCCGCTAATCACTTGCAATAGTGTACTCTTGCCAGAACCGTTCGGCCCGATGATGGCATAAGATTCTCCTTCTTGGAATGTGTAAGTGAGATGGCGAAAGATCCAGTCGCGGTTGAAGCGTTTGCCGGCATCAGTCAACGATACCTTCATCGCCGTTGGTTTTAGAGAAACGTTTGATGATACCTCTTTGTGAGTTGCGGATGAACTGTACGATCTCATCTCTTTCGTCGGTGGCCGCAAATTCTTCTTCCAGGAATTCTACTGCCTGCGAAATATTCAGTCCTTTACCATAGATCACACGATAGATCTCTAGGATGTGATTGATCTTTTCAACGGTAAAGCCTCTTCTTTTCATCCCGATGGAATTTACTCCTGCATAAGACAATGGATTGCGGGCTGCTTTAATGTAAGGCGGAACATCTTTTCCTACCAGTGATCCACCACTCAGCATAGAATGCTGACCGATGTTTACAAACTGGTGAATGGCACACATGCCCCCCATGATAGCCCAATCGCCAATGGTGACATGACCTGCGATCTGTGTATTATTACTCATGATGCAATTGTCACCAACGATGCAATCATGAGCAAGGTGGCAATAAGCCATCAGCAGGCAATTCTTACCTACTACTGTTTTTTCTTTTTCTTTGGTGCCCCGGTTCACAGTTACAAATTCCCTGATAGTGGTATTATCTCCGATGAATACGTTAGAATATTCACCCTGGAATTTCAGATCCTGAGGAATAGCTGCAATGACAGCGCCGGGAAAAATGCGGCAGTTTCTTCCGATCCGGGCGCCTTCCATAATGGTTACATTAGAACCGATCCATGTTCCATCGCCTATTTCTACATCCTGGTGAATGACGGTAAAAGGATCAACTTTTACATTGGTAGCCAGCTTGGCATTTGGATGAATATAAGTGTGTGGATGAATCATGCAGTATTATAAAAATGCCCCCGCCCCAGGCGGAGGCGAGCAAAGTTAACCCTTAACGCTAAAAAAGGAATTTTTTTTGGCCATAGATTGTTAAAACTCAGGCTCTCAGGCATTTTGCTATAACAGCTTCGGGAAAATCGATTCCTGTATCGTAAATTTGGTGTCCATCATGCACAATCCTCCTGATATATTGACATGGGCATACCGGCAAACTCCAATGCAGGATCAACTGGTATTGATGCATGAAAAAGAACGGCAGATTCCCGGCTCTGTTCAATATGTCATCAAAAGATATCAGAGGAATCCTCAATGGAATATTGATGATGTCGGGATGATGGTTTATCACTATGAAAAAGAAGATACCGGTAAAAATTACCTCGAACTGCGCTTTTGTGTAAGTGGCAATGTGTATTGCAGGCAAAAAGATACTGAATGTGACTTTTGTAAATTCAGTCAATCAAAAAACTGTTCTGAAAAGGTAGATAGTGTGGATGTATTGAGTTTCCTTTTTTCGCCTGTCCACTTATCACAGTTTGTAAAACCACGGCATACGAACGATACCCTGACAGAAGATGTATTGAATTTTAATCATCGGTCTTCTTTTACCAAAATGATTCCTCTTTGTGGTAAGACCAGGACAGTGATCGAAGGTTTGTTGAATCATAACTTCACCGATAGCCTTGAAAATATTTACATCAATGCCCAAACCCAGATGCTTTTGCTCTATTCACTGGATTGCATGTTGGGAGAAAAAGAGCTGGATGTGATCAACTGCAAGTTTCTGGCCAATGAAGCAGACCGGGAAAAAATAACAAGAGCAAGAGAAATTCTTATTGAACATATTGGTGAACCCATAACAATTAAGGCGCTTAGCCGTAAAGTGGCCATCAATGAGTGCTATCTGAAAAAAGGATTCAAGGAAATGTTCGGCACTACCATCTTTGATTTTTATCAAAGCCAGCGGATGGAACATGCGAAATATTTATTGTATGAAAAGGGATTGAGTGTAACAGAAGTTTCATTGATGCTGGGCTATTCTTCCATCTCACATTTTTCTACTGCATTTAAAAAACATACAGGCCTGAAGCCATGTGAATTACTTCTTCGGGAAGCTTCCTAAAATGTTTTTTTCAATTCCGGATTGGTAATGAGCACATAATCGCCCAGGTTGCTGAATTTTTCCCATACCTGCGGGTCTGAACTGTTGAATGATGCATCGCTGACACTTGCAATATTGAGGATCTTTAATTTCTTATTTCTCATTTGCAGTTGCGCAGCGGTACCTAATTTTTCAGCAGTATGGAATTCGCCCACACAATGAAATATTTTTTTATGCTTATTCTTTTTTAAAAATTTATAAATGCTGTAGCTCATGCCGGCATCCCAAAGATTCTGACTGTAATAAATGTTCGGATTGTCAGAGCCCGAGCTGACCCTGCATCACTTCTTCAAATTTTTCACGATAACGACCACTCAATGTATCATAAGGAAGAGGCGGTAGAAATTTTTTGGCATCTTTTGATAAACTATTCAGTGATGACATACCTAAACGGCTTACCATATTTACATAACGCCGGGGAGGATCCGCAGCAATAACAGCAATGTGATTCTCTTTTGCAAATTCGATCATCGGACGATAATCTTTGTAATTACTCCAAAGCCGCACGTCTTTTGCGAAACGATCTTCCGGGATGAGGCCAGCTATATATTCATTTAATGGAAGCTGGTTGTCTGTTTCAAACATTTCCAAACTTAATGCAAGCTTGTCGCCAAACTGTTTATATAATGCTTTAAAAATTTCTGCCTCGAGATAATGGCAGACACTATCATTGTGCTCTTCACCAAAAAATAATACATCGGCACCAGCGCAGTCAGCAATAATTTTATCAAGTGTGATTAGCTGTTTGGTTTTGGTATCATAGATCTTATAATTCGCATCCATGCTGTTCTGTGAAAAAGAAAAATAAAATGACAACAGGAAAATAGAGAGCAGTTTATATTTCATGAGCAGATGATTTCTGCAAATATCGCTGAGTGTGCAATATTCTTTTGAAAAATTTTTCTGTTAAAGTATTTCCTTCAAGCTTTCTTTTGCTGCTGTGATGGTAAAATCAATATCTTCTTTACTCAAAGCATTACAGATAAACCAGCTTTCAAAAGCAGATGGAGGAAGATAAACTCCTCTTTTCAGCATGGCGTGAAAGAATTTTTTAAATAACTCAATATTAGAATTCGCAGCTGATGAAAAATCGATCACGGGCTTTTCACTGAAATGCAGGCTAATCATCGAACCAACCTGGTTTATTACAAAAGGAATTGCAGCAGCTTTTAATGCATCGTCCAGCCCTTCATGCAATGAATTGGTTTTTTCTTCGAGTTCTTTATAAATGGATGGATTGTCTTTTAAGATTTTTAAAAGTGTATAACCGGCGATCATCGCCACCGGATTCCCGCTCAATGTTCCGGCCTGGTACACATTTCCCAATGGTGCGATGTGCTGCATGATCTCTTTTTTACCGCCAAAGGCACCAACAGGTAATCCGCCTCCAATTACTTTTCCATAAGTAACAAGGTCAGCATTTATTTTTAATTTTTCCTGGGCGCCACCTGCAGCGAGACGGAATCCGGTCATCACTTCATCCATAATGAAAACAATTCCTTCTTTGTCGCAAATTTTTCTTAGCCCTTCCAAATAACCGGGCAATGGAGGAATGCAACCCATATTACCTGCTAGAGGTTCAATAATAATAGCAGCAATTTCATTTTTATTTTCAGCAACTAATTTTTCAACGGCAGCAAGATCATTATATGGAGCGGTTAATGTATCGTTTGAAACAGCGACAGTCACTCCGGGTACTGCTTGAATATTAAATGTAGCGACACCACTTCCTGCTTTTACTAAAAACGGATCTGCATGACCATGATAGCAACCTTCAAACTTGATGAATTTATTTTTTCCGGTATAACCTCTTGCTAATCGCAAAGCACTCATGCAGGCTTCTGTTCCGCTGCTTACCATTCTTATTAAATCCACATTCGGTACCATGCTTTTGATCAGTTCGGCCATTTCAATTTCTAATTCAGTCGGAGCACCGAATGAAGTGGAGTCCGCAACTTTTTCCTGAATTGCTTTGATCACCGGCTCATAAGCATGACCTAATATCATCGGTCCCCACGAATTGATATAATCAATGTATTTGTTCCCATCGGCATCGTATAGATAAGCACCTTTTGCCTTGCTCATGAAGATCGGAGTACCTCCGACACTTTTAAATGCACGAACAGGAGAATTTACTCCGCCGGGAATGGATTGTTGTGCTCTTGAGAATAGTTGTTCACTTTTAGATGTCGTCATGATTTATTTTGTGAATAGTGAATCGTCAATTGTTAATGATATTTCGAGTATGCTCAATAGACTTGTTGCAGTAAAAGATTGCGACGCAACAAAAGCTTAATAGTAGTAATGCAGTTGGGTACATAATCAATTTCCCTAATTAACTAATTAACCAATCAACCTCACAGCATCTTTAGCAAAATAAGTTGCGATCAAATCTGCGCCGGCTCTTTTTATTGCTGTTAATGTTTCGAGAATTGCTTTATCCTCATCAATCCATCCCATTTTTGCAGCAGCTTTGACCATTGCATATTCACCGCTGATGTTGTAAGCGCTTACAGGAACAGTCACTGCATTCTTGACTTCACGGATCACATCTAAATATGCCAGCGCCGGTTTCACCATTACAATATCTGCTCCTTCTTCGATATCCATCAATGTTTCTTTCACTGCTTCGATACGATTATGATAATCCATCTGGTAAGTTTTTTTATCGCCAAAGCCCGGAGCGGAATCCAATGCATCCCGGAAAGGCCCATAAAAGCAGGAAGCATATTTGGCGCTGTAACTCATAATGCCGGTTTTTATAAAACCATTTTCTTCCAACGCTTTTCTGATAGCTCCGATCCTTCCATCCATCATATCGCTTGGTGCAACGAAATCTGCACCAGCCTGCGCATGACTTACACTCATTTTTGCCAACACTTCCACGGTAGCATCATTGACGATCTCGGTTCCTTCTACAATACCATCATGTCCATAAGATGAAAAAGGATCCAATGCCACATCTGTCAATACCAGGATTTCTGGTACTGCATCTTTTATTGCCTTGATACTTCGTTGCATCAAGCCATCAGGATTTAATGCTTCTGTTCCTTTATTATCTTTTAATTCATCCTTGCATTTTATGAACAGCAATACGCTTTTTAATCCCATTCCCCACAAATCTTTTACTTCTTTTATTGTATTAT
This sequence comes from uncultured Bacteroidota bacterium, assembly GCA_963745445.1. GTDB lineage: Bacteria > Bacteroidota > Bacteroidia > Chitinophagales > Chitinophagaceae > UTBCD1. The sequence goes on from CAVUXD010000003.1 coordinate 1,229,769, forward strand.
CCAAACTCATTCGGTAATATCCTGGCATAGAGGAAATTTCTACCTTCACATCTTTTCCTTCATCAATAAAAAGCGGAACGATAAAATCATTCGGTGTCAGCGAAGTTTCAGCTATTAATGAGCGAATGGCTGCGGATTGTCTTAAAATTCTGTTGCGTCTTTGTAAATACATAAAAGATGTTTGATTTAGGATGTCTGATGTCGGATTTTCCAATAAATCAGACATCATCGATCATACATTAATTATTTTTTTATTTCGCTTTGACTTATTTGTTTTATCTGTTGCTGCAAAAATCGCAGTCAATTCATTTGCCTCGTTTATTAATCTTTCAAGTTCTTTTCCTTTTTTGAAGCTCTGCATCTTTTACTACTTCCAACCAATAATGACTTTCATCAGCTTCTTCCAAAACAACTTCAATTTTATAAATAAAATCATCCGGTGATTTTGCTCTTGCAGATGCCCGATAATTTGCCCCAACTGAGCCGGCAGCTCTTATCAATTGCTTTGCTGTCTCAAATCCTGCTGCATTTTTGGGAAACCCTTCGCAAAGTTTTATTACATCTACATGAAACTTTTTAGCTCTTGCTTGTAAATCTTTTCTTGTCATAGCAAAGATTTTTATTTGATAAAACAACTTCTAAAGTAAGAAAATCATAAATCTTACATCAGAAATCGTACATCAAACCCATTCCCTCGGATTCAAACAAACCTGTAACAATTTATCTTCTTCACTTCCGGGTTCAGGATGATAATCGTATTCGAATCTTACTGTTGGTGGCAAACTCATTAGTATGCTTTCAGTTCTTCCGCCGGTTTTTAGCCCGAATATTGTGCCCCGGTCATGAATAAGATTGAATTCTACATACCTTCCTCTTCTTATTTCCTGCCAGTGTTTGTGGTTTTCATTGTATGAAATATTTTTTCTTTTTTCTACAATAGGAATATAAGCAGGAATAAATGCTTCACCACATGCTTTTCCGAAACTCATCCAGAAATCGGCCCCCTTCCGATCCCGATCAGTCGGGACAACCTGCGCACTGACCTCGTTTGAAGAAGAGATAAATTTTTTATTGTGATTTTCAATGGGCGAGGATTGTGCGGTTGTAAGCCCCTCCTTCGGAGGGGTTTGGGGAGGCCGGTCTTCTCTTTTATGATCATAAAATATTCCGCCGATCCCTCTTCTTTCATTATTGCGATGAGTATTCACAAAATAATCATCGCATTCTTTTTTGAATTCAGGATAAAATGAAGAATCGAATTCATCACAAACATTTTTATAAGTTAGATGAAAATGTTTTGCATCTTCTTCAAACAAATAATAAGGCGTAAGATCTGTGCCGCCGCCATACCAGCGATCAATGAACATATCGTCTTCATATAGTTCAAACACCCGGTAGTTGCAATGTATTGTCGGTATAAAAGGATTAACAGGATGAATGACCAAACTCAATCCTGCGGCAAACCATGCCCCGTTTTTTACAGAAGAAAGAATCTGAAGTTGTGATCTCATTTTATCATTGATCTTTCCATACACAACTGATGTATTTACTCCGCCTTTTTCAAATACATTTCCATTGGCAATTACTTTTGTTAATCCGCCACCGCCTTTGCCTTCCGCTCTTTGCCATTCATCTTCTTTAAATGTAGCTTTCCCATCGACTTCTTCTATCGCTTTGCAGATTTTGTCCTGCAAGCTATAGATGAAATCAATCCATTGACCTCTTATTTCTTTTGTTTCTGTTTTATGAAGCATAATATTATGAATGATGAGCAATCAGTGATGAGTAAGGAATCGTATTTACTCATCACTCATTACTCATAGCTGGTATTCTTTTACTGCCTCTACAAATGCTTTGGCATGAGCTACCGGAACATTTGGCATGATGCCATGTCCCAGGTTCGCAATATATCTCTGTACGCCAAATCCATCAATCATTTCTTTCACCCATTTTTTTATCTGTGGAATTGGCGCTAATAATTTTGCCGGATCAAAATTTCCCTGCAAAGTGATTTTATTATTAGTCAGTTCCCTTGCAAATTGCGGCGTGATTGACCAATCAATTCCAATTCCGCTGGCACTACTTTCACTAAGTTCTTTTAATGCGTACCAGCTTCCTTTCGGAAATAATATAACCGGCGCATGATCTTTCAATGCATCAGCAATTTGAATTAAATAAGGTTGAGCAAATACTTTAAAATCTTCTGGTGATAACATCCCTGACCAGCTATCGAATACCTGCACTACATCAGCGCCGGCTTTTGTTTGTGCTTTTAAATAATCAATTGTGATCGTCGTAATTTTTTGCAATAGTTGATGAGCTAATTCCGGTTGAGTGTAGGCGAATTCTTTGGCTTTGTCCCATGTCTTGCTTCCTTTTCCTTCGATCAAATAACAAAAGATGGTCCATGGCGCTCCGGCAAAACCAATAAGAGGAACACGGCCATTCAATTCTTTTTTTGTCAAAGCCAATGCATCTAAAACATATTTCAGACTTTCTTCACTTCCTTCTGTAATGAGATTATCAATATCTTTTTTCGTTTGAATTGTTTTTGACAATGACGGCCCTCCGCCTTCTTCCATCAAAACTTCTACTCCCATTGCTTGCGGGATTACTAATATGTCGGAAAAAATGATCGCAGCATCTACTCCGATCTGATCCACCGGTTGCAAAGTGATCTCACATGCCAATTCGGGTGTTTGTACACGGGTGAAGAAATCATATTTTTCTCTCAACTTAATGTAATCAGGTAAATATCTCCCGGCCTGCCGCATCATCCAAACCGGAGGTCGTTCCACTTTTTCTTTTCGTAAAGCTTTTAATAATTGATCATTCTTCAATCCGCTCATTCGTAACAGTTGATTTTCGCAAAATAATTTTGTACCGAATTTATCATCTCTTCCTGCGAAGGATATCTACAAGTAATGATTTTATTATTGGAGAAACCAGCAATACTATCCGCAGTTGAATCTCCGATTGCAAAACAAATTATGTCTTTCTTTAACTGATTCAGAGAAAAAAAGCTTTGTACAGCACTCGGGCTGAAGAATAGGACGGCTTTAAATTCATCGGTAGCTATTGTTGGTGTTTCAACGGTTTCATAAACTATTATCTCATGAATTTTAATGCCTGCATTTTTCAATAAAGAAGGAAGCTCATCTCTTCGTTTATTCCCACAAAAGAAAATCACTTCTTTGATCTTTTCATCAATGATCTTTTTTGCTAAAGCAGCTGCGTTGTCCGCTACACTTACAATATTTTCTTTCGGAAAAATTGAATTAATTATTGCTTCCTTGGTTTTACCGGATAAACAGAATATTTTCCAGTTATTGGTTGAGATAGTATTGTTTTTATTTAAAAGATCATTTAAAGCTGTGACGGCATTGGAGCTTGTAAAAATAACGTGCCGGATTTCCGAGTTTGTCAGATCTATAAGTTGTTTGAATTTTTCTTCAGGAAAAACTGGTTGCACCGAAATAAATTCCTGCTCAATAATGTCAATATTATTTTGCTTCACATATTGAACTATCGAAGGCTCCATTTTTTTTGTACTTAAAACTTTATACCTCATCGTTCAGGCTTACACTTTTTTTACGAATATTTTCAGCAATTTCTTTTCCACCAATGGTCAACAATTCATTGGCGGCGTTGATTCCTATCTCTTCTGATTCTTCAATGGGCAGACTCTTTTCTATTTCAACCTTTTTAGTTCCATCCAGGGATAAAATATTTCCTTTAAAGTAAACTGTGTCGTTTTTTATTTCTGCAAGTGCACTAATGGGAGTGGAACAACCGCCTAACAATACTCTCAAAAAATCTCTTTCAACTTTAGTGCAGCGTGCTGCATTTGCATCGTTGAAATGTTGACATGCTTCAAATGAGAATTGATCGTCCTGTCTGCAAACAACCATAATGGCTCCCTGCGCAGGAGCAGGTAACATCCAGTCAAGAACAATACTATTTGAAGGACGAAGATTAATTCTTTCCAAACCTGCCTGGGCAAAAATGGCAGCATCCCAATTTTCTTCCTGTAATTTTCTTAACCGGGTATTTACATTGCCTCGGAGATTATGAACAATGTGATGGGGAAATTTATTTAACCACTGTGCCTTTCTGCGGATGCTGCTGGTTGCTATATTTAAGGAGTGATGAGTAATCAGTGATGAAACGATTGTGTTAGTAGAAGTCCATTTCCCATTAGAAAAACCCAACTCATCACTGATCATTGATAACTCATTTTTACAAACGAGCAGATCATGGACAGGGCCTCTTTTTAAAACCGATGCCTGAATAATTCCAACAGGTAATTGTGTCGGAACGTCTTTCATAGAATGCACTGCAACATCAATCCGGTTATTGAGTAGGGCCGTATCTAAACTTCTGGTGAATACTCCTTGTACTCCCATTTCGTAAAGTGGGGTTTTGAGATCCACATCTCCTTCGCTTTTTATATAAACCAATTCAGCATTGAATCCATTTTCAGCAAGTAATTTTTTTACCTGCTCTGCCTGCCATACAGCCAGCTGGCTTTCTCTTGTTCCAATCCGGATTATTTTTCCCATTATTAAGCGATGAATTCATTAATGGCTTCTATATAGTGACAACCCCGCCTGACGGACGGGCAGGCTTTTTGGTTTTGCACTTTCATTTTGGAAGCCATACCATTGATGACACGTTGAATTTTTTGATCTGCAGGCGTGTCATTATTCTGAGTATATAAAGGTATAAATAATGGGTCGCTTTGAATTTCTTTCAATTTTGTTTTTACCGCTTTCAGCACCGGAACGTGTTTGCGCATTTCATGCCATTCGGTAAAATCAGCAATATGTTCTGCAATGATCTGTTTTGCTTTTGGTATTTCCGCTTCTCTTTTTGCCAACGTTTCATCTTTCAACTTTGATAATTCATCCACATTAATGAGAGAAACATTGGAAAGATCCCTGACAGATGCTTCCACGTTAGACGGCACAGTCAGATCAATGATCCATTTTTTTCCTTTTCCATCAAGATGGGAAGATAAAACGGTGGGTTCGGTCGCATTGGTAGCAACAATTACAATATCAGCAGTAGCAAGCTGCAATGGAAGTTCCGTGAGTGATGCATGGGCCAATCCCATTTCTTTTGCAAGCGAAACAGCTTTTTCTTCACTACGGTTGATCAGGGTGATATTTTTTGTTTCCAGGTAATCAACTACATTTTTGCAGGCACTTCTTCCCATTTTACCTGTGCCAATCAACAGGATTTTTTTATTAGCAACGGCCTCGATGTTTTTAAATATGTATTGCACAGCAGCAAAGGATACAGATACCGTACCTCCGCTTAATTCGGTTTGATTTTTTATGGCTTTGGAGGATTGCAGTACACTGTTCACTAATCTTTCTAAAAAAGCGTCGACAAATCCTTTTTCTTTTGCAAATTTTACAGATGTCTTCATTTGGCCGACGATTTCATAATCACCGAGAATCTGTGAATCCAAACCTCCGCCTACATTATATAAATGTTCTATAGCTTCTATTCCATTTTTTACATATGCTATCTGAGTAAATGTTGCTTCATCTCCTGGTGTTTCACTGCAGATCAATTGGATGAGTTGCATTGAATTTTCAGCAAAACCATAAATTTCAGTCCGGTTGCAGGTTGAGAGTATGAATAATTCATCTAAGCCGGCAATCGTTGCTTTTTCAAGTATTCGGGAATATTGTTCGTGATTAATAGAAAATTGTCCTCTTAACCGGGCATCAGCTTTCCTGTAGTTGATACCTGTTACGAAGAAATTTGAAAGATTTTTTGGACTATTTCCGGACATAATTTTCATAAAAAAATTCAATTCACAAAAATAGATTTGACATTTTCAATTGCCTAAAAATGCTGTCACTGAACTGTCATTTTAGTCTATGATAATTGTCAATTCGATCAATGATGCAAATCAATTGACATCTTGAAATGCAGGACAGGCCCGACTTCTATCGAATGGATTTAAATCATGTCATTAATAATACATGGTTTGGATTATATTTGTTAGTTATTTTTTCTTCTATATTACATTAATGAAACGAGGAATTATTTTGATGAATCTGGGTTCGCCCGATTCTACTCAAGTCAAAGATGTTCGAAGATATCTCAACGAATTTTTGATGGATGGCAAGGTGATCGATTATCCTTTTTTATTTCGCCTGATGCTGGTAAAAGGGATCATTGTTCCATTTCGTGCTTCGAAATCTGCGAAGGCATATCAATCTATCTGGACTAAAGATGGTTCTCCATTAATTGTTTTGACTAAAGAATTACAAAAAGCATTACAACAAAACGTATCCGAACCTGTAGAGGTTGCTATGCGATATGGCAATCCTTCTATGGCAGATACTTATAATGTTATGCTGAAAAAAAATCCTGATTTAGAGGAGGTCATTTTAGTTCCTATGTACCCTCATTATGCTATGAGCAGTTATGAAACAGCAGTTGAGCATGCCCGGGATATTTACCGGAGAAAAAAGTATCCTTTTAAGATCACTTTTATAAAACCCTTTTATAAAGAATCGGATTACATCAATGCACTGGCGGAAAGTATAAAACCATTTTTACAACAGGACTATGATCATATTTTATTCAGTTATCATGGAATTCCTGAGAGGCATATTTACAAGAGTGATATTACAGGCACACATTGTTTGAAAGTAGAAAATTGTTGTGCGGTAGATTCGCCGGCTCATAAGCAATGCTACCGGCATCAATGCTTGACAACAACTAAACTGGTCGCTGCAAAATTGAATTTACCTGCGGAAAAGTTTAGCCATTCATTTCAATCAAGATTAGGAAAAGCGGAGTGGCTGAAACCTTACACTGCTTTAAGATTGGAAGAACTGCCGAAAGAAGGTATCAAAAAGTTGCTTGTAGTTTGTCCTGCATTTGTAAGCGATTGCCTGGAAACATTGGAAGAAATTGCCGAACAAGGGAAAGAAAGTTTCTTACACGCAGGAGGAGAATCTTTTACCATGATCCCATGTTTGAATGCACATCCGCTTTGGGTAAATACGATCGTATCATATATCCGGGGAATTAAAGATGGAAAAAAGGAAATGATCCTTGAAAATTAATCCCGATAACTATCGGGACAAAAACCAAAGCAGGTTTCTTGCAATATGCTGTTTTTTAATTTTTACTTTTGAACTTTGTATCATCACTTATGTACCTCTACTTAAAGGCTATTCATATTATTTTCGTCGTTACCTGGTTTGCGGGCATGTTCTATATTGTTCGGCTTTTTATTTACAATACAGAAGCGAATGAAAAACCCGAACCGGAACGATCTGCTCTGCAAAAACAATTCAACATTATGATTCGTCGGCTTTGGCTGGGTATCACCTGGCCATCGGCGATCCTGACATTGATATTTGGTCCATTGGTAATGCTGAATCTGCATTGGGACAAACTATTGTTTCAACCAGCAGGCCAATGGCTTTTGATCAAACTAATCTTTGTTGTTTTCCTTTATGTTTATCATTTTACGCTTCATGTAATTTATAAACAGGAATCAAAAGGAATTTTCAAATATTCTTCCCAGCAACTCCGCTTGTGGAATGAAGTTGCAACTGTTTTTTTAGTTGCTATTGTCCTATTAGCAGTGGTCAAACAAAATATCAGTGTGGTTTGGGGAATCGCCGGATTGGTTCTGCTGGTTATTCTGCTGATGAGTGCGATAAAGATTTATAAGATGCTCAGGAAATGAGTGATGAATGATGAATGATGAGTGAGATACCTCTGAAAAAGAAATTATCTTTAAAATAAATCTTATCATCATTCTTAAATTTTTATTTATGTTTTTACAGCTTGCGCATACGAAACTGGATATTTTTCATGCGTCTAAGTCTTTAGCACTGGAATGTTATGGAATTACAAGGTTATTTCCTCAGGAAGAAAAATTTGCAATGGTTCAGCAAATCAGAAGAGCAGCATTATCAGTTCATTTGAATATTGCTGAGGGATGTTCCAGGAAATCGGCTGCCGAGAGAAAAAGATTCTATGAGATTGCAAGAGGTTCACTTATTGAAATTGACACAGCAATTGATATAGCTATAGAACTTAAATATTGTTCAATTGAAGATTTAAAGACTTTAGGAGAAAAAATCATTTCTGCTTTTAAACAGCTTTCTGGACTTATCGGCAACTAAACTCATCACTCATTATTCATTACTCATCATTCAAATCGCCTTGCTGAATAAAACTTTTTTTTCTACTTGCTGATTTCTTAGCAGATGAAGGTCAAAGGCTCTGCAAATATTTCGAATAAAATGCCTTCCGGTAGAAGTGACGATAACTTGTTTTTCATTCCAATCTATCAGGTTATCCATTTCAAGTTTGGCTAATTCCGGGAAAGTGAATTTCTTTAATATTGGCAGATCTTTCGGATCAAAAACGGTGGCATTCCCGCAACTAATATCAAGAATATATTTTCTGAAAGCGGTATCTTCTTCATCCAGGAAATAGCCACGGGTCACAGCCAGTTCATGTTTATTGATGTACTCGTAATAACTATGTAAGTCTTTTTTGTTTTGTGCAAAGGCAATCCCTGCGTCACTGATAGACGATACACCGAGTCCTAACAATAAAGATGTTTTTTGCGTGGTATAACCCATGAAATTTCTGTGAAGTGAACCATCTGTCCATGCTTTGTACAAGTCGTCTTCCGGCAATGCAAAATGATCCATACCAATATCAATGTACCCTGCTTCTGTCAACAATTCTTTTCCTTTAAGATATAATGCGAGTTTTTCCTCAGCCCCGGGGAGATCATGCTCATTGAATAACCGTTGTCCCCGGCTGGTCCACGGTACATGAGCATAACTGTAAAAAGCGATCCGATCCGGCCTGAGTTCAATTACCTGGCGAATGGTTCTTTCAATACTGGCTATAGTTTGCCGAGGCAAACCATAGATGAGATCAAAATTTATGGATTTGAAACCTACTTCCCTCGCATTGTTTGTTGCACGAATCACATTTTCCAAAGGCTGAACACGGTTGATGACCCTTTGTACTTCCGGGTCATTATCCTGCACCCCATAGCTGATGCGACGAAACCCCAGGCTGTATAAAGTTTCAAGATGCTTTCTTGTAGTATTATTAGGATGGCCTTCTATGCTGAATTCATGTTTCGGATGAATCAACGATCTTTCAAAAATGGAATTGGCAATACGGGCAAGATTTTTTGCTGAAAAAAAAGTTGGCGTTCCGCCACCGAGATGAAATTCCCGGATGACCGGCGTTTCATTCATGAGTTGGCGATAAATATTCCATTCACGAATGATCGCATCAAGATATTCACTTTCTACAGAGTGGTTGGTCGTGATCTTTTTATTACATCCGCAATAAGTGCATAAAGATTCGCAAAAAGGCAAATGCATATAAAGACTGATACCTTCGCTGGCGTTGAACCGATGAAACTGTTGCTTAAAAACCGATTCCCATTTTTCAACATCGATCATATCCTTCCAGTATGGCACGGTCGGGTAACTCGTGTATCGGGGCACCGGCACATTATATTTACTTACGAGATCTGGATTAATAAACATCACACAAAAATCCCTTGACGGTAAATCTTTCTTTATGACTGGAATAGTTGGGAGGGGTGACTTTGGTCAGGAATAATAAAATATAATCCTGACTTGGTAAGATCTTTAATGAATCAGGCGGTTCGTTTTTCTTAACTTTGCACTCTTTTTAGGCTTGGAAATGAGCAATAAATACAAAGAATTTTCAAAATTGGATTTACCGGCTATTGAGCAGGATATTCTTGCCCGCTGGCAGGCTGAAAAGGCTTTTGAAAAAAGTGTTTCACTGAGGGAAGGGGCACGGCCCTTTGTTTTTTATGAAGGTCCACCCAGCGCCAACGGCATGCCGGGCATTCACCATGTTATTTCCCGCACTTTAAAAGATTTGGTTTGTCGCTATAAAACCATGAAAGGTTTCCAGGTAAAAAGAAAAGGCGGTTGGGATACGCATGGTTTACCGATCGAATTGGGAGTAGAAAAAGAATTAGGGATTACCAAAGAAGATATCGGCAAAAAAATTTCTGTTGAAGAATACAATCAGAAATGCAGGGAAGCGGTGCTTCGCTACAAAGACAAATGGGATGACCTTACAAGAAAGATGGGATATTGGGTTGATCTGAATGATCCTTACATTACTTTCAAGAATGAATATATTGAAACGTTGTGGTGGTTATTAAAGCAATTGTATGAAAAAGGATTGTTGTATGAGAGTGTAAGTATTCAACCCTATTCACCGGCGGCGGGAACAGGATTAAGTTCTCATGAATTAAATCAGCCGGGCACTTATAAAGATGTAAAGGATACGAGTTGTGTGGCGATGTTTAAAGTGGCCTCCCTAAATCCCTCCAAAGGAGGGACCTTGCCAATCGCACAAAGCCAACTTTTCGAAATTCAGAAAAATGGAGGCGAAGTTTTCTTTTTGGCATGGACAACAACGCCATGGACACTTCCTTCGAATCTGGGGTTGTCAGTAGGAGCGAACATTGATTATGTATTGGTAAAAACATTTAATCCTTACACTCATCTTCCGGTTAATGTAATCCTTGCAAAAAATTTATTTGGTAAATACTTTGAGTATGTTGATGGGTCTGGAAATATATCTAATGAGTATACAGGACTGATTTCTCGCCAATGGGATAACGAACCATCTCATTTAGAAAAAGGAAAGATTTTTAATTGGGAAATACTTCATTCTTTTAAAGGTAAAGACATCGAAGGAATTTCCTACGAGCAATTACTTCCTTTCGAAGCAAACAGAACAGATAATCCAAATGCATTTAAAATTCTGGTGGGTGATTTTGTAACAACAGAAGAAGGTACAGGCATTGTTCATACTGCGCCTGCTTTTGGTGCGGATGACTTTAAGGTTGGAAAAAAATATGACATCGGTATTTTAACGATGGTAGATAAGCAGGGAAAATTCATTGACGGATTAGGAGAGTTCAGCAATCGTTATGTGAAAAATTATAAAGACGATCCGAATTATGTGGATGTGAATGTGGACATAGCGGTAAAGTTGAAAAAAGAAAACCGGGCTTTCAAGGTTGAAAAATACGAACACAGTTATCCGCATTGTTGGCGTACAGATAAACCGATTTTGTATTATCCACTCGATGCATGGTTTATTAAAACGACGGCAAAAAGAGACAGGATGGTGGAATTGAATAAGACCATTAACTGGAAACCGAAATCAACCGGTGAGGGAAGATTTGGTAACTGGTTGGAGAATATGGTGGACTGGAATCTGAGCCGTTCAAGATTTTGGGGAACACCGTTACCAATCTGGAGAACAGAAGATGGTGATGAAGAAAAATGTATAGGTTCAATAGAAGAATTAAATACTGAAATAAGAAAAGCAAATCAAAAGCTTGGTGGAGATATAAACAAACATTACTTACATGGAGGAATTCTCGATCTGCATAAACCATACGTGGATGAAATTATTTTGGTAAGTGAATCAGGCAAACCAATGAAACGGATTCCAGATCTGATCGATGTTTGGTTTGATAGTGGAGCAATGCCCTATGCACAGTGGCACTTCCCATTTGAGAATAAAGAAACATTCAAAGCTTCTTTCCCCGCAGATTTCATCGCAGAAGGAGTGGACCAAACTCGTGGATGGTTCTATACACTTCATGCTATCGCTGCATTGGTTTTTGATTCGGTTGCATATAAAACTTGTGTTTCCAATGGCCTGGTATTGGATAAGAACGGAAATAAAATGAGTAAAAGACTGGGCAATGTGATCGATCCGTTCATGACCATTGAAACCTATGGGGCTGATGCCACACGTTGGTACCTGATCACTAATGCTTCTCCCTGGGAGAACATGAAGTTTGATCTCGATGGCATTAAAGAAGTGCAACGGAAATTCTTCGGCACTTTATATAACACTTACCAGTTTTTTGCTCTATATGCCAATGTGGATGGATTTACTTTCAAAGAAAAATATATTCCATTAGCTGAAAGGCCAGAGATCGATCGCTGGATACTTTCTTCTCTGAACTCGTTAGTGAAAAAAGTAAATGAATACATGGATGACTATGAACCTACTCAAGGTGGCCGTGCCATTGAAGATTTTGTAGATGATCATTTGAGTAACTGGTATGTTCGTTTATGCCGGAGAAGATTCTGGAAGGGAGAATATGAGCAAGATAAGATCTGCGCTTATCAGACCTTATACGAATGCCTGGAAACAATTGTAAAATTGATGGCGCCAATCTCTCCTTTCTTTAGCGACGCAATATTTCAGAACCTGAATTCGATCACCAATCGGTTCCCGGTTGCTTCTGTGCATCATTCTGAGTTTCCCGTTGCAGATGAATCTGTGATTGATGAATCATTGGAAGAAAGAATGCAATTGGCTCAGGATATATCTTCTTTAATTTTATCAATAAGAAAAAAAATAAACATTAAAGTTAGACAGCCACTTCAAAAAATATTAATTCCAATAAAAGATGATTATTGGCCAAAAATTAAAAAGGTTGAAGATTTAATAAAGACTGAAGTAAACATTAAAGAAATTCTTTTCCAAGATCCATCTTCACCATTTCTTGAGTTTAAAAGAAAGATTAAACCAAACTATAAGAAATTAGGCTCACAGCTTGGAAAAGACATGAAAGCGATTGCTGAATGGGCAGAATTTGTAAATACAAACTATCAGTTTGAAATATCTAGACTATCCACGGAGGGAACAAAAGTAAACGTCTATATAAAAGATGGCAGACCTTTGACATCATTTAAATATTTTGATATTTTGATTGGAAGCGAAATACCAAAAGAAGAATATGATACCTTCTATAAATTAGGAGGAGATGATTTTGAAATAACTACGGAAGAAGTACCTGGCTGGGCATTTGCCTCTAAAGGCAACCTTACTGTGGCTTTGGATGTTACTATTAGCCCGGAACTTAAAATGGAAGGAGATGCCCGTGAATTTGTGAACCGTATCCAAAACATTCGCAAAGACAATGGTTTTGAGCTTACTGACCGCATTGAAGTTAAAGTGGCAGCAAATAATGGACTCAAAGATTCTTTAGCACAGTTTAAAACCTATATTTGCGCCGAAATTCTGGCAGATAATCTGGAAATATTGCCCGAAATAGAGGGTGGTACAGAGATTGAAGTCAATGACGTTTCACTAAAAGTAATTGTTTCAAAAAAAGGCTAAAAAATGGCAACTAAAAAGAAACCGGCACCTAAAAAAGCCGCTAAGTCCGCCAAAAAAGCAGCCCCTAAAAAGCCAGCTGCAAAGAAACCCATGAAAAAAACCGCACCTAAAAAAGCTACGCCCCAAAAAGTTGTAAAACCTATTACGAAAAAAGCAGCTCCTAAAAAACCTGCGCATAAACCGGCTCCCGCAAAGCCCGTTAAGCCTGCTCAGGTTACAAAACCTCAATCTGCAAAAAAGGCGGGTGGATTTGATGCCCAATCTTTGGTTACTATAAAACCCAAAGTGAAGCCTATTATTAAAAAAGAACCACCAAAACCGACAAAGATTATAATACCAAAGACAACAACAAAAAGCTCTGTCAAGTATGAACCTGAATTCACCAAATCGGTTTTGGATGCACCTTCTTTTCATGATCAGAACACTCCAACACAGCGGTATTCTGATGCTGACCTGGCTGAATTCAAAGAAATTGTTCTTAAAAAATTAGAAGCAGCGAAAAAGGAGTTGGCTTACCTGCAAGGTTTGATCACCCGTAAGGATGAAGGAGGTGATATGGATGAAGCCCGCTACATGACTATGGAAGATGGAAGTGTAAGTATGGAAAGAGAACAACTGAGCCAGATGGCCAGCCGCCAGATCACTTTTATAGATCATCTGGAAAAAGCCCTGATGAGAATTGAGAACAAAACATACGGAATTTGTCGTGTCACTGGTAAGTTAATTGATAAAGCTCGTTTGCGTGCAGTGCCTCATGCTACGCTAAGCATTGAAGCAAAACAAATGATGAACAAATAATCACATCTTAATAAAAGTAAAAGAGGCTGACTTGATTTTTGAGGCAGCCTCTTTTTATTTGAGACTCCCGCAATGGGGCTAGTCATTTATGCGCTTCTATAAATGAGTTTTTTACTTTTGAGACAGGCTATTTTTTAAAAACTGGTTTTGTTATGTATTTATTCTTAACATTGCTCCATGTGTTCAACTACTAATATAATATGACGATTCATTTTGGATATGAAAAAGGACAGGTGATGCAGGCATTGCGGTATCATTTTATCAGCAGACCTGAGATACGGATCATGATCATCCTTGTTAATGTTTTTGCAATTGCATCTTTGGTGTTATACCTTTTTCATAAGATAACTCCTTTTGCATTTGTAATAGGCAGTTCATTATGGATCGTATTAATGATCAGCTTTTGGTTTGTAATGCCTTCAATGGTTTATCGCAGAGCTGCCACATTCCGGGATCACTTCAGTATGAGTTTTGATGATGAAGGATTTACATTAGGCCATGAAAAAGGTTCCCGTTCCTGGCCATGGAAATCCTTGAGTACATTTATGGAAAGTCCCTATTTTTTTCATTTATACTTTGATAGCCGTTCATTTTTCTTGGTACCCAAAAGCGGATGTAAGAACAGTGATGAAGTATTTGAGCTGAGACAGTTGTTGAAATCAAAAGTGAAGAACAAATAAGTAATATTGAGTAATTTTTTTGATTCTTTCAGATCAAAAGAGTTTTTTTTCCATTGCATAATGCGGGATAGTTACTTCAGTAAATTCAGGGCTTGATACTTTGTATCCCATTTTTTCATAAAAACCAATCGCATTTTTTCTTGCATGCATTGTAATAAACTTATATCCCCGATCCCTTGCGAGATTCTCTGCAAAATTCATTAAAGCCCTTCCGATCCCTTTTCCCTGTAGGTCATTTAAAACTGCCATTTGGCGCAATTTGACTGTAGTGGGGTTCTCTTCCACCAACATACAACAGCCCAATATCCGGTCATCATCGAATGCACCAATAAACATGTTATCTTTTTCTTCTTCCAATTCTTGTGTAGTGAAAACAAGCCCTAAAGGTCTACGCAGGATATCATCCCGTAATTTGACCATCTGCTGGTATTCGGCAGTGCCGTGATCTATTATTTTCAGGGCCATTACTAAGCAATTGATTTCTGAAGTTTTCAAATTACAAAGAACTTAGAAAACTGCCAACCGTTTGTCTTCTTTATTTTAAATGGTGAAAATAATTTTTAAGCAATATTATCCCCTCGTTTACAGCGGATTGGTAAAAAATGAAAAAATATGCTTTCCGATGATGATTTACCCAAAAAGTATATTTTTGCACCCATAATAACCAAATTAATACGTCATGTCAGACATCGCATCAAGAGTAAAAAAAATTATCGTTGACAAATTGGGCGTTGACGAAGGTGAAGTAACCAACGAAGCCTCTTTCACCAATGACCTGGGAGCAGATTCTCTGGATACAGTGGAATTGATCATGGAATTCGAAAAAGAATTTAATATCTCCATTCCCGATGAGCAGGCTGAAACTATTACTACTGTAGGGCAGGCTATTGCTTACCTGGAAGAGCATGCCAAATAATGTAGATTATTCCCCCGTAGAGGGATGATTGGAATGGTTAAATAAAATCCGCCTTCTTACATTTACACGATGAAGGCGGTTTTTAGCTTCAAATAAATTAATACCTGCAGGTTGTATGGAATTAAGAAGAGTTGTCGTAACCGGAATGGGTGCATTAACTCCTTTGGGTAATTCCGTAGATGATTACTGGAAAGGATTGATCAACGGAGTTTCCGGGGCAGATTTCATTACCCAGTTTGATGCTTCCAAATTCAAAACAAGATTTGCCTGCGAAATAAAAAATTTCCAACCTACTGATTTTCTTGAAAAAAAAGAGGCAAGAAAAATTGACCGGTTTACTCAAACAGCATTGGTAGCAAGCGACCAGGCAGTAAAGGATGCCGGAATTAATAAAGAAAATGTGAACGTAGATCGTGTCGGGGTAATTTTTGCAAGCGGGATCGGCGGTCTTATTACTTTTCAGGAAGAAGTGATGAATTTTGCCAAAGGCGATGGTACTCCCCGCTTCAATCCTTTCTTCATTCCCAAAATGATCCTTGACATAGCAGCGGGACAAATATCAATGCGTCACGGTTTCCGCGGACCCAATTTCGCTGTGGTTAGTGCCTGTGCTTCCTCTACCAATGCCATGATGGAATCATTTAACCTGATAAGGATGGGTAAGGCAGATATTATTTTAACTGGTGGAACGGAAAGCGTTATAAGCGAAGCCGGGGTGGGTGGATTTAATGCAATGAAAGCGTTGAGCGAAAGAAATAATGATCCCAAAACAGCGAGTCGCCCATACGATAAGGATCGGGATGGATTTGTAATGGGAGAAGCTGCCGGCGTAGTTGTTATAGAAGAATTGGAACATGCAATTAAGAGAGGCGCAAAAATCTATTGTGAAATAGGAGGAGCCGGAGCTACTGCCGATGCGTATCATATTACTGCGCCCCATCCTGAAGGTTTAGGTGCTAAAAATGTAATGGCTGCAGCTTTGGAAGATGCCGGAATGAAACCAGGTGATATTGATTATATAAATACACATGGTACTGCTACTCCATTGGGCGATATTGCCGAAGTGAAGGCTATCGTTTCTGTATTTGGCGAACACGCATACAATTTAAGTATCAGCTCTACTAAATCTATGACCGGGCATTGCCTGGGAGCTGCCGGTGTAGTAGAGGCGATTGCTTGCATCATGAGTGTGCGGCACGATATTGTTCCACCCACTATCAATCATTTTACTGACGATCCGGAGTTAGATCCTCGTCTCAATTTTACTTTTGAAAAATCGCAACAACGAACCGTTCGTGCTGCGTTAAGCAATACTTTTGGTTTCGGCGGGCACAACGCCTGCGTGATCGTGAAAAAGTACAATTAGTAGCAGCTTTTTTATTTCTGCAGTTTTGTTTTCAATTTTTTGTAGCTTAAAGCCCGTGGATTTGCTGAAAACTTTTTTTAAAACACACGAAAACGCATCTTTCAAAAAAGAACTTAAAAACATTTTGGGTTTTAAGCCTGCTGATCTTTCTCTGTATAAAACTGCATTAACGCATCGCTCAATTCGGGAAGGAGCCGATGAAAATAATGAACGTCTTGAATATTTGGGTGATGCCGTTCTCAGCGCTTTGATCGCAGATTATCTTTTTAAACGTTACCCATACAAAGAAGAAGGTTTTTTAACTGAAATGCGGAGCAAAATGGTGAATCGTCAGCAACTGAACGATATTGCCATCCGCATGGGTTTAAAAAAAATAACTCTTTTCAACAAAATGGATGGGTCCCTGAAAATAAGCCAGATCTTCGGAAATACTCTCGAAGCATTAGTAGGAGCGATCTACCTCGACCAGGGATATAAAAAAACCAGTAAGTGGGTAAAAGAATGCATCATTTTACCTCACATGTTCATGGATGATCTCGAAAATCTCGAGATCAATCACAAGAACAAGTTATATGGTTGGGCCAATAAAAACGGAAAGGTGCTGGAATTTGAAACATTAGATGAGCACCTCGAAAATGGCAGAAGATTATTTACGATTGCCGCAGTCATTGACGGAATTAATATTGCTGAAGGAAAAGCATTCAATAAAAAGGATGCTTCTCAAATAGCGGCACAACTTGCTGTTGAGAAGTTGGGAATCACTAGTACAGATTCACCTGTTGAGGAGCAATCGGAATAAAAATCCTGAAAATATTTCAACTGTTATTTTCTCTCCATACACAATTCGATCAACACACCATTGGTGTTTTTGGGATGCAAAAAGCAAATAAGTTTATTGTCGGCACCGGGTTTGGGAGCATCATTCAATAATACAAATCCTTCTTTTCTTAAACGGTTTATTTCAGCATCTATATCGGCTACTTCAAAAGCAATATGGTGCAGGCCTTCTCCTTTTTTCTGAATAAATC
This sequence comes from uncultured Bacteroidota bacterium, assembly GCA_963745445.1. Taxonomy (GTDB): domain Bacteria; phylum Bacteroidota; class Bacteroidia; order Chitinophagales; family Chitinophagaceae; genus UTBCD1. The sequence continues at coordinate 1,247,772 of CAVUXD010000003.1, forward strand.
GGGTAATCACTCCATCCGGATCAGTGCTTTCCAATAATTCAACTTTGGTATCACCTGCTTTAAAAAAAGCTGTATTTACCTTTTCGGATTCAACTGATTCGGTTTTATATGACTGACTGTTCAGCAGTTTTTCAAACAACGGCACGGAACTGGATAAGCTTTTGACAGCAATCCCGATATGTTCAATTTTAAACATAATATGTTGTTTTTGACAGGAGCTACAAGGCTCTTACGATTTTAGTAAAATTAGGTGATTAAGGCTAATCAACGCTTTAGAATAGAACCAATTCGGCTAATTTTGTAGTATCAGAAAAACCAACGATTAATTTCAAAAAGTATGATGAAGTTACCCATTTACCTTGATCATAATGCGACTACTCCTTGTGATCCAAGAGTAGTAGAGGCAATGGTTCCATATTTCACCAGCACCTTTGGCAATGCAGCCAGCCGTAATCATCCTTTCGGATGGCAAGCTGAAGAAGCAGTGGATTATGCCCGTGAACAAATTGCAAAACTGGTCGGTGCTGATCCAAAGGAAATTATTTTCACTTCAGGTGCTACTGAAGCAGACAACCTTGCATTGAAAGGCGTTTTTGAAATGTATCGAAGCAAGGGCAATCATATTATCACCTGCAACATTGAACATAGAGCTGTATTGGATACCTGCAAACACCTGGAAAAAGAAGGAGCAGAAATAACTTACCTGAAAGTGAACCCGGATGGCTTAATTGATCTGAAAGAATTGGAAGCTGCTTTTAAACCAACTACTATTCTTGTTGCCATCATGTATGCAAACAACGAGATTGGAACAGTGATGCCAATGAAAGAGATCAGCGCTATGGCAAGAAAAAGAGGCATACTCGTTTTCAGTGATGCTACGCAGGCAGTAGGAAAAATTCCTGTTGATGTAAATAAAGATGGAATTGACCTGATGGCCTTTACTGCACACAAAATGTACGGACCTAAAGGTGTAGGTGCTTTATATGTTCGACGTAAAAATCCAAGGGTGAAAGTAACTGCCCAGATGGATGGTGGTGGTCATGAGAGAGGAATGCGTAGTGGTACCTTGAATGTTCCCGGCATTGTTGGTTTTGGAAAAGCCTGCGAACTCTGCATGCAGGAAATGGAGCAGGAATCAAAACGCTTAAGTGCTTTAAGGGATAAGTTAGAATCTTCTTTGCTGAAACTGGAAGAAGCTTACGTGAATGGCAGTGCTCAACATCGTTTACCACATGTTAGTAATATTTCATTCAAATATGTGGAAGGTGAGGGTTTGATGATGGGATTCAATAAAGACATTGCTGTTTCTTCGGGTTCTGCCTGTACTTCTGCTTCGCTTGAGCCATCTTATGTTTTGAAAGCATTGGGACTCGGCGACGACCTGGCACACAGCTCTCTTCGTTTTGGGCTGGGAAGATTTACCACAGAAGAACAGATTGATTATACCATAGAGCAAGTAACAAAAACAGTAAATCGTTTAAGAGAAATGAGCCCTTTGTGGGAAATGTATAAAGAAGGAGTGGACATGAATATGGTGGAATGGGCACATCATTAATTAAATTTGTAAACAATAAAATTATTTAACCATGTCATATTCAGAAAAAGTAATTGGCCATTATACCAATCCCAAAAACGTTGGTACGTTGGACAAAAGCAAACAAAATGTTGGCACCGGCCTGGTTGGTGCTCCTGAATGCGGTGATGTGATGCGCTTGCAGATTGAAGTAGATGAAACAACAGGCGTCATCAAAGATGCCAAGTTCAAAACATTCGGTTGCGGTTCAGCTATTGCCTCTTCTTCTTTGGCAACAGAATGGCTGAAAGGAAAGACAGTTGATGAAGCGATAAAAATTGACAACATGGAGATTGTGGAAGAATTAAGCCTTCCGCCGGTGAAAATTCATTGTTCAGTGCTGGCTGAAGATGCGATCAAAGCTGCTGTGAATGATTATCGCCAGAAGAATGGATTGCCCGAGTTGAAGTTTGATGAAAATATTGTGCATTAAGGAAAGCGGACTCAAAGATTCGAACTATGAATGCAACAGTCGAAAATAGTATTTACATAAGTGATAAAGCAAAGGCAAAAGTGCAACAGCTGATGAATGATGCAGGCGTTGGCAATGATCCTTCTTATTTTCTTCGTGTCAGCGTAGTGGGTGGCGGATGTTCAGGATTAAGTTACAAACTTGATTTCGACAATGAGCAAAAACCCATGGATCAGGCTTTTGAAGATAATGGATTAAAGTTAGTCACCGACCTGAAAAGTTTTTTATATTTAGTGAATACGACACTTGATTTTTCCGATGGACTCAACGGAAAAGGGTTTTACTTCAGTAATCCCAATGCCAGCCGTACTTGCGGATGCGGCGAAAGTTTTGCCGTTTGATTAGTTAAAAAAAATTTGAGAAAGTCCTTCATTATTTTATGAAGGACTTTTATTATTACAGAAAGTTATTCTTGTTTTTTAGGCGGTATTGGTGGCGGTGTGGGCGGCGTACCATATTGCTCTATAAAAATCTTCTTTTCATTTTCATTTTTAAGATTATAATTTTCCTCTTTTCCATCTTTTAGATGAATGATTATTTGTTCCTTGCTACGCCACTTTACGAATCCAACGGATGGATTTCGTTTAAGAAATACCTGATTTTCTTTAAAGGGATCTTTGGGCTTTGTTGGCATTGTTGACAGAGGTTTGGGCGGTGGCGGGGGAGGCAATTTTTTTGTGGACTGTGCATTTGCTTCACAAATAAAGAAAATTGGTAAAGCAATCAGGCTGGTTACTATCTTTTTCATGTAAAGTTTTTTTTGAGATGCGTGAGCTGAAGATTTCCATAAATAATTTTTGATTCGTTTAACTTATTTTGCACCATCTTTATCCAATCTATGTGGCCAATTTGTAAAAAAGAACTTCGTCAATTCTTCAGCAGTCTTACCGGCTATATTGCTATTATTGTTTTTTTATTAGTGAATGGACTGGTGCTATTTGTATTTGAAAACAATATTTTTGATTTTGGTTATGCCACACTCGATCGTTTCTTTCAGTTAGCTCCCTGGATTCTTTTATTGCTGATCCCTGCTATTACCATGCGTAGTTTTTCCGATGAATTCAAAGGTGGAACCTATGAAATATTGCAGACTCGTCCATTGACCCGTTGGCAAATCATTACCGGAAAATATTTTGGAAGCCTGATCGTTGTGCTCATTGCTTTGATACCGACCATAATTTATATTTTTTCCATACAAAGCCTTTCGACTAATGAAGGAATTGACAGTGGAGCAGTCATTGGCTCGTATATCGGTTTGTTTTTTTTAACCTCGGTGTTCACAGCTGTCGGTATTTGCGCCAGCAGCTTTACCAATAATTCTGTTATTGCTTTTATTACAAGCCTCATTGGATGCGTATTGTTGTATTATGGCTTTAGTGCAATCAGTAAGTTACCAGGACTGGAAAATGGATTTGATTATTATATTGGAATGATCGGGATCGATTTCCATTATCAAAGTATCAGCCGTGGTTTGATTGATACCAGGGATATTGTTTATTTTTTGAGTGTGATCTTTTTATTTCTTGTCATTACAAACCGAAATCTTTTGAAAAAATAAAATGAAAAACTTCTTTGATAAAATATTAGCGACGAAGTTCTGGTGGTTGTTTCTGTTATTAATATTGGTTATTATCAATTTTGCTGCATCGTCTTTTCACAGCCGTTTTGATCTCACTAAAGAAAAAAGATATACATTAAGTTCAGCCACAGTTCGTTTGATCCATAATCTTGATAATAACATAACGATTGATGTTTTTCTTAAGGGAAATTTTCCTGCCGGCTTCAAAAAATTAGCGAATAGCACTGATGAATTTTTAAGATTATTAAAAGATTATAATAGTTCCAGGGTAACATATCAATTCATTTCTCCTAAAGATGAGATGCCGGGAACTAAAACAAAATACGGGGATTCATTAGTAGGTCTTGGAGCAACACCCATTAATCTTACTGTTCAGTTGAAAGAAGGTCAGGAACAGAATTATGTTTTTCCTGTTGCATTGATGCATTATAAAGGGAAACAGCAGTTGATCAATCTCTATTCCGGCAGCAACAGGATCATTTCACAAAATGAAATCAATGATGCAGAAGCATTACTGGAGTATCAGTTTTTAAGTGCATTGGATAAACTGGAAAATAATAATAAAACAGTGGTTGCTTATGCACAAGGAAATGGTGAACCACAAGATTACCGTACCTATGATTTGCAGCAGATTCTTTTAAAGAATTACCAGTTTTTCATGTTTGATCTCAATAAACAACCGATCATACCGGACGAGATTAAAGCGCTGATTATTGTCAAACCTTCTCTTCAGTTTAGTGAGGATGAAAAGCTAAAATTGGATCAATATGTAATGCGGGGAGGAAAACTATTATGTTATATCGACAATCTTTTTGCAGAACCAGACAGCCTTGCATATAAACCGCAAACTATTGCTTACGACAGAAACCTGAATCTGACCGATTTGTTGTTTCATTATGGAGCTCGTATCAACACAGATCTTGTTATGGATCTCCAATGCGAGTCAATACCATTTGTGGTAGGAGGCAATAGCAATAATCCGCAGCAAGAATTTTTACATTGGAATTATTATCCCTTGTTTGGTTCTATAGGTAATCAAGCTATTAATAAAAATATTGGATTAGTAGGAGGAAGGTTTGTCAATTCAATTGACACAATTAAAGCAGAGGGAATCAGGAAAACTATTCTTTTGGCTTCTTCAGAAAATTCAAGAACCATTGCTACGCCTGCCCTGATAAGCCTGGATGAAAACAGGAATGCTCCGCAGGATGAAAAATTTAATAAATCAGGAATTCCGGTAGCAGTATTGATGGAAGGGAGTTTTTCTTCTTTATATAAATACCGTATATCACAGCAACAAAACGATAGTTTAAATAAGTACGATACTCCATTTTTAGCCTCTTCAAAAGAAAATAAAATGATCGTTGTGGCAGATGGTGATATGGCTATGAATGAAGCTTTGCCTGATTATGGTCCACTTCCGATGGGATGGAACAAATTCACTTATCTCGCTTATCAGCAACAAAGTGACGATGGGAAATATTTTATACCGGTATCGAACAGGGAGTTTTTTGAAAACTGTCTTGAATACCTTGTGGCAAACCCTGATATCATTGCAAACTAGAAATAAAAATATTGTACTCCGATTGCTGGATTCCAAAAAAATTAAAGAACAAAAATCCAATTGGCAACTTATCAATATTGCCTTACCGGTTTTCCTGGTTATTTTGTTGGGATTTATTTATCGCCAGGTGCGAAAAAAGCAATTCGAGTAATGAGTTTTAGCTAACTCTCGCAGAAGGTTTCAGTATCTTTGCAACATTATTTCAAAAGCCATACATGACAACGGAACAGATCACTTATCTTGTTTTTGGCATAGTATTATTAATGGCACTTGCATTTGATCTGGGACTTTTCAGCAAGAAAAATAAGATCATTAGTATCCGACAGGCATTGTACCAGACCTTCTTCTGGGTCATTCTTGCGATGGCTTTTTTTACTTTTATATGGATCGAAGATGGGCAAAGCCTCGCATTTCAATATCTCAGCGGTTACTTGATGGAATGGAGCCTGAGTATTGATAATATTTTTGTTTTCATCCTCATCTTTTCTTCGTTTTCTGTAAAAGAAAAACATTATGGCCAGGTATTATTGATTGGCATATTGATGGCAATTATTTTTCGTGTTATTTTTATTACAGTTGGAGTGGCACTGGTAAATAGGTTTGACTGGATCCTTTATATTTTCGGAGCATTCCTTGTTTATACAGGGATTAAAATGTTTACTGCAAAAGAAGAAGCGGAATTTGATCCGCACCAGAGCAAAATCTATAAATTTTTAAACCGCTTTCTGCCATTGGTACCGCATGACGGTAATGGCCGTTATATCATACGAGAAAAAAGAAAGCCCGCCTATACCACTTTATTTGTGGTAGTAGTGATGTTGGCAATGACCGATCTTGTTTTTGCATTTGATTCTATACCGGCTGTCATGGGAATTTCAAGAGACAAAATGGTGATCTACACTTCGAATATTTTTGCTGTATTGGGCTTGCGTTCGATGTTCTTTTTATTACGAGGGGCTGTCAACCGGTTTGAATATTTGCAACAGGGTATTGCTATCGTATTAGTGTTTATCGGCCTCAAAATGCTTGCTGAAATATTTCATTTTACGATTCCAATTTATCTGTCATTGATGGTTATTGTTGTTTGTTTGGGAGTTTCAATTATCTATTCATTACAAACCGCAACTAAAAAAAGAAAAGATAAAATGATCTATACAGCAAGTATAATATCCTCCATTGTAAACGGGCAACTGCTGCAACTGCACCATGGATACCGCAATTGATCACCTTTTGCTGGATAGCCGCAAAATATTTTCCCCATCCACTTCTTTATTTTTTGCATTAAGAGGGCCTCGCAGAGATGGCCATCAATTCATTCCTGAATTATATAAAAAAGGTGTCAGGAATTTTTTGATCAGTGAAAAAACAGATGTTTCTGTTTTCCCCGAAGCCAATTTTATTTTAGCAGATGATACGTTGATGGCCTTGCAATTGTTAGCGGCTCATCATCGGCAGCAATTTCATATTCCGGTGATTGGTATCACTGGCAGCAATGGAAAAACCATTGTGAAAGAATGGCTTTATCAATTATTGCATGAAGAGTACAACATTGTTCGCAGTCCTAAAAGTTATAATTCTCAGATCGGTGTTCCGTTAAGTGTGTGGCAAATGAATGAGCATCATACATTGGGTATTTTTGAAGCGGGAATTTCACAGCAAGGGGAGATGAACCGGTTAGAAAGAATTATTCAGCCAGAGATCGGCATATTGACAAATATAGGTGAAGCACACAGCGAAGGGTTTATAGACCACTCCCATAAATTCAGAGAGAAACTAACATTATTTAAAAACTGTAAAATTCTAATTGGAAGAGAAATTGATTTTAAAGGTCAGGAAGAAATTTTTGAAATGATGAACAGTGACCTGCGAGTATTAACCTGGGGTTTTTCAGAAAAAAATGACTTCATTGTTCAATCTGTTGAGAAAAGCATTGATGAAGCAACGATTTCTATTTTTAATAATTCTGCAGAAATAAAAATCACAATTCCATTTACTGATGATGCTTCAATTGAGAATGCAATTACCTGTTTTTGTGTTTTAATGCATCTGGACGTGAAAGAAACCCTGATTCAGAGCAGAATGAAAAAGCTGCTGCCGGTCAACATGCGACTGGAATTGAAGAAAGGCGTGAATCATTGCTCCATCATCAACGATAGTTATAGCGCTGATTTAAGCTCACTGGAAATTGCATTGAATTTTTTAGATCAGCAAAGTGCCAGAATAAAAAAAACAATTATTCTTTCCGATATTCTGCAAACGGGTATCAGCGCTGAAGAGCTGTATCATCATATTGCTCAAATGCTGCAGCAACACCATATTGATCGTATTATCGGCATAGGTGATGAAATAAGTCGTCATCTTGCTGTATTGCTTCAACAATCATCTATTCAACAGGATTATTATTTGCTTACTGATTCTTTTCTCGAACAGTTTAGAACATCTCAGGTTAAAGAAGAGGTAGTATTGGTAAAAGGAGCAAGGGTTTTCGAATTTGAAAGGATCGTTCAACTGCTGGAACAAAAAGTACACCAAACAGTATTAGAAATAAATTTAAGCGCCATTGCTGAAAATTTGAAACAGTATCAGCAATGCCTGAATCCATCGGTGAAAATAATGGCAATGGTGAAAGCATTTGCTTACGGAAGCGGTGGAGCTGAAATAGCAGGTGTGTTGCAATTTCGTAATGTGGATTATCTCGGTGTCGCTTATGCGGATGAAGGAGTAGAGCTTCGAAAAGCAGGCATCACATTACCTGTTATGGTAATGAATCCGGAAGAAAACAGCTTCAATGCTATTATTGAAAACAACCTGGAACCAGAGGTTTATTCTTTTGACTTGCTTCATGCATTAGATGCTTTTTTGCAAAAAGAAAATGTACAGGAATATCCTATTCATATCGAAATTGAAACCGGAATGAACCGGCTTGGATTTTCTAAAAATGATATGGAACAATTGACCAGCTTTCTTTCATCCACATCGTCGTTTAAAGTTCAGAGCGTATTTTCTCATTTGGCTGCGGCAGAGGATCCTGCGCAGGATAATTTCACAAAAGCGCAATTCACTCTTTTTCTTAAATGTGCCGGAAGACTTAAAGAGGAACTTGGATATTCTTTCGTGATGCATATTGCTAATTCAGCTGCTATTATCCGACATCCGGAAATGCAACTGGATATGGTGAGACCGGGCATTGGATTGTATGGTATTGATAGCAGCAATTCAGGTAAACTTAATCTGCAAACAGTGGCAACGTTACGCTCTACTATTGCTCAAATAAAAAAACTGAATGCCGGTGAAACAGTAAGCTATAACAGAAGTGGAACAATCACCAAAGATTCTGTTATTGCAACGATCAGGATTGGATATGCTGATGGTTATCCAAGAAGATTGAGTAATGGAATTGGAAAGATGTGGGTGAATGGAAAATTAGCTCCCGTCATTGGCAATATTTGTATGGATATGACCATGATTGATATTACCGGCATTCCGGATGTAAAAGAAGGGGATGAAGTAATTGTGTTTGGGAAAGAGTTGAATGTAGCAACAGTTGCACAATGGGCCAATACGATCCCTTATGAGATCATGACAGGAATTTCCCAGAGGGTCAAAAGGATCTATTATGAAGAATGAGTTTTTAACAACTACAGCTTCTTCCGACCAAAACTGAATCATTATATTTGTTGTTTAAAACCTCGATTGTGAAGCTTCGCAATGTCTTTTTTTTCGTTGCAATCATTATCATTGCCGACCAGAGTTTGAAGATTTGGATCAAGACAAATTATCCTACAGGTGAGGTATTAAGGGTTTTCGGATTTTCATGGTTTCGCTTGCATTTTATAGAAAACCCCGGAATGGCCTGGGGCTGGAAATTTGGAAATGAAGCAGGCAAAATGGTATTGACACTTTTTCGTTTTGCCGCAGTGATCTTCGGAACCTGGTATTTGTCAAAAATTGTAAAACAACAACACAGCAGGGGATTTATTATTTGCGCCGCATTGATCTATGCCGGGGCATTAGGTAACCTGATCGACAGTATGTTTTACGGGTTGATCTTTGATAAAGGTCTTCACTATGATGCAAACATTCATGAATATGTGACTTACTCCGGAATAGCTGCATTTTCTTCACATGGCTATTCAGCCTTCTTACATGGAAGTGTAGTGGACATGTTGTATTTCCCGATCATCAAGTCTCACTTTCCATCCTGGTTCCCATTTGTAGGTGGAGAAGATTTTGAATTCTTCAGCCCTATTTTTAATATAGCAGATGCTTCCATATCTGTTGGTGTCATTGCCCTTCTTATCTTTCAAAAGAAATTTTTTAAGAAACATCAGCAAGAACAACACCCTGTAGTGGAGACCAACGCTGAAGTGAGTGATAAAGTACAGGTTTCATAAAAAAGCCGCCGGATAGTTGCGGCGGCTGTGTATGGCAAAGGCACGGAACGGGAACGATTGTTATTGTGTTTGTTTTAAAACTTTTTTCTGTAGCACCGCATCACCGAGCTGTAATCTTAAAATATAAATTCCTGCTGGCAAAATATCTGTGTTATACAACTCCAGGTGATTCAGCCCTGAGTTGATTTCAAAGGAGCTTCTTCTGACAATTTTACCCAACTGATCTACTAATTCGGCATTGGCTTTTCCGGTTCTATCTGCAGAAACATCAAAGACAAGGCTGCTATTGAAAGGATTGATGACGGAAACAAATGAAAAAGATCCGGGATTCAAAGACATTTGAACAATTCTGGATAAGGCGATAATAGTATTATCATTTTTCATTTTTATCCGGTAATATGTCAGACGAGTCAACTGTTCTGGATCACTATACGAATAGACATTCAGGGAAGAATTATAATCGCCATGACTATTTACTGTTGAAATGGTGGTAAAATTTATTCCATCATAACTTCTTTCCACATCGAAATAATAAGGTTGATCTTCTTGTGTAGTGCTCCATGTCAATGTCGTTTTGCCATTAGTTTCATCCCCGCTAAAGGAAATGAGTCGTACATTCAATAGAGTGCCGCAGTCAATTACATTCAGGGTAATAATTCTTACAGCATCAGAAAAATTGCAATTGGCATCTGTAAGATTGCTGGATGTGGTGGCGACAACTACACGATATAGATCTCCATTGTTAGTTGAATCGGCATCGGAGGGCGGTATTGTATACGAAGTAACATATTGCCATCCGCCACTTGTAGAATACGGAGAAGCGGGGCCTAAAGCTCCTGTTTTATCAGTCCATGATGCGCCCCCGTTCGTACTTCGCTGCCATTTATAATAGGTGTAATTATTAAAGTACGAAGTGATCGTATCCGAAATAGCAATGGTATTGTTTTGACAAATTGTTGGATTATTGGAAGGAGAATATACCATGCTTGGAGAACAAGTAGCTACAGAAATATCATCTAAAGCCCAGTCATTACCTCCACCACCCGGTGCATTATTAAAGAATTTCAAATTGAAACTGGTTTGCGCTGCACCGGTTAAATATGTAAATCCTTTTTTTACCCATTCCCCTGTGTGTTTTAAATTACCAGTTGTATAATAACCGATACCATCAACTTGAAAGGTCAGGTTAGGATAAACACCTGAAGAATCACCCGTGTCAGTTGGAATATAGCCTGCCGATGAAGCGCCTGTTCCATTTGAATCACAGCCGCAATGAGAACAAATGTTCCTCATCCAGCAGGAGATTTCATAATAAGTGTTCGGGCAAAGACTGGAAATAGTTTGTACAAATGCAGAATCGATTCGATAAGCCGAGTTAATAACAAGCATATATCCTCCTGTACTATTTACTGTATCGGCCGGAGGATTACCAGCAGTAAGTGAGGCCGCTCCGGTATGGTCACCGATAATATCCCACACACCGAATACCCGGTGAGTAGGAGAAGATCCATCAGGAATGGACCATGCATTAGAAGTAGTGTAGTTAGTGGTTGATGTATTATTTGATATGCCGTAATAATAATCATTTGGTGAATTTAATCCGAAGGTATTGTAAGTATATCCTGGTGGTACATTGGCAGAAGTACCCCGGTCTTTTGCTTTGCCGTTTCCAAAAGTTCCATTGCTTTCCGTGCCGATGGCATTAGTACCAACCGTGTTGGAACAAATGCCATAATTGGTGTACACCTGTAATATATTGGCCGGAAAAGTGTTTACCGCAGGTGATCCTGAAGTGCCACTTTTTTTATACGTCATAGTTCCGCCTCCAATACTGATATTGGTTCCGGTAGCTGCGGTAACAACTACCTGAAACGAGGCAATCATAATACAGGTACTTCCATAAAAAGAAGGCTTATATGTATTGGCCACTCTTCCTCTCCTGAAAGCGGTAGCAGGATTGGAGCCGGTTTTATATCCCAGGTTGATTGTAATATTACTGCCGCTGATATAGCCGGCATCATCACCCCAAGCATCAGTAAATTGTTTATATACCTTTCCTTCGTTTGTAAGCACTCTTATTGTTCCGGGTATATAAGATGTACCTGCAGGCACAACATCATAATAACCGCAACTATCCCAGGTACCTGACTTTACAACAAATGAAGCTCTGATCTCCAACGTATCACCTGTTTCTATAGTACCGCCATTAAGACCCTTGGTCACATTTATATAACTTTTTCCGAAATCTATACTTTGAGAAAATGAAGAATAAGCACAGCAACAAATAATCGCAGTGAAGATGAACGAACGCAGCAATTTAGTTTTCCAGAGTACAATTCGTTTCATAGAAAGGATTTTCCAGCTTTCACAGGTTATACTCAATGAGTCAATATAGACCAATTTAATCCCATAATCAATAGTAGGATTTATGAAAATTTTACTGTGCTTACGAAATCAGGCATAAGTGACCTTTTTCAGATTACTTAGCCTATTGTCTTGCATTATTTTATTGTTTTCAAACTGAGATTTTTACGCTCCAGATTGAAAATGGGATGGGGGTCTTGCTGAAAAACTACTAACTATATTGCAGTAAATTCCGTTTTTACGAATTCGTTACATAGAGTAATACTGTTTCACCACATTACCTGAAAAACTTTTCTTCTCCTTTCTGTATAAAAAGGGATTGTGTCAAACTATTTTTTCATGACCTTCTTATTAATGACTATATCCTTATTTTTTACCTGGAGTATGTATAATCCCGGAGGTAAATTTTCTGTATCCTGAATTTTTAAATCATTGACACCTTCATAAGCTATAAAGCTTTCTTTTCTTATTTGTTTTCCTGATAAATTTGCCAAAACCACATCAACCTTAGAATTTTGAGCAATGGAAATTTCAAAATCAAGCTCATTGCTAAACGGATTGACTACACTGTTTAAACTAAATTCGGAAGGCTCCCCGTTTAAAAGAATGGTGCGTGAATATTTCTTATAGTTCTGCTCATTATACATAACAATCCGGTACCACACTTTACCTGATATTTCATTCGGGTCTGTATAATTATAAAAATTATTTTCAGCATTATCTCCATATCCGTTTATCGTTGTTATACTGTTGAATGTAATGCCATCTGTACTTTTTTCTATATTAAAGTAAACGGGTTGATTTTCTTTTGAGGTCACCCATTGCAGCTCGGCAAAACCATTATTATTGAGCTTTCCACTGAAAGAAAGTAAATCTAACCCCAACAGTGTTCCGCAATCATTTACTGAAAGAGTAATAATAGTTGAGGCATCGGTATATAAACAACTCGAATTGGAAAGGTTAGTAGAGGTTGTGGCTACCACTACCCGGTAAAGATCAGCACTGTCTGCAAGCGTTGTATTGGCTGGAGGGATAGTGTATTGTGTTATAAATTGGTAGGTTGATCCATTATAAACAAGCGATGTATCAACCGCAGATGTTATATCATTCCATGTAGTACCGGCATTGGTGCTACGCTCCCATTTGAAATTAGTATAATTGTCGAAGTAAGAGCGAACAGTATCATAAATCTGTAGTGTATTTCCCTGGCAAACCATTGGAGTAATTGACGGAGAATACTGCATAGAAGGTAAACAAGTGGCAATGGCAATATCGTCAAGCGCCCAGTCATTACCCCCCCCACCCTGAGCGTTATTTCTTATAGAAAAGGTGGCAGTTGTTTGTCCCGGAGCTGTTTTAAATACAAATCCTCTCTTTATCCAACCTACTGTATCAATTTCACCGGTATTGTAAAAATCAAGATCATCCAATGTAAATGTCAGGTTAGGCAATACACCGGGATAACCATTTGTCGGTGCTGTGGGAGTTCCAGCAAACTGTGCTCCTGTAGAATCCGCTCCGCAGGTATGGCAGATATTTTTTACCCATGCAGAGAATTCATAATTAGTATTGGGGCAAAGATTGCTGATCGTTTGCCGGTACACTTCTGATGCTACATAGTCTGCGTTTACTTCCAACATATATCCGGATGAAGTATTAACATCAGGAGGTGCATTACCGGCTGCATTATTAGTGCCGGAATGATCGCCTGCAACATCCCAGTGACCTCCAAACATTCTGTTGGTACAACTTAATGGGTCATTGATAGCCACGGAAGGACAATTATTTGCACGTCCAGCATTGGCGTAAGAACTGCTTTTAGGACTATTATTTTTTACGATACTATAGCGTCCATCGCCTACCGTGCTGATGCTACCGCTAGCGGCAGGATAGGCACTAACATCAGGTACAAATGTATAGCCATCAATGGGTGTAGAAAGGTCTGTTGATCTGGTCAATGAAGTTCCGGAACCAAATGTACCTCCGTTTTCCACTGCATTGTTTAGTCCAATATTATTGGTACAAAGGCTCATCGGGTCACTGATCAAAATTTTAAAAGGAGTGGCGGTAAGTGTTACATCACTTCCGTTATTATAAATAAATTGACCCTGGGATAAGGTGACGGTATCGCCAACAGCACCTGTTACTACTACCCGGTAAGCAATCGCAAATAACATTCCACCCCCACCTCTTGGCTTATCAGTTGATGCATTCATCTGCCCGTTTGCAGATGTTGCTGCGTTAGTCATAACTGTTGGGGCGTTAGGGGCTGAACCACTTGCAAATCCAACATTCATTCGGATATTATACTCACCTGCACCCGGACTTGCTGTATAAGTAGCAGCATCATCGCCACCAGAAAGTGTATATTCCTTATAAGCCAAGCCTTCGTTGGTAATGATTCTAATTCGGTCAGTTGCTCCTGTGAGCATCGCCGTGTTTGTGGGAACATCATCCACATATCGCAAATTTGTCATTGTTCCCGATGTGTGGTTAACAGTAAATCTTATTTCAAGAGTATCTCCGGGTTGTATTACCCCTCCGGTTGTTTTCTTTGAAATATTTACATAACTGTTCCCAAACCGAACCGGCGCATTTGTAGTAGTAGCACAAATATTAAACCGTGCATTTCCATTTGGTATGGAAGCTGCGGTTGAAAACACTCTCACATAGTAAGAAGTGCCTGTTGTCAGAGCAGGAGTTGTTACAGAACCGCTATTGTTACAAGCGATAGCTGTTAGTGAACCGCAGGTGCCTGAAAAAACCTGTAAACCATAATTAGTAAAATTTGTACCAATGCCGCTTAATGTAATAGTTGCTGTATTATTGGTTACAGCAGTAAACTTGTACCAAACATCATAAGTAACTGTTCCTGTACACGAGCCTGACAACGGCACACCACTTGAAAGCGTTGCGCCTGCCATATTACCAACAACATTATTACAGGTATTCCATATTGGTAAATTAATTGCGTTTGCGCATTCATCATTGAAAGGCGGGGTGGCAACGGGATCAACAATACAAATGTCGAAACCTGCATTTGTTGGCGATGTCGGTGCAGAGCCACTTGATGAATATACCCTGATATAATAAGTAGTACCCGGCGACAGGAAAGTAGCAGCAATGGAAGTAGTACCGCATGCAATGGCAGTCTGGCTACCGCAGCTACCGGTTAGTAGTTCCATGCCCGGGTTGGTGATATCAGTTCCTATGTTGGATAAAGTAATAGTGGGGTTCATGGTCTGCGCTACAAATTTGTACCAAACATCATACACAATGCTTCCTGCGCAATCACCTGTTATGGTAGGCGCTTCGTCGTAGGATGCAAAAACATTTCCGGTAGTATTAGAGCAAGTTGTTGCAGAAGTTAGTGTGATTGCGTTGCTGCAAAGATCATTTGGCGCAGTTTCATACCAACATATAATACTTGTAGCAGTAGCCAGACTGCTATTCTGTGTCTGTGATACGTTGTTCGTTGCCCCAGCGGTTGCCATGATATTATATGCGGCTGTGTTTGATTGATCACTGCCACCTGTATTTCTGTACTGATTACCTAAACCGGTTTTGCTCCATCCTGCACCTGTCAAAGTTCCCCAGGTATTAGCGGCAGATCCTGCCCAAAACGCCATTGTCACTGTGTTGTTCACTGTGGTTGATAGTCCGGTAATAGAGATAGTTGTATTTGCTGATTGATTTGCATTAGTCACACCTTGATGTTTAACCCATATATCGCTGCTATTGGCAGGTCTGTACACATACATCACTGCGGATAAGGGATTTGAGCCATTGCCTCCACTCACAACTGGGTTTGCAGCCCATGTGCCGTTGAAACGACACCAGAAAATACGGGTCGTTTGTGTACTACCGCTATTTCGTGTTTCGCTGGTCCAAGTTTGTCCCCCGGTTGTTGAGACTGTCAATGTAGCACCAGTTGCACGGTATTCCGCAAAAATTACAACGAGGTCGCCGGTCTGCATGCCGGCTGGTGGTGTTACAGTAACTGTTGACGAAGTATATGAAGCATTGTCCGCAGGATTACTCGAAACTCCAACAAACGTTTGAGCAAAGGAAAATTTTGACGATGTAAACAATAAGAAAGCAATCAACAAAGTACGGACAGTAAATGGGAACTTCATAGATTTGGTTTTGGCTTCATAAGGTTTTCAGTTTCTAAATTACAATACTTTGCCGCTTGGCTAAAATTAAGATAGTAAGGCTATAAAGATATTAGGTGTAAATATGTAGCACAATAGAAAACTTACTCTTAATAATACTTAGTATTTCCTGCACAATTAATAGAATAATTGCTATTAGTAATTTTAATGACCTTGTCTATTTTTACTTTTTATAGTTTTTTCAATTTATCCTAATCCTTTTAAAAGCCATGCAACAAGCTGCACAATCCAAAGTCCTGGTATTCTTCTTATTTTTTTTATTCCCTGGCTATTTATTTTCACAAACATTTTTTGGGATATCAGGTAACCCCAGTGATAATAGTTCTCATGCCGGCCCTACAGTTACAGTAACGCCACCAGCTTCTATGGTTACCAATGATCTTGTTATTATTTATGCAGAATATAGAGGAACAACAGCAACGCCGTCAATAAGTACTACTGGCGGTCAAACATGGAATACTGCAACTAGCACCAGCGGTTCGAGTCAATCTATTGCGGTGTTTTGGTGTATATTTAACGGAACTTGGGCTGCAAATCCTGTTGTAACTGTCGGTGCTGGAAATACAAATGGGTTAACAGCAGTAATGTATGTTTTCGCACCTAATCAAGCCGGCAGTTCATGGGCAGTACATATAAATCCGACCAATAGCACTTCTGGTTCTACAACTAATCAAATCACAGGCATTACTACAACAACGCCAAATACTGTTACAATGGCATTTTGGAGTGTTGGCGCAACAAATACATGGACGACTTTGAGCGGCACTAACTGGATGAGACCAACGTTTCCAGCTTCTGCAAATCAAATCAGAAATACAACATCAAACCAATCCCATACCGCTGCTTATTTTATTCAATCTGCTTCAGTCGGAGCAACTGGTAATGTTTCACAGGTTCAATCAGCCGGTACAACCGCTCTCAGAACTATTATGGCATTCGCCGAAATTCCGGTTTATTACAGTGGCGTAAGCAGAATGAATGAAGTATTTCAAAGAACCATTTTATCAAATAATGTCATTAATACTCCCTGGGAAGTAACTTATGGTCCTGATGATTCTTTATGGATCACAGATTCGCATGGCTATAAAGTTTATAAAATGGATCTTAATACAGGAACTAAAAGAACAATACTTGACCTAAGCCAATCAGCAACAGATTTCCCAACTTTTAATGTTCAATTCGATAATACAACTCAAAACCCCTGGCCACAGGGAGGCTTTGCAGGGTTAGCCATACATCCTCAATTCAATTCTGGTAAGCCTTATGTGTATGTTTCGTATGTGCGCAGTTATACTGCTGGCGGTTCAAGCGGTCCGGGTTATTTTTTTACCAATAGCATAGTAAGGTTTACTTATAATACTTCCACAGGAAAATTAGAAAGCCCGGTAGCTATATGCGATACATTGCCCGGCAGTACCGATCATAATTCTCAAAGGATGATCATTGTGCCAGTTGGGGGAACGTATTATTTATTTTATGGACAGGGTGATATGGGAGCCGGACAATTAACCAATGCAACAAGACCTAACAAAGCTCAGAGCATGGATTCTTATGAAGGAAAAATACTTCGCTTCAATCTTGAACCGGATGCTGATGCCGGAACTTATGATAAATGGATACCGGATGACAATCCTTATAATGCAACGCTTGGCCAACAAAGTGCAGTATGGGCGATGGGTATCCGCAATAACCAGGGTTTTGCATACGATACTACGCTTAATATTTTGTACGGTTCGCAGCACGGACCTTACAGCGATGATGAAATAAATATTATTGAGTCTGGAAAGAATTACGGACATCCCTTAGTGATCGGTTATGCAGATGGAAACTATAACGGTTCCAGTGCCGGTGTACCAAATAATGGAAGTTCAAGTCTTGCTGTAATTACCGACGAAGTGGCTGCTGCGGCTGCTATACCTAATTATAAGGACCCATTATTTTCCGGGTACGCCGGAAGCCAGACTACAATTTCTAACATCTGGACAAACAATCCTTCCAATCAAGGATGGCCTTCTGAAGCCTGGTCTGGAATTGATTTTTATAGTAATACAATTATACCAGGTTGGAAAAATTCATTAGTGATTTGCGGATTAAAATGGGGAAGAGTATTGCGGTTAAAACTTGGTTCTGCCGGTAATACTATTGTTAATACAAATGGCGCTGATACTGTTGCTTATTTCCAGGGTAAAAACAGGTACAGGGATCTTGCCATTTCTCCAAATGGAAAGGATTTGTTTATAAGCGATGAAAGCACAAGTGCTACAGGCCCTGGTGGTGTTTCTCCTCCTGTTACTGTTCCTAACTGTACTAACTGCATAATAAAATATACTTTCCTTGGGTATGCTGATGCCGGCGGCAAAAGTTCCATTCCTGATGCCATTGATGTAACAGCAGGCACTGCGAATAGTTGTACTACGGGCACTATAATAACAATTGACAATACTAATAATAATCTTTGGGTGCCCATTACTGGCCCCGATGGAAATATCATGGCAGAAATTTACCCTAATGGAAATAACCTGGGTACGGTCACTTCATCTTTTTATACGAATTCAGGATCTATCAGGGTAAAAAATAGTGTTCATTATCTGGACAGGAATATCAAGATCACTCCACAAACACAACCATCCAGTACTGTAAAGATCAGGCTGTATATTTCTAAAGCAGAGTATGACGCATTAGATGCAGATCCATTAGGTGGGGTTAATGCTATTACCGATTTAAAAATTATCAAAAACAGTGATGCTTGTGGTTCAGCATTGACATCTGCAACTACATTAATCAATCCAACTTTTGCAGAAGCACATGGTACGAACGGTTATGTACTGCAGGGAGACATTAATTCATTTTCTTCTTTTTATTTCAGTAGCTCTAATATAACTCTTCCGATACAACTATTATCGTTTACCGGTTCTTTGCAAAATAATGCAGCATTATTACAATGGAAAACAACGAATGAGATCAATATGTCTCATTTTGATATTGAGCGAAGTATTAATGGAATTGATTTCACAAAGATCGGATCAGAGGCTGCCAAAGGAAACAGCAACAACACCAATAACTATTCTTATATTGATTATGATGCTGCCAATCAAATGTCATCAGTAGTTTATTATCGTTTGAAAATAGCTGATGTTAGTGGTTCATTTAGTTATAGCCAGATCGTATCTGTAACCTTCGTTTCGACTACTACATTCCTGGTACGTCCCAACCCGGTTCAGCAAATATTGTATATACATGGCAAGAAAGATTTTCATAAACCACTGCAAGCTGAATTATATGATCTGAGTGGAAAGATGCTGAGAAAGGAACAGGAATTCAAAAATGATTTTTCTATAGATGTTACTTCTCTTAAAGCAGGTGTCTATTTATTAAAGATGTATAACGGGTACGATGTAGAAGAGCAGGTTTATAAAGTGATCAAACAATAAAGGAAAATTACTTTTGGAAGAACTATAAAAAGACAAAGCCCCGACATTCGCCGGGGCATTTGTTTTTAGGGTTATGGCTCAAGGTTATTCGTAATTTTTATACCACTCATCTCCGGTGGGTTCAACATCTTTTTTGTTTTTCTCCTTTTTTTCTGAGTCAGGTTTTGCAGCATCTTTTCTATAGGGGTTCAGCATAGGTGAAACTCTTATGCGGCTTGACGTTCTTGTCTTGCCGGAAAGAAGTGCTTTTAAAAAAGGTGATTTTTGCTCTTCAGATGATGATGACTGGAGGATTGCTTTCAGTGGGTAGGCCGAAAAATACAGGGCCGGGTGATCATTCAGTTTCATAGTTATTGTGCTTTTAAAGGACGGATTTTGTTTGGAACATCAAAGTAGAAGAAAAGAATTGGTACTGCAAGCTTATAGAACTAAAAAATAGGAAGTCATGTGATTTTTTCTGTTATTACGATAGGGGATTTACTATAATTCTTTAATCGATCTTTCCCACCATCTTTGCCGGGACCACCCATTCATCAAATTGTTCAGGGGTAACATAACCTAATTTCACAGCCATTTCTTTTAAAGTTGTTCCTTCTTTATGTGCTTTCTGTGCAATCTCTGCAGCTTTGTAATAACCGATCTTTGTATTCAATGCAGTTACCAGCATCAGATGAATTGTCAACATGCTTTTTAATATTTGCTTCAATAGGTTCAATACCAACAGCACATTTATCATTAAAAGAAACACAACCATC
Source organism: uncultured Bacteroidota bacterium (assembly GCA_963745445.1). Lineage (GTDB taxonomy): Bacteria > Bacteroidota > Bacteroidia > Chitinophagales > Chitinophagaceae > UTBCD1. Next base: position 1,268,079 of record CAVUXD010000003.1, read on the forward strand.
GCCGATCAATCTTGCACTATGCAGAAAATTATAGATCATCACCGGTTTGAAAACATTCAATTCAAAATGTCCGGTAGCACCACCAATATTAATTGCAACATCATTGCCCATTACCTGTGCAGCGATCATCGTCAGTGCTTCACATTGAGTTGGATTTACTTTACCCGGCATGATGGAAGAGCCGGGTTCATTATCCGGAATAAAAATTTCACCGATACCACTTCTTGGCCCTGATGAAAGCATGCGGATATCATTGGCGATTTTCATCAAACTAACGGCAACAGTTTTCAAAGCACCATGTGCTTCTACAATTGCATCATGTGCTGCCAATGCTTCAAATTTATTTTCTGCAGTTATAAAAGGAAGACCGGTTAATGTAGCAATATGTTTTGCTACATTTTCAGCATAACCCGGAGGTGTATTGATGCCGGTACCAACTGCAGTTCCACCCAATGCCAATTCACTCAAATGTGCCAATGTATTTTTTATTGCTTTTAATCCATGATCTAATTGAGAAACATAACCGCTGAATTCCTGTCCAACAGTTAATGGTGTAGCATCCATAAAATGTGTTCTGCCGATCTTCACCACTTTCATGAATTGTTTACTTTTTTCCGCCAAAGTATTCCTGAGTTTTTCAATTCCCGGAATCGTTGTTTCCATCAGCATTTTGTAGGCTGCAATATGCATGGCAGTCGGAAAAGTATCATTGGAGGATTGTGATTTGTTTACATCATCATTCGGATGCAGAAATTTTTCTTTATCAGTTAGTTTACCACCTTTCATTACATGACCACGATAAGCGACCACTTCATTTACATTCATATTGCTTTGCGTGCCGCTGCCGGTTTGCCAGACTACCAATGGAAAATAATCATCCAGTTTTCCTTCTAAAATTTCATCACATACTTTCCCGATCAGGTCAGATTTTTCTTTTGGTAAAACACCTGCTTCAAGATTGGTAATAGCCGCTGCTTTTTTCAGATAAGCAAATGCCCGGATGATCTCTTTCGGCATTTTATTGATGTCCTGTGCAATTTTAAAATTATCAATGCTGCGTTGTGTTTGTGCGCCATAATAAACATCGGCAGGAACTTTTACTTCGCCCATCGTATCTTTTTCAATTCTGTATTCCATACAATATATTTTTTGCGGCACAAAGGTACATGCAAAAGAAGAATCCCTTATATGATTGATGTCAGCTTATTTTGATTAATTTCGAGCTGCCACATGAAAAAAATCTTCACTGTTTTATTTCTTTTTTTTGTCTTTGTTTCAGCAGCACAACAACGACATCAGTTTTCTTTAAGCCCAAATGATTTTTTACTCGATGGAAAACCTTTCCAGATCATCAGTGGAGAAATGCATCCTGCAAGAATTCCTGAAGAATATTGGAGGAATCGTATTCAAATGGCAAAAGCAATGGGCTGTAATACCATTGCTGTTTATATTTTCTGGAATTATCATGAACCGAAAGAAGGAGTTTTTGATTTTAAAACAGGCAATCACAATATTGCTGAATTCATTCGCATTTGCCAGCAGGAAGGAATGTGGGTATTACTTCGCCCCGGGCCCTTATGTATGTGCGGAATGGGATTTTGGTGGATTGCCTTCATACCTTTTAAAAATTCCTGATATAAAAGTTCGTTGCATGGATAGCAGGTATATGAATGCTGTCAAAAGATATATCAATCGGCTGTCGCAAGAGATCAAACCATTGCTATGCACGAATGGCGGCCCGATATTGATGTTGCAGATAGAAAATGAATATGGCAGTTATGGCAATGATAAGAATTATTTAGAAGCATTAAGAAAATATCTGGATAAAAAACGGTATCAATGTTCCTTTTTATACTGCGGATGGCCCTACTCCATATATGCTGGAAGCAGGATAATATTGATGGCGCTGCAATTGGATTGGATAGCGGAACCAGCGACAATGATTTTGATCAGGCAAAAAAAAAAAATCCCAATGTTCCTTCATTCAGCAGTGAAACATATCCGGGTTGGTTGACACATTGGGGAGAAAAATGGGCAAGGCCAGATACCAATGATCTGAAAAAGGAAGTTGAATATTTATTGCAACATAAAAAATCATTCAATTTTTATGTAGTGCATGGCGGAACTAATTTTGGATTTACTGCCGGAGCCAATGCATTTTCACCAACACAGTACCAGCCTGCTGTTACCAGTTATGATTATGATGCACCGATCAATGAACAGGGACAACCTACTGCAAAATATTTTATGCTGCAGGAATTTGATTTCAAAATATGTGAATTATAAAATTCCTGATCTGCCGAAAACAATTCCTGCAATAGAAATTCCACCAATTGAAATGAGACCAATGATTTCCACTGTGGACTTTAATAAGATCAATGCAGCCTGTATTATACTCCGCAACCAAAACCTATGGAAGCATTTGATCAGAACCAGGGACTTATTTTATACAGAACAAAACTGATCGGCCATAAAAGCGGAAAACTGACAATTACTGAACCGCATGATTATGCGATTGGTTTTTTTGAATGGAAAATTTATTGATACGGTTTTAAGGGATGGCGGTAAATGGACAGTGACTCTTCCCAAAACTGATGTTGAAGATCCTGAACTGGATATTTTAGTGGAAGGAATGGGTCATATCAATTTTGCACAATTTATGATCGACCGAAAAGGGATCACAGACAGGGTTACATTAAATGGAATGACATTGATGAATTGGGAAACTTATTTGTTACCGATGGATGAAGAATTCATTCAGCAAAATGTTACGGGCCTCCGGCGGGCCTGAAAGAAGAAAAACCCGGAATTTTCTTTAATGGATATTTTAATTTAGATAAAACCGGGGATACTTATTTTGATATGAGTCAATTATTCAAAAGGAATTGTTTATGTGAATGGACATAATCTCGGCAGGTATTGGAATATCGGCCCGCAACAACGTTTATATTGTCCTGCAACCTGGTTGAAAAAAGGAACAAACCATATCATTGTTTTTGATCTGCACCAGTTACAAGCAGCGCCAATTGATGGAAAAATTTCATTGGAGTAAATAATTCATTTTATGAAACGCCCATGTAAAAATTAGAGACATAGGGAATGTTTATCAGGCGTTCCATCTGGCCAAATTAAAAAAATAAAAAATAAACAGATGAAAAAGATCTTCTGCATTGCCGTTTTATTCATTACAACTTCTTCTTTTGCACAAACGTATCAGCCTACATGGGAATCATTGGATTCAAGGCCGGTGCCGCAATGGTTCAAAGATGCAAAGTTCGGCATCTTCATTCATTGGGGTGTTTATTCTGTTCCGGCTTATAGCACGGTGGGAAATTATGCGGAATGGTATCAAAATGGTTTGGAAAATGGTGACTCTGCAAGAATCAAATTTCATAAAGAAAAATTCGGCAACAGAACTTATTATGATCTCGCCAATGATTTCAAAGCTGAATTATTCAATCCTGATGAATGGGCAAAATTATTTGAAGCATCAGGCGCAAAATATATTGTGCTTACTTCCAAACATCATGACGGTTTTTGTTTATGGCCCAGCAAAGAAGCTAATCGTGATTGGGGTTTTCCATGGAATGCAAAAGATGTCGGACCGAAAAGAGATCTTTTAGGAGATCTTTTTAAAGCAGTCAGGAAAACATCTGTTCATGCAGGAATGTATTATTCATTATACGAATGGTATAACCCGATCTGGAAAGTTGATAAAAGTAAATATGCTATTGAACATGCCTGGCCGCAAATGAAAGACCTGATCAATGCATACAAACCGGATGTATTTTGGACCGATGGAGATTGGGAAGCCAGTGATTCTGTATGGAAGAGTAAAGAATTTTTAGCATGGATGTATAATGAAAGCCCTGTGAAAGATAAAGTAGTTACCTATGATCGTTGGGGTGGTGATGTTCGTTTTCATCACGGCGCTGTGTTCACTCCCGAGTATCAGCCCAATGTTGATTTCGAAGATCATTATTGGGAAGAAAGCCGGGGAATGGGATATAGTTATGGTTACAATCGTGCAGAAGATGCCTGGGATTATAATTCTGCTCAATCATTGGTGTTGCATTTAATTGATAAAGTAAGCCGTGGCGGAAATTTTTTATTGGATATAGGACCGGATGCTCATGGAAAAATTCCACCGATCATGGAAGAACGTTTGTTGCAGATAGGAGAGTGGTTGAAAATAAATGGAGAAGCAATTTATAATACAGTACGATGGAAAGTTCCGGCACAATGGAGTGAAGGCAAAAGAGATTATCATGCAAAGGGAGGCGATGTGATGCTGAAATTAACTGTTGATCCTGATCCCGGCTATGCAGTGAAAGAAATTTTTTATACATACAACGACAAAACAAATTCGCTCTATGCGATTTTTCCAAAATATCCGTCGGATAGAAAATTAATTTTAAAAGATGTGGTTTTACCTGCAAATACCACAATCAGCTTTTTATCTACCAAAGAAAATGTATCATGGAAACAGGATGGAAAAAATGTGGTTGTTAATTTGTCGGACTATGATCCCAACAAAATAAAAGCTCCTTACGCTTATGTATTGAAGATTGGGAACTATGGAGCCTTTTCAAAAAAGCCGCAGATAAAAGTTGAATATACCGATAGTGGCTTACAACCATTGGTTACTTTGTCGGCGAATAATAATGAAGCAATTTATTATACAACTGATGGAAGCGAACCAACTGAATCATCTCCTGTCTATGTTCAGCCTTTTAGTATTGAAAAAACAGGTCTTGTAAAAGCAAAATCTTTTATGGCCGGGACTTTATCCAGTGCAGTTGCTGAAGAAAGTGTCACGAGATATGAATGGATGAAAGCTGTATCTGTAAAGGGATTAAAGCCCGGAATTAGTTATAAATATTTCGAACCGGATGATAACATCAGCCTGGAATCAGTGAATGCTACAGCTAAAACATCAGGAATAGCTAATACTATTTCCTTAGAAAAGAAAGAACGAAAAGATAAATTCGCTTTTCTATTTGATGGATATATTCGGATCATGAAAGACGGCATTTACACTTTCTATACTCAATCCGATGATGGCAGTAAGTTATTTATAGACGATATAGAAGTGGTCAATAATGATAAAGAACACGGAACGGAGGAGAAAAGCGGAAGAACTGCTTTGAAAAAAGGATTTCATAAAATCAAAGTCGTTTATTTCGATAGCGGTGGAGGAAACAGCCTGAAAGCATTAGTACAACCAGGAGGTGGGAAAAAAGAAGAAATTTCTCCGGCGGTTTTATTCCATTGATCCAACAACAGCCTGAGATTATCGGCGGATAAATTTACCATTAGCCTTATCATTAATGTAATGAATGATTCTTAATATCATATAATTTAATGAAACCGGTTTTCATTTCGTTTTTTCTTTTTACCGCAATGAGTACAATCATTGCACAAAACAATATCCCTTTTTATAATGATGTATCTGATAAACTTAATGATACCGATTGGTTAGTTACTCCACTAAAACAGAAAGCCGAAATTTTCAAAAGCTCCGATGGAAAAAATATTATTCTCAGCAATGGATTATTAAAAAGAACATTTCGTTTGTTGCCCAATACTGCGTGTATTGATTATGAAAATAGGATCACAGGGCAACAATTATTACGTGCCGTTTCAGCCGAGGCAAGATTGACGATTGAAGGGAAAGAATATAATGTTGGAGGATTGTATGGTCAAAAAGAAAAAGCCTACCTGCTTCCCGGATGGGTGGATGGATTTACGAAGAATGAAAACGATTTTCAATTCGAGAAATATGAGATCAGCGATGCTATTCCTTTTCTCAAATGGAATGCGGGAAATTGGTGGGCTGCGACTAAAGAATTTTATCAAGGAAAAAGAATAACCTTTTTCTACAAATGCACACAAGCTGCCGTAAAAGATATCCGGGTAAAAGTGATCTATGAAATTTATGATGGCATACCATTGATCTGTAAATGGGTTGAATTAAAAAACAACAGCAATACTGTTATTAAACTTAACCGGGTGGTGAATGAGATAATCGCCGCAGAAGAAGAAGAAAGTGCAGTGGTGGGTAAACCTGCTCAAATGAAAACCCAACAAGGCATTTATATAGAGACCAATTACGCATTCAATAATGCGATGCGTTATAATATCAGTGATCAAACTACACACTGGAAGACAGATACTACATACACATCGCAGGTTAATTATAATTATGAGACTCCCTGCTTACTGGAAGTTTATACGGATAAAGCGCCGGGAATTGAAATGCAGCCGGGAGAAGAATTTGTTTCAATCCGAACTTATGAATTACTGATGGATAGCTATGACAGGGACAGAAGAGGATTGGCTATCCGGAAAATGTATTGTGCCATTGCTCCGTGGGTTACTATGAATCCCATCTTTATGCATTTGGTGAGTAAGAATGATGAAGAAGTGATTAATGCTATTGATCAGTGTTCGGCTACAGGTTATGAAGCTCTCATTCTCAGTTTCGGCAGCCATTTGAATATGGAAGATACTTCTTTTGTCAATATTCAGCGATGGAAAAAGTTAGCAGACTATGCACACTCCAAAGGAATTAAGATCGGTGGATATTCTCTTTTCAGTTCGAGGAGAATAAGTGATGAAGATGATGTGATCGATCCAAAAACCGGAAAGCCCGGCGGCGCATTTTTTGGTAATGCTCCTTGTTTCGGCAGTAAATGGGGATTGGCTTACCGTGATAAGATCAAATACTTTTTTTCTCAAACTGGTTTTAATCTTTGGGAAAATGATGGTCCTTACCCCGGTGATCTATGTGCTTCCACAACACATCCCGGACATAAAGGTTTGGATGATTCGCAATGGCGACAGATGGAAATTCAGAAAGAATTATACCACTGGCTCAACGAAAGAGGTGTTTATATCAATGCACCTGATTGGTATTTCCTGGATGGCACTAATAAAACAGGCATTGGTTACCGTGAAGTAAATTTTTCATTACCGAGAGAAGATCAGAAAATACTGAATCGACAAAATATTTATGATGGCACCTGGGATAAAACTCCTTCGATGGGTTGGGGTTTTGTTCCTCTTACAAAATACCAGGGAGGAGGACCTGAAGCGATCCTCGAGCCATTGCATGACCACTTGAAAGATTATGAACAGTTGATGGTACAATATTATGGCGCCGGTGTGCAGGCATGTTACCGCGGGCCAAGATTATATGATACGGAAGAAACGAAACAAACGGTGATCAAAGTGATCAGCTGGTATAAACTGCATCGGGATATTCTGAATTCAGATATCATTCATCTCAGGAGAGCCGACGGAAGAGATTGGGATGGCTGGCTTCATGTAAATCCGGAACTCAAAGAAAAAGGATTATTGATGCTTTTTAACCCGTTGAAAAAAGATATTACCCGAACTATTAAAGTGCCTTTATATTATACAGGATTGAAAGATGTCGCTAAAATTATTTTTGAGAACGGAAGAACGATCACTCAGCGATTGAACCGGAACTATGAAACGGAGATCACAGTAACTATCAAAGCAGAATCATACACCTGGATCATCATTCAATGAGACGGATATTTTTATACTCCTGTTTTTTTATTTTGTCATCATCATTGTATGGACAACGTCTTTCCCGGTATAATCTACATTTTGATTCCCTTGCAAAAAGATGGGATGATGCAATCCCTTTGGGGAATGGCTGGCTTGGTGCATTGATCTGGCAAAAAGAAGATAAGCTGCGTATGTCATTGGATAGAGTGGATCTTTGGGATGATCGCCCAATGCCTAAGATCGATCAGTTAACGTTCAAATGGGTTACAGAAAAAGTAAAATTGAATCAATATGATTCCGTTCAGAAATTAGGTGATGAGCCGTATGAAAAATACCCTGCACCAACCAAGATTCCAGGCGCTGCATTGGAATTTGACATGAGTTCATTGGGAAAAGTTGTTTTCAATGAACTCGATATCGAAAAAGCGATCTGCAAAATTCGTTGGGATAGCGGAGCAGAATTGGAAACTTATATCTGTGCTGAATCTAATAATGGTGTTTTTATTTTCCGGAATGTAAAAGAAAAATTAAATATAGATCTCATTGCTCCGCCGTACAATTCAGGAAAAACCGGAAACAATGGGAATTCGGTGGAAGGCCAGGGTCTGGAACGCTTGGGTTATAAAAAAGGAACGATTGTAAGAGGGAAAAATTCATTACAATATTATCAGCCTTGCTATAATGGAATGTCTTATACGGTATCGGTTCATTGGAATTATTCCAAAAATGAGATCAGGGGTGATTGGCAAATATCAAAAACTGATTCAGGCACTACATTAAAACAAACAGAATCTTCTGATACAACAAAAGCAAGTCATATCAAGTGGTGGATGGATTTTTGGAGCCGCTCCTCTGTTTCAATACCCGATTCAATATTAGAGCGGCAATATTATCTTGAGATGTACAAATTTGGTTGCGTAGCAAGAAGCAACACTCCACCGATTTCTTTGCAGGCGATATGGACGGCAGATAATGGAAACCTGCCTCCATGGAAAGGGGATTTTCATCATGATCTGAATACGGAATTGAGTTACTGGCCGGGATATATTTCCAATCATTTGGATCTCACATCCGGGTTTACTAATTGGCTCTGGAAAGTGAAAGATGAAAATGAAAAATGGACAAAGTATTATTTTAAAGTGGACGGATTGAATGTACCGGGTGTCACAACAATCAGTGGCAAACCAATGGGCGGATGGATACAATATTCAATGAGTCCAACAACGGTAGCATGGTTATCACAAAATTTTTACTGGCAATGGAAATATTCCATGGATGATCAATTCTTAAAAGAAAAATGCCTTCCTTATTTTGACGAAGCGGAAAAATTTTTATCAGAGATCAGGATAATCTTGATCCTGCGACTGGAAAATATAAACTTCCTTTAAGCTCATCCCCGGAATATCATGATAACAGTATCAAGGCATGGTTCAGTAATTTCACCAATTATGATCTTGCCCTCATGCATTATTTCTACCAGAAGTATGGGGAAATTTTAAATGAAGAGAACAGCAATAAGGCAAAGAGAATTTTATCGGACGAAAAGTTATACCTTGATCTGAATATTGATGAAACCGGGTTGACAATCGCTCCGGGGCAAGATCTTGAAGTATCACACCGGCACATGTCGCCGTACATGGCCATCTATCCATTGGGAATTGTAAATGTTGATGATGCAAAAGGAAAGGATATTATCAATAAATCTATACATTGGATCGAAGAAAAAGGAACCCATAACTGGTGTGGTTATTCGTTCAGCTGGATGGGTTGCCTTTATGCAAAAGCACAGGAAGGAAATAAAGCAGCAATCATGCTTCGTGATTTTGCAACCAATTTTTGTTCGATCAATAGTTTTCATCTCAACGGCGATCAGAAAGGAGGACAATATTCTTCATTTACTTATCGTCCATTCACCCTGGAAGGAAATTTTGCATTTGCACGGGGAATACAGGAAATGCTGATCCAAAGCGATCATGGCTATATAGAAGTTTTTCCCGCTGTGCCGGACAACTGGCTCAATGTTTCTTTCAAAACATTCCGAACAGAAGGAGCATTTTTAGTATCGGCTGAAGAAGAAAATGGGAATGTCAGCGAAATAATTATTAATAGTAAGGCAGGAGGTAAATTAATGCTTAAATTACCTTTTAAGAAATGGACCGTGACCGGCGTGAAATCCGATCAGGTGAAAATGAAAAATGATATTGCATCGGTTAACATGCCAAAAGGAAGTATTGTTATTTTCAGATCAACAAAGGATCAATGATCAGCCGGTATCATAGCAACCAATCATCTTTCAATAAACCACTGCTTATGTCAAAATATTCTTCCCGAAAAAAATTTTTACAAAAGATCACGGCAGGAATTGCCGGTGCTACATTAGCACCCGAAATATTGAAAGCCTCTGCTTTCTTTCCAAAACAAGATATGCAACCGATGCAACTAAAAAAATACATTAGTCCTAATGATACCATTCAGATTGGACTCATCGGTGCTGGCGGAATGGGAACGGCTGATGCCAATACGGCCTCTACTGTTCCAGGTGCTAAACTCATTGCGGTATGTGATCTGTATGATGGACGTTTAGCGGATGCGAAAAAAAATTATGGCAACGATATTTTTACAACTAAAGATTACAGGGAGCTATTGCAGCGAAAAGATATTGATGCAGTGATCGTGGCTACTCCAGATCATTGGCATAAGGATATTTCCGTTGAAGCGATGAACAATAAAAAATCGGTGTATTGTGAAAAGCCGATGGTGCATGATATTACAGAAGGATTGGAAGTGATAAGTGCACAGAATAAAAACGGAGTTGTATTCCAGGTAGGCAGCCAGGGCATGAGTTCATTGGGAAATGAAAAAGCAAAAGAACTGCTGGCCGCCGGCGCTATCGGAAAATTAAATTATGCTGAAGGCTTCTGGGCCCGCAATTCTCCTAACGGCGCATGGCAGTATGCGATTCCTGCTGATGCTTCAGAAAAAACAGTGGACTGGAAAATGTTTTTGCATCACTACCCCGATCGACCTTTTGATGCGAAACGTTTTTTCCGCTGGCGTTGCTACCGGGATTATGGCACCGGTGTTTCCGGTGATCTGTTTGTTCATTTGTTTTCCAGTCTTCATTTTATTACCAATTCCAAAGGATCGCAAAAGATCATGGCCATGGGTGGATTGCGATATTGGAAAGATGGAAGAGAAGTGCCGGATATTTTAATAGGTATGTTTGATTATGCAGAAACAGCAGAACATCCTCCGTTTAATTTATCACTGCGTGTGAATTTTGTGGATGGCACCGGCGATAATACTTATTTGAGATTGGTGGGTAATGAAGGAAGCATGAATGTAGAATGGGATAAGGTCACCGTTTTTCATAATCAATCTTATGCTCCTGTAGATGATCCGTTGATGGCGACAAAATTGAAAAAGGAAAACAGCAGTAATTATGAAAGAAAAACGATGACACAACCTGATGCTACTGTCTTCAAAGCAGAAGATGGATATAAAGGAGCTCACTTCGATCATTTCTATAATTTCTTTACAGCGATGCGGGAAAAGAAAACTGTAGCGGAAGATGCATTGTTTGGTTATCGGGCAGCAGCGCCGGCATTGCTTTGCAACGACAGTTATTTTAGCGAGAAGCCTATTCGTTGGGATCCGGTCAATTTGAAATTATTATAACAAATCAACAGTTTACTTTTTTTATAATTATCAATTGTTCTATATGAGAAAATCAATTGTTCTTTTCGGCTTGATCCTCCTAAGTTTTTCTTTTGCGTCTTTTTCGCAGCAAAAAGACAATACGTTAACAGCAGCAGAAAAAAAGGCTGGCTGGAAACTGTTGTTCGACGGAAAAACTTTGAATGGATGGCGTATGTATCAAAACAAACCTGCTGATTCCTGGCTGGCAAAAGACGGTATCCTGTATTGCAAAGGAAGTGCAACAGATAAAAGCGATAAGCAGGCAGACATCATTACGACAGATCAGTATGGGGATTTTGAATTATCCATTGAATGGAAAATTTCTCCGCAGGGCAACAGCGGCATTTTGTATCATGTCACTGAAGATTATGATGTATCTTATCTGAGCGGGCCCGAATACCAGTTAATAGATGATGATGGATATCCGGAAAAATTAGAAGATTGGCAAAAGACTGCCGCCGATTATGCGATGTACACGACTACCTCAAGACCTACTAAACCGGTGGGTGAGTACAATCTCACTAAAATTATTGTGAAAGGTGCACATCGTGAATATTGGCTGAATGGAGTAAAAGTTTTGGAGTTCGAAGCCTGGACCGATGACTGGTACAAAAGAAAAGCAGCCGGCAAATGGAAAGACGCACCCGGTTACGGCATGGCAAAGACAGGTTATATCTGCCTGCAGGATCACGGCAGCGAGATGTGGTTTAAGAATATCAAGATCCGGAAATTGTAATCCGAATTTTAAATTCGGTTAACAGAGTCCGAAAGTTGTAATACGAATTTTAAATTCGTCTGATGAAATAAAAAATGTAATCAATAAATAATGCAGATCCCTTTCAGGATTCTTTTAATTGGACTCTTGATCCTCCCTCTTTTTGCGAGCGGACAGGGGAAAGGCCCTTTACCCACCCGCCAGCAACTCGCCTGGCAGGATATGGAATTTTATCTTTTCGCACACTTTGGCCCCAATACATTTACAGATAAAGAATGGGGAACAGGAAAAGAAGCAGAGGATTCATTTAACCCCACTGATCTTGATTGCCGCCAATGGTGCCGCATTGCCAAAGCAGCCGGGGCCAAAGGAATTATCATTACCGCCAAACATCATGATGGATTTTGTTTATGGCCCAGCAAATATTCCACGCATACAGTGAGAGAAAGCAAATGGAAAAACGGGAAAGGTGATGTATTGAAAGAATTATCCGATGCCTGCAAAGAATATGGATTGAAGTTCGGCGTCTATATTTCTCCCTGGGATCGCAATCATCCGAAATACAGTACGCCGGAATACAATGATGTTTTTGTGAACATGATCAAAGAAATTTTTCAGAACTACGGACCGATATGGGAACTCTGGTGGGACGGCGCCAATGGTGAAGGACCCAATGGAAAAAAACAGGTGTATGATTGGCGGAGATTTGAGAATACAGTACGAAGCATTTCTCCGAGGACGGTTATCTTCAGTGATATTGGCCCGGACATCCGCTGGTGCGGTAACGAAAGTGGTATTGCCGGAAAAACAAATTGGAATTATCTCGACACAGCAGGATTTACAAGGGGTGCCGGGGCTCCGCCGCAGGATACATTGAACCAGGGAAATGAAAATGGAAAAAATTGGATACCGGCAGAATGTGATGTCAGCATACGGCCGGGATGGTTCTGGCATGAAAGCGAAAATTCAAAAGTCAAAACTCCCGATGAATTGTTTGCTCTTTATTTGAAATCAGTCGGCAGGGGTGCGAACCTGTTGCTAAATGTACCGCCAAATAGGAATGGCCTCATCTCGCCGGAAGATTCTGCTGCTTTGACAGGATTCAAAAAACTCCGGGACGAAAATTTTGCCGATAATTTATTGAAGCAAGCGAGAGCCTATTATGAGTTTTCCGAAAAAGATCTTTCATCAAAAGAGATCAGGGTAAGAAATTTTGGTTCCGGTGCTTACGGTGCCAACATTCAGAATTTCGTTGTAGAATTTTTTCAGCCCACTACTATTAATTGTATCATCCTGCGGGAAGCCATCCACCTCGGGCAAACCGTGCGGCATTTTAAAATTGAACTGATGCACTTTAATAAAAAGATGGGAGAAATAGAGGGTACCACTATTGGCAGAAAAAGAATTCTCACTTTCCCGGCTGCATTGATTACTTCTTTCCATGTATTCCTCGACGATAAAAAAGGCAACGACAATGTCAGCGGTATTGCTGCGTATTTGATTGATGAGAAGCTGATAGAAAAATGAGTTCTTATTCTACTCTACTATAATTCTAGAGTAGGAAAATGACTAATGGTCGTATCCATCTCATATTGATTATAAGGGATATTATATACATTAACTACCATGCTATTGTTATAAATAGGGTATTTCAAGGAATGAGTGTGGGAAGATTCTTCTCCATGTTTTGTAATGATTTCTGTAGCTAATACAGCTCCTGTAAAATATACAATTACTTTTTTGGTGCTCATTGGATATTGATTTTATAATATCAAAGTTAGGAAGAATTTTATGTTCAATATCTTCTCCCGCTCTGCGAAACAGAATGTTTCGCAGTTTTATTATATCGCTTCAAGCGACACAATAAAACTTCGAGGCTACAAGCCTCGAAGAGCTGAGTGAATATTGTTTGGTCTTTGTTTTTTATATGCACTAAGCTGAATAATTTTGTAACTCCCAGCATCCAATAAATCAAAACTATGATCTGATGAAAAAAGGCTTCTTACTTATTTGCATTCCTGTCTCATTGTTTTTTAGTATTAAGATAAATGCCCAGAGTATAATAGCGCAAGTGAATACTTACAACTCCGGCGTATCTATGGAATGCGTCAATACGGATGACCCTCCCGATCCGGCAATAAATGTCTCAGTTGGTCAGACATTTAAATCTTTACTGACAACAACCATCTCTACTGTGCAATTCAATGTAGATAATATTATCAGCCCGGGAACTGTTAACCTGGAAATTTATTCCTGCAGTGCTCCGACAACCTGGGGTAGTCTGCTGGGCACAGTATCGAATATTTCTGTCAGTGCCAGTGGATGGATAATGACAGATGTTTCTGGGCTGAACATATCGGTTACTAACGGCAATTACTATGGGTTTAGGATAGTGCCGAATCTTGGCTTCGATGCCAACATGAGGATTGACAATAATGTTTATGCTGATGGAGGTATATGGACCAGCAATTTTGCATTTGGAAATCCTTATGACCTGACTTTTATTGTATCATCCAATGCGTCGCTCCCGGTAAAACTGATCTCATTTACTGCGCAAAAACAAAATAGTAAAACATTGATTCAATGGACCACGGTGAGTGAACAAAATTCAAAAGAGTTCATTATTCAGCGTAGTATGGATGGCAGTCAGTGGTATAGTATCGGCACAGTGGCAGCACAAGGCAATAGCAGTATCACGACGAACTATAGTTACACTGACATAGCCCCGGTAATGGGAACTGATTATTACCGCTTATTACAAACTGATATAGACGGAAAATCAAGCTATAGTGAGATACGCATGGTAAAGTTTACCAATGATAATAAATCTTTTTTTGCAATGGCAAATCCTGTAAGTAACGGTGAATTGAGAGTGCAGGTTAATGAAACTCTGTTAATGAACTTATACGATCTAAGGGGAAGACTGCTCTGGAAAAAACAACTGACTACCGGAATTCAGAATATTAATATGAGCGATTATCCGGCAGGTATCTACTTTTTAAAAGCTGAAGGAACAGTTGAAAAGATCTTATTGCAATAAATTTTATTGAATTCTGTATAAAAAAAAATCCCGCAACACTGCGGGATTCATCAATTCAATTTTAAGTTAAGGTCTTTGTTGTAAAGATTTTTTTTTAGAAAACTATAACCTTCTTGATGCAGGAGTACAAATTAGCATTGAAAAGTAAAGTGGTAACAGAAAACTGAAAGTAGCCTGAACTAAGAATATAAATTCTCTTATTTGCAGAAAATGGCCTAAGTGCAAATAAGGATATCTATATTTGCAGCAAAGCTAAAGCCATGCAACTCAGCAAATTCAGGTCAGGGAGTTGGAAACAGCAGTTCAAATATAAAAGCTTCAGCCCCGTTTTCGTCAATGAAGATTGGGTGGTTGATGACGGCTCATTAAATAAATTACTGAGTGAAGCTAATATTCGTCTGGGAGAATTGAATGCATTTTCCATGCTGGTGCCCGATGTGGATTTTTTTATTAAGATGCACGTAGAAAAAGAAGCTACTACGAGCAGCCGCATTGAGGGCACACAGACTAATATGGAAGAAGCGCTGCAAAAGAAGGAAAATATTGATCCTGAAAAACGCAATGACTGGATGGAAGTCCGCAACTATGTGAAAGCAATGAATGCTTCGATCAGTGAATTGGAAAAACTTCCCTTAAGCAATCGCTTACTAAGAGGGGCACATGAAATATTGATGCGTCAGGCAAGAGGAGAGAATAAGACTCCGGGTCATTTCCGTACCAGCCAGAACTGGATCGGCGGTGCATCACTCAGTGATGCGGTCTTTATTCCGCCTCACCAGGATGAAGTACAGGAACTGATGAGTGATCTTGAAAAATTTATACATAATGAAAACATTTCTACTCCCGACCTGATTAAGATCGGGATTGCACATTACCAGTTTGAAACCATTCATCCTTTTCTTGACGGTAATGGACGGATCGGAAGGCTGCTCATTACACTTTATCTTGTTCACCGGAAAATTCTGATAAAACCAACACTTTACCTTTCGGATTTTTTTGAGAAAAATAAATCGTTGTACTACGATAACCTGATGAGGGCACGTTCTAATAATGACTTAGGTCAATGGCTGAAGTTCTTTTTGCAGGGAGTGAGGCAAACATCAGAAAGCTCCATTAAGACGTTTCAAAAGATCATTTCTTTACGCAACCGTGTTGAAAGAAATAAGATCACGACACTTGGGAAAAAAACGCAGTCGGCACAAACACTGCTGCATTATCTTTATACCCATCCGGTAGTTGACAGCAGCGACGTGGCGAACGCTTTAGATGTGAATATCACTACAGCACACAGGATGATTGACGATTTTATTCGGTTAAAAATTTTTACGGAAATAACGGGCTATAAACGCAACCGCATTTTTGTATTCAAGGAATATATTGATTTATTCAGATAATGAGGGATAACCTAATCTTATGCTGTTGTTGGCGTCCACGTCAACACAAAAGTAAAAATGCAATATAAAGCCCTGTTTTGATTCATGTCCCCACGAAGCAAACTATTTAGAATAAAAAAAATCCCGCAACACTGCGGGATTCATCAATTCAATTTAGCGTTATACTAATTGCTTAAGAATTTTTGTTGGAAAACTTTTGGATCAAACCGGGCAATGCACCGGCTATCGCTCCTGAAAGAGCAGGAGACAAACCAAATTTGCTGGCTAAGCCCCCCACTAATCCTCCTTCAATTGCTCCTGTAAGCGGACTATTCGAAGTCAGCATTCCTTCAAGGTTGGATAATAATCCGCCACCGCCTCCGGCTGGTTGTGCAGGTACCGCTTGATTTTGCACCGTATTGTTGATATGATTGGCGATCTCGTTATGAATAGCTTCCTGCTGCTCCGCCGGAAGAGAAGTTATTTCCGGGTGATTGCCCAATTCCTGTTTTACCGCATTTAAGATGTCATCAAACATAGATTTTGTTTTTGATTTTTATTATTTGAATACCGGCGAAATTAGTATTAATCGTTTAAAAATGTTTGTGATTTATCTGTTATACTTTCGATACATCGAACGATAAATCGATGTTGTGGATCTTTGTTTCCACTTTTCTATATTTCACCCCGGCTTTATCCAGCATGATCCGTGAAGCTTTGAAAATATCATTGCCCTGGTATTTGTCAGAAAGATAAATGACTTCTGTAATACCGGATTGAATAATGGCTTTCGAACATTCATTGCAGGGGAATAATACTGTATATATTTTGCAACCTTTCAGGTCCATGCCGATATTGTTCAATATGGCATTCAACTCTGCATGGCAGATGTATGGATATTTTGTATCCAGGTATTCACCTTCTTTATGCCAGGGAAATTCATCGTCACTGCAACCGATCGGCAAACCATTATACCCGGCGCCGACAATTTTATTTTTTTCATTAACAATGCAGGCGCCTACCTGTGTACTCGGGTCTTTACTTCTTTTGGCAGACAAAAGAGCAACTCCCATAAAATATTCATCCCATGAAATATAATCCTGGCGTTTTTTCAATTGTATTTTTTTTAAAACATTTTTTTTAAAACATTTTTTTTAAAATTGCTATTCCCCCGTAAAATTCGCTTTTCTTTTTTCCAGGAATGCAGCGATGCCTTCTTTCACATCTTTGGTATTAAAACATTTTCCAAATTCTTTCACTTCTGTTTCAAAACCATTCATTGAGTCATTAAATACCGCATTAGCTGATTTGATACAGCCTGTAACCGCCAGCGGCGCTTTACTGTGGATCACTTCTAAAATGGATTTTGCTTTGTTCAGCAATTCTTCCTGCGGTACCACATAGTTGACGAGACCATATTGCAACGCTGTATTCGCATCGATCGTGTTAGCAGTAATGAGTAGTTCGATCGCTCTTCCTTTCCCGATCAATTGTGTCAATCGCTGCGTACCTCCATAGCCGGGGATCAGGCCAAGATTTACTTCGGGCTGTCCGAACTTTGCATTCTCACTTGCAATCCGAAAATGACAACTCATAGCTAACTCACAACCGCCCCCCAATGCAAAACCATTTACAGCAGCGATGATAGGTTTGGGGCAATCTTCTATTTTGAAAAAAAGGATCTGCCCTTTTTCGGATAGCATCATTCCGGCATCATCATTTATGCCGGAAAATTCACTGATATCTGCTCCCGCTACAAAAGCTTTGCTTCCGGCGCCGGTAATGATAGCGGATTTTATCGAGACATTTTTATAGATCCCATCTACTACATCATTGAGTTCATCCATTACCTTTTTGTTGAGAGCATTCATTTTATCGGGACGGTTGATAACGATGGTAAGAATTCCGTTTTCCAAAATGGTCAATAAAGTTTGGTACATAGCTTCGATTTTCTATTGACAAATCTAATCTATCGGCTGATGTTTAAAAATTGTAATTTTAAAATCAGCTTATGAGAAAACTCATCACTTTCCTCCTGGTTTTATCTGCGATTGCTTCCGGGGCACAACAATTAAAAGAATTTGTTTTCGATTACCCTCATCCTTTTACCATCACCGGTTTAAAAACTCAAACCGGAATAATTCCCGTGTCTTTACACCTCTTTTCAATTGAACTGGATCATAAGTTAATGAATGAAAATGAAGCAGCATTTACGAAAATTCAATCGGATAAAGGACTTCATTTACTAATTGCCCCCGATGAATTATTTAAAGATGGCTATAAAGCAAGACTTGTTTTTACAAACAATGGCAATTCGGCTATGACAATTTCTAATATCATTCCGTTCGGGAGAAATGATCATTATTATTGTATATCGGGTAAATCTTTAGCTGATACCAGTCGTTCACTTCTTTTTCAACCCGGAAAAGAGCCTATTGGAGTTGTAGTTCCTCATAATGATAACGATTTCAATTTTACTGCGATTGAATTAGGTAATAGAAAAACCTTATACGCTCTTTTGCGAAGAGATATTGACAGCATTCAGAATTATCTTTTGAACCGAAGCCCTTATATTTTACAACCGGGTAAATCAATCAGCTTTGATTTTTATGCTGATATAGCAGATGGAGATTGGCATGCAGCATTAAAGAAATGTTTCCAGGAAAAAATGTTGTATGAAGTTCAGCATTTTGATAATAAACTTTATCAAAGAAAAGATCTTGAATATATCCGTCACGCCTATACCATGCATTTGATGATGGCATGGGAAAAAAATTATTACAATGCGAATGATTCATCATATCATCTCAAAGAATTTTTAGAAAAAGCAAAACGACTTTATGGTGGCGATGATATATTCACTATTTGGCCCACCTGGCCTGTATTGGGATTAGACCAAAGAACGCAATGGAATTTGATGGAATATCTGCCCGGAGGAATTACAAAACAAAAAGAATTAGCTGCATTGGCTCATACTATGGGTACAAAATATTTTATCAGTTACAATCCCTGGGATGATAAAGATGAAAAGGCTTCTCTTCAATCCATGACTGATTTTATAAAAAGAATCGATGCGGATGGGGTAGTACTGGATACGAAAGCAGAAGCAAGTGAAGCATTACAGCAAGCTGCTGATAAAGCAAAACCGGGAGTGATCTTGTACAGCGAGGGAATGGCAACTCCAAAAGATATGCAGGGAATCATTTCCGGGAGAGTACATAACGACATTTATTATGCGCCTTTGCTGAATCTGAACAAACTGATCAAGCCTGATTTCGCTATATTTCGTGTAGCGGAAGTGAGTAAAGAAAGGATCAGGCGTGAATATAATTCGGCATTGTTCAATGGATATGGAGTGGAGATAAACATAATGCGAGAGGGAAGGCCGGAATGGATAGATGAAGATTACAGATATTGGGGAAGATGTGTCAGGATCTTAAAAGAAAACTCTGACAATTTCAATTCTTATGCCTGGACACCGCTAATCTCTTCTTTGGAGGATAAAATTTATATCAACGAATGGCCGGGAAAAAGAAAAACAGTTTATACAATTTTTAGTTTATTGCCCGGAGGATTTAATGATGCTTTGTTTAAGGCGGAGTCAAAAGCCGGCTATCATTATGTTGATCTCTGGAACCACGAGAATGTTCAGACAGAAAATAGAAATGGGACAGATTATGTTGTTGCTGAATTGGAGCCATTTAATAAAAAATATCTTGGCACCAACAATGAAGGAGCGGTAAGTGCAATTGCTCATTTACCTGAATTGCTTACAGTGAAGATGGAAGGTGATAAAATTTTTATTGATGCCAAAGAAGGAACAGAAATAAAAGTATGGTCAGGCAACCCATCTTATGAAAAAAATTGTTTTGAAACAAAATCTGCTTCAGCTTCATTTCACCTGTTTGAAAAATTTGGTAGGGTAGAAGGGAAATTTGTGATCCAGCTTTTTGATAGAACTGAATTACTGGATGAATACATACTTTTTATTAAACCGGGAACACCTCTATTGATATCAGAGCCAGAAAAAACAGTACCAGCCTTATCAACTCCCGATGGAATGGTTAAAACCCCAGCCGGTTCATTTACTATGCAGGTCGTCAGTGGTGATGAATTTATTTCTTATCCTAAACAAGGTTTCCCGGAAACAATTTCTATAAACAGTTTTTACATGGATAAATATCCGGTAACGAATAGTGCTTTTAAAAAATTCCTCGATGCAACAAAATATTATCCCGCTGATACGGTGAATTTTTTGAAACATTGGGTGAATGGTAAACCCAAACTAGGGGAAGAAAATTTTCCGGTGGTGAATATAAGTTATGAAGATGCCAAAGCTTATGCAATGTGGGTGGGAAAACGTTTACCAACGGAAGCAGAATGGCAATACGCTGCACAAACTACAGATGGCAGGCTATGGCCATGGGGCAATGAAGTGAAGCAAAAAGGGAAAGTATCAAAGAATATCAGCACTACTTTGAGGCTGGTTGATTATGGCACTCCTGATTCCACATTTTGTAATACGGGAGATGGAAAATTATATTCAGTTGGTAAATATAAAAAAGGAGTAAATCCTTTTGGCTTGTATGATCTTGTAGGCTGTGTGTGGCAAATGACGAATGATTGGTATCAAAACGATACATATCAATACATCATTCTGAAAGGAGGAAGTTATTATCAGCCCGGCGGCAGTTGGTGGTATGTACAGGGTGGCCCAAAACCTTTACACTATCGGCAAATTTTATTGAGAGTTTCGCAGGGATTTGAAAGAAATGCTACTGTTGGATTTCGGTGTGTGAAAGATGCGAAGTAATTAAAAACTCCGGTTGGCTTTTACCCAATCCTTAATGTATCCTGCTATTTCAGAAGTAGGAGTGCCGGGTGCAAATAATTTTCCGACTCCCATCTCATTCAATTTTTTCATATCATCTTCAGGTATGATGCCGCCGCCGGTGAGCAACACATCATTCATTCCTTTTTCCTTCAGTAATTGCAGCACTTTTGGAAATACAGTCATGTGTGCACCCGAAAGAATGCTGATCCCAATTGCATCCACATCTTCCTGCAGGGCTGCTGTGACAACCATCTCAGGAGTTTGGCGAAGACCTGTGTAGATCACTTCCATACCTGCATCACGCAACGCAGTGGCAATAATTTTTGCGCCACGGTCATGACCATCCAATCCAACTTTTGCCACCAAAACACGAATAGGTCTTTGCCCCCTAAATCCCCCTAAAGGGGGACTTGTAGTTTTGCTCATTGAAATTTTTTTTCAAAATTACATCCGATAATTAAACAATACCTTTACGAAAGTACAGCTAACGTTGAAATTTACTCTTCAATTTTGCAACTCCTCTTGTAATAATGCTGTTCAACGAGTCATTCCCATTTTCAAATAAAATAATCTTCATTCCATTTTCCCGGAACAAAGGCATAGTGATAGAATCTTTTACTGTTACTTTTTCGAATTGCTGAAAAACGATGTCATCTTTATTTGGCATATTGTGACCAACCAGTATCAGATTTTTTACATCATACTTGTCCGGCATCCAGAAAAGAAACGAAGCGTTGTCACTATACACCTCAGGCAGGCCAGCTTCTTTCCGGTAATAATTCAAAGCTCCTGCTGAGAAATATCCGCGGCAATA
This sequence comes from uncultured Bacteroidota bacterium, assembly GCA_963745445.1. Classification (GTDB taxonomy): domain Bacteria; phylum Bacteroidota; class Bacteroidia; order Chitinophagales; family Chitinophagaceae; genus UTBCD1. The sequence continues at coordinate 1,290,093 of CAVUXD010000003.1, forward strand.
AACAAATGTTTTAGCTTTTTCTTCCGGTGGCAAGCTATTGTAAACGGCACCGGTTTTCATTGCCATTTCTTTCCATCCCATCATATCGGCAAAATCCTGTGGCAAGGGATGCATTTGCTGATCTTCCCATTTAAAACTTCCTGTTTTACTTAATCCGGTTTTTTCATAATATCTTACCAGTGCTTCAGGTTTTGCCAACGGCATGATCAAAGGCATTGCAAACAATCCGAATGCAACTGCAAAAGTGATCATTACATATTTTATCCATTTCAGTCGCAGCGATGTGATCTTTTCCAGGTAATAAGCACCGAAAGCAAATAATACCGGATAAGCCCCTAATGCGTAATAATCTTTTCCCCGCAAGACAATGAGTAGTGCAATTACAAATAAATAGGTCCAGGCAAACACACGATATAATTTTCTCTGTTCTGAAAAGAGGACACATACTAACCCAGCGATCCAGATAAACACACAGGGAAAATTCATCATGAGTTGACTGATGATAAAACCCAAAGCGCTGTTGTATTTTAATTGCTCCTGCTGCAGCTCATCCATATGTGTTATTACAGGAAAACGATGATTGTATTGCCAGATGATATTGGGAAGAAAAATCAATAAAGCAATTAATGAAGCATAATAAAAATGTTTATTGACAAATATTTTCCGGTGTTTCGTCAAAAGAATTCCCGCCAAAATACTTGCGGTATAAAATGCAACGGAATATTTGCTCATCATGCCAAGACCCACTGCAACACCAAACCAATAAAGCCATTTGTTTCGCTGCGTTTGGATAAAACGGATTATGGAAAAAGCAATGAGTGTCCAGAAAAATACGTCGAGAAAATTAGGCATGAAAAGAAAAAACAATCGCATATAGCCATCCAGGATAAAAGGAAGCCATCCGAGGAAAAGAGCAAATGTTTTTCCTCCCAATGAAAGAATAATTTTTCCAACCAGTAAAAAAGTAAAGGCGCCAAATAATGCAGGCCATATCCTTATCCAGAACATGCTACCTCCAAAAAAATTGCTGATCCATGCAAAGACACTCAGTAATGGAGGCACTTCCATAAATCCCCAACTCATGTGATGTGCTTCTGCTAAATACAAATATTCATCACGATGCGGCTGATAAAAACTATTTTGCAGAAAAAAGGGCAGAACAAGTTTGATGAAAGCGAGTATCCAAAGAAGATTCTTTAGTTGTTTAGCAGAATTCATATTTTTTGAAGATAATTATTTTCGACGTAATTCATAAATTACAATATGCAATACAAAAAATTTGGTAATACGGATCTTGTGGTTAGTGAAATTGGTTTTGGCGCATGGGCCATTGGTGGCGGCGCCATGATAGGCACTACTGCTATCGGTTGGGGTGATGTGGATGATGAAGAATCCAAAAAAGCCATTCATCGTTCGTTGGATCTTGGGATAAATTTTTTTGATACTGCAGATATTTACGGATTGGGTCATTCGGAAGAAATCCTCGGATCACTCATTGGACATAAAAAAGAAGTGATCATCGCCACCAAAGCAGGAAATGTTTCCAGGAATAACCAGTTTACATTCGATTATTCTAAAGAATATATCTTAAAAGCCTGTGAAGCCAGTTTGAAAAGGCTACGAAGAAATGTTATTGACTATTATCAATTACATACAGCAAGACTGCAGCATTTGCAGAATGGAGAATGCATTGAAGCAATGATACAATTACAGAAAGAAGGAAAGATCCGGTATTGGGGACTATCATTAAATACTTTTGATCCTTTGCCGGAAGCGGAATATATGTTGCAAAATAATAAAGGAAGTGGATTTCAATTGGTGTTGAATCTGCTGAATCAAAAAGCACAGTCTCTATTAAAAGCTGCCGGAGAAAAAGGATACGGAATCATTGTCCGCATGGCATTGCAATTTGGGTTGCTGACTGGAAAATTTGACAAACAGGTTTCATTTGCTCCCAATGATCATAGAAAAAACAGGCTTACACCTGAAGTGATCAGTTTTGCCAATAAAGCTTTGCAGCCTGTTTGGGAACTCTGTGAAAAATACCAGATGAACAAAACACAACTGGCACTTAGTTATGTGTTGAGTTATCCGCAAGTGTCAACGGTGATTGCAGGCATCCGTACAGCTGCACATGCAGAAGCTAACACAACAGGATTAATGAAACTTGATGATGCAGATATAAAGATGATCGAGCGATTGGGTACAACAGCTTTTGTTCCTGTAATGGAGATGATTCAGGGTAGGGGTTAAAATGCTGCAATTGCTTTTTTGATCCGGTGAATGGTCTCTTGTTTTCCAATAATTTCAGCAATATCAAAAACCCCGGGCCCGAATTTTCCGCCCACAAGCATAATGCGGAAAGCTGATAAGACTTCACCGGGCTTGATCTCGTTCACTGCAGCAATCTCTTTAAAATTCTTTTCAAGCACTTCTTTGTTCCAATCATTATTTAATTCATAATTACGGATCACTTCTGCAAAAAAGAATTCTTTTGATTCATTCCATTTTGGTTTTACGGCATTAAGGTCATATTCTTCAGGAGTTTTGAAAAAGAAATAGGATTGATCATAAAAATCTGTAAGTAAAGTGCAACGATCTTTTACGAGACTGATAACTTTTTTTAGAACGGAATCATCGATAGCTGTAATGCCTTTCTCAATTAAAAGACTTTTGACTACTGAGTCCAAGTTCCCGACTCCCGACTTCTTGATCCATTCGTGATTGAACCACTTTGCTTTTTCATAGTCAAATTTGGCTCCGCCGCTATGCACCCGCTCAATGGAAAACTTTTGGATCAATTCTTCTTTTGTGAAAATTTCCTGCTCTGTTCCATCATTCCACCCCAATAAAGCAAGAAAATTGATAAATGCTTCCGGCAAAAATCCTTTTTCTTTAAAACCTTCAGTCAATTCTCCGGTTTGTGGATCAGTCCAGTTCATAGCAAAAACAGGGAAACCATATTTAGCGCCGTCTCTTTTGCTCAATTTTCCATTAGGTCCAAGGATCAATGGCAGATGTGCCCATTGAGGCATTTCTTTTTCCCAACCCAAATATTTCCACAACAAAAGATGAACAGGAGCGGAGGGAAGCCATTCTTCTCCACGAAAAGCATGGGATATCTTCATCAGGTAATCGTCAACAACAACTGCCAAATGATAGGTAGGCATTCCGTCTGCTTTCAGCAAGACTTTATCGTCTACCACAGAAGTATCAAAGTGTATTTCACCGCGGATCATATCTTTAAAAGAAACAGTTTCATGCTCCGGCATTTTAATACGGATAACATGCCTGGTGTTTGCGTCCAGCAATTTTTTTGTTTCATCAGAAGAAAGCGTAAGAGAATTCCGCATCTTCAAGCGAATACTATGATCATATTGCGGTGAGGGGTTGGACTCGGTCTTGAAATCGTGTCGCATTTTTTCCAGTTCTCCAGGAGTATCGAATGCATAATACGCATGTCCGTTTTCCATTAGTTGTTCTGCATATTGCCGGTACAATTCTTTTCTTTCACTTTGACGATAAGGTCCGTAATTTCCTCCATGCACAGGACTTTCATTAGGTTCCAGTCCGCTCCATTTCAGGCAATCGAAAATATATTGTTCGGCGCCGGGTACGTATCGGCTTTGATCGGTATCTTCAATACGTAGAATGAAATTTCCCTCGTGTTGTTTTGCAAAAAGATAGTTATATAAAACGGTTCTCATGCCGCCTAAATGAAGACCACCGGTGGGAGATGGTGCAAAACGAACACGAACTTTTTTATCCATATAAGGCAAAGATAAGATTGAAGCTACAAGGTTCAAGTGCAAAGTCAAGAGGCAATAGTTCTTGTAACTTGTTTTTTTTGTTTCCTGTATATTGTGGGTTGTATGAGATATTTTGTAAAAACACCCTGGCTGCTAAAGAAAATATTTTCATCTTATTGCTGGAGTATTGACACCCCGGAAAAAATATTATATCTCACATTTGATGATGGCCCGCATCCTACTATTACTTCGTTTGTATTAGATGAATTAAAAAAATGCAAGGCTTTAGCTACTTTTTTTTGTATCGGTAAAAATGTGGCGACTTATCCGGAAGTGTATAAAAGGATTTTGCTCGAAGGGCATACCGTAGGTAATCATACCCATAATCATCTCAACGGTTGGAAGACAAAAAATCAGGTCTATCTTGAGGATGTGAGTAAAGCATCTGGTTATATTGATTCTTCGCTGTTTCGTCCGCCGTATGGCAGGATCAGGTTTTCGCAATCGAAGCGACTTCCTTCATTTATGAAGAAACAAAATACAAAAATTGTCATGTGGGATGTATTGAGTGGAGATTTTGATCTTAGTATCTCTCCGGAATATTGCGCAGAGAACGTTTTGCGATCTTCAAAGCCGGGCTCCATTATTGTTTTTCATGATAGCAACAAAGCTTTTCCAAGAATTAAATACGCTTTGCCTAAGACATTACAATTTTTCGGGGAAAAAGGGTACCGTTTTCATTCTTTACCAGTATCCGTAAAATGATTTGAAATCTTCATTTGGGAGATATTTGTGTCTGAGAGAAACATTTAACCAATTGGATACCAGCCTAAAAAGTTAGGGCCTGGGTAGAAACCCTGGCCCGTTTTTAATCCGTACCCTATGAAAACTGGTTTAAAGGTATAATATTTTTTAATTAATGCAAAGTTATTTGGTGCGTTACACCATTTATTGTAGCGGTAGCCTGGTTGTCACAATTGCCAATACCGTAATCAAGATACCCCACCCATGATGTGTTGGCATTAGTTGATGCACGAACCACTTTTACAATGCCTTGTACAATCCAACGGCATTCAAATGTTTTAACGAGGGGTTGGGTGATGGAAGATTCCCATGCCACCAGCAGATTTCCTTTTTGTGCACGGCCACTGGCAGATCCCTCGAGCTGGAATGCATCATCTCTTGGGTATAATGGTGTGCTTGCTCCCTGGGTTTGAGTAATTGTTTTGTGACTATTCCATTCTACGTAATCACCATTTGATGAACTCAATTTTGCGTTGGCAACATCTATACTATACTGAAGTATTATTGGAGTATTGGTGGGAGTAGGACAAGTATTAGTAATAGTAACAGTGCCCTCAATCTTAGTATCATCTATATAGAAATTATCAAAAGTCGTAGTGGCGATTGCACTGGGAACTGTTAATCGGCTGCTATACTCTGTTATGATTTTTCCTTTCCGGGTACGGCCATCAGCGGGTCTTATGCAACCAGCGGTTCCAAAATCAATAGTGATCCTTACAGGAAAAAATGTAGCAGTGCTCAAATGAACAATAGTAACCGTTGCACAAGGTGGTAAAGAGTCTAACCGATAATAACCATCCGTTGATTCACCCCTTCCAAAAACACCCGTACCTGCCATACCTACATCATTATTGGCCCCCATTGCATCGTCAAACACTTCATTGAAAGCAACCTCAGCCTGTGAATCTGACTCAACTGAAGTAAAAGATGCATCCTGTTGTTGTTGGTCTGTTCCACCACTGCTATGTTCTTTGGAACAAGATCCTATTGAAAGCATAGAAAAAAAGAAAGCAACAGTGATCAGCTGGGTCAGGGTGAAACTCAATTTCATAACAATTGTTTTGGGTAATTAAACAATTTAACGGTAATAAGATGGTATTTATTGATTTAAGTTTAAGGGTTTGTTAAGAATTTTGTTCAGTTTTGCCTGAAATTATATCAATAATGTCTCTCATCGATACTCATTCGCACATTTATCTTACCGAGTTTGATAGTGATAGAAAAATGATGCTGGAAAGAGCTGAGAAAGAGGGTATTGTAAAGATACTAATGCCAGCTATAGATTCCATAACCCATAATCAAATGCTGGAAACAGAACGTAATTTTCCTAATCGATGCCTGAGTATGATAGGTCTTCATCCGTGTTCAGTTAAGGAAGAGTACAAACATGAATTGCAAATGGTTCAGGATTTTCTTGAACAAAGAAAATTCATTGCCATCGGCGAATCGGGCCTGGACTTTTACTGGGATATCAGTTTTAAAACTCAGCAGTACGAAGTTTTTCAGCAGCAAATTGAATGGGCTTTGCATTATGATATTCCAATCGTCATTCATTCCAGGAATTCTACTGATGAAGGCATTGAGATGATAAAGAAAAATCAGAATGGAAAATTAAGAGGAGTATTTCATTGTTTTTCAGGAACAGTAGAACAGGCTCGTGAAATTATTGATCTGGAATTTTATCTTGGAATCGGAGGTGTGTTAACCTTTAAAAAATCCGGGCTCTACGTAGTGATGGAACAATTAGAATTGGATCATGTGATACTGGAAACAGATGCTCCATATTTGGCTCCTGTTCCTTTTCGTGGAAAAAGAAATGAATGCAGTTACCTGAAATATATCGTTCAAAAACTTGCAGAAATTAAGCAAATGGAGTTTGAAGAAATAGCCCGGATAACAACGGAGAATGCTAAAAATTTATTCGGTCTCTAAAATTGCAACCAGTATTTTTGCAGCCCCGAATCCGGAGAGGTGCTCGAGTGGTTGAAGAGGCACGCCTGGAAAGTGTGTATACCTGAAAGGGTATCAAGGGTTCGAATCCCTTCCTCTCCGCAAAGGATCAATTGAAATTGAAAACTTTTTTATTACCAGTTGTTCATTTCTTCAGGCACAATTCTTTCAAGTTGACCCGGCTTGCTTTCTTGCCAGTTCGGGTCATATTTTACAAACCAGGAAATCCAAAGACTTCGGGAAAAGCGCATCAACCACGGTTGCAGCAGGATTAATAAAACTGCATTGAACCCGATCCAGATAAAAAATCGATTGTCGTGTAGGGACATTCCGATTACCAGCCACCATGCAATAAAACTGAAAACGCTAATTAATACGGTTAGAACATAACTAACATAGCTTGTACCGTAATAAAATCCTACTTCTATTTCTGTAGGTTGACCACATACAGGACAGGTTTTATTCATCCGCATATTTTTTTTCAGTCTTAAACTAAGCGGATATTCAAATAATTTTCCTTGCCTGCATCTGGGACAATGACAAGCTAAAACGGATGATAAATAGCCACGTTTTTTTTCTTTTTCATTCATTTCAGTTTCTTTAAAAGCCGGCAAATGTCCGATTAATCCCTGATATATTTTATGATATTTATTAAACAAAAATTTATACCTGTTCTGCCACTTTTTCCATTTGCATACTTCTGGAACCTTTGATCAGTATAATATTGTTTTGAAAATTCTGTTGCTGAAACCATTTTCCTGCTTCTGTAGAATTTTTGAACCAATGAAAAGGAGAACTTAATTTTTCAAAATCATTTCCGACAAGAATTACATCGGCCCAATTATGTTTCCGTATCATGTCCATTATTGCCTGATGTTCCTGCAGACTTGTTTCCCCCAGTTCAGCCATTGCCCCAAGAACCAATATTTTATTTATCGAACGCATTTTTGCAAAATTTTCTATAGCCAGCATCATGCTGGCAGGGGTTGGCATTGTAAGCGTCAAGTATGATCTTGTTAGTTCCTTTTTCGATCCATTGTGAGCGGTTGTTGGAAGGAGAATAATCTTCAATAGCCATTCTGATCTTTTCATCAGACACTTTAAAATATTTACCAACGGCAACAGCAGCTAATACATTCGGCAAATTATAGTCACCTACTAACAGGGTTTTATAGTGGTTAATGTTGTTCCCTTATTAAAGCTCACCTTTAAGAATGGCTCGCTTTCTATCGCTGATCCTTCAATGACTGCATTTTTGGTTCCATAAGTAATGACCTGAGAAATTCCTTTACTCATTTCTCTGAGATAATCATAATCCCACATAACGAATGCAGTTCCCTTGTTTGTTCTCAAATGATCATAAAGTTCCCCTTTCCCTTTTCGAACTCCTTCTTCACTGCCAAATCCTTCAAGGTGAGCTTTGCCGCAATTGGTGATGATCCCATGAGTAGGTAAAGCGATCCTACAATAGGAAGCAATTTCTCCAATATGATTGGCGCCCATTTCAATCACTGCAATTTCAGCATCGGTTTTTATTTTTAATAAGGTCAGTGGAATTCCAATATGATTATTCAGGTTGCCTTCTGTAGTATAAGTTTTATAAGTTGAGGAAAGAACAGCATGAATAAGTTCTTTGGTGGTTGTTTTTCCGTTACTTCCTGTTATGGCTAAAAAAGGAATATGAAATTGTTGGCGGTGATGTTTTGCTAAAAGTTGGAGAGTGGTGAGGACATCGTCGACTAAAATTGTTTTACCAGGGATTTCAAATTCTTTTTCATCAATTATGGCAATAAATAGCCCCGGCATCAAGTGCTTGTCTGGCAAAACTGTTTCCATTGAAATTTGCACCTTTCAATGCAAAAAAAATATCACCGGCTTTCAGTTTTCTTGTATCGGTTTGAACAGAAGGATATTGTTGATAAATTTTATAGAGTTGTTCTATTTGCATATGCAAATTTAAGTTTCATGAATAAGAAAAAACCCCGGCAATCTGCCGGGGTCCTGGAATTTATAAAAGCTGATTCTTTTAACGTTTTTGTCTTTGTGTTCTTCCAATAATTTCCTGTTTTGCGGGCATTTCCTTCAGGACTGCCCATACGATCCATTGCACAACGGAAACCTAGTGTGCTCAACGATTGGTCTTCTTCAAGAAAGCGGCGTGTGCCCGGGCTTAGCCAATAAGGCATATCATTCCAGCTTCCACCTTTATACACTCTGGATTTATCGCTGATCAAAGTGGTTTGACCATATCCATAAGAAGATTGAGACAAACTATCACCATCAAGATAGTTGATCACATTTCCACGCTGGTAGTTACGACGATTGGCACTTTCTTTATCAGTTACATCAACTTTTACCACACGACCCAGTGCTGTCAATTTTTGCTTCACCTGTAGTAGAGTCAATAAAAAGTTTTTGGAATTTATTACCACGATATGGCGGCTACGTCATCAGCATCAAGAGAAGTCAGCGGACGATAGACATCTGCTACCCACTCGCTCACATTTCCTGCCATATTATAAAGACCAAATGCGTTGGGGAAAAAAGATTTAACAGGAGCCGTATAAAAAGCACGGTCATTCAAACCACCCGCAACACCAGCAATATCACCATTTCCACGTTTGAAGTTGGCGAGGAATTCACCTTGCCAGCTTCCATGTCTTGTTTCACGAAGACCATTTACATTCTGAGACCAGGGATAAACCTGTTTGTTCATGATTAATTCTTCACCACGTTTCCCTTCTTTGTTAGTTGGTCTTGGATTTTGAGCAACATATCCGTAAGCAGCATATTCCCATTCAGCTTCACGAGGCAGACGATAAGCAGGAAGTAAAATTCCATCTTCCATTGTTACTTGAGTTCTTGGCTGACCTTGTACTGTTTTCAACGGATTCTTTTTTGAAGTAGCTGTTTTGCCAGGAGCAGCGGTATATAAACCTAACAAGTAAGACTTAGTAGTAAAATTATTTTCCTGTTGTTGACTCTGAAGTGTTTGTTTATTAATATATCCTTTTTCCAACAGAATTCCTTCATTCACACGATCGCTTCTCCACAGGCAAAAATCATGAGCTTGCCTCCAGCTAACACCGACCACAGGGTAATCATTAAAACTTGGATGACGGAAATAGTATTCAACCATTGGTTCATTGTAACTTAATTCACTTCTCCAAACCAGTGTATCCGGCAAAGCTGCATTAATGATTTTCTTGATTGGCAGGATCAGAAGGATCAAAAATCCTTTCGAGCCAGTGAAGGTATTCACGATAATGAACGTTAGCTACTTCGGTGCGGTCAATATAAAATGAAGGAACAGAAACACGGCGGGGAATATTATTCCAGTCGCCCATTACATCTTCATCAGTTTGTCCCATTGTAAAGGTACCACCCTGTATCAAAACAAGACCGGGACCGGTACCTTGTTCTTTGGACTTGGCTACCTGGTAGCCACCCATATTTTTGTCATTATAGTTCCAGCCGGTTACTTCGGATTTATCGTACTTTTTTTTGCCAAAAAGGCCTTTGCCTTTGCAGGAAGCCAGCAGAACAATTGCAGGATAATAGGATTGTTAGATTTTTCACTTTCATTGTTTTTTGCATAAACCTATGAATTGGAATAAATTTAACGCCGGATGAGGGAAAAATATTGTACCTGAAATCAGGTTTTGTCCGACGATATTGCGAATATAGATACTTTCAATAAAAACTTTTACGCAGAAATACTTTTTTAGGTATGTAAAATCCCTACTAATCAGAGATTTGAATGTTATGAAGTTAAGAGGCCGTTTTTTTTGTTTGGGGATATTTTTTGTCCTTTCATTAATGACCATGGCACAACGAATTTACCGGCCAAATTCTGTGTTAAGCAATGGTGTCTGGTATAAGATAGCAGTAAAAGATCCCGGTGTTTATAAAATTGATATTGCTTTTCTGAACCGGCTTGGTATCAATACCTCTAATCTGGCCTCTAATTCAATACGTCTTTATGGAAATGGCGGACAAATGTTACCTGAAGCTAATGCCGAAGCAAGAATAGATGACCTTCAGGAAAATGCAATCATGATCATTGATGGCGGGGATGGTATTCTTAATGGCAATGATTATATTTTATTTTATGCCAGCGGACCCGATCAATGGATCAAAGATTCTTCAAACTCAAGGTTCATTCATAAAAAAAATCTTTATTCCGATAGTTCTTATTATTTTTTGACGGTAGGAGGAACCGGAAAACGGATATTAAATGCAACTACCACTCTCTCTCCTAATATTACGATTAATAGTTTTTCAGAAAGATATTTTCATGAATTAGATACAGTAAATTTTTTAGCCAGCGGAAAAGAATGGTACGGAGAAGAATTTACCAATGCCCCAGGAAAAACATTGACAAGAAATTTTACCGTAAGTATTCCAAACGTTCTAAATAATTCTACACTAACATTAATCAGTAACTGCATCGCAAGATCAGTTGGCGGAGGCAGTAGTTTTGATATTAGAGTAAATAATCAATCTGCAGGGCAGCTCACTTTGTTACCAGTGACAGGTGGTAGCTTTGATCTGTTTGCTCAACAATCTTCAACTGTTATGTCTGCAACAGCGACACAATCAAATATTGATATTGGATATACTTATAACCCGGGTAGTTTTAATGCACAGGGATGGCTGAATTGGTTTGAATTATTCAGTCGCAGAAATCTTTCCTTATTGGGATAGATCAGCTTTTATTTCGGGATTGGCAAAGTGTAGGAAATAATATTGGGGAATTTGTTGTTAGTAATGCCAACTAATGGGACACAGGTTTGGGATATTACTGATCCGTTAACGCCGATTCAAATGCAAACAAGCCTTTTGAATACCGATTTACATTTTATAAACAATTGTTCAATACTCAGAGAATATGTAGCTTTTAATTCCACTGGTTTTTTGACCCCAACTCCCATCGGAAAAATAGAAAATCAAAACCTGCATAACAGTACTCCTGAAGATTTTATTATTATTTCTATTCCTTCCTTTTTTGCACAAGCGCAACGATTGGCACAATTTCATCAGCAACAAAAGTGCTTTAAGAACTATTGTAGTAACGACAGATCAAGTCTACAATGAATTCAGCAGCGGAAGTCCCGATCCTACTGCAATCCGAGATTTCGTAAAAATGTATTATGATAAATATGGGAACAGCCCTGCTGACAAACCAAAATATCTTTTGCTTTTCGGGGATGCTTCTTATGATTATAAAAATCGGCTGAAGAATAACACCAACTTCGTACCGGCTTATGAAAATAATTTTTCTTTAGATCCTTTATCTACTTATACTTCCGATGATTTTTATGGATTTCTTGATGACAACGAAGACATTAATTCCGGGATCATCACCAATTATCTTGATATCGGGATTGGCCGTGTACCTGCAGAAAATATTGAAGAAGCAAAAGATTTTGTCGATAAGGTTTTGACATATTTCGGCCCACAAAGTTTTGGTCCGTGGAGAAATAACATGCTTTTCATTGCCGATGATGAAGATTACAATTTGCATTTGCAGGATGCAGAAGTTATTACCGGTACGGTGACAACTACAGCTCCGGTTTTTAACCTGCAAAAAATTTATCTAGATGCATTCCAACAGGAGAACGGCGCCGGGGGAAGCAGTTATCCGCAAGTAAATGAGGCCATCAATAACCAGGTGTATAATGGAACACTTATCTGGAATTATAATGGACATGGCGGCGCTCAACGTTTGGCAGAGGAAACTATTCTTGATCAGGAGATCGTCAATAGCTGGAATAATCCCAATAAACTGCCACTGTTCATTACTGCTACTTGCGATTTTGCTCCTTATGATAATCCTTTGGTCAATTCAATTGGAGAAAATATTTTGTTACGTCCTAAAACTGGTGGTATTGCTTTGATGACGACAACAAGAGTAGTGTTTGCATTCGAGTAACCGGATCATGAATAATAATTACCTGCAGATCGCCTTACAACCAGATGCTAATGGCAAATATAAAACACTGGGCGATGCAGTGAAAGAAGCAAAGAACTTTACTTATCAAACTTCAGGTGATATTACTAATAACAGAAAATTTACTTTGCTTGGAGACCCTGCTTTGACCATTGCTTTTCCGAATTTAAAAGTAGAGCTATTAAAATTAATGGCATACCAGTTGCTCAAACTGATACGCTCAGGGCTACAGAAAAAGTAGTAATGGAAGGAGAAGTAAGAGATGTGCAGGGAAATCTTTTAAACGATTTTAATGGCACTGTTTATCCAGTTGTGTTTGATAAACCCCAACAAGTAACTACATTGGCCAATGATCCAACAAGCCAGGTCACAACATTTCTAAACTCAAACCAATGTTTTATTTAAGGGAAAAGCCTCAGTCACCAATGGAAAATTTTCTTTCAGTTTTAAAGTGCCCAAAGACATCAATTATCAGTATGGAAATGGAAAGCTTAGTCTGTATGCAGAATGACAGTAGCAGGGATGGAAATGGTTATTTTTACAGGGTTTGTTGTTGGAGGGTCTGGCAACAATACTGATAATGATAACGAAGGCCCACAAATAAAAGCCTGGTTAAATGATGAAAAATTTGTAAATGGTGGAATTAGTAAATCAAAATCCGGTCTTGATAGTAAAACTGTCTGATTCTTCCGGCATCAATACAGCCGGAACAGGTATTGGACATGATATTGTAGCTACCTTGGACAATGACAATCGAAAATTTTTTATACTGAATGATTTTTACCAGAGTGACCTGAATAGCTATCAGCAAGGTGCGGATCCAATTTCAACTCCCAGGCATTAGACCCGGGGACACATTCCTTGAAAATAAAAGCCTGGGATGTATTGAACAATTCCGGTGAAATATTATTGATTTTACTGTAGCCAAAGACGATGAGCTTGAAATCAATCATGTATTGAATTATCCTAATCCGTTTACAACAAATACACAGTTTTTGGTTTGAGCATAATAAACCCGGCCAGGATTTAAAAGTTAGAGTTGCAGATTTTTACCCTTACCGGACGGATAATAAAAGTGATACAAAAAACAATAAATACAGCGGGAAATCGTTCAAGTGAAGTGGAATGGGATGGTAAAGATGAATATGGTAATAAAGTGGGCAGAGGCGTATATCTGTACAGATTATCTGTTACTGCATCCGGCCTGAAAACAAGGAAAAAATAGAGAAACTGGTGATTTTTTAGTTTCCGGCAAAATTCAATACTTTAGTTCGGTATTTTATCAAAACCTATATATTTACAACCACATAAATTTTATCTAATGAGACCAACTGCTTTAAAACTAACTGCTGGAATCTTGTTCTTTTGCGGTATTTTCATCTGCTGTAAATGCCCAGGTTCAACCAATTAATGTTGTTACAACTGCTGTTCCTTTTCTTCGTATTTCACCTGATGCCCGTTCGGAGGTATGGGAGATATTGGTTTAGCTACTTCTCCTGATGCAAGTTCTGTATTTTGGAACCTTGGTAAAGTGGCTTTTAATGAATCAAAAGGCGGGTTGGTTGCTACTTATACTCCATGGTTGAAAGATCTTGTAAATGATGTTTATCTTGCTTCTTTAGCAGGATATTATAAATTTGATGAGAACCAGGCTATTTCTGCTTCTCTTCGTTATTTCAGCCTTGGTAATATCCAATTCACCGATAACCTCGGAAATGATTTCGGAAGCTTTCGCCCCCGTGAATTCGGTATTGATGTTGGTTATTCCCGTAAACTTTCTCAAAAAGCCGGCATAGGTGTAGCATTGAAGTATATTAATTCAAATCTCGCCGGAGGTCATAACAGTCGGAAGTACTACTTATAAAGCAGGAAACTCTGTAGCTGGTGATCTTGCGTTTTACTACGATGGTAAAAATCAGGCTGGTGATGGTTGGGCTTTTGGCGCTGCCATGACCAATCTTGGTTCAAAAATTTCTTATACTGACTAATGCTGCTCAAAAAGATTTTATTCCTGCTAATCTTGGGCTGGGAACTACTTATACTAAGAATTTCAATGAGCAGAATAAAATCTCTTTTGGTCTTGATATTAATAAACTGATGGTTCCTACACCTCCGGCTGATCCTGCTACACAGCAACAATTGGATGATTATCGCAGCAAGAGTGTAATCGGAAGCTGGTTCAGTTCATTTGGTGATGCTCCTGATGGTTTTAAAGAAGAGATCAAAGAATTCCAGGTTTCAGTAGGAGCTGAATACTGGTACAACAACCAGTTTGCACTTCGTGCAGGTTATTTTTATGAGGATAAAACAAAAGGTAATCGTCGTTATTTCACAACTGGTGTTGGTATGAAGTACAATATTTTTGGTTTGAACTTTTCTTACCTGTTTCCTTCCGGCAGTGGTGTTAGCCGCAATCCTTTGTCAAATACATTGCGTTTCTCAGTAGTATTTGATTTTGATGGCAACGGCGGAAGCAGCAGCGAGAAAAAATAATATCGTTATTGAATTTTATATAAGGCGTCCCCAATATAGCGGGACGCTTTTTGTTTTAAGATATTTGTAATCAAAATTGTTATGATGTCTTACCGGATTGGATCTGGAGTTGATTTTCACAAATTAGCTGAAGGCCGGGCACTTTGGATTGGCGGAATACAAATTGCCTCATCATAAAGGAGCTGTTGGTCATAGCGATGCTGATGTTTTGCTTCATGCTATTTGTGATGCTATGCTTGGGGCTGCTTGCCTTGGTGATATTGGAGTTCATTTTCCTGATACCAGCCCGGAATATAAAGATATTGACAGTAAAATTCTTTTGCAAAAGACAATTGACCTTATCAGCAAAGAAGATTATTCTGTGGTAAATATTGACAGTACCGTGTGCCTGGAATCTCCGAAAATAAGACCGTATATTAATGAGATGCGAAAAGCAATTGTTGCTGCTATTGGTATCAAAGAAAATGATATTTCAATAAAAGCAACCACAACCGAGAAAATGGGATTTGTGGGAAGAGAAGAAGGATTGATGGCTTATGCAACGGTTCTTCTTCAAAAAACTGAAAGCTCATAAACTTTTTAACCTTAAACTACAACATTATCTTTGCCGGAATGTCAATCATTGAAGTAAAGATCGTTAATACTTCTTCTAATCCTTTGCCTGAATATGCTACAGCGGGTTCTTCCGGAATGGATATAAGAGCACATCTTGGAGGTGCCAAAAACATTAAAACCTTTGGAAAGAGCTTTAATCCCGACAGGATTATTTATTGAACTTCCCGGGGGATATGAAATACAGATTCGTCCCAGAAGCGGATTGGCTATCAAGCAGGGCATTACCTGTTTAAACACTCCCGGTACCATTGATGCCGATTATCGGGGAGAAATTAAGATTATATTGATCAACCTTTCACAGGAAGAGCAAGTCATTCATCCCGGTGACCGGATTGCTCAAATGATCATCCAGCACGTTGAAAAAATAAAATGGACACCCCGTGGAATTTGTAAATGAAACTATAAGAAATGAAGGTGGTTTCGGTCATACCGGCAAACAGTTAAAAAGCACTTATGAATAAAATCCTTTTAATAGTTCTGTTCTCTGCTTCTTTTTTTGTGTCCTGTCGTTCTACAAAGAAAATCCAAACAGCCATATCCAGCATTAAAAAAGATACTACAACTATTGTTGTGCTACCGGATCATGACGCACATGCTGATTCACTGAATTTATTAAAGAGACTTATGACGAGATAGAAAAACAAAAGATAAATTTCACCACTTTTTCTGCAAAGGTAAATGTGGATTATGTCGGTGGAAATGATAAAAATTATAATGTAAATGCTTTTGTGCGGATGTATAAGGACAGTGTGATCTGGATATCTGTAACTGCTATTTTTGGAATTGAAGCAATGAGAGTGCTTATATACAAAAGATTCTGTGAAATTGCTGGACAAGCAAAACAAAAAGTTTATACAGCACGCAGTGTGGCTTATCTGCAGGAAGTAACAGCTTTGCCTCTTGATCTTTCCTCGTTGCAGGATCTGATTATTGGTAACCCTGTTTTTCTTGACAGCAATATTGTTTCTTATAGTAAGTCAGGATAACACAGTTTCATTATTAAGTATTGGTGATTGGTTTAAAAATCTTATTACCGTTAATGAAAATGACAAGAATATTCAACATAGCAAATTGGATGATGTGGATGTAAATCGTAACCGTACCTGTGATCTCACCTATTCCGATTATGAAAATAAAAAAGGAGTGAATTTTTCAACCAACCGTAAGATCACTGTGGCTGAGAAATCAAAACTGGATATAAGACTTGATTTCAAACAGTATGATTTTAATGAAACGTTAAGCTTTCCTTTTCCGTTCCTAAAAATTATAAAAGAAATTAACGCAATAAAATTTATTTTGCAGCCTGCCGTTATACGTAACAATTCCGCACCCTGATTTTTTGATACATTAACTTCTGATAACTATGATGAAAAAAGTCTCTTATTTTCTTATTGCTTTTTCGGGTTTTCATATTTTCACTTCAAGCCCAGGCCCAGCAACAGGATAAAGCCGAGCTGGAAAAAGAAAGGCAGGAACTCCAGAAAGACATTCAGGAAATCCAGGACTCAGTATGATAAGGTAAAAGGACAAGACCAAACAAAGTGTAGCGCAGCTGAATATACTGAACAGAAAGATCACCTACAGGAAAGATATATCAATAATATCAACAGGGAACTAAGGATGATCGATGATGATATTTATCATGAGTAATCTGGAAATATACCGTCTGCAGAAACAATTGGATACTTTGAAAACAGCAATATGCCCGCAGTGTCGTGTATGCTTATAAAAACCGGAGTACTTATGATTATCTGAATTTTATTTTTTCTGCCAGCAGTTTTAATGATGCAATGAAAAGGATCGCTTACTTGAAAAGTTATCAAACTTATCGGGAAAAACAGGTAAGTACGATTCTTGGAAACACAACAACTTGATCGCAAAAAGAAAAGAACAACAATTAGGAAGAAAAGATCAAAAGAATAACGCTCTTGGAAAATCAGACCAAACAAATGGAAGTGTTGGCATGAACAGAAAAAAGAAAAAGATGCAGTGGTATCTAAATTGAAATCGCAGGAAAAAGACCTGCAAAAACAATTAGCTGCCAAAAAGAAAACGTGACAATGATCTGAAAAATTCTATTGCTGCTATTGTCAGAAGAGAAGTAGACATATGCAAAGAAAAAAGCAGAGGATGAAGCAAAAGCTAATGTTACAGTGAATCCATCTACTTCTACAAATGCTCTCAGTAATATCACAACAATTAAGACAACCTCATCGGGCAGTTATCTTGAACCTGAATGCAACCGACGTAAAATTGAATAGTGAGTTTGCATTGAATAGGGGTAAATTACCCTGGCCGGTTGATAATGGTTATGTAAGTATTCATTTTGGACCATATACAATTGAAGGAACTTCGTTAAAAGGATGATAATCCCGGTATTACTATTTGCTACCCCATCAGGCTGGCATTCCCGTAAAATCTGTATTTAATGGAGAAGTAGTGGGTGTTTTCAACTCTGGTGATGAAATGAGTGTTACTATTCGTCATGGAAAATATTTTACTACTTATAGCAATCTTTCATCGGTAAGTGTAAAAAAAGGGGATGCAGTAAAAACCGGCGAAGCTATTGGGTCAGTTTAGGTGCAGATGACGAAGGCGGTGGTGGCGGTCAACTTGATTTCTTATTGATGATTGAAATAAAGAATGTAAATCCGGAACTATGGCTGATCCGCCGACTAAATTTCTAATTTTCTATTTACAGAAATCGTTCATACAATTTTTCATACAGCGGAACAATATTATGGATGTCAAATTTCTTTGCATGAGCTAGCGGCTCTTGTCTTAAATGCCTTCAACGTTTCATCATCTTTTAATAATTGCCAATGACATGCCTGCTCATAGTTTCGACATCTCCCACATTTGCCATATAACCTGTTTCACCAGGAATATTTATTTCTTTTAATCCACCGGCATTGGTGGATACAACAGGCACTCCGGCTGCCATTGCTTCCAATGCTGCCAAACCAAAGCTTTCATATTCTGAAGGCAAGAAGAAAAAGATCAGCAATAGCCAGAATATCTTCCATTTGTTCCTGCTTGCCTACAAATCGAATTTCATCACAGAGTCCTAATTCGCGGCAAAGTTCTTCAGCAGTATGTCGTTCAGGGCCATCACCCACAAATAATAATTTTGATGGTATCTCTTTATTTACTTCAGTAAAAAATTTTTACCACATCCTGAACTCTTTTCAGTTTCCTGAAGTTGGAAACATGCAGTAATATTTTTTCTCCATTCGGGGCAATCACTTTTTTAAAAGCATCAATTGGTTTTCGGTTGAAACGTGCTACATCTACAAAATTGTAGATGACCTCAATTTCTTTTTCTATTTTAAAAGTCTTTATACGTTTCATCCCGCAGATTTTCAGAAACTGCAGTGATCGCATCGCTTTGATTGATAGAAAAAGTAACTACGGGGGCATAGGTTTTATCCCGGCCCACCAGTGTGATATCTGTACCATGCAAGTGTAGTGATGACAGGAATATTTTTTCCTTCTTTTTCCAGGATTTTTTTTGCCATATATGCAGCGGAGGCATGCGGAATGGCATAATGTACATGCAGCAGGTCAAGATTATTATTCTTGATCACATCTACCATCGTACTGGCCAAGCGCAGTTTCATAAGGAGGATAATCAAACAAAGGATAAGTGGGTACCTGTACTTCATGATAAAAAATATTGGGAATAAAACCATTCAGCCTTACGGGTTGCTGGTAGGTAATAAAATGTACCATGATGGCCTTTTTGGGCCAGCGCTTTTCCTAGTTCTGTAGCTAATACACCGCTACCGCCAAATGTGGGATAACAAACAATTCCAATTCTCATATATTTTTTAATTATCTAAGTCCTTAATAACGTGCTACCTAAGGTAACATACTTAATTCAAGGTAACACTTATGAAAGGTTTACCGTTTATCTTAAATATTTGTTTTCATAATTCAAGATTGGTTTATTTTTATCTAAAATCATATGAAATGAGAAAACTTATTACTGCTGTAGCACTTTTTTTTATTTCTGTGAATCTTTTCGCACAGAATGAAGATTCTCATTTTTATCCGCCAAATTGCTGATGAAATTCTTGATCAACGGAAAAGCATATGATAATCTTCATTATCTCACTAAAAAGATCGGCGGACGATTATCCGGTTCACCGCAAATGGTAAAAGCGGAACAATGGGGATTAAAAACCATGCAGGAAAGCGGCGCTGATAAAGCCTGGTTACAGGAATGTATGGTTCCGCATTGGGTAAGAGGTGGAAAAGATAAAGCAGAAGCAAGATATAATGGCTGCAATGGAAAAAGAAATGTATTACGGCTAAAAAAATTGGATGTAACTGCATTGGGAAATTCAATAGGCACCGGGCCAAAAGGCATAAGCGCAGATGTAATAGAAGTGAAATCATTTGATGAACTGGAATCAAAAAAAGATCAGGTAAAGGGAAAGATTGTTTTTTATAATTATAAATTTCAATCCGACTTTTATCAATACTTTTCAATCTTATGGTGATGCGGTGCAATATCGTGGAGCCGGACCAAGCCGGGCAGCAAAATATGGCGCCGTTGCAGTAATTGTAAGGAGCATGAGCCATAGTACAGATAATAATCCTCATACCGGCTCTACACGATATGATACAACATATCCAAAAATTCCTGCTGTGGCGGTCGGCTTGCAGGATGCAGACTGGCTTGATGCAGCAATTACAAAAAGGGAAAGTAAATGTATTACTAAAAACTTATGGACATTTTTTACCAGATACAATCGGCATAATGTAATTGGTGAATTAACCGGTACAGAATTTCCAGATGAGATTATTACTGTTGGCGGACATTTGGATAGCTGGGATCTTGCTGAAGGTGCACATGATGATGGAGCCGGTGTCGTTCAAACCATGGAAATTCTCCGGACATTCAAAGCGATTGGATATAAACCCAAACATACGATCCGGTTTGTTTTATTTGTGAATGAAGAAAATGGTTTGCGTGGCGGAACAAAATATGCCGAAGAAGCAAAAGCAAAAAATGAAAAACACATTTTTGCATTGGAAAGTGATGCCGGCGGATTTACACCAAGAGGTTTTAGTTTTGGCGGATCAGATGAACAATTGAAAAAAGTGAGAAGCTGGATACCGCTATTGCTATCCCTATGGTGTATATGAGATCAATAAAGGTGGCGGTGGTGCAGATATTGGCCCGTTGAGCAAGAGTATTAGGTACACCGGCAGTGGGAATTGATCTCCGGATTCACAACGTTATTTTGATTATCATCATGCCAGAAATGATGTTTTTGAAAATGTAAATAAAAGAGAATTGGAATTAGGCGCTATTAATATGGCAGCATTTATTTATCTGGTGGATAAGTATGGATTGTAGTATCGATAATAGGTAAAAGATACATTAAGCTACATCACTAAGCTTTTGCATATTCGACAATTTGCGAGTTATACACCGTCTCAAAACAGTTATATTAATGGTAAGAAAATCGTTATTTATTTTTTTTGCTTCAATACTTTTGTTGACATCTTGCAACAAAAATATCTACGGACTTTATGATTCTTCCGATAATCAAGACAGAAGTGTGTATCTTTCAATAAACCTAAAGCAAAATAAAACTGTAGAGAAAAACGAAATCCATACAATTAGAATATTTTCTACTGGAACGTGGAATAAAATTGCCAGGAAAATTTATTGTTTTTTTGACCCGACAGAGACAGGATTTCCTAGTGATACTATTTCATTGAAAATTATTGGTAGGAAATTGTTTTTTATAAAAGATGGAGTTATTAATAAGAATTTTTATTTGAAAAAAATAAATTGATAAAACAGCTTGGTTATCCGAGAAGGTCAGCCAAAGCTTTCTCAACTTTTTTAAAAGGAAATGAATCTATCACTTTTTGCATTTGTTTTTTTATTTCTTCCGTACAAAGATTTCCAATACAACCTTCATGTGTATGATTGAACTGATGTATCGTATTTAAAATTTCCTGCTTCAATATCCAATCCCACTTTTTTATACGCATCCCGGAAAGGCATTCCTGCATTTACCAGTTTATTTACTTCTTCTACACTAAAAAGGTATTTGTATTTTTCATCAGCCAGAATATCTTTTTTGATCTCAATATTTGATAACATCAATCCTGCCATTTCAATACAATCTTTCAAAGTTTTAAAAGCAGGAAATAAATGTTCTTTCAGTAATTGCAGATCACGGTGATAACCGGAAGGCAAGATTGGTTGTCATCAGCATGATCTCATTGGGCAATGCTTTTATCTGGTTGCAATGTGAACGGATCAATTCAAATACATCCGGATTTTTTTTATGCGGCATGATGCTGCTGCCGGTTGTCAGTTCAGCAGGAAAACTAATGAAACCAAAATTCTGATTCAGGTATAAACAGGCATCCATGCTGAGTTTGCTCAATGTATCAGCAACATTTGCCAAAGCCATAGCAACAATCCGTTCTGTTTTTCCTCTTCCCATTTGTGCATAGACTACATTATAATTCAGATCATCAAAGCCCAAGCAATTTTGTGGTCAGTGTTCTGTTGATGGGAAATGAAGAGCCATAACCTGCTGCAGAACCCAATGGATTTTTATTCACTACATCATAAGCTGCTTTCAAGGTAATCATATCATCAACTAAACTTTCTGCATAAGCGCCAAACCATAATCCAAAAGAAGAAGGCATGGCTAATTGCAAATGCGTATAGCCCGGGCAATAAATGATCTTTATATTTTTCACTTTGTGATTGCAAGTAATTCAAAAAAAGGTTGAATCGTTTTTACCAGTTCTTCAATTTCATTTCTCAGAAAAAGTTTTATATCTACCAGCACCTGGTCATTGCGGCTTCGGGCTGAATGAATTTTTTTACCAACATCGCCCAGTTTTTGCAGTGAGCAATAATTCTATTTGTGAATGAATGTCTTCAACATCATCGTGAATTGTGAATTGTGAATTTTGAATTGATTGATAAATATTTTTTAATTCTTTTATGTAACTGTGCTGATTCTTCTTTTGTAAGTAAACCAACTTCAGCCAGCATTTTTGCATGGGCAATAGAACCCAATACATCAAAAGGAGCTAATTACAGATCAAATTCACGATCATTACCAACAGTGAATTGTTCTACTTCCTTTAGTGATGCTTAATATTTTTTTGCCAGAGTTTCATAATACTTGTTCTAAAAGCTGAATATACAACTCAATTCCCTTCTTTTATTTCATCTACATAAATATACTCATCTGCTGTATGACTTCTGGCACTGAATCTCCGGGACCCATTTTTAATGTTGGAAAAAACATCAGTGCTTTATCGGATGTGGTGGGTGAACCATAATAACTTCTTCCCAAATTCAATCCTGCTTTTACCAACGGATGATCCAATGCAATGGAAGTGGAATGCAAACTGGAAACTTCTTGGCTTTGACTTCGCTTTGCATATTTTCTTTGATAATATCCAGTATTTCTTCAAAAGTATAAAATTCATTTACCCTTACATCAACTACAAATTTGCATTGAGCAGGAACTACATTGTGTGCTTTGTTTTCTGTTTCAATTACTGTTACATCCATATTCACCGGTCACCAAGCAATTCAGATAACTTTTCGAAATTTATAACGAAGTGAACCAGTTCAATATCTTTTATTGCTTTGTAAATGGCATTTTCTCCTTCATTCCTTGCAGCATGACCTGCTTTTCCTTTCGCCATACAATCCAATACCATCAAACCTCTTTCAGCAACTGCCATTTGCATTTGGGTTGGTTCACCAACAATAGCACAATCAATTGGTCCCAAGTTAGTGTCAATACAAATTCAATTCCATTTACACCGGAAATTTCTTCTTCGGCAGCTGGCAGCAAAAACAAGATTGTATTTCAGATTTTCTTTTTCATAGAAATAAAGAAAAGTTGCAATCAATGAAACTAAGGCAACCACCGGCATCATTACTGCCAAGGCCAAATAATTTTCCATCTTCAACAGATAGGCTTAAAAGGATCATATGTATATTGTGAATTGGGTTTTACCGTATCGTGATGTGAATTCAATAAGAAAGTAGGTTTGCTGGCATCAAAAAATTTATTTATTGCCCACACATTATTACCAATGCTTTTGCAGCAGGAATATTTCTTTCTCTAAAAAAAATTTCAAGTAATCTCAGCAGTTTTATCTTCTTCCTGCTGAAAGAAGGAGTGGCAATCAGTTTTTTTAATAGACTCGATCGCATCATCCTGTAAGTATATGTATATTGTCATTATTCATTTACTATATGTTGTTCCTGATTTTCCGGCGATCAATTGATCTAATTCTTCTGCTTTTCCAATTATAACTTTTTTTACACCACTGTTCAATGCGGCAAAAGCATTATCTAATTTAGGGATCATTCCGGCAAATATTTTCTTGTTCTGTCTTTCAATTGCTGATAATATTCCGGATTGATTTCTGGTATAACAGTAGAATCATCATCTGCATCCAGCAATACACCACTTTTTTCAAATGAATAAATCAGATTCACATCATACAAGCTTGCTCATCGCTTTTGCAATTTCCTGTGCAATGGTATCTGCATTGGTATTTAATAATTGTCCTTGCTGATCATGCAGTGATAGGCGCAAAAACAATGGTAATATTCTGATCCAAGCAAATTTTTCAATAATGAACAGTATTGACTGGTATCTATATCTCCGACAAATCCATAATCCATCATCGGATGTTTTCTTTTATGAGCCAAAATAATATTTCCATCAGCACCACATAAGACCAATGGCATTGCAATTAATAGCCTGCAATTGGCTACAATATTTTTATTGATATAACCGGCATACACCATCGTCACGATCTTCAGTGTTTCTGCATCAGTTATTCTTCTTCCATCTACCATTTGTTGTGGAATGTTCAAGTTGTTCTGCCAGTTGTGTTGCTAGTTTACCACCACCATGCACCAGTATTTTTTTTCCTTCAATAGCTGCAAATGCTTTCAGGAATGAAGAAAGTTTTTTTTCATCATCAATAATATTTCCACCGATCTTTATGACAAATAGTTTATCCATTCTACATTCATCGTTTAGCATTCAAAATTTCTGCTAAGACTGCCTGTGCCGCCCAAACCCTGTTAGCTGCCTGTTGTGTAACAATACTATTGGGACCATCCAGTATTTCATCACTTAGTTCTACATTTCTTCTTACCGGCAGACAATGCATCACTTTTGCATTATTGGTTAGTTGATAGTTTTTCATTTGTCAGCATCCATTCCGGATCGTTGCAATAAATTTTTCCATAATCATTATAAGTGCTCCAGTTTTTTACATACACAAAGTCTGCATCTTTCAATGCTTCATCCTGGTTGTGCGTAATGGTTGCTCCTTTTGTGAATTGTTCACCCAATTCATAATCTTCCGGATGAGTAATTACAAAATCAGCTTTTCCCCAGGCATTGATCCATTGAGAAAAACTATTGGCTACACATTGCGGTAATGGTTTTACATGCGGAGCCCAGGTCAAAACAATTTTTGGTTTGCCCCGACTTCTGAAGTGGGAGTTATTGAGATTTCTCCTGTAATTGTAATAATATCTGTTAATGATTGTAATGGATGCAAGTGTGGCACTTTCCAGACTTACAACCGGAATACCTGCATATTTAATAAATTGTTTAATGAATAATTCGCTGTAATCATCTTCACGGTTTTTTAAAGAAGGAAAAGTTCTGATAGCAAGTATATCAAAATATTTTCCAAGAATCGGTGCAGCATCTTTTACATGTTCTACCGTATTGCCACTCATGATGGCTTCTTCTTCAAATTCCAGCGCCCAGCCTTCCTGTCCTACATTAAAAACAATGGCTTCCATTCCCAAGATTTTGTGCAGCAATCTGTGTGCTTAATCTTGTACGCATACTTGGATTCAGGAATAAACAACCAATGCGTTTATTGGTGCCAAGTGTTTTATCTTTTAAAGGATCGGCTTTATAGGCCAATGCTTTTTGTACCAAAGCATCAATATCCTATTACATCATGAACAGAAATGAAATTTTTCATTTTAGTTGACTGTATTTTCAGCTAGAAACAATACTTTGAATTTCTTCTTTTATAGAATCAATGAATTGTTCAGCATCTCTTTTCTTCAATGCCAGTGAAGGAAGCAAGCGGATCACATTGGGTTTTGCTTCACCGGTAAATATTTTCTGATTCCACAATAAATTTTTCTTCAGGTCTTTTAATTCTTCCGGCACATCAAAGCCGATCATCAATCCACGACCTCTTACATTTTTCAATTGAGGAATTTCTTCCAATTCATCTTTCAGATATTTTCCTATCATCACTGCATTGCCCATCAGTTTTTCTTCTTCAATTATTTCCAGTACAGCTAATGCAGCAGCACAGGCCAAGATGATTGCCACCAAAAGTAGTGCCCAGCATAAAATGTTTTGGCTTTGATATGCGGAGCAACAATAATTCCGGCAACAGGAAAACCATTGCCCATTCCTTTTGCCATGGTATAAATATCTGCATTTACACCGGCAAAATCATGACTGAAAAATTTTCCGCTTCTTCCATAACCACATTGTACACTGTCGGCAATATAAACAGCACCATATTCATCACAGAGCTGACGGATTTTTTTCAGAAAAGATTCATCTGCTACATTGATGCCACCAACACCCTGTATGCCTTCAATGATGACAGAAGAAATTTCTTTTCCATTTTCTTTAAAACAATCTTCCAGTGCCTGCTTCATCATTGAAAGGAAGAAAGATCACATTGTCTGTTTCATTTACCGGGGCTATATAATTTTTATTATCAGTGGCTGCAACAGCCAAAGAAGTTCTTCCATGAAAAGATTTACTGAAAGCAATTATTTTTTTTCTTCCGTTATGAAAGGAGGCCAGCTTCAATGCATTTTCATTGGCTTCAGCGCCGGAATTGCAAAGAAAAACTGGTAATCTTCTTTGCCGGAAACTTTTCCCAGTTTTTTTGCCAGTTCCAGCTTGCAATGGAATTCTTACTGAGTTGGAATAAAAAGCAATTTTTTCCAGTTGCTCTTCAATTCGTTTTACCCAATGCGGATGGGTATGACCAATACTGATCACAGCATGACCACCATACAGGTCAAGATATTGTTCGCCTTTATCATCCCACACATAAGAGCCTTTGGCTTTTACAATGGTTATGTCATTGATCGGATAAACGTCAAATAAATTCATGATTGTTGATATAGGTTACCGGCAATATTCGCCGAAAGTTTGATTCCTTTAATTAATGCAGAACTTAATCCCTGGTGTTCCATTTCATTCAGCCCGGCAATGGTGCATCCTTTAGGAGAAGTTACTTTATCTATTTCCTGTTCAGGATGGGTTTTATTTATTATCAAAAGTTTTGCTGCGCCTAAAGCAGTTTGTGCTGCTATCTTCAGAGCATCGTGTGCATGAAAACCTATTTCAACTCCACCTTGAGAAGCGGCACGGATCGTTCGCAGGAAAAAAGCAATGCCGCAGGCGCAAAGTGCTGTTGCAGCGCTCATCATATCTTCATTGATAACGATACTTTGACCAAGCGTATTGAAAATATTTTGTACTAACTCAATATCTTTTTTGGTAGCATTGGCAGCAGCAAGGCAGGTCATGCTTTCACCCACTTTCATGGCAGTGTTAGGCATGGCACGAATGATACGAAGTTTATTTCCTAAACGATCACGAAACACTTGTGTGTGTGCTCCCGTAACTACGGAAACAAACAATTGATTTTTTACATCAACAGCAGGTTGAAGTTCATTCAATACTTCATCAAGTTGCTGAGGCAAAACACAAATAAAAACAACATCGGCATTTTGGATTGCTTCCAGATTGTTAGTGCTGGTTTTATAACCAGCTTCTGCATGAGCAGAAAGAGAAGCGGCATTTCTTCTTGTTATTGTAATCTCATTTTTTTTGCAGAGTTCTGCCCGGATCAACCCTTCGGCTAATGCCATTCCGATATTTCCCGCACCTACGATGGTTGCTTTCATAAGAAAAAATTTTAAAATGCTGCAGGTTTTAATTCCAATCCGGTTTTTTCATTCAAGCCAAACATCAGATTCATATTTTGTACAGCCTGTCCACTGGCGCCTTTTAATAAATTATCTATTATAGAATGAACTACCAGTTTGTTGCCAACTTTTTCCAATTGTATAATGCATTTATTGGTATTGACCACTTGTTTTAAAAATATCATGTCATTGCTTACATGAGTAAAAGGATGATCCTTGTAAAAATCATTATAAAATTTATTCAGTTCTTCAATGCTTCAATCACAATATCAGTTGAGAGCTGACAAAAATTCCTCTTGTAAAATCACCTCTCCAGGGAACAAAGTTCACCTCAATATTTCCTTTCGGCTGTAATTGTTTTAGCGATTCACCGATCTCACCAAGATGCTGATGTGTTAATGTTTTATAGGCCTGTATATTATTTGCTCTCCAGCTGAAATGAGAAGTTTCTGTCAAACTTTGTCCTGCACCTGTAGAACCGGTAATACCTGTTGTATAAATTTCATTTAATAAACCTGCTTTTGCCAATGGCAATAAACCTAATTGAATGCAGGTAGCAAAACAACCCGGGATTGGCAATATTCTTTGCTGATTTTATTTTTTCCTATTCAATTCAGGAAGACCATAAATAAAGTTTCTGGTTCCGATGTTTGCTTGTTACTGGTCAAACGAAAATCATGTGACAGGTCAATGATTTTAATTTTATCAGCAATTTTATTTTCTTCTAAAAATTTTTTTGCTTCACCATGACCAACACAAAGAAACAATACATCTATATTGTCATGTTAAGTTTATCAGTAAATTTTAAATCAGTTTCTCCCAAAAGATCCTCATGAACTTCATGATATAGGATTTCCAGCATTGCTTTTGCTATGAACAAAAGACAATTTCTGCATCCGGATGATTGAATCAATAAACGGATCAATTCACCACCGGTATAACCTGCTCCGCCAATGATACCAACCTTTATTTTCATTTTCGTTATTTACATAATCAGTAATCTATTAATTGATAATGCTGATTATTGTCTTTATCTACTGATGTCCAAATAGCATGTTTGGTTACCGAATATTTTTGAAAATCCTCTTACATCTTCGCCGGTAAAGCCGGTATTCATTTCACCATATTTTCCAAACTTGCTGTTCATCAGATCATATTTTGATTCAATGCCGATAACCTGGAAACGATAAGGCATTAATTGTACAAATACATCACCGGTTACATTTTGCTGAGAGCTTTCAAAAAATGCTTCAATATCTCTCATCACCGGATCAAGTATTTGTCCTTCATGCAGCCAGTTGCCATAAAATTGTGCCAACTGATCTTTCCAGTTCAATTGCCATTTGGTCAACACATGTTTTTCCAATGCATGATGTGCTTTTAATATTACCATTGGCGCAGCAGCTTCAAAACCTACACGTCCTTTAATACCAATAATGGTATCACCAACATGAATATCTCTGCCAATACCATAAGGCCCGGCAATGGTTTGTAAATATTGAATGGCTTCAGATGGATGAGAAAATTTTTTATCATCAACGGAAACTAATTCTCCTTTTTCAAAATCCAATTTCACTTCTTCGCTTCCCGACTTGCTAACTTGTGTGGGCCATGCTTCTTCCGGCAACATTCCTTTTGATGAAAGTGTTTCTTTTCCACCCACACTTGTTCCCCATAATCCTTTATTGATTGAGTACATTGCTTTTTCAAAATTCATTTCCACACCTTTACTTTTCAGATAAGCAATTTCTTCTTCACGGCTTAGTTTCAGATCACGGATCGGAGTAATGATTTCAACTCCGGGAATCATAATATGAAAGATCATATCAAACCTTACCTGGTCATTACCGGCGCCGGTGCTGCCATGTGCTACTGCATCTGCATTTAATTTTTTTACATGTTCTGCAATATGCAATGCCTGGCTCAATCTTTCTGCGCATACACTTAATGGATAAGTATTATTCTTTAACACATTTCCATAAATGAGATATTTGATGATGCTGTCGTAATAAGTTTTTACTGCATTGACTGTTGTATGCGATTTTACACCAAGTTTATAAGCATGTGCTTCAATTTGTTTCAATTCTTCATCAGTAAATCCACCGGTATTTACAATAATACTGTGTACTTCATATCCTTTTTCTTCACCCAGGTATTTTACACAATAGGATGTATCAATCCGCCGCTAAAACCTAAAACAACTTTTTTCATTGTTATTTCTATTGCAGTATTCTGATCAATTGAATATAATAAAGATCAATGATTTGATGAATTATTGCCATTCGCCGTTTCTTTTCTTTTTTCATAAAAGGTTTCAGCAGTTTCCATTGTTTGAAACGGAGCAATCTTTCAAACCCACTTTTATTTTCTTCAAAAAATTCTTTTGTTTCTTCCGGTTCATAATGATCTTTCGGATCATAAAGCATGGCCGTGCACATACAAATTTTTCTTTCTTTGCTCATCAGTATATCATAGTTCACACAGCTTTTGCATCCGGCCCAGAAAGCTTCATCCTGTGTCAGTTCAGAATAAGTAACCGGTTCATAACCCAGTTCAGAATTGATCTTCATCACTGCAAGACCGGTTGTCAAGCCAAAAATTTTTGCTTCAGGATATTTTTCTCTCGACAGATCGAAATATTCTTTTCTTGATTGATTTTGCCACACCGCTTTTTCTGAATGGCAGGAGCAACGATCAAACCGGAGTTGGCAACATATTCGCCATGGCTCCATGTTTCGATATAACAAAAACCTACCCAGGCGCCATCTTCAGTAACAGCGATGACCGCTTTGCCTTCATCCATTTTTTGTTCAATATATTCAGGAGTACGTTTGGCAATACCGGTGCCTCTTGCCGCAGCAGACGATTCCATTTCATCGGTGATGATTTTTGAATACATTTTATCTGCCGGTGTTGCCACCCTGATAATAATATTTTGATTGTCCAACTTAAAAATATTGTTATTGAATGCGGATCACCAATCCAAATGTAAGATGAAGACCGGAAATTCTTCACTGACAGGGGCCTGGTTAGCGGCTCGTCCTGTCAGCAACCACGTCGGGGTCGTGCAAAAGTAAAGACATCAAATCCAACGGCATAAACACCAGTGGTATTTGGTGCATGAAACGCAAATTGCTTTGTATGTGTCAGAATATTGTTCATTTTTTAAACTTGATTGTAAATGGAGAACAAAAGTATAGAATTATCAGTTTATAGAAACAAATTTTTTGTTAAGCGCAGAAATGATTTTACAGGCAGCCAAAAGACAAAAGATGACTGGCTGTTTATGAAGTTCGGGTTTGTCTTGTTTCCATTGCTGCAATGGTTTTGGTTTTTATCCATTCATTTGGAGAAGAAAGATTAGCAGGCAATACAAAGTTGTGTGGAAGGTTTACAGGTTTTCAGCAATGCGTCAAGTCAACTGATTATTCCGATAGGGGGTTTCAATAAATATCTGGGTACAATTTTTTTTCTGCGATTCTGTTTCCAGTTCTTTTATTGATTTGAGTCCTTTCATGATTCTTTTATAGGTAAGTAACCCAGAAATTGAAATCTTTGTCCATTCATACCGCTGGCCATTAATGTAAGCAAAATGGAACTTGGGCCAACAAGTGGTTTTACTGTCTGCATTCATTTCATGTGCAATTTTTACCAGCAATTGTCCCGGATCAGCTACACCCGGGCAACCAGCTTCGCTGATAATGCCAATTGTTTTTCCTTCTTTCAGTTTTTGACGGAACGATCAGCCACTAATGCAGGCTCATCGGATATAGTGTGCCATTCATATTGATCAATCACAATTTCTTTCCATAGTTTTTTCAAATAACGTCTTGCTGTTCTTTCATTTTCTGCAAAAAAAACTTCGCATTTTTTTACTGCATTCAACATATAGGAAGGGATAGCATCAATACCTTCTTCATCAAGAAGTGAAGGAATGAGATAAACAATTCCCTTGTTCATTCATTCTAAACAGTTTTGACTTTATAAAACTTAGTGTTGGCAGCGACGATAGCATAAGCCGGAGCCAACACACATCGATCAACAATATGCATCAGGTAAAATAGCAGGCCATTGCCGATGGCAAACCCCTTATGCTTGCCGGATAAATGCAATGCTTTGTGAAGGGAATATTTATTCCGTGCGAAACTGTAATCAAACATGGAAAAACCATAATAATAACATTCAACAAATAATGCAATGAGCGGAGTGATCCATCCTGCTAACGGGAACCAAGTGTTAGTAAAGAAAGGATTATAACGATAAAAAGTTTGCCAGACAGCATTTCGCAATGACCAGTTTAATACCTCTCAACACATCTTTTTTAAGTTCTGCCCAATTAAATGAATATTCTTTTTCTTCAAGGATCGATTCCGTTTTTTCACTCAGGTAAGCAAATACCGGTGAACCAATTATGAGTATAAGATATTTGAATAGTGAAAAATAAAATATGCATCACAACAACCGTAACATGATGCCTGCCATAACAAAAAAATAACTCAACCAGCTACTTCGTTATTTTTGCAACCAGTCTTCGATGTGCAATTGGTTAGCTGAGCCAATTGATCACATGATTGGACTGACTACCAAAAAATACATTCTCGACAATAAACAGAATGGTATAAATAATACCGGGAATAATGATCCATTTCAAGAGTTTATGTTTTTCGATAAACCGGTTCAGCTTCAGAAAAGGATTGGAATGCTATGACAATTTCTTTGAGCAAGCCTTAAATTTGAAGTAAATATAAAAAGAAGCTTTGAGCTATCAGCTGTTAGCAATAAGCTTTGGTTATGAAAGATGAAAAAATTACCACTTTCATTTTATCAACGAGAAAATGTTTTGCAAATTGCAAAGGAATTGTTAGGAAAAATATTGGTTACAAAATGGAATGGTGTTATTACTTCCGGTCGCATTGTAGAATGTGAAGCATACAATGGCGTTATTGACCGGGCATCTCATGCTTTTGGCGGCAGGCGAACTGCACGAAATGAAGTAATGTATAACGATGCAGGAACTGCTTATGTATATCTCTGTTATGGAATTCATCATCTTTTCAATGTAGTGACAAATGAAAAAGGATATTCCTCATGCTATTTTGATCCGTGCATTAGAACCGATAAAGGGAATTGATGAAATGATAAAGCGGAGAAAAAAAGAAAAATTTGATTATACAATTGACAAAAGGTCCGGGAAGTTTATCAGTAGCATTGGGAATCACTGTTTCTAAAAATGGTTCATTCATTGCAGAGCAAGGCAATTGTTTATTGCAGATGATGGATTTGTACCAGATAAAAAAGTTATTGGAAAATCTTCGAGAATCGGAGTAGAATATTCCGGAAAAGCTGCCAAATATCCTTATCGTTTTTTTATCAAAGGCAATCCATTTGTAAGTGGAAGAAATAAAATAGAATTCATATATTCTTTTTTATTCAAGATTGTTTCATTGGTCAGATTGTCGGAAATAATATCTTCAGTTTCTGGATATTTTTAAACGCAGCATTCATTTTATTTCGGTCAAATTCTTTTTCATTATTGGCGATCCATATTGTAGCGACTCCGTTGCCTATAAAATTAGTGATCGCTCTTGCTTCAGACATGAACCGGTCAACACCTATACAACAATAACAAGGCCTTCAACCGGTATCACTTTTATAGCAGTGATTGTAGATGCTAAAACTGACAAAACCACTACCAGCTACACCTGCAGCTCCTTTTGAAGTGACCATCAAAATGCCAATAATGGTAAACACCTGACCATGATTAAATGAACATGAAATACCTGTGCAAGGAATATCATGCACATGGATAAATAAATAGTAGTGCCATCAAGATTAAAAGAATATCCCGCAGGTACGACTAATCCAACAACAGGTTTCGAACATCCCATGCGTTCCAGTTTTTCCATCAACGAAGGCAAAGCTGCTTCAGATGAAGAAGTACCCAACACCACCAACAATTCTTCACGGATATATTTTAGATAATTTCAAAATACTGATCTGGTATATGTTTTAGGATCAACCATAATACCAGAAAAATAAATACGACCATCGTAATGTACACAGTTCCCATTAATTTGGCCAAAGGCACTAAAGTGTTGATTCCATATTTACTGATGGTAAATGCCATTCCTCCAAAAGCGCCAATAGGAGCAAGTAGCATGACCTTATGTAGGGCAATGAAAACATATTTTGCAATGGGTTGTAAAAATGAAATAACTTTTTGGCGGTAAATTGAATTACTAAAAATAATCCCGGCAATCAGTGCTACAATCGAGAACCTGCATTGTTGAGTTTTCTTTGAAAAACTGAGACCAATCGAAACCTTTACTAGAAGTAAATTTTGAAATATCAGCGCCAGGAGCCAAATGAGTTGTAACACCACGACCTGGTTGAATGATCCATGCAATGATAATTCCTGCGATTAATGCAAATGTGGAAACGATTTCGAAATAGAGCAGGGCTTTTACACCAATACGGCCTACTTTTTTCAGGTTTCCCATATTAACGATACCGAGAGTAATAGTCAGGAATATGATCGGATTGATAAAGAGCTTAATGATGCTGATGAAAAGTTTTCCTAAAAATTCACTTAATGTGGCTCCCAATTCAAGTTCTTGTCCCAAAAAATTTGTCTTCCATGGATGATGCAGCACCGGGTACAAAGCAATACCGGGAGCAAATTGCCCCACTAATATTCCGGCAGTAATAGCAATCAGTACCCAAAAAGTAAGATTCGTGAAAAGTTTTTTCATTCTGTCATCTTACTGAAAGATAAAAGAATTGAATGGATATGTTCAGAAATAAAATGTTACTGGTTGAAACAAATCAGAATTTCGGACAGTTCAATTTCTTGGCATTGGGATCAGAAGGTTTCTTGATGTAGATAAGAGAAATCTCTGCTCCGCCCCGAACATTGGATGCAGGTTTCAGACTGGAAACATTTACATCATAAGTAGCGCCGAATTGAAATTCTCCGAATTCAAGTCCTACATAAGGAATAATAGCATCGCCAAAACGGAACCAGCTTCCTAGATAAAATTCGTCGGATTGTCTTCATCACCGGTGAGATTCATTGAATAAGCTCCACCAATCATAGTATTATGTGCTTTCGCCTGTATACTGTAGTTAGCACTGAAGTGAATGAAATTATATTGGCCCATCGGAATTTTTCCGCCTGCCTGGATGGTTGTTCTTGCAGCCAGGTAATATTGGCCGCCCTGGAAACTTTCTTTCGGCCGGTTGATATGATACATGGATGCGCCGAAATAAAAATTATTATAACCGTTGGTGCTGCCATTATAAAGAACCCCGGCATTCATGTCAAAATATTTTACATTGATCTGGTTGCTGTTGAAAATTTCACTGGTTACACCAGTAAAGCCAAGTGGCGTTAACTGATCTTCAAAAACGACTTTTGTAAAATCCAGTCTTTTGTTCATAAATCCGCCCTGGAACCCGACGCCGATCTGGTGATAGCCGTTTTCATCCAATGCTTTATGATACGCAACTGATAAGCGCCATCGCATTAGATACCAAAACTCCATCTCCGGCCCTGTCGGAAAATCCCATAATACCTACACCAAACTGATCATAATCGGGAATGCGTTTTTTTAAGATCCCAAAATCAACAGAAGCAGTTGCAGTCGTAAAAGCATTGTTTATTGTTGGCCATTGATTGCGGTAATTTCCGGCTACTCTGTACACACCATCAAATTTTCCTGTCAATGCGGGATTCAATGTAAGTGGTGAAGCAAAGAATTGGGAAAAGTTAGGATCCTGGGCATTTGACACACTCACCAAAGCCACACAAAGAATAAGGGTTACAATCAGTTTTTTCATTTTCAAATTGACAGGATGTGAATTGGAAAAATACAAAAAAATAGACACCCGTGGAAATAATAGTTCGACTAAATCTGAAGCTAAAATGCTGCTTCAATTCTGAGTTTTAACACCAAAAGCAAGGTCACCTGCATCTCCAAGACCGGGAACTATATAACCTTTGGCCGTCAATTCATCATCAATATCCCCGCACCATATTTTCACGGTTGGTTGTTCCCGTTTTACATATTCAATTCCAACCGTACAGGCAATAGCAGCAACAATATGAATTTCTTTGGGCGGGCCTTCATTCTCTTAAATAATGTATGGTTTTTACTAATGAAGAACCGGTGGCCAGCATGGGGTCAGAAATAATGAGGATGCGGTCTTCAAGGTCCGGGCATGAAATATATTCGAGACTGATCTCAAACGAACCATCTTTATGATGCTTGCGATAAGCTGAAATAAATGCATTATCAGCTTTATCAAAAAAATTCAGCAATCCCTGGTGCAATGGTAACCCGGCTCTAAGAATAGTTGCCAATACCGGTTGCTCTTTTAAAACCTTGCAGGCTGCAGTTCCTAAAGGGGTGGTCACTTCTTTTTCTTCAAAAGGAAGTGTTTTGCTGATTTCAAATGCAATGACTTCGCCGATTCGTTCCAGGTTGCGGCGAAAACGCATCCGGTCATTCTGAATATCCACATCACGCAGTTCACTGATCCAGTTGCTGACAAGGCTATGCTGTTCACTGAGTTTAATAATCATGATTGCCAATTTTGAGATATACGATTTAGAATTTCTATGTGCAGCTTTTTAAAACTGCCAAAACTTTTTTCATAAACCGTAAATCGTAATTTGCCCGACAAATCTAATCTTTAAAATATAAATCAAATGGTTTACAGGGCAATCGGTATAATGAGCGGCAGTTCGCTGGATGGACTGGATATTGCATTTACTGAGTTTCATGAAAATGCAGGCAAATGGAGCTATGAGATACTGAAAGCAGATTGTTATTCCTATTCACGCCGAATGGATGCAACGATTGAAAAATGCAACTGCTCTATCTGCAATGGATTATCAGTTGCTTCATGTGGATTATGGACATTATATTGGTAAACAGGTCAATCGATTTATCGAAGAAAATGAGTTACAATACCAGGTTGCATTGATTGCTTCACATGGACATACAACTTTTCATATACCTGCAAAAAAAATGACAGCACAATTGGGTGATGGAGCTGCCATTGCAGCGGAAACACAGTTGCCTGTTGTTACTGATCTGCGGGCATTGGATGTTGCATTGGGCGGAGAAGGGGCGCCGATCGTTCCCATTGGTGAAAAATTATTGATGAGTGATTATGATTATTTCCTGAACCTCGGTGGTATTGCAATATTTCTGTGAATGCGGAAAAATATATTGCATTTGATGTTTGTGCAGCTAACCGGGTATTGAATATGCTCGCTAATCAGATAGGAAAAGAATATGATGAGGGTGGAAAAATAGCTGCAAGCGGCAATGTTCATATCAAATATCCTGAACAAATTAAATGCTTTGGATTATTATAAACAATCTTATCCAAAATCACTGGCCAATGATTTTGGAACAGATACTGTTTATCCTATTTTAAAAGAAGCAGGTTTGTCCATTCCAGACGCACTAAGAACTTATATCGAGCATATTGTTCTGCAAATAAAAAATTCGATTCTTGATTTTAAAGAGATAAAACCCGGTATCGGGAAACTTTTAGCTACAGGTGGTGGAGCATTCAATACATTTCTTATGGAACGATTGAAACAGGAACTGCAAGAATCTTAATATCGAAGTAATGTTCCTGATAAAAAACTGGTGAATTACAAAGAGGCAATGATCATGGCCTTTATCGGCGTACTGCGTTGGCGTCAGGAATATAATGTATTATCTTCTGTAACCGGGGCTGCAAGAGACAGTATCGGACGGTGCTTTGTGGACTGGGCAGGAAGCGTAGTTCATTTTTATAAACGCAATTGGAACAGAAAGGATAAGAAAAGATTTTTTTTGTAAAAGCTACAACTTATCTTCCGAAAAGGGTATAAAGATTTTTTTTAAACAACTTTTCGCTCACAAAAGAAAAAAGCTTTTTAATTTTATAAACGACTTATAACAGAAAAGAAGAAGTACGAAACGCCCCGGCTCAATTTAGCTTCATTATAATTTCCTCCGATACCATATGCAAGGCAAAGCGTTTAAAAATATTTATGCAAACTCAAATGAGCGATTTGAAAAATGTAGCGTCAGGTGGCAATGGACATTCCCGTATGCCTGAGCCGGGTTCTGTGGCCGAAGTATTAATGTTTAAAAAACTTCAGGAACGGTTTCCTCCACAATACCAGAATATTTTTCCGGATAAACTGGCACCCCGAACAGTTGTCATCATTCCATCACTCACTATGGACCAGGAAATTCTTTCCAAGATCAGCGGTATCAATCATTATGAAGAAAGGTTGCTCTGTATGCTGATGTTGTTGCGAATGCCACGTACCAATGTGATCTATGTTACCAGCGAAACTATTGATCCGGTCATTATTGATTATTACCTGCACATGCTGCCCGGTATTACCGGTTATCATGCATTGCGAAGACTGACTTTATTAAGCTGCCATGATTCTTCTTCCAAAGCCTTTGACACAAAAAATATCTGGAACGCCCAAGGTTAATCAAACGTATTCGTGATTTTATTCCACCGGATCATGAAGCACATATGTCCTGTTTTAATGTTACGCCGTTGTGAAAGATCATTGGCGGTGCGATTACAAATACCGATTTATGGTTGTGATCCTGATCTGTATGAACTGGGAAGTAAAAGTAATAGCCGGAAAATTTTCAGAGAATGTGGGTTACTACGTTCCACCCGGTTTTGAAGATTTACATATCAGAAGATGATATTATTAATGCACTGGCAGAACTGAAAAAACAAAACCCTGCATTACGAAAAGCAGTGATAAAAGTGAATGATGGTTTTTCCGGTGATGGTAATGCTGTCTTTTCTTATCAGGGAATAGAAGAAAGTCGATGATTCCAAAAAATGGATCAAAGAACATCTTCAGGAACGATTGAAAATGGTTTCTGAAGATCTTACTTATGAATGTATTCATGCATAAGTATAAACAAATGGGTGGAATTGTAGAAGCATTTATAGACGGAGCACGAAAAGAATCTCCATCGGTACAATGCCGCATCACTCCAATCGGGCAATTTCAGGTGATCTCAACACATGACCAGGAATTGGGTGGCGAAAGCGGCCAGGTATATGTCGGCGCACAGTTTCCTGCATCCAAAGAATATGCAATTGAATTGGGAGTATTGGGAAAAAAAGTAGCTGAGTCACTTTCGCAAAAAAGGAGTACTGGGAAGATTTGCTGTTGATTTTATTTCAGTATTGGAAAAAGATGGATGGAAACATTATGCCATCGAGATCAATCTGCGAAAAGGAGGCACTACGCATCCTTATATGATGCTTCAATTTTTAACCGACGGTCATTACAATCCTGATGAAGGAATTTATTATACTTCCAAAGGGCATTTGATCCGCTATTATTTCTGTTCGGATAATCTGAAAAGCGAAAAATATGTTGGCCTTTCACCTCATGATCTTATTGATATTGCCATGATGAATGACCTGCATTATGATGGCACTTCACAGGAAGGCGTGATGTTTCATCTGATCGGCGCCTTATCCCAATATGGAAAATTAGGTGTTGTTTGTATCGGCAGCACACCGCAACGAGCCAGGGAATTTTATGCAAAGATCGTTACGGTGCTGGAGAAAGAATGCTGACAACAAATTCCTGATTTACTTCTATAATACCAGAATAAAAGCATCTGAACTCCCTAAAAAATAAGTAGATTTAAAGCTGTAGTTTTTCAAGTTGAGCTTGTAATTGTTGAATTTCTTACCCTCTCGAATTCTTTTGATTCCTTTTCCTTGATCCTAAGACTATTATTCGACAGTAAATTAAAACAAACGAATACTTTAATTATCATAAATGAAAGCAAAATCAATCAAAGGAAAATCAACAGAAGAAATTAAAACGGCATTGGAACAAAGTATGACTGATGGATTTAAACCAACATTGGCTATCTGCTTTTATTTCAAAAGCTCAGGATAGAAAAACTATCAGCGAATTGTTGGATGCAAAAGGTATAGCTGTCTTTGGCTGCACCACCAATGGCGAGTTTATTGATGAAGTAACCGAAAAGGGTTCGGCTGCTATTTTATTGCTCGACATGAACAAAGATCATTTTCAAATTTATTTTGAAGAATATCCTAAGGGCAATTATCGTGAAGTTGCAAAAGGTATTGCCAAAAAAGCCAGTGAAAAATTTTCAACGCCTGCTTTTTTATTAGGCCTCAGTCACCAGGCGGTGGATGGAGAAGAAATTTTACGTGGGTTTGAAGATGTTGTTGGCCCGGCAGTGAATGCTTTTGGCGGCTGTGCCGGCGACGACTATTCTTTTTCTGAACAGTTTGTTTTTACCAATGGAAAAGATAGTAACCAGGCTATGGTCTGTATTGCACTGGATGAAGCGAAAGTAAATGTCAAGGGTATTGCCACTTGTGGGTGGAAAGCAATAGGCACTGAAAAAACAGTAACAAAAAGTGTAGGGAACCATGTATATACAGTGGACAACATGCCGGTGCTTGACATTACAGCCAAATATGGAGGCATTCAAAATGTATCGCTGGACAACCAGGGTTTATTACTGGAATTAGCTGCTAATCTTCCTCTGCAATTGCAACGGGAAAAAGGAGACCCTATTATGAGGCCCGGCCTCATGATAGACTGGAATGATCATTCATTTTACACCAGTGGTACGGTGCCCCAGGGATCTAAAGTGAAGTTCTCTGTACAGCCCGATCTTGATGTGATGGAAAAGGTGGTGAAAGGAGTCGAAAATTTAAAAGCAACTGAAATGCCTGAAGCCGATGCATTGGTGGTATTCAGTTGCGCCGGAAGAATTCTTTCATTCGGGCCAATGATGAATATGGAACTGGAAGGAATTAAGAATGTCTGGAATGTACCAATGGCAGGCATGTTTTCCAACGGAGAATTAGGAAGAGCCACCGGGGGAAATTTAGAAATGCATAATCTTACTACCTGTTGTGTAGCATTAAAAGAAAAATAAATGAATCAACAACTGCAAATGATACTTGATTTTATTCAGCAGAATGAAAACTTATCTGCTGAAGAAAAAGATGCACTGATAAAGGCTGCCGGGAAGGTAGATAATGATCTGACCATTTCCGAATTCAAGTTGGAGAGAACAGAAAAAGTAAAACGAACTACCGCTATTCTACTCGAAGAAACTATTGCCGAACTGGAACAGAAAAGAAAAGCGATCGAAGATCAAAATCATGAATTGGAAATTGAATCTGCATTGGAAAGAGTGAGGTCAGTGGCAATGGGAATGAAAAAAAGGGAAGACATGCTGGATGTTTGCAAAACTATTTCTCAACAATTGGAATTACTACATGTAAAAGAGATCCGCAATGTGCAGACAGCGATTTTTTATGATGAGAAAGGGTATCTACATGAATTATGAATTTTATGCAAAGCATGATAAATTATTAATTACCGAAACCGAATTCAGGAATCATCCGGTAGCAGAAAAATTTGCCAACCAGATGATGAAAGGCCCTAACGAAGTTTTTATACATGGGTTCACCGGCAAAGAAGTAAAAGATTGGCTTGAGTATCAAAAGACCACCAATGTTTTTATTGATAGTTATCTTGAAATTGCTGCTTCACTCAATTATTATTGGTATTCTCTTGGCCCTGTTGCATTGGGCACTTCTACTTATGTTCCATTGAACGAGAATGAAATTGAGTTATTCAAACGCTTTCGCAATGTATTTGAATTAGCATATCGCAGATACATAGATATTGAAAAAGCCGAAGCGCAGGCAAGAGAAGCACAGATTCAATTGGCATTGGAAAGAGTTCGTGCAAGAACCATGGCAATGCAGAAAAGTGAAGAACTTTCAGAAGCTGTTTACATACTCTTTCAGCAGTTCAGAGAATTGGGTGAAAATCCGGACCAGGCTACCATAGGAGTTATTAATGAGCAAGAACATGTGATTGAATATTGGGTCACGATGTATGGCAATCAAATGAACAAAGTGTTCAAATTTTCAATTGATGAACCGCATGTCACCAACAAAATATACAATGCATGGAAAGACGGAAAGAAATCATTGGTCATAGATCTGAGTGGCAAAGACCTGTTAGAGTTCATGACTTATCGTGCTGATAAAGGTGGCGCAGCAGTAAATCCAAATGAAAAGAGAAGAATTATTAATGTAGCTTTTTTTTCAAAAGGATTACTAAATGTGCAATCCAATGAACAACGTTCTGAAGAAAGTATAAAATTGCTGGAACGAGTCGCTGCAGTATTCGAACAAACCTATACCCGCTTTCTCGATCTCCAAAAAGCAGAAGCACAGGCAAGAGAAGCAAAGATTGAAGCTGCATTAGAACGTACCCGTACACAAAGTATGATCATGCAGCATTCAAAAGAACTGGATGATACGTTGCGTGTTTTTCATGAACAGGTACTGCTGCTCGGTATTCCTTCAGCATTTTCATTTTTATGGTTGCCTGATGAAGACAAAGACCGACACATTTTTTGGGCAGCATGGGCTGAAAATAATTCAACAGATTTTAAAAGCAAGGCAATTAATTATCCGTTGGACAGAAATGAGCCTGCCACTGCTCAATGTCTTATAGACTGGAAAAGCAATGAACCTGTTGTTTCCTATCATGTACCACCGGCCGGAGTAGAAAGTTATTTTGCTGCCTGGCAGGAATTAATTGCCGGAGTAGAACAATTGAAACCGGAATATTTCCGTGACGGCTTGTATTATGTTGAAGCCTTCATGAAATATGGCTGCTTTGGTGTAATGATTGAAAGCGAAATGCCGGAAGAAGAAAAAAAGATACTGGCTCGCTTTGCGATTGAATTTGAAAGAGCCTATACCCGCTTTCTCGATCTGCAAAAGGCAGAGGCACAAGCAAGAGAAGCGCAGATAGAATTGGGATTGGAAAGAGTAAGAGCCCGGGCAATGGCAATGCAAACTTCCAATGAGTTGTCCGATTTAGTAGATACTGTTTTTAAAGAACTCACCAAACTTGATTTTGCCCTCAACTGGTGCATCATTAATATAATTGATGAAAATTCTTTGTCGAATACTGTTTGGGCAGCAAACCCGGATATTGATAAGGCGCCTGAATCTTATCACATGAAATTTGAGGATTATCCTTTTCATGATGCCATGATGAAGGGTTATCAGGAAAGGGCCGTTAAATATATATATGTTCTTGAGGGGCTTGAAAAAAAAGTTTATGACGAATATTTATTTAATGAAACTGAATTCAGGAAAGTTCCTGTGGAAGCACAGGCCGCATCAAGGGCAATGGAAAAATATGTTGTCTCTTTCTCATTCAGCAATTTCGGTGGACTGCAAACTGTAGGAAATGAACCATTATCAGATGCTAACCTGGATATTCTTGCACGGTTCGGAAAAGTATTTGATCTCACATACACCCGGTTTCATTGATCTGCAAAAAGCAGAAGCACAGGCAAGAGAAGCACAGATTGAAGCCGCATTGGAAAGAGTGAGAAGCCGTTCCATGGGTATGCAAAAAAGTGAAGAGCTCAAAGAAGTGATCCAGGTTGTATATGAACAATTCGTTCACTTAAATATTCATATTGAACATACCGGGTTTATTATTGATTATAAAGCAAGGGATGATATGCATATCTGGCTGGCTGACCAGCACCTGGTTCCTTCAGAGGTAACAATCCCTTGTTTTGATTCTCCGCCCAATAATAGCATTAAAGAAGCAAAAGAAAAGGGACAGGATTTCTTTAAATACCATCTGACTTTTGAAGAAAAAAACAAATTTTATCAGGATCTTTTTAAGTTCGTTCCCGGCGTGCCGGAGGAAACATTGGAATATTATTTCAATTGCCCTGGCCTTGCCGGATCAGGTGTATTGTTAGAGAATATTGGTTTGTATATCGAGAATTTTTCGGGCACTCCTTATACAGATGAAGAGAATAATATGTTGATGCGTTTTGGAAAAGTATTCCAACAAACCTATACCCGTTTCCTTGATCTGCAAAAAGCAGAAGCACAGGCAAGAGAAGCACAGATAGAAGCTGCATTGGAAAGAGTAAGAAGCAGAACAATGGCCATGCAAAAAAGTGATGAACTGCAAAGTGCTGCCTTTTATTGTTCCAACAGATACAGGCATTAGGCTGCAAAGTATTTTGCTTGTGGTTTTAATATTTGGGATGAAGATAGAAAAGCTGTTACTGCCTGGATGGCCAGGGAAGATGCACTTCAGCCACCTTTTAAAACATCAAGCTCAGAAGATGTTTTTCTTAAAATCTTTGAGGCTGCAGAAAGAGGGGAGTCTTTATTTGTAGAAGAACAAGGTGGTGAAGAAATTGGAAGTGCATTACAGGTATATGTGCATCTATTCCGATTTTCAGGAATGTTATGGAAAAAATGTTGCAGACTGGTCTTTCCGTTCCTACATTTCAAATTATTCATTGTGCTTTTTTTTCACAGGGCTACCTGATGTTCATTTCCTATGAACCCACAACTGAATCCTATGATATATTTAAACGGTTTGCAAAAGTATTTGAACAAACCTATACCCGTTTTCTTGATCTCCAAAAAGCCGAAGCACAGGCAAGAGAAGCGAAGATAGAAGCTTCCTTGGAAAGAGTGAGAAGCCGTTCGATGGCTATGCGCAAATCCGAAGAGATAGCAGATATAGCTGGTAAGATTTTTAGTGAGCTAAGACAACTTGATCTTACCTTAAACAGAGTCCTTATTTGGACATTCAACGACATTGAAAAATATACCACCTGGTGGTCGTCAAATCCCGAGGTTGAAAGTACAGCGGAAAGTTATCGGATAGATTATAATGAAAATCCTGTATTTATTAATTATCTGAGGGCATGGCAACAAAGAAAACCAATTCATTTGTATTTTTTAGCAGGAGATACTAAGAAAACCTGGTCAGATTTTTTATT
Source organism: uncultured Bacteroidota bacterium (assembly GCA_963745445.1). GTDB lineage: Bacteria > Bacteroidota > Bacteroidia > Chitinophagales > Chitinophagaceae > UTBCD1. The sequence goes on from CAVUXD010000003.1 coordinate 1,334,577, forward strand.
TGAACACACTGAATTGTCCAGGTTACCAGCGGAAGTTAGAAAGAATATGAGAGAAGAAGGCGATCTTTTTACCATTAGCGTCATTAGTGATTATGGCCTGATGATGACGGGCAGCCTGGAACCGCTGTCTGAAGCAAACATCGATATTATACAACGCTTTGGACGTGTATTTCAACAATCGTACACCCGTTATTTGGATGTTCAAAAAGCAGAAGCGCAGGCAAGGGAAGCGCAGATAGAATCAGCATTGGAAAAAGTGCGTAGCAGAACACTTGCCATGCAAAAAAGCGATGAACTCGCAGAAACCGCCGCTGTTCTTTTCCAGCAATTCATTCACCTGGGTATTGAGCCGAATCGCTTATATATCGGCATTATAGAAGATAAATCCAGCTGATATGGAATTCTGGATCACGGATGAAGATGGCTCTAAAGTCAGCACTATGTTCAAAGGAGATGCTGCTAAAAATGCTTCCATGAAAAAAATGTATGATGGATGGAAGCAACAAAAAAAATCCATAGTGATTGAAATGCAGGGAAAAGAACTGGAAGATTATTTTCATTACCTCGGGGTAGAATTACACATTCCATTCAAAGGTGGTCTTTCACAAAAACGAAGATGGCAGTATATCGCTTATTTTTCAAAAGGATTAATCGGAATGGCTTCACCGGAAGAGCAGCCGGCTGAAACTTTACAATTGCTGGAAAGATTTGCCTATGTTTTCAATCTCACTTTTACCCGTTTCAACGATCTGAAAATTGCAGAAGCACATGCATTGCAGGCAGAACAGGATCTTATTGAAATAAAAGCAGCCAGGAAAAAAGCAGAAGACACACTTACTGAATTACAGGCCACACAAAAACAATTGATACAATCCGAAAAAATGGCTTCACTCGGTGAATTGACAGCGGGCATTGCACATGAGATACAAAACCCGTTAAACTTTGTCAACAACTTTTCGGATGTGAGTAATGAGTTGCTGGAAGAAATGAAAATGGAATTGGATAAGGGAGAAATTGAAGAAGCAAAGGCTATTGCTGATGACGTAAAACAAAACTTAGAAAAAATATTGCATCACGGCAAGAGAGCCGATGCCATTGTAAAAGGAATGTTGCAACACAGCCGCAGTAGTAGTGGACAAAAAGAACCAACAGATATCAATGCTTTAGCTGATGAATATTTACGATTGGCATATCATGGATTAAGAGCAAAAGACAAATCATTTAATGCCACCATGAAAACAAATTATGATGAGACATTGGAGAAAGTAAATGTCATTCCACAGGATATGGGAAGAGTGATCCTGAATTTGATCACTAATGCTTTTTATGCAGTAACGGAAAAGAAGAAATTCAATATAGAGGGATATGAACCTACTGTTTCAGTAAGCACAAAAAAAATAAATGATAAGATTGAAATCAGTGTAAAAGACAATGGCAATGGCATTCCTCAAAAAGTTTTGGACAAAATATTTCAACCATTCTTTACTACCAAGCCAACGGGGCAGGGAACGGGATTGGGTTTATCATTAAGCTACGATATTGTAAAAGCGCATGGTGGAGAAATAAAAGTTGAAACAAAAGAGGGAGAGGGAACAGAATTTATAATTCAATTGCCAACAATATAGAAAGCAGAATGAATCGTTTTCTTAAAATATCGTGGTTTTTATTGTTGCCTGGATTGGCGGTGGCGCAAACTAATCAAAACGAAATTGACAGCATTCGCACTGCCTTGCAAAAAGTCACCAATGATACGATCAGGATGGACGTTATCGATAAGCTGGCCTTTGCATTTACCGAATCGAATTCCGATAGTGCTCTTTTTTATTATGATAAATCTATATTGCTTGCAGACAAGCTGAGGCTAAGAATAGATGAGGTTGCTAAATTAGATATGAAAGGGTACATTTTGTCAACCAGGCGAAATTATCCTCAGTCTCTGGCCACTTTTTTACAAGCGAAAAAAATTGCAGAGGATCCTGCCAGTGAAAAAAATACATGGCATCTTCCAAAGGGTCGTACTCCGAGGGCAGAAAGGCTTGAATGGCTGGGCTGGATCTATAACGATATGGGACCGCTGTATGAATATACCGGGAACCTTAACGAAGAAATTTCTGGCTTTCAGCAAGCCAGGAGTATTGCTGAGTCAATTCAGAATATTGGTTTGTTAACATATGCTTACAACAGCCTTGCACATTACTTTGAGAGTACTGATCAATTGGATTCAGCACTTTTCTATGAAAAAAAAGCAGAGGCAGTCATCAATTACAATGGAGGTAAATATGGGGCCGCTCCATTAAACACACTCGGTAAGATCTATCAAAAGAAAGGAGATTTTGATCGGGCAAGAGATGCATTTGCCAGGGCAATAAAAATAGATCAACAGGTCAATAATCTCTTAAATCTTGGGGATACCTATATGAATATGTCCGATCTGTATAAAACTGAAAAAAAACCTGATTCAGGCATATTCTATTCAAGAAAAGCTATTGATACGTATAAAAAAGTTAAACAGCCGGATGGAATTGCAAATGCATATAATATCCTTTACTCAATATACAATGGCCAAAACAAAACGGACAGCGCCTTTGTTTATCTGAAATTAGCAAATGCATTAAATGATAGCCTGAATGATGTAGAAAGAAAAAATCTCCTTGCTTATCAGAATGTCGGTTTTGATGAACAAAGAAAGGTCCAGCAACTGGAAGAAGAGAAGATACAAACTCATAATCGTATCAGGACAATCTTATTGTTGGGAGGCATTGCTGTTCTATTACTGCTGGCTATTATTTTTTACAGGAATAATCTTCAAAAACAAAAAGCCAAACTCAAAATTGAAAAGGCTTACGGTGAGTTGAAAACAACACAAAAGCAATTGATTCAATCAGAAAAAATGGCTTCGCTTGGAGAACTCACAGCGGGCATTGCACATGAAATTCAAAACCCTTTGAACTTTGTAAATAACTTTTCAGATGTAAATAAAGAGTTACTTGTAGAAATGAAGGATGAAATGAATAAAGGAAATTTAGATGACGCAAACTCAATTGCGAATGATGTAATAGCTAATGAAGAAAAAATTAATCATCATGGCAAAAGGGCCGATGCAATTGTAAAAGGAATGCTGCAACATTCCAGAAGCAGTTCTGGTAAAAAAGAGCCGACCGATATTAATGCATTGTCTGATGAATACCTGCGGTTAGCTTATCATGGTTTGAGAGCAAAAGATAAATCTTTCAACGCAAAATTTGAAACGGATTTTGATGAATCACTTCGCTAAAATAAATGTTGTGCCGCAGGATATAGGCAGAGTAATTCTCAATCTGATCAACAATGCTTTTTATGCAGTGAGTGAAAAAGCAAAACAGAATATTTCGGGATATGAGCCGGGTGTAATTGTTTCAACAAAGAAAATAAATGGGAAAATCGAAATATGTGTAAAGGATAATGGCAACGGCATTCCTGCAAACAATAATAGATAAAATATTTCAACCATTCTTTACTACCAAGCCAACTGGTCAAGGTACAGGGTTGGGTTTATCATTAAGCTATGATATTGTAAAAGCACATGGAGGAGAAATAAAAGTGGAGACGAAAGAGGGAAAAGGAACGGAGTTTATTATTCAATTGCCTGTTGTCTGAATCACGGATTAATAAGATTAAAAGATTACACGGATTTATATAATGTCAGAATTAAAATATAAAGACATAACAGAAAAAATTATCGGAGCTTCCTTTGAAGTACATAAGTTTCTGGGAAATGGGTTTCAGGAAGTAATTTATCAAAGAGCCTTAGCATGGGAATTATCACAAGCAGGTCTATCTTATGTCAGGGAAATTGAACAGGAAATATTCTATAAAGAACTACAGGTACCGATTGGAACAAGAAGAGCTGACTTTGTTGTAGAAGGAAAAGTGTTAGTGGAGTTGAAAGCAATCATCGAATTGGAGGATGTACACATTGCACAAGTGTTGAATTATTTGAAAGCATACAAGTTAGAAGTTGGCCTGTTGATCAATTTTGGAAGTAAAAGCTTAACCTTTAAAAGACTGGTACTATGAAAACAAAATCCGTGCAATCCATTCATCCGTGCCAATCCGTGATTCAGACAATGTATAATATTGTAAAAGCACATGGTGGTGAAATTAAAGTGGAAACGAAAGAAGGAGAAGGGAGTGAATTTATTATTCAATTGACGAATTAAATTATTTATGAAGTCGTATTTGAAATTTTTATTCCTTTTATTGTTGCCTTTTCCAGGGGTCGCCCAGGATACAACAATAACCATCTCACCCGGAATGTTAAATCCGGATTATATATCACTTGGTAATTTGAGTGGATGGTACTTCAGGCAAGGGGATGATCCGGCATGGGCAAAAAAAGATTTAAATATCACTGGTTGGAGAAAGATGAAGCCATCTGAGCTATCTGAAAAACTTGCTGATAAAAATGGACGACTGGAAGGATGGCTGAGAATAAAGATAAAACTAGATACAGCATTTAAAGACACAGCATTGGGCTTACAAATGAATGCATGGGCGGCATCAGAAGTTTATGTTGATGAACATTTGCTGAGCAGCTTTGGTAACTCAGGAGCAAATGGAAAACCTTTTAAAGAGTATAACCCGACATATAAACTTCCAGTCGCTTTTAATATACAAAAAGGTGATGAGCATGTTATTGCTGTACATATTGTTGATTTCGTTTCCCCTTTTCCACCTCATCACTTAAAATCAGAAGGTAGGCTTACCTATTTTATTTCAATAACGTCTCCTGCGTTTAATGCAAGGTATTTCAACACCCACTTGAAATACCATTTTTACAAAACCCTATGGTTATTGACAAATAGTATCTTGTGCCTGCTGTTTTGGCTATTGGCTTTCCAAAACCGGGATGAAAAAAATCTTCTGTTGATCGCATTAACTTCCACCGTTGTAACTGTTACTGTTTATTGCGACCAATACATTACAAGCCCGGGTTTTTCATATAATTTTTATTTATTCTTAGGTATAGCATGGTCCATATTGCTGTCAGCAGGCTCAATACTTTCCCTTCTGGTTATGCTCCGGATATTCAAACGAAAACTTATTCTTCCCTTTAAAATTTTAATTTGGATAATATTACTATGCGGGATCCTCCAAATATATTTTACGACCCCCATCATATTGATTTCCCAGGTTTCCTTAACTATACTCGTTTATGCATACTATATTATTATATCCTGGAAAACTTTAAAGGGTGCCCAGTGGGTTGTACTGGCAGGGGCATTACTGGCATTCAGCTTTGGGCTGTTCTTGGCAATTACTTCTGTTAACCAGGGTTCGGACTCTTTAATATTGCTCCTTTATACCGGACTGTTTCTGTCACCTCCCGTATCGCTGTTGATTTATGTCGCTATGAGATTTAAAGAGATCATGAAAGAAGTGCAACAGAATGCCAAACAGGTGGTACAACTCTCCGAAGAAAAAAGACAACAGGCATTGAACCAACAGATCACACTGGAAGGACAGGTGAAAGAAAGAACAGCTGAATTAAGCCTGTCACTGGAAAACCTGAAATCCACCCAATCACAATTGATACAATCCGAAAAGATGGCAAGCCTTGGAGAACTCACTGCAGGTATTGCACATGAAATTCAAAACCCTTTGAACTTTGTAAATAACTTTTCAGATGTAAATAAAGAGTTACTTGTAGAAATGAAGGATGAAATGAATAAAGGAAATTTAGATGACGCAAACTCAATTGCGAATGATGTAATAGCTAATGAAGAAAAAATTAATCATCATGGCAAAAGGGCCGATGCAATAGTAAAAGGAATGCTGCAACATTCCAGAAGCAGTTCTGGTAAAAAAGAGCCGACCGGTATTAATGCATTGTCTGATGAATACCTGCGGTTAGCTTATCATGGTTTGAGAGCAAAAGACAAATCTTTCACCGCAAAATTTGAAACGGATTTTGATGAATCACTTCCTAAAATAAATGTTGTGCCGCAGGATATAGGTAGAATAATTCTCAATCTGATCAACAATGCTTTTTATGCAGTGAGTGAAAAAGCAAAAAAGAATACTTCGGGATATGAGCCGAATGTAATTGTTTCAACAAAGAAAATAAATGAGAAAATCGAAATCTGTATAAAGGATAATGGCAATGGCATTCCTGACTCAATAAAAGAAAAAATATTTCAACCCTTCTTTACTACCAAACCAACAGGACAAGGTACGGGGTTGGGTTTATCATTAAGCTATGATATTGTAAAAGCACATGGCGGAGAAATAAAAGTAACGACAAAAGAAGGTGAAGGGACAGAGTTCATTATTCAATTGCCAAACGTTTAATAAATAAAATTTTCTTTATGGATCAGTTAGTTGTTGACAAAGAATCTATCCCAGAAGAAATCATCAGTAAAATAGATGATTTAAATGATAATGCCTGGGATGTACATATTACCGAGCCCAAGCTGGGATTAGAGCTAAGCAGTGAAGCCAAAAAGCTTGCTGAAGAATATTCTTATCAGAAAGGATTGGCTTATGCAATACGTAATATGGGAGTGAGCCATCGCTATCTTTCCAATCTTGAAACAGCATTAACACTCTCTTTTCAGGCGCTGGATATGTTTGTTCAAATGGGTGAGAAACTCGGCGAAGCTCAGGCTTACGTTTCAATCGGAGCTATATATTATTATATGGGCGACTTTGAAAGAAGTCTTGATTATTTCCTGAAAGGGATCAGGTATAATGAAGAAACAGGGAATAAACAGGCTCTTTCGTATGCATATAACGGAGCCGGATATATTTACGGAGTTCTCGGGGAAAATAAAAAAGGATTGGAATTTCTTCAAAAGGCACTGGCTCTGTGCAAGGAGTCCGGAACACATTATGATCTTCAATCTTCAATTCTTGATAGCATAGCTGTGATTTATGCCAATGACGGGCAATTGGACAAAGCATACGAAACTTATAAGGAATGCCTCCATTTGAGTGAGATATCGTACTCAAAAAGTAAATATGGGATATGCCCTCTATGGTATTGGTGATCTGTTTGAAAAACAAAACAAGCTGGAGGAAGCAAAAGAATATTTTTTACGAAGCCTGGTAATCCGTAAAGAGATTGGTTATAAAGTCGGAGAGGCAACATCCTTATTGCATTTGGGAAAATTATTATTGAAACAGGGAGATTCGCAACAGGCAAAATCGTATTTGGAAGAATCGTTGAAAGTTGCGGAAGAAATCAAGGCAAAAGCAATTATTTATGAAGCACATGAAGCGCTGGCTGAATTATTTGAAAAAAAGAATGACATCAGTTCATTTGTAGTTCACTATAAGCTGTATCATAAATTCAAATCAGAGGTTTTTAAAGATGAACAGGAAAGCAAACAAAAATACCTGAGCATACAGCACGAAATGGAAAAGCTGCAGAAGGAAGCCGAGATCAACCGCCTGACCAATGTGGTGATGAAGGAAAAGAATGAAGAGCTTGAAAAGAAAACCGAGGAATTGGAACAATCTTATAACAGCATATCTGTTTTGAGTAAAATAGGCAGGGATATTACCTCCACACTTGACCTCGATACTATTTTAAATACCGTATATGAAAATGTAAATGAACTGATGGATGCCACAGTATTTGGAATTGGTATTTATAAAGACAGAGGAAGGAGCTATTGAATACCGGTTGGCTATTGAACAGGGGAAACGTTTCAAGCCTTATCAACGGAAAATGAACGACAAGACACAGTTAGCAGTATGGTGTATTGAAAATAAAAAAGAAGTCTTCATTAACGATATTCAAAAAGAATTTTCAAAGTATCTGAAAGATATTGATTATGACAGTTCCGGAGCAGTTACTCTTGAAGATGGCAGTACACCACAAAACCCAACTTCACTCATTTATCTGCCGTTGCAGGTTAAGGATAAAATTGTAGGCCTTATTTCCGTACAATCTTATAAAAAGAACGCTATACACTCTGCATCATCTGGATATTCTTAAAACACTTGCATCTTATACTTCCGCCGCTTTATATAATGCAGGGTCATTTGAATCATTGCAGAGTACTTTGAATACGCTTAGGTTAACGCAGGAGCAACTGGTTCAATCTGAAAAAATGGCAAGCCTTGGGTGAACTGACCGCCGGCATTGCACATGAAATTCAGAACCCCTTAAACTTTGTCAATAATTTTTCAGAAGTGAATAAAGAATTACTGGCAGAGATGAAAGATGAAATTGAACAAGGAAATTCAGCTGAAGTAAAAGCTATTGCAAATGATGTGATAGCGAATGAAGAAAAAATTCTTCATCACGGCAAACGGGCTGATGCGATTGTAAAAGGTATGCTCCAACATTCCCGGAGCAGCACCGGTAAAAAAGAGCCAACGGATATCAATGCTTTATGTGATGAATACCTGCGATTGGCATATCATGGCCTTCGGGCAAAAGACAAATCCTTTAATGCAAAATTTGAGGCTAACCTGGATAAGAGCATCGGAAAAATAAATATCATCACTCAGGACTTTGGAAGAGTGATGGTCAACCTGATCAACAATGCATTTTATGCAGTGACTGAAAAGAAGAAAGCCCCCCAGCCCCCTAAAGGGGGAGTTGAGTATGACCCAACTGTTAGGGTAACAACAAAGAATCTTGGTGATAAAGTTGAAGTAAGAGTGATTGATAATGGCAGCGGCATTCCGCAAAAAGTTTTGGATAAGATCTTTCAACCTTTTTTTACTACCAAACCAACAGGCCAGGGAACCGGATTAGGTTTATCATTGAGCTATGATATTGTAAAAGCGCATGGTGGGGAAATAAAAGTAGAGACGAAAGAAGGGGAAGGAACAGAATTCAAGATTATATTACCACAAAATAATGGATCATGATTCAAAGGGAGATTGCAATAATGAAAAAGGCTTTATTACTTTTTAGTTTTATTTGGTTTTTATCGGGGCAAATAATTGCTCAATCAGCGAATGCAACATTCAGGAACATCACTTCTGCCGACGGACTACCCACCACAAGTGTTGAAGATATAACTCAGGATGTATTTGGTTTTATCTGGATCGGGACATGGGATGGGGTTTATAAATATGATGGACGTTCATTCAAAAAAATTCCGGGAACAAACGACGGTCGCTATCTCACGGCCGATACTAAAGGAGGCGTCTGGATTTCCTTTGGCGGTTCAGTAGGCTATTATAATTCTTATGCTGACAGCATAAAATATTACAACAAACCTGATTTCGACAGATTTCCGTCTATTGCCATAGATGGTGCAGGTAATGTCTGGACCACGTCTGAAGATGGAATTACAAAACTTGATGCGGTAACTCAACTCTTTAAAAAAGATACCAACCAACGATCAGGAACCATTCGTGCTTTAACAGCATGGGGGAACGGAGAATTATTATTTACCTACCGTGATAAAACCAGTAACCAGCTATTCATTGGCCGAAGAAATTCAAAAGGGATCTATTCTTATGAATCTTTTCCTGAGGATCTGAATAATTCTGAAAAAGGAAAAGTATTTGATGCTTCCTCCCAAAAATTTATTTTGCCAATTGACTCTACGGGGATTGTGATCATTAATGAATTCGGATGGGCATACAAGAAATGGAATGAGTCAAACTGGATCTTCAAAAAACTTTTAAACAACAAAACGATTGCGGAAACTTCTGATATTAAACTGGATGCTGATGGCAATATGTGGTTGAACCAGGTGGAGAAGCCCTTACCAAAATAAATATTATAACCGGAGAAAGTACAACCTACGCTAATGATCCAAAGAACCCCAATAGCATACTTCCGATGTATACTGTATTTGCAGGCAGTAATATTTTTTTTGACAGACAGGGAGTCTTATGGATTAACCGCTATTCAAAAGGCATCAGCCGTTTAAATCTTTTTGAAAGTGATTTCGGATTGTTGAAAGACTCAACTGGTTCACCTGTTTTTGATATATTATCTGCCCTTGAATCAAAGGATGGAACTTTTTGGATCGGTTCCAGGAACGAAACGAACGGGTTGATTCATTACAGTGCAGATGGAAAAATTATTAAAACCTATGGCTCAAAATCATTTGATTCTCCACCAGGAAGAACAGTGAGTAAGGAACTGAGTCATCCATTTGCCTGGGCATTGGCTCAGTCTGATGATGGCTCTGTTTGGGTAGGTGGAGGATCGCCCGGGCCTCACCGTGGAGGGCTGAGCAGGATACGGCCCGGAACTGATCAGATAACAAGATTTAAAAATGACCCGTCTGATTCAACGTCTCTTAAAACTGATTGGATCGGCGGGATATTAGTTGATGGAAACAACAGAGTTTGGTTAGATACAAGAGGGGGAATATCCTACATTGATCCGACAACAGAAAAGTTCAATAACTCGGTTATTATTCAATCTCCGGATAAAGCAAAACATACATTTTATTTTCCGATCTCTACTACTGCTACAGGCGATATTCTGGTTGCCGATCCACAGCATTTCAAACATTATATAATTGATCACAAAACTTTGGCCGTAAAACCATTTGCAAATGAACTTAAGAACGTTGACAGTATAATTTTTGTGCACCAGGATGAAGCAGGAAAGTTCTGGTTCGTTACACCAAAAGGCTTCGGGTACGTGGATTCCACTTTCAATGCTATTGGCCATATATACGAATTTGATAAGCTGGGATTTTCCATTGAAGAAACCCCGGATATATTTAATTCAGATAAACGGGGAAACATCTGGATTGCCACAGACAATGGTATTATTGAATTTGATCCTGCTACTGAAAAATTCAAGCATTTTGGATTTGAAAGAGGGTTGCAGGGTAATCGTTTTAATTTGAGTTATAAAGGACCATCGGGGAACATTTATTTCGGGGGCAATGGAGGTATCAACATTTTTGATCCGGCATCCATCAAAACCAATCCTTATCCGCCCCAGATGGTGTTCACAAATTTGAAGCTGGATGGTAAATCAATTTTATCCGGAGAAAAAATGGCTATTCAAAAACCTATTTATATAGCCGATAAGATCACAGTTGAACCGGATGTATTAACTATCTCTATTGATTTTGCAGCTATTCATTTTGCAGGGAACAACAATAACCAGTATCAATACAAACTCGAGGGCTTTGATAAAGACTGGAAAAATGGGGGTACTATCGGCAATGCAACCTATACCAACCTTTCACCGGGTACTTATACATTATATATTAAAGGTAGCAACCTGGATAATGTATGGAGTGATGGCAAAAAATCTATTGAGATAATTATTTTGCCGCCGTGGTGGCAAACATGGTGGGCCTATACTCTTTATATTTTATTATTCCTTTTCATCTTATGGCAATTTTACAGGTATCAAAAGATAAGGACCATTCGTAAAGAAAGAGAACGAGCACAACAAAAAGAACTGGAGCAGGCCAAAGAAATTGAAAAAGCATACCATGAACTCAAAGCAACTCAGCAGCAACTCATCCAATCCGAAAAAATGGCTTCGTTGGGAGAGTTAACAGCTGGCATTGCACATGAGATACAGAACCCCTTGAACTTCGTGAATAATTTTTCGGAAGTAAACCAGGAGTTGATAAGTGAATTAGTTGATGAAGTTGATAAGGGAAATACAGCAGAAATAAAATCACTTGCAAAAGATATTAAGGAGAATGAAGAAAAAATAAATCATCATGGTAAAAGAGCAGATGCTATTGTAAAGGGGATGCTGCAACATTCAAGAAGCAGCAGCGGAGTAAAAGAACCAACTGATATTAATGCATTGGCCAATGAATATTTGCGATTAGCTTATCATGGTTTGCGGGCAAAAGACAAATCATTCAATGCAACGATGAAAACTGATTTTGATGAAACAATTGGTAACATCAACATCGTTCCGCAGGATATCGGAAGAGTTGTTCTCAACCTGATCAACAATGCTTTTTATGTTGTGGATGAAAAGAAGAAATCAGGAATTGAAAATTACGAACCAACCGTTTCAGTAAGTACAAAAAAGATTAGCGGTAAAGTAGAAATAAAAGTTGCAGACAATGGTAACGGCATTCCGCAAAAAGTATTGGATAAAATCTTTCAACCCTTCTTCACCACCAAACCAACAGGACAGGGAACAGGATTGGGTTTGAGTTTGAGTTATGATATTGTAAAAGCGCATGGCGGTGAAATAAAGGTTGATACGAAAGAGGGAGAGGGAACAACATTCATCATCAGTTTACCAGCAAATAATCAGGTATGAAACTGACAAAAAAATCAAAAGCTGAAATTCTGAAAGCATACAATGAATATTGGGATGCTTATTTAAAAGGCGATATGCAGACCATGTCCTATTGGATGCATGATAATATCCAGATGGTCGGCTCAGGAAGAGGTGAGTTTTTTGACAATAAAAAGAAGACTATTAAATACTATAAGTCAACTGCGGACCAGGTAACCGGTAAAGCAGATATGAGAAACAGGAAGATCAGTGTAACGCCGGTAGGTGATCAGATACCTCGTCAATGAGGAATGCGATTTTTATGTATTGATAGATTCTGTATGGACTTTTTATGAAGAAGGTCGTATCTCAACTTTATTTACCAAAACGAATAAGGGTTGGAAGATCATCCAGGAACATGGCTCTATGCCGGATGCAAGAACAGTCGGAGGAGAACAGGTGAATACAGATAAGATCAAAGCAGAAAATGTACGCTTAAAGGATGCTGTAAAACGCCGCACTATTGAATTAGAAGAAAAAAACCATGAACTGGAAATTGAAACCGCATTGGAAAAAGTGAGAGCTGTTGCAATGGGAATGCACAAGCCGAACGACCTGCTGAATGTATGTGAAGTGATGTACAAAGAATTTTTATCGCTTGGGTTTTCAGAAATACGGAATGCAATAATCAACATTAACAACGATACCGGCGGTTCATTTATTAATTATGATTATGCGGAAGCAGCAGGAAAGAACTTTGGTCATTTTAAAAATAATGTCCTTCCTTTTGTTGATAAAATAATTAAAATCGGTAAAAGCAAAGAAGATGCTTTTTCCGAAACCTATATTTCCGGCAAAGCTTTGGCTGAATTTAAAAGACTGAGAAAAAAGACAGGACAAAAGAATGATCCGAAGTTGAACAAGGCAAAAAGTTTGTATTTCTATTTTTATTCTATCGGTATAGGAACTATCGGCATTTCCACTTTTGGTCCTATCAGTAAAGAGAAAAAAACATTACTGAAACGATTCAGAAATGTTTTCAATCTTTCTTATCAACGATATGTTGACATATCAAATGCAAAAGCACAGGCAAGAGAAGCACAGATTGAAGCTGCATTGGAAAAAGTGAGAGCAAGAGGCATGGCGATGCAGACCTCTGAAGAATTAGGAGTATTGATTGGAACTTTATTCACTGAATTGACGAAACTTGACCTGGTACTTACCCGTTGTGTTACCTGGATCATTGATCCAAAAACCAATGATGCTGTTTGGTGGATGGCGAATTCTGAAGATCCTTCTCATCCCATGAGTTATTTCATCGCTTATCATGAACAACCGCCCTGGCTTGCCTTTATGAAAGAGTGGAAGAAGCGTACTTTAAAATGGGTGTATGATTTGAAAGGGCAAACAAAAAAGAATTGGGATGATCACCTGTTTTCAAAGACGGGATTAGCAAAAATGCCCAAATTTATCAAAGACGGAATGAGAGCGCCGGTCCGGGTTTTACTATCTGCATCATTCAACAATTTTGGTGGGATCAATGTTGCCAGCCTTGAACCATTATCGGTAGAACATTTTAATATACTACTGCGCTTTGCGAAAGTTTTTGATCAAACCTATACTCGTTTTCTCGACTTGCAAAATGCAGAAAAGCAAACAAGAGAGGCAGAGATTGAACTGGCACTGGAAAGAGTAAGAGCCAAAACAATGGCGATGCAAAAAAGTGATGAGCTGCCCCAAACAACATTTTTACTATTCCAGCAATTAAAAAAATTAGGTGAAACAGCAGCACAGATTTCTATTGGTATCGTAAATGAAGAAAAAGGGTTTGTTGAATTGTCAGCAACAGTTCATGGCAATCAAATGTTGCAGACATATCATATTCTGGCGGATGAACCCTTCATGATGAAAAAAGCGGTGAAGGCATGGAAAGAAAAAAAGGGATCGTTGATAATAAAGATCGAAGGGAAAAGATTAAAAGAATATAATAGCTGGCGTAATAGTGTTTTAAAAAAGAAAATAGTATTTCCCGAAAAGCAATGGATCGTCAATTTGGTTTTCTTTTCAAAAGGAATGTTGTCTTTTTCTTCTGACATGGAAATATCAAAAGAAACATTTCAATTGCTCGAAAGATTTGCTAATGTATTTGATGGAACCTACACCCGTTTTCTTGATCTGCAAAAAGCCGAAGCACAAACAAGAGAAGCAGAGATTGAATTGGCATTGGAAAGAGTGAGAGCCAAAACAATGGCGATGCAAAAAAGTGATGAGTTAAAGGAAACAACGTTGGTTTTATTTCAACAATTCAAAGCATTAGGAACAACGGCAGCACAGGTATCCATTTGCATTTTTGATGAAGAAGTGAAAATGGGTGAAATGTTCGTAACACTGAAAGGAGAAAAAATCGACCGTTCCTTTCCCATGGAAATCGGTAAGGAAAGTTTTGTGATGAAAAAAGCTAAAAATGCTTTTTTGAACAAACAAAAAAAATTTTCTATAACGATCAAAGGAAAAGAATTACAGAACTATAATCGCTGGAGAAATTCATTGGTCGGCAAAAAAGGCTGGGATGAATCGGATGCAGTTCGCAAACAAGCATGGTATGTTGATGCAGTCTTTTTTTCGGGAGGAATGATGGGTATATCCTCTGAAACGCCAGCTTCCGATGAAGCAATAAAATTATTAGACCGGTTTGCCAATGTGTTTGATCTGGCCTACACTCGTTTTAATGATTTAAAAAAAGCAGAAGCACAGGCTAAAGAATCGCAGATTCAATTGGCATTGGAAAGAGTTCGTGCAAGAACAATGGCGATGCAAAAAAGCGAAGAGCTTCCTGAAGCAGCTAACTTATTATTTCAGCAATTACAATCATTAGGCATGCCTGCGTGGAATGCAGGTTATTGTATATGGGATGAAGATAAAAAAACAATTACATTATGGATGAGTAGTGAAGGTGTGCTTCAACCTCCTTTCAGGGCACCGCTTACAGAAGATCCATCATTCATTCATTTTCTTGAAGCTCATGAACGAGGAGAAACATTTTTTGTTGATGAAATTGGTGGTGAGGAATTAGTAAGGCATTATAAATATATGCGTACACTTCCTGTAGTGGGAGAAATTTTAGATTCGATTATTGAAGCTGGTCACCCTCTTCCGACTTTCCAGATATTTCATCTTGCTTATTTTTCACAAGGCTTCCTGTTGTTTATTACTTATGAATCAGTACCTGAAGCTCATGATATCTTCAAACGCTTCGCCAAAGTATTCGAACAAACCTATACCCGGTTTCTTGATCTGCAAAAAGCAGAAGCACAGGCGAGGGAATCACAAATTCAATTGGCTCTTGAAAGAGTTCGTGCAAGAACAATGGCGATGCAAAGAAGTAATGAACTAATGGACGCCGCTTCTCTATTATTTAAACAAATTGAAGATTTAGGTACAAGGTCCTGGTCAAGTGGGTTTATCATTTTTCAACCCGAAGACCTCACTATTAATTCATGGATGAGTAAACCGGACGGAAGTATGGGATTGCCTTTTAATATTCCACTCACGGAAGATCCTTTCTTTATAAAAATATATGAAGCTTACAAAAGAGGAGAAGAATTTTTTGTATTGGAATCAGGTGGTAAAGAACTGGCGGAGACTTACAGATATATGTTTAGTCTTCCCGGTGCTGCAAAAGCTTTAGGAGCTATTGAAGATATAGGATTTCAAATGCCAACATTTCAAATTACACATTGTGCCTTTTTTCCCCAGGGCTTCCTGATGTTTATAACATATGAACAGTGCCCTGAAATGTGGGATATATTCAAACGCTTCGGAAAAGTTTTTGAACAGACCTATACAAGATTTCTTGATCTCCAAAAAGCCGAAGCGCAGGCAAGAGAATCACAGATTCAATTGTCATTAGAAAGAGTCAGAGCCAGTGCCATGGCTATGCATCACTCCGATGAATTAAGCGATGTGCTTTCTATACTTTTTGAACAGTTTGATGTATTAAGTATCCGACCGGTAGATACACACCTCGATCTTTTTGATCTGGAAAAAAATACTTTTTCATACCGTGCAACCGGAAAAGAGGGAAAAAGAGTTATTGCGGAACAAATTGTTGATCTTGATTCAAGACCTGAATGGCAATCGCTGGCAGACAGATGGAAAAAATGTAAACCGAATACAGTTGAGTTTTCCTATTATCCTAAAGAAGTGATCAATGACCTGATGGCTTTTTTCCCGGATATATGGGCATCAATGCCGCCTGAAGCCATCATGGTCCCGGAGGTAGATTTTCCTGATGGTATATACGATACACTCGGATATTGCAAGTTCGGGTTTTTAGGTTTTCACCATAACCGAAAGACTACTGAAGAAGAGAACAGGATACTCATTCGGTTTGCGAATGAGTTCGAACGATTGTACCAACGCTTCCTCGACTTGCAAAAAGCCGAAGCACAGGCAAGAGAAGCACAGATAGAAGCATCGTTGGAAAGAGTAAGAAGTAAAACGATGGCCATGCATAGCAGCGATGATGTGGGAGATACAGTAGCTACTATGTTCAATGAATTTGTACGACTGGGCATACAAACCAATCGTTGCGGCATTTTGATTTTTAGCGATGAACCTGCTGGCGAAGTGTGGACAGCGAAATCAAATCCTGAAGGGAAAGCCAATTTAATTATCGGCAAACTGGATCTGACAGTTCATGCTTTATTGTATGGAATACATAAAGCCTGGAAAAAGAAAGAGACTTTTTACACCTACACAATGGAAGGCGATGATCTGAGGAATTATTACCAGGCACTCAATGAACTGGAATATTATCCGGTAAAATTTGATATGAATACATTGCCCTCAAAAGAATTTCATAGTGATTTTTATTTTCCCGAAGGCTCTGTTTTTACATTCACCACAGAACCTTTACCTGATGAAGCATCGAGAGTGATAAAAAAATTCGCCGCTGTATTTGGACAAACATACAGGCGCTACCTTGACTTACAAAGAGCCGAAGCACAGGCAAGAGAAGCAAAGATTGAAGCAGCTCTTGAAAAAGTTCGAAGCAGAACAATGGCCATGCAGCGAAGCGATGAATTGTCTGAAACCGCTGCTGTACTTTTCCAGGAATTTAAAAAATTAGGAGAAGAAGATCTTTTGCAACTTACCATTGGTATATACAATGAAGCAGAAGGAATAATAGAATTTCGTGTTACAAGTTGGGCCGGAGGTGGAGCACAGGTAGACCGTGCATTTAACTTAAGCATTGAAGAACCCACATTATTAAAACCTATATTCACTGCATGGAAAGAAGGAAAAAAATCTGTTGTAGTTGATCTTACCGGTCAGCAACTGGAAGATTGGTTAAAATACAGAAATGCCAATACCGGCGTTACTGTTCTAAGTAAAGATACAAGTGGCCGCCGTGTGGTAACCGTTGCTTTTTTTTCCAAAGGACATATTTCCATTTCTTCACCTGAATTAAAATCTTCCGAAACAATTCAGCTATTGGAAAGATTTGCTGCAGTCTTTGATCTTACTTATACCCGTTTCCTCGATCTGAAAAATGCAGAAGCACAGGCGAGAGAATCACAGATTCAATTAGCATTAGAAAGAGTTCGTGCAAGAACGATGGCCATGCAACACAGTGATGAACTGAAAGAAGCAGCTGCATTACTATTTCAGCAGGCAAAAGCATTAGGAGTACCTGCTTATAGCTGCGGCTATAATATCTGGGAAAAAGATGATAAGGTATTCACTTCCTGGATGAGTACGCAGGATGGAAGTATCATTAACGGTGTTCCGAATATCCCACTGACTGAGGATGCTAATTTTAAACGTTATGTTGAGTCGAGAGAAAAAGGCGAACCATTTTTTGTTTTGGAACTGCGTGACGGAAGAATGCAGGAGCATTATCAATATCTTAAAACGATCCCTGCTTTTAAAGCATATTTCGATTACGCAGTAAGTGTAGGTTTTGATTTGCCAAAAACACAAATACATTACCTGGCTAATTTTTCGCATGGCAATTTGCTTTTTATTTCATTGGAACCTTGTCCTGAATTTCATGACGTTTTCAAAAGATTTGCAGCTGTCTTCGAACAAACCTATACCCGCTTCCTCGATCTGCAAAAAGCAGAGGCGCAGGCAAGAGAAGCACAGATTGAAGCAGCATTGGAAAGAGTAAGAAGCAAGACAATGGCAATGCACAGCAGCCAGGACATTGCAGAGACAGTAGATATCTTGTTCCAGGAACTCACCAAACTTCATGTAGATACGTTACGTTGCGGAGTATCTATAATTCATGATACAAGGGAAATGGAAGTATGGACTGCTAACCCTGATGCGGAGGGGAAAGCGAGTCTCACCATTGGCAAATTACCTATGTCCATTTATCCTTCACTTGAAGGTTTGTTCGATGCATGGAAAAATAAAGAGTCGCATTTTGTTTATGATCTCTCCGGTCAGGACCTCGTAGATTATTTTACTGCCATTAATAATGCACCTGATTATCCTATCCGCTATGATTTATCAAAGCTGCCACCCCGCCAGGTGATCAATTGTTTTTTATTTAACGAAGGAGCATTGTTTGCATTTACAACTGACCTTTTGACTCCGGAAGCTATTGCCATATTCAAACGTTTTGCCACACTGTTTGGACAAACCTATCGACGCTATCTTGACTTACAAAAAGCAGAAGCATTAGCCAGGGAAGCAACCATTGAAGCTGCTCTCGAAAAAGTTCGTGGCAAGGCAATGGCCATGCACAACAGTAATGATCTATCGGTTACTGCCAGCATGGTGTTTACTGAATTAAAAAGGCTAGGCATTAATCCAATTCGATGCGGCGTTGGATTAATTGATAAAGATTCTCATAAAGCACGATTATACTCTGCTACTTCATCTGCAGATGGAGAAAGTCTTTCATTGGTGGGTTGGGTGCAACTTACAGGTCACCCTGTGCTGGATAAAATTTATGATTCACTGGTAAATATTGAAGAATACTATCCGGTACTGGAGGGTGGTAAACAATTGAGAGCTTACTACAAATTACTTTTAGCCGGTTTGTCAGTTCCTGTTCCGGATTTCACGGATGATCAAAAACAATATGGGCATTTCATTCCATTCCCCGTTGGTTGTTTATATGCATGGGCAGATACACCTTACAATGAAACAGAAATAAAAATCTTAAGACGCTTTGCAACTATTATTGATTTAACATTCAGGCGATATTTAGAATTACAAAAATCAGAAGCAAATGCAAGAGAAGCAGTGAAGCAAGCTGCATTAGATCGCATCCGTGCAGATATTGCTTCCATGAGAACGATTGGTGACCTGAACCGGATCATTCCCCTGATATGGAATGAACTGACTATTCTTGGTCTTCCGTTTATCCGTTGCGGAGTATTCATTATGGACAATGAGCAACAACTCATTCATACATTTCTTTCCACCCCGGAAGGAAAAGCTATTGCTGCATTCCATATTCCGTATGATACGCCGGGTAAAATAAGATTGATCCCCGAAAACTGGAAAAAGAAAACACTGTACCTGGATCATTGGGGCGATTCCGATTTCATTGATTTTGCCAATACGTTGGTGCAACAACACGTCATTGATTCTTCTGAACAATATCTCTCCAGCATACCACATGGAGGATTTTATCTTCATTTTGTTCCATTCTTACAGGGAATGTTATATGTCGGTAATTCAGCTAAGCTTGACGGTACGGAAATAAGTTTGATAGAATCAGTGGCCGATGCATTCTCAACAGCATATGCCCGTTACGAAGATTTCAATAAACTGGAAGCAGCAAAACGGCAGGTAGATAAAACACTGGTGGATCTAAAGCAGGCACAACAGCAATTAGTGCAATCTGAAAAAATGGCTTCATTGGGTGAATTGACTGCCGGCATCGCTCATGAAATTCAAAACCCGTTGAACTTCGTCAATAATTTTTCTGATGTCAGTACAGAATTGCTGGAAGAAATGAAAACGGAATTGGAAAAAGGAAATACCGAAGATGCTAAAACCATTGCCGATGACGTAATACAAAATTTAGAAAAGATATTAGTTCATGGCAAAAGAGCTGATGGTATTGTAAAAAGCATGTTGCAGCATTCCCGTGCCAGTTCCGGAAAAAAAGAAGCAACCAATATCAATGCGTTGGCCGATGAATACCTGAGATTGGCATATCATGGCTTAAGGGCAAAAGACAAATTGTTTAATGCGACCATGAAAACAGATTATGATGAAACGATTGGTAACATTAATATCATTAGCCAGGATATTGGCCGGGTGATCCTGAATTTAATTACTAATGCATTTTATGTGGTCACTGAAAAAAAGAATGCTTCGACAAGCTCAACAGGACAACCTTACGAGCCTACGGTAACAGTAACGACCAAAAAAATTGATAATATAGTTGAAGTAAGTGTAAGAGATAATGGTAACGGCATTCCTCAAAAAGTTTTGGATAAAATATTTCAACCATTCTTTACTACCAAACCCACCGGGCAAGGAACAGGATTAGGGTTATCGTTGAGTTATGATATTGTAAAAGCACATGGTGGAGAAATAAAAGTGGAAACGAAAGAAGGAGAGGGGAGTGAATTTATAATTATCTTACCACTATCATAAATCTGAAAATAACGATGATGCGGAAGATTAATGTTTTGTTGTTTGGAATAATAATATTCTTTCAGAGTGTATGCATTTCTCAAAGCAGGATCATTGATTCATTGAAGACGGAACTGAAAAATGCAAAAGACGATACAACACGATTAAATATTTATCTTAAACTTGGAGAAGTATGTGAGAAAAAAGATAACCTATTGCATGCAGAACCAGCATTGAATTTGTGCGACAAAACTCTTTCCGATAAATTAAATAAAACAGTTCGTGATAAAATTCTTGAAAAGGAAAACAGGGCATACAATCTAATTGTGGCATATTATTCTAACAATACAGGTACGCAATGGAATAAAGTTCTTGATTACATGCAGGCACGGTTAAGCACCACCGAAAAAACAGGTAACAAAAAGAGAACTGCTGAAACACTGCTGGAAATATCGGTGCTGCATCGTTACGGAAATGATACTACAGGGTTTCTTGAAAACATGCAAAAAAGTTTGCAGTTGTTTAATGAAATAAAGGACACTTCAAATATTATTGAATTGTATAATCAATTAAGTTATTACTATTTAGATGCGAGAAACCTGTTGAAAGGTTTTGAGTTTTTACAGCTTGCGCTAACTACTTCTAAAGAGCTGAACTATAAAAAAGGCATAGTGGAAAGCCTTGCACAACTTGGAGATATGTACAGGGATAACGGAGAAGACACACAAGCTATAAAAAACTATAATGCAGCATTGGCTATCTTAAAAGATACAAAAGATACTGCCGATCTATTCAACGTAACAGCAGCAATCAGTGGCTTTTATTATACACGGCACATGACTGATAAAGCACTTGAATATTACAATAAATTATTTTCATTAACCGGTACAGATGAAAATCGAAACCACAAAATTGCTTCTATTTACAAATGGATAGGCATTGTTTACAAAGACAATAATGATAATAATATGGCGCTGGTAAATCTGCAAAAAAGCCTTGTACTGTCTGATTCAATAAATGATAAAGGTGGGGTAAAACTTGCACTGGATGAGATTGGTTCAGTATATCACAACCTGGGCTTGATTGAAAAAGCAATTGAGTCTCATAAAAGAGCGGTCAGGCTTGCAGATAGTATACAATTCACTACGGGAAAAGCAGCTTCCGAATATTTGCTTGCAAAGGATTACTACGTAAAAAGCGATTTCAAAACAGCTAAGCAATATAATTATGATGCGCTTTCATTTTTTTTAACAACAATGCTTGATGTGAAAGCACTGAGTGAATCAGAGATTCTTGCTTCCCAGATCGATTCTGCCATTGGCGATGCGAATGGGGCTTATACACACTATAAAAATTATGTGTCTTTAACTAATAAACTTCAGGGTGAAGCAATAAGAAAAGAAGCGCAAAAAGAAAATTTTCAAAACGAGCTAAACAAAAAAGAAATTGAACAACAGAAAAAAGATATAGAGGCAAAGCGGGTTAAAGATCAGCAATACTTAGCTATTGCCGCACTTGGAATAATTGTTTTAGCTGCTTCAATAATTCTATGGATACAATATAAAAATAATAAGCACAGGCAGCAGGCAAACATTGTACTCAGGCGTGAGAAAGAAAAAGTTGAAGCTGCTTTAACGGAACTCAAATCCACACAATCCCAACTCATCCAATCTGAAAAAATGGCAAGCCTTGGAGAACTCACTGCAGGCATTGCACACGAAATTCAAAACCCGTTGAACTTTGTCAATAATTTCTCTGATGTGAATACAGAATTGATTGATGAAGCGAAACAAGAAATAGATAAAGGAAATACAGATGAAGCAAATACAATCTTGAATGATATAAAAGAAAATGAACAAAAGATAAACCATCACGGTAAAAGAGCTGATGCCATTGTAAAAGGAATGTTACAACACTCAAGAAGCAGTTCGGGAGTAAAAGAACCAACAGATATCAATGCTTTATGTGATGAATATTTAAGATTGGCTTATCACGGCTTGAGAGCAAAGGACAAATCTTTTAATGCAAAGTTTGAAACTGACTTTGATGAATCTCTTCCAAAAATAAACATTGCGCCGCAGGATATTGGCAGGGTAATTCTCAATTTGATCAACAACGCATTCTATGCGGTAAGTGAGAAGAAAAAGCTGTTAGCTGATAGATATGAGCCATTAGTAAAAGTATCTTCGAAAAAATTTGGTGAGAAGATCGAGATCAGCGTAAAAGATAATGGCAACGGAATTCCTGAACCAATAAAGCAAAAAATATTCCAACCCTTCTTCACCACCAAGCCAACAGGACAGGGAACAGGATTAGGATTGAGTTTGAGTTATGATATTATTAAAGCACATGGAGGTGATATAAAAGTAGAGACAAAAGAAAATGAAGGGACGGAGTTTATCATTAATTTACCAGCATGATCTCTAAATAAATTTATATGGATACGATTGTTGCCCGGCCTGATCAGGAACTATCCGCTATTGATTTGAAGTCAGAGCTTGAAAGAATTTTTAACCTGCAGAAAATTAACCAGCAGAAAATTACCAACTCTTATTTCCGTGAACGAAAAGCGAAACTGGAACGTATCCGCCAGTGCATATTGAAATACCGTGAATCAATCAGGAAAGCATTGTATGAAGATTACAGGAAACCTGCCAGCGAGGTAGATATCGGCGAGATCTATAAAATAACTTCTGATATAAAATATGCCAAAGCACATTTATCCAAATGGATGCGGCCGCATAAAGTAGCCACGCCGATGTCACAGATAGGTACCAGTTCTTATATACACTATGAACCCAAAGGAGTAGTACTGATCATCTCTCCATGGAATTTCCCATTCAATCTTACGTTTGGTCCGCTCATCTCTGCTATTGCTGCCGGTAATTGTGTAATCATCAAACCTTCTGAACATACGCCTCATTCATCTGCTTTAATAAAAAAAATAATTACTGAGCTGTTTGATGAATCTGAAGTTGCATTGATAGAAGGTGATGTTACAGTAGCAACTGAACTATTGAAGTTTCCTTTTAATCATATTTTTTTTACCGGCTCACCTGAGATTGGCAAAGTAGTGATGAAAGCGGCTGCGGAACATCTTACTTCTGTAACGCTGGAATTGGGTGGTAAGTGTCCCACCATTGTAGATGAGACTGCCGATCTGAAAAAAGCTGCCCGCCGTATCGCCTTCAGCAAATGGTTTAACAATGGGCAGGTTTGCATCGCAGTGGATTATGTGCTGGTGAATGAATCCATCGCCGATAAATTCATGGAAGAGTTGAAATCAACTCTTACTCTTTATTATGGCGATGATCCTTCAAAGTCTGAATCTTATAACCGGATGGTGGACAATCGTCACTTTCATCGAATGGAAGGCTATTTACAGGATGCGCTTTCAAAAGGAGCCACTGTAGCATTCGGTGGTAATACAAATAGTGAACAGGATTTTTTTGCACCTACTATCATGACCAACATTCCTGGTAACAGTGCCCTGTGGGAAAAAGAGATTTTCGGCCCGATATTACCTTTCGTTACCTATTCCGATCTGCAAAAAGCCATTGACTGGATGAATGCTAAAGAAAAACCATTGGCGATGTATATTTTCAGCAAGAGCAATAAAAATATAGACCGCATTATCAGGAACACAAGGGCAGGGGCAACCTGTGTGAATCATGCAGGCCTTCATTTTTTTAACGACAACCTTCCTTTTGGCGGAGTCAATAACAGCGGATTTGGTAAATCAAACGGATTTTTTGGATTTGAAGCTTTTTCAAATCAAAGAGCTGTTTTGAAACAATGGGCACCGATCAACGGTTTAGATGGATTAGCCCCACCTTATACTCCTAAGAAACAAAAGTTGATTGATCTGATAATTAAATGGTTTTGATAAGAAGGATTAAGTTGCCTTATTTTAGAAGATGATTTATTCTATGGCTTAGCATGAGATGCGGGGAATAAAAGAAGAGAAAGGATCAGTTTTTTCAATTAAATTGAGTACCTGACAGCCGGGGAGAACTATCAGATGGTTTAATTGTTTAATTTTAATTACCAAACCAACGAAATAAATATGCCAAAATTCATCATTGAAAGAGATATCCCCCAAGCCGGGAATTTCGATATTAAACACTTAAAAGAACTCTCAAAAAAATCAAACGAAGTACTTTGTACACTGGGTACAGATATTCAGTGGATCCATAGTTATGTAGCTGGGGATAAGATCTATTGTATCTATATGGCAAAAAATAAAGAGATTCTTTACGAGCATGCCAGGATAGCAGGTTTCCCTGCCAACGAAATCACAGAAGTGGCCAATATCATAGATACCGGAATGGGGGGAATAACCGCTTAATATAGTCAGCAATATTGCTTTGAATAATTTTTCAATAAAAACAAATTTTTCACCAGATATAATTTTTTATAACCATCCTGATATGGATCAGAATAAAGATTTACCGGAGAACGAAAGAACATTGTTCCTTGAGGGTGAGTTAAAAAGATTAGAAACAGATCTGGCTCAGAAGACCCGGGAGATTGAAGTGGAGAAAGCATTGGAAAAAGTACGAATAAAAGCGCTGGACATGCGCAATAGTACTGAGCTTTCCGAAACTTCCACCATACTTTTTCAGCAGTTGAAAGAATTGAAGATTGATGCCATCCGGTCTGGTCTTGGCATATTTGATGATGAAGATGATGCCATTGAACTATGGATCACTTCCATTTCGGACGATGGCCGATTATCTTTTATACTGGATTATATCAATATACACGTTCATCCTATTTTCGAAAACATCATTGAGGCACGGAAGGTCCGAAAACCTTTTGCCGTAACTAATTTAGAAGGAAAAGACCTGTTTCATTACTATAAGAAAATGGCTACTTATGCAGGAATATCACACAGGCGGGAAAATATTAACAGTGAACATTTTTATTCTTTCTTTTTTTCTGCTGGCACCATCAATGTAGTTAGCGGTAAAGCTTTAACGGATGAGGAGACAGATATCATGTTGCGCATGGCAAATGTCTTTGGACTTATTTACACCCGTTTTCTCGACCTGAAGAGATCAGAAGAACAAGCTGTTTTGATTAATGAAGAAAAAAAAGTGTTAGAATCCACTTTGAATAATTTAAGAGCGGCGCAAAATCAGCTTATCCAGTCTGAAAAAATGGCTTCGCTCGGTGAACTGACCGCTGGCATTGCTCATGAAATACAAAACCCGTTGAATTTCGTCAATAATTTTTCAGAAGTAAATAAGGAATTATTAGCAGAAATGAAAGAGGAAATTGAAAAAGGAAATTATGATGAGGCGAAAGCTATTGCCAATGATATTTCCAGCAATGAGGAAAAAATTAATTTTCATGGCAAACGGGCCGATGCTATTGTAAAAGGTATGTTGCAGCATAGCCAGAAGCAAGCAGCCGGCAAAAAGAACCAACAGATATCAATGCTCTGGCTGATGAATATTTGCGACTGGCTTATCATGGCTTAAGGGCAAAGGACAAATCATTCAATGCAAAATGAAAACTGATTTTGATACAAGCCTTGGAAAGATAAATATCATTCCACAGGATATTGGTCGGGTTATTCTTAATTTAATTACCAATGCTTTTTATTCAGTTACTGAAAAAAAGAAAACTGCTGCTGAGAATTACGAGCCAACTGTTACAGATCAGTACAAAAAAAACAGATGGAGGAGTTGAGATAAGTATAAAGGATAATGGCAATGGTATTCCTCAAAAAGTATTGGATAAAATTTTTCAACCTTTCTTTACCACCAAACCAACCGGGCGAGGGAACAGGGCTGGGATTGAGCATGAGTTATGATATTATTACCAAAGGACATGGCGGAGAATTAAAAGTGGAAACAAAAGAAGGAGAATGCGCTGAATTTATTATTATATTACCCATATAAATCCTAAATTCAACAAATGAAAATTTTAGTAGTTGACGATGAAAAAGATGTACAAGATTCTTTTTGAACAACGATTCAGAAAAGAAATCAGAAATGGTGAAATGGAATTTGTTTTTGCATTTTCCGGCGAAGAGGCATTGACTTATCTGAATGAGCATGAACATGAAGCTGTGTTGATATTTTCCGATATCAATATGCCCGGCATGAGCGGACTGGAATTGCTCCGGCATATCAAAGAAAAATATCATGAACCACCACCGGTGGTGATGATGATCACGGCTTATGGCGATACGGAGAATTATAATACAGCCATGAAACTGGGCGCAGATGATTTTCTTGACCAAGCCGGTTGATTTTACTATCATTAAAAGAAAAATTAAAAGCAATACACTGATGGCAAAAATTTAGTGGTAGATGATGAAGCGGATCTGGAAATGCTGATCAAACAAAAATTCCGCCAGAAGATACGGGAACATCAATATGAATTTGTTTTTGCTATCAATGGAGTAAGATGCCCTGGAACAACTGGAACAACATGCCTGATGTGGATATGGTACTCAGTGATATCAATATGCCTGAAATGGATGGGCTTACCTTGCTTACCAAATTGAATGAACAAAACGGTTTATTAAAATCGGTTATTGTTTCTGCTTATGGCGATATGGAAAATATCCGCACAGCGATGAACCGGGGCGCTTTTGATTTTATTACCAAGCCGGTCAATTTTGAAGACCTGGAACTAACGATGGAAAAAACCATCAAGCATGTGCAGCAGATGCGGGAAACGATGAAAGCTATCAAAGAAAATAATATTCTTAAAATGTATGTGGATGAAACGGTGCTGAATTTTATGGGAAGCCGTGAGTTTGAATCATCCCTGATGGCAAATGAAACCGTGGAAGCAACTGTTGCTTTTATTGATATCTGCAGTTTTACTTCCATCAGTGAAAATGAAACACCGGATACCGTAGTGAAATTGCTGAATAATTATTTTGATGTGATGGTGAAAGAGATCATTGCACAGGGACGGTTATATAGATAAATTTATCGGCGATGCGATCATGGCTGTTTTCCGTGGCGATTATCATCTGGACAGGGCCATTGATGCCTGCCTGGCTGTACGAAAGAAGATTGAAGAATTGCCCAATGAATCAGGAAATATTTTTTTCACACCCAAAGTTTCTATTGGTATCAATAGCGGTGAAATGATCTCCGGAAATATTGGTTCTGCCAATCTGCGCCGGCTTGATTATACAGTGATCGGTGATGCGGTAAATACTGCACAACGGTTGCAATCTGCTGCCAAAGGAAGGCCAGATCATCATCAGTGAATCATCCTATGAAAAAGTAAAAGAATCTTTCAATTGCCGGAAAGTAGGAGAAGTAAGTTTGAAAAATAAAGCCAATCCGCTGTTGATCTATGAAGTGATGGATTGATCTACTCGAATTTTCTTTTGATTTCTTTGGAAACCCATTTCAACTCTATTCCCCCTCTGGTTTGCGTAGGTTTGAAGTTGGTAAAATAAGATCCCTTCAGCGTTTTAGGCGTTTCATGTTCGATCAGGTTCAGCATAGTGTATCCCTGGAATCGTATTCCCTGGTGGATGTCTTTTATATCGGTGTGTGTTTGTCCTTCCCACAAATAACATAGAGTGAAATTTTCTTCATGTGTATCTGAAGCGATCTCGCAAAGTATGCTGATTGAATGACCAACTGTAGAAAAGGAATGAACCTTTAACGTGGTCAGTGTTTGCCGTACTTCGATAACAAATCTTTGTGAGGGACTACCATCTGCGTTTTCCAGTTTTCCTTCCCAACGTCCTCGCATATCAGGAGGAACATTCAATGATTTGCGTAGTAATTGAAACAGGCGTGTATGCCAGAGATAATGATCCAGCGTCACCCAAAGTATAGAGATCGGAGCAATTATATAGCCATAGTGAAGGAGTGTCTCTCCCAACTCTTCAAACTTTGCAATCTTGAAAATGACTAATACAAGGGAATAAATAAAGAGACTCAAAACCCCAACAATAACAATAACGGTTTTAATGTTTAGTTTGTAAGCCTTCATTCAAAGCAGTTTTTGGTGACACCTGAAAATAGGAAATATTCAGCAATTAAAAGCCAAAAGATTCGTCAACCTGTTAATCTAAATTTTTCACACCTTTTGTTACTTCAATTGCAAATGTTCTAATTTCTTTCAGAATTTTAGCAGAGCAATTTTTACAATTTGAGGTCATTTTATGAATAATATAATTACAATTGTATGTAGAGTCTTTGTCATAATCAGGCAAGCCACTGTAATTAATTATTTCTGTCCAGCAGCCATATCTTCTGAGGGTGGTATCATTGTCCATATATTCTATGAATTCCTTTGGAAATTTAATTGCATACTTTAATGCTGGCTCACCCGGATATTCGGCTAGCGCTCCATCACTAATTTGTATTGTCAAATCTATACACCAACGGTAAAAAGGTCTAATGTCATTATCATCATTGGTAACAAGTGATAGAAGTAATGTAGTTGAGTCATCATCAATAGGCCTGTATTTGCATAGGTAAAATGCTTTTGCAATCGGAGCTACTTTGGGATTATGTAAATAAAATGATGCGGGCCTTCCTCCAAAAGAATCAGGTTTATGATACTCGTTTCCTGTAAGTCGATCAACCCCAAGGTTTTTATTTAGAATTTCTGTGTCTTGATTTGTATTTGCAATTTTTGTTTTTAACGAATCAACCGGAGGAGTAACTTTCCTTGATTTGGTATTACAAGATAAACTAAGGACGTATGTAATTAGAATAAAAAACTTCATATTTGAGTAGAAGTTTCCAAATTACGTATTTATTGTAGATATTAATTATAAACCCAACACTTGCCTCAGCTTCACATAACCACTCCGGCTCACGGGCACTTTAACACCGGAACGAAGAATGGCTACATGATTATCTTTTTCATAAGGATCAATTCGGGTGATCTGCTGTATATTGACGATATAAGAACGATGGGAACGGACAAAATGCTGTGCATCCAGTACCTGTTCAAAATGATTCATCGTTTTATTTTTCAGAAAATAACCTTCTTGTGTATGAATCTTTACATAATCATCTGCAGCTTCCAGGTAAAATACATCATGCACAGGAATGATCTTGATCTTGCTGCCATTCTTTACTACAATACGTTGGCTTTGTGCCGGAGACTGAGAAGCAGTTTCCAACAATTCCTGTGTGTTTTTTTCAGAAACGATATTTTTTTGTTCCATCCATTTTGCAATGGCTTTATCAAAACGTTCCTGGTTGAAAGGTTTTAATAAATAATCTATAGCATGTGCTTCAAAAGCTTTGATGGCATATTCATCAAATGCTGTAGTGAAAATAACAGCCGGTGGCTGTTCAATCAGTTCCAGCATTTCAAAGCCATTGATCTTCGGCATTTGAATATCCAGGAAAATCAGATCAGGCTGATGTTGCTGAATGGCTTTTAATCCTTCAAAGCCATCATTGCATTCCTGCACCAGTTCCAGCTGCGGATGTTTTTGCAAATATTCTTTTACAATACTTCTTGCCAGCGGCTCGTCGTCTATGATGATTACTTTCATTTTGTATTTTTTTGAGTAGTGTCAGACGCTTTCGGGTCAGCATTGCGGAATTTTTACTATCGTTATAAAAATATTTTCTTTTGCTTCAGTAACCAGCAGATCATTTCTGCCAAATAAAAGATACAATCTTCTTTGCACTGATTTTAACCCAAAACCTGTTCCCTGGTTGGGAGAAGAAGTTTCCGGATCAAAAGGATTACTGCACTTTTACTACCAGATCATTTTCTTCTTTTGTTGCACTGATGCGGATCACTGTTTCACCTGTTGTATCATACAACCCAAACTTGATCGCATTTTCTACAATAGGTTGTAAGTAACAATGCAGGCAATTTCATTTGATTGGTATCTTCATCACTTTCAATTGCAGTTGCAAGACGGTTTCCAAAACGTACTTTTTCAATATCAAGATATAATTGCAGGTATTGCAATTCTTCCTGCAGTGTCACCCATTGTGTTTCTTCTTTTTTTAATAGTGCCTCTTAAAAAATCAGATAACTGCTGTACCATTTTTCTTGCTTCTTCCGGTCTGCTGCCGATCAATGCATTGATGGAATTCAGACTATTGAACAAAAAATGCGGCTGCATTTGCTGGCGCAGTTTGAACAGCTCTGCTTCTTTTGCTAGTTTTTCCGCATCCTGTTTTCTTTTATCGTTTTCTTTTTGTTCTTCCCAGTTATACCATATACACAAATGCAACGTCACACAACCTAGTCAAAAAAATCACTATACTGCAACGGATGATCAGGGAGCGGTGAAGAAATTCTGAATAACCTTCATAATTTCCGAGAGAAAGGTTAAGCAACCAGTCGACTTAATAGCTAACCACATCCTGTTAGAAACACACCAGATAAAAATATTGAAATAATTCTTTTGTCTTGGAGTATAATAACGGAGCGTATTCATCATATAGGGCAGGCAAAGAACAAACAGAATACATTGCTGATCAAACTGTCAATAATGGCAACAGCTGCTCCAGGCCAGGCCATACCATTTCAGCACAAATGATTATATCAATTATCACTGCCAGCCAGCAGATGATGAAAATGAGTCCTGAAGCGATGTTACTGAAAGTGGTGATCTTGACATGATGCTTAAACGAGTTCTAATATTTCCAGTGTATTGCCGAAAAGAATATGTTCTGCTTTTTTATTGAATGACATTGATATAGGCATCGGCATTATCTCTTTCTTCAATGCGGGAATACAGTTCAGCGCCATCAATCAATTCACTCAGCTTGTATAATTCACAAACATTGATGAATTGCCATTGCACCAGTTGTTGTTTTTGGTTGAAGAAAATTTCTTCTTCCTGTTTCCCGATGGTTTGAGCTTTATGAAATGCTTCTTCTTTATTGGATGCAGCGATCAACCGAAGTTGTTCATCAAACTGCGCAGTATGATTTCCGTCGCCGCAACTGATTCGATATACAATTTTTGCCAGATACCAGTTCATAAAAATCAGTTGGTGTTTAAGTTTTTTGTATATCCATACTTTCAAGGTATGGCATACTGCCTAATAACTTTTAATATCAATGCCTCCGAAGATCACAGTTCCTTTCAGCCTTAATATTTTTCTATGGGTACTTTCATCAATAGGCGATACGGGTCTTTTATCTTCTATACCGCCGAATATGATCGCTGCATCTGATTTTACAGTCCAATTAGAAGGAATGATCAGTTTGGTGCCGCCAAAAATGGTAGTCATTTCAATTACGGCTTCTCCATTAATATCAGCCTGGCTGAGATTTAACTCTGTTCCACCGAAAATGTTGACGATCTCGCCTCCTTTGAAGTTTTTGGAAAGGATATTCTTTTTTGTTCCGCCAAATACGGAAGTAGCATTTACATAATCTTCTTTGCTGTCAGTAGCATCGGGATTGATTATCGGTTCGGTGGGATTTCCTGATGCATCAAGATTTTTTTTTTCGTCGATCGCCCAGTGCCAACTCGATTCCTGGGCGGAAAATAAAAAACAAGCCAAGTATGATCAGCACAGCAGGCCAGGTATAACGCCTCATATCAATGTCAGGATATACATCGTCTGCAAGAAATGCTCCGCCGATCAGTATCAATATCAGCCAGGTGATACCGCAGAACCTATGACGTATACCGATGAAAAGGCCTAATACTATCAAAAACATCGGCCAGCTAAAAAACCAATAGGGAAGAGGAACCAATGCTGTCCTTCAGTAACGCAACAACCCCAATCAGCAAAATGAATATTCCAGTCCACATGCTCCCCCTCAAATGCACGCCACCCATTATGTAGTTGCGATTATCTCTGAATTTAGATCTCCATTCATCTTTCATTCTCCTTTTTTCCTCTCTCCATTTTTCTTTCTGCTCACGGAAATCATTGAAGTCTGCCATATTAATTGTATTTACAACAAATGTAGGAATGGGAACAGTGAATTGGGAATAGATAATGGGTAATAAAGAATAAAAAGTCGGTGAATGGCGGAAAATCAACGGTGAAAAGTGAGGATATAAAAAACTGCCCCGAGTGAATCAGAGCAGCTTGAATTATTGGATCGTCTTTATTTCTCTAAGGGTGGAAAAAGAAAGTGGTCAGACTAACATGGGCTCAGGAAAGCGACATACTCCAATTCAATTTATAAGGTTCTTTTTTCCCGTGAGAACAGGTAAAGATGAAACAGGTAATGAATGGCATCCGGATCTGTTCTTTGTTGTTATACCTGAATTCCACGGTTCCGCTTACATATGCTTCAGTAGTGGAAGTTTCATCGGCTTCCAAACCTTTTGGAATTTTTTCTTTGCTATATCCGATATCATAACGGCGGTAGGCAAGTTTTTCCACCATATTTTCTAAAAGCTCGGGTTGATCCAGGGCGGCTGAGATGCGTAGATTTTTTTTCATAACAAAGGGGCTTTAATTGTTCTATTGAATCCATTCCTCTCATTGATCTCTGTCACCGGGTCTTTTATTACCCTTTACCTATTAGATGCATAAAAGATTCCGGCGGTTATAAAAGAAATGTGAAAACGAAAAGAACATGGACGAGTAGCCTGTACTTTATATAAATGGAGGGTTCGTTAAAATCATTTAACGAAAAAGATGGTTCTTAATGTTGCTTCCTGACTGAAGACAACTGCTTCAGAGATTGTATCTAAGATTACAGGAAAAATGTTTCAGGTCATTTTTTCAATCATAGCAAGGTGTTCCTGCTTTTGTTGTTCCCGGGATGTTTTGCTGGTAAAGGTAAAATAATGATGTGCCTTTAAAAATTTTACCTGGATCAGGTTCCAGTCTCTTTCATTGGAAACAATTCCACGATGTTTCATTTCAATGAACAGAGTATTGGCTATTCTGAAAAAATCCGGCCTTCCGAGGTAATCAAGATCAGCGTCACAAATGATCTCTTCCATTTTATTTTTGGGTGATTGGGGAATTTTGGTAGCCATGATCATTCCACAAATGGCTTCCAGTTGTTTTCCATTCATTCCAAAAGCCGGAAGTTCTTTCTTCGCAATTTCGCAACCTGCTTCCTCATGCCCGGTATACGTATGCAAAAAACCGGAATCATGATACAGAGCGGCTGTTTTCAGTAACAAAATTTCATCTTGGTTATTAACACCTTCTTGCCGGGCAATCCGCTGAGACTGTTCCAATACATCCATGATGTGTTCTATGTTATGATAGGATAATTCTTTCGGCAATCCCGGAAGAAGATGACTGACCGCATGGTCGTATATTATTGAAAAATCCCGGGCCAATTTAATTTGATTTATTCTGTAAAATTAAACTCAGGAAACTTCTCTTATCAACCTTATAAAAATTACACTAACCGTTGAAATATTTTTAGTTCAGTTATTTCTCGTGCATTTCAACTACTCCTGCTTTACTTTCAGCAATGCCGCTTTCAAGGATCTGTTTTGTATGACTATAAAAGAATTTTGCCGTTCGATCTTCCGGGTGAAGTTCTAAAACTTTTTGAAATGCTTTATTTGCCTGTCCAAAGGATTTATTCAAATAATAAGTAACACCGTCATTAAAATCAGAAAGGGTTTCCGATTTTTTTTGCAGTTCCAGTTTCGGATTCCCGCTAAAACATTCGTTGACGTTTATGGATTCTTGTTTTCCCTTTAGCTGAACAAGGCCAAGATTGCGGATCAAAAACTTCTCACGGTTGCTAATCTGTTGCAAACTGGCGTCACTTAACAAAATACCAGTTTTATAATGTTTGGTCAGGCTCTCGAGGCGGGATGCTGTGTTCACTGTATCAGAAATAGTGCAGGCATCCATGCGGCTTTTGTCCCCGGTGATTCCCATGATCAAAGGGCCGGTGTGCATACCAATACCTATTTGTATCGGCGGTTGATCCTGTAATTGTCGTTGAGAGTTGAATGCCTGAACTTCTTGTTGCATTTCAATTGCGGCTGACAAAGCATCGACTGCATTGCCAGGAAAGATTGC
The DNA here is from genome assembly GCA_963745445.1 of uncultured Bacteroidota bacterium. GTDB lineage: Bacteria > Bacteroidota > Bacteroidia > Chitinophagales > Chitinophagaceae > UTBCD1. The sequence goes on from CAVUXD010000003.1 coordinate 1,369,295, forward strand.
CATGATTGCATCACCGAGGTATTGATTGACAAAACCATCGTATTTACGGATGATCGGACCGATGCGTTCATTGAAGGAACAGACAAAACTGAAATTTTCTTCCGGGGTCATTCTTTCAGACAAAGTGGTATACTCACGGATATCGGAAAAAAGAACGGTTACAATTTTTTCAACCTGGTCGCCCAATCTTACATCTGTAATCACATCATGTCCCAGTGATTTGATGAATTCAAACGGCACAAACTTATTGGTCGTTTCATAGATCCGCCGCATGGCTTCTTCTCTTTCCTGTGCTTCCCGGATATTTTTTTCATACAACAAAGCGCTTTCAATAGCAGCAGAAGATTGCAGTGCCAGTGTTGTCAGTAATTTCAGATCGGCAGCAGTATATTGAACTGGCTCATTGCTCGCCAAAATTATGGCACCCATGATCCGGTGTTTCACTTTCAGGGCAGCATAAATGACTGATTGCACCTGCGGTAAAATTATTCCAGCTTCTTTCAATTTTGAAATATCACTGATGATCTCTGACTGACCGCTGAAAATTATATTGCGTAATAAAGGCAACTCGCTGTTTATTTTTTCCTGGTCAAAAAATAGTTCACCTATGGAAGAGGCAACCTGCAATTTGTTATTTTTTTCATCCCATAGTACAATCACACCATTATTGGACTGGATTACCCGGCTGGCTTCAGTCAATGTAACTTGAGCAATAGAATTGGCTTCTATAGTCTGAGCCAGTTTTTCTGAGAAATTAAAGATCATATTTACTTCCTGGTACAGATTCAGTACTTCGCTGCCGAGTTTTTTTCTTTCCGATTCTTTTTGAAGTAATAAGTGAAGCAACTGCAGCAATGGAAGAACCCTTTTCATCTCCTTTTACCCAACCAAGTAATTCATTTTCCAAACGGTACCGGGAATTGAAATTTATCATCATTAAGTTTAGCATTCAATAAAATTTTTCCAGAATCATCTTCCACCCAAATCTTTGCCTGTAATTCATCTATCAATGAGAGTATGATAGCAGTAGCTTCACTGTTTTTCCCCAGAATATTTTTTAAAGTCAATTTGGGCATAATATAAAATGGAAAAAATTATTGTGATAAAATAGTTCGTGTTGTAAAAAGATCAGTCATCCAACTTCAGCACTTCTCTTGCTTTTTTTAATATCATTTCGGGATCAAATGGTTTCGTCATATATACATCGGCGCCAACTTCCTGTCCTTTTTGCCGGTCTAGTTCCTGTCCCTTGGCTGTGAGTAACACAATGAAGACATCATTCAAGCCCAATTCTTTTTTTACCCGCCGGCATACTTCCATGCCATTCATTTTGGGCATCATCACATCCAGGAAAACGAGTTGTGGTTTTTCTTCCTGTATAATGTCCAGAGCTTCTTCTCCATTTTCTGCGGTAAGAAAATTCACACCTTCATCTTCCAGTTCTTCCAGTGTTTGTTCCAATAGCATCCGGATATGGGCTTCATCATCAACTATTAAAAGTTTTTGTTCCATGTTTTTAAGATTAATCGATTTAAAGATTATTTACTTTTTATTGATAAATAAAAAATAAAACATTTTCTAATCCTTTTTCAAAACGAAGGGATTGCACAATTTCATGCTTTCCGGAAAGAACAGAATTCAAAATAATGATATCCGGCTGTGTGGCAATTGCTTTTTCTACCAAGTTCTTTTCCATCTGATTCCACTACCTGATACCCTTTTGCCTGTAATACATCTGTCAAAGTGCGAACAGCAGCGCTGTCTTCATCCACCACCATTACTTTTTTCTTTGATTTACCCTGTTCCAGCAATGTACCTACTTCGGCAAATAGCTGGGCAGTATCAATTGGTTTGGTTAAATAACGGTCAACACCAATCCGGAATCCTCTTGCTTTATCCTGCACAATGGATAATACAATAATAGGAATGTCCATTGTTTGCGGATCATTTTTCAGAATAGCAGCTACATCAAAACCATTCATTTCCGGCATCATCACATCAAGAATGATCAGGTCAGGCCGGTTTTTCCGGATAGCTTCCAAGTGCTTCTTTTCCATTGCTGGCTTCTTCAATCAAATATCCTGCATCACTGAGTTCCTGGTGCAGTAGTGAACGGATGGAATCATCATCATCTACAACAAGAATAGTGGCATTTTTCCCATTTATATTTAATTTGGAATGCGCCATTTGTTCTTTCAATTGTTTTACCAGTTCATCCAGGTGAACAGGTTTCGCAGCTTCGGAACCAGATTTAATCACTGGCAATGCAAAGGAAAAAGTGCTTCCTTTACCTACTTCACTTTCCAGCCAGATGCGGCCACCATGATGTTCTACAATTTCTTTGCAAATCGGTAAGACCAAGTCCGGTTCCTTTTGGTTTATCGGTGAGTGTATCACCACCTACCTGTTTGAATTGTTCAAACACAGCAGCATAATCTTCTGGGGCAATGCCAATACCTGTATCGTGATACTAACCATTAATTCATTCTTTTTCTTGAACACACTGCAGGTAATCGAACCTTTGTCGGTAAATTTTACAGAATTGGAAATAAGGTTGATGATAACCTGTATCAGTTTATCCCTGTCACCGGTAATTTCCGGAAGATTAGTATCAATTTGTTTGACCAGTTTCAGATCTTTTTGATCGAATAAAGAAGTGGTAGCAGCAATGGCTCTTTCTGCTACTTCTGCCATAGACACATTTTCCAGATTCCATTCCATTTTACCGGCTTCAATCTTTGCGAGGTCCAAGTACATCATTGATAAGATGTGTAAGTCGTTCTCCTTCGGAAATTACAACTTTTAGATTTTCTGAGATCTGGTTAATGGTCTTTCCGGTTTTTGCATCTGATTTATCAACGAGCAGGAAATATTTTTTCATCCAATCTTTTCCTGATGATCTTTGCAAAACCAAGAACAGAAGTTAACGGTGTTCTTAATTCATGACTTACCGTAGAAAGAAATGCACTCTTGGCTTCATTGGCTTTTTCTGCAGTTTTGCTGGCTGCTTCGGCTTCCATTTTTGCCTGTTTCACATCTTCAAAAAGTTGTGCATTATTCAAAGCAACACCTACAGAAGAAGCAATGGTTGATAAAAGACGCAGGTCATTTTCATTAAAACGGTTTTCATGTTCGGTGCTTTGCACACTCAATACACCAATGATTTCATCACCTACAGGTATGGGAACACCTAGATATGAAGTGGAGGGTATCCCAATACGTTGCACACCCATCTGTGCCTGTAATTCCATGTACATCTTTATTAATAAGAAGGGGTTCACCTGATAAGAATGATTTTTGATGTAAGCCCTTCCCCAAGTTTCAGTGGCTGCATATCATCGCCATACTGATAAGGGAAATAAATGATATTGGTTTTTTGATTTAATAAGGCGAGGTAAACAATATTGGCTTTAAACAGATCTTTCAACTGGTCACCCACCAATTTTATAAGATCATCAGGATCTAATTGAGAGGCCAGTGCTTTACTGATACTATTTACTGTACTCAATTCGGTAGCTCTTTGTTTGGCTTCAGCCAGCAAGTGAGTCGTTTCATCAAATAAACGGGCATTTTCCAGTGCCACACTCATACTATTGGTGAGTGTGGTAGTAACCGGAGATCAGATTCTGTAAATGCATTTTCTTTGTCTACATTTTGAAGACTTACAGAACCTCTCACCACATCGCCAACGATCATCGGAACAAACACGGCAGATTTTGGAGGTAGCCCTTGCTAACACCGTTCCCCATATTTTTTTGCGATTTCAACATAATTTTCATTAATAATTAAAGGCTTGTTTGTTTCAATCAGTTGTTTGTTGGCCCACATAAATGGTCGTGCTGTTCTTTCTAAATGAGCTCCTTTTTCTATTGCATAATGCCAATGTTCAAGACCAGTTTCATGATCAAAAGTGCGAATGATCAATGTTTGCGTATCGAAAATTTACAAATACGATTACCTACCAGGTCATAGATGGCCTGTATATTCAATTTCCCGAACCAGACCTTCCTGAACACTGTTGATTACAGCTAGTTCTGCAGTACGTTGTTCTGTTTCTTTCAGCAGGCGATTGGTTTCATCAAACAGTCTTGCATTTTCCAATGCCACACTCATACTGTTGGCAAGTGTTTGTAAAAGGGATACATCTGATTCAGTATAAGCATTTTCTCTTTCATAGTTTTCCAGACGAATAGTACCATTTACTTGTCCACCTGAAATCAGAGGAACACCTAACCATGATTTTGCTGCATCTTCGGTTTCCGATGGAGCAAATACAGCACCCAGTTCTTTATATCGTTCTATTGCATTTTCATTAATAAGAAGGGGCTGACCTGTTTTTATAATATGTGAAGTGAGTCCTTTTCCTAATTCAAATCCCTGGTCATAAATTCTTTTTCCTTTAAACAAATAATAGGGATTGAGTTATATAATTCTTTTCACGATCATAGTAGGAAATGGAGATTCCCTGTGTATCAAATACATCACGGATCTTATCACCAACGAGATCATAAACAGCTTGTATATCCAGTTTAGAAGCCAACCCTTCCTGTACACTGTTGATGATACCTAATTCAGCAGTACGTTGTTCAGTTTCTTTCAATAAACGATTGGTTTCATCAAAGAGTCTTGCATTTTCCAATGCCACACTCATACTATTGGCTAAAGTTTCCAATAAGCCGAACATCGGATTCACTGAATGCATTTTCCCTGTCAATATTTTGAAGACTGACATAACTGGTGATCTTATCTCCGATAATCAAAGGAACATAAAGCAGCTGATTTGGGCAGTTCAGTACCGCTAATGCGCTGTTCACTCCAAATTTGTTAAAGGCTTCTACTATATTGTTATTGATAAGAATTTTCTGTCTTGTTTCAATAAGATGCTGTCTTAGTTTATCATAAGGCCGTGGATTCAGGATAATAACCGTGTCACCTTTTTCAATAAGCATAATTGAAATGTTCCGTTCCTGTCTCAAGATCAAATGTAGCAATAACTACTACCTGTGCATCGAAAAAGATTACGAATACGATCACCGACCAGATCATAAATGCCCTGCATATCCAGTTCTTTAGCCAGCCCTTCCTGTACACTATTGATGACAGCCAAGTTCTGCAGTGCGTTGTTCGGTTTCTTTCAGTAAGCGGTTGGTTTCATCAAAGAGTCTTGCATTTTCCAATGCAACACTCATACTGTTTGCAAGTGTTTCCAACAAGACGAACATCAGAATACTGAAAATGCATTTTCTTCATCTATATTTTGAAGGCTGACATAACCGTTACTTTATCACCAACTATCAAAGGAACATGAATAAAAGTGATTTCGGCATTTCTGTACCGGGAACTACTTTCATTCCGAATTCAGCAACTGCTTTCGGAACATTCTTCATTGATCAGAATGTTTTGACCTGTTTCAATAAGATGTTGTCTGACTTTATCATAAGGCCGTGGATCCGGGATAAGACCTTTCTCCTTTTTCAATAAGGTAATTAAAATGTCTCAAGTCTTTTTTCATGATCAAAAGTGGCAATGATTACAACTTGTGCATTAAAAAGTTTTTGAATCCGGTCACCAACCAGATTATAAATACCCTGCATATCCAGTTCTTTCGCCAAACCATCCTGCACACTGTTAATTACTGCCAGTTCAGCGGTGCGTTGTTCGGTTTCTTTTAATAAGCGATTGGTTTCATCAAACAGTCTTGCATTTTCCAATGCCACACTCATACTGTTGGCCAATGTTTCTAATAAGCGAACATCTGAATTCAGCTGAAAGCATTTTCCTTATCCACATTTTGCAGACTGACATAACCATTGACTTTATTGCCGATGATCAGCGGAACAAATAACAGTAGATTTAGGCATTTCTGTGCCACCTATAACAGTTCATTCCAAATTCGTTACTGCTTGCTCTGCATTTTCATTATCTAATAGTAATTGTCTGGTTTCTTATCAATGATAGTTGTCTGCAATTTATCGATATGGCCGTGGGTTCAGGATTGAACTGTTCTCCTTTTTCAATACGATAATTGAAATGTTCTATACCTGTTGTCATGATCGAAAGTGGCAATAATTACAACCTGTGCATTAAACAATTTTTGAATCCGGTCACCAACCAGGTCATAAATGCCCTGCATATCCAGTTCCTTGGCCAATCCTTCCTGTACACTATTGATCACTGCAAGTTCTGCTGTACGTTGTTCGGTTTCTTTAAGCAGGCGGGTGGTTTCATCAAAGAGTCTTGCATTTTCCAATGCCACACTCATGCTATTGGCCAGTGTGTCAATAAGTCTTACATCGGAATCGGAGAATGCATTTTCATGATCCAGATTTTGTAAACTGATAATACCTGTTAACTTCTACCTGCGGCGATCATGGGAACATAGATCTGCGATTTCGGCATCTTGACCAATCAATATTTGATTGCCAAATTCCCGCATTGCCTGTTCGACATCTTCATTATGTAATAACAATTGTTCTGGTTTCAATAACATGTTTTCTGAATCCATTAGGTTCCTGGGCCCTACTAAGGTTCTGTCGCCTTTTTCATAAGAATAACGGTCTTCGATAAGGTTCTTATCTTTTGATCATACGTAACAATATCAACTACCTGTGCATTGAAAATCTCCCGCATCTTTTCACCTACCAGATCATAAATAGCCTGCATATCCATTCTGGGCCACCAAACCTTCCTGCACACTATTGATCACAGCCAGTTCAGCATTGTCGTTGCTCTGTTTCTTTTAATAAACGATTGGTTTCATCAAAGAGTCTTGCATTTTCCAATGCCACACTCATACTATTGGCTAACGTTGTCAATAGGTTTACATCAGAATCAGGGAAAGCATTTTCCTGGTCCAGGTTTTGTAAACTGATAACACCATTTACTTCACCAGTGGCAATCATTGGAACCAACACGATTGATTTGGCGCCTTCGCCAACAATGACTGCCTGGTCATATTTGGCTCTTTGCTGATCAACATCTTTATTGATCACAAGAGATTTCCCGCTGTCAATAACATATTTTCTAAAACCTTTGAGCGGCCGTGGTCCCAAAAGAGTGCGGTCACCTTTTTCATACGTATAACGATCCTCGATGAGTTGAGTTTTTTTATCATAGGTTACAATATCGAATACCTGTGCATTGAATATCTTTCTCATTTTTTCTCCCACCAATTCATAAATGCCCTGTATATCCAGTTCTTTTGCTAATCCTTCCTGTACACTATTTATTACTGCCAGTTCTGCCGTTCTTTGTTCAGTTTCTTTTAATAGCCTTGTGGTTTCGTCAAACAATCGGGCACTTTCCAGGGCGATGCTCATACTATTCACCAGCGTAGTAAGCAATTTGACATCGGACTCTGTAAAAGCATTTTCGTGATCCAGGTTTTGTAATGATATAATTCCTTTTACTTCACGTCCAACCATCATCGGTACAAACAACACAGATTTAGATGGCTCACCCATTACTACAGCCGGGTTATCATATTTAACATTAGCGCTGGCAATATCACTGTTTATCAAAAGGGACTGCTTTGTTTCCACTACATGCTTTCGCATGCCAATAAGCGGACGGGGTTCTTCGTAAAAACGAATACCTCTTTCGATTACATAACGGGGATAAATAAGTTTGGTGGAAGGATTGTACGTAACGATATCCACTACCTGTGCATCAAAAATGCCCTGAATTTTATTACCTACAAGATCATAGATCGCCTGCATCTCTAATTTGGATGCTAAACCTTCCTGCACACTGTTGATGATCGCAAGCTCTGCATTGCGTTGTTCAGTTTCCTTAAGCAGTCGGGTAGTTTCATCAAAAAGCCGTGCACTTTCCAAAGCAACGCTCATACTATTTACCAACGTGGTCAGCAGGTTTACGTCAGAATCAGAAAATGCATGTTCATGATCCAGGTTTTGTAGACTGATAATGCCGGTAACCTGTTCACCAGACATCATGGGAACATAGATCTGTGATTTGGGCATTTCACCAATCAAAATGGGATTATTGAATTCCCGGGTAGCCTTTTCAACATTTTCATTATGCAGCAATAACTGCTTGGTTTGAATAACATGTTTTCTAAAACCTTTTACTTCCCGTTTTCCCAGCAATGTTCTATCTCCTTTTTCATAAGCATAACGATCTTCGATCAGGTTTTCTTTAGGGTCGTAAGTAACAATGTCGATTACCTGTGCATCAAAAATTTCACGGATCTTTTCGCCGACCAGTTCATAGATTCCCTGCATGTCCAGTTTTGCCACAAGGCTTTCCTGTACACTGTTTATTACAGCCAGTTGAGCATTTCGTTGTTCAGTTTCTTTCAAAAGGCGATTGGTGGTATCAAAACGCCGTGCACTTTCCAATGCTACGCTCATACTGTTTGCCAGTGTGGTCAGTAGATTGACGGCTGATTCCGAAAAAGCATTTTCTTTATCAAGATCCTGCAGGCTGATCATTCCGGTCACATTTCCTCCGGTAATCAAAGGAACAAAGACTGCAGATTTTGGTTGTTGTCCGCTGATTACTTTGCTGTTTATTTCCCGGCTTTTCCTGTCAAGATCTTCATTGATAACTAATGATTGTTTTGTATCTATCACAATTTTTCTGAACCCACTGGGTTCCCATTTTCCTACCAATGTTCTGTCGCCTTTTTCGTAAGAATAATGGTCTTCAAGCATATTGGTTTTGCTGTCATAGGTTACGATATCGAAAATCTGTGCGTGGAAAATTTCACGAATCTTTTCTCCCACCAGCTCATAGATGCCCTGCATATCCATTTCCCTTACCAGGCCATCTTGTACACTATTGATCACAGCTAATTCTTCCACACGATGACTTAATTCTTTGGTGCGTTCTGCAACGGTTTTTTCAAGCTCTCTGTGTTTTTCATGAAGCTGACGGGTACGCCAGCGGATCAATGCATAGATGGCGGCGCCTGCAACTAATGCATATAATAAATAAGCCCACCAGGTGCGGTACCAGGGAGGCAAAATTTCAAACGGGTAAGATGCTTCATCACTTTGTTTGTTATAGATATTTACTGCTCTTACATGGAAAGTATATTTACCGGGCGAAAGATTGGTGTATTCTTTATAATAATTATTATCCAGGTCCGACCAACTATTTTCAAATCCTTCCAGCCATGTTTGGTATTGCGTTTTGTCTTCCTGTTCAAAAAACGGAGCAGCGTATTCGAAACGAAGCGTATTGTTTTTATGAGAAATTGAAGATGCTTTTTTGTTGCCGCCTTGTTCCGTGCTTAATGCTTCTTTTCCGGCTGTAACATACGTTAATACCGTTTTGAAAGATTCATCATAATTCTTTTCCAGGTTTTCATCATACCGGATTAGTCCATCGGTAGCGCAGATCCATAGTATATTGTTTTTGTCGGGGTAAAAATTTTGTACAGTAAGCTCATTGATCGAATTCAGGTTTGCATTTTCAATATGATAACCTCCACCCGGCTGAGGCACTGCTTTTTTGGTTTCTTTACCTATTTTGATCCAAACTATGCCTTTCTGATCTTCAACTAATGCGAGTTCTGTAGCTCCACCGCCTTTTGAAAACCTACCGAATGTAGTATCTAAAACAAAACGCTTTTTATTATTATCAAATGTGAAGAACGATGAGTCCCCTGAGAAATAATTGATGCCATGAATGTTGAAAATGCTTCCGGTTCCATTGGTATATCCATCTTTTACACCAAATTTTTCAAAAAAAGTTTTTTTCTTATCAATATCACCATTTTTATCAAAAGCAAGATTGATCCGATAGTCCCATCCATTTTGCGTTCCTGCCCAAAATGTTCCATCCTTATTTCCGGCAAAACTCCAGATCTGGTCAGCGACTCCGGGAATATATCCTTTGAATTCCCAGTTGGAGGTTCGATTTTTCCTTGTAAAGACTGCTACTCCGAATGTACCTCCTCCAAAAAGTAAATTGGAATCATTTTTAGGAATGTATAGAGCATTTAAAGTCAGGTCGGCACTTACTGACCTGCGGATTGAAAATGTTTTTCTGTTCTTTATTCCAAAAAGACCATCACCACAAACAACCAATTCATTTCCATCCGGCAAAAGGGCGAAGATCTGGTTTTGCGGAATCTCTGATATTAATTCGAAAACCTTTTTTGCCGGATTAAACCGCAAGAGCCCGTTGGTAGTTCCAATGTATAGATCGCCTTCAAACCTTATCATCGAAAGGACACCAGTACTGATGCCTGATTGCAGATTGAATTGAGTGAGCGGCGACGTTATATCCACTCTTGATATGCCATTGTCCATTGCCAGCCATAAAGTACCTCGTTTATCTAGATATGCTGCATATATAGATTCATCCTGCAATCCTACGGAGCGGTTGATCCGTTGCAGTAATTTTCCTTTTACATCAATGATCAGCAATCCGATACCTGTAGAAGACAACGCATAGTTTCCATTTGGCAATTGAAAGCCTTTATATAATATGGCGCCGGATTTTAAAATTGGATCCGCATCAGTGGCAAACGGACGAAACGTTTTTCCATTATAGAGATAAAGACCACTGTAAAACATTCCGATCAGGCATTGCTTCTCTCCATTAGGTCCATCGGGATAAGGAAGCATTACCTGCATCCGTTCCTTGCCCAGAAATTCGCTGCCCGGAACCAACACTAATGAATCATTCACCATTTTATAAAGACCTAATCCTTGTTGGTGTACATAATAATCACCATCGAGATAAAATGAATACATGAACCGGGTCTGAGGCTTCCATACTTTTACTTCCCGGTCTTTATTTGCACTTCCTTCTTTTTTTTCGCCGATCCGGAAAATGTATTCCCGTGATTGGAAATAAATACCTTTATCAGTTGCATAAGTTGACCATACATCCAAAAAGTTTCTGTTTACAGTTGGTATCAGATCAAGTAAGGACTTTGTCACAGTTTGTCCCAAGCTGTCTTTAGTCAAATATCCTAAGTCGCCAAAACCTCCGTAATAAATGATCCCTTCTTTGTTTTTTGTCATGGACCGAACTACATTAGATGCGGAATTTACCTTGAATCCTATCTTTCTCCATTTTACTCCATCGTATTCCAGGATATAATTCTGTGCTCCGAAATACATGATTCCATGTTCATCTTCCTGAACGGACCAGATCTGGGGCAACGTTTTGAAAGTTTTGGCTGAATAGTTGGTGATAAAAGGAAGCCCTATTTCCGATTCGGGTTGGGCAAATGCAGCTAAAAGTGAGCAGGCAAAAAGTATTGTCAACACACTCTTTAAAAGAAAAGATGATTGAGCAGGTAAAATATATGACTTGCGTATGGACATATGGCAATAAACTTAATGAAAAACAATGAAAAGTTTCTCAGATGAATTGGACAAATAGGTTTTCAATCAATCTAATATAGGGAGTAGGGATCGAGGGGTCAGGCTTATCAAGTAAATATAATACAATATTTAGTTATTGTGAGGTTGTTTTCCGATCAGGTAAAATTGATCGCCGTCAAACAAACCTTTGTCACTCAGTTTCAAATGAGGGATCACCAGTAATGCCATAAATGAAAGCGTCATGAATGGAGCGGAAAGTTTGGAACCGAGTTCTTTTGCCATGCTATCAATTGCGGTATAAGCTTCCGCAACTTTATATCCATCATCTTTGCTCATGAGGCCGGCAACAGGTAATGATAGAACCATTTCTTTTCCGTTTCCTACAGCGCTAATTCCACCTCTTTTTTCAATTACAAGATTTACGGCTTTACAAATACTCTCATCATCCACGCCAACAGCAACAATATTATGGCTGTCATGCGCAACCGAAGAAGCAATTGCACCTTTTTTCAATCCGAAGTTTTTGATGAATGCTTTGGCGACTGGGGCATCGTTATATCGGTTGACGACAACAATTTTGAGAATATCATTTTCCGGGTCACTCACAATTTTTTCATCCGATACCTTGGGTTCAATGAAAAGTTTATTGGTGATAAGTTGCCCATCCAACGCTTCTATCACGGGAATCGTGAGTCGTGAATCGTGAGTCGTGAGTGGGGTTTTAAATTCTTCGACATTTTTTTTAGTACAAGAAAAATTATTTGTGGCTCCTGACTCCTGACCTGCCTGTCCGGCAGGCAGGCTCCTGATTCCTGTCTTCCCATTTTCTGCTACCAATTCTCCATTGATAAAAGTTTTTACAACTTCAAAATTTTCCAGGTCTTTTACTACAATAAAATCTGCAGGGTCTCCTTCTTTTAATAACCCAACACCTAACTTGTAATGCAAGACGGGATTTACACAGGCAGCATGCAAAATTTTGAACAGATCAATTCCTTTTGCTACTGCTCTTGCACAAAGTTGATTGATATGTCCCAGCACCAAACTATCCGGATGTTTATCGTCACTGCAAAACATCATTTGATTCGGATATTCATTTAACAGATCGATCAATGCTTCAAAATTTTTTGCAGCGCTTCCTTCACGAATGATGATCTTCATCCCGTTTTGCAGCTTGTCCAACGCTTCTTCTTTGGTAAAACATTCATGATCGGTAGTAATGCCGGCAGCGATATATTGTTTGGCCTGTTCGCCTCTTAAGCCGGGGGCATGACCATCTACAGGTTTCAGCAAATGATGAGCAGCCGAAATTTTTTTCATCACTTCTTCATCCTCATTTAGCACTCCGGGAAAGTTCATCATCTCGCTGAGATATTTTATGTCTTCTCTTTTTAAAAGAGTTTCTACATCTTTTGAATCCAAAGTGGCGCCTGCGGTTTCAAAAGTAGTTGCGGGTACGCAACTCGGCGCTCCGAAATTGAACTTGAAAGGAACTGTTTTTCCATTGTCGATCATAAACTCTACACCTTTCATGCCGCATACATTTGCGATCTCATGCGGATCACTGACAGTTGCTACAGTCCCATGCACTACGGCAAGTCTTGCAAATTCAGAAGGAATCAGCATCGAACTTTCGATATGAACATGTGAGTCTATGAAGCCGGGAAGAATATAGTCTGGAGTCAGGAGTTTAGAGTCGGGAGTCTGATTAATTGAAATGATCTTTCCATTTTCCATTCTAATCTCCGCCGGGTAGATTTTTTTTTGATGAACATCAACGAGGTTGCCGTTTATAGAAAATGAATTCATTTCAATTGCGATATTTGATGAAGTTAAAGTTAAATTACTAACTTCAATCCCCATTGTTATCAAAACCAATTTCAATAATTATTGTTATGAGAAAATTATTTCTTATTCTTTTTGCGATCTCATTCATCAGTGTATCTGCTCAAAAGAAAAAACAAACTCAAGCGCCGGTCAAAACCACACCCACGGTTAATTCAGATTCTGTTTTCTTTTCAAAAATGAAATTCCGTTTAGTTGGCCCGTTTCGGGGTGGACGAAGCGGAGCTGTAACCGGAAGTTACAAAGACAAGAATACTTTTTATTTCGGAGCTACCGGAGGCGGTGTTTGGAAAACAACAGATGGCGGAAGCAATTGGAAAAATATTTCAGATAAATATTTTGGTGGCAGCATCGGTGCAGTGGCTGTTGCGCCGAGTGATGAAGATGTTATCTATGTTGGTGAAGGAGAAAGTACATTAAGAGGAAATGTGAGTGAGGGCCTTGATGGAATGTGGCGTAGTGAGGATGGTGGGAGAACCTGGAAGAATATCGGATTGAAAGAAGGAAGGCATATTGTTCGGATCATTGTTCATCCGAAAGATCCAAATACCGTTTGGGTGGCGGTGATTGGTCATTTGTTTGGTCCCAACCAGGACAGAGGTGTTTTTAAAACAACTGATGGAGGGAAAACATGGAAAAAAGTTTTGTATGTAAATGATATGACTGCTTGCAGTGACCTGGTGATGGAACCCGGCAATCCAAATGTTTTCTATGCAGGCATGTGGCGGGTGCTCCGCACTCCTTATTCCATGGAAAGCGGAGGTGATGGAAGCAGTATGTGGAAAAGCACCGATGGCGGAGAAACATGGACCAATATTTCTTCCAATAAAGGATTACCAAAAGGAACCTGGGGAATTATTGGCATTGCAGTAGCTCCTTCTAATCCTGATAAAGTTTATGCCATTATTGAAAATAAAGAAGGTGGTGTTTTTGCAAGTGATGATGCAGGAGAAACCTGGAAACTTACCAGCAGTGATAATGAAGTGCGTCAAAGGGCCTGGTATTTTTCTACAATTTTTGTGGATCCGAAAAATGAAAACGTTGTGTACTGTCCCAATGTGGAATTTATGCGCAGCCGTGATGGCGCAAAAACATTTCAACCCATGAGGACTCCGCATAGTGATCATCATGATATGTGGATTGATCCGGAAAATGGCAACAGAATGATCATTGCAGATGATGGCGGAGCACAAATCAGTTTTGACGGAGGCAATGACTGGAGTCCATACAACAATCAACCTACTGCGCAGATCTATCGTGTGACTACTGATAATTCTTTCCCTTATCGTATTCTTGGGGCACAACAGGATAATTCAACGATTCGAATAAAGAGTCGCACTTTAGGGTTTGCCATTACAGATCAGGATTGGGAGCCGACAGCCGGAGCAGAGAGTGGATATGTTGTAGCTGATCCATTGAATCCTGATATTGTATATGGAGGAAATTATGGAGGATACATTTCAAGACTGGATCATAAAACCGGAGAGAATCGTTCCGTGAATGTATGGCCTGATAACCCGATGGGAGCAGCCGCAGATGTTTTGAAATACCGGTTTCAATGGAATTTCCCGATCTTTTTTTCACCCCATGATCCGAAGAAATTATACACTGCCGGAAATGTTTTATTCGCAACAGAGAATGAAGGCGCCAGTTGGCAAGCTATTTCACCGGATCTGACCACGAATGATAAGAGCAAACAAAAATCAAGTGGCGGGCCTATTACCCAGGATAATACTTCAGTAGAATATTATTGTACCATTTTTACAGCAACAGAAAGCTGGGTAGAAAAAGATCTGCTGTGGACCGGAAGTGATGATGGAGTGATCTCAGTAAGTAAAGACGGCGGAAAAAATTGGGAAAATGTAACTCCTAAAGATTGTCCGAAGTGGATGATGTGGAATTGTGTGGAAGTAGATCCGTTTAAAAAAGGAGCTGCTTATTTTGTAGGAACCCGTTACAAGCTGGATGACTATACACCTTATATATATAAGACAGAAGACTACGGTAAAACATGGACATTGATCACAAACGGTATTGACAAAATGCATTTTGCCCGTTGTATCCGTGCTGACCACAACCGTCCAGGACTTTTGTATGCAGGTACAGAATATGGAATGTATATTTCGTTTGACGATGGCGCCAACTGGAAAAAATTTCAATTGAATCTGCCAATGGTTCCTGTTACTGATATGACGATAAAAGAAAATGACTTGGTAGTGGCTACGCAAGGCCGGGCATTTTATGTGCTGGATGATCTGAGCGTATTACAACAAATGAATCCGGATATTCTGAATGAGAATCTGCATGTGTTCAATGTAAATCCAGCCTGGAGAATTGCAGGCGGCGGACGGCGTTTTGGCGGAAATTTTGGAACACCAAGAAATGCAGGAGCCAACCCTCCTGCTGGTCCGGTAATTAATTATTATGTAAAAGATATTACTGATTCTACAAAAGCATCTGTTACGATCATGGATAAGAACAAGAAAATGATCAAGACATTCTCCACTAATTCTAAAGAGAATAAGTTTGACATCAGTAAAGGCATGAACCAGTTTGTATGGGACATGCTGTATCCCGAAGCAGAAAAAGTTGAAGGAATGATCCTTTGGACAGGAGAGCCTCGTTCCATCCTGACACCTCCGGGACAATATTATTATAAAATGAAAGTTGGGAAAGATTCTGCTGAGGGAAGTTTCATCATCAAAGCAGATCCTAATTATAAATGTTCACAGGAAGATTACGATGCTCAATTTGAATTTTTGCAGACGGTAACTAAAAAATTCAATGAAGTGCAGAAAGGGATAAAAGATACCCGTTCTCTTCGCTCACAAATCAATGACTTTGTCGCCAAACAGGGAAAAGATTGCCCGAAAGAGGTAAAGCAAATGGCAGACAGCATTAATAAGAAAATGGCGGCTATAGAAGAGACTTTATACCAAACCAAATCAAAGAGTGACGAGGATCCATTGAATTTTCCGATCAGGCTGAATGATAAATTAGGTGGTGTATTTGATGCAGCGGCCAGTGGCAATACAGCTCCATCCAAACAGGTAAGAGAAGTCTATGCTGAATTGGCCCGGCAATGTGATGAACAATTAAATAAACTAAAAATGATCATGGATGAGGATGTACCTGCGTTCAACAAACTAATTCATGAAAAATCCCTGCCGGTGATAGGAGTAAAAAAAGGTTGATCTAAAGTGATTTTCCGATAAGAAAAATCAAAATCCGGCATATTATTTTCGGCTGAATGGTAGCAACATTCAGCCGTTTTATTTTAAGCAGTGCTTATGAAAAAAACCTTTCTTCTTAATCTTCTCCTGATCCTGTTCTATTATTTTTTATTGATGTGGTTTGCCTCTTGCAAAAAAGAAAGTAGCAACGATAAATCCGGAAATAATAATACTATTTGTACTCCTTCGAAATCAGCGGCAGAAGACATAAATATTTTTCCTGCTGATAATCCCTGGAACACGGATATTTCTCAGCTTCCTGTTGATCCTTATAATGACGGGATCATTGCCCAGTTTGCTTCTACAGGGCTTCATCCGGATTTTGGCAGTGGCACATGGGATGGAGCTCCAATCGGAATTCCTTATGTGGTGGTTTGTTCCAGCCAACCAAAAGTTCCAATAATATATCGAGCTAATAATTATGATGGAAATTATGGAGATGAAAGCGACCCCGGCCCTTTCCCAATTCCTTTGAATACTCCCATTGAAGGAAACGGTAATGGCGATTCTCATGTTATTGCTATAGATGTTGACAATAAAAAATTGTATGAATTATATAATGCAAGCATAAATGACAATGAATGGGAAGCTTCATCAGGGGCTGTATTCAATCTTCAAACCAATGATCTCAGGCCGGAAGGATGGACTTCTGCTGATGCAGCAGGCCTTCCCATTTTTCCGGGATTAGTTCGATATGATGAAATCGAAAAAGGAGTTATCGATCATGCGCTACGATTTACATTATCAAAAGGCCTGGTGAAACCATCTTATATCTATCCTGCCCGTCATAAAGTAAATAGTACCGGCGGACAATATGGGTTGCCTTTTGGTGCAAGACTTAGATTGAAAAGCAGTTTTGATATCAGCGGGTATCCTGATAAAGTTCAGGTGATTTTACAAGCAATGAAAAAATATGGGATCATTCTTGCCGACATTGGCAGTAATCTTTATATCTCAGGTGCACCGGATGAAAGATGGAATAATGATGAATTACATTTACTCGGTAATGTGAAAGGATCCGATTTTGAAGTTGTAAAATTTAATAACTGATCCGTTTTTCAGGGTCATTTTCATCAACTATACTGTGGTTGTAACGAAAGAGCCGGATGCAATTCAGTAAGCTTGAATTTTTTTGTTCTTTCTTTCATTAATGTGATCGCTTCTTCGTCACTGGAGAACATGTTGTTGATATTAACCAGGTGTTTAGCAAGCTTATCATATCGTTTGGTAACGAGGTAAACAAAAATGTGCAGATAATGAATACCATCAAAGACCAATGATTTTTCTTCAGCCATTTTATCCTTTTGCTTCATGAATTCTATCGGCATGTCTGTATAGTGTACTGCGGGCCGCAAATGATGTGTTACATGATAGCCGTCGTTCCAGCAGGTTTTATTATAGTTGGTGTTGATGCAGGTGATGGCATTAGTGTAATTATTTTCAGGATCCGTCTTATCAACAAAAGCATGTTGAGACCAGTTACCGATCATCATCACGAAACGTGCAAAAAGAAATGGAATGATGAATATCCACAGAGTGGCATTGAAATTTACGAAACACATTGCCGCACAAAAAAGGAAAAATGAAACCTCACCAAAAGTGAGTCTTGTGTACATTTTCTTTTTCTTACGGCTGAAAAGATACAGGAATGTATCCCTGAATCCTAAGATGAGAAAGTTGAGATAATAAAGAATAAAACTTCCAAAGCTGTCCCGTTGATAAGCCAAAGTGCTGCTGCTGTCATCGGGCATGTTATTCTCTACATGATGCATTGCCATGTGATGAACAAAATATGTCTCAGGAGTATGACCAAAGAAAGGACAAACACCCCAGGTGATCCAGGTATTGATCCATTGGTATGGCTTTTTGAAAAGTTTGCGATGACTGATGTTGTGAAGCATCAACCCAAATCGTCCTTTAAAATAGAGTTGTGACACATAGAAGTAAGGTAAATACAGCACCCACCACTGCCATCCCTTAAGAACGGGTGTATATAGAAAGATCGCAATGGGAATTACTAAAATATGAATAGCGGTAAGTAAATGGATAAACGGGAGATCTCTTTTATCATTAATATAGCGCAGCCAGAATTTTTCGTACCAGCTAAAATGGCTTTTACCGATATATACTGGATCCGTAATGGTAGTCAGGGCCTTCATCAAAAATAAATAAGTGGTTGTACGATGTTTTTAATAGGTTCTCAATGACAGTTCATATCGAACCGGAATACATCTTGGGTGCAAGCATGAAGGTAATATATTCCGGCTATAATCTGTGCATTTCTTTTATTGCCAGATTGATTGATAAAAGGAAGTTATAATTGCTTTGCAGAGGTTTACATCTGTAATTAAGATTTTATCTGCCTGACATTTGTCGTAGCTCCTCCATTCAGGGTCATGTCATGAGGTTTGTTGGTTTTCCAGGCGCCTCTTGTGAAATCAGGAAAATCGACAGGTTTCGATTTTCCTGCTATGGAAATCTGACTCAGATGAAAGATACTACTCCATGTGGCAGCATCATATACATTTTGATCAAGCGGCAAGCCATTTCTCAAACAATCGATCAATCTCCAGTCCATAATAAAATCCATTCCTCCATGCCCGCCAATGTCTTTAGCGATGTTTCCGATATGTTTTACTATGGGAGGAGAATATTTATCGTACAGATCTTTCAATTCTTCCTCTTTGATCCAGCTATCTCCAAAAGCAATTCGTTCAGGCTCTGGATATTTTTGAGCAATAGCTTTAGTTCCACTTACGAGATGAATTCTCGAATAAGGGCGCAATGATGAAACATCATGCATCAGTGTCATGGTTTTGCCTTTATGAGTGCGGATCGACGTCGTATTTGTATTGCCACGATAAGGTTTGTCAACATAGGGTTTAAAGAAATCATCTTTTGCAGCCATTTCTTTTGCAAGATCATTAAGAGTAAAATCATTAGTGCTCATGCTCACGAGATAATCCAGTTTGTCACCCCGGTTTATATTCATGCATTGTGCAATTGGGCCAAGGCCATGCGTTGGATACAAATTCCCGTTCTTGCCGATATTTTCTTTTAATCGCCACATGTCAGCATAAGCATTTTTGTTGAATAAGTATTCTCTTGAAAGATTATGGAGATAGGCTCCTTCAGCATGGATCAACTCACCAAACAATCCATTGCGAACCATATTTAATGTCAACAGTTCAAAAAAATCGTAGCAGCAATTTTCCAGCATCATCATGTGTTTCCTGCTGTTTTCAGATGTTTCTACCAGCTCCCAACATTGATCAATGGTTTTTCCGGCATCTACTTCTGTAGCTGCATGCTTTCCATTTTTCATTGCATAAACAGCAACTGGCGTATGCAAACTCCATGGAGTAGGAGTATATACCAAATCAATATCCTTACTTTCACAGAGAGCTTTATATCCTTCTTCTCCACTGAATTCTTTTGCTTTTGGTCGTTGCATTCGCTCCAAAGTTTTCTGTGCTCTTGCAACACGATCAGGATATTTATCACATAGTGCCACGATCTCAACTCCGTCAATGTAGCTTAATCGCTCTACTGCTCCGGAACCACGCATTCCCAAACCCACAATGCCGATACGCACCGTTTCAAGTTTAGGGGCAGCATAACCACACATATTGAAGTGTTGTATGCCGGTATCATTTAATTCAAATCGGTCATTTTCGTCTTTTTTGACCTCGGCCAGGGATGGCAGGCTGACTGACAACGCACCGGCGCCAATAGTAAGATTGCGAAGAAATTTTCTGCGGTTAGATTTCATGATGAGGAGAATTGTTCTCGCAATTTCCTCAATTAATCTAAATCAATTAATCACCGTGCAGAAATCAAACAATCGTTTGTAAAAAGGACACGAATAGTGATTTGTTTTCATCATTAACCAGCACTTAACTGCTATTAACCAGCGGATAACATCAATAGGAATGATGCTTGTCTACTTTTACGCAACCTAACGAAATCATGAGCCCTCAACGACAGATATTTCAAACATCGTCCAGGCTTCGGTGGATCACTTTTAAGTGGATTGGCCGTTTAACCCTGTTTTTTATATTGTTAATGGTGCCGGTAGTTTGGATCACACTGGCAAAGAACCACAAACCTTTTCTTCCGGGTTTATCTAAAGTAGATAATATCAAAAGCCCACTTACTCCTACAAAAGGATTTTCAAAAAAAGATCAGAAAAAATATCAGGGCTTTGATGCTTTTCTGAAAGTGAAACAGCAAAACAGTTTACTGGCAGCGGTTGAAAAAAAGAAAGCGGCAGAAAAAAAGAAAAAGAAAACATCCCGTATCCGTGCAGCATTTTATGTGGATTGGGATCCGCAGGCTTTTTTCTCCTTACAGGATCATATCTCCGAGTTGAATACTATAATGCCGGAATGGTTTTTTATAGACCCGGCCACTGATACTCTGATGATCAATATTGATCCCGATGGTCTTGCTTTAATGAAGCAAAACAACGTAAAGATTCTTCCAATGCTGAGCAATGTGAATCTGAAAGAGCATAACGGAAGTTTCGATTCAAATCTGCTTGACCAGATCCTGCTCAATAAGAATAAAAAGCAAAAAATAATTTCTGAGCTTTTATCAGTTTTGAAGACGTACAAACTGCAGGGGATTAATATAGATTTTGAAGAATTGAAGAATGACCGAAGCGTAGATGCCATGGATGTCTTTCAGAAAGAGTTGAGCGACTCGCTTCATAAAAATGGTTTTTTAGTAACGCAGGACATCATGCCGGACAATGAAGATTTTCACGTAAATGAATTGTCGGAGTATAACGATTATCTTTTTTTCATGGCGTATGATCAGCATTATACCAGCAGCGTTCCGGGGCCCGTGAGTGAGCAACGATGGATTGAAAAGGAACTTGATAAGATTGCTAAAAACGTTCCTTCCGAAAAAATTGTTTTGTGTATGGCTGCCTACGGTTATGACTGGCCGGACGGTTCGGATGCTGAAACGGTTACCTACCAGCAGGCTTTATCGCTTGCAAAAGAATTCAACGCCACGATTGATTTTGATAATGATTCCTACAATTGTTCATTTGAATACACCGATTACCACCAGATTCATCATACTGTTTCATTTATTGATGCCGGAGGTAATTTCAATACCATGCGTTTTGCGGATGAATATGGCACAGCCGGAGTTGCATTATGGAGACTTGGGCTCCGAAGATGAAAGAATCTGGGATTTTTATAGCCGTGATCTGAGCGATGCATGCTTTGAAAAAAACGCCTTTTGATTTTTCAGCACTTAGCAGTATTGACATGCAAACTGACAAACCAGATTTTAAAGGTGATGGAGAAATCCTCGATGTAAAAAATGAACCTCAGAAAGGAATTATTGATGTTGAAGTAGATAGTTCTGAAAACCTGGTGAGCGAAGAAACATATCGTCAACTTCCCACACGATATTTTATTAAATGTTTTGGTAAGGTACAAAACCAGGTGATCCTGACTTTTGATGACGGCCCTGATCCGGAATATACTCCACGGATACTTGATATATTGGAAAAGGAAAAAGTGCCGGCTGCGTTTTTTGTAATTGGTATGAATGCCGAAGCACATCTTCCATTATTGAAAAGAATTTACCACGATGGATTTGAGATCGGCAATCATACATTTACTCATCCTAACATCGCAGCAGTAAGTGAAAGCAGAGCCCAAACAGAAATAGAAGCCACCCGTTTATTGATTGAAGCTGCAACAGGGAGGAGTACAATTTTGTTCAGGGCACCTTATAATGCCGACGCACAACCTACAAAAGCAGAAGAATTAAAACCGCTGATGATCAGTAAGCAGGAAGGTTTTTATACTGTTGGTGAAAGTATTGATCCGGATGATTGGAAACCCGGCATGACTGCTGACAGTATATATAATAGTATCATTCATCAATATGAAGCTCACCCGGATAAAGGGATCATTCTTTTTCATGACGCAGGCGGAAACAGGGAAGCAACAATAGCGGCATTGCCTCGTGTCATTCATTATTTTAAAAATAAAGGGGTCCAATTTACCACAATAGCTAATCTTCTTAATCTCCCCAAAGATGCTATCATGCCTCCTGTACATGATGACCTGGTAAAAATGAATGGAGTAGTAACCACATTTGTTTATTGGTTTGTACGTTTTCTTTTTGCTGCATTCTGGGTAGCCATTATCTTAGGCCTGGTGAGAATTGCTTATCTCGCTGTGATGGCAATACTTGAATATTTCAGGTCTAAAAAAGAAAAATTGATATTGACAGAATCTCTTACAGATAAAGTCAGCATTATAATTCCTGCATATAATGAAGAAGTGAATGCGGTAAAAACAGTGAAGAATCTTTTGTTGCAGGATTATCCTGATTTCGAAGTCATCTTTGTAGATGATGGATCAAAGGATGATACTTATGGTGTTGTTATGAAAGCTTTTGGCGATCATCCAAAAGTCAAAATATTTACCAGGAATAATGGCGGTAAAGCATCCGCACTGAATTTTGGTATTTCTCATTGTACCGGAGAGTATGTGGTTTGTATTGATGCTGATACACAATTGATGCCTGATGCCGTACGGCTGATGATGAAATATTTTAATGATTCAAAAGTGGTGGCAGTAGCAGGCAATGTCAAAGTGGGAAACCAGAGAAATATTCTTACCCGTTGGCAGTCTATCGAATATACCACAGCTCAGAATTTCGATCGTCGTGCATTTGATTACATGAATTGCATTTCAGTGATACCCGGCGCAATCGGAACTTTCAAAAAATCTGCTATTGACGAAGCCGGTGGATTCATGACCGATACGCTGGCAGAGGATTGCGATCTTACCATGAGAATGTTACGCAATGGTGGAGTAGTACGCAATTGCCCGGATGCAATCGCTATGACAGAAGCTCCGGAAACTTTGAAACAATTTATGAGACAACGCTTCCGCTGGAGTTATGGTGTGATGCAGAGTTTCTGGAAAAACAGAGATGCTTGTTTCAATCCTAAATACAAATCATTAGGCATGGTATCATTGCCTAACATTTTATTGTTTCAAATCATCATTCCCATATTGGCGCCTGTAGCCGACCTGATTTTCTTTTTAAGCATCTATTGGTTTTGGAATCATCCTGAAAGCCTTCATAAGATCTTATTGTATTATGGTATGTTCCTGGTAGTGGATGTATCGGTTTCGGTGATGGCCTTTTCATTTGAAAAAGAAAAAATATACCGGCTGATCTGGTTAATACCCCAGCGATTTGTTTATCGCTTGTTGATGTATGTTATATTATTCAGGTCTATTTCAAGAGCAATAAAAGGAGAGGGGCAAGGATGGGGTTCCTTGAAACGGACTGGTAATGTAGTATTCATCAACAGAAAAACGATATCCGGGTCGGCTGTAGCAAAGTAAATGTTCTTTTTTAGTTAAACTTCTTGGTTTCGTATGGTTAAGGGTGACGCCCCGCTTTTCTAAGCGGGGCCCTTTTTGTTTTTTATTTATTAAATCCTTATTTTGTTTCGAATGAAATTTTTACCAACCCGTTCTAAGTTTTATTTGTTTGTTATTGGAATTATCTTCTGTACCTCAGTTGAAGGACAACAAACTTCGGATTCCCTTTTTTCAAAGAGCAACTTAGTTACTAATCTTCCTAAGTTCAGTCATTTCGTGCCGGCTATGGGCTATCCAAAACCCAAATCCTTTTCTTTTTTGACGAATATACCCGGAGATCTGTTGCAAACGGTCGAAGCCCCATTTCAAAAGCAAAACTTAAAAGCTGACATCGGCATAGCAGGACTTACTGCTTTGTTACTGCATTTTGATCAACCCATCATGAATGTTGTTGGGAAAACCAGCCAACATATTCGTTTGAAATCAGTAATTGAATTTGATCAATTAACAGTCCATAATAAATCTATTTTTAAATGGCCCGACAATCTTAATTCAGGTTTTTATCAGTTAGGTGAAGGTTCGACAACAATGCTAATCGCAGGAGGTTTTTATCTCTATGGAAAGATCTCGCATAATAACCGGGCTTTGCAAACAGCCAGCGATCTGACAGAGGCATTTTTAAGCATGGGCATTACCATTCAGGCATTGAAAAGAATTACCGGAAGACAAGCTCCATATAGAGCGACTATACCTGGTGGCATGTGGCATTTCTTTCCTTCTTTTTCAAAATACCAACGCAACACAACAAATTACGACGCATTTCCTTCAGGACATTTGGCAACAATGATGGCAACTGTAACGGTGCTGGCGAGGGATTATCCTGAAGTCAAATGGATCAAACCGGTTGGATATATTTTGACAGGATTGACAGGATGGTCTATGATGAATAACAAAGTTCATTGGGCTAGCGATTTTCCATTGGGTTTGGCTATCGGTTATATATCCGGAAGAATAGCTACGCAGCATCGCAAAAAAGAACAATCAAAAATTATTTTGTATTAATCGTTATAATTATTCTTTCTGAAGATCAGGTCTTCGTTCATTTGTTCTTTTTACTGATTGTTCATTCCGCCATTCATCAATTTTTTTATGATCACCACTCAATAAAACATCCGGCACTTTCCAGCCACGGAAATCTTCAGGCCTCGTATAAACAGGCGGAGCTAATAAGTTATCCTGGAAAGAATCAAACAAAGCAGAAGTTTCATCATTCAATACACCGGGAATAATTCTTCCGATAGCATCCACCAATACTGCTGCTGCCAATTCACCCCCACTAAGCACATAATCTCCGATAGAAATTTCTTTGGTGACGAAATGTTCCCGGATCCTTTCATCTATTCCTTTATAGTGCCCGCAGATCAATAATAAATTTTCTTTCAGTGAAAGAGTATTTGCAACTTTCTGGTTCAGCTTTTCACCATCCGGCGTTAAATAAATGATCTCATCATAATTTCTTTCTTTCGATAGTTCTTCAATGGCCTTTGCCAATGGCTCACACATCATCACCATGCCGGCACCGCCTCCATATTGGTAATCGTCAACCTGTCCATACTCATTCACTGCCCATTTTCTTAAATGATGCACTTTTACTGTAAGCAAACCTTTTTCCTGTGCTCTTTTCATAATGCTGTGCTGAAAGGGGCTTTCCAGTAATTCAGGCAAAACCGTGAGAATATCTATATGCATTTTTAAAAATCTGAAAGTGATATTCAAAGATAGGAACAGTGATTTCAATTCGCTGAAAGGATACAGCTTTTCAATAAAGGGTTATTTTTTGTAAAAGATCCGTTTTATTATCATTCAGTATGTCATCAATAGTTGTCTTCGCTAAGATTTTGTAGATATCATCTCTTAGTTTGGATACATGATCATGCATGACGCAGGGATGGGCAGCATTGCATTTTCTTGATTTTAACACACACGAGTTATAGGGATGCACATTGTCTACTGCTTTTAATAAACTAAGCAAAGTAAAGCCTTTGGTCTCTTCATTCAGCGATAATCCACCAAAAGGTCCTTTGGTAGAATTTAAGATTCCTTTCTTTGCCAGTTTATTCATGACCTTTCTAAGAAAATGTTCCGGCACAGATAGCTCCATCGAAATTTCTTCGATCAGAATTCGTTTTTTTGTGCGACTCGTTAAGGACACATACAGAACACCACGCAAGGCATAGTCAAATGATTTCGAGAAAAGCATAATAGTAAATCAAAGGATTTATGAAAACCTAAATGATGCGATATGGGCTTTCATGAGACAAAGTCTAACTAGAAACGATTTCCAGTAAAAGCAAAGATGAGAACATCAATAGTCCCAACAAGGTAAAAGGATAAGTGTGTCGCTAATGAAGAATTATGTTTTCAAAGTAAAATGATTTTAGTAAAGTACTTATTTCAAACTTTCAATATGGCCCGCCTTTTGACTTATATCATCAAAACGTCTATTAATTGGTAGTTTATGGATTTCTTTTTAATTTAGATAGTGATGTCCTTTTTGTAACCACCTTATCCATCGTGGAACTAACAATGAACAGATGACTGAACTTATGGACTTGCTGATTCGTTGAATTCTATAGGCTAAGGCTTTGGTTGCGGGAATTTATAATCAATAAATCTCAAAAAAGGCCTGTTCATGGAAAAAGCTACCGACGATCTGGAACTCTTGTTAATTGAAGATAACCCCTCCGATGTTTATTTAATTAAAGAGATGCTTCGCAGTTCACCGCTTCGCATCAAAAACATTTATGAAACGGACAGAGTGGAGGCTGCGAACAAAATTCTTAAAGATGGTAACATACATCTTGCTTTATTAGATCTTTCGCTTTCTGACAGCCATGGTATTCTTTCCTTTCTTAACTTAAAAAAGGCAGCAGAAAAAATACCTGTCATTATTCTCACAGGTTTTTCTGATACAAAAACTGCATTGGAAGCTATTAAAGAAGGGGCACAGGATTACCTGATCAAAGGAGAATTTGATTCCGGTTCGCTGACAAAGGCAATTCAATACAGTTTTGAGCGGATTCAATATGTAACAACTTTACAAAGACTCAACGAAAGGCTGTTATTTCATATAGAAAATGCTCCTTTGGGATTTATAGAATGGGATAACAACCTGAAAGTAAAATCGTGGTCACGACGGGCAGAGGAAATTTTTGGATGGACAGAAAAAGAATTCAATGAAAGCGATAAGACTGGCTATAGCCAGGTTTATGAAGAAGATCAGTCCAGGGTCTTCAAAATTTCAGAACAATTACTTTCGGGAGCTATTCAGCGAAACAGTGTACAGCATAGAAATTATACTAAAGATGGAAGATTGATATGGTGTGAATGGTTTAATTCAGTGTTAAAAGACAATGATGGAAAAGTTGTCAGCATTATGTCTCTTGTAAGAGATATCACTGAACAGAAAGAAGTAGAAAAGATCATTCATGAAAGTGAAGAAAAATACAGGCAGATAGTAGAAACAGCCCAGGAAGGGATCTGGCTGATTGATGAAAATAATCGTGTCAGTTTTGTAAATAAGAAAATGGCAGAGATCCTTGACTATTCAGAGGAGGAGATAATTGGAAGGCCGGTTTTTGATTTTATCATTGATTCCGAAAAAGAATTTGCAGCAAATGAAATTGAACATCAAAAAAAAGAAGAAGGAGGAAGCCGTGAATTCAGATTTATTACGAAAAGCGGAAAATATATCTGGACAAATGTTTCTTCGAACTCAATATTCGACAATGAAGGAAAATACAAAGGAGCATTGGCTATGGTTACCGATGTTTCACTTCGTAAACGACTTCAGACTGAGCTGGAGGAGCAACAAAGATTGAGACAAGTACAGATCACTGCTGCGGTATTGGAAGCTCAGGAAAAAGAAAGGATCGCTATCGGAGAAGAATTACATGACAATATCAACCAGATCTTAAGTTCTGTAAAAATGTATATAGGCATGGCAATAAAAAGCCCCCAAAAAAGTGATGAATTTTTACCGAAGTGTACAGCATATATCTCATTAGCAATTGAAGAAAATCGCAAACTTGCCAAAGAACTGATCTTGCCTCAACTGAAGGGTGTGGGCCTTTCAGAATCATTGAAAGAATTAACAGATGAAACAAGGCTAACTTCCCGGTTCAATGTTATTTTAGAAATAAAGGATATTAATGAAACCATATTTAATGAACAGCAAAAAGTTTCATTATACCGGATCGTGCAGGAGCAATTGAATAACATAGTAAAATATGCTGACGCAAAATCAGCGACCATACAATTATATAAGGAGGAAAATAAGATCATATTAATAGTATCAGATAATGGAAAAGGATTTGATACTTCCATACGCAGCAAAGGAGTAGGATTTACCAACATCAGCAGTCGGGCTGAAGTATTGCATGGCAAAGCAGAAATTGAATCTGCGCCGGGAAAGGGCTGCACATTAAAAGTGATCATGGAGTTAGAATAAAATCTTCAAATGCCGGAACACATTTTTCAATATGCTAATGATGCTATGTTCGTCATTGATCTCAAAGGAGTCATCATACAATGTAATGACGCTGTTGAAAAACTATATGGATACAGAACAAATGAATTAACCGGAGAGCAATTTTCAATTTTATTGTCTCCTGGAAAAATAAATGAATTTGAAACTAATAAAGAAAACCTGCTTTTTGGGGAAAACTCTGAAGCCTTTGAAACTATACGTGTTGCAAGAAATAAAAACGTAGTTAAGGTTTCGGCATCTTATTCACCGGTAAAAGATGAATCAGGAAAAATAACAGGCATATACCTTATTGACAGAAAAATTACTCATTACCGGTCCATTGCAAGCAAAGCACAGGCATTACTGGAAACTGCACCCGATTCAATGGTGATAGTAAACAGCTCCGGGCAAATTGTTCTCGTTAATGCACAAACTGAATTATTGTTTGGATATACCAAGGAAGAATTACTTGGGGAGGATGTTGAAATACTGATACCAAAACGTTTTTTGGGAAAACATGGTGAAAACAGGAGAAATTTTTTTGCTGCGCCAAGAGCAAGAAACATGGGAGTCGGATTGGAATTATTTGGCATAAAAAAAGACGGCACTGAATTCCCTGTAGAGATAAGTCTTAGCCCCATGACAACAGAAGAAGGCGTTTTTGTTTCTGCGGCTATTCGGAACACAAGTGAAAGAAAAAAGGCAGAAAAAAAATTCCGTGGTTTATTAGAGTCTGCACCGGATGCCATTATTATCGTTAACCGGGAAGGAATTATTCAATTAACAAATGCACAAACGGAATATCTGTTCGAATATAAAAAAGAGGAAATGCTTGGACAAAGAGTGGAAATGCTGATCCCCGCAAGATTTATGGATAGCCATCCTCATCACAGAGAAGCTTTTTTTGCAAATCCAAAAACAAGAGGAATGGGAGTTGGACTGGAACTGTTTGGAAAAAAGAAAAATGGAAAGGAGTTTCCTGTTGAAATAAGCTTAAGTCCCCTGGAAACCGAAGAGGGCACACTGGTATCAGCAGCCGTGAGGGATATATCTGAGAAGAAAAGATTGGAACATGAAATCCGCGATGCTAATATCAATCTTGAAAAAAAGGTAAGACAAAGAACTGCTGAATTGGAAACAAAGAACAGGGAACTGGAACAATTTGCGTATGTAGCTTCACATGATCTGCAGGAACCATTGCGTACTACCTCGAGTTTTGTTGACCTGTTCAAGAAAAAATATATAGGCAAACTGGATGAAGAAGCAGATACAATGCTTAACTATATAGTTCAGTCAAGTGATAGGATGAAAGTTCTCATCAAGGATCTGCTCGACTATTCAAGAATAGGCAGGAAGACAGATATTCAGCCGGTTGATTGTAATATTATTTTGAAAGAAGTTCTCGCTGACCTTAATAAAAATATTCAAGAAACAAAAACAGAGATAAAGACAGGCAAGCTTCCTTTAATTAATGGCTATCCCACTGAATTAAAATTAATTTTTCAAAACCTTATCACCAATGCGATTAAATTTCGTAAAAAAGACATCGCCCCAATTATAAATATATTTGCAGAGAAAAAAGGAGGGTATTGGCAATTTTCAGTGGAAGACAATGGCATTGGAATTGAAGAAAAACATAAGGATAGAATATTTGTAATATTCCAGCGATTACATAACCGTACAGAATATGATGGATCGGGAATAGGATTGGCACATTGTAAAAAAATTGCCGAACTGCATGGCGGAAAGATATGGGTAGAATCAAAACCGGGAGAAGGAAGCACTTTTCATTTTACCATTTATGAAATGTAAATTGTATGAAGAAGAAGCTAAATACTATTTTATTGGTTGATGATGATGAGCCTACTAATTATCTTAACAAAATGATCTTGGAAGAAGTTGATTGTGCAGAGAAAATAGAAGTGGCACAAAGCGCCAAAGAAGCAATTAATTACCTGATGGGTGCGGGTAAGTATAATCAAAAAGGGAAAACAATTCCTCCTCCCGAATTGATCTTTCTCGATATAAATATGCCAGCAATGGATGGCTGGGAGTTTATTGATATTTATAAAGAGCTTAAAAAAAGAGGAAACGTAGTGATGGTAATGTTAACCACTTCACTGAATCCTGAAGATGAAGAACGCTCAAAAATGATGGCGGAGGTGTCTGGTTATAGGAATAAACCTTTGACAAAAGAAATGGTAACGGAGATATTGGAAAATCATTTCAAAAATGATATTAACGGTAACTGAGTTATTGTACGAAGTAATAAGTCTTATTAAACTCAATGACACGAAATTGACTGTGAATGCGCATAAGCGGGACTGACAAAGGGAATTCCTAATTCCATTCCACGTAATATCAGTAGAATTGCCATGAAGAATAATAGCGCAGGAACTATTTTACGAATCTTCAAACGAATGGCCTGGTTCAGGTAATTTCCCATGACCACAGTTGTAAACATTGCAGGAAAAGTTCCCAGCCCAAAGAATAGCATAAACATTCCTCCATTTAATGAGCTGGCGGTAATAACTGAAGAGGAGAGAGCCAGGTAAACCAGTCCACATGGAAGAAACCCATTCAGCACACCAATTGCAAACAATGAACTTTGCTTGTGGGACTGAAATAATTTTCCCAATTGTTGCCTTAGAAACAAAAAGGGTTTACTGATTTTGTTTGCAGGCGATAAAAAAAAATATTTTTTGGGGAGAATTAAATAAAGAAGAATGATGATCCCTAATGCCAATGATAAATTACTTTGCCATTTTGGAGCTATAATGAGGCCACCCAACGAACCAAAGATCAATCCCATTAATGTATAAGAAAGAATTCTACCGGAATTATAAATCAATCCTCCTGCTATCCGTGAAAGATTGTTAGTATGAGAAACCGGCAGTGATAATGCCAATGGTCCGCACATGCCGATACAATGTAAACTTCCGGCAAAGCCCATGATAAATGCAGATCCTATGATTTCGATGCTGACTGGCATAGCATTTAATTTTCACTTTCCCGCCACCAATTGATCACTATCATCAACCCGGAATAACCAGCGAGAATTCCTCCGGGCAACAACCAATACGAAGAAGAAAATAATAACGGATATACTGCCAAAGACATACCTCCGAAGAATAGAAAGATTCCACCAGGTAGCTTAAATTTTAAAGACAATAAAAATCCGGCAATAACAAAAATTAATAAAACCAGTGGCGATGATTTTCCCAAAGCTTCAGCCTGGAAAATAAAAACAGCTGCAAGCATCAGGGTTCCTGTTAGGGCAATGATGATTTGTTTTTTCATCTTCTGTCTTGTTTCAATTATAATATTCATCAAAAAAATATCTTTTGTTCATAATAATATTTCAAACTGTCAGTACTCCAGAAAAGCTTCAACTCATACTGCCCGGTAATACCATTTGGTAATGCCTGGGTAATATCTTCCTGGTCACTGTTCAGTGATTTCCGGAAATCTTTGGATGCATCAGCAGGATAGTACAGGTAAAAATCAATTTGTTTTTTCTTTCCTTTCATTTCTTCAGGAAAATGTACAGTAAGTGATCCGCTGTTTTTACTTAAAGTAATTGGTGCAGAAAGTTTAGCTGTGTTTGCTGATTCATCAATGACTTGTTGATATTTCAGTTCTTCACCATAATAGTCTTTGGTAACCAGATCAAATTTTTCACCACTGGCTTTAATCACCATAAATGCAATGCCTCCCACAAATGTGAGATAAACAAAAGTGATTTTATGTCCCCACGTTATTTTCATAATAATTTATTTTAGTATCCGGGTCCAAGGAAAGTGGTGGATACGGTTTTTATTTTTTTGTTGCCTTCATAAATTCCTAAAACAATAGGTGTTTTTCTTTTTTCGATCAGTTGCCTGTCTATTTTTACAATGAACGGTGACTCGAAATAGGATTCTTTGGGCACTACAATATCTTTTGCTATTACATCAATCTCGCCTTGTATGTTTTCAAGTTTCAATGTTACAGGAATATCTTTCCTGGTTTTATTAGCCAGCTTGATATTATAAAGGTTAGCAACACTTCCATCCGGCATGTTCTGATACATTTGTCCGGCTGTTCTTAAAATTCTTGCATCGACATCCTGTCGTGTGACCAGCATTATTGCCAATGCACTTGTTAGTATTAGTAATACAAATGAATAAGCTCCGATACGCCAGTTAAACTTTGTTTTCTTACTATGAGCAATGTTTTCCTCTGACTCATATCGGATCAATTCACGGGGGCGACCTACTTTATCCATGATCTCATTACAAGCGTCAATACAAGCAGAGCAGTTAACACATTCCAGTTGCGTCCCGTTTCTGATATCGATTCCCGTAGGAC
This sequence comes from uncultured Bacteroidota bacterium, assembly GCA_963745445.1. Taxonomy (GTDB): domain Bacteria; phylum Bacteroidota; class Bacteroidia; order Chitinophagales; family Chitinophagaceae; genus UTBCD1. The sequence goes on from CAVUXD010000003.1 coordinate 1,401,927, forward strand.
ACACTCTCACACAAGCAGCACAATCCACACAGTCCCCGGTATCCCATTGACCTTCTTTTTCTTTTTTAATTTTCCCTCTTGGCTCGCCACGTACATAATCGTAGGCTACAACAATTGATTTTTTATCCAGTAGTACACCTTGCAATCTTCCATAAGGACATACCACAATGCAAACTTGTTCCCTGAACCAATAATAAACGAAAAAGAAAACACTGGAAAAACCTAATAATGAAATGAATGTTCCAAGATTTGCAGCGACCCCTTCTTTCACCATAGCTAACACCTGATCCATCCCGATGATATAGGCTAAAAAGAAATTGGCGATAATGAAAGATATAAAATAAAAAACTGCCATTTTGGTAATACGTTTGCGGATCTTGTACGCATTCCAGGGCATTTCTTTTAACTTCCTTTGTTTATTATAATCACCGTCCAGCCAAAATTCAATTTTACGGAAGACCATTTCCATAAAAATAGTTTGCGGGCATGCCCACCCGCAAAATACTCTTCCGAATACTACGGTGAATAAAATAATGAACACCATGAAAGTGAGAAGGCCCAAAGCGAAAATGAAAAAATCCTGTGGCCAGAACACCTGCCCGAAGAAAATAAATTTACGCTGCAATACGTTAAACATGAATAGTGGCTCATCTCCAACCTTTATGAATGGTAGCGTAAAAAAAACGATGAGATATATAATGGAAGCAATCGTTCTGAGGTTGTATAATTTCCCCTTCGGTTTTTTTGGAAAAATATAATTCCGGTTTCCCTGTTTGCTTATGGTGGCAACAGAATCACGGAAGCTCTGATCCATGTGCTCTTTCTTTTCTTCCGCTATGGTTGAAAAATCTCTCTCTTCCATGATCCTTTTTTTTAAAATCTCTTTTTATTTAACCGGTTTATTGGTTACTGAATCTTTTTTAGCTGCTGTGCTGTCTGTAGCTTTTACTGCTACAAACAAATCCCCCTGCGGTGCTTTTGCATTTGGAGGATTGGTTCCCTGTAGTGATAAAACAAAACTTGCGAGGTCCCTGACCTCCGCTGCTGAAAATGTTTTTCCCCATGCCTGCATTCCTTTATCAGGAACTCCATAGATGATTGTTTTGAAAACATCATGAATGGTACCGCCATGCAACCAGTAATTGTCTGTCAGATTCGGGCCGATTCCACCTTCGCCGTGTACACCATGACAAGGGAAACAGGTTCCGGTAAAAATTTTCTTTCCTTCGGCAATTCCTGTTGCATCAGCCAGCGTCACGGTGTTCTCATCAAACTGTTCTTTATTTTTACTTTTGAATTCTTCCAATTTAGTTGCAGCTATCTGCATTTCTGTATTGTATTCTTGCTCCGGGGTAGGCCCGGTTTTGAAAACATGAAAACGTAACATATAAATTACAGCTACACCTGATCGTGAAATAGAATCCCCATTTCCACCACGGCGGTAATGCGTTGTCGAGTTCTTTGATACCATCATAATCGTGATCGAGCAATACATCTGCTTCTTTTTCCAGCGGAGCTGCTTTGGTAAAGAATCTTTTATCAAGGTTACTCCACCATTTGCGCAAGCCACTGACTTTTTTGGTTTGGGGATTTCCTATCCTGGCTTGACGTAAGAGACGAGTTAATTGCAGTGTCGTTAAAGCCAGCGCAACACTAAGGATGGTCAGAAAGATCATTACCCCCAAGTAGAATACTATTGACTGGGTTTTTGACAGCAGTGCTTCCTGAATCCTGTGCAAAACTGCTCGAACTGAAAAGCAGTATCGAGAAAATGGTAATATAAAAACGGGTCAAATATTTATTTCTCATAATTAAGCCTGTTTTAAATTGTTTTGGGTGATTGTTTCAGGATGTTCATCATCCTGCTCTAAAGGCAGTCTGCTGATATCGCTTACTTTGGATTTATCCATCTTCTTTACGTAATACAACATCACAATAAAAAATACAAAGAAGATCAAGAGAGATATGATCGGGTATATATCTACACTATTAATAGTTTCCGCATATTGTTTGATGAATCTGAACATAATTTTATTTTTTATTTTCTGTCACCCGATTGCTATCGGATTTATTTTTTTCAATATCCGTTCCCAGACGTTGCAGGTAAGCGATCAGTGCCAGGACTTCCACATTGGGTCTTACTCTGATACTGTCTTTAAGCAAATTCGCCCGGATAAGATCTTCCTGCGCTATGAGATCTTTATTAGCTACTTTCTCGTATCCTTTTTCATACGGAACTCCTAATGTTCGCATGGCGTTGATCTTTGCCGGGGTGCTTGCAGTATCTAATTCGCTTTCCAATAGGAAAGAATAAGATGGCATTACCGAACCCGGAGTGATCGCTTGAGGATCATCTAAATGATTAAAATGCCAGGAGTCGGATTTTTTTAATTTCAGAGTTCCTTCTCTTGCCAGGTCAGGCCCGATCCTTTTTGATCCCCATTGAAAAGGATGGTCATAAACAAATTCACCAGCCTTTGAATATTCACCATATCGTTCTGTTTCCGATCGGAATGGTCGGATCATTTGTGAGTGACAGGTATAACAACCTTCTCTTCGATAAATATCTCTTCCCTGTAATTCAAGAGGTGTATATGGTTTTACACTGGCAATGGTTGGAATATTGGATTTGATAAGAAAGGTGGGTATCAATTTCTACGAGACCACCAATAAGAATTACTATCAAAGCAATTATCAGAAATGGAATCGGTCTTCTTTCAAGGCGGCGATGCCAGTGTTCTCCTGAATGTGCTGCATAAGCTTTTTCTAATGCAGGCGCTTCAGCATCTTCATTGGCAACTAGTTTTCCTTTCCTGATAGTCATGAATAAATTATACATCATCATGAGAGCGCCGATCAGGAATAAGCTTCCACCGAATGCACGGGTAGCATAGAAAGGTTTCAGGTAAGTAACCGTTTCAACGAATTGTGGATACGCAAGTCTTCCATCTGGAGTAAATTGCTTCCACATAGCTGCCTGTGTAAAACCAGCCCAATACATTGGTACAGCATAAAAGATAATTCCAAGTGTTGCGATCCAAAAATGAGCATTGGCCAATTTTTTTGAATACAGATTTGTTTTAAAAATTTTTGGAATCAGCCAGTACAGCATTCCAAATGTCAACATACCATTCCATCCTAAACCGCCAACATGTACGTGGGCAATGGTCCAGTCGGTGTAGTGACTGATGGCATTTACTGTTTTTAGCGCAAGCATAGGTCCTTCAAATGTGGCCATACCATAAGCAGTAACAGCCACCACCATAAATTTCAATACAACATCTTCTCTTACTTTATCCCATGCACCTCGAAGTGTAAACAATCCATTGATCATACCGCCCCAACTGGGAAATATCAGCATGAATGAAAAAACAACACCTAATGATTGCGCCCAATCAGGCAAGGCTGTATAAAGCAAGTGGTGAGGTCCGGCCCAGATATATAAAAATATCAGTGCCCAGAAGTGTATGATTGAAAGCCTGTAGGAATAGACTGGCCGGTTGGCAGCTTTTGGTAAAAAATAATACATCAAACCCAGATAAGGGGTAGTAAGAAAGAAAGCTACTGCATTATGCCCATACCACCATTGCACCAATGCATCCTGTACACCGGCATACCAGGAATAACTTCTGAACCAGCTTACCGGCAGTTCAAATGAATTCACAATATGCAATACGGCAACAGTAACAAACGTAGCGATGTAAAACCAGATGGCAACATACAAATGTCTTTCTCTTCTTTTGAGAATAGTTCCAAACATATTCCATCCGAATACAACCCAGATGATAGTGATGGCAATATCGATGGGCCATTCCAATTCAGCATATTCTTTTCCGGTGGTCATTCCCAGCGGCAGAGTAAACGCTGCGGAAACAATGATGAGTTGCCAGCCCCAGAAATGGATCCGACTCAAAACATCGCTTGCCATTCTTGTCTTCAGCAATCGCTGCAATGAATAATAAACGCCGTGAAAATGCCATTGCCTACAAATGCAAAGATGACTGCATTGGTATGCAAGGGACGAAGTCGTCCAAAATTAAAAAAGGGCTGAACATTGAGGGTCGTTGGAAAAACTAATTCAAGAGCTATCCAAAGACCCGCTAACATGCCCACAACGCCCCAAATGATAGTGGCGAAAGCAAAGTTGCGGACGATCTTGTTGTCGTACTGAAATTTTTCCAGTGTTTGCATGAAGTTTTATTTTTTTGTTTTGGTTTTGATGCTGTGCATTCTGCAGAATGCACAGCATATCATTATTTATGGTTTACGTCAGCTTTAGCTGTGCTGTCAGACGGTTTTGAAGTGTCAGACACAGTAGGTTCATCATCCAATAAAATCCTTACTGACGGAGTATAATCATCATCAAATTGCCCCTTTTTTACAGACCAGATAAAAGCAGCGAGAAATCCTCCTGCTATCAAAATGCTGAATGCGATAAGAAGAATGAGCACACTCATTCACTTAAATTTTTAATGTGGACAAAAATATCTTTTGACGATTCTGCTCTGGATGATTATTCTCAATCCATTTTATGAGCATTATCAACTGTTTTATATTATTTCCAAGAATAGGCAATGTCATACCCTGATGTCTTTTATAAATTTTTCTTTTTTGCTGAAAGAGATGTGGCGACAGTGACAAATGTTACAACACTGATAGTGCTGGCCGGCATCAGGATGGCAGCAACAAGTGGCGACATAAGCCCTTGCACCGCAAAACTCACTCCCACGATATTATACAAAATGGACAGGGCGAAACTCCAGGTAATCACTTTTCTTCCCGATCGGGCATATTGGATAAACCGGCTCAGTTTATTTACCTCTTTGCTATCGAGAATTCCATCACAGGCAGGAGTGAACTGAGTGGTATTTTCGCTGACTGCAATTCCAACATCACTTTGCTTTAATGCACCGGCGTCGTTCAATCCATCACCAAGCATCAGCACTTTTGCTTTGGGATCCTTTTCTTTCAATTCTTTTATATAATCCAATTTACTCTGTGGTGACTGGTGAAAATGTAAAGAGGCATGATTTTCAAATATGGATTCCAGGTTTTTCTTTTCAGCAGCGTTATCGCCTGACAAAACATGCAACTGGTATCTTTTTCCCGGAAGGGATTGGATCATAGTTTCAATGCCCTGCCGGTACTGATTACTGATCTTGAATACTCCTTTTTTTGATCCGTTTATTGACACATAAACCTCACTGCTGAAATTTTTATTTTCCGATCCGTTGGATTCCTCTATAAAATTTTTCGAACCCAGTTTGATTTTTTGTTCATTGATCCACCCGGCAATTCCTTTTCCGGCGCTTTCTCTATAAACAGATATGGGTAGAGACTGTACAGGAAAACTCCGGAGGAATTCCTGGCGGATCATCTGGCTTAGGGGATGCACGGATTCTTTAGATAAAGAATAGATCATGTTGATCTCTTCATCATTCAATTTTTCTCCTTCGTATAGCACAATAGCTTGTGCAGAATGGGTAAGTGTCCCGGTTTTATCAAAAACAATGGTATTAATGTCAGCCAATGATTCGATCACCGATGCATTTTTCAGATAAAATTTATTCTTCCCAAAATGACGGAGCATATTTCCATAAGTGAATGTTGCAGATAAAAGAAGCGAACATGGGCAGGCAACAATGAGAGTGGAAGTAACCACTAAAGCAATTTTTGACGGATCATAAAATGCCCAGTATAACGCTGCTCCACCGGCAACGATAAGTAATGCCAGCGTAAAATGCCGACTCCATGGATGAACGAAAGAACGATCTTTATTTTTTTGCTGAGTGAAAACGTCATTATTCCAAAGCTGGGTGATATAACTCTGCTCTACCGGGTGAACTACTTCCATTTCCAAAGCAGTACCTAATTGTTTGCCGCCGGCATAAACGAGTTCATTTTTTCTTTTCAGTACGGGAGTGTTTTCACCGGATACAAAACTGTAATCAATATTGCCTTCGCCGCTCCTGATAACAGCATCGGCAGGTATCATTTCATTTGGTCGCACTAAAATTGTATCTCCTTTTTTCAATGCGCTGATCGTGGAAGTTTCTTCTTTACCATTTTTCAAAACAGTTACACCGAGCGGGAAATAGGATTTATAATCCCTGTCAAACGAAAAGCTATCATAAGTCTTATCCTGGAACCAGCGGCCGACTAACATGAAGAATACGATACCGCTCATTGAATCGAGATAACCGGGCCCGGTACCGCTTACGATCTCATAAACGCTTCTTATAAAAGTCACCAGTATTGCCAATGCAATCGGAGCATCGATATTTAACCATTTTTGACGCAGTCCTTTCCAGGCAGAAATAAAAAAATCATTGGCACTATAAAAGAATACAGGCAATGATAAAGCAAGGCTTAGAAAACTAAAGACGTTTCCGAGATAAGGCTGATCGATATTTCCCGAAGAAAAATATTCCGGGAAACTGAGCATCATAATATTGCTGAAACAAAAACCTGCTACCCCGATCTTAAAAATTTTTTTGCGGTTGACCCTTTTGGCAGGTTTTTTTTCTCCTTCGTTCAGGCTGATATAAGGTTCATAACCTATAAAAGTCAACAGTTCAACCACTTTCCTCAGGGAAATTTTTCCAGGATCAAAAGCGATGAAAATATTTTTTCGCTGAAAGTTTGTTTTCGAAAATAAAACGCCGGGATCAATGGTATGTAAATTTTCCAACAACCAAATGCAGGAAGCACAATGCATTTGAGGTAAATAAAAACTCACATGACTCTGATTGCTGTCATTAAAGCGAAGTAGTTTTTGTTTTATTTCTTCATTATCGAGATAAGCAAACTTTTCTGAACTGAATTTTCCTTTTACTTTAATGCCGGGCTTTTTACTCAATTCATAATAATTACACAACCCATTTTCCTGTAAAAGCTGGTAAACGAATTTGCAACCGTCGCAACAGAAATATTTTTCATCAGATGAAATAGAAATATCGCAAGGCTCGCCACAATGATAACATTCAACAGCGGTCTTCTTAGTTGGCTTCGTTTCTTTGACCAATAATTCCTCCAATGACAAAAGGTTTTTAGAACATCTTCAAAGATGGTTTGGATGCACATTTTATCAGATGAGCAATATCAAGCCGTTACCTGACTTCCATCACATGACAAAAAGCCCCCGGAGGAATCAGGGGGCTTTAATTGAAACGAAAACCAACGATCTCTCGTCAGGCGACGAGAAAGAAATTTGTCCTTCTGAATAAAAAGACGCAATACGGTGAACAAATGTAGAAGTCTGCCATTATCGACATCATGATATTCCTCATCCAATATTCTGAGATTTATCATGATAATTCAAAGGGCTAAAAACAACCTGTAGATCTTAATTGTGTGGTTTTAATTTTTATCAATGGGAATGACCTTGACTGATAAAATCCAGAAGTTATTCCTGATTATTTCCGGATATGGTTGTTTTTAGCTGATAAAAATTCTATAGGTTGTAACAATAATTTGCTCTTATTGATTTAATCCAACTCAGAATTGGAATAGTTGAAATGGTTTTCGGTACCTCAAGTATATAAGATGATACTAAATAACATAAGAAGCGAACAACAGCAGGAAAATAAAAATTTTCATTTTGCTCAATTCTTACATAAAACCGCCTTCATAAAAGATTCTATTGTCTTTTATGAATCATAAAAGTTAGAAAACATCCTGATGCAGACCTGTTGGTATTGATTATAATCATATCCGAAAATGATATTTATCAGGATACCAGGAGAATGGATTTTTTTATTTTGTATTATATGTTTTTTACCAAATCATTCGGATATGCCGTGAGAGGCATTTTATATGTCACTCTAATGAGTGACGAAAAGAAAAGAGTTCAGATCGATGAGATCGCAGAACGATTGTCTGTGCCCAAGCATTTCCTGGGAAAAATAATGAACAGGATTGTGAAAGAAAAGATCCTGGATTCTACTAAAGGACCTTATGGAGGATTTTCTATCAATCAAAATACTTTGTCAACACCTCTTCTAAAAGTGCTGGAAGTTACTGAGGGCCTGGAGCAGTTTTCTATATGCGCATTGGGGCTCAGAAAATGTGATCCCAGCCATCCTTGCCCTATGCACCAACAGGTAGATCGGCTCAGGGCTGATCTAAAAAATACCATGACGGAAGCAACAATACACGATATGGTGATTGGAAGCAAACCTGACCTGATCCGGAACATTTCAGCATTTTGACATTTTAGAGTACAAGACCAACGATCAGTTTTGATTTAAACAATATTGTTTCCGGTTTGAATTTGAAAACCAATTGAAAATGTTTTTGATCCCGATCAGTATCGACAAAAATTCTTTTGTATCTGATATCGTCAGGCAGGATTACCGGACCGCATCTGTATTCAACAAATATGATATTGATTTCTGTTGCGGGGGCAAATGGCCCTTGGGAATAGTATGTGAAATGAGAGGATTGGATTTTGCTGTCGTGAAGAATGAATTGGAAAATTCACTAAGAACAATCCAGCTTTCTAATTCTACACGTTTTGCTGATTGGAATATTGATTTTCTTACGGAGTATATTGTTAATATACATCACCAATATTTAAAAGAAGCACTGCCTCAGATCAAGGAACATCTCAATCAGTTTGTAGAAGACCATAAAAGCAAATATCCGGAACTGCCTGATGTGCTAAAGTATTTTAATTCTTTATATAAGGATATTTTGCCACACTTACAGCAGGAAGAAGAGATCATCTTCCCTTATATCCGCCAGATCGCTCATGCGTATGAAAGCAAAGAGTCATATGCAAGTTTGTTAGTGCGTACACTTCGAAAACCGGTAGAAGATGTCATGAATCATGAACATGAAACGATCATTAAGGTGCTTCTTATTATCAGAGAGCTTACTAATAATTATACTCCACCTGAAAATGCCTGTACCAGTCACCAGGTTGCTTTTTCTTTACTGAGAGAGCTGGATTATGATTTGGTACAGCATGTTTTTCTTGAAAATGAGATTCTTTTTCCCAGGGCAATTTCCATGGAAAAAGAACTGATGCAGAAGGAATAATGTTTTCCGACATGATTGTCCGGAATTCTCTGTTGAAATACTAACTTAGCAGGATAAAAAAATTCATAAATGCTCAGGATCAACGAGCGACAGGCATTTTTCTATACTCTATTTATTTTTTTCATTACTATTCTGATTGGCTATTTTTTTCAGGGTCAAATCCTATTGGTAGGCGGATTGCTCATCGGGATTTTTTTAACCACTTTCATATCGGGTCGAAGAGCAACATTGATTGCTTCTATAGTCAGTGTTGTAATTATAGTTTTTTCAGACATTATCTATGATAAGGATATTACCACTTCGACTTCCCTGATACAAAACCTGCTTCGCATTTTATTAATTTTTGTTACTGCCGTTATTGTCTATCATCTTAAAAGCTTGTATGCAAATATCCGGTCCGATAAAACACACATGACATCATTGTTTGAAAATGCAACCGAAGGGATCCTGTTAACAAACAATGTAGGCAAAATAATTCTTGTGAACCCTGCGGCAGAGAGGATGTTTGGATACAATGCCATTGAACTTATCAATAATACTATTGACGTGTTGCTGCTGGTGCAATTCAGTCAAAAGCATGTCGGTCTGCGGGAAGGATTTTATAAAGCGCCTTCCAATCGATCCATGGGAACGGGCCGGGACCTTTATGCAAAGCGAAAAGATGGATCTGAATTTCCGGTAGAAGTAAGTCTGAGTCATTATCGGGAAAGAAATGAATTGTTTGTTATTGCATTCATTGTAGATATTACACAGCGTAAAGAAGCGGAGAAAAACCTGATTCAACAAAAGAAAGAGCTGGAACGGGTGACTAACCAAATCCGTAAACTAAATGCTGAATTGGAAGGTAAGGTGGAAGAAAGAACCGTAATATTAAAAGAAGCCTTACAAAAACTTGAAGAGTCTCAAAAAGAATTGAGCGAGGCTTTGGATAAGGAACGGGAATTAAATGAAATCAAAAGCCGTTTTGTTTCTATGGCTTCTCATGAATTCAGAACGCCGCTTAGTACTGTTTTGTCCTCGGCTTCTTTGCTTGCAAAATATACTGTTACAGAGGACCAGGAAAAGCGAAACCGTCATATTGAAAAGATCAAAGGTTCTGTCAAACATCTTAATGATATTTTGGAAGATTTCCTGTCATTGGGCAAACTGGATGAAGGAAAAGTGGAAGCTCATCCTGTAGAATTTGACCTGAAAGAATGCATTGATGAAACCGTAGATGAAATGAGAGGTTTGTTAAAGAACGATCAGCTGGTATTTGTAGAGCATATAGGAGCAACCGAAGCATATACAGATAAAAAGTTGCTGAAAAATATTATCATCAACCTTATCAGTAATGCTATCAAATTTTCAGGTGAAGGCGCCACTATCGATCTGAAAAGTAAAGTAAATGGTGAAAACGCTGAAATTATCGTAGCAGATAAAGGGCTTGGGATTTCCAAAGAGGACCAGGAGCATTTATTTACCAGCTTTTTCCGGGGAAAAAACGTAACCAATATCCAGGGAACAGGGTTGGGGCTGCATATAGTAAAACGCTATATCGATTTATTAGATGGAACTGTAAATTTGCAAAGTCAATTAAATAAAGGAACAACCGTTACTTTTGCGATTCCAATAAACCAACGATCAGAATGAAATCAATTTTAGTTATAGATGATAATGCGGATATCCGTGAGAATACCGCTGAAATACTTGATTTGGCCGGGTACAAAACTTTCACCGCTGAAAATGGTAAAAAAGGTGTTGATATTGCCATAAAAGAAAAACCCGATGTAATCGTATGTGATATCATGATGCCCGAACTTGATGGATATGGGGTATTACATCTGCTCAGAAAAAATCAGGAGACATTAAATATTCCTTTCATTTTCTTAACAGCCAAAACTGAACGCAGCGATTTCAGGAAAGGAATGGAAATGGGAGCAGATGATTATATCACCAAGCCCTTTGAAGATATCGAATTGCTGAATGCTATCGAAGTTCGGCTGAAAAAAGCGGAGATCCTGGACAACAAATATGCTTCTTCTCCGCAGGGGATCACACCAATTTATCAAAGATGTCAAAGATTCCGGCCTGATGAAACAATTGGCTGATCAATACAATATCGAATCATACAATAAAAAGCAAATGCTTTACCAGGAAGGAAAACGTCCCCGGTTCTTATATTATCTCGTGAAAGGGAAAGTCAAAGGTTTTAAAACACATGAAGATGGCAAAGAGTACATCACTGACTTGTTCAGCGAAGGAGATTTCATGGGTTATCCTTCACTGATTGAAGATAAAAATTATGACGACTCTACGCTTGTACTCGAAGATGCCGAGATCATGCAAGTACCCAGTGAAGATTTTCTTCAAATGATCTATGGCGATATTAATATCGCAACAAAATTCATCCGGATCATTACTCAGAATGTAAAAGAAAAAGAAGAAAGGCTGCTTAAGCCTGGCTTACAGTTCTCTTAGAAAAAGAGTGGCCAAAGCATTAGTGGACATCCAGAATAAATTCAACCCGCAGGGAGAGCAGAAAACCTATTGAGATATCAAGAGAAGATATTGCACATTATGTAGGTACTGCTACAGAATCGCTGATCCGCACCTTGAGTGACTTTAAAGCCGAGAAGTTAATTGAGATCAAAGAGGGGAAGATAATGATCTCTAATTTGGATAAACTGAAGAATCTTCTTTATTGATCTCCTAAAAAATCATTCATGTCTCTTCGTTCTTTTTTGGTAGGCCGGCCGATCTTGCTTTTTCGTTTCCCGGTATGAAAACTCGCAGCCTGGTACTTTAATCGTTGTATTTCTTCCGCAGGAGTGATGTCAACATAATATTTTATTGCTTCTTCATATTTTACCCTGTTGTGCAATAAACCCGTCACTTTTATGCGCCATCGTTTGGCTTCAGTCTTTACTTCATATTCGTCACCAATGTTAACATTCTTTGCTGCTTTAGCCGGCGATCCGTTAAATTTTACTTTGCCACTATCACAGGCAGTAGCGGCCAACGTCCTTGTTTTAAAAAGACGAATAGCCCAGAGATATTTATCGAGCCGGAGTTTTTCTTTTCAGGCATTAATCAAAATTAATAATTCAAAATTCAAAAATAGCTATTGATTAATACTCTCACTTTTGAATTTTTACTTTTGACTTTTAATTAGCCTTCTGCAAAATACTTATGGAAATAAGGGATCGTTTCTATTCCCTTATAATAATTTTCAATATTATATTTTTCATTCGGTGAATGAAGATTGTCATTATCCAGTCCAAAGCCCATGAAAATAATTTTTACTCCCAGTTCTTTTTCCAGGATAGAACAAATAGGAATGCTTCCACCACCACGAACAGGGAATTGGTTGTTTACCAAAAGTGGTTTCTACAGCTTTTGCAGCGGCTTTATATCCTTTGCTGTCAATAGGAGTCATGTAAGGTTCACCACCATGATGCTCAAATGCTTTTACAGTAACAGAGGGAGGCGCAATGGATTTAAAATAATTCAGCAGCTTTTCAGTCATTTTATCCGAAGATTGATTTGGTACCAATCTTGCAGAAATTTTTGCGTATGCTTTGGAAGGTAAAACTGTTTTAGCTCCTTCACCTTCATAACCACCCCAGATACCATTTACTTCAAGTGTTGGACGGATGCCTGTTCTTTCATAAGTGGTATATCCTTTTTCACCCCACAATTCTTTTACACCCAGATCATTTTTGTATTCTTTTTCATTATAAGGAGCTTTTTGACATCAGAGTTCTTTCTTCTTTGCTTGCTTCCACTACATCATCATAAAACCCGGGAATAGTAATATGATTATTTTCATCATGACAACCAGCAATCATTTTCGCAAGAATCGTTATCGGGTTAGCAACAGCACCACCATAAGTACCACTATGCAGATCACGATTGGCACCGGTTACTTCTACTTCAATATAACGTAAGACCACGAACACCGATATCCAGTGACGGATTTTCCATACTCAGCATCGCACTGTCACTGATCAGTATCACATCAGTTTTCAAAAGTTCTTTATTGTTCCGCAACAAATTTTCCAAGATTTGGTGAGCCAACTTCTTCTTCACCTTCAATCAAGAATTTGATATTGGTGGTCATGGTATTTGTTTTCACCATTGTTTCCAATGCTTTTACATGCATGTAGAACTGTCCTTTGTCATCTGCAGATCCTCTTGCAAATATTTTTCCATCTATTATGGTTGGTTCAAAAGGACCACTGTGCCAGAGTTCCAATGGTTCAGGAGGCTGCACATCATAATGGCCATAAACAAGTACAGTTGGTTTGCAAGGGTCAATTAATTTTTTCACCATATACAACAGGGTGACCATCGGTAGGCATTACTTCGGCTTTATCGCAACCGGCATGCAAGTAAACTTTTTTTCACTGCTTCTGCACATTTCAGCATATCTGCTTTGTGTTCACTTTTTGCACTTACAGAGGGTATGCGGAGCAGATCAAGCATTTCATTCAAAAAACGGTCTTTATTTTTTTCCTGGTATTCTTTCCAGGCTTGATGACATAAATTAATGTTTTAGTTATATAGTTAAGTCAGCGAAGATAAGGAGGATATGTTGCCATTTATGAGCAATGCTATTCTTCGGTCTTTTTTTTCATCACAGTGACCGCTTTGGTGACTGATTTTGCTTCCAAACCTGTCTTTAATATCGTCAACTGCTTTATAGAGATTCAATTTTTCTGCATTATTTTCAAATAAACTCATTTGCATGGTAAAAGGAATCATCTGGCTGAAACGAACACCCAGCAGTCGGACAGGTCTTCCTTTCTGGTAGGATTTATTAAAAAGGTCTTTTACTTTTGCAATCAACACGATCATCCAGCGCAGTATAATCAATCGGTTTCCTGCCTGGATAGTGGTTTCAAAATCTGAATAGCGGATCTTTACAGTTACACAACCTGTCAGTTTTTCATCTTCCCGTAAGTGAATAGGCTGTTTTTTCTGTAAGACGAACCAATTCACTATGCAGAAATTCAATATCGGTATAATCTTTATCAAAAGTATTTTCATGGCTCATGCTTTTTTGTTCCCAGTCCGTAGTCAATTTCTGCACTGCCGATGCCATGTGCTTTATGCCAGAGTGATTCTCCCCATTTACCGGCATATTTTTCCAATAATTCAATGGCGTTGTTTTTGCAATATCTTCAATCTTATAAATGCCAAAATTTTTTAACTGTTGTTCGGTTTGTTTGCCTACGCCATTTATTTTTTCAATACCAAGCGGCCATAGAAATTCCTTTTCTTTTCCATGTGGTATTTCCAGAAAACCATTGGGTTTGGCTTCATTGGTTGCCATTTTACTGATGAATTTTGCAGAAGATAATCCACAGGAAATCGGTAAGCCTGTTTCTTTACTGATCAGTTCCCTTAATTCTCTTGCATATTTACTGGCACCAAAAAATTTATCCATACCGGTCAGGTCAATATAAAATTCATCAATACTTGCTTTTTCAAATAACGGAACTTTGGATGCAATGATTTCTGTTACCCATCGGGAATATTTACTGTATTGACCCCGGCTGTTACTGGTAACAATGGCATGCGGACAAAGTTGCAATGCTTTTTTCATCGGCATGGCAGAATGAATACCGTATTTCCTGGCTTCATAACTGCAGGCAGCTACCACACCTCTTTCATAACCACCGACCAATACCGGTTTTCCTTTCAATGAAGGGATCGTTTAATATTTCTACCGATACAAAAAATGAGTCAAGATCAAAATGAGCAATATAAGTGGATTTAGTTTCCGGCATCGGACGTTAAAGATACAATTATAGCTTTGGAGGATCGTTAAGCTTAAATAGATTTTGTTATTTTGAATCAGAAATCCACATATGAATTTTGAATGGCTTAAAACGGGCATTGGTCCTTTAAAAGACCTGCTGGTTTTTCTGAATAAAGAAAGCAAAACGAACGATATGCTGAAAAGGCAGATCATTCGTGAGCTGAGGAATAACCTGAATATTTTTCACAATGCTTACCTGAATAATGTTTCACAGGATATAATGATTGATTTGCTCAGTAATGAAGCGATCAAAGAAGCGATCAAAAATAATTTTAAATTCAAAAAACTGAAGCCAGGAACTATCGGGCCTGATCATGTATCAGAAGAACGCAATAAAAAATATATTGGTTGGGATGCAGAAAAACTGGTGGATAAGATTGATGAGAAAATAGAGGAACTGAAAAATATAAAAAAGATGAATGGTGGAAGCGTAGAAAAAGTAAAGAACAATCTTCCGTTGATGCTGAGCAATCTTTATTACCGGATGAAATTATTGGCGGATTTTATAAAAGGACCTAAGTGAGATACATTTCCAGCAAACCATCCGGCAGTTCCACATGAATTTCTTTTTTTCTATGATCAATTTTTTGAAGTGTTCTTTCATTCAAAGGGATCAACACTTCTTTGCTTTTAATTTCAAGGCGGCATAATACCTGGTGTGGTTGTTCAATTACTTCAAGGATCGGACCTAACGATTTTTTTTCATGAATAACTGAATAGCCCAGCAGATTGACAGGGGCAGAATGGGCAGCCAATTTTTTAAAATCAGGTTCGGCCAGCCACACATTTTTTTGTATCAGTTTTATTGCAGCTTCCCTGCTATCAACTCCTTCCAGTTTTATATATACCTCTTCTTCACTTTTGCTATGGGCAGATTGAATGAACCAGGGAAAAAAAGAATTTTTAGTTTCTTCAATGAAAATTGTCTGTAATCCTTTCAGCGAAGTTTTTTTTCCAAGCACATGTTTCAGTACCAGTTCTCCTTTCAGGCCGTAAGCGGCAACTAGTTTTCCTATTTTAAAATACTCTGCCACGATGAAAACAAATTAATACAAATATCTCTGTACAGGAATTTTGTAATGAATCAATAAAAAATCCCGTCTCGCCTTAGGCGAGACGGGATCACAGACTCTCGAAAAGACGATTTATCCTTCACTACCGCCCACCACCTTCAGTCCTTCTTTCAGGTCTGCGACCTGGCATAGGACGTCTGGCTCTTTTGTTGCGGTAAGCTTCTTCCTGGCGTTTTTTCACCTGTGCGTCATGTTCTGCACTCCACTTGGTGAATTTTTCCATCGCAGTAGCATCATCAAACAGACCGAGTCCCACACCACGGAGCAGGTGTTTCAGGTACAATACTCCTTTAAAGCTAAGGATGCGGCGAACAGTGTCGGTGGTGTAGCACCTTTGTTCAACCACTCCAATGCTTTCTGACGATCCAGCTGAATAGTAGCCGGAACGGTCAGTGGATTGTAAGTACCTAATTTTTGGATGAATTTCCCATCGCGGGGGCGCGGGCATCGGCAATAACAATGAAGTAGAAGGGTCTTTTTTTAGACCCATGTCTTTGAAGACGGATTTTGGCTGCCATTTTAAATAGAAATTTAAAGGTGTTAAACAATAATTGTTTAATGTCCCGGTAGAAACCGGCAGAGCAAATGATAAGCATTGAAGATTAAAAAGCAAATCCTGTTTTTGCGGATGTTTATAACAGGTGTATGTAGCATCGGTTTCATCGTTTTCCAATTCCCGGCATCATTCCGCCCATCGGCATTTTATTCATATTCTTCATCATACCCCGCATTTGTTCAAACTGTTTCATAAAGGCATTCACTTCACTGATGTCTTTACCTGCACCTTTGGCGATCCGTTTTTTGCGGCTGCCGTCAATCAGATCAGGATTGGCTCTTTCTACAGGTGTCATGGAATTGATCATGGCTTCAATGCCTTTAAAAGAATCTTCATTGATATCAAGATCTTTTAATTTGTTTGCCAACACCGGGTATCATGCCCAGCAGATCTTTCATGTTACCCATTTTTTTGATCTGCTCCAGTTGCATTTTAAAATCGGCAAAATCAAATTTATTCTTACGGATCTTGCTTTCCAGTTTTTTGGCCTGCTCTTCATCAAACTGTTCCTGTGCTTTTTCCACCAATGTTGTGATATCACCCATGCCAAGGATACGTTGTGCCATCCTTTCCGGATAAAACACATCCAGCGTATCCATCTTTTCACCACTGCTGGCAAACTTGATGGGTTTGTTCACCGTGTATTTAATGGAAAGAGCAGCACCACCTCTTGTATCACCATCCAATTTGGTTAAAACAACACCGGTAAAATCCAAGACGGTCATTAAATGCTTTGGCAGTATTGACTGCATCCTGACCGGTCATACTATCTACCACAAATAATATTTCCTGTGGATTAACAGCATTTTTGATATTGGCTACTTCAGTCATCATCACTTCATCAATAGCCAGACGACCGGCAGTATCAATGATGACAACATTTTTATTTTTACTTCTTGCTTCTTTAACTGCATTTTGTGCAATGGAAACAGCATCTTTATTTTCCGCTTCAATATGCACATCAACACCAATCTGTTCACCCAATACTCTCAATTGTTCCATCGCAGCAGGACGATAAATATCTGCTGCAACCAGCATGGGAGAAAGCCCTTTTTTTGTTTTCAGATAATTGGCCAGTTTACCACTGAATGTTGTTTTACCACTACCCTGCAAACCTGCAATCAATATAACAGCCGGATTTCCTTTTGCATTAAAAGCGGCTTCCTGCGCCACCCATCAGTTCAGCCAATTCATCTTTTACAATCTTGGTCATCAACTGACCCGGGCTGATAGCATTGATCACTTTTTCACCAATAGCTTTATCTTTTACTTTATCAGTAAATTCTTTGGCTATTTTATAATTCACATCCGCATCTACCAATGCACGGCGGATCTCTTTTACCGTGGTAGCAATATTTAGTTCTGTAATCCGGCCCTGGCCTTTTAAATTTTTAAAGGCGCTTTCTAATTTTTCCTGTAATGATATTAAACATAGTTCACATCGAGTTTTCATAGTCACACGAAATAAAAAAGTGAACATCATGATGTTCACTTTTAAACGAATTGCAAAGATAATTAGAAGTAAGTAAGTAGTAAATTTATATTACATGCCTAAATAAGTTCTTAAAAGTTGACAGCGGTTAGCTGTTCTTAATTTGGTGATTGCTTTGTCTTTTATCTGGCGAACCCTTTCCCGGGTCAGGTTGAATCTTTCACCAATATCTTCCAGGCTCATCGGGTGATCTACACCAATTCCAAAGAAATAACAGATCACTTCTTTTTGCCTTTCAGTCAGAGTTTTTAATGACCGGTCAATTTCTGTTTTCAGGGATTCTTTATGATCCAGTTCACCGTCTGTTTTTTCAGCATTGGGATTTTCCAGCACATCCAGCAGGGTATTTTCTTCACCTTCAGACAAGAGGAGTGTCCATACTTACATGGCGGGCTGAAATGCCCAAGGTAGCAGAAACTTCTTCAAGATCCATTTCCAGCACTTCTGCCAGTTCTTCTGCAGATGGTTCTCTTTCAAATTGCTGTTCCAGCAGCGAATATGCTTTTTGAATCCGGTTGGTCAAACCTACTTTATTCAAGCGGCAGACGAACAATACGGGATTGTTCGGCCAGTGCCTGCAAGAATGCTTTGGCGGATCCACCAAACAGCATAAGAAATGAATTTGAAACCACGGGTTTCATCAAAACGCTGTGCTGCTTTGATCAAGCCCAAGATTTCCTTCGTTGATCAGATCAGGTAAAGATAATCCCTGGTTTTGGTACTGTTTGGCAACAGATACTACAAAACGAAGGTTGGCTTTGGTCAAACGATCCAAAGCCCTTTGATCGCCTTGTTTAATCAGGCTGGCTAATTTGACTTCTTCTTCGGGGGAAATCAGTTCGACTTTGCCGATTTCCTGGAGGTATTTTTCCAAACTTTGAGATTCACGATTCGTAATCGATTTCGTGATCTTCAATTGTCTCATGCTCATAGGTATGGCTTTAAAATGGGTTATTTTAAGGGTTAAGGAATATAAGTTTTAGTTCTTTCTAATACTCAAAAAATACCCATCACGGTATCCTTAATTTCTTCAGAAAGTATTGAACTTCAAAGCAATTTAGGGAATATTAGTATATGAGCCAAAAAAACTTTGATATATATTTAACGGTCTTTAATGAAATTTATTTTCACCCGGAGGGCTTTCCGGAATAAAAAAGGGAAAAATAACTGACAAAATATTTTGAGGCAATCATTAATTTTTTATTATTGCAGCCATCAGGACTATTTAAATGAGACGAAAAGAAGAATGAGTAAGCAATTATACACATTAGAGTTTCCGGTTCGTTGTTCACCTTCTATTTTATACGAATTTCTCTCTACCCCCGCAGGGCTCGGCGAATGGTTTGCCGATAAAGTGGATGAAAGGGATAATATTTTTTATTTTGGCTGGAATGGTTCTTTTGATAAAGCCGAATTGTTGGAAAAGGAATTGGATAAATTTATCCGTTTTCACTGGCAAACTGCACCCAAAGAAGAATATTTTGAATTTCGTATCGAAAAATCGGAGATCACTAATCAGACAATTCTGGTAATAAAAGATTTTGCTGAGAAAAAAGATATCAAAGACCAGAGCCTGTTTTGGGATCACCAGGTAAAAGATCTTTTTCACCGGCTTGGTAACTGATTGGCATATCCCGATCAATTTTTTGAAATGCTCAAAAAATTTTTCAGCAGCTTCGTCCCATGCGCCAATGGTATTTTATAAGCCAGCTTTATAAAGGAATTTCTACTGACTCTTTTTTCAAATGACGCTTTGCTCAATGTGCCGATCCTTACATAATTAGTCTTTTCAAAATGATGTTCCCATTCATTTTCATAAATACTGATAAAATAATTTTCTTTTTTCAATAATTGATATGATGAAATTATACCTGGCTTCATGCTGTATTTTATATTTCCCGGAGAGATGAAGTGTAATACTGAAAAAATTTCCCCACCAGAACATGGTACGGATTGCAAATATGTTATCTTTTTCAAAATACCTGGGATAATCCAGTATCAGATAAGGCAAACCCTTATAATTTTCTCCTTTTGAAATTTTTGGAACAGAATCACTGACTTCATGGCGGTAGTGAATTACGATAGTGTTTTAAATAGTCTATAAAATTTTGTTGTACTTGTTCCAGCATCAATTTGGTTTTCAGCAGGATTTGATTCTTTGTTAAAATCACATCGGCATTCTGAACCAATCGCATCCTCCTTTGGTGAAAGCCTTATTTTTGCTTTATTCATAATCTAAAGATAAGTGTTCAAAAAATTAGATAAACTCATCATTAAAGCCTTTGTCGGGCCTTTTGTAGCTACTTTTTTTATTACGCTGTTTGTGCTGGTGATGCAGTTTTTCTGGCTGTATATTGATGATTTTGTGGGAAAAGGATTAGGAGTGGGAGTTATTTTTGAATTTATCTGGTATCAAAGTGCTGTGTTGGTACCACTGGCATTACCATTGGCTATTCTTCTTTCTTCATTAATGACATTTGGCAATCTGGGAGAAAGTTTTGAATTGGTAGCTATCAAATCTTCCGGTATTTCTTTGCTGCGGTTTATGCGGCCTCTATTTTTTGTTACACTTCTTATCTGCTGGGATTGCTTTTTTATTTTCCAATTATATTATACCGGTTGCCAATCTGAAATCAAGAACCTTATTGGCAGATATTGTTTATGCCAAACCCGCATTCGATCTGAAAGAAGGAGTGTTTTATGATAAGATCAATGGTTTTGCTATTAAGATCGGGAAAAAAGAAGCCAATGACAGTGTTATCAGGGATGTGATCATTTATGAGCAGGGCAATCCGTTGCAGGATAATTTCATTATTGCTAAAAGCGGAATTATGCGGGTGACAGAAAACAAACGATTTCTTGAATTCAACCTGAAAGATGGATGGCGATACCAGGAACGAGGTGACCAGGTATGCTAAGGACAATACGGAGTATATACGGCTTGGTTTTAAAGAATATAAAAAACAATTTGATCTCAGTTCTTTTCAATTTAACCGAACGGCAGACAGTCGTCAATAAAAACAATGAAAGAATGTACAGTATGCGGCAACTGGATATAGTCATTGATTCGCTGGAAAAAGAAGTTAGTATGTTGCAAGAGCGGTTGAATAAAAATATTTACAAGGCCCAGGGCTTTGTAAAATATTTTGATAGTACTTGGACTCAAACAAAAGCATTACCCTTCAAGACTGTCAAAAGTTTTGATGAATTGTTTCCTGATTCAGCCAGGAAAAGTGTTGACGAAAGAGCGTTATCCCAGATCAATTCATTACGTGTTGCTCAGGAAATTGCTACTAATGACCTGAAAGAAAAAGAGAAAATATTAGGTCAACATAAAATTGAATGGCACCGGAAAATTTCACTTTCACTTGCTTGTCTTGGTGTTGTTCCTGATTGGGGCGCCGTTGGGTTCTATCATTCGCAAAGGAGGATTGGGCACTCCTCTCGTTTTTGCCATCATATTTTTTATGCTTTTTTATTTTTCAAGTACCACCGGAGAAAAATTTGCAAGAGAAAGGACATCAGCGCTTTTGCCGGTATGTGGATAGCTACCTTTATACTGGTACCAATCGGTCTTTTTCTTACTTATAAAGCCATGAGGGATTCACAGCTATTTAATAAAGAATTTTACTACAGAATTGCCCGTTTCTTTGTTTCGATCTTTCGAAAATGAGATCGTCCAATACCCCGCCCACATTTTTAATTAATTACCTTCGCTTTCAATTTTTTTCTGTTGAATTCTGAGAAACAAAACGTCAATGTTCAAAAATGGGTGGCTGGCGTATCCGTATTACTGCTGGCAGTTAAATTCATTGCATATTATTCTACGCATTCGATCTCTGTACTGACCGATGCATTGGAAAGCATAGTCAATGTCGCTTCCGGTTTTATCGGTTTATACAGTTTGTATGTAGCCGCAAAACCCAGAGATAAAGATCATCCTTACGGTCACGGCAAAGCTGAGTTCATTTCTGCTGCGATTGAAGGAACATTGATCGGCAGCGCCGGAGCTATTATTTTTTACAAGGCAATTCAAAACCTGATACATCCTGTCGAATTGCATAAGATTGATTTCGGGATTTTGTTGATTGCAATTACGGCTATTGTAAATTTTATTACAGGATATTTTTGTTTAATGACCGGTAAGAAAAACAATTCTTTAGCACTGATTGCAAGTGGCAAGCATCTGCAAACTGATACCTGGTCAACTGTTGGAATAGTTATAGGCCTTTTACTTCTTTACATTACCGGTTATAGATGGATTGATAGTGTTGTAGCAATCGTTTTCGGAATTTATATAATTTTTACAGGTTATAAAATTATTCGTCGTTCTATAGCAGGAATTATGGACGAAGCGGACATGGAATTATTAGAGCGAATGGTTCAGGTTTTGAATTCTAATCGCAGAGAAAATTGGGTTGATTTGCATAATCTTCGTGTGATCAAATACGGGAGTGTGCTACATGTTGATTGTCATTTGACCGTTCCCTGGTATTTCAATGTGAATGAAGCTCATGGTGAAATAGATGCATTAGCGCTGCTGATCCGCAAAGAATTTGGCGAATCCTTAGAATTGTTTGTACATTCCGATGGTTGTTTGCCATTTTCCTGCCGCATTTGCAATAAAGCGGAATGCAGAGAAAGACAACATAAATTTGAAAAACAAATCAGCTGGACCCTGGAAAATATTTCTCAAAACAAAAAGCATGAATTGAACTAAATTATGATCAAGACTATCACCAAATGGAAAAAGGAACATGAATTTGAAGCAGAACACCACGGTAATAAAATAAAGATTGATGGCGCTGCTAAAAATGGCCATGGACCCAAAGCTTTGCTTTTATCGGCGCTAGCCGGTTGTTCCGGTATTGATGTAGTGGATATTCTCACAAAGATGAGAGTGGATTTTTCGTCATTGGAGATGGAAGTAGAAACAACACAAACGGAAGAGAATCCGAAAGTGTTCAACGACATCCTGATCGTTTATAAAATAAAAACAGATCGGCAAAATGAAGATAAAGTGAAAAAAGCTATTGACCTTTCACTTGAAAAATATTGTGGTGTATCAGCCATGCTGAAAAAAAATTCTTCTATAAGCTA
This sequence comes from uncultured Bacteroidota bacterium, assembly GCA_963745445.1. Lineage (GTDB taxonomy): Bacteria > Bacteroidota > Bacteroidia > Chitinophagales > Chitinophagaceae > UTBCD1. The sequence continues at coordinate 1,424,996 of CAVUXD010000003.1, forward strand.
TAAACTGATTATTGAATCTTAAAACTTATAAGGCTCATGCTTTCAAAAAAAGCTCAGTACGCTTTTCGGGCATTGACGCACCTGGTTCAGAATTATGATAAAGGCCCTGTGCTGATCTCTGAAATATCAAAGAAAAAAAAGATTCCTTTGAAATTCCTGGAAAGTATTTTACTGGAATTAAAGAAAAATGATATCCTCGAAAGCAAAAAAGGACGTGGAGGTGGTTATTCTCTCAAAGAGCATCCTTCTCAAACTTATATAGCTACGGTGATCCGGATCGTAGACGGTCCAATCGCCATGCTACCTTGTGTAAGTCTTTATTTTTATAAGCGTTGTAGCAATTGCGATGAAAAGAAATGCGGCTTACATGATATTATGGAAAATGTAAGAGACGCCACGCTGAAGATCCTTGAACACCGTACTCTCCAGGATCTTGTATCGTAAAAACAAAGCCCTTCATCAAAATAAAACCCTACTTGTTTGGTAGGGTTTTATTTTTACCTTAACTTCGGAATTTTCTAATACTAAAATCAAATGTTATGGGATTACGTTTAGGTGATACTGCGCCTAACTTCAAAGCGCAAACTACTGCGGGTGAAATCGATTTTTATGAATACCTCGGCAACAATTGGGGTATTCTGTTTTCTCATCCAGCTGATTATACTCCTGTATGCACTACCGAGCTTGGCAGAACTGCTTTATTGAATGAAGAGTTTGCAAAACGCAATGTCAAAGTTCTTGCTGTAAGTGTTGACCCATTGGACAAACACCAGGGCTGGGTAAAAGACATCAATGAAACTCAAAATTGTACTGTGAACTTCCCGATTATCGCTGACCATGACAAGAATGTGGCTGCTTTATATGATATGATTCATCCCAATGCTTCTGCTACAACAACGGTACGTTCTTTATTTGTAGTTGGACCGGATAAAACAATCAAACTGATGATTACTTATCCCGCTTCAACAGGAAGAAATTTCTATGAAGTATTGAGGGTCGTGGATTCGTTGCAGTTAACTGCAAATAATAGTGTAGCAACTCCGGCTGATTGGAAACATGGTGAAGATGTGATTGTGTTACCAGCTATTTCCACAGAAGATGCCATTAAGAAATTTCCAAAAGGCGTAAAAGTCATTAAACCTTATTTACGCTATACACCGCAACCAAATACATAGTGCTTACTCTGGAACAAATAAAGTTTATTGAAGAAAGCTCGTTGCCTGATGCGCTAAGGATAGTGACGCAAATATTCCCAGGTAAGGTTAAATTTTCATCTTCACTTGGCCAGGAAGATCAGGTGATCACAGATGCTATTTGCCGGAATAAAATTGGGATTGAAATTTTTACCCTCGATACCGGCAGGTTGTTTTATGAAACGTATGAGTTGATTGAAAGAACCAATGCACGATATAATATAAACCTGAAAATTTATTTTCCTGATCCAGCAGATGTTGAAACTTTTGTTACTGAAAAAGGAGTGAATAGTTTTTATGAATCAGTGGAAAATAGAAAGCAATGTTGTTTTATCAGGAAAGTAAAGCCTTTGAATAGAGCTTTGAAAGATGCAAAGGTTTGGATTACTGGTTTAAGAACTGAACAAAGCGAAAACAGAAACAATATGCAGATGATTGAATGGGATGAACAAAAAAAATTATACAAGCTCAATCCATTGATCAACTGGTCCTATAATGAGATAATCAGTTATATCAATCAAATGAATGTTCCATGCAATTCTTTACACGATAAAGGTTTTATCAGTATTGGTTGTGCTCCCTGCACCCGTGCTATTGAACCGGGAGAAGATGCAAGAGCCGGAAGATGGTGGTGGGAAACATCTCAAAAAGAATGCGGCCTTCATAGTGATCATGCAACTATTAAACAGTAAAGACAAGTGTGATGTATGAATGACTATCGCTTAAATTATTTAGAGCAGCTCGAAGCAGAAAGTATTTATATTTTCCGTGAAGCGGCAGCACAGTTTGAAAAACCGGCATTGTTGTTCAGTGGGGGAAAAGATTCTATAACCCTGGTGCATTTGGCAAGAAAAGCATTTGCACCTTGTAAGATCCCTTTTCCGTTAGTTCATATTGATACCGGGCACAACTTTCCGGAAGCTCTCGATTTCCGGGATAGCATTAGTAAAAAAAGTAAATGCCACATTAATAGTCCGCAAAGTTGAGGATACTATCAAACAAAGAAGACTTACTGAACCTAAAGGAAAATTCCCTAGTCGCAACTGGTTGCAGACATATACTTTGTTAGACACAATTGAAGAATTCAAATTTGATTGTTGTATTGGCGGTGCCCGCCGGGATGAAGAAAAAGCCAGGGCTAAAGAAAGAGTTTTTTCTGTAAGAGATGAGTTTGGTCAATGGAACCCTAAACTGCAACGACCCGAATTATGGAATATTTACAACGGAAAAATCCATAAAGGAGAAAACGTACGGGTATTTCCTATCAGTAATTGGACAGAACTCGACATCTGGAATTATATACGAAAAGAGAATATCGAACTCCCATCCATTTATTTTGCCCACAGCCGGAAAGTGATCGTTCATGAAGGTCAGCTGGTGGCAATAAGCGATTATATTCAACCATCGTCTGATGATATCGTGGTAACAAAAAGTGTTCGTTATCGCACCGTTGGCGATATGACTTGTACAGCTGCCGTTGAATCCGATGCAGTATCACTGGATGATGTGATCAGGGAAATTATGTCAACAAGGATCAGTGAAAGAGGAGAGACCCGCATCGATGATAAAGTGACTGAAGCTGCAATGGAAGATAGGAAGAAAAATGGATATTTTTAGAATTGTCATAAATGCGAACCGATGAGATACATTCAAAATTTAAAATAACAAAGTGGATCTACTAAGATTTATAACAGCTGGAAGTGTGGATGATGGCAAGAGTACATTGATCGGACGTTTGTTGTATGACAGCAAGAATATCCTGATTGATCAGCTTGCGGCATTGGAAAGATCGACCCGGAACAGAACTGATGGTTCAGTGGATCTTGCACTGCTTACAGACGGGCTTCGTGCCGAAAGGGAGCAGGGGATTACCATCGATGTCGCTTATCGTTATTTTACTACTACAAAAAGAAAATTCATTATTGCTGATGCACCGGGACATGTTCAATACACCCGCAACATGATTACGGGCGCCAGCAATGCTAATCTGATAATTATTTTGATCGATGCACGACATGGAGTAATGGAACAAACCCGTCGCCATTCCATCATAGCGTCTTTATTGAAAATACCTCATGTGGTAGTCGCCATTAATAAAATGGATTTGGTAAATTATTCACAGAATGTATTTAGCAATATTATTATCGAATATGCTGAAGTTGCTAAACAATTGGCCCTTCGTGATGTGACCTACATCCCTATCAGCGCACTGAATGGTGACAATGTTGTGGACAGATCTTCCGCAATTGAATGGTATAATGGGAAACCTTTATTGCAATACCTGGAGGAAATAGAAATCGAGAATGATGTCAATCTTGCTGATGCAAGGTTCCAGGTTCAGTTTGTCATTCGTCCCCAGACAGATGAATTACATGATTACAGGGGCTATGCCGGCAAAGTGATGAGCGGCATTTATAGAGAAGGAGATAAAGTAAAAATATTGCCACAGGATATTGAAACAACAATTTCATCCATCCAAATTGCGGGAAAAGAAGTGGAAGAAGCTTTTCCTCATCAGGCCATAGTTATACAGCTTGCCGACGATATTGATATCAGTCGTGGTGATTCAATTGTAAAAGCAAATAATCTTCCCCGGGTATCTAATGAACTTGACGTGTTATTATGCTGGCTGGGTGACAGGCCGCTTATTTCAGGAAACAAATATTTGCTGCAGCATAACAGCAGGCTCGTGAAAGTAATGGTAAAACAAGTGAAATATAAATTGGATGTAAACACATTGCAACAACAAGCGGTAAAAGAAGAAGTAAAATTGAATGAGATTGTGGCAGCGACTATAAAGACGGTATCACCTTTAGTATTTGATAGCTACGCAAAACTTAATTCAAATGGAAGCGCAATTCTCGTGGATGAAACGAGCAATAATACTGTTGCAGCAGTGATGATTCAATAATGGAAGAAGGATTGTTCTGATCAAATCAGATAAAGTTGTTGGGAAAGCCTGTTACTGCTTGCTGGTCTATATCAACCTCATTGATCTTATGATCGACATTAAAATTCTGGAATAAGATAAAAGATTTGTGCTTGAAAAATTCCTGTCATGATTGAACACAGTAAGACTTTTGAAGCAATTGTAACCGGTAAGATCATAAAAGTTCAGAACAAGAATATTGGCAGAAAGAAATGGAAGAATAAATATCTTTTGCTGATCGGGGCAATTGTAATAATCATTTCTGTTGTTTATCTTCTTTTTATTTATGGGCAGTTTGATGCTGTTATCAGGTTATTAAAGCAGGACAACAATGTTTTTTACTGGATGTTGCTGGTGGGATTCCTTGCTGAGTTAGTTGCTGGTTCAATGGGAATGGGATATGGTGTGATCTGTACTACCATTTTATTGATCCTTAATATACCGCCACCGATCATCAGTGCAAGCATTCATTCAGCTGAATCGGTGACTACCGCTGCCGGGAGCATCAGTCATTATAAAATAGGGAATGTAAATAAGAAACTTACCCGTATGCTTGCAATTCCTGCCGTGCTTGGTGCAGTAGCGGGAGCGATCCTCCTCACTTATGTTGGAGAACGGTACGCAAAGATGACGAAGCCTTTAATTGCAGCATACACTTTGTACCTGGGGATTCGGATTTTACAAAATGCGTTTGCAAAGAAGAAGGTTTCGTCATTTAAAAAAAGGATTAATATTCCTGCATTGGGATTTGTCGGCGGATTTATCGATTCTTTTGGCGGCGGTGGCTGGGGGCCATTGGTGACGGGTACTTTTATTAAAAACGGGCGAACACCACGTTTTGTTATCGGCAGCTCAACCGTTGCTAAATTCATATTAACATTAGCAAGTGCCATTACTTTCGTTTTTACTGTGGGCATCCATCATTGGAATATTGTTGCAGGACTGTTGATAGGCGGAATTGTAACCGCACCCTTTTCTGCAATGCTTGCAGCAAAATTACCTGTCAAAAAAATGTTTTTTCTTGTTGGGGTGTTAGTGATAATCATGAGTCTGATTTCTATTTACAAAGCTGTCTTTTTATAATTAAACAGGTTATCTTCAAACTTGCCTCCGACTTATCTTTGATGCATAAAAGAAAATATAATTATGTCACAACATCCGGAAACGAAAGCCATCCGTTTACAAACTGAAAGAACAAATCAAAAAGAACATGCCACTCCATTATTCCTGACCAGCAGTTTTACTTATGACTCTGCCGAGGATATGGCAGCTGCATTTGCTGATGATTCATTGGATGTAAACATTTATAGCCGGTTTTCCAATCCTACGGTTGATGAATTCATTAATAAAATAGCAGCATTAGAAGAAGCAGAAGACGGTATCGCTACTGCATCAGGTATGGCAGCTATTTTTTCTACTTTTATGACGTTTCTTTCAAAAGGCGATCATATTATTTCAGCTTCTGCTGTATTTGGCTCCACACATACTATTCTTTCCAAATATTTACCAAAATGGAGTATTGAACTATCCTACTTCGACATGAACGAGCCACAATCAATTGAGGCATTGGTGCGGCCTGAAACTAAAATGTTGTACCTGGAAACTCCAAGCAACCCGGGCCTTGATATTATAGATATTGAATTTGTTGCGGCCATCTGTAAAAAGCACAACATTCTTTTTGTTGTTGACAATTGTTTTGCAACTCCGGCAGTTCAGCAACCTATTAAATTTGGCGCCGATCTGGTTTTGCATTCAGCTACTAAATTCATCGATGGGCAGGGTCGTGTGATAGGAGGAGTTGTTGTTGGAACAAAAGAACTTATTAACCAACTTTATCTTTTTGTTCGCAACACCGGCCCTTCTATGAGCCCATTCAATGCATGGCTGCTTTCAAAAAGTTTAGAGACTTTATTTATCCGGATGGAAAAACATGCTGCTAATGCTTTGTTCATAGCGGAGCAATTACAACTTCATCCGAAAGTAAGTAAGGTAAAATATCCTTTCCTTAAATCACATCCGCAATATGAAATTGCAAAGAAGCAGATGCGTAATGGCGGCGGTGTGGTTACATTTGAGATTAAAGGAGGAATTGAGAGCGGCAGAAAATTCCTGAATTCTTTGCAAATGCTCTCACTGACCAACAACCTGGGTGATAGCAGAACAATTGCTTCTCACCCTGCATCAACTACTCACTCCAAGCTTACAGAAGCTGAACGTACATCAGTAGGCATTACTCCGGGCCTGATTCGTATTTCTGTTGGATTAGAACATCCCGATGATATTTTAGCGGATATTGTACAAGCACTGGAGAAAAGCTGATCATTTGCTTTTCCATTTCTGAAGTTGATTCAAGGTTGCCCGCAAATCCTTTGGAAGAGGGGCTTCTAAAAAAATGTTTTTACAATTCTGATCATTGAAGCTTAACTGAAAAGCATGTAAAGCCAGCCGGTTAAGCAATGGTCTTTCTTCCTCTTCGTTTTTGGAAAGCTTGAATTTTTTATGCTTTAACATAGAGAGCAAAACAGGCTGACCATCTCCATAGAGTTGATCGCAGACAATCGGATGACCTATATCTTTCATATGTACCCGGATCTGGTGAGTACGACCGGTATGAATTTGAAACCTTATCCATGAATACATTCCAAAATCTTCCAGCACTTCATAATCCGTTCAGTGATTCTTTTCCTTTTCTGTGTATCACCATCAAACCATTTTTTGCGGGATGCTCGGCAATTGGAGCATCAATGGTTCCCTTTTTTCAATAGGAGAACCCATGACCAGGCCCAGGTAAATCTTTTCTGTCTTGTCTTTCTTCAAATGCAGTAGATAGATATTTATGTGTTTTTTCATTTTTTGCGAAGACGATGAGGCCGCTGGTATCACTGATCGAGACGATGTACTGTAAAGATGCTTTCCATATTTTTCCTGCAATAATTTTTTCAACGAAATATCTTTTCCTTCCCTGTCAGGTATCGAAAGTAAACCTGAGGGTTTGTTTAACAGCAATGAAATCATCATTTTCAAAAACGATCCAATCCTTTAAGTTCATTCTAACAATTAGGGTTTTGTGAAATCCCCTTTTGGGGAATTTAGGGGCTTGACTTCTATTTTCCTTTTCCAAAATATTTCAGGTCCCTGATTTCTTTTTCAGTGAGAAAACGCCATTTACCTCTTTCCACATTTTTCTTGGTCAGTCCTGCAAATATCACCCGGTCAAGATTTTTTACATCATAACCGATATGCTCAAAGATGCGGCGGACAATGCGATTACGGCCACTGTGAATTTCTACTCCAATCTGTGTTTTGTCTTTGATATCTGCATAAGCCAATACATCTACCTGGCAAGGCCATCTTCCAGTGTTACACCTTTTAAGTATCTGATCAAAATCTTTTTTCTCCAATGGACTATTTAATGTAACATGATAAACTTTTTTTATTTCATGACTGGGATGTGTTAAGTTTTTGTGAGAGTTCACCATCATTGGTCAGTAATAAAACTCCTGAAGTATTTCTGTCCAGCCTCCCGACCGGATATACTCTTTCTGTGTAGCTCTTTTAATTAGATCCAAAACAGTTTTTCTTCCATGCGGATCATCTGTCGTGGTAATATAATCTTTGGGTTTATTGAGCAGAATATAAACAAGGTTTTTGGCAAGGAATATTTTTTTACCATTCACTTTAATATCATCTTTTGCTGATACTTTATGTCCCGGTTCGGTGATCATTTTATTATTTACTTTTACTTTTCCCTGCTTTACTAATTCAGCTGCATCACGCCGGGAACAAACACCACAATGAGCAATGAATTTATTCAGGGGCATGAGGTCGGTTGCTGATTGCTGGTTTCGGTCGGATGTATGGGAGTGGTTTCTACTCCTGATTCCTCGACCTGCCTGTCCGGTAGACAGGCTCCTGACTTCTGACCTTGATTCTTTTTTCTTTCAAAAAACTCTTCTCTTTCTTTCTTCCATTTTCTTTTTTCCTGCTTGAATTGTTCTTTGATAGCAGCGTTACTTTTCTTTTTGGCAAACTTGTCGAAGTAATTGTTCCGGTTGCGATTTTTTTTTCATGTTGGATTATTTGCTGTTTTACAACAGTAATTTAATAATACGAATAATGATGCTAAGCTCATTTCATCATTTATTCGCCAATTGTCCGCAGGCAGCATCAATATCTTTTCCCCGGCTGCGGCGCAAGCCTTGCATTCACTTTGTGCTTTTCCAGATAACTGATAAATGCTTCTACTTTTTCTTCATCCGGTTTTTCAAATTTGGCAAAATCAATCGGATTGTATTCAATGATGTTTATCAGATCAGCCGGAACCTGGCGGTAAATTTTTATCAATTCATCAGCATCTTTCAATGAATCATTGAAATTTTTGAAAAGAATATATTCAAAAGTGATCTCATTCTTGGTTTGTTTATAAAAATAATTCAATGCATCAATCAGTGATTGGATATTGTTGGTATCATTGATCGGCATGATCTCGTGGCGCTTTTGCATCATTGGCAGCATGAAGCGATAATGCCAGTTTGAATTTTACTTTATCATCACCCAATTGTTTTATTTGTTTGGCAACACCGGCTGTAGAAACTGTGATTCGTTTTGGGCTCATGCCTAATCCATCCGGTGAAGTGATCCGTTCAATAGCTTTCAATACATTTTTATAATTCAGCAAGGGTTCACCCATGCCCATGAAAACAATATTGCTGAGTTTTTTATTCATAATTTTTTCACATTGCTGATTGATCAGTACTACTTCATCATATATCTCATCAAAGTCAAGATTGCGTTTTCTGTCCATATAACCGGTAGCACAAAACTTACAGCTCAGAGAACATCCGATCTGCGAAGAAACACAGGCGGTATATCTTGTTTCAGTTGGAATCAGCACACCTTCAACCAAATGTCCATCCCAGGTTTTGAAACGGCTTTTGATCGTGCCATCTGCACTGAATATTGGGTAGCATCAATTGTTAAAGCCGGTAAAGTAAAATCTTCTCTCAATTTTTGACGGAGTTCTTTGCTCAGATTGGTCATGTCAGCAAAACTCTGGCTCTTTTTTGCCAGATCCATTCATATACCTGTTTGGCCCGGAATTTCTTTTCACCAAGGGTTTCAAAGTATTGTTCCAGTTCCTGTAGACTTAAATGCCTGATATTTTTCTGTTCTGTTTTGAGCATCCGGCAAAGATAACCCCTGACCCCTAAAGGGGAGTGCAAATAGTTTGTTTCACATCAATTAAATTGCAAACATATTATTGTGATTAATGAAAACAGTTTATGTTATTGATGCTATACGAACACCTGTAGGAAAATATGGCGGGGCATTATCATCGGTTCGTCCCGATGATCTGCTGGCCCATGTGATCAAAGAGATTGATTGAAAAGAAACCCTTCCATTGATGTCAATGCTATTGAAGATGTGATTGCAGGTGCTGCTAACCAGGCAGGAGAGGATAATCGCAATGTGGCAAGAATGGCGGCTTTGCTGGCTGGGTTACCGGTTACTGTTCCTGGCAATACGGTGAATCGTCTTATGTGCCTCAGGTTTGGAAGCTATCATGAATGCGGCGAGACAAATAATGTGCGGCGATGCAGAACTGATCATTGCAGGAGGAGTTGAGAAGTATGACAAGAGCTCCGTTTGTGATGTCCAAAGTCTTCTGCGGCTTTTCAACGAGGCTCTGAAATTTATGATACTACATTAGGTTGGCGGTTTATCAATAAAAAACTGGCTGAAATTTATTATCCTTTCAGTATGGGAGAAACAGCGGAGAATGTAGCGAGGCAATGGAACATTTCGAGAAGGGAACAGGATGAATTTGCCCTGTCATCCCAGCAAAAATATTTTGAAGCTTGAGCAGAGGAAAATGGAAAGATGAGATTGTACCAGTGGAAATATCAAAGGAAAAAAGCGAGAAATTTTTATTTGATAATGATGAACATCCCCGGCAAACCTCACTTGAGAAATTAGGCGGCACTTAAACCTGCATTTGCAACAGAGGGAACTGTAACTGCCGGCAATTCTTCAGGCATCAATGACGGAGCAGCTGCCCTGTTGCTGGCGAGTGAAGAAGCTGTTACAAAATATGGCCTGAAGCCATTGGCCAAAATCAATTCAATGGCTGTTGCCGGAGTTGATCCTTCCATTATGGGTATCGGGCCAGTACCTGCAACAAGGAAAGCATTGCAAAGAGCCAGGTTAGACATCGATGTCATTGACCTTGTAGAATTGAATGAAGCTTTTGCTTCGCAATCTATTGCCTGTATCCGGGATCTTGGTCTTGGATACCAGCTAAAGTAAATGTAAATGGCGGGGCTATTGCCATTGGTCATCCGCTTGGATGCAGCGGAGTCCGCATTTCCACTACACTGCTACATGAAATGAAACGAAGAGAACCCGAATATGGATTGGCAACAATGTGTGTGGGAGTAGGACAGGGAGCTTCTGTCATTTTTGAGAATATTCAATAAATGCTCTTGTTATATTTTTTTATTCAAACGCAATTCTTTAATTCCTGGAAAAAATAATGAGGTTTCTTTAAAGGTTTTCTGAGTCAGGGAAAAGTAAAATATTGCGATATCAGAAAGAATCTGTTTTTAGAAACAGCAAAAAAATAATAAATATTGTCTTTCTACCGGATAATTGGCCCGGATTGGAAACAGGGTTCAAAAAAAGCAACCTAAAATCGGTCCTGTACGTTTTTAAAAAGCCAGGTTTATCCTGAAAGTTATATTTTTGACCATAGAGCAAATAATAGATTGTTTTTTAAAACGATTTTGTAATTTGCCCTCCGCTTAAAAAGTTTATTATTTGGTCAACCAAAACTAATTAAAATGAGAAAACTCCTATTTGTATTAGTAGGTATGGTGTTTGCGGTTTCTCCACTCTTCGCACAACGCACAGTTTCAGGTAAAGTAACAGACGAAAAGAATGCTCCCATTTCGAATGCATCAGTTGTAGCCAAGGGTACCCAGGTGGGTACGGTTACGAAAGACGATGGAAGTTTTTCATTGAACGTTCCATCCGGGGTTCACATACTTGTTATTTCCGCAGTGGGGATGGATGCCCAGGAAGTGAATATTGAGGGGAAAACCAATATTGAAGTAATACTTAAGTTAACCAACAAATCCCTGGAAGAGGTTGTGGTTGTTGCTTACGGTACTCAGAAAAAATCTGATGTAACGGCTGCTATAGGTAGAGTGTCGGGTGATAAAGTTGCAAATGTGCCTTTATCTTCTCCGGATCAAATGTTGCAAGGTAAGATAGCCGGTTTGCAGACCTCAACTTTCAGCGGTCAACCGGGTGCCAACCAACAAATAAGGATCAGGGGTACAGGCTCCTATTCAGTAAGTGCACAACCATTATATGTGATAGATGGCATTCAAATCAATTCAGGAGATCTATCCCGATTAACTACTACATCGAATGTGTTGGCTAATATTAATTCAGATGATATAGAATCCATAACCATATTGAAGGACGCTGCCGCTACGGCTATTTACGGATCAAGAGGCGGCAATGGTGTAATTCTTATCACAACCAAAAAAGGAAGAGCCGGAAAAACACAATTTAATTTCAGTACAGAAATAGGCAGTAATAAATTAGGCGATATACCTTTAGCAGCCAAGCCATTGAATGCACAACAATGGATGATGCTTTATAAGGAATCATATTTGAATGCCGGAGGCACTCCCTCAGGACTGGCCAATAACCTTGCTGGCTTTGGTGATACTACAGGCGCCACTGATATCGATTGGTTAAACCAGGTAACAAGGGCAGGTACCCAGCAACAATATAATATATCAGCATCAGGCGGCGACGAGAAAACAAAATTCTATGTTTCCGGAGGTTATTTTAAGCAATTGGCTTCTACAATCGGCTCAGACCTGACCCGCTATTCAGCAGTGGTTAACCTGGATCACAATGCGACAAAGAAACTTTCTTTCGCATTGCGATTAGAGCCTACCTATACCAAGGAAGATGCGCCATTGAGTAACGGCAGTCAATTTGCAAACCCAATATTGACCGCATTTTTTCTAAGGCCGCTTCAAAATCCATATAATCCAGACGGCAGCTTAAATATCAGCAACGCATCAAAGGATTTTTCGAGTGTGTACAATCCCGTGTACATAGCGCAAAACGATATTCACAGTTTAGGTACATTCAGCGGGATCGGAAGCGCCCAGGCGAAGTATAATATTTTGAATAATCTGAGTTTCACCAGCAAGATGGGACTTCAGTTCACAACTCTCGAAGAGTTTTATTATAATAATCCTAATCACGGAGACGGTAAGGCTGCTAACGGAAGAGGCTACACTTATTATTCAAGATATTTCCTGTATGATTTCGTGAATCAACTTGATTATCATGCCAACCTTGACAAAAACAAAACGCTGACTCTTGATGCTAAAGTGGCAACAGAGGCAATCTTATCTAAAGGATATTTTATTTCAGCGCAATCACAGAATTATTCAACTCCGAGATTACCACTTTCAACCAATGCATCAAGCGTGACGCAGGGAAGTGCAACCGCATCGGACTACAGCTTTAATTCAAGCTTCGGAAATTTATCTCTTAATTATAAAGGCAAGTATATCGTAGCCGGAACTTTAAGAAGAGACGGATCATCCAGGTTCGGTATCAATAATCAATTCGGTACTTTCCCTTCGGGCAGCTTTGCGTGGAATGTGTCCAAAGAAAACTTTTTTGAGAAAATTAATTTTATCAATGACCTGAAATTAAGAGCTTCTTACGGAAGCGCCGGTAATGCGGAATTAGCTAATTACGGAGCCAAACAAACTTTTGGATTTGGGGCTAACTACAATAATAACCCCGGCGGAACCTTCAATACGCTCGGAAACGTAAGTCTGACCTGGGAAAAGGATAACCAATTTGATTTTGGTTTTGACCTGAGCATGGCCAAGAATCGAGTCAATATGATCGTTGATTTTTATAACCGGATCAGTTCGGGATTGTTATTCGGCGTTCCGATTTCACAAGTTTCCGGATTTGCGACCATTACTGAGAATGTAGGAAAGTTGCAGAACAAGGGGGTTGAAATCACTATCAATGCAACACCTATATCCCTGAAAGATTTTACCTGGGATATCAGTTGGAACTTTACCCACAACACAAACCGGTTAAAGACATTACCTCCGGGACAAACGCAGATTATCAACGGGCAGTTTTTAGTAAAGCCGGGCGTTGATATCAATACATGGTATATGCGCCAATGGGCAGGAGTAGATCCGGCGAATGGAAACCCACTTTGGTATCTGGATAGCAGTAAAACCACTACTACTTCCTATTATAGCACCGGCGCTACACAAGCACAGCGTGTGAATACCGGTAAGGTAGCTGATCCGAAATATTTTGGAGGTGTATCCAATACATTTACTTATAAAAACTTTGTACTGGCTGCCGATCTATATTACAATTTCGGAAACTATGTATGGGATCAGTGGGGCTCTTTCCTAACAGATGAAACGAATCCTACATACGGGAAGTATTCCGTGGGCCTTCAAAGGTGGCAAAAGCCTGGCGATATAACCAATGTGCCAAAATTATATTATGGTTCTACCAATACATCAAGTGCACAAAACAGCGCTTCAGATGCTGTGTCAACAAGATATTTATATAAAGGAGATTTTCTGAGGCTTCGTAATATCAGCATTGGCTACAAATTGAGTAAGGAACTGATCAGTAAATTCAATTTGAATAGTTTTTATTTCTATGTAAGAGGCACCAATCTATGGACAAAAACATATGATAAGAACCTGACGATCGACCCTGAACAAGGAGGCAGCAGTAATATCAATGGCAATATTGGAACAAATAACCTAAACCTCTTTTATAACAGGGTTGTCACAATCGGCATTAATGTTGGTTTTTAATCTTTAATTCTTAAGTATTATGAAACATACAATAAATATTTTCGGAGCATTCATTCTTTTACTGTTCTTCAGTTCTTGTAAAAAGAACTATTTAACAAGAGATCCCTATAATGCTGTATCCTTGGGTACAGCTATCCATTCTGAGGCAGATCTTTCAGTAGCACTTAACGGGGCTTATTCCAGTTTAAGGAGCACGAACTTGTTTGGACGTGATTTACCTGTAAAAGGAGACCTGATGGCCGATAATACTTTTATCACCACGTCGAATTCTAACAGGTATATTACGATGAACAATTTTACCATGACAGCTGCATCAGGAGACTATGGTGGTGTCATGTGGACTGCTGCCTATATTGCTATCAAAAGCGCCAACACCGTTATTACGGCTTCTTCTAATGTTTCCAGTTCAGCAAATGTGAATCAATATACCGGTGAAGCCTATGCAATAAGAGCATTGATGTATTTTGAGTTGGTTAGAAATTTCGGACATCCATATACAGTAGCTCCAAATGATCCCGGAGTTCCTATTGTATCCGATAGCCTTGCTTTTGACCCAAGCATTACAGGTTATAAGCCCGCCAGAAGTTCTGTGCATGATGTTTATACCAAGGTAATTTCTGATTTAGAAAAGGCTTACAGCTTAATGACAAGCTATCGGGGTACGGCCTATTTTTCAAAATATGCAGCCAGAGCATTAGAGGCAAGAGTATATCAAAATATGGGCGATTGGGCCAATGCTAAAATAATGGCACTCGATGTCATTAATAATAGCGGATGGGTAATGATGTCTCCTACTGCTTATGTAAACCCTGGAGGTGTTTTAGGTGGTACTTCAGCAGCAAGTACTTTAAATACGTATACACCAGGCGGGTATTGGGCGAACCCAACAGTACAGCCTTCTTCAACAAAGAATGAGACTTTATTTGAAGTGGCAAGCGATCTTCTTGCTAACAATGGATTTGATGCCTTAGGATTTATATATACACAAATCGGAGGAGGCTACGGCGATGTATTGGCAACTGACGATCTCTATAATCTTTATTCGGCAACCGATGTAAGACGAGGTTTAATTCCCCGTGCTCCCGCCGGATATCGGAGTGGGCAGTCTGGTAATATTAATCTTTGCTATAAATACCCTAATCCTGCCAATGGCGCTGATAAAGATGATACCAAAATCATCAGACTATCGGATGTGTATTTAATATTAGCTGAGGCTTATTATAATCTGGGCGATATTGCCAATGCTAATATTAATCTAAACAAAGTTGCACAACAGAGGGATCCTGTATTTGCAGGCTATTCCGATACAGGTAGCCAGGTATTGGAAGACATACTAACCGAAAGAAGAAAGGAGCTGGCATTTGAAGGAAGTCGCTTATGGGACCTTGTGAGATTACAAAGAAGTTGGACAAAGTATAAAAATCAAAACCCATTAGGTACTATTGCTGTAACACCTTCTAATACTCAGCTTCTCTATGCAATTCCACAGGGCGAATTGGATGCTAATAGTAATATCGTTCAGAATCCCGGATATTAATTCAGGATGTTTTGAGTGGTTCAATAAGTTTTTAAACCCTGTCTGCAAAAGATGGGGTTTAAAATTTTGAATGCATTTGTGATCTATCCCAGTTTATACAGTAATTTTTTTACAAGCTGGTAATTCGCAAAAAATGAAAGCAAGAATAATGCGAATGCAAGAGCAACAATATTTATACTAATAATTGGAGATAATCCTGATCGATCATCCATTACAAAATGCTGAAATAAATATTGCAACGCCTGGGTGAGAAGCAAGGCCACAAAAATTACAATAATATAAACCGGAATTAATTGGCCTGTGATCTTTCTTCCCAACCATTTTGGAGAGTAGCCTAAAGCAATAAGCAATTGAAGATTTTCCCTGCTTTTAGCAATCACTAACTGGAGATAGAATGAGAATAACAGGAAAGCGAGAATAACCACCATCAAACCAAACAGACCCATACCACTGAAAATTCCCTGCAAGACCTGCTTCGCTCTTCCAAATTTTGTTTTTTCTTTATTGATTTCATAATCCTTCTGATCCAAAAAATTCAATAAGGCCGGATCATTGGCATCACGGGTTTTTATATACAACCTTGAATAATGCGAAGCTTTTTGACCGCTGAATTTTTCATTGGCCCATTCGATAAATGAGAGTGGCGCTAAAGTAGAGTTGATGCGATCCGTGAATGCCACAATTTTTCCGGTAAAATTTTCTGTAATACCTCCGGCTCCATAACAAGTGATTAGCACCGGAATTCCGGAAGCGGTTTCCTTTGAAACTTTAGAATAACCATAGGCAGGAGCAAATACATTAAACACATCCAAGAAATCAGAAGAGACGATAATGGGTATTTCTTTTTTTCCTTCATGCCATTCAAAGTCGGGAGGAAGTGTATCCAGGAAATCGGATCGAATGGATTCGAGAAACAAGTCTGTTTTGAAAGGCAAAATAGTTCCTCCGCTCAATTCCAGGCGAAAACCAGTCGCAACTAATGGCGCTACATCTTCAATAAAAGTTTTGGACTTCAACTCCGAAATATCAGTATCCGTGAAAAGTGTTTTTTCCGATTGCCCCATGTTTTCATTTGTCACTTTTTTTGTGAGGGCAACATAATCAAACCCATTTTTCCGGATAGTGTTCCCTTTCAATAATTGCTGAATATTGATGAACATTTGTACGGAACAAAGCAAGAGCAGCACCCCAGTTCCCATTCCGATAAAAGAAAACCAACGGGAAAAAGCCCCGGCACCTGTTTGTAATAATGGTTTTATATGTTTAAAAGATAAACTCATCGTTTCTATAAGTGAAGTAGCTTGGTAAAAGGAAAGTAATCGATACGTTCGAGGTTGGCAAAAATAATAGCAGCTTCCCTTTTGCGGCTTTCTTCCAATATCAATTCCATTGCTTTTTGAGAATTGGCTTCGTCGAGATGACTGAATGGTTCATCTAATAATAAAAAATCAAAAGGCTGCATTAATGAACGGATGATACTAACTCTTTGCTGTTCTCCATAAGAACAGGTTTCGCATTTCGATTGCAGTTTATTTCCGATACCCAGTCGCTCTGCCATCATTGCGATCTTTTCAGCAGGATGAAAAGGATTCAATTGTCTTTTGATCTCTACATTTTCCCAAACTGTTTGTTTGGGAAAAAGACGCATGTCCTGGAAAATAATGCTCATGCTGTTTTTACGGCAAGCAGCTAACTCTTCAGGAGAATAGTTATTAATGTTTTTCCCGTCATAAAGAACAGCACCGGAATAATCTTTTCTCATTCCATAAATAAAATGAATGAAAGAAGTTTTGCCACTGCCGGAAGGTGCAACAATTTTGATGTAATCTCCTTTTTTAAAAACGAGGTCTTGGCCCCATACTTCTGAAGAATTTTTACGGTTCTCTTCAAAATAAAGGGGTAATACACTGTGAATTTCCAGTTGCATGAACGATAAAGAGGGAATTGAAGTTTAAAAAAACTATTTCAGACCACTGCTCATCATTTTGATTTTTCTTCGTCCATTTTTAATGGATACATTCTTGCTTCCCCGGCGGGGAAACGACCTTTATAAGCTGTGGCAACCTGATCAAAATAATGATTCAATTGTTTCAAACTATTTGTGTTTTTATCTACCAGGTTCACTTCCATTGAAAATGTTACAGCGCCGTTGGAAAAATCTCCTCCCGTCATCACCGCATCCTGCCACATATTTTTCGAGACACTGAGAATGGCTGTTTTGCTACTATCAGAAGTGTTTTCCAATAAATGAGAAATAATTTTTTGAAAATCTATATATGCACCCATTGGATGCCCGCTGATCCGGTCAGCATAAGGTACTGCATTGCTGTTGCCAGACAGGAATGCTGAAACATTCGCAGAATCACCAGCTGCAAACCAATTGTCTTTTACCTTAAACGTATAATTGGATGAGCTTTTCATTTTTTCAGTACTTTCTTTCAAGAGTTCCAATAACCGATCAAATGCACCTTTATTATTGATGGCATTGGCGAAAACGAATTTCACTTCTCTCTCTTTATGAGTAAAGGTCAGCGGCTTTTTGTTCTTATCTGTACTCATAGTATCCGTTATTTCTTTTGTGTTTACACCTGTCAAAGCAAAAAGCATTTGCCCTTTGTTTGCTTTGGTTATATCGTCTAATGTCAGGTTGGCTTTTCCCAATAGTAAATTAAGCATCCCATCCATACCTATTGTTTTGATCATTTCATTCATTGCATCCGGTTGAAAATTTATAGCAAATGCCATCATCACATTTTCTGCCGGAAGTCGTTTGATCAACGCAGCATCCATCGGTTGTGGCGGGTATTTTTTCAACAAGCGGGTCATTTCATCACCCTGGTAATGTTTTCCTTTTAATGAAATTTTTCCATTATCAAAATTGAGGGTAAGTGCATATTTATTTCCTTCGAACAAGGTGCTTACTTTCATCATGGACAAATACTGGCTTATAGCACCGATTGAATATAGTTTCTCAATATCCACCCACATATGAACATCTCCCGGCTCATTCACTAATTCAGCGAAATGGTCATCTGTTCCCAATGTTTGGGTATTGGAAAGATTCAACACTTCTTTACCATATTTTTCCAAACTGTCAGCAGTAATGGAATTTTTCATCCCTGATGAGGGATTTTCATTATTAAAAAATCTGTTTCCCATGATCCCCGGAGTGTTTGCGACGAAGGCAAAACGTTCTTTATTCCATATCACAGCAGCGTTATCATCTTTGGTGATAAAAGAAAAGTCTCCGTCTTGCGATTGTGATCCATTCGGCATCATTTTTTTGCAATAAGCTGCGAAAGCATCAGCATCTTTTAATTTTCCGTCGGCAACAATATAAGCGCCGCTGGTTCTCATTTTTATGAAATAAACAAAATCTGATTTCAGGTCTATTCCGCTACTGGCCGGATCCATCATTAGTTTTTCAGTCAGGCTATCATGACTTTCGGTATTGAATTTCTTAAACCAATTAGTAGCTTTAATATCATCCCAGCTAAGTTTGGAAGAAAAAGAGGCTGCATTAAAATGAATAACCATCGCTGCGTCTTTTGGGATCAGTAAACCGGTTTTATCTTTTTTACTGCAGGAAATGAAAATTCCTCCCAGCGATACAATCAAGATGAGATTTAAAATAATCTTTTTCATATGAGATTTAATTTGAGCATCAGGTAAAAGTAAATTCTATTAACTCTTTCCAGGTCAGGTCCTGTTGTTTGCCGCTCGCAAGATCTTTGACCTTGCAATTCTTATTTTTTATTTCCTCGTCACCAATGATCACGATGTAAGGTATATTTTTCTTTTCGGCATATTTGAATTGTTTATCAAATTTTGCTTTTTCATGATATAACTCACAGCGAATATTTTTTTGGCGAAGTTGTTGCACCAGATCAAAAGCAATTTTACTTTCATTTTCTCCAAGATTAAAAAACAAAACCTGAGTTCCGATATATACATTATCCGGAAACAATTTCAATTCTTCCATTACATCATAAATACGATCTACTCCGAAAGAAATGCCAACACCAGGAATGTCAGGAACACCAAATAAACCAGTGAGGTCATCGTATCTGCCTCCGCCACCAATGCTGCCGATGTTGACATCTTTTGTTTTGGCTTCGAAAATAACACCAGTGTAGTAATTGAGTCCACGGGCAAGTGTGAAGTCAGTCGTGAGTCGTGAATCGTGAGCCGTGAGAATTTCGATTTCTGAAATTCCTTTTTTGCCGGTCTCATTTTCATGCAGTAAAGATTTTACCTGAGCTAATTTTTCTTTATTAGTTCCGGAAATGGAAAGGTATTTTTCTATTATTGCGATTTCCTTTTTTGAAAATCCTTTGTGACTCAATTCATCTTTGACTTTTTCTATCCCAACCTTATCCAGCTTATCAATTGCAATGGCTATATCATTCATCTTTTCTTTTCCTCCGCATAATTCTGCCAAAGCTGTCAAAATTTTTCTGTGATTAATTCTTAATTCGTAATTCTTAATTCTTAACCGGTTGAAAACTTCATGATAGATATTCGCCAATTCAATTTCATTCAGCAAAGAGTCACTACCCACCACATCAGCATCGCACTGATAAAATTCCCGGTATCTTCCTTTTTGCGGCCGGTCAGCTCTCCACACCGGTTGTATTTGATAACGTTTAAATGGGAATGTGAGCTGATTATGATTCATCGCCACATAACGGGCAAAGGGAATAGTGAGGTCGTAACGAAGTGCTTTTTCTGAAGCATCATTTTTCAATGGAGATAAGTATTTCTTAGTTAAATCTGGGGTAGAATATAGTTGTTTCGCAAGTGACGGAATAACAGTAGGGTGATCAATTAAGCGTTGTAAAAAGTCAAACCCCTTAAACCCGTCAATTTCAGGATTTGTATGAACAACAGTGTTTCTGAAATGCAGTAGGTAATTTAAAAGACCTTTGAAAAATTCTATCTGAAATGGATTTCCAGAATCAAGAATCCTGTAAATTAATTTATCTCCTTCTTCTCCATATTTTCCCATCAGGGTCTCAATATTTTCCATCGCTGGCGTTTCCAATGGTTGGAATCCATACAATTCAAATACATTTCTGATTGTATTGAAAATATAATTCCTCTTACGGACAACATCCGGTCCGAAATCCCTGGTGCCTTGAGGAAGTGAAGGTTTGGTCATATTGTTCAAATAGTCAAATAATTCGATTGTAGTAGTTAACCGGATTTTTTATGTTGATCCTGGTATCTGTTCATATCAGGTGTTGTGTATTTTTTAATCACTTTATCACAAGCCCTTTCTATCAATGCAAAAACTTTGTGATAATCTTTTTCTGTTCCTAAATAGGGATCAGGTACACTTCTGTTTTCACCCGGGTACAGTTCATTCATCAATATATCCACTTTTGTTTCATCCCATAATTCACCGCTCATTTCTTTTACATCAGTATAATTTTCTTCGTCCATTACATAAATAAAATCATAGTGAAGAATATCCTCTTTACGGAATTGACGGCATTGCTGTTGACTGATGTCGATCTCATTCATTGATGCTATTTTCTGGCTCAACGGATGAGGAGCACTACCAATATGCCAGGAGCCGGTTCCTGCGCTTTCCACCTGCCAGTTGAATCCGGCTTGTTCTGCTTTGTGCTGAAGAATTCCTTCTGCCAACGGACTTCTGCAAATATTACCCAGGCAAACCATCAGAAATTTCATGGGGGCAAAGGTCAGATAAATTGAATAATTAATAGTTAATAATGAAAATTATTTCTTCCGCAATGAGCTCTATGGAAACTCCTTTTTTCAGCATCTCATTTTTAAAAATACAGCCATGACTACAAAAGAAATTCTGCAGGCCAGCCTGCTTGACATTCTATTTGACAACCGTAATAAAGATTACGGTGCATACGCATTGCGTCGTAATTACAATTTTCGATTACTTGCTGCAACAGCGGGAACTTTAGCAATTGCTTTTCTTATTTTTCTGTTGATGAGTTTTACCGGAAAAAACAGAGAAACAGTCAATAATAATTCAGGAAAGATTGTTGTGGTTTCTGAAGCTCCCACACAAGTTGTAAAACCTAAAGAACCCAAAATTCCCGAAAAGAAAAGAATAATTCCCAAACTAATGCGGGAAGTTGCTTTTGTTAAGCTTGTTAATAGAATTGCGATTGTACCAGATGCCAACTTAAAAAAGACAGACATGCCCGATCTAAAGGAATTGGAAAATAGCGAAATATCGAATATAAATTCGAAAGGATCAAAACCAGATGGAATAGTACGAACAAGTGATAATGGAAATCTGAATTCCAACGGAGATAATACCGGAACTCAAAAGGAATCTGCATTTAAAGCTGATGAAAGAGAGCCGGAATTTCCCGGTGGACAGGATGCATTGATTCGCTTTTTAAGAAACAATCTTAATACACCCGATGAATTGGAGGCAGGAGAGAAAAAGATGGTGCAAATCCGTTTTCGTGTGGGAACAGATGGGACTGTATCCAACCTGGAAATTTTACAAAGCGGAGGGGATGAATTTGACAGAGAAGTGATCCGGGTATGCAAAAAAATGCCCCGATGGAAACCTGCATTTCAAAATGGTACTAATGTTTCCGTTAGCTATATGTTACCGGTAACATTTATCGGCGTTGAACAATAAAAAAAGTTATAAATTGCTGCCATCGAAAAAAATAATAATGTTTGAAGAATACGAAAAGAAAAAAAGAAAGCAGATCATCTTCATGAAGGCCCTGCTCGATTATGGTATGGGAACGATTTTTTTGTTGTTTGGGATTTTTTTTCTTTTTGGCGAAAAATTAAATATTCATTGGGGCAGCAAAATGGATCCTGGGCTTGAAAAGATTTTCGGGGGTATATGCCTGGCTTATGCAGCCTGGCGTTTTTATCGTGGATATAAAAAAAATTATTTCAGATGACACAAAGAAGTATTCAAAAATTTTTTGGGCAGTTTGTTTTGATCATAAGCCTGCTACAATGGGTGATGGGGTGTGAGACTTACGATGAACAAAAAGCAAAATTGAAGGATACGCCAGATCGGGGCACAATTTACGTCAGTGCTGACGAGTCGTTCAAGCCGATCATTGATTCACAGGTTCAGGTCTATGAATCCCAGCATCCGGAAACTAAGATCATTGTTACTTATAAACCGGAGGCAGAATGTTTGAAGGATTTTGCTGTTGATAGTGTACGTATGATCATTGCGACCCGTGGCTTCACTAAAGCAGAAGAAGATTTCATGGTGGATTCTATGAAGGTGGCTCCTGAAAAGATGACTGTAGCCTTAGATGCAATTGCTGTAATAGTAAATCCGAAATCTCCGGATTCACTTTTTACAATGGGTGATATAAGAGATATACTGAAGGGCACTTACAAGAAAAATTTATTGCCGGTTTTTGATGGGACCAGAGAAACCAGCACCATTCGTTTTGTGATTGATTCCGTACTACACGGGAATTCGGATTCACTTACATCAAAGGCAGCCGCCGCGGATAGCAGCGTTGGGGTTATTAATTACATTGCTAAGAACCCCAACGCTATTGGCTTCATCGGGGTCAGTTGGGTAGGAGACAAGGATGATACCATGGAGATTAGTTTCTTAAAAAAAGTTAAAATGGCCCAGTTGGAGAGTGTGAATATTCCGGGAAATTACATCTTACCTGTACAGGCAAATATTTACCTGCGCCGGTATCCCATGATCCGGGATGTTATATATATATTAAAAGAAAATTACCGGGGTCTTGGGCATGGTTTTGCAGATTTCCTGAGTGGTGAGAAGGGACAATTGATTTTCAAAAGGGCTTACCTGATGCCGGCTCAACAGGATTTTCGGGTCCGGGCAGTCCGTTTGAATGAGTAAACAAATCCGCTATATTTACACTTCTTTAAAAGTGAATAGAAACATGAAGAAAATCACCATTGCAGCTTTAGGTTCAATACTGTTATCAATTGGCAGTTTGAAAGCACAATCCGTTCAGGATGGGATCAACTTCCTGTACGAAGAAAGAGAGCAAAGTGCCAAAGCAGTATTTGAAAAATTATTAGAAGTAAATCCTAATAATATAGATGCAAGATATTGGCTGGGCCAGACCTACATTGCAATGGACAATGTACCGGCAGCACGCCAGGTTTATGAAAAAGCATTGGCAGCAAGCGCTAATGCCCCGTTACTGATTGTAGGATTGGGTCATGTAGAATTGCTGGAAAATAAAGCTTCCGATGCCCGTCAACGGTTCGAAACAGCGATCACTATGACCCATACAAAAAAAGGGGATGATCCTAATATTCTTAATGCCATTGGTCGTGCTAATGTTGATGCTAAAGCCGGAGACCTGGCTTATGCCATTGAAAAACTCGAAGCTGCTGCTCAGAGAGATTCTAAAAACCCGGATATATTTCTGAATCTTGGTAATGCATATCGTAAAGCAAGACCGGGTGAAAATGGAGGACAGGCTTATACTAACTATAAGAAAGCTCTTGATGCCAATCCCAATTTTGCGATAGCGTATTACCGCATGGCTAAGCTTTTTGAAACGCAACAAAACTGGGATTTATATTTGGATAATTTGAACCAAGCTGTAACCAAGGATCCCGGTTTTGGCCCTGCATATTATGATCTATACTATTATTACTTGTTAAAAGTAGATCCCTCTACCGGTAAAATTGATTTTGCTAAAGCAGATGATTATGCAAAAAAATATATAGCTAGTACCGATCCTGATGTTCAGAATGATTATCTAAGGGCTCAAACTTTATGGGCACAGAAAAATTACAATGAGGCAATCAGCATTGCCCAGGGCATCGTAAATAAAGCAGGTGATAAGACTCAACCCAGAACTTATAAATTACTTGCTTACTGTTTTGTAGAAAAAGGAGATACTCTTCAGGCAAAGACTTATATCGACGAATATTTTGCTAAAGAGAAGCCTGAAAAGATCATTCCATTGGATTATTTATTAAAAGCAAATATTTACTCTGGAGTGGGAAATGACCCTGACGCAGTTGTAAAGACCTTTATTGAAGCGGCAAATGCCGATACTACTATTACCGGGAAAATAAATTTGTTGAAAAGAGGAGCTGATCTGATGAAGACAAAAGGGAACCGATTACAAGAATCGAATTTAAGAGAACTGATCTTTAAAACAAATCCTACACCAAGCAACCTTGAAATTTTTAATTGGGGGTTAGCATTATATTTTGACAGTTCATATGCAAAAGCAGATAGTGTATTTGGTCTGTATTCTGCAAAATATCCTGATCAAACTTTCGGGTGGCAATGGCAGTTCAATTCAGAACGCCAAATGGACACTTCAATGGAAAAAGGTTTAGCTGTTCCCATCGCAACGAAATACCTGGAGCTTTTAGCTAAAGATTCACTAAAGAACAAAGCGAACATTTTAAGTATAGCCGGATACCTGGCACAGTACTATGCCAATATTGCAAAAGATGCTACTAAGGCATTAGAGTATATCAATGAAATGCTGGCATTGGATCCGGATAATGCGAATCTGAATGACGTTAAAAAATCATTGGAGGATTCATTGAAAAAGCCACCACCGAATCAAAAGAATACCAGCGGTGGCAATACATCAAACCGGGCGACGACAAACGGAAATAAAAATTAAAAATTATTTCTTCATATATATGTTACTGAAAAATTCCCTTGCTTGTCAGGGGATTTTTTTTATGATAATAATCAGTAAAGTTGGACGATAATTTCCAAGGTAATTTGAAGCTGCAGTCTTATTTTTGCAACCTAGTAATAAAGGCCTATGTTTCATTTACTTCAGGCTGGGTTGTCTAAAAATATTGTTGATGCGAATGATGCTTCCAGTTATCTTCCTGTAGGGATTCAGATCATTTGTGCAGTTGGCTTAGTTGCGTTTTTGATGTTTGTTACTCATATTATCGGCCCAAAAAGAAAAACCACTGATAAGCTTCAAAGTTTTGCCAGTGGTATTGAAAGCCATGGCGATGCACGGCAGCCAATGGCTATCAAATATTTCCTGGTCGCTATCTTATTTGTGTTGTTTGATGTAGAAGTGATATTTTTTTATCCGTATGCTGTAAATTTTAAAGAACTTGGATGGAATGGTTTTTGGGCTGTATTTATGTTTGTAGGATTTTTCCTTTGCGGATTTATCTATATCATCAAAAAAGGCGCTTTGAAGTGGGAAGATTGAAACAATTGAATAATTGAATAATTAAAAATTAATAATTACCGAAACTTCTGATTAGTGAAAGTTGTTTTAATTAGTGAGAAATTATTAATTTTTAATTCTAAATTTTAAATTAAACTATGTCTCGTCCTGTATCATATAATCTTAAACGTAAAACCGCTGGAAAATGACATCAGCATGGCAGAAATGCCGGAAGGTCACCAGGGCGAAGGATTCTTTGCTACATCACTCGATAAAGTAATCGGCTTGCAAGAAAAAATTCTATCTGGCCTTTACCATTTGCTACTTCTTGTTGTGGTATTGAGTTTATGGCAACTATGGGTTCTCATTATGATCTGGCAAGATTTGGTGCAGAAAGAGTTGGTTTTTCTCCACGTCAGTGCGATCTGTTAATGGTGATGGGAACCATTGCCAAAAAAATGGGACCGGTAGTGAAACAGGTTTATCTGCAAATGGCAGAACCACGATGGGTGATCGCCGTAGGCGCCTGTGCCAGCAGCGGAGGAATTTTTGATACCTACAGTGTTTTGCAGGGAATTGACCAGGTGGTTCCGGTTGATGTATATGTGCCGGGTTGCCCGCCAAGACCCGAAGCAATCATTGATGGATTTATGCGGATACAGGATCTGGTAGGAAAAGAAAGCCTGAGAAGAAGAAATGGTGAAAAGTATAAAGAGTTGTTGGAAAGCTATGGAATACAATAAAAACAGTAAAAAGTCAAAATGCGAAAATTTTAGACTTTTAATTTTTGAACTTTGAATAATGGCATTGACAAACGAAATAATAAAACAAAGACTAATTGAAAAATTCGGAGAACAGGTAACGAGTTTCACCGAACCTTATGGGTATGCTCACTTTTGAAGCGCCGAAAGAGATCAATCTGAAAGTGCTGAATTTTTTATATGATGATGAAGAATTGAAATTTCGTTTTCTCACTGATCTCTGTGCTGTACATTATCCGGATCAAAAAGGAAGAGAATTAGCAGTAGTTTATCACTTGCACAATCTGCAGGATAATGTTCGTGTACGGTTCAAAGTTTTTACAGATATCAATCAACCGGATGTTTATACTGCAACAGGATTATTTTCTGCAGCTAACTGGATGGAAAGAGAAACCTATGATTTTTATGGTGTGAATTTTATCGGTCATCCGAACCTGAAACGGATATTGAATGTGGATGAGATGGATTATTTCCCCATGCGAAAAGAATATCCGTTGGAAGACCAGAGCGAGAATTGATAAAGATGATGAGATGTTTGGAAGGTAGAACCCCTGTCCCTAAAGGGGAACTTAGGGTGTAGATTTTTCATTAATAAGCTCTTTCGAGATATAAGTTGAATGGTTATGTAACCAACTACAGCGATTCTATCAACTGCGGTTGCGTCGCACACTTCGACTGCATTAATTCTGTTCACCAAATAAAAAACATTCCGAAAATCGGAGTGCTTAAAAAGCCCTTTAGGGGTTTGGGGTCTATGGAACATCACATAAAATTACCGGAAGGAAGTATTGAAAAAACAACCACTACGTTGAACCTGGGTCCAACACATCCGGCTACACATGGTGTGTTTCAGAATATTCTGGAATTGGATGGTGAACGAATTGTTTCTGCGGAACAAACAATCGGATATATTCACCGGGCATTTGAAAAAATTGCAGAACGTCGTCCGCTTATACCAGATCACTCCGCTTACTGACCGGTTGAATTATTGTTCATCTCCTATCAATAATATGGGCTGGCATCTGACCTGCGAAAAATTATTAGGAGTAAAAACACCGAAGCGGGTGGATTATCTGCGGGTCATCATCATGGAACTGTCAAGAATTTCCGATCATCTAATTTGTAATTCTATTGTAGGCGTTGATGCCGGAGCATACACAGGATTTTTATATGTGATGCAATACCGTGAATTGATTTATGAAATATATGAAGAAGTTTGCGGTTCAAGATTAACAACCAACATTGGTCGTATCGGTGGCTTTGAAAGAAATTTTAATGATATTGCTTTTCAGAAACTGGAAAAATTTCTGAAAGAATATCCCGGAGTGCTGAAAGAATTTGAAAATCTTTTTCAGCGCAACCGCATTTTTATGGAACGAACGATGGGCACAGGCGCTATCAGTGCGGACAGAGCATTGAATTATGGATTCACCGGGCCCAATCTTCGTGCAGCAGGTGTGGATTATGATGTACGAGTACATATCACCTTACAGCAGTTATGAAGATTTTGATTTTACTATTCCTGTTGGAACAACCGGTGATAATTATGATCGCTGGCTGGTACGCAGCCAGGAAATGTGGCAGAGCCTTACGCATTATTGAACAGGCATATCAAAAAGTACAGGAATTCAAAGGAACCGAAGCAGAAGTATATCATGCCGATGTGCCGGAATATTATTTACCGGAGAAAGAAGATGTGTATACCAAAATGGAAGCATTGATCTGGCATTTCAAAATTATCATGGGTGAAATTGATATGCCGGCCGGTGAAGTATATAATTCAGTAGAAGGGGCAAATGGTGAATTGGGATTTTATCTGATCAGTGATGGAGGAAGAACACCGTATCGTTTGCATTTCCGCCGACCTTGTTTTATTTATTACCAGGCTTATGAAGAATTGACAAAAGGAGGTATGCTGAGCGATGCGATCATTACGATGAGTAGTTTGAATTTGATTGCGGGAGAAATGGATGGATACCCGTCCCCTGAAGGGGAACTTAGATGGTTACCATTTGAGTTGAAAAGTTCATTATGTAGTTGAATGAATGTGTGCCGGCTTATAATTCTTATATCGCCGTTGCGTCGCACTCTTCAACTTCGTTCTATATTCAACAATTTAAAACTCCCTTTAGGGGATGGGGGTTTATGATAAAATTTTCAGACCAGAAATTAAAAGAAGTATCAGCAGATCATTGCCTGCTATCCGGAAGGAAAACAGAAAAGCGCTGTGCTTCCTGTTTTGCACCTGGCACAAAAAGAATTTGGCGGCTGGCTGAGTGTGGAGACAATGGATTATGTAGCTTCTTTGCTGAATATTCTTCCGATCGAAGTGTATGAGGTGGCTACATTTTACAGCATGTATAATTTGAAACCGGTAGGCAAATATATATTCGAAGTTTGCCAGACCGGGCCTTGCATGATAAAAGGAAGTGATAATATCATTAAATATATTGAAGAAAAATTGGGAATCAAACCGGGTGAAACGACTACTGACGGAATGTTTACTTTGAAAACAGTGGAATGTTTGGCTGCTTGTGGTTATGCTCCGATGATGCAGATGGGAAAAACATTACCGGGAACATTTGACAAAAGAAAAAGTAGATGCCATCATTGATGAATGCAGGAAAAATGCAGCAAAAAATAATTAAGAATATGAAAAGTACATTTCTTCTTTCTCTTTTAGTATGCGGTTTGTTTGCGAATGCACAAACGCAAAGACGAACAGGAATTGATTGCCAGGAGCTATTTATTAAGTCATACGGTTTTTGGAACCAAAGACAGCCTGACCTTGGAAGATCTTTTTGCAAAGAATGCTACTTATGGACATTCAACCGGAAAAATCCAAACCCGGAGAGAAGCGATAGATGGCGCTTGCCATAATCAATCTACTTATTCTGATACAGCAGTGAGCAATATAAAAGTGATATCTATGTAATGAAAACACAGCGATTGTCAGGTATTTATTCAAAACTATAGAACACACAAAAGATGGAAAAGATGTGACATTGAATTTTACGATGATGCTGGTGTGGGTGAAGGAAAGAGGAAAATGGAGATTGTGCGGAAGACAGGCAGTAAGCATAGAATAATATGAAGCTGCTATTTACGATAGGATTGTTTTTTGTTGCGTTGGTTGCAGTGGCACAAGCCGATAGTGTTTCATTAAAATCGGCGATGAGTTCTTTGGATAAAGCATTAGTCGAATAAAGATGAAACAACTTTGCAGGGATTACTGCATAAGGATATCAGCTTATGGACATTCCAACGGATGGGTGCAGCGAAAAAAAGATATTATAAACGATCTGAAAAATGGAAAACTGGTTTATAGTAAAATTGAAAACAGCAGCGTGGCGATTGAATCAATTGGAAAAAAATGGGCAACCGTTCGAACCAATACTAATGCAGAAGGGTCTGCAAATGGAACAGCATTTCAGTTAAAGTTGCATGTTTTGCAGGTTTGGATTGATACCAAGAAAGGATGGCAGTTATTGGCGAGACAGAGTACGAAATTATAAAGTCATAGATGGTTTGATTATATGGCAAAAAAATTATTATTAGACAAGATCGGGATTGAAGGTATCCGCTATTACGATGTGTACCGGAAGAATGGAGGTTATGCGTCTGTGGAGAAAGCATTGAAGACAATGACTCCTGATGACATAACGAATGAAGTAAAGAAAAGCGGATTGCGTGGACGAGGTGGTGCAGGATTTCCTACCGGAATGAAATGGGGTTTTCTGGCAAAACCAGAAGGAGTTCCCCGTTACCTGGTTTGTAATGCAGATGAATCTGAGCCCGGAACTTTCAAGGACAGGTATTTGATGGAATTCATTCCGCATTTACTGATCGAAGGATTGATCGTTTCTTCTTATGCATTGGGCAGCAATCGCACTTATATATATATACGTGGTGAATTTGCATGGATCGTTGACATTTTGGAACAAGCTATTGCGGAAGCAAAAAATAATGGCTGGCTCGGAAAAAATATTTTAGGAAGCGGATTTGATTGTGAGATATATGTTCATCCCGGAGCAGGTGCTTATATCTGTGGTGAAGAAACTGCATTGCTTGAATCATTAGAAGGCAAAAGAGGAAATCCAAGAATTAAACCTCCATTCCCTGCGGTAAAAGGTTTATGGGATTGCCCAACAGTGGTGAATAATGTGGAAACAATATGCTGCTGTTGTTCCTATTATTAATAATGGTGGTGATGAATATGCAAAGATCGGTATCGGAAAATCAACCGGAACAAAATTGATCTCTGCTTGTGGCAATATCAATAAACCGGGTGTGTATGAAATTGAAATGAATATTTCTGTAGAAGAATTTATTTACAGTGATGAATATTGCGGTGGTATTGCCAATGGAAAAAGATTAAAAGCCTGTGTGCCGGGAGGATCATCTGTTCCTATTTTGCCTGCTAATCTTTTATTGAAAACAGCAAAAGGTGAAACAAGGATGATGACCTATGAAAGTTTAGCTGATGGAGGATTTCAAACCGGCAGTATGATGGGAAGCGGTGGATTCATTGTTTATGATGAAGACCAGTGCATCGTTCGTAATACATTATACATTTGCCCGTTTTTATCGTCATGAAAGTTGCGGACAATGTTCACCATGCAGAGAAGGAACGGGATGGATGGAAAAAATTCTTATGGAACATAGAAACGGGAAAAGGAAAGATGAGTGACATTGATTTGCTTTGGGATATTCAACGAAAGATCGAAGGAAATACGATTTGTCCGTTAGGTGATGCAGCAGCATGGCCGGTTGCAGCAGCAATCAGGCATTTCAGAGATGAGTTTGAATGGCATGTAACAAACCCGGATGATGCACAGAGAAGAAATTATGGATTGGCAGCATTATGCTGAAACCCTCAACCCCCTGAAGGGGGCTATGGGAACAGTATAGAAATTTTTAAATTAAAATTTATAAAGCCCCCTTAGAGGTTTGGGTATGAGTGATCAAAAATTATTTAAAGTAACCATCGACAACATCACGATTGAAGTGGAGCCTGGAACAACTATTCTGCAGGCTGCACGAAAAATTGGTGGTGATGTAGCGCCACCTGCAATGTGTTATTATTCTACATTAAAAGGTAGTGGTGGTAAATGCCGTACCTGTATGGTAAAAGTGGCGCAAGGTTCTGCTGCTGATCCAAGACCAATGCCAAAACTGGTTGCCAGTTGCAGAACCAATGTGATGGATGGAATGGTGGTAGAAAATATTACCAACCCTGCTGTAATCGAAGCAAGAAATGCTGTAGTTGAATTTCTTATTGATCAATCATCCGCTGGATTGCCCGATCTGCGACCAGGCAGGTGAATGTGATTTGCAGGATCTTGAGTTATGAGCATGGCAAAGAAGCAACACGATATGAATTTAAAAGAAGAACATTTGAAAAAGAAGATATCGGTCCATACATTCAATTGCACATGACCCGTTGCATTCTTTGTTATCGTTGTACTTATGTTGCGGATCAGTTAACTGATAAACGGGTAGCATGGAATATTGGATCAGTGGCGATCATTCTGAAATTTCAACTTATATCTCCAAAGCAATTGACAATGATTTTTCAGGAAACATGATTGATGTTTGTCCTGTTGGTGCATTAACGGATAAAACATTCCGGTTTAAAAACCGTGTGTGGTTCACCAAGCCAATGGATGCACATCGGGAATGCAGCAAGTGTTGCGGCAAAGTGCAGTTATGGATGCGAGGCGAAGAAGTATTGAGAGTAACAGCCAGAAAAGATCAGTGGGGCGAAGTGACATGATTGGATCTGTAATGAATGCCGTTTTGAAAAAAAGAAAGTGAATGATTGGGTGGTCGAAGGGCCGACAAAAGTGAATCGTCATTCAGTGATCTCGGCAAATAAATATGTAAATGAAAAAATACCGACATGAAACATTGTCCGAAGTAATGGGTGGACGAGATCCGAAATTGCTGATGGATATTCATAGTATGAGTGATGTAAATGATCCGGATATTCTGAGTGCAATAGAAGGACCGGCAACAAGCAAAACTTTTGAAAAGAAATGAATGGTACGAGCAACAGGATGAATAATCTTAATTGCAGTAATAGTTTTTGAATTATGAAGTATGACCAGGCTAATAAACTAATGCTTTAAACATAAAATCCCTTCAGGGAATGTAGGCATTATGCATTTATTATCTATTGATTGGTGGTTGATTCTTGAAAAATTGGTATTGATAGTGATCATCATTTCATTGTCTTTGGTGATCGCTATGTACACCACGTATGCGGAAAGAAAGGTAGCTGCATGGTTGCAGGATCGTCGTGGGCCGAACAGGGCAGGACCCTTTGGAATTTTTCAACCATTGGCTGATGGTGGTAAATTATTTTTCAAAGAGGAGATATTTCCCCTGGTTTCTTCCAAATTTTTATTTCTTCTCGGCCCATGTCTGGCAATGATGACCGCTTTAATGACCAGCGCCGTGATTCCTTGGGGAACGTCGTTGCATATGTTTGGAAAAGACATGCCTTTGCAGATCGCAGATATCAATATCGGTATTCTTTACATCTTTGGTGTTGTGAGTTTAGGTGTGTATGGCATCATGATCGGCGGATGGGCATCTAATAATAAATTTTCTTTGCTGGCAGCCGTTCGTGGCGCTTCGCAAATGATCTCTTATGAACTGGCAATGGGCTTGGCCTTGATCGCATTATTGATGTTGACCGGTTCCTTGCAGATGAGTGTGATCGTAAAGAACCAGGTGCAATCATGGATGGTATATTATTTACCAGCCGCTTGGGCTTTATCATATTTTTTGTTTGTGCATTGGCAGAATGTAACCGTACACCTTTTGATCTGCCTGAAGCAGAAAATGAATTGAACTTTGGTTATCACCAGGAGTATTCTTCGATGAAACTGGGATTTTATTTATTTGCTGAATACATCAATATGTTTATCAGCAGTGCAGTAATGGCAACCTTGTTCTTTGGTGGTTATGATATTCCGTTTGTGAATGAAGCACATTGGGGTTTATCTCAAAACTGGTTAGCGATCATCGGCTTTGCGGTACTGATGGCGAAAATATTTTTCTTTTTGTTTGTGTTCATCTGGATCCGCTGGACAATACCAAGATTTCGGTATGATCAGTTGATGAATCTTGGATGGAAAGGATTAATTCCATTGTCATTGGCGAATATGGTGATTACAGCAGTTGTAATGTTGTTGTTGAAAGGCCCCCACTAACTCCCCCGAAGGGGGAGGATAACAAGGCACAAGGCTTGCTTATTTGAAGTGGTTGATGATATTGAAAATTTTTATGAATGAAGGGCCAAAATGGTTAATAACTTTTCGATGAGCGAGGATTGTGTGTTGGTGGCCCTCTCTTTCGGAGAGGGTCGAGGTGAGGCGTGATGAATAGAATTACTGAACGATGAAGAGTGCGACGCAACAGACGATGATAAGAATTACAGAAGCTGGAAACATAAAATATATATTTGCGAGATTTTTAAAAGAGTGAAAGAATGATGCAATTAACACAAAGAGCAAAACTGGTTGACCGCAAGCCAATGACATGGCTTGAAAGAATATATCTGTGGAATATTCTGAAGGGAATGATGATCACCATGAGCCATTTGTTCAAAAGAAAAGCGACGATCAATTATCCGGAGCAAAAACGTTCTTTTTCTTCTGTGTTTCGTGGACTACAGGTATTGAACCGTGATGAAGAAGGTCGTGAACGTTGTACTGCCTGTGGTTTATGTGCAGTGGCTTGTCCGGCAGAAGCCATCACTATGGAAGCAGCAGAACGACTACCCGGTGAAGAGCATTTGTACCGGGAAGAAAAATATGCAGTGAAATATGAGATCAATATGCTGCGCTGTATTTTTTGTGGTTTTTGTGAAGATGCTTGCCCGAAAGATGCGATCTATTTGTCGCAAACTTTTGCACCATCCAATTATTCGAGAAAAGGATTTATTTATAAAAAAGAAGATTTGTTGATACCCGATCCGCTGACACAGCCTGAAGAATACAAAAAAGCTTGGGTGACAGGCCGGTGAAAAAAATTACTAATTAATATAGGTTAATTAATAATTTTTAGGAGAGCAACAACAGCTTATAGAGAAATGAATATAACACAAATATTGTTTTGGTTTCTTTCAGTGTTGGCGCTGTTCAGTGCTTTGATGGTTATTACCAGCAAAAATCCCGTCTATAGTGTATTGTGGCTGATACTGGTTTTCTTTGCTATTTCCGGTCATTATCTTTTATTGAATGCACAATTTCTTGCTATCGTAAATATTATTGTTTATGCCGGAGCTATTATGGTTTTGTTCCTGTTTGTGATCATGCTGATGAATCTGAATCAGTGATAATGAACCGCAAAAAAACAGATGGCTGAAATTGGCAGGAGCAGTGGCAGGCGGATGTTTATTATTGGTGTTGGTAGCGGCATTGAAAAATGCAGAAACGAAATCAGCTATTGCCGAAGCGGGAACAGGTGATATTGGCCTGATTGAAAATCTAGGCAAAGCATTGTTTCATGATTATGTAGTTCCGTTTGAAATAAGCAGTATATTGTTTTTAAGTGCGATGGTGGGAGCGGTTGTATTAGGAAAAAAAGAGAAAACCCCTGTCCCCTAAAGGGGAACTTAGGAAGCAAACTCTTTTATGGTTTGTAAGTTCTTTAAAGATGTGATTGAATGATTGTGTTACCAGCTTCAGTTCCCTGATTGAGCTTTTGTTGCGTCGCACACTTCAACACTTAATTTTTTTTCAACAAAATGAAAAACAAAATTTTCAATAAAAAGTTTCTAAAAAGCCCCTATAGGGGTTTGGAGTATGCCGGTTAATTATTACATATTTCTGTCGCTGGCTTTATTTGCCGTAGGCATTGTAGGCGTATTGACACGCCGCAATGCTATTATTATTTTCATGTGCATTGAAATAATGCTGAATGCTGTGAATCTGATGTTAGTGGCTTTTTCAAAAATGCATCATTTGAAACAGGCGGCAACACTTGCAACAGCGGGTACAGACGGGCAGTTATTTGTTTTTTTTATTATGGTAGTGGCAGCAGCAGAAGTAAGTGTGGGTTTGGCTATTATTGTTATGATGTTCCGGAATATTCATTCGGTGGATGTGAATTTTTTAAACAGGTTAAAGCATTAGAAAGGTAGTTATGCAAAATGTTTTACAAATAGTCTGGTTAGTTCCTTTTTTCCCATTGATAGGATTTCTTATCAATGGATTATTTCGTAAACAGTTTTCCAAATCTCTGATCGCAGTGTTGGGGTCCGGTACTGTACTTGTTTCATTTATTATTAGTATTTGGATCTTTTTACAGGTAAAAAACGGAAACAGTCATGTGGCAGAATATTTTAATTTTATTTCTGTCGGGTTCTTTCAAAATTCCTTTTGCATTCCAGATCGATACGCTGTCTTCTTTATTCTTACTTATCATTACAGGAGTTGGTTTCATCATTCATGTGTATTCGACTTCATACATGAAAGAGGAAACCGGTGAGCATTACGGCAGATATTTTTCTTATCTCAATCTTTTTATCTTTTCCATGTTGTTGCTGGTGATGGGCGCCAATTATGTCATCATGTTCATTGGCTGGGAAGGAGTGGGGCTTTGTTCTTATTTATTGATCGGATATTGGTTTAAGAATACCGAATATAACAAAGCTGCAAACAAAGCTTTTATCTTGAACCGGATAGGCGATCTCGGTTTTCTCATTGCTTTATTTTGGATCATATCTAAAGTGGGCAGTGTTTCTTTTGATACTGTTTTTTCAAAAGCACCAACCCTGAGTACTACTGATATTACTATCATTACTCTTTTATTGTTTGTTGGTGCGACAGGGAAAAGTGCACAGATACCATTATATACCTGGTTGCCGGATGCAATGGCAGGCCCTACACCGGTATCTGCATTGATCCATGCTGCTACAATGGTAACGGCCGGTATTTACATGATCGCAAGAAGTAATGTACTTTATTCATTGGCACCAATCTCACAAAATGTAGTTGCTATCATTGGCCTTGCTACAGCTATACTTGCAGCCACCATTGCACTCAAGCAAAATGATATTAAAAAAGTGTTGGCTTATTCTACAGTAAGTCAATTGGGTTATATGTTCCTCGCATTGGGAGTGGGAGCGTATAGCGCCGGAGTCTTTCATGTAATGACACATGCATTTTTCAAAGCATTGTTATTCCTTGCCGCTGGTAGTGTGATCCATGCCATGAGCGGAGAACAGGATATCCGCAAAATGGGCGGACTAAAAGGAAAGTTGAAAATAACATATTTCACTTTTCTTATCGGATGTATTGCAATTTCTGGTATTCCTCCATTTTCTGGTTTCTTTTCAAAAGATGCAATTTTGTTAAGTGCCTATGAACATAATAAAATATTATATGCGATTGCATTGTTTGGTGCATTGCTAACGGCATTTTATATGTTCCGTTTATTGTTTCTCACTTTTAATGGATCATTCAGGGGAACAGAAGAACAGCAACATCATTTGCACGAAAGTCCGGCAGCAATAACTATTCCATTGATCATTCTCGCTATCCTTGCATTTGCAGGAGGTTTTGTTGGCATCCCGGAAATTTTTATGAAAGGAGGCGATAAACTTACTGAATTTTTATCACCGGTAATTCCGGTACAAAGAAAGTGAACCTGTTTCATCATCAACCGAAATACTATTGATGGCGATCTCTACAGTTTTGGTTTTGCTGGTTATTGTTTATGCATGGTTTCGTTTCAGGAAGTATCAGCCGATTGAAGAAAAAGGATTGGGAAAGGTTTTGGAAAATAAATGGTATGTGGATGAATTATATGAAAAAATAATTGTGAATCCGTTGAATAGATTAGGTGCTTTCCTTAATAATATTTTTGAAAGATCGGTTATTGATGCATTGGTGAACGGAGTGGGAAAGCTGGTGAATTACGGAAGCCGGCAGGTCCGCTTATTGCAAAGTGGGCAGATCGGAAGTTATATTTTGCTGATGGTGTTAAGTATGTTGTTGATATTTGTTATTCAATTTTTCTTGAGAAAATAAATCAGGTATGAGTTATAAATATGATCCCGGTTTTATTCATAGTGATTCCTTTGATCAGTGGCTTGCGTTATTTTTTTTGAAAAATGAAAGAGCAGTACAAGTTCATGGGCATTGTTTTCTTCATTTATCACTTTGATCATTTCAATATTGGGGTTGACATTACTTAAAGAAGATAAATATCTGCATTATCAATACTGACTGGCTTGGCATCTTTAGGAAGCAGTTTTTCAGTGCAGGTAGATGGAATGGGCCAGGTACTTTGTTTGTTGACAGCAGTTTCTTACCCGGTTATTTTTATTGCCACCTGGAAAAATCAGTATAACAAAGCGAATAATTTTTTTGCATTGATGCTACTGGCACAAGCAGGATTGATGGGTGTATTTGTTGCGATGGATGCCTTGCTGTTTTATTTTTTCTGGGAACTGGCGTTGATACCAATGTATTTCCTTATGTTCACAATGGGGAGGAGAAAAAAGAATCCAGGTAACTTTCAAATTTTTTATTTACACTTTTCTTGGTTCATTGCTGATGCTGGTTGGAATTATTTACCTGTACACCCAAACACCAGATCATTCTTTCAGTATTGAATCTTTTTACAGGCTTGGAATGGGTTTATCCGGCAAAACGCAAAATTGGGTTTTCTGGTTATTCTTTGTTGCGTTTGCTATCAAGATGCCTATTTTCCCTTTTCATACCTGGCAGCCGGACTACGTACGAGCAATCCAACACTACAACAACTATGGTGTTAAGTGGAGTGATGGTGAAAATGGGAGTATTTGCCTGCATTCGCTGGTTGCTTCCGGTAGTTTCCATTGCATCTTTTCAATGGGGTGATGTAGTGACCTCAATGGCAGTAATCGGAATGATTATATGCTTCTCTGATCGCTATTCAGCAGGATGATCTGAAACGGCTTGGTTGCTTATTCTTCCATTGCACACCTCGGATTAATGTGTGCTACTATTTTTTCCGAAACTTCATATAGGATATGCAGGGAGTGATGATACAGATGTTCAATCATGGCATTAATATTATTGGATTGTGGATCGTCGTAGAAATGATCGAAAGACAATGTGGTACCCGAAAGATCTCACGAACTCGGAGGGTTGGCTCAGAAAGCGCCGTCACTGGCCATTTTTGCATGTGATCATTGCATTAGCCAATATTGCTTTGCCTTTGACCAATGGTTTCATTGGAGAATTCATGATGTTCAATGGAATATTCAGTTCTAAGATCACTCATTACAATGTATGTCTTTACTGTATTGGCTGGCATCAGCATTATTCTAGCAGCTGTTTATATTTTGAATATGTTCCGGAAAGTATTTTATGGAAACAGCAATGCCATTACTGCTGCTGCAATTGATATCGGATGGAATGAAAAGCTTGCATTAAGTGTGATTGTGATTCTGATTTTCTGGCTGGGAATATATCCTGACAGCATGTTGAATCTTACTCATGACCTGACAGATACTATTTTAAAGAAATCGGATGTAATACCATTATTAATGAAGCATTAGAGATTGAAATTATGAATGCACTTATTATTATCAGCAATTTGGGGAGTGATCATGATGTTCAGCGGTATTGTGCTGAAGCAAAAACATGCTATTCGCAATCTTGCAGTGCTGGGATTGGCTCTTTTATTATTGTCGAATGTACTGGAGATGTAAGGAACCCTGTTTTTTCAAGTGGATACAAAAGGCATGATCGTTTTTGACAGGTTCGCTTTGCTTTTTGATTCGATCATTTTTGCATCTACACTTCTTTATCTCATTCTATCGGCGAGGGACATGGAAAAAGTGGGAATTAATTACTCAGAATATTTAGCACTGATCTTTTTTATTCTCTGTGGTATCACTTTAGTGGCTTCTTTCAAATCAGTATTGATTTTATTTCTTGGTATTGAAATAATTTCTATCCCTCTTTATATTCTCACAGGTAGTGATAAAAGAAACCTGAAAAGTAATGAAGCATCGCTAAAATATTTTTTGCTTGGCGCTTTTTCTACCGGTTTGATGCTGATGGGCATTGCTCTTATTTATGGCGCTACCGGAAGTTTTATGTACTGCGACTATTATCAAATTTGAATGGTCCTCCTTCGGCCTTATTGATAGCTGGAATGATCTTGTTGTTGTTTTCTATGTCATTTAAAGTATCTGCAGCGCCATTTCATTTCTGGACACCGGATGTATATGATGGGGCGCCCACCGTCTTTACTTCTTTTATGGCCACTATTGTGAAAGCTGCCAGTTTCATTGCTTTCATCCGTTTGTTTGATGAAGCATTTGGCTCCTTACAACCTAAATGGCAATTATGGATGGCAATTATTACCGCAGCTACATTATTCATCGGGAATATAACGGCAGTATTCCAGCAAAGTGTAAAAAGAATGCTGGCTTATTCGAGTATTGCACAGGCAGGATTTATGATGCTGTCGTTGTATGCGATGAATACGGATGCCAAAGAAGGTCTATTGTTATATACAGCGGCATATTGTTTGGCAACTATTGGCATTTTTGCCGTTCTGATCAAAATGAGTGATTATACTTTTGAAGGCTTTAATGGCTTTGCCAAACAGCCAGCCATTACTTGCAGCTACTACCACGATATTTTTGTTATCATTAGCAGGTATTCCTCTTACAGCTGGTTTTCTTTCCAAATTTTATATGCTGAGAGCTGCTTTAGATACTCATCAGAATCTTTGGCTGGTGATCTTTGCTGTTGTGATGGCTGCTGTAAGTGTATATTATTATTTCCGCGTTGATACAGGCTATGTATTTCAAAGAAGGCGGTAGCTCAAAAAATACAGGTAACTCCGCTATTCAAATGGACACTGGTATTTTTAGCTGCAACAGATTATTTTGTTGGGCATTTTTCCTAACCTTCTACTTTACTGGTTTTATTTTTAAATTTTTCGTGTAATGAAATCATGATTTCAGTCTGTTGCATGTTTCAGTAATTTCGGGACGAGTACTATGAAATTCGTGATATTCTTTCCCTCGCTTACCGAACTGTACGCAGCAATAAACTTCGTACAGGACTTACTGTTGCTATCATCGCCTTTGGAATCATGGCATTGGTGGGGATCATTACTGCCATTAAAGCCATGAACCAGAAATTTATGGAAAGTTTTTCGACTATGGGAGCAAATGCATTTACCATTCGTTTTAAAGAAAGAGATATTCATTTTGGCGGCGGCAATAACAGGGAACTTAAAGCTTTCCAAAAAAGGGACACGCAAAGAAAAAAAATCCAACCTTGGAAAGATCATTACAAAAGATGAAGCAGAATTATTTGTAAAACGGTTTAATTTTCCTTCGATAAAAAGTATTTCTGTTTTCGGCAATCGATCCAATATTGTTTCTTACCAGGAAGCGAAAAACAAGCCCTAATGTAATGATGTTCGGCAGCGATGAGAATTTTTTACAACTCAATGGCTTTACATTGAGATCGGGTCGTAACATGAACAATATGGATGTTCAAACAGGCCGTAACGTTTGTCTCCTGGGTTATGATGTAGCCAAAAATCTTTTTAAAGAAGGGGTTGACAGGGCTGTTAACACGGTAGTACAGATCAATAATATTCCATTTCGGGTGTTAGGAGTTATGGAGAGCCGTGGCTCTTCGTTTGGATTCAGCAGAGATAATGTAGTTATTACGAGTTATAAAAATTTAGATAGGAATTTTCCAAGCAATTCCTCCTATGTGATTGCTGTAATGACCAATGATATTAAACAGGTAGATGAGGCGATGGGAGAGGCAGAAAGTACTTTCCGGGCAATCCGTAAACTGGAGATAATTGAAGAAAGCAATTTTGTATTAGACCGAAGCGACAGTATTGCTGAAAAAGCGATGAATACTTTAGGATTTCTTACCATTTCTGCCACGGTTATCGGTTTTATCACTTTGATCGGAGCCGCAATTGGTTTGATGAATATCATGCTTGTTTCTGTTTCCGAACGAACCCGTGAAGTAGGGTTAATAAAAGCTATTGGAGGTAAAAGTAAAATGGTGCGACGCCAGTTTTTGCTGGAAGCAGTTATTATAAGTGTATTGGGAGCATTATTTGGAATTTTCCTCGGCATTATGGTAGGAAATCTATTTTCAATGGTTCTTAATACAGGCTTTGTGGTTCCTTGGAATTGGGTTTTTTATGGTATCATTATTTGCAGTATTGTTGGACTTGCTTGCAGGTTTGTATCCTGCATTGAAGGCAGGCCGCCTGAATCCGATTGAAGCGCTACGCTATGAGTAGCCCTTATCAAAAACTGCTCAATTTGGGTTGACGAATTCATGTGAATTTAGCATCAAATTATTCATCAGAAACTTGTTCACTATCAAAAAATCCTTAACTTGAAGCCCTTTCATAAAAAAATGAGGCGAAAGGATGCTTTGATACAAACTTTTTCCTTAGCATTGTGACCCTAAAACAAGACATTCATTATTTAATATTTCAAAACACTAAAAACACAAGATCATGGCTGAAACTAAACCAACTGCTACAGCATCAGTTAAGGCTACGTCAGTTCAGGCAAAAAAAAGCAGTAATGCTCATTTCATGGATAGCTCCGGTTATTTGCATTATTGCTGGTTATTGTATCTGGCGATTTCTAATGGGAGACCCCAGCGGTTTTAAAAATCCGGGTGAAGGCTGGTTCTGGCCAGAACACAAAAACCCAAAAGATGCATTTCACAGGATTTATGAAGGTGGAATTATTGTGCCTCTTTTGATAGGGATGTTCCTGATGGTGATTACTTTTTCCATCGAACGTTATCTTACCATCCGCAAAGCATTGGGAAATGGTTCTATTGCAGATTTCATTCGCAAAGTGCAGTATCATCTTGCCAACAGAAATATTGATGCAGCTCTTTCAGAGTGCGACAAACAACGAGGTTCTGTAGCCAATGTAATGAAAGCAGGTCTTCGCCGTTACAAAGAAATGATCAACGAAGGCGGATTAAATACTGATCAAAAAGTGATGGCTATTCAAAAAGAAGTAGAAGAAGCAACGGCATTGGAATTACCAATGCTTCAAAAAAACCTTGTATTCCTTTCTACCATTACATCAGTTGGTACCCTGATTGCCTTGTTGGGAACGGTAATGGGTATGATTCGTTCATTCTCTGCACTTAGGTGAAGAAGGTGGCGCCGGTGCAGCTGGCCAGTTGGCTGTCGGTATTTCAGAAGCTTTGTATAATACTGCACTTGGGTATCGGTACATCCGCTCTTGCATTGATCATGTATAATGTATTTACTACCAAGATCGATTCTATTACTTATGGTATTGATGAATCAGGCTTTACTCTGACACAAAGCTTTGCTTCATTGTATAAGTAGACAGAGTCAGAATTTGTTATGGAAAAATGAAAGAATATACATCTTATTACTAAATTGATTTAAACATGCCAAGTGTCAAAATACAAAGAAAGAGTACGGTTACAGATATGACACCTTTTGTGGATGTGGCATTCCTGATCCTGACTTTTTTTATCATGGCTACTAAATTCAAACCACAAGAACCGGTTGAGATCACAACGCCCAGTTCTGTTTCTTCTGCTATACTACAGGATGCCAATGCTGTGTTGATTACTATGGATAAAAACAATAAAGTTTACTATTCAGTTTCTGTATCGTCTCCTCAGGACCAGGGTATTATAAATGAAATCATTCAAACTGCCAATAAAGAACAAAATCTCAACCTGTCTCCGGAAGAAATTGCCAACTTCAAGAAAACTGCTTCTATCGGGGTGCCATTCAGTCAATTAAAAAGTTTACTGGCTACTCCCTCAGATCAGCAGCATAATTTGGCACAACCCGGAATCCCGGTAGATACAACAGGAGGACAATTGACCTATTGGATCCAATATTCAAAAGAAGCATTTGCGGGTCGTACATTGGTGTACCTGATTAAGGGTGATAACAATGCCAAATACCCAACTTTTGATGATGTCATTGCAGCTTTGAAACGTAATGAACAATTCAAATATAACCTGATCACTGCTCCTGAAGAAGCTCCACCCGGAACGGAGCTTTATAAAGAAAGGCAAGGTGGGAAAAAACTTAAAAAGTAAAAGCGTTAATAAAAATAAATAAAACCTTTTTATTATGGCAAGTATAGATACCGGCGGTGGTGAAAGTGGTCACAAAAAAGGACCAGGAGTAAAAAAAGCAAAGAAACTTTCTACCCGTGTGGATATGACCCCGATGGTGGATTTAGGATTTCTGCTAATCACATTTTTTATTTTTACTGCGACTATGCAGACTCCTACTACCATGGATTTAAATATGCCTAAGGACACCCAAAAGCAGGAAGAGCAGAATAAAGTGAAACAATCAGGAGCTCTAACGATTATGCTTGGGAAAAATAACCAGGTTTATTATTATGAGGGTGAGTTAAAACCAGATGCGTCAAACTTCAAACAAACTACTTTTAAGGGGATCAGGGATATTATAATTAATAAAAAGAAGGACGTTATAAGTAATTATGTCCCCTCGCCCGATGAAGATAAAGAAATAATACAAAGAGCTAAGGATAATGGCGATCCGGATTGGCAGAATGCTGCTAAAGACAGGGATTTTGTTGTCATCATCAAACCTGACTCAGATGCTACTTATAAAAACACCGTTGATATACTTGATGAAATGACAATTAATAATGTGAAGAGATTTGCCATGATCAAAATAACAGACCCGGAATTGGAGTTAATAAAGAAAACCGAAGAATCGGCCGGTATTCAGTAAAATATTTATGGATTTACAATGAATTTGCATCTAATTTTAAACCCCTAGATAATGGAAGCTAACAAAATACTTTCGTCCGATTTTCTTGATATTCTCTTTGAGGATAGAAATAAAGATTATGGCGCTTACCAATTGAGGAAGACGTACAACAAGAGAATTCTCCGTGCTTTACTGATAAC
This sequence comes from uncultured Bacteroidota bacterium, assembly GCA_963745445.1. GTDB lineage: Bacteria > Bacteroidota > Bacteroidia > Chitinophagales > Chitinophagaceae > UTBCD1. Next base: position 1,469,420 of record CAVUXD010000003.1, read on the forward strand.
CGCCTCTGTTGCACTATTAGCTTTCCTGGGTTCTGTAGTTGCCAGTACTATAAACAGGGGCAATAATCAACCAAAGATCAGAGAGGTAAAACTTTCGGAAATTCAGCAGGACGAAGAGAAAAAAGTTATACCCCCTCCGCCACCCCCTCCAAAGCAGGAACCACCCAAAGTGGAAATGAAACAGTTTACTCCTCCCAAAATTGTAAAAGATGAAGAGGTACAAAAACCACCTCCTGAGCAAACAGAATTAAAGGAAGCAAAGATTGATGTGGTCAACCAGGAAGGTATCAAAGATCTCAATATTGCTACTCCAACGCAAATTGACGAAGGTAAACAGGTGATTGAAGAAAAGAAAGATGATGATGAAAATAAGATCTTTGAGAAGGTTGAGATAGAAGCTCAATTTCCCGGGGGAGACGCTGCATGGAAAAGATACCTGGAAAGAAGCCTATCGGGCTTTAATCCTGCCGACAATGGAGCACCTGCAGGAACTTACACTACCTATGTTCAGTTCGTTGTTGATAAAGATGGAAATATCAGTGATGTAAAAGCTCTTACCAATTACGGGTATGGCATGGAAGATGAAGCTATCAAAGTAATTAAAAAAGGACCAGCCTGGACCGCAGCCATTCAGAATGGACGTAAAGTAAAGGCCTACCGCAAACAGCCAATTACTTTCGTAGTGCAGGAGGAGTAAAGCTTATCTAAATATTTTTAAAGTCCCTGCTTCTTTTTGAAGCGGGGATTTTTATTTTTCAGTGTTGCCGGTTCCGGTCTAATTTTGAAATATTATGAATCAGCATATAGGTTGGGATGATACCATTGTGGCTCCTGCTACAGCTCCGGGAGTCAGCGCCATCAGTGTTATTCGACTAAGTGGCTCTAAAACGTTTTCCATTATGGATGATCTTTTCCCTTCCAGGAAATTATCTGAACAGGTCTCACATACTCTTCATGTCGGATTTTTAAAAGATAATCACCAAACCCTGGATGAGGTTATCGTTTCCATTTTCAGATCGCCCCGTTCCTATACCGGCGAAGATATGGCTGAGATCAGTTGTCATGGATCACCATACATTGTGGAGCAGGTGATAAATGCCTGCATCAGCAAAGGAGCCCGGCTGGCGAAACCCGGTGAGTTTACACAAAGAGCATTTCTGAATGGCAAATTGGATCTTACCCAGGCAGAAGCGGTTGCTGACCTGATCGCCAGTAACACGGCCGCTTCACACAAAACAGCTTTGCATACGATCCGGGGCGGGTTTTCCAGGAAATTGAAAGAACTACGTGAAAGCATGATTCGGTTTTCAGCGCTAAATGAACTGGAACTTGATTTTTCGCAGGAGGATGTTGCTTTTGCAGACCGCAATCAATTTTATTCATTAATCGGAGAATTGCAGCAAACTGTGCAACAACTTCTTACTTCTTTTCAGCTCGGCAATGCGATTCGTAATGGAGTGAGTGTGGCGATCATCGGTAAACCCAATGCTGGCAAATCTACTTTATTGAATACGTTATTGAACGAAGACCGGGCCATAGTAAGTGATATTCCCGGCACCACTCGTGATACGATTGAAGAAATGATCAATATTGATGGAATTATATTTCGCTTGATCGATACAGCCGGTATCCGTAAACATACCAGTAATGTGATCGAAACGGCAGGAGTGGAACGCAGCCTGGAGAAAATGAAACAAGCCGACCTGGTGCTTTATCTTTTTGATGTTAATGATACGAAATCAGATGTCAGAGACCTGATGTCCGAAATAGAAAAATACCAATTGAATTTTCTTCCTGTTGCTAATAAGATCGACCAGGTGGGAGAAGCCGTTGCCAAAGAAAAATTTGCCGATCTGGAAAAAGTGATCTTTATTTCTGCGAGAGAACGACTACATACAGAGGTGTTGCGGGAACGAATGGTGGACGCCGTGATGCAGGGAAAATTAGAGATTGAAGACACGATCATTACCAATGCACGACATTATCATGCATTGAGAGAAGTAGAAAAATCACTTAATGACATTCGAAAAGGGCTTGATGAAAAAATTCCGGGAGACCTGTTGGCGTCTGATATCCGGCGCTGTTTATATTATCTTGGCGAAATAACAGGTGAGATCACGAATGAAGATCAGCTGGATTATATTTTTTCAAAGTTTTGTATCGGGAAATAAAGAATACCAATACAAGACCATATCACACGTTTGGTAGAAATTCACATCTATTATGGAAATTAATTACTATTTATCCTTAAGTGAACGTAAATAGTTGATCACATCCCAGCGTTGATCATCGGTTAACGCTTTTTCTTTGTAAGGCATTGGGCGACGACCCTCACTGATCTTCCAATAAAGTTCTCCATCAGATTGGCTCTGTACCTTATCTTTGGTCAAGTCGGGTGGAATCACTTTGCCAAGCTTAACGGCAGCCGGACCGTCGCCTTTTCCTGTTTCGCCATGGCACCTTGCACATTCAATAATGTAAGAATTCCTGCCTCTGATAATAGATGATTTATCAGGCGGGAATGGATTTTTTTGGCTCTTTGCGGACTCAGGGGCATTCCAGGGAGAAGCATGCTGTGCAAGAGCAAAGCAGGAAAAAAGTAATGCAATCGAGACCAAACTTAGATTCAACAACATCTGCTTTCTTGAAATTAATTTCATAATGAATAATTTTTGTTTTGTGTTTTGGCAAACACTCCGAATAAATGGTACCAATAAATAAAAAAAGAATTAATGATTGGAAAAATAGCCAGAAAAGGCTAGCTCCACTATGATTTCCGTCAGAGGATCAACAAACGAGGGTCAGGTATTTTAAGGTTCGGGAAAAAATTTCCTTCGCTTTGATATTGCAGATCCCCTTTGATAAAAGACTACGGCATCTTGAATAACGACAGCGATCATTTTTATTATTAGGATAGGTAAATAGATTTAATTATTAAAAAAGCTATAACCAAAAAGAATCTATATGCTTACATATTAAATACTGTTATTTGCTTTTGTTAGGTCAAATCTTATTGCTTGTCTGGTTACAAATTTTGCTAAAACTCTTTATTACAGTAGCTCAGTATATTCTGTATTGGAAAATAATTTCTGCAATTTTCCATTTACTGATTTCGCTATTTCAAGTATAAAAGAATAATGCACAAAGCCCTATATTTTTAAACATTATTTATACTTTTTTGTATAAATAGATTCGTATCTTTGCCTTATGAAACAAAATATAATTGGCCTGAAAAAGGTAAAATGAATGATGGTCTGAACAGTTTAGAAAAAACGGTTCTAAATGATTATAAGTATGGATTTGTTTCCGATATAGAAGCTGATGAGGCTCCTAAAGGATTGAATGAGGATATTGTCCGTTTTATTTCTGCAAAAAAGAATGAACCGCAATGGATGCTGGAATGGAGATTAAAAGCATATCGTCATTGGTCAAACCTTGGGGAGAAGAACCGAAATGGGCCAATATAAAATATCCCGCGATCAATTACCAGGATATCATTTATTATTCTGCTCCCAAACAAAAAATAAATCCTAATAACCTGGATGAAATTGATCCTGAATTGAGAAGAACTTTTGAAAAATTGGGTATTTCATTGAATGAACAAAAACGTCTTACCGGTGTTGCAGTTGATGCGGTGATTGACAGTGTTTCCATCGGCACTACGTTTTAAAGAACAATTGGCAGAATTGGGAATTATTTTTTGTTCTATGAGCGAAGCCATACAGGAACATCCTGAACTGGTAAAAAAATATTTAGGTTCTGTTGTTCCTATTACTGATAATTATTTTGCTGCACTGAATTCTGCTGTATTCAGTGATGGTTCATTTTGTTATATACCAAAAGGCGTTCGTTGCCCGATGGAATTATCCACTTATTTCCGTATCAATGCAGAAAATACCGGACAGTTTGAAAGAACACTGATTAGTTGCTGAAGAAGGAAGTTATGTAAGTTATCTCGAAGGCTGTACTGCACCGATGCGTGATGAAAACCAATTGCATGCTGCAGTTGTGGAATTGATTGCAATGGATAATGCAGAAATTAAATATTCAACCGTTCAAAACTGGTATCCCGGAGATAAAGAAGGCAAAGGAGGTATTTACAATTTTGTAACCAAGCGGGGAATTTGCCAGGGAAAAAATTCAAAAATTTCGTGGACACAGGTAGAAACAGGTTCTGCCATTACCTGGAAATATCCAAGTGTGATTTTAAAAGGTGATAATTCTGTTGGTGAATTTTATTCTGTTGCTGTTACCAATAATCATCAGCAGGCAGATACCGGCACCAAGATGATGCATCTCGGAAAAAATACAAAAAGCCGTATTGTATCAAAAGGAATTTCTGCAGGCGTCAGCAATAATAGTTACAGGGGATTGGTGCATGTGAGTAAAAATGCCGATAATGCCCGTAATTTTTCTCAATGTGATTCCTGTTATTGGGCGACAAATGCGGGGCACATACTTTTCCTTATATCGAAGTAAAAAATAATACGGCAATGGTAGAACATGAAGCCACTACTTCAAAGATCGGTGAAGACCAGATTTTTTATTGCAATCAACGAGGTATTGATACGGAAACAGCCGTTGCATTGATCGTAAATGGTTTTGCCAAAGAAGTAATGAACCAGTTGCCGATGGAATTTGCTGTGGAAGCACAAAAATTACTTGCCATTAGTTTGGAAGGAAGTGTAGGATAGTGAGATAAGTTCAGATGAAAGTAACTCAATCCACTCAAACTAAAATTAAATAAAAAATAATTATGTTAACGATTCAAAATTTACATGCAGGCATTGAAGGGAAGAAAATTTTAAACGGAATCAATCTCGAAATAAAGCCGGGAGAAGTACATGCTATCATGGGACCCAATGGTTCAGGTAAAAGCACATTGGCATCTGTATTAGCAGGCAGAAAAGAATTATGAAGTAACTGAAGGTTCAGTTGAATTTTTGGGAAAAGATTTATTGGATCTGTCACCCGAAGAAAGAGCCGGTGAAGGTTTGTTCCTTGCTTTTCAATACCCGGTTGAAATTCCGGGATTGAGTACTACCAATTTTATTAAAACAGCGGTGAATGAAATCCGTAAATATCGTGGTGAAGAACCATTGGATGCTGTTGGCATTTCTCAAATTGATGAAGGAAAAAATGGCATTGATGAATATTGATCAGTCATTGCTGAGCCGTTCCTTGAATGAAGGATTTTCCGGCGGCGAAAAAAAACGAAATGAAATTTTCCAGATGGCAATGCTGGAACCCAAACTGGCTATCCTGGATGAAACCGATTCAGGTCTTGGATATTGATGCTATTCGTATTGTTGCTAATGGTGTAAATAAATTACAGAATAAGGATAATGCAGTGCTGGTTGTTACACACTATCAGCGTTTGCTTGATTATATCATTCCTGATTTTGTACATGTATTGTATAATGGCCGTATTGTAAAATCAGGATACAAAAGAACTGGCATTGGAACTGGAAGAAAAAGGATATGATTTTATCAAAAATGAAATCAGACGTAGAATGAAGCAAGTGTAAGATTGCAATAATCAAAATGAACAAATGAACACGATAGAATATTATTAAAGAACGATTTTGACCAGTTGCAATCAGCCAATATGGAGAGCGGCCTGCAGGCTATTCGCCAAAATGCATTTAATGCATTTTATCAAAATGGGTATTCCGCCGCCAGGCATGAAGAATGGAAATATACCCGCATCAGTAGCTTATTTAATAAAGAATATAAATTCCAGCTGAATCAACTAGTGACATCAGTTTTCGCAAGAAGATTTGGATGCTTTTCGTTTGCCCGGACATGAACAGGCCAATGAATTGGTTTTTATAAATGGAATATTTTCTTTCGCACTTTCGACAATCCGTTCAACCGATCAATTGATGGTAATGCCTTTGGAAGAAGCAGCAAAGAATGAATACAAGGAAATTGTTTCAAAACATCTTGGACATAGCAGCCATTATTTAAAAGATGGCATCAATGCACTCAATACTGCATTTGTACAGGACGGTGTTTTCATTCATGTTAAAAAAGGACAGATCACTGAACATCCTGTTTATATTTATAATATTACAGATGCCAGGTCAGGTAATATTTTCTCACAGCCACGCAGCCTGGTGCATATTGGTGAAAATGCACAGGTGCAAATGGTGGAAACATATTCAACCATTGGCTTGACGAAAGTTTTACCAACCAGGTAATGGAAATAGTAGTAGAAAAAGATGCAAGGCTGGAATATTATAAAATTCAAAATGATTCCAGCCATTCCAACCAGGTAAGTACAACACATATCCGGCAGATTGGAAAAAGCTATATGCATACAGTAACTATTTCTTTGAACGGAGGCATTGTCCGAAATAATCTGAATGTGGTACTGGATGCGGAACATTGTGAAGCACATTTATACGGGTTGTATTTCCAAAAGGGAAAAGCCATATTGACAACCATACGGTGGTTGATAATGTAAAGCCCAATTGTTTCAGTAATGAATTGTACAAAGGCATTATGGATGATAATTCAACCGGTGTGTTCAATGGAAAAATATTTGTACGGCCGCATGCGCAAAAAACAAATGCTTACCAGTCCAATAAAAATATATTGCTTTCTGATCAGCCAGTGTGAACAGCAAACCGCAATTGGAAATTTTTGCAGATGATGTAAAATGTTCACATGGCTGTACGGTCGGGCAATTGGATGAAGAAGCTTTGTTCTACCTGCAGTCGAGAGGTATCAGGGAAAAAATTGCACAGGTCATTATTACTTCATGCATTTGCAGATGGATATACTGGAACATATAAAACCGGAACCGATCCGTGAGTATGTTGACAAACTGATCTCAGAACGTTTAGAATTTGATATAGCATGATAGAAACCAGCAGCCATACAAAAAAGCTTGGATGTAAATGCCATTCGCCAGCAGTTTCCGATACTGAACCGGGAAGTGAAAGGCAAACCATTGGTATATTTTGATAATGCAGCTACTTCGCAAAAACCACAAGTGGTTATTGATGCGTTGGTAAATTATTATACAAGTTATAATGCGAATATTCACCGCGGTATTCATACGCTGGCAGAAGAAGCTACTGCTGGCATTTGAAGCTACCCGTGATGCAGTTCAGGCAATTCATTCATGCATCATCAAGAGAAGAAATTATTTTCACCAAGAGGAACTACTGAAGGAATAAACCTGGTGGCTTATACATGGGGCAGGCAAAATATCAAAGCCGGAGATGAGATCATTATTTCTACCATGGAACATCATTCCAATATTGTTCCCTGGCAGATTCTGTGCGAAGAAAAAGGAGCGGTATTAAAAGTAATTCCTATCAATGATGAGGGAGAATTATTGATTTGATGAGTATAAAAAATTATTAAGTCCGAAAACAAAATTGGTTTCTGTTGTTCATGCATCCAATTCATTGGGGACGATTAATCCTGTTAAACAAATTATTGATGCAGCACATAAAGCAGGAGCTGTTGTTTTGATTGATGGCGCCCAATCAACCGTGCATCTTGATATTGATGTGCAGGAAATGGATTGTGATTTTTTTGTTTTCTCTGGGCATAAATTATATGGACCAACAGGAGTCGGAGTATTATATGGTAAAAAAGAATTGCTGGAAGCAATGCCCGTTTTCCAGGGTGGAGGAGAGATGATCAAAGAAGTGACATTTGAAAAAACAACTTACAATGATCTGCCTTATAAATATGAAGCCGGTACTCCGAATATTGCAGATACCATTGCTTTCAAAGCAGCATTGGATTTTGTCAATCAAACAGGAAAAGAAAATATAAGAAAGCATGAAGATGAATTTCTGCAGTATGCAACACAGCAGTTAGTAGCAAATTCCCGGATTAAAAATCATTGGCAAAGCGAAAGAAAAAGTAAGTGTGATTTCATTTGTCATTGACAAAGTTCATCCGCAGGATATTGGCATATTATTGGATAACCGCGGCATTGCTGTAAGAACGGGTCATCATTGCACACAACCATTGATGAATCGTTTTGGAATTCCCGGCACAGTAAGAGCCTCATTTGCGATGTACAACACAAAAGAAGAAATTGATGAATTGGTAACTGGATTACATAAAGCAATAAAAATGTTATCGTGATTCACATGGCAGATCAAAAGACGATAGAAGAAACAGAAAAAGAAATAGTGGAAGAATTCTCATTGTTCGATTCCTGGGATGATAAGTATGAATACATCATTGACCTGGGTAAAAAATTACCACCACTGGAGGATCAATATAAGATTGACGAGAACAAAGTGCAGGGGCTGCCAGTCAACAGTTTGGCTGGTGGCAGATTACAGAGACGGAAAAATTTTTTATAAAGCAGAAAGTGATGCAGTCATCGTAAAAGGATTGATCAGTATGTTGATACGGGTATTGTCCGGTCAAACCCCGGATGAAATTATGGAGGCAAAACTGGATTTTATTCAAGCAGATCGGAATGACGACACATCTGGCACAAACCCGTTCGAATGGACTGCTGGCGATGGTAAAGCAAATGAAAAATTATGCACTGGCGTATAAAATCAAAAATGCAGTATCAAGCTAATAATGATTATGAATACATGGAAGCAGATGAAACTAAAAGAGAAAGTGATAGAATGTTTGCAAACTATTTATGATCCGGAAATACCGGTGAATATTTATGAACTGGGATTGATCTATGAAATAGAATATTTTGCCGATCAATAATGTTCAGATCGTAATGACATTGACATCACCGGCATGTCCTGCAGCACAAACGATACCGGTTGAAGTGGATCAGAAAGTAAGGCAGATCGAAGGAGTGAATGATGTACATGTATGCCGTAACCTGGACTCCGCCGTGGAATAAAAGTATGATGTCTGAAGCGGCACAACTGGAATTAGGAATGTTATAAATTTTAAAAAAAATATTATGGCACAAATAAGTTTAAAAAGTTTAATGAACAATTCAGCACCCACCTATCCAGCTGAGATAGCTCAGCCTTTCAGGGATGAACTGACCGATGTGAATTTTAAAGAATTGCTTACACCCGCAGAAGTGGATGCTGCATTAAACAGACAGGATGATAAGATTATCCTCGTTGTATTGAATTCTGTTTGCGGATGTGCTGCCCGTGGCGCCAGACCCGGCGCCATCTTATCAGAGTTGAATGAACTTGTTCCTGATGAATATGTAACCTTGTTTGCCGGCATGGAAAAAGAAGCAGTAGAACACTTTCGGGTAAAATATTTAGAGGGCATTACACCTTCTTCTCCCAATATTGCCTTATTTAAAAACGGGAAATTATTACACATCCTGCAGCGCTACCAGATTGAAGGAAAAACAGCAGGGCAAATTGCGCAGGAATTAACCAGGCTGTATGATAATAGTTTGCAGTAAGAAAAATTCACCGGAAGAAATCAATAAAATTAAAAAATTATATCGCTAACAGGTACCAGGTCAGCATCTGAATCTTTGAACATATAATCTATTTTATGAAAATAACCGCACAAGAAGAATATGGTTTACGAATACTGCTTCGCATTGCCAGTTGCAAGGATGAAGAAGGAATGAGTATTCCCCAGTTAAGTGAATTGGAAGGATTGAGCAGCCATTATGTAGCGAAACTAACCCGCATACTCCGGTTGGAAGGATTTATTAACAGCACTCCCGGCAATAAAGGCGGTTATATTTTGGCGAAGCCGGCAAAAAAAATAATAATCAATGATGTGCTGAAGACCCTCGGAGGCGCTTTATTTGATAAAAAATTCTGCGGATTGCATACGGGTACTTTAAAGCTTTGCGTCAATTCGGTGGATTGTTCCTCCCGTTCTCTCTGGCAAATGGTTCAATTTACAGTAGACCAGTTGCTGGATAAAGTGACATTATACGATTTAGTGAACTCAGAAAAAGAGTCGGAGAAAATTTTAAACCAAATACTTGAGAAGAATAACTCATAATACCGGGGTTAGCTGATTTACTTTAGCCTGGTTTTTGAGGGAGGTCGTGTGATTACATAATGCGGAACAAAATAGAAAAATTCATGCCCTTGGAAATAGCGATAAATAATTGCTGATTTTTACAGTTTGTTTGCTTAATCCCTGTTACTTCTTTTGTTACTAAAATCACTACAACCTTTTATTAGAGCGGGTCAGTATATTTTGTATCAGAAAATAAAAATTGAGTCCTGAAGAAAATTTTTCTGAAATAGAAGATCACATTTTGAATGACAAATTGAATTCTTGATTTAAGTATTTAAAGGAATATACTTCCAGGCTTCAAATATTTTTTATGAGTGCTTATGGTATAAGCGCTATGAATGTACCTTTCTTTTCTCTATAAAAAAAATGCACATTTCATTTTTTTAATTGTGGAAAAAATCGAGACACTCCAAATAAAGCAAATCGATATTAATGCTAATTTCGGATCTAATCATTCTTCATGAAGACCCACTATGAATTAATACTGTGATCATGTTGTTTATAAATTGAACCTTTAAAGGATTTTAAAGATTGAAAATGATAAAAAAACGGTTTTTAGGCCTTATTCTTTTATTACTGTTTAAAAATCTTTCAGTTTTTCCCCAGACAAGCGTGTTGACTCAGCATAATGATATCATGAGAACCGGTTGGGACAGTACCGAGACCATTCTTAATACAAAAAACGTAAACGTAAATAGTTTCGGTTTTATTTTTTCAAGGTCATTGGATGATCAAATGTATGCTCAGCCTCTTGTGGTTTCCAATGTTCCTATTTCAGGAGTTAAAGTAAATGTAGTTTATGCAGCTACTGTAAATAATACAGTCTATGCATATAATGCGGATAATGGAGCTATCACGACGCCTTATTGGCAGATTAATTTAACCGAAAGTGGTATGCGACCTCCTGCAAACACAGATGTTGGCAGCGCTTGCGGAACCTATCTTGATTTTACAGGTAAAATAGGTATTGTAGGAACTCCTGTTATTGATACTATAACAAAAAGAATGTTTCTGGTTGCAAGGAGTGTAGATGCAAGTGGGAATTTCTATCAATATCTTCATTCTATTGATATCACCAATGGCGCTGATTCGAAAGTACTGATTACAGCACAGGTCTCTGGAAATGGAGTTGGGAGCACATCGGGAATTCTTCCTTTTAACTCTGAAACACAAAATCAACGGTCTGCGTTGTTATTACTGAATGGTGTGGTTTATATTGCTTATGCTTCGCATTGCGATACGAATCCTTATCATGGGTGGGTCCTTGGATATGATGAAAATACACTTACTCAAAAATATGTTTTCGTAAATAACCCTAATAATGGTGAAAGCGGGATTTGGATGAGTGGCGCCGGACCGGCAGCTGACAATAACGGTAACCTATATGTTGCAACAGGAAACGGCTCTGGCGCAGCAAGCAGTTCGAATCTTCAAATGAGTTTTATTAAATTAAAGCCTGATAACAATACAAATACTTTAGCCGTATCAAGTTATTTTATCCCATATAATTATAGCACTTTATCTAACGGTGATAAAGACTTTGGAGTCTCTCAAGCCTTGTTAATTCCAAATACAAATTTGGCATTAACCGGATGTAAAGATGGAAATTTATATTTAGTTAACAAAGATAATATGGGTGGATTGGGTACTACTTCCAATACTGACTTGCAAACGCTGCATATCGGAGGTGCCATGCACTCTTCTTTTGGATATTTTAAAGGATCAAGTAATGAGTTTATTTATTTATGGTCGGAAAATACCAGCTTGGCAGCAATTCCTTTTAACCGTAGTACCAGCCTTTTAGGCACTCCTGTCAACAATACTACCTTACAGGGACCCATTGGATATACCGGGGCATTCTTATCCGTATCTTCAAATGGTAACAAAGATTCGACAGGTATAGTATGGATATCTCATGCTGTAAGTTGCAACGCAAATCATCAAACCTGTCCTGGAATTTTACGAGCTGTAGCGGCCAATGATATTACAAAGGAACTCTGGAACTCCAACCTTGTACCTTCTGATGCAGTTGGGAACTTTGCTAAGTTTTCATGTCCCACTATAGCAAACGAGAAAGTATATTTAGCTACTTTTTCAAATAGGTTAATGGTATATGGTTTAAAAACCAGTGGTATCATCCTTCCCATTTCCTTAACCTCGTTTGATGCTGACAGGTTGAATAATTCAACTGTTTCTTTAAACTGGAAAACCGCTGTAGAACAAAATAACAAAGGATTTGAAGTTCAGCGAAGCGATGTCAATGATAATAGCAGGCTTCAAACAATTTCATTTGTGCCGTCAAAATCAGTAAATGGCAATGGTACAACTCCATTGAAATATCAATTTGAGGATACTAATAGTTCTCAAAATGTAACATTTTATCGTCTTGCTCAGGTTGATATTGACGGAAGACGCACTTACAGTAATATAGTTGCTGTAAAAGGAATATCTCCGGATGTTGAAAACGGTTCACTCCTGGTAATTCCAAATCCTTCCTCTGGTTCAATGTTAACTGTACAATATAAACTGATTCAGCAAGGGAATGTTACTTTAAAAATTACGGATTTGCAGGGTAATATTTTGCAAAATGTTTCGATCAGCGGGCAAAGTGAGGGCATACACAAATATTTATTCAACAATCTGAATTTGTCTTCTGGATTCTATATTGCAACACTGGAGTTAAATAATCAAATTATCAGAAGAGAAAAATTTATCGTAACCAGGTAATTGCAGTCTATCTGATTTTTTTTGAATCTATTAATGAATAAGTGATCTGTTCAATATAGTTTTTTTGAATATCGGCATCACATATTTTCTATTGCAAAATGGTATTTCCGATCTAAAATGCTTGCGTATTAAATTTTATCCTTCAAAGTTGGAGAATTGAGAATATAATTTTAATTTTGACCGAACGTTCAGTCAAAAATAATGTCACCAAGAACAACAGATCAGTTACAGCAATTAAGGGAAAATAAAAAACAGCAGATATTGGAAGCTGCATTAAAAGTGTTTGCCACACATGGATATAACGGTGCCACTATCAATATGATCGCAAAAGAAGCCGGTATGGCCAAAGGGCTTATGTATTCTTATTATGAAAGCAAAGAAAAACTGGTGGAAGAACTGATCATTTTCGGATTACAAAAAGCCGCTTCTTTTCTTGAAGAAAAACCTGTTAAACAACTATGCCACAAAAAAAGCATTTGAAGAAAGTCTGCGCAAAATGGTAAAGCTTTTTTTGCAGGAAGCTGATTTTTGGCGGCTATATACCATGCTGGCATTACAACCAAACCTTGCTGCGAAATTCAAAAAAGAGGCAATTGCTTTCATTGAACAATACCTTGGCGTATATATGGCTTATTTTCAAAAGAAAAAATCAAAAAACCCAATGGCAGAAGCTATGTTGTTTGGGACCATTACTGGATGGGCTGATGTTTGACCTAATGATAGCGCCTGACGAATATCCATTGGAAGAAGTGATAAAAATGATCGTTAAAAAATTTGCATGATGCAGTTAACAATAAAAAGTTATTAGATGAAGAAATTATTATTTATTCCCTTGTTACTTATCTCTTTTTTCTTTCATACAAAGCAAATACGTCAACCCGATGCTACCGAGATCGTTCGTAAAGCAAATGACCTGATGATGGGCCGCTCCAGCCAAAGTACAGCTACCATGACCGTAGTGCGTCCTTCCTGGTCAAGAAAAGTGAGTATGAAAACATGGTCGCTGGGTAATGATTATTATATGATCCTTATAACAGCACCTGCACAGGATAAAGGACAGGTATTTTCTGAAACGTTTTAATGAAATGTGGAACTGGATGCCTAGTATCAGCCGCATCATTCGTATACCGCCATCCATGATGGGACAAAACTGGATGGGTTCTGATTTTACCAATAATGACCTGGTAAAAGCGAATTCTATTGTAGATGATTACACACATAAAATTTTGGGCAATGAAACAGTTGAAGGATATGACTGCTATAAAATTGAATTGATTCCCAAACCAGATGCAGCAGTGGTATGGGATAAGATCATTGCCTGGATTGCAAAGGATAAATACTTTTATGCTGAAGGCAGAATATTATAATGAAGATGGTGAATTGGTGAACAGGGAAACGCAATCTGATATCCGTCATTTTGATGACAGGGATCTTCCTTCCAAAATGGTAATGACACCGGTAAAAGAAAAAGGTAAACAAACAATTCTTGAATTTCAGCAGATTGAATTTTAATATCTCACTGAAACCTGATTTTTTTTCACAACAGAATATGAAAAATATTCGCTGAACCCTATGGATGCGAATATGAAAATGAAATTTTTTATAATGAAACAGTTTGTTACACTTGCCTGGCGAAACCTATGGCGTAACCGGCGCAGAACATTGATCACACTTGCTTCTGTATTGATGGCAGTGGTGCTGGCTATTGCAATCCGTTCATTGCAGAAAGGCGTGTATGGAAATATGATCGGGAATGCAGTTCGTTTTTCCACTGGTTATATACAGGTGCATGCAAAAGGTTACTGGGATGATCAGACGATTAATAATTCGTTTATGACTATGATACCGCTCTTGTCAGAAAGTATTTCAAGCAAGAAAAAAATATTTCTTTGTTCGTACCGAGGCTGGAATCATTTGCACTGGCTTCTTCCGGTCCGCATACAAAAGGCGTGGGTGTGATGGGCATTGACCCGGTAAAAGAAAATAGGATGAATGGACTGGCGGGAAAAATTACTGAAGGACATTATTTTAACAACAATGCGGCAACAGGGAATTTTAATTGGAGATGGTCTTGCAAAATATCTTCAGTTGCATCTGGGAGATACTATTGATATTACTTGGGCAGGGCTATCATGGAAGTACAGCTGCCGGACAATATCCCATACAGGGCATTTTTCATTATCCGCTGGAGCAAATGAATAATACGATGGTATTTCTTTACCTGCCGGATGCACAATCACTTTTTGGTGCACCGGGCAGGCTCACCTCGGTGAGCATTATGCTACAACAACCCGGTGATATCAATGCAACAAAAAATTTTCTGCAACAAAATCTTGACAGTACTTACGAGGTAATGGAATGGCCTGCGATGAATAAAACTCTTGTGCAGGAAATACAGGGTGATAATGCAGGCGGAATCATCATGCTGGCCATTTTATATCTCGTTGTTGCTTTTGGTGTTTTTGGAACCATCCTGATGATGACGATGGAAAGAAAAAAAGAATTTGCTGTCGATGATTGCAATCGGGATGCATCGCTTAAAACTGACTTTTATCGTGATTCTGGAAACCATTTTCATCGGGTTGATCGGTATATTTATGTGGCAGTGTGTTGATATTGCCGGTGCTGATATATTTTCATCAGCATCCTATTATATTAACCGGATCAGCGGCAGAAGACCTACCAGCAGTTTGGAATAGAACCCATAATGCCGGCATCACTGGATCCGACTATATTTTTTGTACCAGGGCATAACGGTTTTAGGTATTGCCATTGTTTCTGCTTTTTATCCGTTATGGTATATCAACCGTTTTCCAGTTGCTGAAACTTTAAAACAATAATGCTATGCTGATACAAATAGCATGGAGGAATATCTGGCGTAATAAAACAAGAAGCCTTGTCATTATTATTGCGGTGGTACTGGGTTTATGGGGAGGCATTTTTTCAGATGCCTTTATGCAGGGAATGGCGGAGCAGCAGATCTATTCAGGTATCCATACAGAAACAGGGCATATACAATTGAATGCATCCGGGCTTTTTGCTGAATCATGATATGCAAATGCATATCGAAAATGCAGATAGTGTTGTTAATGTGATCAGAGAAATTGCCAGTAGCAGAAGCTGCTTCTGCAATTATACAGGTAACTGCAATGGCATCTACAGCATCGGGCTCTTCAGGTATTATGGTAAATGGAATTGATCCGGATCGCAGCAATCACAGGTAAGTGATATTTCAAAGTTGTTGGTGCAGGGTGATTATTTTAAAAGTGATCGCAACAATCATGCAGTGATCGGTCAGCAACTTGCAGATAAACTGAAATTGAAATTGCATTCCAGTATCGTACTTGACATTGCAAACCACTGCAGGTGATATTATTTATGGCGCTTTTAAAGTGGAAGGTATTTATCGTACTCATAACAGTGATTTTGATAAGCAAATGATCTTTGTGCGCAAAAAAGATCTTCAGCTCATTGATCGGTTTTCCGCAAGATGCCGCATCCATCATCACTGTTTTACTGCATAATGACAATGATACAAAGAAAGTGTACCGAACATACTGAAACAACAATTTCCTTCGTATGCAGGTGCAGTCATGGATTCAATTATCACCCATGCTGCAGGTACTTTCCGGTACAATGATGCAGATGACATTCATTTTTGTAGGTATTATTCTGATTGCACTGGCATTCGGAATTATCAATACTATGCTGATGGCAGTAATGGATCGTACCCGTGAAATAGGTATGTTGTTATCAATTGGCATGAAACCTTCAAAAGTATTTGGTATGATCATGCTGGAAACCATTTTTCTTTCGTCTGACAGGAGCAGTGATAGGTGTAGCGATCAGTATTGCGAACTATTCATGGTTTGGGAAAACGGGAATCAACCTTTCGATGATCGCTGAAGGTGCAAATGCACTGGGGTATAGCAGTATCGTTTATCCGACATTGGGCGCTGACTTTTATTTGATACTCGCAGTAATGGTTATTGTGATTGCAATTATTGCCGGTTTATTTCCTGCGAGAAGAGCAATTCGTTTAAAACCTGCAGAAGCTTAGGGGATTAGAACAGAGATGATAAAATGACGATGAAGTTAAACAATAGGTGATTAATAAATGATATAAAAATTTATAAATAAAGCCATGTTATTGAAATTAAGAATCTGAAAAAAACTTATAACGAAACAATGGTGCCGGTTCATGCATTGAATGGCGATTAACTTGTCATTTGAAAAAGGCGAATTCACCGCGATTGTCGGGCCATCGGGTTGTGGTAAAACCACTTTGCTGAACATGATGGGAGGGCTGGATCGTCCGACTTCCGGAAAAGTGATGATTGAAAAAGAAGATATCACGCAGATGAAAGCGGGTGAGCTGGTCGATTATCAGACTGCATAATATTGGATTTATTTTTCAATCCTATAATCTTATACCGGTACTTACGGTAAAAGAAAATATTGAATTTATTATGGAACTGCAGCACCGTAACCGGAAAGAAATGGATAGATCGTGTTCATTACCTCCTTAAGGTAATGGGATTGAGCGATAAAATAAATGTTCGTCCTAAATATTTATCGGGCGGCCAGCAACAACGTGTAGCTGTGGCAAGAGCACTGGCATCCAAACCAAAATTTATTCTGGCAGATGAACCTACCGCAAATCTTGATTCAAAATCAACAGATACTTTGCTCGACCTGATGGCTGAACTAAATCAGAAAGAAGAAGTGACCTTTATTTTTTCAACACATGACCAGCGGGTAATGGATAAAGCCCGCCGTATTGTTACTTTGGAAGATGGAAAAGTGATCAGTGATACAAAACCGGAAATGAGTGATGATGCGAAGCATATTTAAAATATTATTTCAGTTGGTTTTGAGTTGCTGATTAGTTTTCATTTTGCCGAATGCGCAAAATGATAACAGATAAGCAGCGGAATCAGTTTCAGGAAAAAAAATCTCATTGGTCTGTGAATGGCTATCTGAAAGGATCTGCAAAGCATGCAATTTACTGACATCAATAAAAAATGGACACTGGATAATCTTATTCATAATCGCGTAGATGTGCATTGGTATGCCGACAGTTTCTGGAAGTTTCATCTGGGTATAAGAAACCGTTTGTTTTATGGTGAATCAGCTGCTCTATATACGCAGAATAAATCATTGCTGGATGACAGTAATGAGTTTTTTGATCTTTCCAAAACAATAGCCAGCGGGCAATCTTTTTTATTGCACAGCACTATTGATCGCGCATCAATTGATTTTACAAAAGGTAAATGGCAGGTCACAGCCGGAAGGCAACGAATCAATTGGGGACTGAACCTGGTATGGAATCCTAATGATATTTTTAATGCTTATTCCTATTTTGATTTTGATTATGAAGAAAGACCCGGTACAGATGCGATCAGGATTCAATACTATTTAAACAGCACTTCATCTGCGGAATTTGCATATAAACCCGGAAAGCATTCGGACGAAACGGTTGCAGCAGGATTTATACAAGTTTACAAAAGGCAGTTATGATATACAGGTGCTTGCAGGGCATAATGAATAAAGATTTTGTTTTAGGCGGAGGATGGTCTGGTGTATTGGGACAAGCTGGTTTTAACGGTGAAATAACTGCATTTGTACCAACAAGATAAATTCCAGATATCTAAGACAGTTATATCTGCTTCTCTTGGAGTAAATTATACTTTTCCACAATAGCTTGTACCTGCATGGAGCTTATTTATTAAATAGTGCCGGTGTATTGACAGGCAGATAGTCTTTCAGCTGATCTTTTGCTAAATAATGTTTCTGCAAAATCATTATCACCTTCCCGTCATTCTTTATTTGCTGAAGGAGCATATCAATTCTCCCCATTGATACGTGGTGATCTTTCAGCCATCATTGATCCATCTGATGGTTCTTTTTTTACCGGCCCTTTTGTTACTTTCTCTTTAACCAATACAATTGAACTACTGACCGGGGGACAATTATTTTTTGGTAAAACAAATAGCCTGTACGGAAATTATGGTAAAATAATTTTAATAAGATTTAAGTGGAGTTTCTAAAACGATTATTTTTTTCTCAACGATGTCAAGCCCTTAAATGGTCAATTGCTACAATTTTACAAGTACTGCAATCAAAGCTCAGTATATTCAGTATCAGATAATGAATTTAAGAAATGTTTGAAAATAGAAGACAAAAATGATTTCTTTTCCTTGTAAATCCCCGATAGGTTTTTAAATAATATTATTATCAGGATCATAAAACCTATCAGGATTGACAGTACAACCTCTTCTTTCATTCCCCTCAACCAAAATACTTCCAACAGTAGGAATCCGTGAATGAAGCAGATAAGTTTAGTTGTATGCCCATGACTGAATCCCGCTTTTGTCAGTAAATGATGAATATGTGTTTTATCAGCGGTAAATGGCGATTTACCTTTCCAGATACGGATAGCAAATACTCGAATCGTGTCGAACACCGGAATCAATACAACCCCTAAGGCAAAGACAGGAGCATGAGGTAATACCGGGTTAATAGCAGTCGCATTGCTTTGCATGAGCTGGATACAAAGTATGGCAATAGTAAATCCCAGGACCAAAGAACCGGTATCGCCCATGAAGATGCGGGCAGGATTAAAATTGAAGAATAAAAAACCAAGAATACCGCCAGCCATTGCAAATGCGATCAACGAAGAAGCGTTATTATGATTTAATTCAAGAAAAATTCCAAGAGTCACTAAACTCATGAAGCCTAAACTACCTGCAAGGCCATCAATCCCATCAATGAGATTAAATGCGTTGGTAACACCTACGATTGCCAACACTGTAAATAGATATTGTGCGGTAAGAGGTAGCTCATATAAACCAAACAGTCCTTCGAAATTAGTAATACGGATACCCGATATAGCCACTAAAGAAGCTATTGCAATTTGCACCAGGAATTTGTAACGGGCAGAAAGATCTCTGAGATCATCCATAATACCTAAAGCTGTCAGAACAACAATTGAAAAGAAAAAACAGAGCTGTGACGGGTCTCTTTGGAGAGGGAACCAAAAAAGTAGTGCCATTAGCGTTCCAATAACAATTGTGATGCCCCCCAGTGTGGGTACCGGGAAAGTATGTTCTTTCCGAAACCCCGGCATATCATATACGTTAAACTTTTTAAATAAAGTAATAGCAGGAGGAATAGCGATAAGCGTAACAATAAAAGCAGTTAAGAAACCTAGTAATGAAAGTTTATAGTCGTGCAGCGACCAATTGATCTGCAACAAGGGGAAGAGGTTTTTCATCGGGTTCTGGTTTTTCTATTGGATGCTTGTGGGGATTAAAAATAGAAGAATTCCGGAGTAATATCAAACAGGATATTATTGTGTAGCTCGTTTCCTGCTTTAGAATGAGATGAAATAAAATTATTTTCTTTTCTATACTCGGATATTTACGAAGAGAAAACCGTAATTTTCGCAATTACAGGATTAAAACCTATGACAACAATTCTTTTCTGGATCAGCCTGGGCTTATTGTTTTATTGTTATTTCGGCTATGGAATTTTGCTGTACTTGTTTAACGGCGTCAGGTCGCTTTTTTACAGTAAAGTAAAAAATGAAAAAGAAACATCTATCATTCCGGTTACTTTCATTGTTGCTGTTCATAACGAATCTGCAATACTTGAAAAAAAAATACAAAACACTTTAGCGATCGATTATCCAAAAGAACAATTACAGGTCATTTTTGTGGATGATGGATCTACTGATGATTCTATCAGCATTCTCCAGAGATATTCTTTTATCAAATTAATTCAACATAAAGAGAGAAAAGGAAAAGCAGCTGCATTAAAAAGCGCTTTTCAAATGGTACAGACACCGGTGATTATTTTCAGTGATGCGAATTCTATGCTCAATGAAAAATGCGTTTTGGAGATAATATCTCATTATGATGACCCTGCGGTAGGTGGTGTAGCAGGGGAAAAAAGAGTTTCAGACCAATATCCCGAATCTGCAGTTGGGAAAGGAGAAGGAATTTATTGGAAGTATGAATCTTTTTTGAAAAAACAGGATGCAGCTTTTTATACTGTAGTAGGAGCTGCTGGTGAATTATTTTCTATTCGGACTAAATTGTTTTGTGAGCCTGATGAGTCGTTAATCACTGATGATTTTTTTATTTCTATGCGGGTATGTCTTCAGGGTTATAAGATGGCCTATGAACCACAGGCTTATTCTATTGAAACAGCTTCGGCTTCAATTTCTGAAGAAGCAAAAAGAAAAGTGAGAATTGCTGCCGGAGCTTACCAGTCTATCGGGTATTTGAAAGAAACGTTGAACATTTTTAAATATCCTTTGCTTTCTTTTCAGTATTTGTCGAGAAGGGTTTTGCGGTGGATATTTTGTCCATTCATGATCCCTGTACTTTTTTTTAGTAACATTCTTATTATACGTACTTCTGCAAATGAGTTTTACAAATTCTTCCTGTACGGACAGTTGATATTTTATGTAATTGCTTTTTTAGGATGGTTGCTTGTTCGGCTTGAACGAAAAGCGGGGATCGCTACAATTCCTTTTTATTTTATATTTATGAATATATGCCTAGTCAGGGGGCTGTTTATTTATTTAAATAAAAGACATACGGTACTATGGCAAAAATCTTTGCGGACTGAAATTCCAATCATTCCTGATTAAAATTGTTTGAATATTTAGAAAATAAAATTGTCTCAGGTTGCCAATATATTATCCAGCCCGATAGAATACCTGAAAGGTGTGGGGCCACAACGGGCCGACCTGTTGAAAAAGGAATTGAATATTTTCACTTTCAATGATCTGCTGGAGCATTTTCCTTATCGTCATGTTGATAAAACAAAAGTAAATTTGATTCGGGAGATCACTCCTCAAACTGAATATATACAGGTTGCAGGAGTGTTGGTTGCTTTTGAACTGATCGGTCAGAAAAGCGGCAAGGAGAGCAGTTGGACAATTAAAAGATCAATCCGGATTCTTAGAATTAACATGGTTCCAGGGATTGAACTGGATACAAAAATCATTAAAGGTCGGCGAATCTTATCTGGTGTATGGCCGGGTTACTTTTTTCAAAGGCAATCCTCAGATCGTTCATCCGGAAATTGAATTACTGCAAGAAGAAAAAAAAGATGGAAAAAATTATTTGGAACCTGTTTATCCTACGACAGAAAAATTAAAAGCAAGGGGATTAGGTGGAAGACAAATCGGGAAACTGACACAAGTGCTTCTTCAATTGATTCATGAAAAAGATATTCCTGAAAATTTACCGGAAAAAATTCTTTAAGCAACTAAAATTGACAGATCGTTTCCATGCTTATCGCAATATTCATTTTCCTCAATCTATTGTAGCTTATGATCAGGCAGTAAAGCGATTGAAGTTTGAAGAATTGTTTATTGCACAATTGCGGATGGGCCTGTTGCAATCAAACCGGCATCGTTTTTCGAAAGGAGTTGTGTTTGATAAAGTTGGAGACTTGTTTAATACATTTTATAAAAAATATCTTCCTTTTGAACTTACCGGCGCTCAAAAAAGAGTGATAAAAGAAATACGGGCCGATACGGCAAAAGGACATCAAATGAACCGTTTGTTGCAGGGAGATGTAGGCAGTGGCAAAACCATTGTAGCAGTGCTGATCATGTTGCTTGCAATTGATAATGGTTACCAGGGCTGCCTGATGGCACCAACAGAAATCCTTGCACAACAACATTTCAATACGATTTCAAAATTACTGGAACGGCTTTCTGTATCTGTACAATTACTTACAGGTTCTACCAAAGCTGCAGTAAGAAAAAAAATTCTTCAGGAACTTGCTGATGGGAAATTAAAAATCCTGATTGGCACACATGCCGTAATTGAAGAAGTGGTTCAAT
Organism: uncultured Bacteroidota bacterium; assembly: GCA_963745445.1. Classification (GTDB taxonomy): domain Bacteria; phylum Bacteroidota; class Bacteroidia; order Chitinophagales; family Chitinophagaceae; genus UTBCD1. Next base: position 1,491,975 of record CAVUXD010000003.1, read on the forward strand.
TCAAAAATCTCGGTATTGGTGATTATTGATGAGCAACATCGATTTGGTGTGGCACAACGGGCTAAACTTTGGGAAAAAGCAGAGCCATTTCCTCACATACTTGTGATGACTGCAACTCCGATACCACGTACTTTGGCAATGACAGCTTATGGCGATCTGGATTATAGTGTCATTGATGAATTGCCTCCGGGAAGGCAACCGCTTACTACCGTTCATCGTTATGAAACACACCGGAACAGTGTGATGGATTTTATTCGTGCCGAAATTGATAAAGGAAGGCAGGCCTATATCATTTTTCCTTTGATCGAAGAAAGTGCAAAGTTGGATTATGAGAACCTGATGAAGGGATACGAAAATGTAAAAGCATATTTTCCCGAACCAAAATACTGGATCAGTATGGTTCATGGCCGTCAACCATCGGAGCAAAAAGAAATCAATATGAAAAGATTTGTTAAAGGGGATACACAGATCATGGTGTCAACTACCGTTATTGAAGTGGGAGTGGATGTACCCAATGCGACTGTAATGGTCATTGAAAGTGCCGAAAAATTTGGTCTTTCACAATTGCACCAGTTACGGGGCAGGGTAGGAAGAGGCGCTGAAAAAAGTTATTGCATTCTTTTGACAAATGTTCAATTGGGTAATGATGCCCGGGAACGAATCAAAATAATGACTACTACCAATAATGGATTTGAAATTGCAGAAAAAGACCTTGAATTACGAGGCCCGGGTGATATTGAAGGAACAAGGCAAAGTGGTGTGTTAAACTTTAAGCTGGCAAGTATAGTCAAAGACAAGCCATTATTGGATGTGGCAAGATCAATGAGTGAGGCATTATTGGAAAATGATCCTGATCTTGTTTCGGCAGAAAATTTGCGGTTAAAAAGCTTCCTTCGACAAAGAAAGAGGTGATCGGGTCTGGAGTATTATATCTTAACATAAGATTTTCAGCTCTCTTTCTCAGTAAATTTGATTAATTTAATGAAAAGCAATTTTACCCTGAAGCGTTATTTTATCATCCTTGTGCTGCTTGTTCTGAGCGTTGCTGACCATGCACAGAATTATAACAATATTGAATTTATTGAGAACAAAGGACAATGGGATCAGCAGGTAAAATTTAAGGGGGATGTAAGTGCCGGCGCTTTTTTTATCCGGCAAAACGGTTTTACTGTTTTACAGAATAACAGGGACGATCTTCTTAAAGTATTTACATTATTACATAATCGTCGTATTAATGATTCTGCTATTAATAAAGGGGTAACACTTCTTCGCTCTCATTCTTATAATGTTGATTTTTTAGGAGCCTCTTCAAATCTTGAAATTGTTCCCGACAAGCCGTTGGCGACTTACAACAATTATTTCATCGGGAATGATCCATCCAAATGGGCCAGCAATTGCCGGATATACCAGGCCATTACTATACGAAATGTTTATCCCAATGTGGATGTTCGCTATTATACTGACAACGGAACATTGAAATACGATATCATTGCCAGGCCCGGCGCAGATATCAATCAAATAGCAATGAAATATGATGGAGCGGATAAACTGAGGTAAAGAACAAAGAATTGGTGATTGCAACTTCTGTTGGTGATCTGAAAGAATCTTCTCCTTATACTTATCAAACTGCAGCGAAAGGAAGAAATGAAATCAGTTGCAAATACGATGTAAAAGACAATATTGTACGGTTTGATATCAAAGATTATGATCCTACTACCACATTAATAATCGATCCTTCATTGATCTTTTGTTCATTCAGCGGAAGTCTGGTTGACAATTGGGGATATACTGCTACATATGGCCCCGATGGAAGCATGTATGGGGGGGGAATTGTATTCGGAAATGGATTCCCGGTTTCTCCCGGAGCTTTTCAAACTAATTTTAACGGAGGGGGACCGAACGGTTTTGCCGTTGATATAGGAATTATCAAATTAAGCCCAAATGGGTCTAATAGGGTTTATGCAACATATATTGGCGGATCAGGGAATGAACAACCCCATAGCCTTATAGTGGATAACCAGGGAGAACTTATTATGGCTGGTCGTACCAATTCAGTTAACTATCCTACTTCAGGGCCTATTGGCAATACATATAGCGGAAGCGGTACAGATATAGTAGTTACTAAATTAAATGCTGCAGGTAATAGTTTGATAGGTTCGGTTAAAATTGGAGGAGAAGGTGAAGATGGCGTCAATATTACAGGTAATCGTGCAGGTTCAATTTCTCTTGATCAAAATTATGGGGATGATGGAAGGAGCGAAGTGCAATTGGATGGAGCCGGAAACATATATCTTGCATCCTGCACCCAATCAGCTCACTTTCCAACTTTAAATGCTTTTCAAGCTTCAAATAATGACGGGCAGTAATAACCAGGATGGGGTGGTACTGAAATTTAATCCCAATTTATCAGCATTACTGTTCAGTACTTATCTAGGCGGTAGTGGCAATGATGCAGCTTATGTAGTAGATCTGGCGCCAACTGGAAATATATATGTTGCCGGGGGAACAGAAAGTACTACAGATTTTCCGGGAATTCCGCCAACCGGGGTTATTAGCTCTGTTAACAATGGTGGTAATAGATGGATTTGTATCCGATATTAAGTAATAATGGCGCACTTGCTTAAATCAACATTTATTGGAACCATCGGTATTGACCAGATATATGGAATTCAAGTTTGACAACAACGGATTTCCTTATATTATGGGACAAACTACCGGTAACTGGCCGGTTATAAATGCTCCTTACAGTAATGCAGGAGCAAAACAATTTATTGCAAAGTTGCAACCTGATCTTTCGGCCTATGTTTATTCAACTGTATTTGGGTCTGTTTCATCGGTTCCCAATATTTCTCCGATAGCATTTCTTGTAGATCGTTGTGAAAATGTGTATGTATCAGGTTGGGGCGGAAAGAGCGCATTCACCAGTGCCTATCTTGCTGGAGGTACAGACAATACAATGCCAATAACTCCAGATGCATTCAAGAAAACTACGGACGGAAAAGATTTTTATTTTTTTGTATTAAAAAAAGATGCTGCTGGAATTCTTTTTGGAAGTTTTTTTGGTGAAGATAATGGGAGCCAAATAGGGGCGGGAGGTACTGATCATGTAGATGGAGGAACAAGCAGGTTTGATAAAAATGGCGTGATATACCAGGCGATTTGTGGTAACTGTAAAGAATTAACCCGGTTCCTCCTTATCCAACTACACCCGGGGCATGGGCAACTACCAATCCTTCACAAGGCTGTAATCTTACATTACTTAAAATTGCTTTTAATCTTTCCGGAGTAAGGGCCGGGATCGAATCTATTATCAATGGAGTACCCAGGGATTCATCGGGCTGTGTACCCTTAACAGTTGATTTTACTGATACAATAGCTAATGCGCAAAGCTATGAATGGCATTTCGGGGATGGTTCTCCAGTTGTCACCACCACAGTTCCGAATACATCTCATACTTATAGCAGCATTGGTACTTTTCTTGTCATGCTGATTGCAATTGATCCTGCTACCTGTAATGTGCGGGATACTTCTTATGTGCACATACGTGTTGGGGATGTTCAGGCCAGTCTAAATTTCAATGCGACAAAATTAAATCCATGCGATTCGTTCAAATACCAGTTTGATAATTTATCTACTGCTCCACCAGCGCATCCTTTTAATGCTCAGTCTTTCATTTGGGATTTTGGTGATGGTTCTCCCCAGGCCATTGCAGGTACCAATAGTGTAAATCATGTTTATTCCGGCCCTGGAACTTATAATGTAAAGCTTATTCTTACAGATACTACTTATTGTAATTCGCCGGATTCAATAACCATTCAATTGAGAGTGGCTGCTTTGGTAAAAGCGCAATTTGAAACACCGCCTACAGGTTGCGCTCCTTATACTGCTGTTTTCAATAACACTTCACTTGCAGGACAAACCTTTCTTTGGGATTTTGGTGATGGTACTGGTTCCAATGCAGTAAATCCAACTCATTTGTATGCAACTGCTGGTACTTATACAATTACACTTATTGCAAATGATCCGAATACATGTAACTTGACGGATACGACGAGTTATACTATTTCAGTGTTTGATAATCCTGTATCCAGTTTTACTACTTCACCGGTTCCCCCGGTAGAAAATACACCGACATCTTTTAATAATCTTTCATCACCCGATGCTGTTACGTTTAAGTGGTAATTTGGTGATGGCGATACATTATTAACATCATCTCGAAGCCAGATCCAGCATCAATATAATGCTACAGGAACTTTCAATGCCTGCCTGATTGCTTATAATGCGGCCGGATGCGCTGATACAAGTTGTCAGCAGGTTCAGGCAATCATTATTACACTTGTTGATGTCCCCAATGCATTTACTCCGCAAAGCGGCGATATCAACAGTAAGATCATGGTACGTGGATTTGGTATTTCTAAAATGAAATTCACTATCTGGAACCGTTGGGGACAAAAAGTATTTGAAACAGAGGACCGGCTTGTAGGGATGGGATGGAAAATATAAAGGTGTGTTACAGCCAATGGATGTATATGCTTATACATTGGATGTAGAATTTTTTGATGGCACCAAAACAACTAAAAAAGGAGATATAACTTTAATACAGGTAAGGTGATAAATGAAATAGAAATAATTACCAGAATATTAATCTGTCTTGACATGCGCTTTGTGTTTTGAGCCTAATGCATTTTCACAGGATCTTCATTTCTCTCAGTTCTTCAATTCTCCTCTTACTTACCAATCCGGCAAATACAGGATTTATTCCGGATGGTGATTATCGATTAGGGATCAATTACCGGAATCAATGGTCTTCTATTATGGCAGTCCCTTACAAAACGATGAGTGCATTTGGAGATGTGCAGGTATTGCAAAACAGAGATAATACAGGCTGGATGGGATTGGGCGGAGTGATCTTACAGCGATGTGGCAGGTAGCGGCTAATCTTACTATCAACGAAAATCTATGGCTCTGTTGCCTATCACCAGATGATCAATTTCGGAAGTTTGTTAAGTCTTGGTTTTAATGTCGGCTGGGCCAACAAACAGATCAATGTATCTAATCTTAAATTTCCAGACCAGTTTGACGGGCATTTTTTTGATAGCCATCAACCTACCGGTGTTGTTCTTGCGTCCAATAATATTAATTATCTCGATATTCAGGCCGGAATGAATTATGCTTATTTTCCTACTGAGAAGATCTATATGAATGCTGGTTTTTCAGCCATGCATGTCAATCGCCCGAGAGAATCTTTCTTCAACCCTCAGCCGGGCATTGATAATCATATTCCGGTTCGGTATATCGGATTTTTAAATGGAAGTTTTAAGGTCAATGATCAGTGGATCATTAATCCAAATGCATATTACACGGTGCAGGCAAAGTCATCAGAATTCGTGTTAGGAATGAATGCTCATTATAATCTTTCCGGTGATGGCGACAATGTCCTGATCGGCGGTCTTTATTATCGTTCCGACGATGCCATTATTCCTATGATCGGCCTAGGATATAAAGACCTGACCTTTACTTTTACGTATGATGCTACCATTTCAACACTCAAAAATTACAATAATACACGAGGCGCTTTTGAATTCTCACTGATCAAACAAGGTGCTATTGATAAATACCTGGGCAACAGGCATCAGTCCATGTGTCCATCCTTCAGAAGTTTTAATTGATAATTTTTTCAGCTTTTCAAAGCGGGATATTCCTGATTATTCCGATTTTTACAGCCCGTAGAAGTAAAATAAAAAATGATGGAAATGGTTGCCAATACAATTCTTTCAGTTCAACATTTAGAGGCATTTAAAAAAATTGTAGGGGAGCAATTTGTCTTTTTGGACGAAGAATCGCTGAATCATTATTCTCATGACGAAACTGAAGATCTGCATTATTTACCGGAAGTAGTGATCAAACCACGAACTGCGGAGGAGATCGGCGCTATTTTAAAGATTTGCAATAAAGAAAAAATCCCTGTTACACCACGAGGAGCCGGAACAGGTTTAAGTGGTGGTGCTTTGCCACAGCTTGGGGGAGTGTTACTTTCTACAGAAAGAATGAACTCCATCCTTGAAATAGATGAAAGAAATCTGCAGGTAACTACAGAGCCGGGAGTGATCACCGAAGTATTGCAGAATGCTGTGAAAGAAAAAAACTTGTTTTATCCTCCCGACCCCAGCAGCCGGGGATCTTGTTTTATCGGAGGAAATATTGCTGAAAACAGCGGCGGGCCCAAAGCGGTGAAATATGGAGTAGTAAAAGATTATGTATTGAACCTGGAAATGGTTTTACCCAACGGAGAAATTATCTGGACCGGAGCGAATGTGTTGAAGAATGCCACCGGTTATAATCTTACTCAATTGGTGGTTGGTAGTGAAGGCACATTAGGAGTATCGTTACCAAAATTGTTTTAAAACTGATTCCTTTGCCTAAGCATGATCTATTGATGCTAGTTCCATTTAATTCCGCTGAAAATGCCTGCGCAGCAGTGGGTGCTATTTTTCGTGCAGGTTATACTCCAAGTGGATTGGAGTTTATGGAAAGAGATGCTTTGGATTGGGTCACCAAATTTGTAGATAGCAGCACGGTAAAAATTGAAGATAATGTGCAGGCGCATTTGCTGATAGAGGTGGACGGAAATAATATGGACGTATTAGCGCAGGAAATGGAAGGCATGGCAATGATCGTGCAGGAATTTGAATGCGGAGAAATATTATTTGCAGATAACGCTCAACAAAAAGCTGAGTTGTGGAAATTGCGCCGCAGGGTAGCTGAAGCAGTCAAGGCAAATTCGATTTATAAGGAAGAAGATACTGTGGTCCCAAGAGCAGAATTACCTGTTTTACTCAAAGGCGTAAAAGACATAGGCAGGAAATATGGTTTTCATTCTGTATGTTATGGTCATGCCGGCGATGGCAATCTTCATGTAAATATTATTAAGGGCAATTTAACAGACGAACAATGGAATGGATCGTTAAAAGATGGGATAAAAGAGATATTTGCATTGGTAAAAAAGCTGGGAGGTACTCTTAGCGGTGAACATGGAATTGGCCTGGTACAAAAAGAATTCATGGAGATTGTATTTAATGAAACGCAGTTGCGTTTAATGAAGGAAATAAAAAAGATTTTTGATCCCAACAATATCCTGAATGCAGGCAAAATTTTTGATGCCTGATATTTTGAATAAAAACCGGTTTATGAAGAAAGTCTTGTTTTTGGTATTTTTTGTGGCGGCGATTGGCACGTTTTCTCATGCACAGGATGAGAATAAAAGCGAAAAGAAAAAAGGATTTGATAAAAGCAAACTTTTTGTAGGCGGTAATTTTGGAATGACCTTCGGTGATTACACATTGATCAATGTTTCACCACAGTTGGGATATAGGTTCAACCAATATCTGGCGGCAGGAGCAGGGATCAATTTTCAATACGTTAGTTTGAAAGAAAGAGATTATTATACAGGAGATCCTATAGACAGGATTTCCCAGGAAGTTGTTGGTATGAATATTTTCGGAAGAGTGTATCCGTTCAGACAATTCATGCTGCAGGCGCAGCCGGAATTAAATTATATTTTTGGAAAAAGGAAATATTACGATGGCACTCCTTCAACCAATCTTGATGCTATGATCGTTCCGAGTTTGTTGTTGGGAAGTGGTATTGTGTTCCCTGCAGGAAACGGAGGTTTTATCGTTTCCATTTTTTATGATGTATTGCAAAAACCGGACTCACCTTATTCAGATAAACCTTTTTTCAACTTTGGCTATAATTTCAGTTTCTGACCTGATTCGTTCAGATAATTTGCAAATTCAGAAGGATCGTTAAGGTATTTTATTCTTTTTTCAGCAGGCTCATACACGAAATCATTTTTTTCAAGAAGTGATATGTGTTGAATCAGGTGGTTGAAGAAGCCGCCGGAATTCATGATGAAAATTTTTTTATCATGAATAGCAAGCTGGTTCCATGTCAGCATTTCAAATAATTCATCTAAAGTACCCAAACCACCCGGTAACACCAGCGCAGCATCACACATACTATACATGGTTTTTTTGCGTGAATGCATATCATCAGCTATGATTAATTCGTGTAATGTTTTTATGTTGATGTTCCCATTCTATCAAAATCTTTGGTATTACGCCTATTACTGTTCCTCCATTTTCCATTACATGATCGGCAAGCGTTTCCATAATTCCTTTGCCTCCTCCGCCATAAATAAGAGTAATATTATATTTTGCCAGTAACTGGCCTAATTGTGCTGCATGATCTGTATAGATATTATCAGCTCCATTTTTTGAACCGCAGAAAACTGCAAGTGATTGAATAGACATTTTTAGATAAATTCCCGGCAAAAGGAAAGCAAATTTGTTTATCTTCAAAATTCAATAATGCACATTATATTAAAGTAAACGAATAAGAAAAGTTGACATGACGCCTGTTTTATTATTCTCTTTTGTTATCGGATATTTTTTGTTGTTGTTATTTGTAGCCTGGATCACCTCCAGGAATTCAAATAATGAATCTTTCTTCATCGGTAACCGAAACTCAAACTGGATGTTGGTTGCTTTTGGAATGATAGGCACCTCATTATCGGGAGTTACTTTCGTTTCGGTGCCCGGAACTGTAGGAGGATCAGGATTTGCATATTTCCAGGTTGTTATCGGATATTTTTTGGGTTATTTTATTATCGCATATGTCCTGCTACCGCTTTATTACCGGTTAAATCTTACCTCCATTTATCATTATCTTCAGCAACGCTTTGGGATGGTTTCTTATAAAACGGGTGCATTATTTTTTATCGTTTCAAGAGTTTTAGGTGCTACTGCCAGACTCTACCTGGTAATAAATGTACTCCAGATATTTATCCTGAAAGATATGCATATTCGTTTTGAAGTAGCGACGTTTGTAATCCTGTTGATGATACTTCTTTATACCTTTGAAGGCGGCGTGAAAACAATTGTATTTACAGATACCTTACAGACCACATTTATGTTGCTCGGGTTGATTGTATGCATTATTTATGTAATGAACAATATGGGACATTCATTTAGTTCAACATTACATGAATTGAATACAAGGGGATTGACGAAGATTTTTAATAGCGATGTAAATAGCTCCGGTTTTTTTCTCAAGCAAATTATCGGGGGCATGTTTATTACGGTAACGATGACCGGGCTTGATCAGGAAATGATGCAAAAAAATATCAGCGTAAAAACACTTCACGATTCCAGGAAGAACGTACTCACTTTCAGCGTCACTGTTCTTATTGTGAATCTTATGTTTTTATTTATGGGGGGTGTATTGTATCTTTTTGCGAACCTCAAAGGAATAAACGTTCCTGCAGATGATTTGTTCCCAACAGTTGCACTTCATTATATGCCTGCAGCTGTTTCAATAATTTTTGTGATCGGACTCATTTCGGCTCTCTTTCCAAGCGCAGACGGAGCACTCACCGCACTTACTTCTTCTTTTTGTATTGATTTGCTTGGGATGAACCGAAGAATAAATTGGGATGAAAAAAGAAAACGCCGGATACGGATGCTGGTTCATTTTACGTTTGCTATTATTTTTTTCCTGATAGTCCTGGGATTTAAATGGGTGAATAATAAATCAATCATTGATGTCATATTGAAAGTTGCCGGATTTACTTATGGCCCGCTGCTTGGTTTGTTTGCTTTCGGAAGATTGACAAAAAGAACGATTATTGACAGGCATGCTATCTATGTTTGTATTGCGGCCCCTTTGATTATATGGGGAATAGATTTTATTAATAACATAGAATGGTACCAGATGCAATTTAAATTAGATGGAAATTGGGTGAATAGCGTTAAGGATCTTTCCCAGGCAATATTTGGGAAATTCAAGATCGGGTATGAACTTCTGATATATAATGGCCTGCTCACTTTTATCGGGTTATATTTTATATCTAAAAAACAAACACTCTCCTAAGCTCTGATTTTAACCAAGTATCTTTGCCTAAAAATTTTAATGGACCTGATAAATCCTTCTGTACAAGAGTATGCGGAAAAATATTCTTCTGATGCAGATGAGCTTTTGATGAATATAGATACATATACTGCCCGGCATAATCTTGATTACCAAATGCTGAGTGGCCACTTACAGGGAAAAGTGCTGGAAATGGTCAGCTATATGATCCGGCCCAAAAAAATACTGGAGATCGGCACATTTATGGGCTATAGTGCATTATGCCTTGCAAAAGGGCTCACAGACGACGGTCAGCTCCATACTATCGAAGGGGTTGAAAATGTGGCAGTAAAAGCCAGAGAATTTTTTAAACAATCTATTTACAGTAATAAAATAATTTTACATACCGGAAATGCGTTAGAAATCATTCCCACACTTAATGAAACGTGGGATCTTGTTTTTATTGATGCAGATAAACCAGAATACATTGAATATTTTAATCTCGTTTTTCCACGCTTACGGAAAAACGGCTTTATTTTAGCAGATAATATTTTTTTTCATGGACAGGCACTGGATGAAAAAGCAACCGGCAGGAATGCGAAAGGAATCAGGGCATTTAATGAGTTTATCAAACAAAGAACAGATATTGAAAAAGTAATTCTTACAATCCGTGACGGTTTATACCTGATGCGGAAAGTTTAATACAAGTCCCATGCAAAACAGGAAGTTTTTATTGATCATTATTTTATGTTTTATCGGCCGGTTCGTATCGGCTCAGGATTCTGCTACAATTGAACAATATATCAATACTTATAAAGATATTGCTATAGCTGAAATGCAAAGAACCGGCGTACCTGCTGCTATCAAATTAGCGCAAGGAATCCATGAAACACTTGCGGGTACCAGTGACCTTGTTAAAATGTCCAACAATCATTTTGGAATAAAATGTAAAGACAGCTGGACCGGACCTTCGGTCAAACATGACGATGATCTGAGAAATGAATGTTTCAGAAAATATAAATCTGCTGAGGAATCTTATCGTGATCATTCTGATTTTTTAAAAAGCAGCCCACGGTATGCATTTTTGTTTGATCTGAGTCCTACTGATTATAAAGGATGGGCGTATGGTTTGAAAAGGGGTGGCTATGCTACCAATCCGAAGTATCCTCAAATCATCATTAAGCTGATTGAAGATTATCACCTGGAAGATTATACTTTGATCGCTATGGGAAAACTGCAACCAAAAGAAGAAGTGATTGCAAAAGTTGACCCGGATGTTTCCCGGGAACAAACTAAAGCCATAGCAGCAGCATCCAGGACAGTTGAGCCGATCTTTATTGAAGATAAAAAAAGCGGACCGGTAAAAACAGATATAAAATCACAGGACGCAAAATTTTCAGAAGTAAAATCACAAACGAAGATTGCCGAACAAAAACCTCTCTATCCGGAGGGGGAATTTAAAATCAATGAGACACGGGTCATTTATGCTAAAAAAGGAACTCCACTATTAGCCATTGCTCAACAGTATAATATTCCCCTTGCATGGATATTTGATTTTAATGATATGGCTCAGATTGAAACGCTCCAAAAGGATCAGTTGGTCTATTTACAGCGTAAGCGTAAGATCGGCCTGAACGAAACGCATATTGTAAAACCCGGAGAAAATTTATATGACATTGCACAAACCGAAGCAATTCGTTTAGAAAGTTTGCTTGGTTACAACATGCTGAGAAGCGATATGCAACCAGCTATTGGTGAATCATTATATCTGAGAACAAAGGCTCCTTCAATGCCCAGGCTGACACTCAAAGAAAATTATTCTCTTAATTCTCTTTCTGCGACGACGTCAATTAATTCTAATTCTACGAATAGTTTTAACCAGGAGCCAACTACATCAAGCACCAATCGCACAGAAAATAAGAAGGATGATTTTGTTGTTTATACTGTGCAGCAAAAGGAAACGATTTGGGCGATAGCTCAAAAATATAAAGTGAATATTGATGATCTTGTAAAATGGAATCAATTACAAGGCAGTGACCTTAAGGCAGGACAACGAATAAAAATTTATAAATAAGAATTGATGCCGGTTATCAAGGTTCATGACAAAGAATTTGAAACGTATCTTTCCAGCGAATCCATACAACTGCGGGTGAAAGAAATGGCTGATGCCATCAACAAAGATTATTCAGGAAAAAAGCCTCTTTTTATTGCTATTCTCAACGGATCCTTCATGTTTGCCGCTGACCTTTTTCGCTACCTTACGATTGACGCCGAGTTATGTTTTATAAAACTGGCTTCTTATAAAGGAATGAAATCCTCCGGCAAAGTGGTTACTTCTATCGGCCTGGAAGAAGATATTTTCGGAAAAGATGTTGTGATCGTTGAAGACATAGTTGATACCGGCAAAACCCTGCATCGTTTTTTACCCAAGCTGATTCATCAGCAACCCAAGAGTCTCAAAATAGCCGCATTACTTTATAAACCTGATGCTACCGAATATCCTCTCAAACTTGATTATGTCGGGTTCACGATTCCCAACAAGTTTGTTATTGGTTATGGATTGGATTATGATGGCCTTGGCAGGAATTTGAAAGAAATCTACCAACTGAAATAACGGGTTATTTCAGTAATGAGGTAATTTTTGTACCTTATCCTCCCAAAATATCCGTTTGAAGGCCACTTGCTACATATCTCTGCTCTTCTTTGTTTATTCATCCCTATATAGCCAGCAATATTATATCCGGGGTGAGATAAAGGATGAAAAAGGCAATCTATTGCAAAATGTAAAGATTTTTGAGCGACGCACCGGTTATGTTTACAGGTCGGGTGTATATGGTTCTTTTGGCATTGTCACCAGTTATCAAACCGATACACTAAATTTTTCACTGGATGGTTATGAAAAACAAGACATGGCTGTAAATGCAGACAATTATGTTGATGTAAGGCTGAAATTACTTCCTGCTACATCAGTCAGTATGCATCGTGAACGTCTCGCTTCTCTTACAAAAGATCTCCAGCGTGACGAACAAAAAAAATGGTTTACAGGTGATGAAACTTATGCAAGCCTGGTAGAAAATCATTTTGTCAATGCCAGAAAATTTCCGGTTACAGGTATGTCGTTAGATATTGATAAAGCTTCTTATAGCAATATTCGCAGGTTTATCAATTTTAATAGTATCGTGCCTCCCGATGCTGTCCGGATAGAAGAGATGCTGAACTATTTTAATTTTAATTATAATCCTCCTCCAGGAAATGATATTTTTAAAATAAGCACTACATTCACTTCCTGTCCATGGAACCCTGATAATGAATTGTACTATATCAATCTTTCTGCCCGCAAACTCATTCTTGATTCTTTGCCTCCGAGCAATCTTGTTTTTTTGATTGATATTTCCGGTTCTATGGATATGCCCAACCGGCTGCCTTTATTGAAATCTGCTTTTCGCATGTTGGTAAATAACCTAAGAGCCAAAGACACAGTTTCCATTGTTGTTTATGGAGGAACTGTCGGGATCATGCTGCAACCTACAAGCGGAGATGAAAAAGAAAAGATCCAAAAAGCAATTGATGAATTAACTCCCGGTGGCTCCACTCCGGGTGAATCAGGAATCCGTATGGCGTATGGCTTAGCAAGAAATCATTTTATTAAAGGCGGCAATAACAGGGTCATACTGGCAACTGATGGAGATTTTAATGTGGGAGTAAAAACGGAAGAAGATTTAGATGAACTTATTTCCCGACAACGGCAGTCAGGTGTATATCTTACTTGCCTTGGAGTCGGAATGGGAAATTATAAGGACTCAAAGATCCAAACCCTGTCGAGAAAAGGGAATGGAAATTTTGCATATTTAGATAGTTACCAGGAGGCGGAAAAAGTGTTGCTGACAGAATTCACACAAACACTATATGCAGTGGCCGACAACGTGTATATGAATGTTGAGTTCAATCCTGATTATGTGAAAGAATATCGTTTGATTGGCTTTGATAATAAGGTAAGTGCTTTAAAAGATTCCCTGACTGAAGTGGAAGGAGGGGAAATTGGCTCGGGCAACTCTACGATGGCTGTGTTTGAAATTGCTCCAACCGAAACTAACAGAAATGCTGTGAAAGACAATTTTTGGGGAGGCAACTTTGCAGATATAGATGTGAAGTATGAATTGCCGAGGGATACCACTGGCAAAAATGCTCATTTTCGAAGTAGATTTGAGTACCAGCCTTTTGAAGAAGTTGATTCATGTTATCGTTTTTCAGCGTCAGTTATTATGTTTGGCTCCTTGCTTCGTGAATCTCCTTTTGTAAAAGGCATTTCATGGAATGATGTTTTGGCGTTGGCCGCTCATTCTGCTGATGAAAATGATATTTCCCAAAAGGAATTTATTACTTTAGTTCAGCGGGCAAAAAGCCTGTATTCAAAACAGAGAAAGAAAAAAAGAAAGAACTTCCTTAATGATTTTTAAGAAAACATTTCTCTCACTTTATCAAAAAAATTTTTTTCGTTTTTATCCGGCTGGGGTTTGAAATTTTGTGAATGGCTCATCTTTTCCAACATAGCCTTTTCTTCAGGAGAGAGATGTTGCGGAGTCCAGATATTTACATGTATGAGCTGATCTCCTTTTTCATAAGAATTTACAGCGGGAAAACCCTTGCCTTTCAGGCGGAATATTTTTCCACTTTGTGTTCCGGCCGGGATTTTGATTTTTGCTCTTCCATCAATGGTAGGCACTTCGATCTGAGTATCCAAAAACAGCATCGGTAAATGAGATGTGCAAATCATAAGCGACATTCAAACCTTCCCGGTGCAGATCTTTATGCTGTTCCTCTTCTATGACAATGATCAGGTCGCCGGGCATTCCTCCTCTTTCGCCAGCGTTTCCTTTTCCACTTATATTCAGTTGCATACCTTCCTGAACTCCTGCAGGAATATCAATACTGATAGCTTCTTCACCGTAAACTCTTCCTTCTCCCCGGCAGGTTGGACATTTAGCTGCAATAGTGATTCCTTCTCCATTACAGGTAGGGCAGGTGGTTACTGTTTGCATTTGGCCTAAAAAAGTATTCTGTACCCTTCTTACTTGCCCGCTTCCGCCGCATGTACTACAAGTTTGTACGTTGCCTTTGTCTTTTGCACCACTACCGCCGCATGTAGTACAAGAGGTATATTTTTTTACTTTGATGTTTTTGGTAACACCTTTGGCTATTTCTTCATAATTAAGTTTGAGTTTGATGCGAAGATTGCTTCCCCTCACTCCGCGGCTACGCTGAGTTCTGTCTTCTGCCTCCTCCACCAAAAAAACTTCCAAAAATATCTTCTCCGAAAATATCTCCAAACTGGCTGAAGATATCTTCCATATTCATGCCACCTGCTCCGGGTCCCGTCCATTGCTGCTGACACCTGCATGTCCGTATCGGTCATATTGAGCTTTTTTATCGGCATCGCTTAGATATTTCATATGCTTCTGCCGCTTCTTTAAATTTTTCTTCTGCAGCTTTATCACCGGGGTTCCGATCAGGATGATATTGCATGGCAACTTTGCGGTATGCTTTTTTGATTTCATCCGCAGTTGCATTTTTATTAACGCCCAATGTTTCGTAATAATCTCTTTTTGCCATGTTTGTCTTTAGCTGATTTACCTTATTTGCCTACCACCACTTTTGCGTGACGAATGATTTTATCATTTAAATAATATCCTTTTGCAATTTCATCGATCACTTTGCCTTTTTGTTTTTCAGAAGGAGCTGTAATTTCTGTGACAGCATCATGCAGATCGGGATCAAAATCTTCGTTGATTGTTTTCATGGCCTTCAGACCTCTTGCTTGTAAAATATTCCTGAGTTTATTGAATACCAATAAAACACCTTCACGGATCTCTTTTACATCTTCACTTTTTTCCATTTGTCTTTGGGCACGATCACAGTCGTCCAGGACATCCAGCAGGTCGATAATTACTTCCCTTCCGGCAGTTTGTATCAGCTCCATTTTCTCTTTTGCATTTCTTCTCTTAAAATTATCAAACTCGGCTGCTGCCCTAAGGTATTTATCCTTCATTTCTTCCAGCTCAGCTTTCACTTTTTCAAGCTCGGAATCATCTGCTAGCGGCTCGTTCAGGTGGGTAACTCCGCTCAGGTTTTCATCGGTGTTGATATCCATATCTGTCGTTATTCTCAAGGTTGTTTTTATCCTTTTCTTTCATATTCTTTTGCGTCATTTTATCTGAATTGAGTGCAAAGGTAAGGTTGTCAAGAATACTGCCAATAGCAGGTAAAGGGACAAATTGTCTCCAAAATAGCGGGTTCACAAGAAGGCGGAAAGTACAGGTGTCAGAACGTTAGGAATTATTGACAATCATCAAGAATCTTGCTTTTTGTTTGTTTATTTTGCTGACTTCTATGACAAAGATTTACCTGAAAAAGAAGATATCATCTCGTGTTGTCAACGGGCATCCCTGGATATTTAACAACGAGGTAGAAAAATGGGATAGTGATATCCGGGGTGGTGAATTAGTGGATGTATTTACCCATGATAAAAAATTTGTGGGTCAAGGTTATATTAATCCTAAGTCAAGAATATTAATCAGGTTGCTTACCAGGGATAAACATGAAGAAATCAATGAAGCGTTTTTTCTTAAACGTATCAATCAATGTTGGGAATACCGAAAGAAGTTAGGGTATATTGAAAACTGCAGATTGGTTTTTGGAGAAGCTGATTCACTCCCTCAACTTATTATTGATAAGTTCAACGATTATTTTGTAATTCAAACTCTCGCTTTAGGAATAGATATCTGGAAGCCGGCAATTGTAAATGCACTGAATACAGTTTTTAAGCCCAAAGGCATTTTCGAACGTAATGATGTACCCGTACGTGAGCTGGAAGGTCTGTCTCAGCAAAAAGGATTTTTGTCTCAGCCATTTAATACACAGATCGTCATTCAGGAGAATGGACTTCAATTCAATGTCGATATTGAGAATGGTCAAAAAACAGGTTATTTTCTTGACCAACAAGATAATCGCAGACACATACAAAACATAGTCAAAGGTGCCGATATGTTAGGTGCATTTACCTATACCGGTACTTTTGAAATTCATGCAGCACATTATGGTGCGAAATCTGTTTTGGGAATTGATATTTCAGAAAATGCTATTCAGCAAGCAAAGAAGAATGCTGAGTTAAATGGCCTGGATCATATTTGCCGTTTTGAAACTGCTAATGCCTTTGATGTATTGAAGCAATGGTCAAAAGAGGGAAGACAATATGATGTGGTAATGCTAGATCCACCGGCATTTACTAAAAGTCGTGATACCATACAAAAAGCAATTACCGGTTATAAAGAGATCAATCTTCGGGGAATGAAATTGCTGAAGCCGGGAGGATTTCTTGTTACATCATCATGTACCAATCTTGTAGATCCGGAATTATTTCTTCAGATTATTGATGTGGCTGCGAAAGATGCCCGGAAAAAGATCCGGCAGGTGATTTTTCAAACACAATCGGCTGATCATCCTGTTATCAGGGGAATTGAAAGTACCTGGTATTTGAAATTTCTAATAGTCGAAGTGAGCTAAGACTGAGAATTTATAATGAGGAGAAAAAAGTGAACTTATTTAGAAACCTGGAATTTACCAGATTCAATGACCCTTCCACCACGGTCCACTAAATGATAGATATAAACTCCGCGGTTGTAGTCTGAAAGATTCACAGTGGTTTTTTCAGAAAGATCCTGTGATTCGTACATTTTTTTTCCAAGAAAATTATAAACCTGGATCAGGTATCCTTTTTCAAAACCTTTCTGAAAATCAAATGTGATATAAGATGTGGCGGGGTTGGGATAAATTTTCAATACGATCTCCGTACCATCAGGTATAGGATTGTTGCGGGACACCTGGGCCTGAGAGTAAGTAACTGTAAATAGAATAATGGATAGTATGAGTAAAATTTTCTTCAAGGAGACAAATTTACTTTTATTTCACAATAATATTTTGTTTTTTTTGACTATGCAAGGTGTTTGCCCTAAAAATAGTATTTGTCCTAAGTAATTGGTTCATACATAGTCAGACCAAAGTACTTCTCTGGGTTTTAGTTTAAATCTGTCAAAGTTTTGTCAATAGCTTTAAAATCGGGTATTTCCGATGCATTATCCAGTACCTCGGCATAACGGATGATACCTTCTTTGTCTATAACAAACGCAGAACGTTTGGAAACTCCTTTCATATTATATCCAAACATTTCATATAATGAGCCGTAGGCAAATGATACCTCTTTATTAAAATCACTTAAAAGAGTAAAATTTAATTGTTGTTCAGTTTTAAATTTTGCAAGTGTATGCAAAGAATCGACTGAAACACCTAAGACTTTTGCATTGGCATTATTATAAAAGCTGATATTATCCCGAACTGAGCAAAGCTCCGTAATGCAAGTGCTTGTAAAAGCTAATGGAAAAAACAGGAGTACTACGTTGTGGCCATTCAGATCTGAAAGGGCGATTTTTTCTTTCGCACTACTGTATAAAGTAAAATCCGGAGCTTTCTGTCCTGGTTCAATTTTCATGCTTTGGATTTTGTATTAGTAAAATAAAAATTGTGATTTGCTAAGTTCTATTCAAATAAAGGAATAACAGCTTTAGATATCATTTGTTCATTCAATGTAGCAAATGAATTTTAAAACCTTGGGCAAAGAGTAGAATTCTGAGTTGATTTGTATTTGTTCAAAAAACCGATATAAGAAACTGACATTTCAAAACCTCCTCTTCCATAGCTGGATGTTTTAAGAGGAGAGATATTAACATCATAACTAAAGACCAATGAAAAAGGAGAGCAATCCACTTTTATCACAGGGATCAATGCGTCATTCCACCGTAAGAATGTTCCTGCATTAATAGCATAGTTCGGATGATCCGGATCGGCTCCGATCTTTAATCCGTACATAGCTCCGGCGACTGTTTCTGTAGATCCGTTTTGCATGGAATGATCTGCCTGGATGGTGAGATAACTGTAATCAGTTACTTCAAACTTGAAGCCTGCAGAAAAAACCCATTTAGATGGTAATTGAATGTTAGCGCTTCTGTAAAAAGAGTTGCTGGGATGATTGAAATGGTGATAAGCTGCTCCAATAAAAAAATTGTTATTGGGATTATCATTTAATGCAGAATTGTAACTCATGCCAACGCTCCCGTCAACAAAAGTGAAACTGGCTTGCTGAAGAGATTCGCCATCGCCAAGACCATCATAAGTACTATTAGTTGTGATCTTTGATCGATCAAAATATTGTTGTACTAACCCGCCCATGAAACCAAGAGATAAATATTGGTTCCGTTCATTACTTAACGATTTATGGTAATTAAAAGCTGGTAGCAATTGTGTAGTCGTCCACCCGATCGTTCCGGCCCGGTCATATAATATCTCCATTCCTGCTGTCATGAAATCATTGGATTTACCAACGGGCATTTTATATTCTGCATTCAGAGAACCGGTTCGATACGCATTGGTAACACTGTTCCATTGGTCCCGGTAAACTGCCTGCACTCTTATGTCACCTGTGTAGATGCCGGCCAGTGATGGATTTCTCAATAATGGAGTTTCAAAAAATTGAGAGAAATGAATGTCCTGGGCGGATGCCGTTATCCCGCATATATACATTGAGAGCATCCAACAAAAGGTTCTTATTTTAGTAAAAGTGTTCATTACATTTTCTTAAAGGATCAGTGCTACATTTCCATCTAATTTTATAACATCGCCATTATCGCAATAAACTTCTACCTGGTATATATATACTCCAGCTTGAGGTTTTTTTCCTTGATAAGTTCCATCCCAACCATACAAAGGATCATTCACAGGAAAATTATTTTTCTCAAATACCACTTCTCCCCATCGATCAAAAATGCGTAGCGATTTGACCCTATCAAGACCTTTGCCTCTTGGATAAAACACATCATTACTTCCGTCGCCATTCGGTGAAAAAGTATTTGGCATAAACAGGTTGGCATTTTTGCAGATCACAATGATGTGAAAGAGACCAGTGTTTACACATCCGTTTTGATCAGTGAAAGTGACTGTATAATCTGTATTGAATTTTGGCCCGGCTGTTGGTTGAGGACAGTCCGTACAACTCAATCCTTGCGCAGGTGACCAGGACCAAATGATCGTATTAGCAGAATAAATAGCTGGTATCGTTACAGGAAATCCGTTTTGAACAGTAATAGTTCCGGGCATCGATACAGTCGGTAAAGGATAGATATCTATATTTTGAATAGCGGTGTCTTTACATCCGCTGCTGTTAATTGCAATGGTTGAGACGGTAAAGTTTCCTGCAGTAGTATAAGTTTGTGCTGAAGGATTTTGCTGATTGGAACTATTTCCATTTGGAAAATCCCACGACCATGTCACCAACGAAGTATCTGGAAAGCTAAATACGCCTGATTGAAGTAATGATGAATTTACACAAGCTGCAGTATCACCTGCAATGGCAATCGAGGGACTTTGAACTACTTTAATAGCGTTGTTCAGTGTGAGTGTATCTGTACAGCCATTCTGAGTTTGTACCGATAATGTCACCGAATAATTACCCGGAACCACATACTGATGTATTGGATTTTGTTGTGGAGAAGTTCCTCCGTCTCCAAAATCCCAATTATAACTTATTACCGGGTCGTTGAAAGTAGTAGAATCAGTAAAACTAATTGGACCATTATCACATAAAAGATTTTTATCAAAACCAAATTTTGCTGTTGTTCCGATTATATGAATTGTGTCGATTCCTGAAACGGGGATCAAACAGCCAGCAGGGTCCTGAAGAATCACATTAGGCAAAAAGTCTCCAAATGAATTATAAGTATGATTTGCTGCGGGCAAAGATGTAGTTTGTGAAGTGCCATCACCAAAATCCCAGAGATAAGTGGCCGGACCATTACTAACAACAGTAAAATTTGCAGACAAAGGTTTACAGCCATTCAATGGTAAATAATCAATTCGTGATCCTGCAGTATCATAAACAATAATGGTTTTATAGGTTGTATCCTTACAACCTCCCGGGCTTGTTGCGATCAACATAACAGTATACGAACCGGGTAAAGAATAATAATGAACTGGATTGGCCAGATTGGAATTACCGGGATTGAAATCCCAAAACAATGAAGAAAAATAAGTTGATGTATTAGTGAACTGGACCTGCAATGGAACGCAGGAGCTTACTGAATCATTCACAGTAAAACTTGCAACAGGTTTTTCTACATGCACATAAAGATTTTTGATCAGCGAATCAGCGCAACCAATCGAATCAACTATTTTTAGGTTCACAGTATAATCTCCGGAAGAAAGATAAGAGTGGGTAACAGCAGTGGCGCCAATAGTATTTGTAGTGGTCCCATCTCCAAAGTCCCAGGAACTGTTTATTGGAAAAACAGAAGTGGATGTGTTTTGAAAATGTACAATAGCTCCGGGGCAAGTGAGCGTATCGATGGAAGTGAATAATGCATGCGGAGAAGTTGCAATAATTAAATTGGATTTGACCAGGCTATCAGTACATCCTGCAGCATCTGTTACTTTTAGTTTCACTGAATAGGTTCCTGCAGTATTATACATATGTTGAAAAGGCGGACCGCTGAGAGTTTGAGTGGTACCATCACCAAAACCCCATTGCCAACTCACTATATTGTTAATTCCATCATTTGTGGAGAGGTCATTGAAAACAGTAGTGAATCCGATACAACCTGAAGTATCTGTAGCTGTAAAATTTGCGATCGGTCCATTGACCCTGAAATAATTTATTTTGGTCACTGTGTCTTTACATCCATTAATGTCTTTCGTGATCAGGGTAACTGTATAGGTACCCGAAGTATGATATATCTGGTTTATTGAAGCAAGTGTGGTAGTAGGTGTTGTACCGTCACCAAAATCCCAGAAGTAATTGGAAATATCGGATAAAGTAATGTTTGTAGCTGTAAAAGTAGAAAAGGCAGGTTTGCATCCCGATATTGCAGTAGAACTGAAATCAGGATTTTCATCTATAGCATGAACTGTATGTGTTATGGGATTGGAGCAAGACCCATTTGTTACAGTCAGAGTTACATTATAATCTCCCAGTGAAGGAAAATTGTGAATCGGATTTTGCAGATTTGAAGTCGGACTTCCATCGCCAAAATCCCACAGCCAGGATACCGGACCGATAGATTGATCCGTAAAAGAGAATTGTGTCCGGTCGGAACAGTTTGCTGCAAAACTAAATTTTGCAACCGGAGGAAGCACTGTGATGTAATTATTTTTGATCATAGTACCGGGACAACCATTATTACTTGCAATCAAGGTTACAGAATAAGTGCCGGGCATTGCATACGCATGACTTGGGTTTTGTAAAGTGGAAGTCATACCATCTCCAAAATTCCACTGCCATTGATCAACAGGTGCAGACAGGTCTGTGAATTGTACCAACTGTTCAGCACATTGAGTAGTCGGCGATGCACTAAAATCCACTACAGGGTTGGTCCCTACTTTTACTGCCTGGTTTATTTTTAAAGTATCGGTGCAGCCTGTACTTGTTGTTATGATGAGTGACACATCATATGTTCCTTGGGTATTGTAAGTATGAGTAGGCGTTGCAGAGTTTGAAGTAATGCCGTCACCAAAATCCCATAAGTAAGAAGTAACAACATCAAGAGCATTAATAGTTGCAACAGGTGATATAGTGAAAGGGATACAACCATGAGTAGGTAAAGAAGGAATGCTGATGGTTGCTCTTTGTATTTTAATAAAACTTGCTTTAATGATTGAATCTGTACATCCAAACGAGTTAGTAACAATGAGAGTGACATCATAGTTACCATAGTTAGTATAAGTATGTACCGGGTTTTGTGCTGTTGAAGTAGTACCGTCCCCAAAATTCCATTGCCAGCTTACTGCACCTGTTGATTGATCTTGAAAATTCACTGTTAATGGTGGTTGGCAACTTATAGTATCTGCCGATTTGAAATCGGGAACCGGTAATGGATTGATCACAATATTTTGCGAAGCTGAATCCATGCAATGGGCATAAGTATTATAAAGAGTAACCGTATAAGTTCCGGGTGTCAGATATGTATGGGAAGGGTTGATTAATGTCGAAGAACCTCCATCTCCGAAATTCCAGTTTGAACTGGCAGGAGATGGAACTGAAGTGTTCGTGAAGGATGCAATTGAATTGATACATATACTTGCAGGCGCATTAAAAGAAGTTGTAATGCCTCCGATCACAACAGGAACAGCTGAGCGAAGTGTATCACTACAACCGCTGGAACTTGTTGTTACCAATGTAACGGTATAATTGCCGGAAGTTGTATAAGTATGTACCGGGTTTTGCAGAATAGAAGTATTTCCATCTCCAAAATCCCAGAACCATGAAAGAGTTCCCGGACCGGTTGATATATTTGTAAAGCTAATATCAGCAGGAGGACGACAAACAGTTGCTTGTGTATTTGAAAAATTTGCATGAACACCGGGTGTAACAATAATGTAGTTAGGGATACTTAAAACCTTGCTACATCCTTTGTCGTTGGTGACCTTTAGAGTTACAGAAAAATTACCAGCAGTGGTATAAGTTACCGAAGGATTTTGCAGAGTAGAAGTTTGACCATTTCCAAAATCCCATTGCCAGCTTGAATTTGTATTTCCCGATCCCGGCGTGGATTGATCTGTAAATTGTACATGCAATGGAAAACAACCAGCAGTATTGTTGGCCACAAAGCTTACAGTCGGGGCTTCGTAAACAGCGATATATTGAGAGCGGGTAAGTGTATTTGTCCCGCTTGCATTTGTAACAGTAAGTTTTACGGTATATTGTCCGGGGGTAAAATAGGAAGCTGATGGATTTTGAAGAGTTGATGTATTCCCATTTCCAAAATCCCAATTCCATGAAGTTGGATTACCGCTGGACAGATCCTGGAAATTGACTACTAATGGCGAACATCCTGCTAATGAAGTTGCAGTGAAATTTGCAGTGGGAGTCTGCCCGCAAACCGCGGAAATAAAACTCAGGTAAACAGTGATAAATACAGTAGTTAGTTTTAAAAGGGTATAGTGATTTTTTTTCTGCAAAAACAAGCGGTTTAATAGTTCTTAATAAAGAAACTTCTGGCTGCAAAAATTATTCCTGATACAAGTTTGGTCATTGGTAAAAGAAAACCTCAGTCACGTTAGTTTTCATGGGGTTAAGACGTTGTGAGGGTAGGAATGTTTAATACGATTAGGGGTTAATTTTATTGTTTATCAAGCCGCATACTTTTTGTTTCGCTTCCGCTGGTTTGTGAAGCAACTACAAATGTCCAGCTATTATTGTCAATATGCCATGTTCCATCGATCAAATCTAATGGAGAACTGGCACCGGGAAAATTTGCCCAGGTGGTCATAGTGGTAGCGCTGACATCCCAACTGCCGGTCTGTTCAAGAGTTCCGTTTTTGATGGCATCTACAGTCTTATTGCTGTAGTATTGAAATTTATATCCGGAGAAACTCGAAGTAATGTCGCTGCCGTTGTCAATAAAACTGGTAATCGCCCATTGACCATCGGTCATTGCAGAAATGACGGCATCCTGGAGAATATGTTCCGCAGCTTTTTTGCAGGACGAAAATATAAATAAGGCGGTTGATAGGAATAAGATTTTCTTCATATCGATGGTTACGCTTCACAAATTATGATTATCGGGTTGTTTATCCAATAGTTCTTTTACTAATCACTATTGCGTATTCCGAAAACGTGTAGGATTTTTAAAAAATTGATTGATTTTTGCGCAAATCATTTCCATGAATAATGAATATTATGTCTCAACAGATAAATCAAAAATAGACATATCGCTTGTTCATGATTATTTGTGTAATCATTCGTATTGGGCAGCAGGTATTCCAATCGATACTGTCCAAAAAAGCATTGATAATTCCCTTTGCTTCGGGATCTATTTAGCACATCGCCAGGTTGGCTTTGCAAGAGTGGTAAGTGATTTTGCCACCTACGCCTACCTGGCCGATGTATTCGTGCTGGAGCATGAGAGAGGTAAAGGCCTTGCCCGGTATTTGATGGAAACAATTATAGATCATTCGGAGCTTCAGGGACTCCGGCGATTTATGCTTGCTACAAGAGATGCACACGATTTATATTCAAAATTCGGATTTACTCCTTTAGCAAAACCCAATAGGTGGATGGAACGGCATCATCCCGATGTGTATAAAAAAGCAAACTCGTGAAGAAGCTAGGTTAATTAAAAGAAAAGCCCCTCATCCTTACGGGGATTTTGGGGCTTAGGTTTTTCAACCTTGAGTGCGGTTCATATTCTATTCTCTAATGGGAAGGAAATTTTGGATTTGTCTTTATTTCATTAATCTGTTGTGTATGTCTGTTAGTGTGTGAGGCGACCATAAGGCAGAGTTGGTAGCAATCGATCCATCCAAAAGGCATTTGAACCACATGGTTCCTCAGATCTTCAGTGCTTAGTTTCATATATTTTATATGATCGGCTCTTTGCAATTTGAATGACTCCAAAGCTTCATTCACAGATTTGAAGGGAGCGTTTTTCATATCAATTGATTCAGATGATATGAAATCAGACGAAGGATCCTCCATCATTTCAATTAATTGCTGATCGGTTAATTTTATAAGCGATCTTTTCTCAGGATTAGGAGGAGCTTTCATTACAGTTGTAAGGATATCCCATGAATTCTTTTCCGATAATGCGATATGGTAAACGTATTGTTTTATCGACCAATGATCTGATGATGGTTTGAAATTTAACTGAGCATTCAATAAGCCCTGAACACATTTTTGTACCTCAGTTCGGGTATCTTTCATGAGGTTAATGGCATATTTTCTTTCTTTTAGCGAAAGGGAGGTATTGTTCAATGTTCCTGCCAGGCCTGTGATCACCAGCAAAGTGAGTAACAAGCGACCTTGTGTTCTTTTCAGCATAGCAAGTTTTTTATCGAAGATTCTTGGATAAGTACGTTATCCAGAGGGCGGGAATGTATGGAAAAGGTACAAAAGGATTTTCTTTTTTTAAAGAAAGATTTGATAAATACCCAATTATTTTAGAGGTCGTTTTTTTACTATTCCCTCCACGAGTGTCTTTGATGTTTTGTTTAGCAATAAATGTTTGGAGCCGATTCGTCCCACTTCATTGATCATTCGGCTGATTCTCAGCCTGGTTATAACTGTGGAAATGAGTTCGCACTGTCTTTTTTTACCTCTTTTACCAAATCCTTTCTTGCCTGCATAGATTGTAAGACCACGTCTCATTCTTTGTTTTATCATTTCTGCGATCTCTTGGCTATGGGGGCAACGATGGTGACAGCTGTAAACTCATCAATTCCCTCCAGTACAAAATCTACAATTTTGGATGCAGCTATATAAGCGAGAATTGAATAAAGTTCTACTTCGATCTTAAATAAATATGCGGATGCAAGAAAAATAATAATGTGATAGATCAAAATAAAATCTCTGACTAACCAGAATCAATCAAATACTTAACTTTCCAATATGAAAATAGAAGAGATCATTTCTTTTCTTGAAACCATTGCCCCTCCTTCCTTGCAGGAACATTATGATAATGCAGGACTGATAACCGGTGATACCGATTGGGAGTGCAAAGGGATTATTTGTTCACTCGATGCAACAGAAGAAGTAGTGAAGGAAGCAATTGCAAAAAAATGTAATCTCATAGTCGCTCATCATCCCATTGTATTTAGCGGGTTAAAAAAAATCAACGGGAAAAATTATGTTGAGAAAACAGTGATTGCTGCTATTAAAAATGATATTGCTATTTATGCCATTCATACCAATCTGGACAATGTGATAGATGGTGTAAATGGAAAAATTGCCAGAATGATTGGCTTGCAGAATATTTCTGTTCTTTCTCAAAAAGAAAATACTCTAAAAAAACTTTTCACTTTTGTTCCGGCGGATAAAGCAGAACAGGTTCGTAATGCAATTTTTAATGCCGGCGGTGGACATATCGGTAATTATAGCGAATGCAGTTTTAATGCAGAAGGTATCGGCACTTTTAAAGCAGGAACAGGAACGAATCCTTATGTTGGAAAGATCGGTGAACGCCATCAGGAAAAAGAAATAAAAATTGAAGTGATCTTTCCCAGCATGGCTGGAAGCAACTGTTATAAAAGCCATGAAAGCAGCACATCCTTATGAGGAAGTGGCTTATGATGTGGTGAATCTTTCTAATGATCATCCGGGGATCGGTAGTGGCATTATCGGAGAGTTGCCTGAAGCCATGAATGAAAATGATTTTCTGGCCCAGGTAAAGAAAAATTTTTGAAGTACCGGTGGTTCGTCATACCAGGCTTTTAAATAAACCATTCAAAAAAGTGGCTCTTTGCGGAGGCGCCGGAAGTTTTTTGATTCCCAAAGCATTAGCAGCAGGGGCTGATATTTATATTACAGCTGATATGAAATACCATGAATTTTTTGATGCCAATGACCGGATGGTAATTGCCGATATTGGGCATTATGAAAGCGAGCAGTTTACAATCGACCTTTTGCAAGAAGTTTTGGAGCAAAAATTCCCTACCTTTGCCGTCCTTAAAACAGGAGTGAAAACCAACCCGGTAAAGTATTTTCTATAGATCTTGAAATGGGGTTGAAAACCTGAACAAAAAACTACAATCAATACATGGCAAACGTTAAAGAATTTTCCGTTGAAGAAAAATTAACCTCACTGGTTACTCTTCAAAAAATTGAAAGCAAGCTGGATGAAATTCACATTCTGAAAGGAGAACTGCCGATGGAAGTAGCTGACCTGGAAGATGAGATACAGGGATTACATGCCCGGCAAACACGTATTGAAGAAGAGATCAATGGTGTGACCGAATTTATTGAACAAAAGAAAGAAGCTATCAAAGAAGCACAGGCGCTGATCAAGAAGTATGAGAAGCAAAGCAGCAATGTAAAGAATAACCGTGAGTTTGAAGCGATCAATAAAGAAATGGAAATGCAGCAACTGGAAGTGAAGCTGGCTGAAAAACATATCAAAGATGCCACTGAAGAAATTGCTGAAAAAGCAGTGATACTGGAAAAAGCAAAAAAAGAATATTGCGGCTAAAGAAAGCGTTCTGAATACCAAGAAAGGTGAGCTGGAAAAGATTATTGCAGCCAATGAAAAAGAAGAAAAACATTTTAATAAACTGGCAGCTGAAGCAAGAGAACATGTTGATAGCCGCTTGCTGGCCAGTTATGAAAAGATCCGTAAGAGTTATCGTAATGGACTAGCAGTGGTTCCGGTTGAAAGAGATGCCTGCGGGGGTTGTTTCAATTCTATTCCTCCTCAAAAGCAAAGTGAGATCAACCAACAGAAAAAAGTAATGGTATGTGAGAACTGCGGACGTATTCTGGTGGATGATGATCTGACAATAATGTAGAACTAAATAATTCTATCTGCAATAAGATATTTTTTCTTTTTTATTTTCCTCCCGCCTTAAGCGGGAGGTTTTTTATTTTAAATTGCAGACTATCAGATGCTGCAAAAACTTTCAATACAGAATTATGCCATCATTGATGAACTGGAAATTGATTTTTCAGCAAAACTGAATGTGATTACCGGTGAAACCGGTGCAGGTAAATCTATTATTGTTGGTGCATTGGGATTGATATTAGGAGAAAGAGCAGATTCTTCTGTATTGGTTAACAAAGAAAAGAAATGCATTGTAGAAGGAATGTTTGAGACTGAAAGACAAAAAAGTGATCAAAGAATTTCTTGAAAGAAAATGAATCTTGATAGTGGATGATGAATTGATAATTGCGCAGGGAGATTGGCACAAATGGAAAATCAAGAGCTTTTATTAATGATACTCCGGTAACTCTTGCTCAATTACAGGAATTAAGTGCCATGCTGGTTGACCTGCATCAGCAATTTGATACATTGCAATTAGGGGAATCGGATTTTCAAAGAGAAGTACTGGATGCACTGGCCGAATCATGCAGAAGTTATTGAATGAATATCAAAATATTTTTCATCAATGGCAGCAGGTAAAAAAAGAATGGGAAGAACTTAAACAACAAAAACAGCAATTTGATAAAGAAGCTGATTATAACCAGTTTCAGTTTAATGAACTGGAAGAAGCGGGATTTAAAGAAAATGAATTAGAAGAAATTGATGGCAAACTGAAAATGCTCAGTAATGCAGAAGGAATTAAAACTGTCTTATCCAAAGTTTATTTTGAACTGAAGGAAAGTGAAACCCCGTTGGTTCAGCAATTAAAGAGTTTGAGTAACCAGTTGACAGGCTGTATTCATCTTATCATCCTGATCTGACTG
The DNA here is from genome assembly GCA_963745445.1 of uncultured Bacteroidota bacterium. Lineage (GTDB taxonomy): Bacteria > Bacteroidota > Bacteroidia > Chitinophagales > Chitinophagaceae > UTBCD1. The sequence goes on from CAVUXD010000003.1 coordinate 1,521,151, forward strand.
CATTGATTCAACGGCTTACAATCTGCACAGATAGAATTGCAGGATATTGCTGATGAAGTGGATCGTATCAGCAGATCATGTAAATTATGATCCTGAAAAAATTGAACAACTGAATGAACGCTTATCCGCTGGATATAAACTAATGAAGAAACATGGCAGTAAAAACAACCAATGAATTGCTGCAGATACAAAAGCAACTGGAAGAAAAATTGCAGGCTGTTTTGAATATTGATGAAGCGATTCAGCAAAAAGAAAAAGAAAGTAATCGGTTATTGAATGAAGCAAATAAACTAGCCAAGAAAATTTCTGATGGACGAAAAAAACAAATTAAACCATTGGAAGATAAAGTAAATAAATTATTGGCACAGGTGGGTATGCCCAATGCAAAATTAAAAGTAGAAATAAAACCAGTTGACCTGAATTTGTATGGCAGTGATGCAATTGAATTTTTATTTGATGCCAACAAAAGCGGACAATTTCAACCTGTTACGAAAAGTGGCCAGTGGCGGAGAACTTAGCCGGTTAATGCTTTGTATAAAATCATTGGTAGCGCAATCTATTGATCTGCCTACGATGATCTTTGATGAAATTGATACTGGTATTTCCGGCGAAGCAGCAAGACAGGTAGGAATTATTATGAAAGAACTGGCTGCAAAAAGACAGGTGATCTGCATTACTCATCAGCCACAGATAGCCGGTAAAGCCGATGCTCATTTCTTTGTTTATAAAGAAATTGTGAAGAATGCAGTAAAAACAAATATCCGTTTATTGACAACAGAAGAAAGAATTACTGCCATCGCCAAAATGCTGAGCGGAGAAAAACCTACTGCTGCAGCGATGGAGAATGCAAGGGAAATGGTGAGGAATTAGACTAAGAGATAATGATGCAAACGTGAAAAAGAGTTTGCAATGAAATGGAAGGCGATAATTATATTATTCATTATTCTTGTTTCACTTTTCCCGGTTTATCTTTTAAATAAATATTTGCAGAAAATCATTCAAGCCAGAAAGTCTTGGGAAGATTGATGTTGTATCTGTTTTTCTGGATTCGCATTGGTGTTTATCTATACATTTTTATGGTGTTTGTTATAAAAAAATTTTTCCGGGTGCGTAATAAGGCATGCCACGGTTTTAAACCTTGGCATGCCTGGCATTCTTAGGCTTAGAAATAACTTCTTATTTTTACCGGAATAAAATCAACTGCTTATGGGAAATAATTTACTGAAAGGAAAAAAAGGAATCATCTTCGGTGCATTGGATGAAAAATCCATTGCCTGGAAGACAGCACTGAAATGTCATGACGAAGGCGCTCGAATTGGTATTGACCAATGCTCCTGTTGCCTTGCGAATGGGCGAGATCAATAAACTGGCAGAAACTGTAAATGCTCCTGTTATTGGCGCTGATGTAACGAATATGGAAGATCTGAAGAATCTTTTTGAAGAATCAATGAAACATTTTGGCGGCAGGATTGATTTTATTCTTCATTCAATTGGTATGAGCCTGAATGTTCGCAAAGGCAAACATTATACAGAAATGAATTATGAATGGAATCAGAAAACGCTGGATATTTCTTCTATGAGCTTACACAAAGTTCTTCGCACAGCATGGGATATGGATGCTATGAATGAATGGGGAAGTGTGGTGGCATTAACCTATATCGCTGCGCAAAGGGTATTTCCTGATTATAATGAAATGGCGGATGCCAAAGCTTTATTGGAAAGTGTGACAAGAATGTTTGGTTATTATTACGGAGTAAAGAAAAAAGTAAGAGTAAATACTATTTCTCAATCACCTACAAGAACAACGGCCGGAAGTGGTGTGAAAGGCTTTGATGGATTTATTAGTTATGCAGAAAAAATGAGTCCGTTGGGAAATGCCAGCGCCGAAGATTGTGCTAACTATTGTGTCATTATGTTCAGTGATTATACCCGGATGGTGACCATGCAGAATCTTTTTCATGATGGCGGATTTTCATTTACCGGAGTGACAGGAGCGGTTATTGAGCAGATGAAACCACCAACCCCTTAAAGGAGGCTTGCCAACACAAAAATCAACGTATTTGAAATAAGCGTAAAAGTTGAAAATAAATTTGCTGAATAGTGAACAGAACGATGAAGTGTGCGACGCAATAAAAGCTGAACAGAATTGCTATTGCCGGTTACAAAAGAATAAAACCCCGAATTAGTTCTTTTGAAAATGGAAAATAAAATTCAATCTAAGTTCCCTCTTTAGGGGGACAGGGGGTTTAATATTCGTCTTCATTGAAAAGAAAATCATCCTGCGTAGGATAATCGGGCCAGATGTCTTCGATGGTCTCATATACATCACCACCTTCATCTTCGAGTTCCTGCAGGTTCTCCACCACTTCGATCGGGGCGCCGCTACGGATGGAATAATCAATCAACTCGTCTTTCGTCGCAGGCCACGGTGCGTCTTCCAGGTACGAGGCTAATTCTAGTGTCCAAAACATCTTTCGAAGGGTTTTAATTTAAGGAATTAAGGTCTTTTGTTGGGTATTACCTACCCCCAAATTTTCCGCAAATGTAGCTGTATTAACGAATTTTCCAAATTGGAAGTTATACGGCTGGAATGAATAAATTCCTAAATATTTTTGATGGGTCGTTCATGGTTTTTGATTAAGGGTTAGGTTTGTAAGTATTTTCAGACTAATTGCTGTTAGCCGGAGGCGAAATAAGAATTAAAATAGATGCTGTCAGGCAAAAATATTTATAAACGATACGGACCTGTCGAGGTATTGAAAGGAGTTAATATTGAAATCAAGAAAGGAGAAGTGGTTTCAATTGTGGGTCCTTCAGGTTCGGGTAAAAGTACTCTACTTCATATATTGGGCACACTGGACAAAGCGGATATGGGTACTAGTTTCGATGAACGGAACAGTACTAAATATCGCTGGAAGGAAAAAAACTGGCAGCATTCCGTAACAAACATATCGGATTTGTTTTCCAGTTTCATCATTTGCTACCCGAGTTCAGTGCATCGGAAAATGTTTGTATTCCCGGCTGGCTGGCCGGTAGAAAAAAGAAAGAAGTAGAAGAACAGGCAAAAGAGTTATTGAACTTGCTTGGTCTTAAGCCAACGCATGGAAAATAAACCTAATCAACTAAGCGGCGGAGAGCAACAACGAGTGGCTGTAGCAAGTGCATTGATCAATAAACCTGATATTGTTTTTGCTGATGAACCTACAGGAAATCTTGATTCCGCTAATGCAAAAGAATTACATCAGTTATTTTTTGATCTGCGGAAAAAATTCAATCAAACTTTTCTTATTGTTACTCACAACGAAGAATTGGCTACGCTCAGCGACCGGGTACTGCATATGAAAGACGGCAAGATTGCGTAGTTGCTTTTATCCGGGTTCAAATAATTCATTGCTATGCGATGATTTCCTTTCCTGCTGATGGTAACGTGGTATTCAATATTTGATACAGCTTTATGCACCGTTCCTAAAACATCAGTATAACTGGTATCTTTTTTTTCAACATAATCTATTGTGAAGCCATTGCTCGTTTTTTTGAGAATATCCTTATCGTGGCCCAACAGAATATTTGTACCAAAAGGGCCATCAGCTTCGTCTTTTTTTACAAGCTGGTTATTATCATCTCTTGAATAGAACTCATCTTTACCACCACCAGAGTAATTAAGACCCGCACCGGCAAGCCCTTTAATGCCTCCGGGAGAAGGGTCATATTCAAACTCAATTCCATTTTTATCTTTTGTTACCGTTCCTTCATGATTCCTGATAGTTTTTTCTGTTATGGAACCAGTAAGATCTCTGGATATTTCAAGAATCTTTTCTGTCCATTGGCCGGATGAAGAATAAGAAACAATGCTATCACCTTCCGATGTATTAATTGTAACCTGCCCGTCCTTGTCGGGAGGTGTTCCATTGATCAACATTGATGCTGAGCCGGTAATCTGGTTGCTGGAGGTTCGTTCTTCAGAAGCGGATTTATCAGAGCTAAAGCTGTTGCCTGCATAAGTAAATGAGACATACCATTTATTACCCGGATCAACGATAGTTATATTGCAAATAAGCGTTATCATTTCATTGCTGCTGTCCGAAGCATGAAATCTTACGGCAATGACCACGGGATTTATTGCCGGAATTTTTGAAGGGGCAGTATAAGTAGCTTTTTCAAAAGTCAGATCAACTGCCAATTTTCCATTTGCAGGATTTTGGCTGGTCCAGGGTTGGCCATTAATGGTCCATTCAGGCAATTGATTTTTCGAAAATGCATTTACGCCTTCATGCGGAGTCCCATTATCGCTATACCATTGGATAGCAAATTTCATTTGTTCATCTACTGGTAAGAAGGATGAGGCCCCTGGTACTAAAACATAGTTGTTAACACTTTGACCATAGCTATGATTTTTTATTGTTGCCAAGATTAAAATATACAACAACCGGCAAATTGTTTGTGTTATTTGAAATCTGTTCACAAATAATTTTTTAAAATAGGTTTTATTTGTCCGTTGTAATCGCAGCATTTGATTTATTGAAATTGTTTGCAGCACATTCCAAGCTAAGTTCAATTAACGGTGGTCATACTGTTCAATGCTGAAATGTCTATGAACGGCAATATTTTCTGAATGTTTTTTTCACTTCCCATTATATAAATAGTAATAGTCTGTATTTTATCACTTTTAATTTTTTTGAGTGTATGCTCATCATTTTGCCCTGGAAAATCAGCAAACTGTGAGTTGTAACCATTAAATTGATTCATCTTTTTACTCCATTTACCCAGCAGAATGGTCAGGAAATGTTTATATCTGCCCGGATCATCCGGATTATTTGATATTATGGGAGAAGCAACTGTAACAAATTTGGCGATGAAGCATCCCGGTATATTATAATCATGCACTTTATCATCATCGCCAGACTTAATGTTTGCAGCACTATAGTTTACATAAAACACTATATGTACGGTGGCGCCTTCTCTAAAACGTGCTGTTTGTAATATCCGCTCGCTGTCGAGATTTATATAACTTTTTTCCGCAGGTTGCATAAGTTTAGCTCTTTTGTCGATAAAATCATTCATCTTACTTTGAAGCTGCTTGTAAGTTTTGCTTTCCATAACCGATAGCCCTTCTGACTGATGATTTTGGATATATGCGGTACTCTTATTCATGTAGTCATCAATAGAGTCTGAATAAGCCTTATACAAAGGTGAGTTTGCAATTTCAGTTGCGTTATCAGTATAACTGTTCATGTTGTTAAGTGATCGGTTGCCAAAATCTTCCAGCCAATTTTTCCACGCCGTTATAGAATCCTTATCAACAATAAACTGCCATTCGCTAAATAGCATTCGTGGACTCCTGTATTCGTAAGGAGTTGCACCCGCCTGGAGTGGGCCGGAGCCGGCTACTGCACCCAGTTCCATGCCTTGCCAATGAAGTTGTTTGGCCGCCTTGAGCATCATATCAGTTATTTTATTCCTGAACTGGTTTTTTATTTCAATCTCTTGCGGAAGTAATCCTTCTGTTAAATATTGAGCAGTGTTAATCCCGTCTTCATCGGGGCAATCAGCAGGGAAATAGGGACAGGTTTGCCCGGAAGACGTATTGATTAGTAAAGTACTTAGCACAATTTTGAAAATTATTTTCTTCATTTTGAAAGGACAGCATTTTTATTTTGAAAATTTATTGGGTTTGTGTTTTATCTGTTTCGTGTGTAATTTTTAATGTAAAATAGGCATAAATAATTTTTTTATTTTCCGGGAAAAGTTTGGTGCCATCTAATTTTTGATTAAATAATTCAGGAGAACCGTTTTTCAAAGGATCTGTAAATAAATAATTGCCGGGTGCATAAGGAAGCTGCTGCGTAACTACCTGTTCTGTTTGTGAAATGGTATTTTGTACGGACGCAGGTTTTTGTGCCTGCTTCATCACACTATTGGGATCAATGCCTCTTTGTTGCAACATGCGCATAGCCATTGCTCTTGCTGAATCTTTCATGGCTTCCTGTGTTTTATTGTCTTTTGCTTTACCAGCTTCATTCATTGTCTCTTTTTTATTGAGAAAGCAAGACATCAATAAATTTTGCGTGTAGTTAATATCCATTTCCTGTCCGTATTGCGGCGCTTTCATAAACCATTTTTCCTGGTCTCCTTTGGGTGATAGCTGGTGAACGATGATAGTGTCTTTATCATCACCACTAACGCTACAGCCGTGAAAACGAAAATCCGGAATAAATGTGTACCAGTCATTTGAACCTGTGTATGTGAATTGCGCTTTGTTTTGGGGAACTACAAATTCGGTTGTTTGTAATTTTAATTGCAGGACATTAGTTCCTTTAATATCAGTTGATGCTCCTGTTATTACCTGCGCAATGATACATTGAGGACTATCAACGGACGAGAAACGGATATAATTATCGCCGCTGATGTGTGCCAACTGGTATTCGCCATTGCCTCCTAATTTACAATCAACATCAACACTTAATTTAAAGCGATCTGCTTTCAAAAAATCATCTACTTCATTCCCTGCTGACCCTCCTAAAAGCTCATATTCACGCATCAATTCCAATAAGAAACCAACATTTGGTAATTGCGTCCAATCGTGTTTTGAAAAAATGCGGTTAAAATAATCATTCTTAAATGAGCCCATAGCTCCTCCTATTTCGGCTAAAATTGCATCTTGTTCCCTATCGTTTCCACTATATAAACAATAGCTGCGTTCGGCACTTAAGCATACTCTTACGGCCGCTGATAAATGGTAATAATCTTTCCTATATTTTTTAAAAAGATAGGCACCTTTCTGAACTTCCCTCTCCACTAAAAAATCCAGTGCTTTTTTTAAATCATAATCACAACCGGGTAGCCAGGAACAGGGTGTAGGATTAGATTTAGAGCCATATAATTGATCATTTAAATTCTCCAGGCCACCTTCACCATTATTAAATTGAGTTTGCAGACCCAACAATGCCATTGTTTTTTCTATTCCAAGGCCTTTACTAATCAAATCAGATTCAGGCTTATTGACCTCCTTAAGATAATATGCCACTAGAGTGTCATACTCATCTTGTTTATGCGGAAAACATTGCCAGCAATTATCATAGTCTTGCCTTGGCGGTTCTGGTAAATTAAAAGAATTAGGATCATCATGTCTATGCGCATTGTAAAAAGCCATTATCTCATCAAAATCTGCTTTCATTTTCGGACAACCCTCCGAAAACATACTTTGTACGAAATTCTGCTCTGCCTGTTTTTGAGGATCGGGTGAATTATCCTGTGGAAGAGTGATTTGATTGCTTAAAATAGATTTATATTCTGCATCTACTTTTTCAAAAGCAGCGTTGTAAGACTGTGCCAGCCCATAATTTACACCCGCAGGCTGCTCACTTAAAATTTGCTTGTCATCGTTCTCTTCATCTTTTTTTTCGTTGTTCAATTTGTCTTCAAGAGTCTTCAGTGGATCATTAGCCGAAGTGCCATCTACCGTTACCGTTCCAGTAGAAGGATTATAAGTAACTGTTCCCCCACCGGGTAATTTCAATTTATTCTTAGCTATTAACTTGCCAACATACCAAAGCAAATGATCCGCAGTGTCTGAAGGCTTTATTATCTGTGCCTGTAAATGAACAGATAAAAAAAGTATGGACAAAAGCTCAATAAGTAGTATTTTTTTCATAATTAGTTGGCGGCACAGCCTAAGTGTTTAGGTGGATCAATACTTATATTTACAAATTGGCAATAACATTTCCCGGAATCTGTTATTATAGAAGAAGCAAGCCCAAGAAACGTTCCCCCAACGGTGCCCATAGCACTGGTTTGTGTTGAAAAAAGCAATTGTTTGTACTGAGAAGAGATCAGATCATCTCCATTATGCAATTTTAAAATACATTGGTCAATGATTGCTAACTGGTCAGCCACCATAGATGCATAATTACTTTCTATAGTTGCAGCTTGTTGTGAGTACGTATTATAAGCGACGACCTGCGCATTCTGCGCTTTTAACAAGATCCCTGTTACACAACCGCAAAGCGGAAGTCCAGCCGATTTATCTTCATGAGGGCAACCACCAATATCTCCATAGTTTCCTTTCATGGCCTTGTCTAAATCTTGCCGAAGATTTAGAGTAAGCGGCGTCAATTTTTGGTTCATCTGGGCCACGAGCATGGCAATTTGCATATTCGCTTGCTGTGCCTTCATCACCAGTTTTAAATTCTCTGGTTTATCCATTTTTTTTGGATCATATCCGGTTTGTTGCTGCATCATTTGTTGCTGCGACATATTTTGAGGAGAACCATTTGAATTGGAACCTTTGTTTGCCTGGTCCTTGGCTTCTTTCATTTTTTTATCCATGTTTGCGGGAGAGTTTTCCTGTTGCACGGAAGTAATGGCATCTTTATTAAACTGATCAATTTGGTTTTGCAGTTGAACTGCATTTGAACCGGCATCTTTAATAAACTGCAGCCCATCTGAACCCTTCGCCACGGTGCACTTTCCAAAATTTCCCGCCGCCGATCCATCTGGTTTCGGCACCTGGTTCATTAATGCAACCAGGCTTACGTTAAAACATTTTTGGGCAAGTGCAATCTGCGAAGAAGCAACTGCGAGTATAATAAAAAATATTCTTTTCATAAATGATCAATTGGAAATAAACTGATTTTCTAAATAGATTTTTTTATTCAACACTTTAAAACTTCTGCTACTATAAAAAAGGTTGCCTTGTAAGAATGGCAAAACCAAATTGTGCCAGTGAACAGTTTCAATTAACATGGTGATAGCACAGATCTCTTCACTGTACTAATTACATTTTTACAAATTCCACTCTCCTGTTATTAGCTTTTCCTTCCGGTGTATCGTTGGTATCAATCGGTTTGGTATCGCCAAAACCTTTTGTTGTTAACCGTGAATCATCAATCCCCATCCTTACCAGTTGTGCTTTCACCGCATCTGCACGTTGCTGTGATAAGGTTAAATTATGTGCTGCGTCTCCGGTATTATCTGTGTGACCATCAATTTCAAATTTTAATGAAGGAGTTTTTTGCAGAACAGCATATATCTGATTAATGGTGCCCATAGAAGCGGCCTTCAGGGTTGCTTTATCAATATCAAATAATATTCCGTGTGTAACAATTTTTGCATCTGTAGTTACTTTTTTATATATATCAATTCCACCGGCTGCTATTCGTACGTTTTTGATATAGGAGTTTTCATAGCCATTTACATCAATTGTAACATTATTGGCCTTTCCTGTAAGATTATTGACATTGGTTACCCGGTATTGATCTATATAAACTTTGCCAACTGTTTTATTGACAGCTATGGCTATATGGTGCCATTGCATCGGATGATTATAGTTCACATCTAATCCTCTCGGGATAAGTAACATCTCCAAGCGTCCAATTCATTGAGTTATCAGTGCCAAATGTCATTCCAGGCATTATGCCTTCGCCGCCTGAATAATAAACCCTTTGTCCAAAATCAACCATTACATGTCCTACACCAAATGATTCATTTTTAAAATCAAATTCTACAGTAAACTGGTCGGGCATATAGGTTTGATTTTTCATTCGTGGTGTAAATGTTGCGCCTTCTCCTTTGGGTACATGAATTACATTTTCTCCATCTTCCACCTGGATATCCATTTGACCGTGGGAAAGATCAAACTGAGATGGTATTTCACCCGTTTGTTCATCTGCAAGTTGAGATTGAAAAATAATTTTATCTCCCGGTACAAAATCATAATTAGCATATGATTTAATAGCAGTGGAAGAAGATGCATCAGCATTGGATGTTACGGTTTTATCTGTATTGTCAGCGCTTTTTGAACTGTGTATCTTTTTTCTTAGTGACATCCTCAGTTTTATCCAGACTCCTTATCAATCGCCTGATCGGTCTTTTGGTCAACACGCTGGTTGGTTTTGTCTTTTATTTTTGTCCCAGTTTCTTTAATATCTGACCATTGCCAGCAATGGCAAAACACAGATAAAGAGCAAGCAGAAGGGTGAACAACTTTTTCATATAAAATAGTTTTGTATAAAGTTGCTCTTTCAATTGATACAAGTCAATCACAAAAAAGTGTTAGAAGCCCCACCAAACCTCCTCTAAAGGAGAGACTTAAAGTCTTATAAGAGAAAAAATTTTAAGAAGTGAGTTTTCGAAGTCCTCCCTTTAGGGAGGATTCAGGATGGTCTTCCATAAACTTTATTCAGGGCTTCTGTTCGGCTTTGTACCTGTAGCTTTTCGTAAATTTTTCGTGAATGGCTGCGAACGGTTTCAATGCTGATTTTCATTTCATCTGCGATTTCTTTATATCGAAGCCCTTTAGCAGAGAGCTTTTAAAATTTCTTTTTCTTTTGGGGTAAGAATGTCTGGTTTCATCAATGGAATCTTTATGTTGAAATGAGGCAATCACTTTTCTGGCAATCTGGCTGCTCATCGGAGAGCCGCCATTATACACTTCCGTAATAGCATCCAGGATTTTTGATGGGGCCGTTTTTTTCAGCAGGTAACCACTGGCTCCGGCTTTCAGAGATTCAAAAATATTTTCATCATCTTCATACACCGTACTCATGATAAATTGTGTTTGGGGACATTGTAATTTTAATTTCTTTACTGCCTCAATGCCGCTGATGCCGGGCAGATTAATATCCATCAACGCTACATCGGGACAAAAGCCGGGTAATTCGGCGATCGCCTGCTCCGCTGTAGAAAATGTTTTCAGGCAAGTGAATCCATCACTGCCATCAATCAGTATTTGGAGGCCTTCTCTTATTTCTTTAATGTCTTCTATGATTACGTACTGTATCATTAGCTTTTCAAAAATAATAATCATGAAACAAAAGCTACATCACAAAAAAGTGTTAGACCGGAATGGTTATGATTGTTTCTGTTCCTTTTCCCCGATCGGATATGAATCTCATATTTGCCGCCAATTTGTTCAATCCGGTTTTTCATATTGATCAACCCATTGCCAAATTGCCGTACCGTATTGTTATGTCAAAACCCTTACCATCGTCTTTTATATTTTAAAATAGATCATTGGAAGTAGTTATCAATGATTAATTATACTTTGTTGCACCAGGCATGTTTACTGATATTATTAAATGATTCTTTTATTGTAAGAAAAATATTTCTTCTTGTTTCTTCGGATAATTTTATTTCCGGAAATTTTTCGGGATAATTGAAATCGATTTCTATTCTAAATGGCTCAAAAAATTTCAATGCATATTCACGGATATAAGCAGCGAGACTTTCCAGCGTATCATTTTTCGGATTCAATACCCAGATTATATCCTGGAGATTATCCACCAATTCTCTTGATGATTCAGAAATATTTTCCAGTTGTTGTTTTGCTTTTTCAGGTTCATTGAATTTGCTTTTTTACTACTTCACTCATGATCGCAATCTTGGTTAAACCACTTCCAAGATCATCATGCATATCACTGACTGATGCGATTGCGTTCTTTTTCTATTGCCTGTTCTTTTTCGAGCCGCAATAATTTTTCTTTAAGGTTTCGTTGGGAAATATAACGGACTATTGCAAAAAATATGACCGATCGCTAACGATACTCATTAGAACAATGAACCAGCTGTTTTCCAGAAAGGAGACTTATATTTCAAATGGAATAGTGATGATATTCGAAGAAGAAACTCCATTTGCACTGGAGCTTTTAATTGAATAGTATATTTTCCGGGAGAAAGATTCGCATATTGAATCTCGCCTTTATTTCCAACATAATCGCCAGCCGGCATCAATACCCTGAAGCTTGCAATAATACTGGTTGCGGAACGGATTGGAAAGATCGGGTAATGCCCATTTAAATAAAATATTATTTGAACGATAATTAAAATGAAGTGTAGAATAGCCATTCCATTCGACAGGTTTTTCATTTGCAAGGATTTCTGTTACCTGTACGATTGTGGAAGTGGAAACAGCAGACTAAAAATTTTTGCGGATCTAATGGAGTAATATAATCTGCATTTCCAAATACCATAGTGCCATCACTACGACAGAATAAAGTGCCATCCATATCATTATTTACCAGCCCGTCCGCGGTAGTAAATCGTTTGAATGTTAGTTGGTTTCATTAAAAACAACAAGCCCATTTTTTGTAGCTATCCACCAGTTGCCGATTTTATCCGGGCAAATATCATATATCTCTTTGTTCATTTCAGCAGGCAGATCAAAAAATTGAATCTTCCTGTTGTGTTCATTCCATTTTAGCAATGAATAAGAAGTAGCAGAGTATAGAAAGCCATTTCTGAAAAAAACAGAGGCCGTATGTGTTTTTTCTCCAATTTCTTTTGCAAAAGGTTTTGAAAAATTTTCCGTCTTTTCTTTCATACAGGATAATACCTTCATCAAGGTCAGCCATCCATATATTACCATTGTTATCTTCTGCTGCCGAAGCGATCAGTAGATTTTTTGTTTTACCATTCTCTTTGATAAAGCCATCCCATAATTTTTTGCATTTTCCTGTAAGTGTATCCATTGTCCAGATTCCTTCCCGCCAGGGAAAGACCCATAAGTTTTTTTTCTGAATCAAAAAAAAGATGAGTAATAAAATTTCTTGGAAGTGTGGTGCTATCCCTCAATTTTGTGGCGAAACCACAACAAAGTTTCCCTTTGCAATATTTATTTTTACAATGCCTTCAGAATTGCCTATCCATAAAGTATTGTTATTTCGAATGGACATGATGAGTGCACTTGCAAAAGGTTGAGTTTATATTTCCACCTGATGAATGTTCCAGTACATAACTAAGATCTTTCTTTAAGTTCCAGTTCTTGTCATACAGTTTTAAAAAATTTTTACCTTGGCCGCCAACAATAAGCAAGTTGTTCCACTCTGCAAGTAAATCTTCCTGTGAAGTAATAGTAGTGGGGAAAAGATGATGCTGAAAAAATTGTCTTTGTGGGTTATAGATGTAAAGCCCGGAAGAAGAAGCGAGCCAGATCCAACCATCGGTTGACTGATAACAGGGAAAAACCGGAGGAATCTCTGCGAGTTGCGATGATGTAAATAAATGGAAAAAAATTCCGGCGAATGGATCAAAAGCAAGGAGGTTGCCATCAAGCCATAAAACATATTTGCCATTTGGTTCTTTTACCTCGGTAATATGTTTTACAACAGATGTTTGCTGAGGCGATGAAAAGTAATGACTCACTTTTCCTGTTGTTCTGTCCAATTTTTCAAGTCCATTTCCCCAGTTGCCAGCCCAGATTTTTTTATCAGTAGACTTTCATAAACATAGGCGAACAATTCATGATAAGGTGAATCATTCTCTGCACTTATCTCTTTTTTAAACAAAAATGTATCCAGATCAAATGACCATACTCCATCGGCTGAAGAAAGCCATAATTTATTTTCGTCATTATCGTATATCAGATGAGTCAACTTGTTGCAAAAGGAATGCTTGATTCTTTTTATCAGTATTATTATAAAAAGGGAGGAACGTATTTTCTCACAGGATTAAAAAGCAATAGTCCTCCGTCGGTACTGCACCAGATGCGTTGTTTATGATCAACAAGGATAGCAATTAATAAAAGCTGAATTGCCATAAGGACTTGGAGGTGGCGATGCTGAGCTGAATGTTTTTTTTTGTTTTACAATAACAGGATAAACCTGTAGGGGTTCCTACCCAAATATTTCCAGACTATCTTCTGTAAGGCGAGTATATCATTATTAATAAGTGATGAGCTATCATTATTACGTATGTCGGAAAATTGTTATAGAAGATCCATCAATCACATTCAACCCATCGGCAGTACCGATCCACACAAAATCGTTTTTATCCTTAAGAACACATTGAACATGGTTATCACTTAAGACCATTGGCTTCAGTGACAGAATAAAGAACAATATTATGACCGGAGGTTTGTGCCAATGAGCTTATCCTGAAAAAAGGAAAATAAAACTTGAAATAAACCATACAGCTTTCAAGTGGTATAGTTGAAACCTGAATTTACAACAGAAAACTGATTGTTTATACACGGGGCCTCCAGGGAATTTCTTTCACTTTTAAATGATGGCCAATAAACCGTGCAAGCACAAAAAGATAATCACTTAAACGATTGAGGTATTTAATAACAAGAGGATCAATGAACATTTTATTTTCCTGGATCGCAACACACAAGACGTTCGCAGCGGCGGCAAACGCAGCGGGCAACATGAGTAGAAGATACAGCTAGATGCCCGCCGGGCAAAATGAATGATTTCATTTCTGGCAAGTTTTCATTCATTTTATCTATTTCTTTTTCCAGAAAAATGATGTCTGATTCTTTCAGATCGGGAATTTTTAGTTTGGTTTCTTTTTCCGGATCGCAGGCAAGTGAAGAACCGATAGTAAATAAACGATCCTGTATTTCTTTTAAGAATTTTTTTAGTCTTTTTTATTTTAACCTGGTCATTTACAAAACCGATCCATGAATTCAATTCATCAACTGTTCCATAAGCTTCAATGCGTAAATGTGACTTTGGGAACTTTTGTCCCCCCGATCAAGCGAAGTCGTTCCTTTATCACCTGTTTTTGTATAAATTTTAATAGCCATTTAAGTAGAACATTATAGAAACAAAAATTATCGGGATTAATGAACAGTAACGGTTGCCATATTCTTTTGATCGCTTTCAATTAATCCATCTCTCAGGCGTACAATTCTTTTGGCATGATTAGCAATATCTGTTTCATGAGTTACCAGTACTACTGTATTTCCTCTTTCATGAATTGTTCCGAAAATCTCCATGATCTCATACGATGTGCTGGTATCAAGATTACCTGTTGGTTCATCAGCCAGGATAATGGCAGGATCATTTACAATGCTCTTGCAATGGCTACCCGCTGGCATTGTCCGCCGGAAAGTTCATTGGGTTTGTGATGGCTGCGATCAGTAAGGTTAACCAATTCCAATACATGCTTTGCTTTTTCATGTTCGTTGCTTTTTTGTTCATGCCGCCATAAACCAAAGGCAGCGCTACATTTTCCAAAGCAGTTAGCCGGGGCAATAGATTGAATTGCTGAAATACAAAACCGATTTCTTTATTGCGAATTTCAGCAAGATCATTGTCCTTCCATTTTACTCACATCATGTCCATTCAGTATATAATTTCCTGAAGTGGGAGAATCCAGACATCCGACAATATTCATTAGAGTGCTTTTGCCTGAACCAGAAGGGCCCATCAATGCTACGTATTCATTTTTATAGATATCCAGTGAAATTCCTTTCAGCACTTTCAATTCATGCTTCCCCATGAAATAGCTCTTCCGAATATTTTCGAGATGTATGATGCTCGAACTCATAAAGGGGAGTTTGGAAATTTTCATTAACGCTAAATTCAGTTATTTAGAAAATCTTTATTCATGAATAAATAGAATGTTCTTAATCCCTTCAGGGGAACGATTTCTTTATCACTTTTGGTACTTTAAAAAATTGTTCATCATGCAGCGGTGCATTTTTCAATGCTTCTTCCCGGCTGATAGATCCTTTTACTTCATCTTCACGCAACACATTTACTTCATCACTCATGTGCAATAAAGGTTCAACACCATCCAGATCCAGTTCATTTAGTTTTTCTACAAAAGCGATCATTCTCTGCAAATCGTTTTTGATCTCTGCTTTTTCTGCATCTTCAAACTTTAATCTTGCCAGATGAGCCAGTTTATCTACCAATGCATCATTTACTTCCATCGGACAAATATAGTCAGAAGTTGGATGTCGGAAGTCGATGTTAGACTGACCAGGCAGCTATTTGACTTCATGACCTCGACTTCAGACCTCATTTTCTTATCTTCGCCGGTATGGAGAATGGCAGACAGAAAGACAATAGTAATGAGTGGCATTCGGCCGACAGGTTTTTTGCACCTGGGAAATTATTTTGGTGCCCTTAAGAAATTATGTGCGAATGCAGGAGGAATATGATTGTTATTTTATGGTGGCCGATTGGCATTCACTGACCACTCATCCTGATACAAAAGAATTAAAGCAGCAATGTTCACAGAGTGCTGGCAGAAAATATTGCTGCTGGTATTGATCCTGAAAAAGCATGTCTGTATTTGCAAAGCCGTATTCCTGAAATAGCGGAATTGTATTTATTGCTGAACATGCTGGCTTATAAAGGTGAATTGGAAAAAACCAGCACATTTAAAGAAAAAGTGCGACTGCAACCGGAAAATGTAAATGCAGGATTATTGACTTATCCTGTTTTGCAAGCTGCAGATATTTTTATTCACCGGGCTACATATGTGCCGGTTGGAAAAGATCAGGAACAACATCTGGAAATGGCCCGAAATTTTGCACAGCGGTTTAATCATCGTTATGGAGAATTATTTCCCGAACCAGCAGGCATTCAATTTTGGAGAAGAACTGGTAAAAGTTCCCAGTCTTGATGGAGCAGGTAAAATGAGTAAGAGTGAAAACCAATTTGCCACTTTATATCTTGCTGATGATGATGAACTGATCCGGAAAAAAGTGATGAAAGCAAAAACAGATACCGGGCCTACAGAAAAGAATTCTACGAAACCGGATTAAATTGAAAATATTTTCATGCTGATGAAACTGGTAAGCGCTGATGATGTTGTAAAGAAATTTGAAGAAGATTATACTAATTGCACTATCCGTTATGGTGATATGAAAAAACAATTGGCGGAAGATATGGTAAAATTTATTGCACCAATACGTGAAAAGGCAGAATGTATTTATAATGATGAAAAATACCTGAAAGCAGTAGTCGAAGAGGGAACTGAGAAAGCAAGAAAAAGCGCCAAAGCAACCATAGAACTGGTACAGGAAAGCAATTGGGTTAATTATTTTATGATATTTATTGCCCAGAAGATTTTTGCATTAGGCAGATATTTAATTACTTTAGTCTTGGTTCAATACTGAATCGTTATAAAATCCCACATTTGAGAGATTGACATTATGGCAAAAGCAAAAAAACCGAAGCATATTGCAGTGGCGGGAAATATCGGCGCCGGCAAAACGACACTGACGGAAATGCTCAGCAAGCATTACAAATGGATACCCAATTTTGAAGATGTGGATCATAATCCTTACCTGATGGATTTTTATGAAGATATGCCCCGCTGGAGTTTTAACCTGCAGATATATTTTCTAAATAGCCGCTTCAGCCAGTTGGTAGAAATACAAAAAGGAACGGAAACGGTGATACAGGACAGAACGATTTATGAAGATGCCAACATTTTTGCTCCCAACCTGCATGATATGGGATTAATGAGCAAAAGAGATTTTGATAATTATTATCATTTCTTCCAGACGTTGAAAACAATGGTGCAGCCACCCGATCTGCTTATCTACCTGAATGCATCTGTGCCAACATCTGGTAGGCAATATTCAGAAAAGAGGGCAGGGAATATGAAGAAAATATCCGGTTGGATTATCTGAAAAAGCTTAATGAATATTATAATAAATGGATTGATAGTTATAAGGAAGGACCGTTGCTGGTGATTGATGTAGATAAGAATAAATTTGCAGAAAATGATGAACATTTTGGCGAGATTATTCAGTAAAGTAGATGCACAGTTGTACGGTTTGTTTTAAGTGAATATGAAAACTTTAGTATTATTTTTTGCATTGATGATTGGCCTGCTCGGTCGAATGGCACAAACATTAAAAGATGCTCTTTTTGGCGGAAAATTAAAAACAGATCACCGGAATGGTAGTAAAAAAAGGTGACAGTTTGAAACTACGTCAACAGATTCGCTTGTAAAGAAAAGAATTGATTCGCTTAAAAAAATGACAAATACAGACAAACTACAGATAATAAACGAATACTTCGATGACTCACTGCCACTTCAATGCTCCTGTCAATGTATCAGCTCTGGATAATAATAAAATTTGGAAACAATTTATTGATGAATATACAGGCTATCATCAAATCAGAAGTGCTTCCTTCGAAAAAAATAAAAAAAGGCACTTATTCTTTGTATGATCGATTATGCCATCGAAACAGATGGATCAAGTAAGTACCGTTAATATTATCTGCAGTTCCTGACAACTCTTACTTTGTTGAACAAATAAAAATCACGGATGATGGCAAATGCACCTCAGCTTAACTCCGGTATTAATGAGCAATGGCAAACCCCGCAAAACATTGAAAAAGCAAGTGCTGACTTTTGTTAAGGATAAGGATTAATCAGTCGAAAGAAATTTCCTGAAACGAGTATTTAATTTGTTTGATTATAATTTGAGAATTCTTTCAACTCTTCCAGCATTTTATCAATTTTTTTTAACCACTCTGCTTGTTTTTCTTTATTGCGGCTGAAATCTGTTTCCCTGTCATACTGATCTTTGCAATTGCGTCTTTTTCATCAGTTATATCCCGGTAGATCTTTTCAAGATCGTTTCGATAAGTGTCTTCGATCAAATTTGTATTCACTCATCTCTTTATTCAGCTTGCGGGCAAAGATCTCTGTAATATCAAAATGTCCTTGTTCATGGGATAGGATATAATCTGATTTTTAAAACGTACCCATGATTTGTTTTTGGAAAAACTACAACTGATTTTATAAGTGAAATGATCTGCCAACGATATTATACTCAATTCCCAGGTACGTGGAAGTAGAAGCGGCTGCATCGGATGCTGGATCTGGTTTGCCTTTATAATCATTCCAGGATAAGTTTTCTCGCTGCGTCCCATTTTATAAGTTGTTCCCCTGGATCCTGTGCATAAACAAAACAATGGGAAAACTAAGACTAAACAACCCTGAATATTTTTTTAAACCTTGCATGATTGCATTTCAACGGAAAGTTGGAACAAAAAGTTCAAAAGAAAGTTTAAAAGATCCTACCCGAAATAAAAACTCCCTTCGAATTATCGAAAGGAGCAGTTTCGTTATCAAGTTTTAGGCTACAATATAATTACAGATTGTTGGCCCGCAGCGGCAAGGACTTCATAGCCGGCACCAACTAGCATATTTTTCAAAATTCTTTATAAATAGACCGGCAAGGATATTTTGCTTTTTCATCATAAGCATTTTTATCAGTCCAGGTATTGCGGGGATTTAATATTTCTGTAGGAACACCCGGACATTCTTTGGAAATAGCAATACCAAATACCGGATGTTTTTCAAATTCAACATTATTCAGTTTTCCTTCTAACGCAGCAGTGATCATTGCCCTGGTATATTTCAATTTCATCCGGCTGCCAATACCATAAGGACCACCTGTCCAGCCTGTATTGATCATCCACACATTCACTTTATGTCTTTGCATTTTTTCACCCAGCATTTGCGCATATTTGCCGGGATGCAATGGAAGAAATGGTGCTCCAAAGCAGGCACTGAATGTAGGCTTAGGTTCTGTTACTCCGGCTTCTGTTCCGGCAACCTTTGCTGTATAACCGGAAATGAATTGATACATGGCCTGGCCCGGTGTCAATTTCGAAATAGGAGGTAATACACCAAATGCATCACAGGTAAGAAAGAAAATATTTTTTGGCAAACCACCGATGGATGGTTCCATGCGCATTGCTGATAAAATGTAACGGATAGGAAACCCTTGTATTTTCTGTGATGGAAGCATCATCAAAATTGATCTTATTGGTTCCCGGGAAAAAAGCTATATTTTCAACCAAAGCTCCGGGGCGGATAGCATGATAAATTTCAGGTTCTTTTTCTTCTGTCAGGTTAATTGTTTTTGCATAACAGCCGCCTTCAAAATTGAAAATGTTATCTTCTGTCCATCCATGTTCATCATCACCAATTAGTTTTCTGTTAGGATCAGCGCTTAATGTTGTTTTACCGGTTCCGCTTAATCCAAAAAAAATAGCAGTATCACCATTCTTACCCATATTGGCGCTGCAATGCATGCTCAATACATTTTTCTCATGTGGTAAAATATAATTGAGAATAGTGAAGATTCCTTTCTTTGTTTCACCGGTATAACCACTACCGGCAATCAAAATCATTTTATGTTTAAAAGAAACTACAGCAGCATTATGCTGACGGGTGCCGCATTCTTTCGGATTCAGTTTTAATCCCGGAGCAGCGATCACATGCCATTCTGGTTTGAAATTTTCCAATTCATCTTCTTTAGGACGCAAAAACATATTGTATGCAAAAAGATTGTTCCAGGGTTTTTCATTGATCACACGAATATTCAAACGGTACCGCGGATCAGCACAGGCATAGCAATCACGAACCCAAATTTCCGGTCGTTGATCCAGATAACTCAATTATTTTTTTGATAAATAATATCAAAATATTTAGGGTCAATGGGAATGTTAAAATCATTCCAGTGAACGGTATTTTCAGTAATCTCATCTTTTACGGTAAATTTATCCTTAGGTGAACGTCCGGTGAATTCTCCGGTATGAATCACTAATGCGCCGGTATCATTCAACACCCCTTCACCGATACGAAATGTATCCTGTACTAATTCTTCCGGTGATAACTGATAATGAATCGTTTCAACATTTTTAAGCCCAAGATTTAAAAGACTTTCCCTTGGAACAGCGATAGCTGATTCAGACATAAAATAGCAAGCATTTGATTGGGGCAAAAATAAACAGAAAGCTTGTTTTATACAAACAAGTGTTAGTTTTGGATGTAAAATAAATCGACAGTTCGTTGATAGATATCGATTATTGGGCGTTGATTTTGAAAGAAGTCGAAAATGGGGCTTAAATATTTTAAAAAAATTAATTTTAACCCCATCCCGAACTTTGTAATGGATGAAAGCCGGTTACCGGCGTTGCTTATTATCTTTAGTCAAAAAATAAAATAGATGAAATACCTACCACTTATTCCCGGACCTTTTTACTAAAAACCGGGAACGATTTGTAAGAAACATGCAAAAAAATTCTATTGCCATTTTTGTAAGTAATGATGAAATGCCTGTGAATGGAGATGCTATTGTATCCTTTCAAACAAAACAGCGATCTGTTTTGGCTGAGCGGCATCACGCAGGAAGATAGCATGGTGATCTTGTTTCCTGATAATCCTGATCCGAAATACCGGGAAGTATTGGTATTGGTTCGCCCCAACGAATTGAAAGAAAAATGGGATGGAAAAAGACTTCGCAGCAATGAAGCGCAAGGAAATAAGCGGCATTAAAACCATCGTATGGCTGGATAGCCTTGATGGATTATTACAACCCTGGATCCACCTGGCAGATACTATTTATCTGGATACGAATGAAAATGACCGTAAAGCAAGTCTGGTACAGAACAAGAGATTATCGTTTTGTAGAAGAAATGAAATCCCGCTATCCGCTGCATAATTATGAGCGAACCGCTAAGATCATGAAGGAATTAAGAGGAATTAAAACTGCACTGGAAATAGAAGTGATGCAAAAAGCTATTGATATTACGAACAATACATTTCATAGCGCTTGTTGAAATTTATAAAACCCGGAGTGATGGAATATGAAATAGAAGCAGAGATCTATCATTCATTTCTTAGTCAGCGAGCAACCGGCCCAGCTTATGGAAGTATTATTGCGAGTGGCGACAGGGCAAGAACATTGCATTATGTTTCCAATAACGAAGAATGCAAGGATGGAGAATTGGTATTGATGGATTTTGGTGCTGAATATGGCGGTTATTGTGCTGACCTTACCCGAACTGTTCCTGTAAATGGAAAATTTACCAGAAGACAAAAAACAGTTTATAATGCTTGTCTGCATTTGCATGATTATGCAAAGAGTTTGTTGAAACCGGGAATTACTATTGTTGATTATACAGATAAAGTAGGAGAAGAAGCCACACAACAATTTTTAAAAATCGGTTTGTTGAGAAAAAGTGATGTGAAAAATGAAGACCCGGAAAACCGTGCTTACAGAAAATATTTGTATCATGGCATTTCACATCATCTTGGTATTGATGTACATGATCTTGGTACAAGAACAGAACCGATCAAAGCAGGGAATGGTATTTACAGTAGAACCGGGTATTTATATTGAAGAAGAAAAAATGGGAGTTCGAATAGAAAATAATGTTTGGATCACCAGAAATGGCAATAAAGACCTGATGACAAAAATCCCGATTACCGTGGAAGAGATTGAAGCGTTGATGAAGAAATAATGTGCTAATTTGCCACATCCTGATAAACCCAATTTCATCAATTTCTTCATGAAGCAAATTCCAAACCTATTTACATTATTGAATCTTATTTTTGGATGCATTGCTATTGTTTTCACTTTGCAAAATGGGATCATAACTTTTACAAATGACGAAGGATCTCAATTGCTGGATATTCCGGAAAAGATATGGATGGCATCGCTCTTCATTGGCCTGGCAGCGCTGGTTGATTTTTTTGATGGATTTGTTGCACGGCTTTTCAAAGCCACATCTGAAATGGGAAAACAACTGGATTCATTGGCAGATGTGGTGAGTTTTGGAGTAGCTCCCGGCATGATCATTTATCAATTTCTTCGCTTGAGCTATGCTCAACAAGAAGGATGGGCTGGACAGTTCGAATATTTGGTTATATGCCGGCCTTTATAATTCCTGCTGCTGCGGCATACCGGTTGGCAAAATTTAATCTTGGACAGCAGTCAGCAATTTTCATTCAAAGGAGTACCTACACCAGCGGTAGGATTGTTTATTGCATCTTTACCTCTTATCTACTGGAATGTAAACCATGCATGGGTAATACAATTACTTCTGAATAAATGGTTTTTGTATGCGACTATTCTTTTACTAAGTTACCTGATGGTGTCAAACATGCCGATGATGAGTTTAAAGTTTAAAGATTTTAGTTTTAAAAATAATTGGCCAAAATATTTTTTAATCTTTGTTGGCATCATCGCTGTTATCTTAGCAAAATGGCTGGCAGCTCCGGTAATTTTCATCGCTTACGTTCTTGTATCTTTGCTCTTCAAAAATAAAATTGCATGACCTACACAGTTCAGATCAAAGTAATGCCACTGAAAGAACTTATTGGATCCGCAGGGAAAAGCCGTAATGAGCGGCCTTGAAAATCTTGGATTAAATGGCGTTGAAGATGTCCGGATCGGGAAGAATATTACACTGCAGGTAAATGCAGAATCTGCTGACCAGGCAAAACAATTAGCAGAAGAAGCAAGTAAAAAATTGTTGGCAAATCCCGTGATGGAATATTTTGAGATTAGCGTTAATTAGTTGACAGGTTGATAAGTTGACACGGGAAGCTACTTATCAACTCACAAACGCATCAACTTATCAGACTATGCTTTACATTGTTCCTTCTCCCATTGGTAATTTAAAAGATATCACACTTCGGGCAATAGAAGTTTTGAAAGATGTTGATCTAATCCTTGCAGAAGATACACGGACCACTTCTCATTTATTGAATCATTACCAGATCAACAAGCCTCTTTCTCCTTATCACCAGCACAATGAACATAAAGTTCTTCAGCATTTGGTTGACCAGTTGCTTGATGGAAAAAAAATGGCATTGGTTACTGATGCCGGAACTCCGGGTATTTCTGATCCGGCATTTTTGATTGTTCGGGAATGTATTAAAGCAGATGTAAAGGTGGAATGTTTGCCTGGGGCAACAGCTTTTGTTCCGGCGTTGATCAATAGCGGAATTCCTACTAATCGTTTCATTTTTGAAGGATTTTTACCTCTAAAAAAAGGAAGACAAACTTTGCTGAAACAATTAGCGGAAGAAGAGCGAACAATGATTTTTTATGAATCACCCATGCGATTGGTAAAAACTTTGGAAGAGTTTATTCAATATTTTGGCAGCGATCGTCTCTGTTCGGTAAGCCGTGAACTAACTAAATTGTTTGAAGAAAATAAAAGAGAGGCTTTGCAGGAAGTTTGTGATTATTTTAAAGAAAAACCTGTGAAAGGTGAAATTGTTATTGTGGTGAGTGGGAAATCATGAATATCCGGCATATTTTTTATTCTTATAAGAGAAATAATTGACCATGAAAAAAATAATGATTCTTTCTGTAACACTTTTGATTTCTTTATTTATCAAAGCACAGGTTCGTGAGATACCCCAGGCGGTGAAAGATGCATTTACGCATCAATATCCGGAAGCAACCGATATCGACTATAAAGATCAATTGGTAAAGGTGAATGTCCATTTCAAGTTGAATGAAGATAATTATATTGCCACTTATAATAACAAAGGAGCCTGGAAAGGCAGCGAAAAGGAATGGACTTTTGAAAAACTTTCTGATATGGTGAAAGATGGTTTTTCCAAGAGTAAATATGCAGATTGGGATACTGTGGAAGTAGCAATGCTATACATACCCGGAGGTACTGAACAATACCGGATCCTCGTAAAGAAAAATGATCTGCAGAAAAAATATCTTTTCTTTAATACCAAAGGACGTTTATTGAGAGAATCGATCACTATCTGATAAGATGTTAGGCGTCTGCCTTTGATCAATTTTACTTTTCTTGTAACACCGCATTCCCGAAATTTGAAAATTGAAATATAAAAGAATGATGAAAAAATTTTATTTGACTGTTTTAAGTTATTTGTTCGTTGTAGTAGTATTCTCTCAACCTGATCGCTGGCAGCAAAGAGTAAAATATGTGATGACTATTGATATGAATGTGCAGACAAACCGCTTTACAGGAAAACAGGACCTTGATTATTGGAATAATTCACCGGATACATTGGATAAAGTGTTTTATCATTTATACTGGAATGCTTTTCAGCCTAACAGTATGATGGATACCAGGAGCCGAAGACAAGGGACGATTATATTGGGAATTGACAGGAATGGAGATCCGGTTTCTGATTGGGATAGCCGTGTGAAAGATCGTATTCAGAATTTGAAACCTGATGAGATCGGTTATCAGAAAATCATTTCTTTAAAGATGAATGGCCGTCCACAGCATTTTGAAGTATTGGAAACGATTCTCGAAGTAAAACTGGATAAACCGATTCTGCCTAAATCAAAAGCCACTTTTGAAATGGAATTTGAAGCACAGGTGCCGATCCAGATTCGTCGCAGCGGAAGAGATAATCCTGCAACAAAAGTTCGTTATTCCATGAGCCAATGGTATCCTAAAATGTGTGAATATGATTATGACGGCTGGCATCCTGATCCGTATGTGGCCAGGGAATTTTATGGTGTGTGGGGTGATTTTGATGTCAGCATTTCGATTGATAAGAATTATATTTTGGGAGGAACAGGGTATTTACAAAATGCCAACCAGATCGGTTATGGTTATGAAACTCCGGGCACAAAGGTCGTTCGCCCTCCCGGAGATAAACTTACCTGGCATTTCATTGCTCCTAATGTTCATGATTTTATGTGGGCTGCAGATCCTGATTATGTTCATGTATCAAGAAAAATAAATGATAGCCTTACTGTTCATGTTTTGTATAAACCAACTAATGCAACAGCTCAACAATGGGAAGCTTTATTAGATATGTTTCAAAAAACTTTGCCTTATGTAGAAAAGACTTTTGGTCCATATCCATACAAACAATATTCGTTTATTCATGGGGGAGACGGAGGAATGGAGTACCCGATGGCAACTCTGCTTTTCCGGCCAGGTGCAGCTATTCATGAATGGATGCATAACTGGTATTATGGTATGTTGGGTAATAATGAATCTCTTTATCCATGGATGGATGAAGGCTTTGCTTCTTATGCCGATGATAGGGTATCTGCATTTCTGGGTAATAGGAACGGGTTTCCTTATGCAAATGCTTATGCAGGATATTTTAACCTGGTAAAGAGTGGAAAGGAAGAACCATTAAGCACACATGCCGATCATTACAATACCAATTTTGCTTATGAACGGGCTGTGTATAATAAAGGAGAAGTTTTTTTAGAACAATTAGGTTATATCACCGGGGATTCTGTTCGTGATAAAATATTATTGAATTATTATTGGAAATGGAGATTTAAACATCCCAATGGATCAGATTTTATACGTATCGCTGAAAGAGTAAGTGGTTTGCAATTGGATTGGTATCAGGAATATTGGATCAATTCTACCAAAACTATTGATTATGGGATTGACAGTTTGTGGGAGGAAGGTGGCAAAACAAAGATCCGTTTGAGACGTATCGGATTAATGCCGATGCCGATAGATTTTCAACTTACTTTTAAAGACAGCACTAAAGAACTTCATTATGTTCCTCTTGGATCTGATGTATGGAGAAAAACCAAACGAAGATTCGACCGAAAACAGGATCGTTTACCAGGCCTGGAAATGGACCAGTGCTACTTACGTTGTAGAAACTACTCGCAGGCTTACAGATATTATTTCCGCAGAAATTGATCCCAGCCAAAAATTGGCTGATGTGGATCGGAAAAATAATAAGCTGGAATTAAAGTGGTAGGGTCATCAACAAAAAAACCACTGCTGATCGGCGGTGGCTTTTGATGGCGCAAAAAGTTATGATAGTTGCGCAAGGTTAATGGTCAATGGCAGGGCACCCTGTTTCAATTATTCTTCAGGCAAATTAACTATGTTTAGGAATCTGTTCAATACCACTTTAGTGGTATGTTTTTTTAATTTTTAAACTAAAACCGCAAAAACCTGCAGAGGTTTATCTTCCCAAAAATTTATTGACCGCTTCCACCCTGTTTCCAACGTGAAGTTTTTCGTAGATGTGGTAGGCATGTTTGCGGATGGTTTCCTGGCTAATATTTATCTGAAGAGCAATTTCTTTATACATCATGCCTTTTGAAAGCAACTCCAGTATTTCTTTTTCCCGTGCAGAGAGTGTGCTAATGTCCAAGTTGTTGTTTGGTATCGCACCGGGTACTTATTTTGAAACGCAGCTACCACTTTTCGTGCAATCTGGCTGCTCATTGGGGAACCACCTTCGTAAAGTTCACGGATTGATTCCAGCATTTTAGCCGGAGCTGTTTTTTTCAATATATATCCGCTGGCTCCTGCACGTAATGCTTCGAATATTTTTTCATTTTCTTCGTACACAGTGCACATCATGAAATTGGTGGAAGTCATCCGATCCTTTAATTCTCTTACACAATCAATACCTGTTTCTTTTCCTCCAAGATCAATGTCCATCAATACTACATCAGGTTTGAGCCTGGGAAGTTTTTGCATTGCTTCTTCCGCACTGCCTGCGGAACCAAGACAATTAAATCCCTGCGACATGCCGATGATTTCTTCCAAAGCACTACGTAGTTCTTTATTATCATCTACTATACAAACCGAGATTTCTTTCATACTGCAAAGGTCTGTTTTCAAAAAGAATCCAGCAATACCACTTTCCGGTAGTTTTTGGTTTCAGCCGGAAATATAGAGAATGAATTTTTCATGGAAAAAAGTCTCCGGAAAATATCTCAGCGATTTCCATGATCCGGGGTTGGTAGCCACTTTCCTGGATTTCTTTTGCAAGATCACCACCTTTCAGACAGATCAAGTCCCGGTTGATACTTCAAATACCTGCTTGGATTTTCTTTAATAAAGGTTTGCTCCATTTCCATAACTCTTTTAGCGGCGCTACGGCTCTTGAAACTACAAAATCAAATTTCTTGTCTTTGATTTCTTCAGCTCGTATATGTTGCGTGGTTACATTTTTTAAACCAAGACTTTCAGACAATGGCTTCACCACTTTTAATTTTTTAGCAATACTGTCAACCAGATGAAATTTTACTTCCGGGAAAAAAATGGCCAGTGGAATTCCCGGAAAACCTCCTCCCGTACCAATATCAATTATCTCTGTGTTTTTTTCAAATTCAAACACGGCAGCGATACTCAGTGAATGAAGAATATGTTTTTCATACAGACTGTCTATATCTTTCCGTGAAATGACGTTGATCTTTTCATTCCATTCTTTATATAACTGGTCCAACGCATCCAATTGATCAACTGCAGGTCGGTAAAATCAGAAAAATATTTAGGATGATTCCATATGATTCTTCAGTTCGTTTCGAATGAGTCCATCTGCGGGTTTTTCCACAACGCCGGTGCAAAGATGATGTAATAAAAGAACATCCAGATATCGAGAAAGAGAAACCACGGCCATAGATCTTTTTCATCCATTTTTTTCATTGACTTTATAAAAAATAACTGCCTTGCAATAAAAAACGAAGGCCAAATAACATACAGTAGTTAATTCCCAATCATAAAAGATATAGACTGCAGCAAACAGGGGATAAAAAACAAATTGTGATAATAAAATACAGGCCCAGTAAAAATTTATGTTTGGGTTTATAATATTTGGCAGTAGTATAATGTCTTGCTTTTTGCTTCAACCATCTCCTCCATGTTTTTTTAGGAATAGAACGGGTTATGGCATCCGGATCAATGACGACTTCTGTATTTTTTTTTGTCGCCACTTTATTGATGAAAAGATCATCATCGCCACTGGGAATATGA
Source organism: uncultured Bacteroidota bacterium (assembly GCA_963745445.1). Lineage (GTDB taxonomy): Bacteria > Bacteroidota > Bacteroidia > Chitinophagales > Chitinophagaceae > UTBCD1. Next base: position 1,549,392 of record CAVUXD010000003.1, read on the forward strand.
TTGATGGAAGAAAATCCTTTGTTTTTCAAAAACAAACTTTTTTTATACGACAGATTTCTCCCAACTCCCATATAAGGAATTCCGGCCAACGCATAAGAAAGATATTGAAGCGCTGTATGAAATGTTTCAAAGCGAATGAGTTTATTCAATATGCCTTTTCTTTTATGATAGGCGCCATATCCCAATACGATTTCAGTATTTTCGTCATATGCATTCTGCATTTTTTCGATCCAGTGTTCACTGGCAGGAACACAGTCTGCATCTGTCAAGAGCAATATCTTCATGTTTCGCTTCCCGGATGCCGATGGACAAAGGATATTTTTTCCCGGAGATCAATTTGGCTTCCTGCGTCAGTTCAACTACGTTCAGTGATTTAAAAGTTTTTTTCAATTCCTGTAAAATGTATTTGGAATCATCCACCGAATTATCATTTACTACTACTACCTCATAAGTACTGGGATATGTCTGAACCAATACACCCGGCAGGTTGCGGGCCAGGTTCTCATCTTCATCTCTTGCACAAATAATCACCGATACCGGATGTTGTTGTGTTTGTGTTTTGGATTTTTGGTTTGTAAAATGCAATACGGCTGAAGAACCAGGAATAATAAAAAAGCTGTAGAACTGTGACAGCAATAAAAGGTAAAAGACAATTTCCTCCCAGTGGATAGATGGCATGGCGGCGAAGATAATTACAACTGCTTCTTTAGCATTTTCATAAATTTCACAGCTTGTGGATAAAACGATTTTAGATCGGCTTGGTCGTTTCGGTTATCTTGCGGCGTTGACCCAATTTTTATGGCGGCTTTATCATTTCAATTGCAGTATCACGGATACAAATTCGAAAGCGAGGTCAGGGACTATTATCGACTGATCATGGCAGAAATTTTAACTCCCGTATTTATGCCGGTAGGAACGGCGGGAAGTGTTAAGGCAATCACACAACAGCAATTGAAAAATGATATCAATGCTTCATATTATTCTTGGGCAATACATATCATTTGTACCTGCGTCCGGGTTTAGAAGTATTAGAAACTGCCGGTGGCCTTCATCGTTTCATGGATTGGGACAAACCGATGTTAACCGACAGTGGTGGATACCAGGTTTTTTCATTAGCAGGTAACCGAAAAATTAAAGAAGAAGGAGTTTTATTCCAAAGTCATATTGATGGAAGCAAACATCTTTTCAGTCCTGAATATGTCATCGATATTCAGCGAAGCATCGGGGCTGATATTATTATGGCATTTGATGAATGTCCTCCATATCCCAGCGACCATCGCTATGCAAAAAAATCTATGGAGTTGACGCATCGCTGGCTGGACCGTTGTTTTGATCACATTGAAATAAGACAGAACCTAAATACGGATATACTCAAAACCTTTTTCCGATTGTGCAGGGTGGCACTTACCAGGATCTTCGAAAAGAATCTTGTGAATTTATTACTTCCAAAAATGCAGCAGGTAATGCAATCGGTGGATTAAGTGTCGGAGAACCGGAACCACTGATGTATGAATTCACTGCATTGTGCTGTGATCATTTGCCGGAAAATAAACCAAGATACCTGATGGGAGTGGGAACACCATGGAATATCCTGGAATGCATCTCTCTTGGGTATTGATATGTTTGATTGTGTAATGCCGACCCGTAACGGCAGGAATGCAATGTTGTTTACTACTAGAGGTGTGATCAATATTGATAATAAAAAATGGGAAAAAGATTTTTCTCCGATTGACGATGGACTGGATTGTGAGGTTAGTAACTATTACAGCAAGGCCTATCTTCGTCATTTGATGAAGTCAAAAGAAATAACCGGCCTCACTATTGCCAGTATTCATAATCTTGCTTTTTATATGTGGTTGATGAACGAAACCCGTAAATCGATCCGTGAAAATAAATTTCAGAGCTGGAAAAACGAGACGGTGGAAGTACTGAAGCAAAGGCTGTAAAAACTTCTTTCACAAGACAGCAACAATTTTTCAATTATTTTTGACCTCTTTCTTTTTTTATGCGCAAACTGGACTGGTATATATTGAAAAAATTCTTTGTGACTTTTTTCTTCTGCTTGTTCCTGTTTACCATCATTGCAGTGGCAGTTGATTCCAGTGAAAAAACCGACAATTTTGTAAAATCAGGATTGACGACAGCTCAATTGATCAAACAGTATTATCTGGGATTTGTGCCGTGGATATGGAGTCTCCTTTTTCCTCTTTTCGTTTTTATATCTGTAATTTTTTTTACCAGCCGCATGGCCACAAGGTCTGAGATCATTGCGATCTTAGCGAGTGGCGTCACTTATAACCGGATATTGCGACCTTATTTTATCGGTGGAACCGTACTGGCATTAATGCTTTGGTATGGTAACCGGTATTTTATTCCAAAGGCTAATGTCATCCGAAGCAATTTCCAAATGAATTATGTTGATAAAGGCGACCCAACAAAAAATCGCTCTTACACCAGTTGCTATAATTGTTATTATTTGCGTACTGACAGTAATACTTTCACAGGTATCAAAGAATTTGATACAGCTTCAAAAATGGCGAGAGGTTTTTTCATGGAAAAAATAAAAGGAGAAAAGGTTATTTACAATCTCAGGGCTGCAGTGATTCGCTGGGATACTGCAACCAAAAAATGGATCTTATTTAATGCTGTAGAAAGAAAAGTGGACAGCATGGGTGAGATCATGCATCACTATGATACGCTTGTGATCAATCTTCCTGTGAAACCAGTTGAGTTAAGAAAAGATGATTATCTGAAAGACAAGCTCACCACACCCGAATTAGTTTCTTTCATTCAACAGGAAGAAGAAAGGGGTACCGAAGGTTTGAATATATTAAAAGTAGAACGCTACCGGCGTACGGCAACGCCTGCATCTGTTTTGTTACTCACATTGATTGGTGCCATTGTTGCCAGTCGTAGATCAAGAGGTGGCAGCGGTCTTCATCTGGCTATTGGCATCACTATGGCTTCTTTATTTATTATGTCGGATCGTTTTTCAACTGTCTTTTCTATAAAAGCAGATTTTTCACCCATCATTGCGGCGTGGTTGCCAAATTTCACATTTGCTCTCGTTGCATTGTGGTTGTATCGCAAAACACCAAAGTAGATATGACGTAAATCAATGATTTCATTAACGAAAATCATCCTGATCGCTTCAAAGTTTTTATCTGAATTTTTGCTTCGACATAGCTCAATGTGTAACTTTACCCATCTTTTTTCTTACTCTTTTTTAAATCTATTATCATGGGAATTATTAAAGACCGGTTTCAGGCAAAAGCAGATTCGGTTGCTGCAGAAATAAAAAATTTACTGAAAGAACATGGCAATAAAGTGATTGGCGAGGTACAATTGTCACAGGTATACCAGGGCATGAGAGGTATGACAGGATTAGTTACCGAAACTTCATTGCTGGATGCACAGGAAGGAATTCGTTTTCGTGGTTATTCAATTCCTGAACTAAGAGAGAAACTACCCAAAGCTCCTGATGGCGCTGAGCCATTACCGGAAGGTTTATTTTACCTGATGCTGATCGGTGAACTTCCTTCTGAAGAAGATGTACATCATCTTACTTCTGTATGGCAGCGACGAAGCCATGTTCCCAATCATGTGTTTGCTACCATTGAAGCATTGCCGGTGAATACACATCCAATGACTCAATTTGTCGTGGCGATCATGGCACTTCAGACTGAGTCACAGTTTGCAAAAAAATATGCAGCGGGTATGAATAAAAAAGATTATTGGGAAGCTGTGTTTGATGATACGATGGATCTGATTGCAAGGCTTCCCCGAGTTGCTGCATATATTTATCGGCGTAAATACAAAAAAGGCGAACACATTCAACCAAACGGCTTACTGGATTGGGCAGGCAATTTTGCTCACATGCTCGGTTATGAAAATGAGGAATTCAAAGAATTGATGCGTTTATATATGACCATTCATGCGGATCATGAAGGAGGTAATGTTTCAGCACATACCACACATCTTGTAGGTTCTGCATTAAGTGATCCGTATTTATGTTTTGCTGCAGGAATGAATGGACTGGCAGGGCCATTACATGGATTAGCCAACCAGGAAGTGATCAAATGGATATTTGAAATGAGGAAGGAATTAAAAACAGATATGCCAACTAAAGAACAAATTGCAGAGTATGTCAAAAAAACATTGAGTGAGGGAAGAGTAGTACCGGGTTATGGTCATGCTGTATTGCGTAAAACAGATCCACGTTTTATTGCACAAATGGAATTTGGAAAAAGACATATACCCAATGATCCTTTGGTACAAACCGTCTGGAATATTTATGAAGTTGTTCCTCCCATTTTACAATCATTGGGAAAAATAAAAAACCCTTGGCCAAATGTGGATGCACATAGCGGCGCATTACTGGTGCATTTTGGATTGATAGAATATGAGTATTATACTGTACTATTTGGAGTCAGCCGTGCCTTAGGTGTATTGGCAAGTCTTTGCTGGGATAGAGCATTAGGTTATCCCCTTGAAAGACCGAAATCAGTAACCACTGGCACAGGTGGAAAGATGGCTGAAAGGGAGAAGATGAAATTTGGGGAGATTAATTTTTAGCTGATCGCCCTGTCCAGGTGAACATAACCTCCATCTACATGAATAAGCTGTCCTGTAGTATGACTTGATCTTTCTGATAACAGGAATGCAACCATATTAGCGATCTCTTCTGTTGTTGTCATTCTTTTTTCCAATGGAATTTTAGAAATGACCGACTCCAGCTTCTTTTGAGGATCGGGAAAAGTATTGATCCAGTTTTCATATAATGGCGTCCATGATTCAGCAACAACAATTGCATTAACACGAATACCATATTTCAATAATTCAACTGCCCATTCTCTTGTTAACGCATTTCTTCCTCCGTTAGCTGCAGCATATGCAGAAGTATTTCCTTGTCCGGTTTCAGCAGTCTTGCTGCTGATGTTCACAATGGATCCTTTACTTTTTATTAAATAAGGAAGTGCATGCTGTGCCATAAGGTAATAATGCACCAGGTTTTTATGAAGCGATGCCATGAATGCTTCATAATTACCTTTCTCCAATCCCACACCATCATTTACACCGGCATTATTCACTAATCCATCAATACGACCGAATTTTTCTATTACTGCATCTATTGCTTTCTTGCATTCCGCAGGTTGAGTCAATTCAGCAGTTATATAAAATGCATTTCCGTTTTTGTTTTTTATTTCATCAATGATTGATGCATTATCTTTTTCATTTCTGCCAACTACAAAAGGAATAGCAGATTCCTGGGCTAAAATTTTTGTAATAGCAGCGCCGATCCCTTTAGCTCCACCGGTGACAACGATAACCTTATCTTTTAATAAGAGATCCATTACTTAAAGTTTATAAAATTCAATTGCGTTTTTACCAAAAACATTTTCCCGGTCTTCGTCTTCAAAATTTTCCATGTATTTTTCCAGCAGACTTTTCCATTGTACATACATTCCGGAAAGTAATATGACCGGCCAGTCGCTTCCAAATAAAAGGCGCTGTGTTCCGAAACCATCAAATACCACATCAAGATAAGGATAAAAATCCCCCGCACTCCATTCTTTCCATTTTGCTTCTGTAAATAATCCGGAAAGTTTACAGCGGGTATTTGGGTTTTGTGACAGCTCTTTCATTCCTGCTTTCCATTCATCGATGTTTTTATTTTTAATATCCGGTTTGGCGCAATGATCAATTATAAATTTTTGATCTGGAAATTTTGAGATAAATTCAATAGTTGGCTTTAACTTGATAATGATATATTAATATGTCGTAAGTATAATGATAGGGCTGTAACGCTTTTATTCCTCTTTGAAAATTTTCTTTTAATAAAAAATCATTGGGCTCTGATTGTACAATATGCCTCCAGCCTTTTATGATAGGGTATTGAGAAAAATAATTCAAGACGTTCCTCTACATTTTTATCCTGCAGATCAATCCAACCAACCACTCCTTTTATAACAGAATGTGTTTTTGATAACTCAACGAGAAAATGCGTCTCCAGTTCTGACTGATCAGCCTGAACAGCTATACAGCCATCAACACCTTTCTTTTCAAAGATAAGAGAGAAATGTTCCGGCAAATAATCCTGTTTCAGGATCTTCATTTCGTCAGTGATCCAGGTATCTCTTTTTTTGTTGTATTTCCAGAAATGAACGTGACTGTCAATGGTCATGGCAATTCAAATATTTTTTTCATTAAAACCCATTTTTCTCCCGGTTTTGCCCAGGGTAATGTTTGTTGAAATTTCCACATCAGTTCTTCCCATTCCTGCACTTTCGGATTGGCGGCATCATGCAGCATGCTTTTTTTTCAAAAGAAAAATTTTCATCTGCTTCAATGATCATGAACAGACGGTTGCCTGTTCTATAAATGTCCAACACTTCAATACCGGAGTTCTTAATACTATCAATTATTTCCGGCCATACCTGGTGATGATATTTTTCATATTCAGCAATCAAAGCTGGATCATCCTTCAGATCTAACGCAAGACAATATCGTTTGAATATGGTCAATAGTCAATGTTGAATAGTGAATATAATAGTTTGTTTAAAGTGATTTTGTTTTAGGTTTTGAGTAAATCATTCCCGTCAGCATTTTAAAACAATCAATGATATACTTCCCAAGCAAATCTAATTTTGTTTCGTTAAGGTAATTCATATCTTTCGCAACATCTAATGCCGCATCTATTTCAATAATTGATCCTCTTGCAATTTCATAGAATCTTTTGCGTTCAGCTTCCGATTTTCTTGAAGCCCCTTCTGCTACATTTAGATGAACAGAAAGCGCAGCCCTTCTGATTTGAGAAATCATTCCAAATTTTTCATCAACGGGAAGTGATTTGCTCAGCCGATAACATTCTAATACAAATAATCTTGAAGTTTTGTAAACTTCCAATCTCTGGTGATTTAATTGAAGAAACATAGAATCTGCTTTAATGGTTAAAGAAAATAATTGGCTATTCACTATTGACTATTCACTGCAATCTGCCTGCTGCTTCCCAATCCATCAATGCCTAATTCAATAACATCACCAGCTTTAATATAAACCGGGTTTGGTTTTTGTCCCATGCCTACACCAGCCGGAGTTCCGGTTGAAATAATATCTCCGGGCAGTAATGTCATGAATTGGCTGATATAAGAAACAAGAAATGGAATTTTGAAGATCATGTTTTTTGTATTTCCATCCTGCATCATTTTCCCATTTACTTTCAGCCAGAGCCTGAGATTATTGATATCACCGATTTCATCCTTCGTTGCAAGGAAAGGACCCAGCGGTGCAAATGAATCACAACTTTTTCCTTTTACCCATTGACCGCTTCGTTCAATTTGAAATGCTCTTTCACTATAATCGTTATGTAACAAATAGCCCGCAACATAATCCAAGGCGTTTTCTTCATTCACATAACTTGCTTTTTTACTGATAACAAAAGCCAACTCCACTTCCCAATCAGTTTTTTTACTGCTTCTGGGAATGATAAGATCATCATTGGGACCGCAAATAGCAGTGGTGGATTTGAAAAACAATACCGGTTCAGCAGGCACCTGCATTTTACTTTCCGCTGCATGATCAGAATAATTCAAGACCGATGCAAATTATCTTTGAAGGTCTTGCTACAGGCGGACCGAGACGAATATCTTTTTTCAACGGTTGAAGTTCAGCATCGCGATGATCTCTTTTAAAAAATTCAATCCATCATCAGCAAAAAACTGTTCATCATAATCTTTGATGTAAGAAGATACGTCAAAATAATTTTCATTGATGATGACGCCTGGTTTTTCTTCTCCTGGCAAGCCGAATCGGATCAATTTCATAGTGACTCTATGTATTAAGTTTAATAAATCCTCCATCTATCGGGTAATCACAACCGGTAATAAATGATGCTTCATCGCTGCAGAGATATAAAGCGAGGTATGCCACTTCTTCCGGTTTGCCCATTCTTCCGATTGGTTGTGTCTTTGATAATTTTTCAAACATCTCTTTTTCATTTCCCGGATAATTTTTTTTCAAAAACCCATCCACAAAAGGAGTGTGCACTCTTGCAGGTGAAATGGAATTGCAGCGAATATTTTCATGAATATAATCTTTTGCCACACTCAATGTCATTGCAGCTACAGCACCTTTAGCTGTGCTATAAGCAAAACGATCTGCAATTCCTGTCCAGGCCGCAACGGAGGCCATATTAATAATGACACCACCACCGGCTTTTCGTAATTGCGGAATTGCGGCATAAATACAATTGTAAACTCCTTTTACATTTACCTGTATCACTTTGTCAAAATCCTGCTCTGAAGTAGTTTCTGCTTTTCCGATATGCGCAATGCCTGCATTATTAATTAAAATATTAATGATGCCGATCTTTTCAAAAGTACCGATTACCATTTTATGATCAGCAACATCAACAGCATGGATAAAAGCTTTTCCACTATTATTTTTTATTTCATCGGCTGTTTGTTGTGCTGCTTCTTCATTCAATTCAAGGATATGAACAGCAGCTCCTTGCTTTGCAAATAATATGGAAATGGCTTTTCCAATACCGCTGCCGCCACCGGTGATCACTGCTATTTTATTATCGAGACGAAACATCAATCATTTTTTTATTTTATATCCTTTCCAGCCAAACCATGCCACAACAATAAAGCAAAGTAAAGGTATGATATAGGCTTTCTGCATGCTACCGGTTTGATCTGAAATCAATCCCATCAGCAAAGGAGCCAATGCTCCGCCCACAATCGACATTACAAGCAATGAAGAAGCCATTTTTGTTTCTTCGCCAATTTCTTTTATACCTAATGCAAAAATAGTAGGGAACATAATTGACATAAAAAATGGAACAGCCATTACTGAATAAACCGCTATGTTGCCGGTTGTATTCAATGCTAATACCAATAAAAAAGTATTGATCAAAGCATAGAGTAAAAGAAGTGTTTGCGGCCGGATATATTTCATAAAAAATGTACCGGCAAAACGACCCACCATAAATCCAACCATTGCAATATAACCCCACCGGTACGCAGCATCTTTTTCTGGCAGATCCATTACCTGTTTTGAAAAACGTACAAAGAAACTGCCGACACCTACCTGGGCGCCGACATAAAAGAACTGGGCAATTACCGCCCATCGCACATGACTATGACGAAGTACTTTTAGCGAAAAGCCGGTATGTGTATCCAATGAATCAGATTCATGTACCTGGGGCAATTTGACAATCATGAAAGCAACAGCAACAACAAGTACGACAGCAGCAATTATTAAATAAGGAATGTTTACTGTTGATGCTTCTGTTTTCAGGTAACCATTAAGGGTTCCGTTGACCGCCATTTGATTGATTTCTTCTTTTGTATGTTCTATACCTGATAAAATAAATGTTCCGCCAATGATAGGTGCCACTACAGCACCAAGTCCGTTAAATGATTGTGCGAAATTCAATCGCTGCTCCGAATTTTCTTTTGGACCCATGATGGCCATATAAGGGTTGGCGACCGTCTCAAGAAATGTGGCTCCTGCAGCCTGGATAAACAAAGCTGTTAAGAATAAAAAATAACTTCTTTCCGAGGATGCCGGTAAAAATAATAATGCTCCTGCTGCAAATAAGATGAGACCGAAAATGATTCCTTTTTTATAACCGTATTTGTGCATTAAATATCCGGCGGGAATAGCTACGAGAAAATATCCAAGGTAAACGGCAAGATCAATATAAGAAGACTGAGTATCGCTCAGTTGCAATGCTTTTTTTAAATGAGGAATAAGGACTGAATTGGTGTTATGTAAAAAAGCCCAAAGAAAAAATAAACTGGTTACTAAAATGAATGGAACAAGATATTTTGTTTTTTGCCCTGTAGTTGTTGGTTGCATCGAATTGAATTAGGATTGGAAATTAAGAAGAATCTTCTCAATGTTGACGAAAATAAAAAAGCCCTGATATCATCAAGGCTTTCGTGGAGGTTACCGGAGTCGAACCGGTGACCTTTTGCATGCCATGCAAACGCTCTAGCCAGCTGAGCTAAACCCCCAAAGGGACGCAAAAATAGGAAAAGCTTTTTTATGTCAATTTTTTTTACAGAACGATTTTCACGGCGATTGCGTACTGAGCTGAAAAGTATTGCGGGAGAAACACAGTAATGGTTTCTTCTTCTTTTTTCCATCTCAATTTTTGCCCACTTCCGACTAATTGAATTATTGACTTTGGATTCACTGTAATTCCTTTGAAAGAAAATGTAGCAGGTAGAATTTCATTTTCTTTCAACAGGCGAAATACATAAACGGTTTTTCCATCCTTACTTTGAGTAAAACAGATATTGTCTTCCTGGTATGGAGCAATAGGCCTTGTTTTATAAATTGCTTCACCATTTATTTTCATCCACGTACCAATCTCTTTCAATCGTTGATAGGCTTCATCATGCCATTCTCCATCGGGACCGGGAGCAATATTGAGCAAATAATTTCCTCCTTTAGATACGATATCAATTAAATTATGAATAATCGTATTGGTGGATTTGTATTTATCATTCGGTACATAACTCCAGCTTGTGGCCATTGTCATACAGGTTTCCCAGGGATAGGGAAGTGGTTTGTCAGGTATTTGCTGTTCCGGGGTATGGTAATTTTCATATGGTCCCGGCACCCAACGATCCACAATGATAATTCCGGGTTGCAATTGCCGGCACATTTTTGCAATGCGAGGCATGTTGATATCCTGGCCCAAAGGAATATTTTTTTCCCAATCCACTTTGTGATCTACTAATGAATCAGGACGAACCCATGCACCATCTAACCAAAGAATATCCACCTTTCCATAGTTACTCATCAATTCTTTGATCTGGTTGTAAGTGAAGTCCTGGAAATTTTTCCAGCGATCAGGATATTTTTTGATATCATAATTCACATTGCGATTCATTGGGGGAAAATAGGGCCACCAGAAATCTTCGCTATGCCAATCAGGTTTGCTGAAATAAGCCCCTACGCCAAAACCTTCTTTTCGGAATGCAGAAAAAATTTCTTTGGTCACATCTGCTCTCGGATCTTTACTGAAAGGAACCCATGAAGCCGTGATCTTGTAATCGGTTTGCTTGGTATCGAACATGCAAAAGCCGTCGTGATGCTTGGTAGTGAAGATCACATATTTCATTCCGGCTTCTTTGGCCGCTGCTGACCATTTTGCCGGATCAAATTTCACCGGATTGAATTGTTTTCCCAAAGCCTCATATTCTTTTTTGTATTCAAAATAATTTTCAAAATCACCTTTCTTTCGTTGTGTCCAGCCTTCATCTTCGGGACAAAGGCTCCAGGATTCTACAATTCCCCAGATGGAATAGGTGCCCCAATGCATTAGTAATCCGAATTTCCAATCATGCCATTCGTCCAGTTTTTTAACAGCCAATGGATCTGTTTCTGCGACGAATGGATAGTTTTCCTGTGCCTGGATAAAAATTAAAATGGAACAACAAACGACGGCAAAAAATATCTTTTTCATAGTTGAATGTTGAAATATTTGCGATTGCATGACAATAGCACAATGTTAGTCAGCACAATTGCTTAATTGAAAACTAAAGTTGAAGATAAGTACTAATGCTCAATAGCGTAACGTCTGCAAAACCAAGAGCAAATAAATGATTTGCGACAAATACTCAATTTCTATCTATAATATTACATGCCGTTTTGTTGTTAAGTTTATGACAAATGATTTAATAGTTATAATTATTGACCTTTATTAATTTTCCTTGGTCTCCAATTTTGTCAAATTCAATTAATGTGTCGCCTTTTAGTTTGTAATCAAAACGAACTTTGTCTGTAGAAATCCAAATGTCAACATCGGCTTTATAAGGATTGTTAGGATTATTCCAATAACCCATAGTCGCTTTTGATTTATAATAGGCATATCGGTCACTTGTGATCGTATCAATATAAACTTTCCTATCTATAAACTGATAATACATAATGTTAGAAGTGTCTTTAATTTCAATTAATGTAAAACCATCTTTGCTATGGCGCACCCAAGTGCCTTGCAAACCATTATATTTTGTTGTATCGTCTCTGTGAGTTTTTAAAACTTTGTCGTCATTATTTTTTGTTTTTTGATTATTGCAGCAAAAAGAAATAATGGTAAAAATGCAAATGGATAAAAGCAGTTTAGTCATTTTTTTTAAAACAAGATGCACTTTTTGTGAAGTTCCATAAAATGCCATGTAACTTCCGGTATTCTGATGTATCGTAAAACTATAATAACTTTGGCCAAATGGGAGTCTGGAGACAGATATCGCAGTATTTCTATTTCAGGAAACCGGATAAGCCGGAAACAAAATGGATTGGATACATGCATTGGATCAACCGCATCTGTTTTTTTATGTTTATTCTCTGCATGATCATTCTTGCGATCAAGTTGCTCCGGTAGTCAGAAAATCAATGATAGATCGGGCTGCCTTTGCTGAAGCGTTCCCGCCTTCACTTAATAATTGTTTCAGATCTACATAATCTTTTTTGATCGCAGCAATTCTTGCTTCATTCGTAATCAATTCCTGTAATTCCTGCTTCAGGTTTTCAACAGTGAGATCATGCTGGATAAGTTCTTTCACTACGAGCTTATCCATGATAAGGTTCACCAATGCGATGAATTTTACCCTTATTAATCGTTTCCCAATTTGATAAGAAACCGGAGAGCCTTTATAGCAAACTACTTCCGGGACTCCGAATAAAGCTGTCTCTAACGTAGCAGTTCCTGAAGTGACCAACGCTGTCTTTGCCTGCAATAACAGATCATAAGTTTTATTAGTTACTGAACTGACATTGGGAAATTGCTTAGTAAACGTTTTATAAAAGTCATCTTCTACAGAAGGCGCTTGCGCTACGATGAATTGATGATCGGGAAAATATTTGCTTACTTCCAGCATCACCGGCAGTTTTTTGATGATCTCCTGTTTACGACTTCCGGGAAGTAATGCAATGATTGGTTTATCACTAAACTTTTTACTTGTGCCTTGTGTCTTGTACTTTTCAATCACCTCTACTAAAGGGTGCCCCACATATTCCACTTCCCAATTCCATTTATCATGAAAATATTTTTTTTCGAAGGGAAGAATAACCAGCATTTTATCAATGCATTGTTTCATGGTCTTCACCCGGCTTTCTTTCCATGCCCATACTTGCGGAGAAATATAGTAGATGACTTTTAATCCCTGTTGCTTTGCCCATTTTGCTATGCGAAGATTAAAACCGGGGTAATCAATTAAAATAAGTGTGTCGGGTTGAAATTGAAGAATATTTTCTTTACAAAATTTCAGGTTGCGAAAAATCGTTCGAAGATTCATCAGTACTTCCGAAAAGCCCATAAATGCCAGGTCACGATAATGTTTTACTAATTCTCCACCGGCCTGCTGCATTTTATCACCACCCCAGCAACGAATAGTTGCAGTTGCATCCAACTTCTTCAATTCCTTGATGAGATTGCTGCCATGCAGATCCCCACTGGCTTCACCCGCAATTATGTAATATTTCATAAACCTCAACCCCTAAAGGGGAGTATATAGTTTTAAAAGATGCAAAATACAATTTAGTTGACCTCGCCCCATCGGCTTTTCAGCATAATGTAGAGTCGTTTTCCCCCTCTCCGCTTTTGGCGGGAGGGGTCGCAGAGCTTTCAAATATTGAAAATTAGAAAGGGGTGAGGAGGCTTCAATTCTTCATCACCGGCAATTCAATATAAGTTGGATATTTTGATGAAAAATAAATTGTCTGTGTCGCTTTTATGTAATCAGATTCTTTAGCCTCAAAAATATTTGGCACATATTTCTGCGGATTACGGTCAATCACAGGGAACCAGGTACTCTGCACCTGTATCATGAGGCGATGCCCTTTTTTGAATACATGATCAATATCGTGCAGGTCAATTACGAATTCTTCCGGCTTGTTTGGCACCAGTGGTGAAGGATTCGAAAAACTTTTTCTGAATCTTCCACGGAACACTTCCATTGCAACCGGAAACTGGTAACCGCTCATTGATAAATTCTCCTGGTCAAATGCAGGATATACATCGATCAGTTTCACGATCCAGTCTGCATCGGTACCTGTGGTGCTTGCAAAAAGATGTGCAACGATCTTTCCTGTCACTGTCAGATCTTCTTTCAATGAATCCATCACAAAACTTACCACATCGGGTCGAGTATAAACAAAACGCTGATCTTCTATTTGCCAGGTTCTCCAGCGGCTTCCTCTCCCGTAAGTAGCTTCAATAGGTAAAGTGCGATAAGGAACCGGCTTGTTGGGATCACTGATATAGCTTACAGAGCCAGTGGATAAAGTTGGCTTGATAAAAGAACAAGTATTGTTAGGCCCTGCATATAATTTTTCAATGTGAGCTTCTTTTGGCGGCCATGAAGAATAAGTTTTCCATTCATTGCTGCCGGTTTCAAAACAAGTAGCTTCATTAAACTTTCCATCGCCGATCCCTTTTAACCAATAGTCAAACCATTTTTTCTGCAACTCCCGGAAGTCCACACTGGCCTTATCATTTCCTCTTCCCCATTGACCATGATTCCAGGGACCCAGTACAATAAAATTCCGGTTGAAACTGTCTTTCTTTTCCATGTGTGCATACATCAGTTGCGGCCCATTCAGATCTTCCTGGTCATAAAAGCCGCCGACATGCAATTGTGGAATCTGAGGATATTGAATGTAACTCAAAGGAGAATTTTTTTGCCAAAAGGAATCATAATCCGGATGTGTCACAAAATTGTTCCAGGTATCTACCTTCTTATGAAAATACTTTTCATTTACATTTTTTAGTGAACCCAGTTTTAAATACCAGTCGTAGAGATCATATTGAGGGAAAGGAAAATCGCTGTCGGTGGTTTTATCATATTCCACTTCGTAGGTGTATTCCATCCCATAGCTCAATCGGAAAGCGCCGTTATGATGAAAATCATCGCCGAGAAATAGATCACTCATGCAAGCTTGTTCAGACGCAGCTTTCAATGCCGGATGCGGATCAACTGCACCTACCAATGCCAACCAACCTGGGTATGAGATTCCCAATATTCCTGCTTTGCCATTATTATTCTTTGTGTTTTTGATCAGCCAATCAATGGTGTCCCATGTATCGGTGCTTTCATCTATCGCTCCTTTTTGAGTTGCGTGGATGAGTGGCTGATGTATCTGCATAGTTCCTTCACTTTTGTATTTTCCACGGATATCCTGGAAAACAAAGATGTAACCTTCTTTCGCCATATTAGCTACGTAAGTATAATTGAGAATATTAAAATTATCCGGACGGCTGGCGCCGTAAGGCGTACGGGTGATCAAAATAGGAACGGGCTCTTTTGCATCAACGGGAGTGAAAATTGTAGTAAATAATTTTACACCATCACGCATCGGGATCATCACTTCTGTTTTTTTATATGAAGTGATCACATTTTCTTGTGCAAAGAGAACAGAACCTGTAACAAAAGTGAATAATGTAATGAAGAGAAATTTTTTCATAACAAGAATTATATGATGAAACTTAAAGGTAATGAAGCCTGTTCAACTATTAATTCAGGATCTTCAATAAGAGAATACCAATACCATAGATCAATGTAATGAGAAAAATTCCTTTGGCAGTATTATCACGGTGTGTATTGATGTAAATAGTAAACAATACCACGTTTGCCAAAAGAGATAGGGAGCCAATTGAAGTGATCAGGCGATTGGTATTTATAAAGAGGTCAAAGAAATCACCGAAAGAAACGCCGGGAAATTTGATAAAATAAATAACAAACAATCCAACTATCGGGCCGATGAGGCCTAATATCAATCCCAGTTTCAGGTTATCTTTTTTAAAAATCATAATTGCCAGAGTTTTTCAAGTTTGATTTTTAAGTCGTAGTTGGTAAGATCAAATTGTACCGGCACTACACTCACATAATTATGCGCCAGTGCCCATACATCTGTATCCTTTCCTTTATCGAAGTTCACAAATTCTCCTGTCAGCCAGTAATAACGACGGCCATGCGGGTCATTACGTTCAATAAAATCTTCCACATATTTTGCGTAAGCCTGCCGGCAGATCTTCATTCCTTTTATATGCTCAGCAGGCACTGCAGGAATATTTACATTCAATACAAGATGTTTATCCGGTTTTTTTTTCAATAATAATTCTACTATATGTCTTGCATATTTCCTGGCGCCGGTGAAATCGGCTTCAATGCTGTAATCGAGCAGGGAAAAACCGACGGAAGGAATGCTTTCAATGGCAGCTTCCACTGCAGCAGACATAGTACCTGAATAAATAACATTGATGCTGTGATTGGCTCCATGATTGATACCGCTGAGACAGAGATCGGGTTTTCTGTGAAGAATTTTATCAACAGCCAGCTTCACGCAATCCACCGGTGTGCCGGTGCAAGACCATGTTTCAATATTATCCGTTGCATGAATTTTATGCAGGCGAAGCGGAGTGCCGATGGTAATAGCATGACCCATTCCTGATTGGGGTTTGTCAGGAGCCACCACTACTATTTTTCCAAGATCTTTTACTGCTTCAACAAGATTTAATATTCCAGGAGCTGTAACGCCATCGTCATTGGTAATAAGGATAACCGGTTTTTCTTTTCTCTTTTTTGCCATAAATACGGAGCAAATGTACTGTGTTTAGAGATTTTACCCGTTTCTGAAAAATTCCCGGCACAAATATTTTTATCATCTAAAATTATTAGTATTTTGCGGCTAATTAAATTGGGTATATGTCAATCGCCAATAAAAATCTCAAGTACCTCCGGAAGCAGCGGGGCTGGACACAGGAAGAATTTGCACAGCGGCTTCATATCAAACGTTCGCTGGTTGGAGCTTATGAAGAAGAGAGGGCCGACCCCCGGATTGATGTGTTGGAGATCGTTTGTGATATTTTCAAACTTACTCTCGATGACATCCTGAGAAAAGATCTGAGTGATAATAGAGGTGGTTATCTCGCTAAACGCAGAGCTATGAAAATGTCTTCGGGTCCTGCTCTGATATCCCTTTTGTTCCAGTGAAAGCCGCTGCCGGATATTTAGCAGGTTATGCCGACCAGGATTTTATTGATGAATTGAACACTTTCACTTTGCCCATGATTTCTGGCGGCAATTACCGGGCTTTTGAGATCATTGGTGATTCCATGCTGCCGACTCCGAGTGGTTCTGTTATCGTTGGTGAAAAAGTAGAAAATGCGGATGATCTTAAAAACAATACTCCTTGTATTGTAATTTCAAGGAATGAAGGAATTGTCTATAAAAGAGTGGTCAGAAATAACCGGGCAAAAAATAAACTCACATTGGTGAGTGATAATCCTGCCTTTCATCCTTATAATATGGATGCAGAGAATGTGCTTGAAATGTGGCAGGCACAGATGATCATTTCAAAAGTAAAAACACAGGACCGCTGGGACATGCACCAACTCACCAATATTGTCACTGAATTACAGGAACAAGTTTCTACTCTGAAAAAAAGAATGAACTGAACCGTATTTTTACGGTTTTACCTTATTATTTCTTATTTGAGTGCAGCCTTTCCACTCTTGGGCATACTCTATTATATATATTTGCGCAGCCTACAAACTAGTGCATGAGTTCTAAACGAGCCATTTTCTTGCCCCTGCTGCTGATTTGTAGTTCGTTATTTTCACAGATTAAGGTAATGCAGGCTATAAAAATTACACAGGCTCCCAAGATTGACGGGAACCTGGATGACGCTGCATGGAAGAATGCACCGATAGCCACTGACTTTATTGAAAGCTTCCCGACTTTTGGATTGAAAGCTTCCCAAAAAACAGAAGTAAAAATTGTGTATGATAACAGCGCTATTTATATCGGCGCTTACTTATATGATAATCCTTTGCTGATCCGCAAACAGATCACGGCAAGAGATGAGGAACAGCAAAACGATGTAGATTATTTTTCAGTTTTCCTGGACACATATGATGATCATCAAAATGGATTTCAGTTTCTGGTTACTTCTGCCAATGTACAAAGTGATGCAAAATTGGGACCTAATCTTGCCACAAGTTTTGGAGATTACGGTGATAAAACCTGGGATGCTGTTTGGGATAGTAAAGTAAGTATCAAACCCGATGGATGGGTGGTGGAAATGAAAATACCTTATCTCTCTTTACGCTTTTCCAAAAAAGATGTACAGAATTGGGGACTTCAGCTCATGCGATCAGTACGTCGTCATAATGAAACGACTACCTGGAACCCGGTAGATCCTAATGTGAATGGTTTTGTGAATCAATTCGGCATTTTGGAAGGATTGAAAAATATAGAACCACCATTGCGACTGAGTTTCTCACCTTATTTATCGACAGGGTACCGCAGTACACCGGAGAAAGATGGATATATCAAGGAAGGGCTGTACAGCGGAGGGATGGATTTAAAATATGGGATCAATGAAAGTTTCACCCTCGATGCTACATTGATCCCCGATTTCGGACAAGTGGTTTCGGATGATGTAGTCAACAACCTTACACCTTACGAGATCAAATTCCAGGAAAACCGTCCATTCTTCACTGAAGGAACCGAACTATTCAATAAAGCAGGTTTGTTTTATTCACGAAGAGTAGGAGCCACTCCTTCGCTTTATTATGATGTACAGGATTCAGTCGGTGCACATTCCAATTTAGATCTTGTTCAAAATCCAGCAACAACACAATTGTATAATGCAATCAAACTGTCAGGGCGTACGGAAAAAAAATTAGGTATTGGTTTTTTCAATGCGATTACTGCCCCGATGCATGCTATCATCCGGAATAATACCAACGGGAAAGATTCCATTGTAGAAACGGAGCCGATGGCCAATTATAATATCCTTGTACTGGACCAGGCGTTGAAAGGAAGATCTTATATCACTTTCACCAACACCGATGTGCTGAGAAACGGAAGTAGCCGGGATGCAAATGTGTCAGCACTGGATATTGCCTTGTTTGACAAAAAAAATATTCACCAGTTCAGCGGTACTGCGAGGTATAGCAAAATATGGGGCAGTTCTCCCTACGATGGATACAACACTACTTTAAAATATGCCAAGGTGAGTGGCAAATGGCAATATTATGTACAGAACAATATTCTTTCTGAAAACTATGATCCGAACGACCTGGGAATTTTATCTGCACCCAACCTGGTAACTTACAAAGGAAGTTTTGGATATCACCAGAATACACCGACCAAAAATTTTCTTACCTATTCTTATTCATTCTTATCTTCTTTACAATACCTCTATCGTCCTTATGCTTACAACCGATTTGATCTGCAGGGTGCAGCCATGTGGGTATTTCATAATTTCTGGGATGTAGAATTTACTGCCATTGTGGATCCGAAGTGGGATCATGACTATTTTGAATTAAGAACTCCCGGACGATTCCTGGCTTATCCGCAGAATTACCAGGGAATATTGACGGGTAGTACAGACAGCCGCAAAAAAGTTTTTTTCAGTTATGGCGCTATCTATTCCCGTTCGCCAAAATATAATGATACCTATTATGAATTGGATCTCGGGCTTCGTTACCGTTTTGGTGATAAGTTTAACCTGGACCTGCAAACCAATTCGGCAAAAGAATTTAATCAATTGGGTTATGCTTTCATGAGAGAAAGTAATGGCGATCCTATTGTTGCTTTCAGGGACAATCGTGCTTTTACTTCCATTCTTTCCGGTATCTACAATTTTACGCCTCGCATGAACCTGACATTGAGGACCCGGCATTACTGGAATAAAGTAAACTATCATGAATTCTTTGATGTGGATGCGAACGGTAAATTGATCAACCGTGCATTTATCAGCGGAGTAGATCAGAATGTGAATGTTTTTAATACCGATGTATTTTTCACCTGGGATTTCCGTTTAGGAAGCCGCCTGATATTGGGCTATAAAAATTGGCTGGGAGATAATGAAATGGTGAACCTGCTCCCGAATGAAAGTAATACCTACCTGCGCAATCTGACAAAACAATTTGATCTGCATCACGGCAATGAGTTCAGTGCCCGGTTTATTTATTTTCTCGATTACAATCAGTTTAGGAAAAGAAGCAGGAAGTAGGATGTAGGATATTTCAGTCTTATTTTTTTTATAATTTATCAGGCGACCCGGATAATTTTTTCTGCTGCAATGGCAAAGATCACTTCATCTTTTTCCGGATCGATCAAATGAGTTCCGGTAAATCGGCTGAATGCAGGAAGTACTGCATATTTTTTAGTAAAATAAAAACAGGGGAATCGGAGCGATTGTTTCGCTACGCCATTTAGATGAATAGCAGGATGAATATGGCCGGAGAAGGAATAGAGTCGGGAGTAGTGAGACGTGAGTTGTGAGTCGTGAGTCTTGAGTCGGGAGTCGGTAAGATCGTGACAAAAATAAAAGTCATGAGCGATCCATTCCTGCTGATGCACTTCTATATCGGCTTTTTGATACCAATCATCCTGCAATATATCATGATTGCCTTTGATCAAACGAATCTTCAATGCTTTAAGATCCTTTCTCCATCTTTGGAAAAGTTCCAGTTCTTTATTGGCATCACTGTGAAAGAGGTCACCGACTATAATTAATTCTTTGGGTTTGAAATGCTGTAACTGGCTGACCAATCGTTGCAGGTCTTCTTTATAAACAGCTTGTGGCACTGCAATACCCGATTTCCTGAAATGTCCCGTCTTGCCGAAATGGAGATCAGAAACGATCAAAGCTTTTTCCTCTTCCCAATACATGCAGCGTTCGGCGGAGAGCCAGAATGAATTGTTATGAATTTTATGTAATAAAGGTTTTTGCATCGGCTATCAAAATAAGTATGCCATACTTCAAAAGTATGGCATACTTCATTCATGTTAAGTCAGGCAAAAGTATTAGTTGGCGGGGATGCTAACAAACGCAAAAAAAGCAAAGATCTTTCCTCCCCGTTTTGAAGTTATTTGTTGTGCGAGGATCCGGCCCCCTCCCAGAGGGGGATAATGAATAATCTTTTATTTCGGGAACCTGAGATCAATTTTGCGGGATCATTTTTCTTATTCTGTCTTCTAATTTTTCTGAGGAAAGATCTTCTCTCATGCTATCCACTTTTACAGGAAAACAGAAAGGAGTGAGTTGTTGCGGAAAAGTGATAATGATCCCGGAAGACTGGATGCGCTGCAGCATATCTCTTAATCTTGCTTCTTCCATTTGCTGTTCCATCACTTCGGTATAAGACTGACGCAGCAATAAATTATTTGATTCATATTCGCTGAGCACATTGAATAATAAAGAGGCGCTGGCCTGCAGGTGTCGGGCTTTTTTTTGTTCGCCGGGATAACCCTGGAAGATCAGACCACCAATAACAGCAATATCCCTGAATTTTCTTTTGGCCATTTCAGTACTGTTGACGCTGCGCTGAATGTCTTCAAAAAGATTTTCAGGAGAAAATAATTCATAGGCATTGGAATCATCCACTGGTATCGGCTGATCACTCAGCAATTCAAAACCATAATCATTCATGGCGAAAGAAAAAGTGATGGGAGTGATGCGGCTGATGCGATAGGCGAGTATCGCCGCCATGGCTTCGTGCACCAATCTTCCTTCAAACGGATAAACAAATAAATGAAAACCATCTTTGGTTTCGATCTGTTCGATGAGCAGTTCGTTCTCCTTCGGCACATGAGAGAGTTGCTCCTGCAATTCAAAAAGAGGTTGCAAAATCTGCAGTTCGTGAGACGTGAGACGTGAATCGTGAGAGCCGTTTTCTTTCACGTCTGACGTCTCACTTCTCACTTCATTCAAAGTTTCTCTCAATAATTTTCCGAGGTTGGCGCTTAAAGGCATTCTTCCTCCCTGCCAGCTGGGCACTATTGATTTTTTAGAAGAAGATTTTTTTACCAGGGCAGTCATGTCTTTGATCATTACAAATTCCAGGTTTCTTCCGGCCAGTGTAAATACATCCCCGGGTTGCAAGCTTTGAAATAAAATATTCTTCGATCACCCCGACATAACCGCCGCTGATGAATTTTACTTTCAGCATGGATTCGCTGACGATGGTACCAATGTTCATGCGGTGCCGCATAGCAATGCGACGATTCTTTATTTTATATACTCCATCTTCCCATTCCATTTTTTTATAATCATCATATTGCTGCAATGCATTGCCTCCGGTGGTGATGAAATAAAGGATGCGTTCCCATTCTTCTTTCGACATTTCCTTATAACAATGCGTGCTGATCACTTCTTCAAAAATTTTATCGGGCTCAAAAGTGCCGGATACTGCAAGTGTATTCAAATACTGGATCAACACATCATAGCATAACAACATCGGCATCCTGCTTTCGATGATATTATTGCTGATCGCTTTTTTCAACGCTGCTGCTTCCATCAATTCGAGGGAATGTGTAGGCAGAAAATAAATTTTGCTGACCGCATCAAAACTATGGCCGCTTCTGCCGGCTCTTTGTAAGAACCGTGCAACTCCTTTCGGTGAACCCACCTGTATCACCGTTTCCACAGGGCGAAAATCAACACCAAGATCCAATGAGGCGGTGCACACCACTGCTTTTAATTTTCCGCTGTGCAGATTTTCTTCTACCCAATTGCGCAGTTCCATATCAATAGAACCATGATGCAGGGCAATAGAACCGGCGAGATCAGGACAGGCATCTAAAATTTTCTGATACCAGGTCTCACTCATTCCTCTTGTATTGATGAAGATGAGTGTGGTCCTGCTTTGCTGAATGATGGGAATAATTTTATGAATGAGCCTGATGCCAAGATGACCGGCCCAAGGATATTTTTCGATCTCGTCAGGAAAAATTGATTCGACTTCAATTCGCTTGTTCATGTTAGCCTTTACAATCACTCCTACTTCTTTCAAGGGAGCCATCAAAACATTTTTTGCTTCTTCGAGGTTTCCTATCGTAGCGCTGATACCCCAGATGGTGAGAGGTGAGAGGTGAGAGGTGAGAAGTGAGGGGTGAGAGGTGAGAGGTAAGAAGTGAGAAGTGAGAGGTGAGGGGTGAGAGGTGAGAGGTGAGAAGTGAGAAGTGAGAGGTGAGGGGTGAGAGGTGAGAGGTGAGAAGTGAGAAGTGAGAGGTGGGAGGTGAGAGGTGAGAGGTGAGTCAGGAGTTGGGAGTTGCAAGCCGGCTATGCGGCTGATCGCTAATTCTACCTGGACACCTCTTTTGCTTCCCAATAATTCATGCCATTCATCTACTGCAATTATTTTTAAGGAGGAAAAAGTTTCTTCATATTCTTTTTGCGCCAGCAATAAATGCAAACTTTCCGGTGTGATGATAAGCACTTCCGGCATTTGTCTTTTTTGTCTTGCTCTTTCGGTGGTATTGGTATCACCATTGCGGATGCCGATCTTCCATTTCATTCCTAATTCTACTATCACTTCTTCCATTGCCCTGGAAATATCTTTTGCCAACGCTCTTAGCGGCGTGATCCACAATAATTGTAATCCGGAATTTTTTTTGCTGTGATAATCTTGCGGATGTTTATTGATGAAATTGATAATGGCGCCGAGAAAAACAGAATAGGTTTTGCCGCAGCCGGTGGGTGCATTCACCAAACCACTTTCGCCATTATTGATGTGTTGCCAGGTTTGCTGCTGAAATAAAAAAGGGTGACGCTGCTCTGCTGCAAGCCAGTCATAAACCACACGATAACCCAAAGTATTTTCCAATGATTTGGACATGATGCAAACTTAGGGAGTTGGTGAGAAGAAGTATGAAATATGAAGCAAGGAAATTTGTAGGTAGGCTCTCACGATTGCATCTACGATTGGCATCCACGAATGCATCCACGATTGCATCGGGACAGGTCGGGACAGGTCGGGACAGGCGCCAACACAAACGGGTAACTGAACTTAATGATGCAAAGTCGCTGGCTTGTTCACATAGCTCATGAGCAGATGTTGCTTAGAAGCAATAGTCATTTTAATTTTTCCGCTATACAATATAGTTTCGAACCTTTAGCTTCTAAAAGTCTTTGAATAGAAAATCTTCCTGGCAGATAGCTGTGCCATGGATTGAAACCCTGGCACGGACGCTATGATTTTCTTTGCAATTGTTTTAATGGAGTTGCCTTTTGCTTTAAGTTCTTTTGCAATTGTTTAAATGCACTTGACTATTGTTTGAATGTTTTTTGCAATTGTTTAAATGTATTTGACTATTATTTGAATGTTTTTTGCAATTGTTTAAATGTATTTGACTATTATTTGAATGTTCTTTGCAATTATTTAAATGTTCTTGACTATAAATGAAGTTTCTTTTGCTATTGTTGAAGTGCATTTGACCATTGTTTGAATGTAAATGCCTTTTGCGAGCCTGTAAATGGGCTTTGATGAGGTGTTTTTGAGGTTTTTTAGCCTGAAAAGCCGGTTTTTGGCGATTATATGATGGGCTGAGTGTGAGACTGAGACTGTAGATGAGCTTTGATGCAGAGATTTTGAGGCTTTGCAAGTGAAGCTGCAATATTTCCCCTCTCTTTAAGGAAAGAGGCAGGATTGTTTTGAGGCGTGCCACGATTGGGCGAGTTTTAGATTCTTTTCTTTTTCTCTTGATAGAAAAAGAAACAAAAAGATCAAGGACAAATGAATGGCTCCGCCCATTTGTCCGGCCAACGCACATGAAGACCCTGTTTATAGTAAGGTTTCTTTAGTGATCGTAGAGGAAAGTTGGAAAGAGTGCATCGTGTTATCAGCAACCTCAACCGGCGCTGTGTTCCGGCTTGTGGTTTTTAAAGTTGGTGATTTGTTTTATAAGGCCGGAACAAGGCGCTTGTAATTTTTTTTAGTTTGATTTTTTGGATTGCTGCTGTATGGCGGGGACTCACGAATGCATCCACGATTGCATCGGGACAAGTCGGGACAGGTCGGGATTTGGGAGGATTAAAAGATTGGATGGATTACTAATCCTCCCCCAGTTGAAATTTTATTTTGTTTGAGCGACCCGGCCCCCTCTAAGAGGGGGATAGTGAAAAGTCTTTTTAATTGAATGGCGTAATTGTCTGAACCGTGATTTATTGGATTAAGAGATTGGTGGGATTACTAATCCTCCCCCCAGTTGAAATTTTATTTTGTTGGAGCGACCCGGCCCCCTCTAAGAGGGGGATAGTGAAAAGTCTTTTTAATTGAATGGCGTAATTGTCTGAACCGTGATTTATTGGATTAAGAGATTGGTGGGATTACTAATCCTCCCCCAGTTGAAATTTTATTTTGTTTGAGCGACCCGGCCCCCTCTAAGAGGGGGATAGTGAAAAGTCCTTTTAATTGAATGGCGTAATTGTCTGAACCGTGATTTATTGGATTAAGAGATTGGTGGGATTACTAATCCTCCCCCAGTTGAAATTTTATTTTGTTGGAGCGACCCGGCCCCCTCTAAGAGGGGGATAGTGAAAGTCTTTTTAATTGAATGGCGTAATTGTCTGAATCCCGAATTAGTTCGGGACAGGCCTGGATTTGGGAGGATTAAAAGATTGGATGGATTACTAATCCTCCCCCATTTGAATATTTTGTAAAGTTGAGAATCCGTCCCCCTCAGGGAGGGGGATAGTTGGAGTCGTTTTAACCCGGAATTTTTTTGGTTTCGTTTTTATTATTCCGGATAAAGAAAAAGGATATGCGAATCGGTCAGAGTTTGAAAGTGTTTCAAAAAAAACTTCACCCGTAAATCTACGTTTTACTTGGAGTTTCGGAAAATCCCCATTACTTTCGTTATCCGTTGTATATTTTTTTTCCGCATACAACCAACCGCAAATCCTAATAACCTCCCGAACGATCATCCACTTAAACTAAGAAGAGCATTGATGTGTAATTGAGTTTTAGAGAGGTTTTATTTGTTACAAGTATCCCTGGAAATCCCCCATTTTTTTCTGCAAATCCATGTTTTCTGAAGAATTCAGGATGATGATTTCATCGTCTCTGTATTTCGAAAAAACATTGTTTGGACCTAACCAATCCGTGATGAGGAAATTTTTGACGCTGATGAAAACGTTGACTGCGTTCCGTAGCCTTTTTGTACGGAAGCACCTGCAACCATCTGCCTTGTCTGTTGCTTATTGCAACCCGGGATCGGTATGTGACCATACTACCAACACAACAGTTATAAGTACCCTTCACGATAATAATTATAATGATCCCGATACATCGGGGTCATTTTTTTTAACGGATGATGGCGAAGATCACACACAACTTTTGACTCTTATCACTTCTGAGATAGAACATATCCAAAGCAAACAACGGAATGATGAACACAAAGGATACAACGTAGTGCCTTTGTATGAAAGCATCACGTACGTTCCGCCTACGGCGCTGATCGTGAACATGCCTCCCTTTCAACAGGTACCTGTTCATGTAAAAAGCACTCTGCATCTATCAAATCATTTCCTCATCAATCTTTTTAGTGGTATGAAAAATTTATTCAACAAAAAGAGCATACTCATGCTGGCGATCATCATCGCTGCATGTTGCATCACAAACAAAGTACAGGCACAAACCGATGCCATTTATTTTGATTACGCCAACAATAGCGGATATCCTTATTTCAGTTGCGGTGGTGATTATACTTATTCATCCGGAAGTTCCAACGCAGTATCGGTAGCAAGTACGGGCCTCAGCAGCAACGCTACTATTAATTCCATCAGCCTGGAAACGCATTTCGGAAAATTCGGAAGTGGAAACACGACTCTCACTTTTTATCTGAATGGAAATGCGATCGGCAGCCTGACCGATAACGGAACTTGTAACGACCGTACCATTGCGTCTATTGATCCCACCTATTTAGTGGTGGATGGCCCCAACATGATCAGCTATACTGCTACCAGCAGCAGTACGGTCATATTTAATGTAACACTCAATGTTAACTATTCAGTATGCACACCCCCGTCTCCGCCCTCAATTCCCGGACCGGAGGATTTTTGTCTTGATGAAACAGCAAGTGCATTGACGGCTACCGGTGACAATTTATTATGGTACACTGCTCCGGATGATCCAACAGGATCTCCTGATGCGCCGGTGCCCTCAACTGATAATACAGGTACGACGGCCTACTACGTGACGCAAACAATAGGGTGCGAAAGTGCGAAAGCCGAAATAGATGTGACCGTGAATCCATTGCCGACCTCTTCCGTGGCCGGCTTTACTAATATAAGTTGTTTCGGCGCCAGTGACGGAAGCATCACCGTGCAGGGCAATGATGGTTCCGGTTCTTATGTGTATTCGATCGATGACGGTGCAACATGGACGCCAACATTTACAAGCAACGCTTATCAATTCATGGGATTGAGTGCACAGCAATATAAAATAAGAGTGAAGGACAGTAACGGATGTATTTCAAAACAGGTTCTATAAAAAAATTAGTGATTATCTGGTTGTATGAACCAAAAAATATTAAATGAATAAAATTGAACCACATAGGAACATAGATACATAGGTTTCACATAGATGTTCTATGTGGTAAAAGCAGAATGTAATATCCGGACAGTCGATAAAAAAAAATTAAGCGACAATCGTATAAAGCAACAAGATGAGATTCAGATTGATTTATAACCTCACCCCTTCAACAGTTTTCATTTCAGAAAACTGTTTATCCCCTCTCCATATGGAGAGGGCAGCAGCCACTCCGATTTTTGGAGTGTTGATGGGTGAGGTTGCAATCCCGATCCCGATAGCTATCGGGACTATCGGGACGGACAGTAAACTAAAACAATAAAAAATAATTCATTAAAAGTTCTTATCACTATCACTTAACAACGAGAAAAATTATGAGAACAATTTTTAAAAAATACGGAACCATTGCCATTGCATTTGTAATTGCAAATTTGCTTTTTAATCAGAGAGGCTTTGGTCAAATATTCACACTCCTTTCGTCCGGAACTTCTGCCACATATACTGCACCTGCAGGTGTGAGAGGAGTAACCGTTAAGCTTTGGGGCGGAGGTGGAGCAGGTGGTGGCGCAGGTACTGGCGGTACACATGGTGCTGGTGGAGGAGGTGGAGGTGCTTTTCAGATCTCAAATGTTAGCTTAAGTGGTGCGACTATTTCACTTGGTGGTACTGCAACATATACTGTTGGTACCGGAGGTACTGGTGGAGCAAACACCGGTGCTAATGGCACAGCAGGTAATCCAACATTATTTACAAATGCGACAACTGCAGCCGGAGGTAATTTTGGATTTGGAACTGGCAGTACTCAAGCAGGAGGAGCAGCCCTTACTTCCGGACTATATAATGGAGGGGCAGGTGGCTCTGGATCGGGAACCACAAGTGGCAGAGGAGGAGGAGGGCCTGGTGATAATGGAAACGGAACTGATGGATCATCTTCAGGTACCAGTGGTACCGGAGGTAATGGAGGAGGTGGCAGTCCTACTGCTGGTGGAACCGGTGGTTCTAATGGGGCTATAGCAGGAGGTGCGGGTGGTAATGGTGGAGTACCCGGAGGCGGTGGCGGCGGTGCCGGCAGGACCAGTAGTACCACTTTTGCAGGTGGTAATGGAGGAGCAGGGCAAATAATTGTCCTTTATTATACTTTAACGAGTGCAATAAACAATGGACCTATCTGTACAGGTAGTTCTGCTACAATAACACTATCGAATACGACTGCTTCCGACTTACCTACGGGCACCTATACTGTTTCTTACAATATCAATGGAGGATCAACTCAAACTACTTCCATGACCGTTTCAGCAGCTGGTACCGGATCTTTTTCGGTTTCCGGTTTATCAACAGGAGCTGCAGTGATTAACATTGTAGGGCTTTCTACAGCTACTCCTAATATTGCTACTACTTATGTTTCCGGAACAGCTGGCTACACTACTACAGTAACTGTAAGTTCACCACCCACCGCTACAGTAAACTCAGCGGATATCAGCAATGTGCTTTGCAACGGCGGAAATGGATCAATAACCGTTCATGCCAGCGGCGGATCGGGATCTTATCAATATGGTTATTCTACGGATGGGGGAGCCAATTACACCTGGGTGCCCGCATCACCGACTGCCACGAATCCCTATACGATCATGGGCCTGGTGGCCAACCAACCCTACCGGATACAGGTGATGGACAGCAACGGATGTAAATCAAAGTAAATTTTCAGTAAGAATAATATAAACGATGATGGAAACTAATTGTGAAATGAAACAAAGAATGAACATGAAAGAAAATTCTACCCAGTACGGAAAAGAAATATTGAATGAGAGTTTCTTTACAAGGAAGCCCGTCATCGGAATTCAGGAGTCAGGAGTCTGGAGTCAGGAGCCAGAAGTAGGAGGTACGAAGTATGAAGTAAGGAGTATGAAGTATGAAGTAAGAAGTAAGAAGTACGAAGCTCGCCTCGCTTCGCTGGCGAAGCGGGTAAGAAACCTGCCTACCGGACAGGCAGGTACGAACATTGAAGCTACAACTCCCGATAGCTATCGGGATAACCATTCAACTTTTTTTATGAAGAAAATTTTACGCCGCAGCGGAATATTTGCTATTGCATTGTTGATTGCGAATTTGTTTTTTGCAAGTAATGCATTTGGGCAGAATTCTAATGTTACAATTAATACAACTACAGTTGGTAACTCTAATGGTGCATGGGTTCGTACTGGCTCATCTGGTAATTACACCTATACATTTACTCCCAATGCCAACAGTGCTAACCTAAGTGTAGCTGAAATTGTAGATTGTATGTTAGGTACTAATCAAACAATTTCAGGTGGTACTGTTAATCCAAATGGTCAACCAGGTAATGTAACAATCGTTACTGCAAGAGCTGCCGGAAATGAAAATGGAGATGTAACTTTTTCAGCAACACTTACTGCGGCAACAACTAGTTCAACTCAATACACATTTACAGTAAATGCTGCAGGAAGTATTTCAGTAAACAATGCAATTAATTTTGCGGCTTCTTCTGGTGGCACAAGGCCCGGAATTAGTATTTCTTTTACAGCGGGATAATCCATTTCAATTAGCGGAGCAATTACGACAACAGGTGCATTGGGTTCTACTAGTAGTGGTTCAAATGGAGGAGATGGGGGTGATGTTACTTTATCAGCAGCAACAAATGTTTCTATAACTTCTGCTATTACTGCAAATGGCGGTACTGGTAATTCAACATTTGGATTTTCACGAAGCGGCGGAGCTGCGGGAAATATTTCAATTACAGGGCCTACAGGTATTAGATTGACTGCAAACTTAACAGCCAATGGAGGAAGTGGAATCAATGGAGGAAGTGCCGGAGCAGATGGAGCATACACCATTAATGATGGTGCAGCTACAGTTACAACAGGTGGTGGAGTAAACGATGGACAAACGGGCGGCACAATTGATGGTGGAACATTTACAAAATCCGGTAATGGCATATTTAATTTAGGAAGTGCGAATATTTACAATGGTTCAACTACAATTTCTGCAGGAGTTTTATTACTTAACAATGCTACAGCAATACCGGGAGGAATTGGAAGTAGTGGTGGTACAGCAAATATTAATATCAATGGAGGCGTAATTGGATTAGGTGTTGGTAATTTCTCAAGGGGATTAGGAACAGGAGCAACACAAGTGCAATTCACCGGCAGCGGTGGATTTGCTGCTTATAATGCTGACAGAACTGTGAATCTTGGAGGAAGTGGTACTCCTACAGGTGTTACATGGGCGAGTGGAAGTTTTGTACCAAGTGGGCAAACGTTAATCCTTGGTGCATCAAGTGCAACCAATATGGTTGACTTCCAAAATCCGATAAACCTGAATGCGGCTACACGCACTGTTCAGGTCGATAACGGTTCAGCTTCTATTGATGGAAAAATAAGTGGAATAATCAGCACAAGTACAGGAACTGCCGGATTAACAAAAACCGGTACAGGAACATTGGCCCTTTCGGCAACCAACACATACAATGGAACAACTACAGTTAGTGCAGGTGTCATCGACCTGCAAAATGCTTCTGGTTTAGGAAACACTACCGGAACAACAACTGTAACCGCAGGTGCAGCAATACAAATAGATGGCAGCGGTTTATCAATTGCCGAACCTATAAATACACTTAATAGTGATGGTATCAGCGCAGGCGGCGCATTACGAAATCTTGCCAACAATAATACATGGTCAGGAGCAATTACTTTAGGATCTGCATCAAGAATCAATTCTGACGCAGGAGCATTGACAATAACAGGAGGCATCACAGGGGCCACACAGTCGCTGACTATTGGAGGTGCAGGAAATATAACATTCACCACCGCTGCGATTGGTACAACCACCGGATCATTAACCAAAGATGGGGCAGGAACCTTATCTCTCAATTTTGCCAATACATATACCGGTTCCACAACTATCACTGCAGGCATCTTGCAATTAGGTGTTGCAAATGCAATTAAGACTGGTAGCACTTCCGGTGCCAGAAGCGGTATAATTCTGAATGGCGGCACATTTAGTTCAGGCAGTGGTGCAGGTTTTAGTGATGGTGTTTTAGGTACTCCGATGGGGACACTTGCACTTACAGACAATTCAATAATTACATTAGGAACCGGCAACCATTCATTATATTTTGATGTAAGCAGTGGTGCAAGCTGGACCCCGGGAAAAACATTAACAATTACGGGTTGGCTAGTAACCGGCGGCGCAACAGGTACTGCCGGAAAAATATTTATTGGTACCACATCAGGTACTTTAACTGCAGGACAATTATCACAGATAACTTTCACAGGGTATAGTTGCCCAGCAATACAGTTACCATCTGGCGAAATTGTGCCGGGTAGTGCACCATCGATAGGAACACAGCCGACAGATCAAACTGCATGTTCAACACCAGGCACTGCCAGTTTTGCAGTAATAGCTACAGGAGCAGTATCATACCAGTGGCGTTTGAATGGCTCAAATCTGATTGACGGCTTGCAACTAAATGGATCAACTGTTTCTAGGTGCTACTTCTGCGGCACTTAATTTATCAACACTTACGAGCGCCAATACAGTCGGTGCAGGATCAGGCTATGACTGCGTTGTAAATGGTACCTGCAGTCCATCTGCAACATCTAACAAGAGTAGCTCTGACGGTGAATATATTCCATCAATAGGAACACAACCGACAGATCAGACAGCCTGTTCCAATCCAGGTACAGCAACTTTTACAGTAGTCTGCAACGGGAACAGGACTGACATATCATTGGAGATTAAATGGAGTAAATCTTAGTGATGGGCTTCAAGGAAATGGATCAACAGTTTCAGGCGCTACTTCCGCCACACTTAATTTATCAACACTTACGAGTGCCAATACAGTAGTTGCAGGATCAGGTTATGACTGTGTAGTGAGCGGTACAGCTCCATGCGCAGCTGCAACATCTAACAAGGTAGCACTGACGGTAAATACTGTTCCATCTATAGGAACACAACCAACGGATCAAACAGCCTGTTCAACTCCGGGTACAGCAAGCTTTACAGTAGTTGCAACAGGAACAGGATTATCTTACCAGTGGCGATTGAATGGATCGCCTCTTAGTGACAATGCTAACATATCCGGTTCAACAACAGCCACGCTTAACTTATCAAATCTAACGAGTGCCAATACAGTAGTTGCAGCATCAGGTTATGACTGCGTAGTGAGCGGTACAGCTCCATGCGCAGCTGCAACATCAGCAAGGGTAGCGCTGACAGTAAATACCACACCATCAATCGGAATACAGCCAACGGGCCAGACAGCCTGTTCCAATCCGGGTACAGCAAGTTTTACAATATCTGCTACCGGAACGAGCTTAACTTATCAGTGGCGATTGAATGGATCGCCTCTTAGTGACAATGCAAACATATCCGGTTCTACTACAAACACACTTAACTTATCAAATCTGACAAGTGCCAATACAGTAGTTGCAGGATCTGGCTACGACTGTGTGGTAACTGATATAGGACCATGTTCAGTAACCTCAGCAAGAGTAGCCCTGACAGTGAATACTGTTCCATCAATCGGAACAGAGCCAACAGATCAGACAGCATGTTCAACTCCGGGAACAGCGAGCTTTACAGTAGTTGCTTCAGGAACAGGATTAACTTATCAGTGGCGATTGAATGGATCGCCTCTTAGTGACAATGCAAACATATCCGGTTCTACTACTGCAACACTTAGTTTATCAAATCTTACAAGTGCCAATACAGTAGCTGCAGGATCAGGCTATGACTGCGTTATCGGTGGTACTGCTCCTTGTACTGATCCAATTTCAGCGAGAGTGGCGTTAACAGTAAATACAACACCAACAATCGGAACACAGCCCACAAACCAGACAGCCTGTTCCAATCCGGGGACAGCCAGCTTTACAATTTCGGCTTCAGGAACGAACTTAACCTACCAGTGGCGTTTGAATGGAGTAAACCTTACTGATGGTGCTAATATATCCGGTTCAACAACAGCCACACTTAATTTATTAAATCTGACAAGTGCCAATACAGTTGCTGCAGGATCGGGCTACGACTGTGTGGTAACTGATATAGGACCATGCTCTGTAACATCAGACAGAGTAGCGCTGACGGTGAATACTGTTCCAACTATCGGAACAGATCCAACGGATCAGACAGCCTGTTCAACTCCGGGTACAGCGAGTTTTACAGTAGTTGCTTCAGGAACGGGATTAACATACCAGTGGCGTTTGAATGGAGTAAATCTTACGGATGGTGCAAATATTTCGGGCTCAACAACAGCCACACTTAGTTTATCAAATCTGACAAGTGCCAATACAGTAGTTGCAGGATCGGGTTATGACTGTGTAGTGAGCGGTACTGCACCATGTGCAGCTGCAACATCAGCAAGGGTAGCGTTGACAGTAAATACTACGCCAATAATCGGAACACAGCCAACGGATCAGACAGCCTGTTCCAATCCGGGTACAGCAAGTTTTACAATATTAGCGACAGGAACGAACTTAACTTATCAGTGGCGATTGAATGGAGTGAACCTTATTGACGATGCTAACATCTCCGGTTCAACAACAGCCACACTTAATTTATCAAATCTTACAAGTGCCAATACAGTGGCTGCAGGATCAGGTTACGACTGTGTAGTAACTGATATAGGGCCGTGTAATATAACATCAGACAGGGTAGCGCTGACGGTGAATACTGTTCCATCAATCGGAACAGAGCCAACGAACCAGACAGCCTGCTCAACTCCGGGAACATCGAGCTTCACAGTAGTTGCTTCAGGAACCGGCTTAACTTATCAGTGGCGATTGAATGGAGTGAACCTTATTGACGATGCTAACATCTCCGGTTCAACAACAGCCACACTTAATTTATCAAATCTAACGAGTGCCAATTCAGTGGCTGCAGCATCCGGTTATGATTGTGTAGTTAGTGGAACAGCGCCTTGTGCAACTATCACATCAAACAGAGTAGCTCTGACAGTTAATACAGTTCCTTCTATAGGAACCCAACCTACAGCGCAAACGGCATGTTCCAATCCAGGGACAGCTACTTATACAGTGACTGCAACAGGTGATGGTTTAACTTATCAATGGAGACTGAATGGAGTGAATTTAAGTGATGGAGCGAATATATCCGGATCAGCAACAGCAACATTAAATTTATCGAATTTAACTTCAGCCAATACAGTTGCAGCAGGTGCCGGTTATGATTGTGTAGTTAGCGGAACAGCACCTTGCATTTCGGTTACCTCAACAAGAGTAGCGTTAACGGTTAACACCGTTCCATCGATTTCAGTTCAGCCGACAGATCAGACAGTATGTTCTGATCCTGGAACTGCGTCGTTTTCGGTAACAGCATCAGGTACGGCATTAACTTATCAGTGGAGATTGAATGGAGTGAACCTCAGTGACGGTTTACAGGGTGATGGTTCTACTGTTGCCGGAGCTACGACAGCTATATTGAGTTTATCAACACTGACATCAGCCAATACAGTTGCAGTAGGTACCGGTTATGATTGTGTAGTTAGCGGAACAGCACCTTGTTCTCCTTTTACGTCCAATAGAGTAGCATTAACGGTCAATACATCACCTGTTATTACTGCTCAGCCGACGGCACAAACAGCATGTTCCGATCCTGGGACTGCTACATATACAATAACAGCGACAGGCACGGGATTAACTTATGAGTGGAGATTGAATGGAGTGAATCTGACCGATGGAGCAAATGTAAACGGATCAACAACGGCAACATTAAGTTTATCAAATCTGACATTAGCCAATACAGTTGCAGCAGGTGCAGGTTATGATTGTATTGTGACGGCGGCTACAGGACCCTGTTCTGTCACGTCAACAAGAGTAGCACTTACAGTAAATACTATTCCATCGATTTCAGTTCAGCCGGTAGATCGGACAGCTTGTTCTAATCCGGGAACCACATCGTTTTCGGTAACAGCATCAGGAACAGGATTAACATACCAGTGGAGATTGAATGGAGTGAATTTAAGCAACGGAGCAAATGTATCAGGAGCTACAACGGCAACATTAAGTTTATCAAATTTGACATCGGCCAATACAGTTGCAGCAGGATCAGGTTATGATTGTGTAGTTAGTGGAACAGCACCCTGTGCAGCTATCACATCAAACAGGGTGGCACTGACAGTCAATACAGTTCCTTCTATAGGAACCCAACCTACAGCGCAAACAGTATGTTCCAATCCAGGGACAGCTACTTATACAATTACTGCAGCGGGTGATGGTTTAACTTATCAATGGAGACTAAATGGAGTGAATTTAAGTGATGGAGCGAATATATCCGGATCAACAACAGCAACATTAAATTTATCGAATTTAACTTCTGCCAATACAGTTGCAGCCGGATCCGGCTATGACTGCGTGGTGAGTGGTACGGCTCCTTGTGCATCAGTAACGTCAACAAGAGTAGCGCTTACAGTAAATACTATTCCTTCCATAGGAACCCAACCAACCGATCAAACAGTATGTTCCAATCCGGGCACAGCAAGCTTTTCAGTTGTTGCTTCCGGAACCGGATTAACTTATCAATGGCGCTTGAATGGAGTGAATTTAAGCAATGGGGTAAACGTATCAGGAGCTACAACTGCAACACTTACTTTATCAAATCTAACGGGTGCTAATACAGTAACCGCAGTTTCGGGTTATGATTGCGTGGTTAGCGGTACAGCACCATGCGCAGCTGCCATATCAAACAGGGTAGCTCTGACTGTGAATTCTATTCCGGCAACACCAGGCCCAATTACCGGCCCCGCATCTGTTTGTTTGAATACAGCCGGGTATAATTATAGCGTTACTGCTGTGCCGGGTGCTACCAGTTATACATGGACGGTGCCATCGGGCTGGAATATCACAAACGGACAGGGAACAAATCAGATAACTGTCACTTCAGGAAGTGTTGCAGGTAACGTGACTGTATATGCAAGTAATAGTTGTGGAAACACTAATGATTCTCACATAATAAATATTAATCCTGACAATGCAACGAATAATACGGGTTATGTTGCAAATGCTGGAAGTAAAGCGACTGGAGACATTCTTGCTAATTTGAGTTCTGGCGGCACGGAAAGACGTGGGTTTATTAAATTTCCGTTGAGTTCTATTCCTGCAAATGTAACTGTAACTGCGGCGACTTTAACGCTTACTCAAAACGGAACTGCAACATTCAGTTCAGCAACAAACAATATAAGAGGATTGGGTGCGAATGACCCTGTATCTGTCTCAGTTAGCGGAGCAACTTTATATAATAATGCTGGTTCCGGCACTTTATATAGTGCAACGACCTGGAATAATAGTGGAACAACAGTGTTACCACTTAATTCTTCTGCTGTAACAGACGTCAATAATGGCGTATCATCACCAGGATACATCACAATGGGATTGCAAAGAGGTGGAACTGCAATTTTCACCTTCTATGGCTATTCAGGCGGAGCAAATGCACCTGTCTTATCTGTTACTTATAATATGCCTCCAAGCAGTTTAGCAGTAACCTTAAATACACCAGCTATAACTCCTGCAGCGAGTGCAACAAGTGTGTGTTTTGATGCAATTAATTCTCAAAATTCTTCACTTAGTTATAGTAATCCTGTAAATACCCCGACTACGTATAGCATTGGTTGGAGTGGAGATGCTAATGCAGTAGCAGCAGGATTTGCAGATGTAACTGATGCTTCTTTGCTCGGTACACCTCCGATTATCATTACAGTTCCTGCCAATGCAGCAGCAAATACTTATCATGGAGTGTTGACAGTGAAGAATGCCAGCTGTACCAGCAGCAATTATGCTTTCACCCTTACGGTCCTTGCCGGTCCAGCTGCGGTAACTTTTACCTTGCCTTCAACAACGTGCGGTTCTTATACCGGTTCAGGCAATGAGACTGTTCAGGCTTCTTATACTTCACCGGGAGCAGGATTTACCTTAGTATTCCAATCAACGGCCGGCCTTGTATTTACCAATGCAAGCACGGGAACGATAGATCTTGTGCACAGCACGCCGGCTACCTACCAGGTGACCAGCAAGGTGACCAACAATTCAACGGGATGTTCAACAACTTCGGCGCCCGTTTCCATAACTATTTATGCGTTGCCTTCCGCAACGATCTCTTATACTTCGAATTCTTTGTGTTTAACGAATGGAACGGTCAATCCTACCAAGAGCAATTTGAACAATGTACTCTATGGTGCTTACAGCGCCAGCCCAGCAGGGTTATCGATCAATACTAATCCTGATAACAGTGACGCTAATGCCGGGCAGATAAATGCTGCTACCAGCACAGCCGGAACCTATACTATTACCTACCTGATGCAGGGTAACTCTACTGCTCATTTTTGCTCGAATATTACAACAACGACGGTCACCATATACCCCAGCCCGAATAATAGTTACACCGTTGGCGGATCTACAACTGTGTGCGACGGATCGTCTGTCAATGTCACATTATCCGGATCACAGACCGGAGTGACCTATAACCTCATTGAGAATGGTGCTTCAATTGTAGCATCAGTGCCAGGCACAGGAAGTGGCCTCAACCTATCAACAGGAGCGCTGACTTATGCTAATGCAGATCCTATATTACACACCTACAGCTTCACGGTGCAGGCTGTTAATGATGCCACAAGTTGCTATGCCTATATGGGCAATTCGGCAACAATAACTGTGAGCCAGATACCGACTGCGACTGTGACCGAGCCTACAACTCCGACCATTTGTGTGGGCGGCACCTACATGTTGCAAGAAGGTGAAGCTATGGCTAACAATGGCACCATCAAATGGACCGTACAGAGTGGGCATGGCACTATCAGCAATGATGACGCAATTACACCGACTTATAATTCTGTTCAAGCAGATAATAATACTACTGTTACTTTATTAATGACTGTTTCAGACGCACCCTGCCCGCCAGCAACAGCGACTTACACGATCAACGTGCAGGGCCCGACGGCGAATGCGGGAGCGGCGGACTGACTTCTATCTGTAAGGGCGGCACATCAGCAGCCCTGGATGGATCAGTAGGTGGAACAGCCACAGGTGGCATTTGGGATGACGGCGGAGCAGGCGGAACATTTACTCCAAACAACACTACCCTGAATGCAACGTGGACGCCTCCGTTCTCTTATACGGGAACGGCAACACTAACATTAACCTCTACAGGCGGAAGCTGCACACCGGCAGCCACTGCCTCGAAGACAATATTTGTAGATGGCAGTTGCCAGATTATAACGCTGACGCAGCCGGATCCTTTGATGGCAACGATCAGTGGGGATAATACAATCTGTGCAGGTACTTCATCAACAATCACAGTTACACTGACAGGTGGTACTGGTGACTATACAGTAACGTATAATAGCATTCCTCATACAGGTCCAAGCCCGATCACATTTAATGTGTTGCCTTCGACAACTACAACCTATCATGTTTCGGATTTTACAGTTACAGATGCAAATGGTTGTACGAATGGTATCATTACATTACAGGGTGCGGCAAATGACAATACATTTACGGATGTAACGAGTGCAGTAGGAATAGTGGTCGTTATGCCACTTCCCGATATTAACCAGCAGTACAACCATCACTGCAATATGCAGTGGCGGAATGGTTAGTTACTCTGCGACGAGTTCGCTAGGTGGTACAACGTATTTTTCAGCTGGACCAGGGCTGCAATAAGCGGTTCAATAGCGGCGCACCGGGTTCAGGAGCAAATGGAAGTATAAGTGAGACATTTACGAATAGTACAAATGATCCTATCATTGTAACATATACGTTCATGATGATGTCACCGAACAGTTGTATGAATATACAGAACGTAACGGTGACAGTTAACCCGACACCGGTAGTGAGCCAGGTGAATAGCGTGACTTATTGTACTAATTCGCCTGGAGCAGCGATCAGTTTCACTACGCCGACAACAGGCGGCGCTGCGATTATA
Source organism: uncultured Bacteroidota bacterium (assembly GCA_963745445.1). Classification (GTDB taxonomy): domain Bacteria; phylum Bacteroidota; class Bacteroidia; order Chitinophagales; family Chitinophagaceae; genus UTBCD1. The sequence continues at coordinate 1,588,681 of CAVUXD010000003.1, forward strand.
ACTGGACCAGCACACCAATGTTGGATTCGTTTGAGCGGTACGGGTAATATTCCTGCTTTTACAGCTATCGATACAGGCGTAACACCTGTGATCACAACCGTAACAGTTTATGCTACAATCAACGGATGTACGAGTGCCGCTATGGTATTCAATGTGACCGTAAATAATGTAGCCAATGCAGGAACTATCAGCGGATCACCTTATGTATGTATCGGAAGCACAACTACCTTAAGCACGAACGGAAATCCAGGCGGAACCTGGAGCAGCGGCAATACGTCGTTGGCAACTGTGGATCCTGTGACGGGAGTTGTGACAGGGGTGGCTACAGGTAATCCGAGTATCTTCTATACGGTTTCCAATAATTGCGGATCGACCACCGCCAGCTTCACAATAGCAGTGGATGCATTGCCAAATGCAGGTACAGTGACAGCTGTAGGCGGATCGAACCAGGTTTGTGTGAACAATTTCTTGTTATTACAGACCAGCGGCGATCAGGGCGGATTATGGATCGCAGGTAACCCAAGCATAGCCAATATCAGCAACCCAACAGTGGGGGTTGTAACAGGCGTTTCAAAAGGAACAGCACAGATAGCTTATATAGCTTCCAATGTGTGCGGTTACTCGGCGACTCAGTTCACCGTAGTGGTGAATCCGTTGCCGAATGCAGGCACCATTTCTGGTTCATCATCGGTTTGCGTAGGGGCCACGGTTTCGCTCAGCACGAGCGGCGATGCCAATGGTACCTGGAGCAGCAGCAACACTTCGTTGGCAACTGTTGATCCTTCAACAGGTGTAGTTACCGGAGTGGCTCCGGGCAATCCAACGATCTATTATAATGTTTCCAACATGTGTGGCGGTCCGGCAACGGCTCAATTCAGAATTACGGTGAACCAGGCCAGTGATCACAGCTGTGCAGAGTGCCGGTGGAACTATTACTCCTGCAGGAGCTACTTCAGTACTTTGTGGCGGAAGCAAGACCTACAATATCACAGCGAATGGGTGCTACCAGATCACACATGTATATGTTGATAATACGGATATGGGTGCAATCACGAGCTATACATTTACGAATGTATCGGCTGATCACACGATCACGGCCAGCTTTGCAGCGATTCCGTACACGATCACAGCAACGTCAGGCCCGAATGGCAATATCTCACCATCCGGTGTTACAACTGTGACTTGCGGCAGTGACCAGCAATATACGATCACACCAGATCCGTGCTACCAGATCGCCAGCGTAGTTGTAGACGGCGTGGCACAGACCATCAACAACACTTATAGTTTTAATAATGTAAATGCCAATCATACGATCAGTGTAACTTTTGCACCGATCAGTTATACGATTACTGCTTCAGCCGGTGCAAATGGTGCAGTATCGCCTGCGGGAGTAACTAATGTGAACTGTGGAGGTAACCAAACGTACACAATCACACCAGATCCATGTTATCACATCGCTGATGTACAGGTGAATGGTTCATCAGTTGGTGCAATGAGCAGTTATACTTTCAGTAATGTAACTGCTAACCAAACAATCAGTGCAACTTTTGCAGCTAATAGTTATACAATTACCGCCAGTTCGGATGCAAATGGAACAATCACACCTTCCGGCGTAACGACAGTGACTTGTAGTGGAAGCCAGGAATATGATATTACGGCTAATTCATGTTATCACATCGCTGATGTGAAAGTGGATAACGTTTCGGTGGGAGTAGTTAGCAGCTATACATTCACGAATGTTACGAGCAGTCATACCATCAGTGTGACTTTTGCTGCAAACACCTTTACGATTTTCTCAAGTACAGATGGTAACGGAGTAATATCACCTGCTGGTTCAACGAGTGTGAATTGTGGCAACAGCCAGGGATATACTATAACTCCGGCGACCGGATATGCGATACTTGATGTGAAAGTAGATAATGTATCAGTAGGAGCTGTGAGCAGCTATCAATTCAGTAATGTATCATCCGATCATACTATCTATGCAACATTTGTGCTGAACAATTATACAATCACGGCCAGTTCAGGACCAAACGGAACCGTAACACCAACGGGTGTGACAAATGTTCCTTTCAATAGTTCGGCGAGCTATACCATTACAGCCGATCCATGCTATCATATAGTTGATGTATTGGTAGACAATATATCAGTGGGAGCAACCGGTAGTTACACGTTTACAAACGTGACGGGTAATCATACGATCAGTGCAACCTTTGCAGCTAATACTGCAGCGCCTACAGGCAATGCAGGCCAGACCTTCTGCTATGGTGCAACTGTATCAAGTCTTGTTGCAACGGGAACGGATATTAAATGGTATACTACTCCGACCAACGGTACTCCTTTATTAGCAGCAACATTGCTGGTTGATGGTACTCATTATTATGGAACGCAGACCATCAACGGTTGTGAAAGCCCGGCCAGACTGGATGTGCTGGTAGCTGTGAACACTACTCCAGCGCCAACCGGTGATGCCACACAAACATTCTGCAATGCAGGAACGGTGGCTGGTCTTGCAGCAAGCGGATCGAACATACAATGGTATGATGCATCAGCAAACGGCAACTTGTTAGACCCCGGAACTGCCCTGATCAGTGGCCATCATTATTATGCGAGCCAGACCATCAGTGGATGTGAAAGTCCAACCAGACTTGATGTATTAGTAACAATACAAGCACCGCCGAATGCGGGAACGAATGGAGTACTTACGGTATGTGCAGGCCATACGCCAACGACTACCGAGTTGTTTAATGCATTAGGTGGTTCACCGGATGCAGGCGGAACATGGAGTGGTCCTGTATCGGGAGTTTATACATACACAGTCAATGCGACATTACCTTGCACAGTTAATGCAAGTGCAACGGTGACTGTAACAATACAGGCAGCACCGAATGCAGGAACAAATGGAGTACTTACGGTATGTGCAGGCCATACGCCAACGGCTACTGAGTTGTTTAATGCATTAGGTGGTTCACCGGATGCAGGCGGAACATGGAGTGGTCCTGTATCGGGAGTTTATACATACACAGTAAATGCGACAGCGCCATGTACAGTTAATGCAAGTGCAACGGTGACTGTAACAATACAAGCACCGCCGAATGCGGGAACGAATGGAGTACTTACGGTATGTGCAGGCCATACGCCAACGACTACCGAGTTGTTTAATGCATTAGGTGGTTCACCGGATGCAGGCGGAACATGGAGTGGTCCTGTATCGGGAGTTTATACATACACAGTAAATGCGACAGCGCCATGTACAGTTAATGCAAGTGCAACAGTAACAGTAACAGTACAGGCAGCGCCGAATGCCGGAACGAATGGAGTACTTACGGTATGTGCAGGCCATACGCCAACGACAACCGAGTTGTTCAATGCATTAGGTGGTTCACCGGATGCAGGCGGAACATGGAGTGGTCCTGTATCGGGAGTTTATACATACACAGTAAATGCGACAGCGCCATGTACAGTTAATGCAAGTGCAACTGTGACTGTAACAATACAGGCAGCGCCGAATGCGGGAACGAATGGAGTACTTACGGTATGTGCAGGCCATACGCCAACGGCTACTGAGTTGTTTAATGCATTAGGTGGTTCACCGGATGCAGGCGGAACATGGAGTGGTCCTGTATCGGGAGTTTATACATACACAGTAAATGCGACAGCGCCATGTACGGTTAATGCAAGTGCAACAGTAACAGTAACAGTACAAGCAGCGCCGAATGCCGGAACGAATGGAGTACTTACGGTATGTACAGGCCATACGCCAACGACAACCGAGTTGTTTAATGCATTAGGTGGTTCACCGGATGCAGGCGGAACATGGAGTGGTCCTGTATCGGGAGTTTATACATACACAGTAAATGCGACAGCGCCATGTACAGTTAATGCAAGTGCAACTGTGACTGTAACAATACAGGCAGCGCCGAATGCAGGAACGAACGGAGCACTTACGGTATGTGCAGGCCATACGCCAACGACTACCGAGTTGTTTAATGCATTAGGTGGTTCACCGGATGCAGGCGGAACATGGAGTGGTCCTGTATCGGGAGTTTATACATACACAGTAAATGCGACATCACCATGTACAGTTAATGCAAGTGCAACAGTAACAGTAACAGTACAAGCAGCGCCGAATGCCGGAACGAATGGAGTACTTACGGTATGTGCAGGCCATACGCCAACGGCTACTGAGTTGTTTAATGCATTAGGTGGTTCACCGGATGCAGGCGGAACATGGAGTGGTCCTGTATCGGGAGTTTATACATACACAGTAAATGCGACAGCGCCATGTACAGTTAATGCAAGTGCAACGGTGACTGTAACAATACAAGCACCGCCGAATGCGGGAACGAATGGAGTACTTACGGTATGTGCAGGCCATACGCCAACGACTACCGAGTTGTTTAATGCATTAGGTGGTTCACCGGATGCAGGCGGAACATGGAGTGGTCCTGTATCGGGAGTTTATACATACACAGTAAATGCGACAGCGCCATGTACAGTTAATGCAAGTGCAACAGTAACAGTAACAGTACAGGCAGCGCCGAATGCGGGAACGAATGGAGTACTTACGGTATGTGCAGGCCATACGCCAACGACAACCGAGTTGTTCAATGCATTAGGTGGTTCACCGGATGCAGGCGGAACATGGAGTGGTCCTGTATCGGGAGTTTATACATACACAGTAAATGCGACAGCGCCATGTACAGTTAATGCAAGTGCAACTGTGACTGTAACAATACAGGCAGCACCGAATGCCGGAACGAACGGAACACTTATGATTTGTGATGGACATACTCCAAGCAATTCAGAGTTGTTTGCAGCATTGGGTGGTTCACCGGATGCAAGCGGAACATGGAGTGGTCCTGTATCGGGAGTTTATACATATACAGTAACAGCGACAGCGCCATGTACAGTTAATGCAAGTGCAACTGTGACTATAACTAGCGGTAATACTGCAGCGCCAACAGGCAATGCAACACAAACCTTCTGTAATGCAACAACAGGCCCGGTAACTACACAGTGTGTACCGCTCACTAACCTGGTAGATATGGTAGAGAATCCTTCATGCAGCTGGACAGATCCTTCGGGTCAGTATTACAGCTATGGAGCAAGCAGTATTAATGTTGCGGCGGGAGTTGCTACTCACCTGGAAGCTTCTTATAATGGAACAGCAGCCAATGAAACTTCAATAATCGGAATGAAGACGACGGGAACAACGGGTGATTATAAAACGTTCAACATATGGACGTATATTGACCCTGCGACCAAGCATCTTTATTCTGGTATCGGGAATTACACCGAATTGCATGTGGGCACGACAGCCTTACAGGCTGGTGACCTATACGGGATATTTATAAGCAATTCGGGAGTCATTACGATTCAATATTTCAGATCGGGTTCATGGCATTTACAGTCAACGTTTACGGGAACCTACCCGGCATCCTCCAAATACTTTGTAGTGGAGAAGATGGGAACAGGTAAGGTTGTGGCTAATCTGAAAGCAGACTATGCAACACCGGCATTAACAACGCCAACTATAAATGATCTTGTAGCAACAGGATCGAACATTAAATGGTACGATGCAGCAACAGGCGGCAATTTGTTGAATGGAACTGATGCATTGGTGAATGGTCATCATTATTATGCGAGCCAAACCATAGGAAATTGTGAAAGTGCAACAAGGTTAGATGTGACTGTAATGTTTATAACGCCGGCAGCACCAACAGGCAATGCAACACAAACCTTCTGTAATGCAACAACAGGCCCGGTAACTACACAGTGTGTACCGCTCACTAACCTGGTAGATATGGTAGAGAATCCTTCATGCAGCTGGACAGATCCTTCGGGTCAGTATTACAGCTATGGAGCAAGCAGTGTTCATGTTGCTGCGGGAGTTGCTACTCACCTGGAAGCTTCTTATAATGGAACAGCGGCCAATGAAACTTCAATAATCGGAATGAAGACGACGGGAACAACGGGTGATTATAAAACGTTCAACATATGGACGTATATTGATCCTGCGACCAAGCATCTTTATTCTGGTATCGGGAATTACGCCGAATTACATGTGGGCACGACAGCCTTACAGGCTGGTGACCTATACGGGATATTTATAAGCAATTCGGGAGTCATTACCATACAATATTTCAGGTCAGGTTCATGGCATTTACAGTCAACATTTACAGGAACCTACCCGGCCGCATCAGCCAAATACTTTGTAGTAGAGAAAATGGGAACAGGTAAGGTTGTGGCTAATCTGAAAGCAGACTATGCTACACCGGCATTAACAATACCAACAGTAAATGATCTTGTAGCAACAGGATCGAATATTCAATGGTATACATCTGCCAGTGGTGGCTCACCTTTAGCAGGAACAACTGAGTTGGTGAATGGTAGTCACTATTATGCCAGCCAAACAATAAACGGATGCGAAAGCGCTGCAAGGTTGGATGTAATAGTAACGATCGGTACAATTGCTCCACCAATTGTAGGAACAATTACACAACCGACATGTACTGTAGCAACCGGAAGTGTAGCATTGAGTGGATTGCCGTCATCAGGGACTTGGACATTGACCCGTAATCCGGGTGCAGTAACCAGGACCGGAACCGGCACGAGTGTAACAATAAATGGTCTTGCTACCGGAACCTATACTTATACGGTTACAAATGCAGCTGGTTGCACTTCAATTGCATCCGCTTCTATTGTGATCAATGCACAACCAGCGGGGGCAACTGTAGATCCAATAGCAGGTTTGAATACTGTATGTGTTGGTGGTACTACTCAATTATCAGATGCAACAGCAAACGGGACATGGATCAGTAGTAATAATGCAAGAGCTACAGTAAGTAGTACAGGATTAGTGACAGGGGTGACATCTGGCAATGTTACCATAAGTTACAGAGTGACCACCAGCTGCGGTACCATTACTACGTCACTATTTATGACAGTTAACGGCAACCCAACTGTATCAACTATACAGGGAGGATCAGCAAATGTATGTGTGGGTGGAACAACGCCTGCCTTTACAGATGCAACGAGTGGCGGCGTCTGGTCAATAATTAATGGTACAGGATCGGCTTCGATAAACAGTAACGGTGTAGTAACGGGTATAACGCCAGGAACGGTTTCGGTAAGATATACTGTAAACAATGGTTGCGGTATCACAACCAGGTCAACAACAGTAACTGTACGAGCAATACCAACTGCAAGTATCAGTTATGGTGGCAGTCCTTATTGCAGCAATGTTTTAACTGCAACGGTAACACGTACCGGCCAGTCAGGTGGTACTTATTCATCTACTCCTAGCGGATTAAGCATTCTTGCTTCAACAGGAAGGATCTTCCCTATTGCCAGCACAGCGGGTACCTATACTGTAACTTATACTTTCAGCAACGGTGGTTGTACAAACACAACAACTACCAGTGTGTCTATTGTTAGCTGCCTCGGTGGAAGTTCAAATCAAATATTAAATCCGAAACAGCCAGTTCTGGAAACTCAGACGCTGCAGGCAACTGCGTACCCGAACCCAACGCAGACTTACTTCAACCTGAAGATCATAAGTAGCAGCAATGAGAATGTTCAGATCAAAGTATTTGATATGGCAGGCAAACTGTTAACAGTTCTGAATGGATCAGTTGGAGAAACCTACCGCTTCGGTGAGATGTACACATCAGGCGCTTATGTGGTAGAGGTTCGTCAAGGTCAGCAAAGAGTAACAACGAAAGTTGTAAAACAATAATGGACTGAAAAGCCTGCTTATGAAAGACATAAAGGTCATTCGCTCCGGCGGATGACCTTTTCATTTTTAAATATTCAGCGACTGTATGTTTATAACAACCCTTTTTGATTTTTGGAATTGTTGCGAGGCGATAAGAGGCAGTTGATTTATTTTCCGGTTGTTCCATTTGCTGAAGCTATATGTATTAGTTATAGATTGCTTCGCCCGATAAATCGGGCCCGCAATGTGATGAAATGTGCCAGGGTTGGGAGAGTTTGTGATTCTTTTCTTTTTCTCTTGATAGAAAAAGAAACAAAAAGATCAAGGAAAACGAACGCCCGTCCGAACGGTTCATCCGGGCAGGCCTCCGGCCGTTTTCCGGCTAACGCACACGAAAACCCTGTTGTGGTAGTGATTTCTTTAGTGATCGCAAGGGAAAGTTGGAAAGATTGCATCGTGTTGTCAGCAACCTCAGCCGGCGCTGTGTTCCGGCTTGTAGTTTTTAAAGTTGATGATTTGTTTTGGAAGGCCGGAACAAGGCGCTTGAAATTTTTTTTAGTTTGATTTATTTTCCGGTTATTCCGGTTGCTGAAGCTATACGTATTAGTTATAGATTGCTTCGCCCGATAAATCGGGTCCGCAATGTGATGAAATATGCCACGGTTGGGAGAGTTTGTGATTTTTTTCTTTTTCTCTTGATAGAAAAAGAAACAAAAAGATCAAGGAAAAACGAACGCCTCCGGCCGTTTTTCCGGCCAACGCACACGAAGACCCTGTTGTGGTAGTGATTTCTTTAGTGATCGCAAGGGAAAGTTGGAAAGATTGCATTGTGTTGTCAGCAACCTCAGCCGGCGCTGTGTTCCGGCTTGTAGTTTTTAAAGTTGATGATTTGTTTTGGAAGGCCGGAACAAGGCGCTTGAAATTTTTTTTAGTTTGATTTATTTTCCGGTTGTTCCGGTTGCTGAAGCTATACGTATTAGTTATAGATTGCTTCGGCGACAATAGCAAATGATGCATAGCGGAAATATTTTGGGTCGCCTCGTAATTGACGAAGAACGAAGAACTTTTCAATAAAAAGGGAACCAGAATTCAGTTGACCTCTTTGATCAAACCATTCTGCATTTTGATAAAAAATAATTTTTTGTTTTCGAAGTAATCCAGCGTCAGTGTTTTTTTATTCATTACCGGCTGAATATCCAATTCACGAAAAACGTTGTATTCTTTCCGGCTGATATTGGAGGCTATATCTTTTTTGTATTTCAACAACAATTTTGAAAAGCGCCAGGTAGCTTCATAACCCCGCATTACCATATCTCCCGGGCGGGCAAACATTTTCGAATTAAACCAGTTAATGATCTTTTGACTTACAGAATCAGTACGTGGATTATAAAAAGGAGTGCTGTAAACGATCTCCAGTCCTTTGAATTCCCGTTTGCTGAATTCAAGGTCTATATTATCAAAAGTGGGCATACCCATCAGTGTGACAGGGTACCGGCTGCTAACAGATGCCAGCTGTTGAGCCATGTGTTTTCCAAAATTTTCATCCAGGCTCCCGGCAATACATAAAGAATGACGATTGCTGTCAAGATGTGGTGTAAGTTGATTGACCGAAAAAGAATCCGGGAGATCTACATATTTCATTTTTAAAGGAACACTCATTGTGTTTTTGCCTGCATCATCAATATAAGATTGTATCAGGTCTTCCATCTGACCTTTTTTTCTGAATACAATAATATTATCAAGCGGATAATATTTCTGGATGTAACGATAGATACCTTCAATATGAGTTCGCAATGTAGAATTCAGAATGACGAAATACGGGTTTTCGTAAATACCGCCGTCATTAGGCAAATTCACATTGATGAAAGGAATTTTCATTTTCTGAGATGAAAATGCCATTTGCTGCATTTCACTTACAGCGCTGTTGTAAGCGATTATCATTTGCACACTATCTGCTTTCACCTGTTCCAGTTGTTCTTTCAGATCTTTTGAAGCAGAACGGGTATCGAAAATAAATACTTCGAGGGAGTCACCTTCCCGGGCTAAAGAATCCAAAGCTATTTGTGCTCCTTCATAGAATTCGAGACCGGGAGTTATGTATTTGGGAAAATTAGTACCGAAGCGATAATTGTATGATGCATCAAATGCAGAATCAAGATACAGCGGAGCGAAAATGGCTATTCGCTGTTTTGCAACAGGGGAATCATTCTGTGCAAACAAACTTTGTATGTGCACGAAAAGTAAAGGGAAAAAGAACCAATAGAAATTTCGCTTCATCCTGATATTTTTTTTTATCTTATAAATCCTGGTTCTGAACTATTCCCACTCGATCGTTGCCGGAGGTTTGCTGCTGATATCATATACAACCCGGTTGATTCCTTTTACAGTATTGCTGATCTCACCGGATACGTTAGCTAAAAAATCATAAGGCAGGTGTGCCCAATCGGCCGTCATTCCATCCACACTGGTGACAGCTCTCAAAGCAATGGTATATTCATACGTTCTTTCATCTCCCATTACACCTACACTTCTTACCGGGAGCAAGATCGCTGCTGCCTGCCACACCGTTGCATAAAGATGATGTTCTTTTAAAGATTTTATAAAAAGATCATCTGCTTCCTGTAGCAATTTCACTTTTTCTTCAGTCACTTCACCGAGTATCCTGATAGCAAGTCCCGGGCCGGGAAATGGATGGCGATTGATCATTTCTCCGGGTATTCCTAATTCCATTCCTACTTTTCTGACTTCATCTTTAAATAAAAAACGCAAAGGCTCTACCAATCCTAAATGCATTTTTTCCGGCAAGCCGCCAACATTGTGATGTGATTTGATCGTTGCTGAAGGACCGTGCACCGAAACACTTTCAATCACATCAGGATAAATAGTGCCCTGTCCCAGCAATTCGATGCCTTCTATTTTTTGAGCTTCTTCCTGGAAAATATCAATAAATAAACCGCCAATGGTTTTACGTTTGGCTTCCGGATCTGTTTTTCCTTCAAGTGCATTATAAAATCTTTGCCGGGCATCGATTCCTTTTACATTCAATCCCAACTTTGAATAAGTATTCAACACATTTTCAAATTCGTTTTTACGCAGCACGCCATTGTCTACAAAAATTCCGTACAGGTTATTTCCGATTGCTTTATGAATCAATGTTGCTGCCACAGTGGAATCTACTCCGCCACTCAATGCCATGATCACATTACGTTTCCCGATCTTTTCTTTCAAACCATTTATGGTATCAGTAATAAAATGTGCTGCTGTCCAATCCCCGGAACAACCGCAGATGTTCATTAAAAAATTGTGAAGGATCTTTTTGCCTTCTATAGAATGATAAACTTCCGGATGGAACTGAAGACCGTAGAGAGGGAGTTCGGAGTCGGGAGTCCGTTGGTTGTATTTTTTAAATGCGGCAATTGGAATAGTTTCCGTTGTTGCCAATAATTCGAATCCTTTCGGTAATTCAAGAATGGTATCTGCATGGCTCATCCATACCTGTGATCTTTCCGTTACATCATGGAGTAGGATGTCTTCTTTTTGTTTGTGCAATAAAGCACGGCCATATTCTCTCTTGTTGCTTTTTTCCACCCGGCCACCAAAACGTTTTGCTGTGAGCTGAGCGCCATAACAGACACCAAGCACCGGAACTTTCTTTATGAAATCCTGCACATTGACATCCGGTGCCTTTTCATCATTTACTGAAAAAGGAGAGCCGGAAAGAATGATACCTTTTAATCCGGGTTCAAATTGAATGGTTGATGAGAATGGAATTATTTCACAATAGACATGGGCCTCTCTTACGGCACGGGCAATCAATTGAGTATATTGGGAACCAAAGTCGAGAATAAGAATTTTTTCCGTCATCTTGGTTGCGAAGATAGGGAAGAGGGGAGTCAGGAGTCTAGTCAGGAGTGTCTTTAGTCAGGGATACAGTGGTGAGTAATCAGAGTTTAATTTTTTTGATTAGGTGTAACCTGTGGTGAGAGACATGACGTCAAAGATTTCGTGAACCCGGAACTATGGGGCATCTTTGCATTTCTTAAATTGGAATTATATGAAAAGAATTTTGATTTTATCTGTTTTTTCCGTCATTGTACTCAGCTCATGCTGGAATGTATTTGGCAAAAGAATTCATGGTGATGGAGCTATTAAAACCGAAACCCGTGACATCACAGGATACAACAGCATTAATGTCAGTGGTGATTTTGATGTTTATGTAAAACAGGATTCAGTTTCTTCGGTAAAAATTGAAACGGATGAAAACCTGATGGGATATATAATTATAAGAACAGAAGGAAATACATTGAAGATATACCCGAGAGACAATTATAATTTGCGACCCACCGGAACTATAAAAGTTTATGTAGCCGCTCCTGAATTCAAAAACTTTGAAGCCTCCGGCGCCTGTGATTATTATACAGAAAATAAGATCACGAGTACAGATGATATCTCGATCGATCTAAGCGGAAGCTGCGATGCTAAGATGGAATTAAATGCACCGAAGATCACAGCCGGAATTTCCGGATCGGGTGCTGTTACTTTAAAAGGAGAAACCAAGGAATTGAAGGTTGATGGTAGCGGCAGTTCTGAATTCAAATGTTTTGACATGATGGCGGAGAATGTTAATGTTGGCATTTCCGGATCCGGCGATGCAGATGTTTTTGCCAGTATGAAATTAGATGTTGATGTTAGCGGAGCAGGATCGGTAAGATATAAAGGCAATGCTACCGTCAATCAAAGCATATCAGGCTCAGGAAGTGTGAGAAAAGTGGAATAGTGAATAAATAGGAGTCAGGAGTGTATTACCCAATCTTATGGTTTACAAATTCACATATCGCACATAAATGGTAATATTCCTGTTTCTTCCTTTATCATCGGTGCAGGAAATTTTTACAGGGCCTTCCGTAGGTTTGAAAAATTGTTTTTCACCGGCGTAAGCAACTTTATAAAATTTATTATCAATATACCAATATACTTTGCTTACATCGTTTGCTGTTTTACAGGTCAGTTGAAGTGGTTCCGGATTTTTTTTGCTGATCAAATACTCTGAGCCGTTGACAGGTGAAGTGATCATTGGTGCTGCACCTTTGAAAATTTTTTCACAGTTGGGATTATGCGGCGGTATCGGCTGGTAACTGATATTATTTTCCCGGTACCATGATTCCATATCAGGATCAATTATCTTATACCATTTCTTTTTATATCCTGTTTCAGGAACGCAACTGGTGCAATAAGAAATTTTTTCATCAGCGCTGACCAATATCTCCTGCCAGTTATCACAAACTTTATTGGAAGAAACCAATGGAATAAAGTAATCTGTAACAAGATTCGTGCAGTGATCTGAAGGGATCAGTCCTGTTTCGCTGCACACCTTCCTGATATCACAGTCATCGGGTTGGGTGAACCATTCCTGGTCGCTGTCGTAATCAATTGTATTGAAAATTTTAAATAGCAAAGGCGTAGCGACATTAGCTCCACTGAGATCAGATACACCCACTCCTGAAAAATTTCCTGCCCAGATTCCTACCGTATAATCTTTATTATACCCGATGCTCCAGGCATCTCTTCTTCCATAACTTGTTCCTGTTTTCCAGGCGATCTTGGGCATATGTTCTGTCGCTTGCCAATTGAGTGGAAAATCGGGACGATTGATCCTTGAAAGAATATCAGTGATCATAAAATCCGCAGCAGGGCTGATGATCCTTTCTCTTTTATTAATAGTATCGTCCTGGGTGTAGGATGGAGCGATAAAGACGCCATTGTTTGCAAAGGAAGAAAACAAACCGGTCAATTCTTCCAGTGTTGTGCCACAGCCGCCGAGTATCATGGATAAGCCCAGTTTATTCCTGTCTTTTTGAATTTGTCTGAAATTACAATCCGAAAGTTTCTGAATCAGTTTATCAGCACCCAGTGATTTCAAACTCTTAACAGCCGGAATATTCAATGAATGTTCCAGCGCATATTCCACCGTTACATAACCGTTGAATTTCTGATCATAATTTTCCGGGGCATATCCTTCATAATTTACCGGTACATCGGTAATCACTCTTTTTGGAGTTAATAATCCATGATCAAAACATAACGCATAGAGTAATGGCTTCAAGGTGCTGCCCGGTTCTCTTACAGCAGAGGCGCCGTTTACTTGCCCGGCATCAGTGGAATCGTAAAAAGAAGAAGAACCGACATAAGTGATGACTTTATGAGTACGATTGTCAATGATGATAACGGATGCATTTTTTATGTTGCGCAATTTCAAAGCCCTCACATAGTCTTCCACTAACTTTTCTGTTTTCAATTGTGTGTTCAGGTCGATATTGGTTTTGATAATATCGCTTTGCCGTTCCCGTTTCAGTTTATAAGCGAGGTGAGGAATATAATGCGGAACCGTTCCTCTTGTGGCTGTTAATGGTTCCCGGATTGCATCTTCAATTTCTTTCTCTGAAAAAACTTTATCCTTTGCGAATCTTTTCAGCCAAAGATTTCTTTCTTCAATAATACGGTCATTATTTTTTCCAATCACCAATGATGAGGGACGATTGGGAATAATACTTAATGCTGTGATCTCCGCCAACGAAAGATGATCCGGATTTTTATTGAAATATAAAAGCGAAGCAGCTTTTACTCCCTCGATATTGCCGCCATAAGGCACCAAATTCAAATACATTTGCAATATCTCGTCCTTGCTATATTTCCATTCGAGTTGAAATGCCCGGAACATTTCCCGGGTCTTCACCCATATTGTTCTTTTACCGGGTTCCAATGCTCTTGCTACCTGCATCGTGATGGTACTGGCACCGGAAGTTCGCTTCATGTGGAATATGTTTTTGAATAAAGCACGGATGACTGCAAAAGGATTGACACCCGGGTGAGAATAAAAATATTTGTCTTCCTTAGCAATAAGGGTTTTGCGAAGCAGGGGAGAAATTTCATTCAGTTCGGTTTTCATTCTCCATTGCTGGTCTTTGGTCAGGTACACATTGATGATATTGCCTTTGTTATCGGTAATGACGGTGGAGTATTCAATTTTGTCCGGCAAAGGAAATATCCAGTTCAACAAAAGGAACAACAGGAACAATGAAAAAATGACAATACCTGCCCGTTTGCAAAATTTTACAATACCGCTTTTGGTGATTCTGAGTTTCATTATTTTCAGAAGTAAGTATGCCATACCTATGAGGTATGGCATACTTAGCTATCAAAGAATATTTTTCAAATCATCATCATTGATAATCTTGTAAGAATCTTCATAAAATGTTCTCATGTTCAAATCCAATAATTGTATCGCCAGTTCCTTTTTACAAAGTGTTCCATTTCTCAAACCGCAGTAATCGGAGAAAGATGAATAAGGCCAGTCTTCCATTTTTTTAACCAGTCGGGCTTTTAAGGGATTTTGGTGAATGTAATGAAGACAGACCAGGTCGTATAGTTTACTTCCTTTGGAAATTGATTTTGCTTTAGTGTTTTGCTGGAATAAGGAGCCGGTAGAGTTATTTTGCTTGTTTATAGCTTTTGAATATGTTTGCAAAAGATTCCGGATACCTTCTGAAAGAGCGTTTCTGTCCTGAGTTCTTATTTTAGACGTTCGAACTGTTCTCTCATCCGAATATATCAAGAAATGAAAATGAGTTGGCATGAGGCAGTAAGCAAGAATATCGCAATGTAGTATAATGAATTTTCTTACTTTTTTGAGAAAATAGATATAGTTATCTGGCTTAAAAAAAATCGCTTGCTTGTTATTTCCCCGATTATATATATGATATAAACCGTTTTCAGAAAACAGCATAATAAGTATACTTGATTTACTAAACTCCCAACTAAGGTATGCCATACTTTCAAAGTATGGCATACCTCTATGTTTGCACTTAACAAATATTTATCGGTAAAAATTTGTTAAGGCTGTTGGCATCATATTAATTTTCCTTACAAATTCTTTTGGGTTTATGGATTGTTCAGATCCTTCACGTCCCGGACGTGATATTCCTCCTTAGTGTACTTTTCTTATAATTTTTTTGTGAAAAAATCCCCGATCAAATTTTTTGTCAACGGTTTTCTTTACCTTTTACTCTCTTACTGTTATCATTTAACCCCAAACTCGTATGCGCATCAAAACTTTTCTTGCAGCCACACTTGCCGCTGCATTTTTTTTGTCTTCCTGTAAACGCAATGCTGTAAGTCTTGATTTTACTAATGCCAAAGGCGAAGTGCCCCTGTTAGGTAATCTGACTTTTCGTTTCAATCAGTCTTTGATAAAAGATTCACTGCTCAATCAGTGGGATTCGACCGAATATGTTTCATTTGAACCAAAAATACCCGGCCGATTCGATGGGAAAGTCCGGATCAGTTAGTGTTTTCACCCTCGCAAGCCTTGTTGCCTGCTACTTCTTATAAAGCTACTATCAAGAGTTCTGTACTTCGCTTCAGTAAGTATAACTCAGTAAAGGGTGGTGATAATATTAGTTTTCATACACCTGATCTTTCATTGGATAATTCGCAGGTGACCTGGATGCTGGCAGGATTCGGCTGAACGAAAAGCAGTGCCGCAGATCGACCTGTTTTTTAATTATCCCATCAACCCGGCCGATCTGAAAGATAAATTGGGTATTAAAATAAATGGCGAACAAGCTGCATTCACAATGCTAACTGTTTCTGCCGATAATAAAATTTCATTACAGGTAAACGGAATAAAAACAGAAGATAAAGACTATGATACAAAAATTACTATTGAGAAAGGATTAAAACCTGAGAACGGCAACAATGCTACTAACGATGCATTGACTACATCATTTACGATCCCTTCTCCATATGTTCTCACTATTCAGAATGTAGAGTCAGAACATGACGGTACAGAAGGAACTGTGACGGTGACCACCAGCCAGCAGATCAGCGATGAAAGTTTCAAATCATTTATAAAGTTTGATCCGGATCTTAAATATGCCGCATCACTTACAGATAATGGCTTTACCATCACCAGTGATAAGTTTGATGTAGAAAAAAGTTATGCATTGACCATTGCAAAAGGTTTGAGAGGAAAGATCGGTGGCGTATTGCATGATGATTATTATGGCAGTGTTGCATTCGGAGAGTTGGAAGCCAATATTTCTTTTACCAACAGTAAAGCTGTTTATTTATCCAAAGAAGGAAATAAAAACATTGAAGTGCAGATCACCAATGTGCCAAAAGTAAAACTCGTGATCTCCAAAATATATGAGAACAACCTGTTGATAGCTCAGCATTATGGATACACCCCGAGAGAACCACGAAACAGTCAATATGCAAGCTACAGCGATGAAGGAGATTATGAAGGCGATTATTATGATGATTATGGAAGTGATGTTCAGTTAGGCGATGTTATTTACTCCAAAGAAATTGATACAAGGACTTTGCCGAAAAGCGGAGGAGGGAGATTATTAAATTTCTCCGACTTTGAAGATCGCCTGCCGGATTTCAAAGGTATCTATCATGTCATGATCCGATCTACCACTGATTATTGGGTTCGGGACAGTCGTTTTATTTCTTTATCGGATATTGGATTGATCGCTAAAGAAGGACAGGATAAAGTTTTTGTTTTTACCAATTCTATAAAGACGGCGAAAGCAGTAAATGGCGTGAATGTTTCATTGTATTCAGTAAATAATCAATTGATCGGAACAGGTTCTACAAATGAAGACGGTGTCGCCACTATTGATTATTCTAAAAAAGATTTCAGTGGTTTTCAACCGGCGATGATCATTGCAAAAACAGCAGATGATTTCAATTATCTTCCTTTCAGCAGCACCCGTGTGAATACGTCGAGATTTGAAGTGGGAGGTAAGAGAAATAATCCAACCGGGCTCGATGCGTTTGTTTATGCCGAAAGAGATATTTATCGTCCGGGAGAAAAAGTCAATTTCTCCGTTGTGATCCGTGACCGCCAATGGAAAAGCCCCGGTGAGATCCCGATCAAAATGAAATTTTTGTTGCCTAATGGTAAGGAATTAAAATCATTCAGAAAGAGTCTTAATGATGAAGGTTCGGTGGAAGGGAATATTGATATTTCCACTTCTGCCATTACCGGTAGCTATGCCCTGGAAGTCTACTCTTCAAACGATGTTTTACTGGCGACAAAGAATTTTTCAATTGAAGAATTTGTTCCGGATCGCATAAAAGTTAATACCACGCTGGACAAACCTTCCCTGAAACCCGGCGAGTCAGCACATCTGAGCATTAATGCTTTGAATTTTTTTGGGCCACCTGCTGCCAACAGGAATTATGAAACCGAGATACAGGTGAAACCAAAATATTTTTCTCCCGAAAAATTCAGCGACTATGATTTCAGTCTGACAAACCAGAAAGTTTCTTTTGATAAAATAGTAAAAGATGGAAAGACTGACGAGAACGGTAATGCCAATGAAAGTTTTGATGTAAATAAAGACTACGCAAATTCCGGCGTATTGCAGGCGAATTTTTATACTACAGTATTTGATGAAACGGGTCGTCCCGTAAGTCGCATGGCATCTGCCGATATTTATACGCAGGATGTTTTCTTTGGAGTGAATTATGATTGGTATTATTATTATCCATTGAATCAACCTGTGAAGTTTCAGTTGGTGGCTGTGAATAAAGAGGGAAATGCAACCAGTTCTTCTGCAAAAGTGGAAGTGGTCAAGCATGAATACCATACTTCATTGGTAAAAAGCGGTAGTTATTTTCGCTATGAATCTTCCAAGGAAGATAAGATGATGATCGAAAGCAAGGTGACTGTGGGAAGTAATACCGTTTATTCTTATGTGCCCCGCTCACCGGGTGACTATGAACTGAGAATTTATCGCCCCGATGCCAATACGTATGTGAGCAGGGATTTTTACAGCTATGGAAACTGGGGAGCTTACAATACTTCTTTCGAAGTGAATACCGAAGGAAATATTGAGATCAAAGCCGACAAGAAATCTTATTTCACCGGGGGAAAAGCAAAAGTTTTATTTACTACTCCATTCAGTGGACGAATGCTGGTGACCATGGAAACCGATCATGTGGTTTCTTATCAATATGTAGATGTTGATAACAAAACTGCTTCCCTGGATCTGCCGATGAATAGTGACGATGTGCCTAATGTTTATATTACTGCCACACTTATCAAAGCACATGATGTTTCTGATATTCCGTTGACCGTTGCACATGGATATGAAAGTGTGAAGGTGGAAGAAAAGAGCAGGAATATACCGGTGGAAATCATTGCATCAAAATCTGTTCGTTCCAAAACACATCAAAAAGTAACAGTGAAAGCGGAGGCCGGCAGTTATGTGACATTAGCAGCGGTTGACAATGGTGTTTTGCAGGTGAGTGATTTCAAAACACCCAACCCATATGATTATTTCTATCAGAAAAAAGCATTGCAGGTGACAGCCTATGATCTATATCCATTGTTGTTTCCTGAATTAAGAGCTGTTGTCAGCAGTACCGGTGGTGATGAAGGAGCAGAGATGCAAAAGAGAGTGAACCCCATGCCTGCAAAGAGAGTCAAGATCATGAGCTATTGGAGTGGTATCAAAAAGACAAATGGAAGTGGCGAAGCTGATTTTGAATTTGACATTCCCCAATTCAGCGGCGAGATCCGTTTAATGGCCGTATCATATAAAGGACAAGATTTCGGGGGTGGAGAAAACACAATGACTGTCGCTGATCCTGTTGTTATCAGTACAGCGCTGCCAAGATTTTTAAGCCCGGGAGATACTGTGAGTGTTGGAGTAACATTGAGCAACACAACTGAAAAGGCAACTAATCTTTCAGCGATGATTAATGTAGCCGGACCTTTGAAAGTTGCGGGAAGCAATAAACAAACTGTTTCCGTAAATGCAAAGAGTGAAGGTCGTGCTGTTTTCCAGATCGCTGCTAATCCGACGATCAATGTTGGGAAAGTCACTATCACAGTAAATGGATTAGGAGAAAAATTCACGGATGAAACCGATATATCGGTCCGTCCTCCATCCACTTTGCAAAAAGTTACGGGCAGCGGATCTGTTGAAGGCGGTAGCTCAGAAAAAATAAATATTGGATTAAGTGATTTCATTCCATCAAGTGTGAATTATCAATTGGTGGTGAGTCGATCACCGGTGGTGGAATTGGCAGATCAATTGAATTACCTTGTTGAATATCCGTATGGCTGCACCGAGCAAACTGTATCTGCAGCTTTCCCGCAATTGTATTATGGTGACCTTGCTGACCTGATGCAGTTGAACGGTGCCGGTAAAAGCAATGCTAATGCTAATGTCATTGAAGCCATTCGGAAAATAAAAATGCGGCAATTGTATAACGGAGCTGTCACTTTATGGGATGATGAAGGAACAGAAGATTGGTGGGCTACCATTTATTCTGCTCATTTTTTATTGGAAGCAAAAAAAGCTGGTTTCGATGTGGACAATAGTTTATTGGAAACAATGCTGAGTTACATTAATAACCGGTTAAGAAATAAACAACTCATCACTTATTATTATAACCGCACTTTTAATAAAAAGATTGCTCCCAAAGAAATTGCTTATGGGTTATATGTGCTGGCATTGGCAGGACAAAGCAATGTGCCGGCGATGAATTATTATAAAGCCAATCCGGATATACTGGCGCTGGACAGTAAATATCTTTTATCAGCAGCGTATGCTACCGCAGGAGATAAAAAATCTTTTACTGCTTTATTGCCTTCTTCTTTCAGCGGAGAAGAATCAGTAGCTCAAACCGGTGGAAGTTTTTATTCGGACGTTAGAGATGAAGCTATTGCATTAAATGCTTTGATCGATGTGGATCCGGGCAATGCCCAGGTACCAATAATGGCCAAGCATGTAAGTGACAAATTAAAATCCCGTCAATGGTTGAGTACCCAGGAACGGGCATTTGCATTTTTGGCATTGGGAAAACTGGCGAGAAGCGCCAATCAATCCGATGCCACTGCAACGATCACTGTGAATGGAAATACAGTTGCCCAGGTAGATGCTGGTCAATGGAGAGGTGATATGAAAGCCCTGAAAGGAACCAATATTGATATTGCTACGAAAGGAAAAGGGAGATTATATTATTACTGGAAGGCAGAAGGTATCAGCAGCAGCGGAGCTTATAAAGAAGAAGACAGTTATTTAAAAGTGCGAAAACATTTTTATGATCGTTTCGGCAAAGAATTATCCGGAAATACATTCAGGCAAAATGATCTCATCATTGTTGGCATCACGCTTGAACGTTCTTTCTCTACCGATGTTGATAATGTTGTCATCACTGATCTTTTGCCTGCGGGATTTGAAATTGAAAATCCGAGAACGAAAGAAATTCCCGGAGTGGATTGGATCAAAGATGCATCGGAGCCAACAGCATTGGATGTTCGTGACGATCGCATTAATTTCTTTGTTGATGCTACCAAAAACAAACAAGTTTATTATTATGCTGTTCGTGCCGTATCGCCGGGTTTATATAAGATGGGTCCTGTCAGTGCTGATGCAATGTACAATGGGGAGTATCATTCGTATAATGGGGCGGGAGTGGTGCGAGTGGTGGAATAAACCTTAAGGTTGAAAAGATTCAGATAAAAAATAAATAATAGATTTATAGTCCCGCATATGCGGGACTTTTTCTTTATGCAAAGTACTGCTAAGAATATTGCAATTGTCTGCAATCAACTCGCTGGAGTTGGAAGGGCAGTTGCATTAACTAACAATATAGCTGATGAGTTAGTAAAAGGAAGAATCTTCCATTCTGTTTTTAAAGAAAATTGGCCTGAAAATTTTGACGGTTTTACCGATGTCTGGATCGTTGGCGGAGACGGTACGCTGAATTATTTTATCAATAAATGCCCGGATATAAAATTGCCCTTGACGATTTTTCGGGGAGGATCGGGCAATGATGTGCATTGGTTGTTGTATGGAAATAAAAACTGGCTTGAACAGCTGGAAGTTGCTTTAATGAGTTCACCTAAGCCTATCGATGCCGGCAGATGTAATGAAAAACTTTTTATCAACGGAGTTGGGATTGGTTTTGAAGGAGCTGTGGCAGAAAATGTAGCAGGTAAGAAGAAAAAGCCAGGTAAAACTTCTTTTATGATCGCCGTATTGAAAAAAATCTTTTTTTATCAGTCGAAAAATTATTCCATTCAGTCAGAAGAAACAAATGCAAATGGAAAGTACCTCATGATCAGTGTCAGCAACGGACGACGGGCTGGTGGTGGTTTTCATATTGCTCCTGTGGCTGAGGCAGATGATGGATGGTTGGATGTGATCACCATCAAAGCCATTTCTCCTCTTTTACGGTTACGTTGGTTGCCCGTGATCGAAAAAGGAAAGCATCTCAACCTTTCTTTTATTTCACATTTTAAAACAAAGAAAATAATCATCGAAAGCCGTCAACTAATACAAGCACACCTGGATGGAGAGATCTACCATAACAACAAATTGGAAATCGAAATGCTGCCGGGGAAATTTTTATTTTGTTACTAAGCGTATTAAAATAAAAAAGTCTGATTTTATCAATCAGACTTAGCATACGATTTTATATCAGTAATGATTAATAATCGTTGTTGTAGCCGCCACGGTCACGGTTGTAGCCGCCACCGCCGCCTTTGTTATAGCCGCCTTTTTTAAAGCCGCCACCACCGCCGCCGCCAAAGCTTCTTTTCTTGAAGCCACCGCCGCCGCCGCCACCTTCCGGTTTCGGACGACTTTCGTTGACAACGATGTTACGACCGTCAACTTCAGTGCCATTCAGAGCTGCAATAGCTGCCTGTGCTTCTGCATCGTTGGCCATTTCAACAAAGCCGAAGCCTTTGCTGCGGTGTGTGAATTTGTCGGTAACGATTTTTGCTGAGGCTACTTCGCCATAAGTGGCGAAAAGGTTGGATAAATCCTGATCTTTCAGGTTCCAACTAAGGTTTCCTACGTAAATGTTCATTTTGAGATGTTTTTTAAAAAAATAAGTGTCAACAGTAAACAGTAACCTATGAACATTTAACGGATAAAGAAAACGTTCAGGACTTGTGAAACTGTAAAGAACACCAAGACAACACAAAATAACGTATTTTTTTATGACTTATTGCCAAAATATTCTTCGAAGCCTATTTAAAGAGAGGATGCCGCTTATAAAATCCTGGCTTTACACCGGGAAAATTCCCCGCTTTAAAATAAAAAGCCCCCTTTCCAGGAGGAGACCTTTGATGAGTATGTTTAATTTTTTACTCAGCCACCACTTCAAACTCTACTTCTGCTGTGTGGCCATTGCCAAAATCAATGGTTGCTTTATAAGTACCGAGTTCTTTTACTTCATCAACGATGCTGATCTTTCTGCGATCAATTTCATACCCTTTCTGTTCGCGGATGGCACGGCTGATCTGGAGAGGCGTAACACTACCGAAGATCTTACCGCTGGTTCCGGTTTTAGCGCCGATTTTAACGGAGCTTCTTTCAGTTTCGCAATAACATTATTGATTTCAGCCAGCATTTTATCTTCTTTCTTTTTCACCTGCTTCATTCTTTCTTCCAGTTGTTTGCGATTGCCGGGGCTGCTTCAACCGCCAAGTTGACGGGGCAACAGAAAATTGCGGGCATAACCGTTCTTTACTTTTACCACTTCGTTGGCAGCGCCAAGATTATCTACATCTTGTATTAATATTACTTCCATGATTTTCTTTTTGTTCACCATTACCCAGTCTCTTATCGGACTGTCTCTCTCATAGCTATGAGAGGTTAGGGTGAGGTTATTTTAAAAGATCTGTTACGTAAGGCAATAACGCCATCTGGCGGGCTTTCTTCACTGCATCAGAAACTTTGCGCTGATATTTCAGGCTGATTTCCGCTAAGGCGGCGAGGTAATAATTTACCCTGCTCGTTCAGAAATTTTTTCAGGAACTCTACATCTTTGTAGTCAATATAGCGGATGCCATATTTTTTGAAACGGCAGAATTTTTTTACCCGTTTATCGCTTTTAATAGCGGTCAGGTATTTAATTTCATTTTTTGCCATGACTTAAACCTCCACTGCTTTTTCAGTTCCTGTTTTTACGCCACTTCTCTTTTTAGCATTGTACTCGACGGCGTATTTATCGAGTTTGGTACATAGGTGACGAAGTACTGATTCGTCACGAAGAAGCTGAATTTTCAGCTTCTCATTGAAGTCGGATGGCGCAGTATATTCCAGTACCCAGTAAAGACCTGTGGTCTTTTTCTGGATCGGATACGCCAGTGATTTTAGTCCCCAGGGATTTTCTGCTACAATCGCTCCACCGTTTTCTTTAACGAAGGCAGCATATTTTTTTTGTTCTGCTTTGAATTCATCATCGCTCAGAACAGGGGTAAAAATCACCATCAATTCGTAATTGTTCATTTACCCTGTTTTTGTGTTTTAAAATAATGGGTCGCAAAGATAGTGGTTTTGAACAGGAAACAGGGAAAGAAAAGGAGAAAAATTTGAATGGTTGTTCTTCATCCGGTATTTTGGCACTCAATAAGTTAAGTAAGAGCATTCAATACCTGTTAGCTATACTTATGAAAAGCGGAGGTTTAATTGTCCTTTTTCAGGATAACTGCATTAAGTTTCATGTTCGGATTAATATGCTGTATGATTTTATACTTGTATTGCAACAAAACATCCAAATGAAGGGGGCTTGCATACAAAAACCAAATAATACGAGGATAGCTTTTTAATGTTGTTTCTATTTTTTCTAAAAATTTTTCCAGTATTTCCTTGTCAAACGGATTGAACATAAAAAAGACACTGTCAGTTTCCTGTATTTTATAATTCAAGACATCTTTGCAGACAACTTTCCAATCCAGATCAGTAAACTTAGGCTCAATTTTTTTCATGTTTTTTTCGGCTTCTTCACACAATTCTTTTGCAAAGTCAATTCCGGTAATAGAAGTAAAACCAAAATAAGCCGCAGCCACCATTACTCTTCCTTTGCCACAACCAAGATCAACAATAGAAGATGCATTTGAGAATTTTCTGAAAGCCTTCAATACATTTTCAAGGAGATAATAACTCACCGCTTCATATGGAGAGCTTTTATTGATATCACCTTCCCGGATTGAAAGCTTCCTGAGGTTTTCCGGTTTTACGGTGTTGATTCGGTACTTTGGCCCACGCTTTATTTCATGCCATATAACGAAAGAAGCAAGAAACAGATTCCAGTTAAATGACAGATAAAAAAAGTAATAAATATTATGAATGAACTTTTTCAAGGCTCACTGATTCGCAAATCAAGTACTCTTAATTGCAATGATTTTTCTCCATTCCATTCATTTTCATCAATTTTAAAAACAATGTCCACCGGTTTTTTCATTTGTAGTAAATGAAATTTTTCAGCCATGACCAAAACCAATTCCGGTAAAATGTAACACTGATCCTGCCGAACTGAAAAACGAACATGTTGTTCTTTTACAATTTTTGAATAACCGGTATCCATTACGGCTCTTGCAATAAATACAGGACGAAGATTTTCCGGTCCAAATGGTTCCATCTGGCAAAGAATATTATAAAAAGGCCATTTAATATCTGCCAAAGAAATTTCAGCGTCAATTATGATTTCAGGGATCAGTAATTCAGGATCAATGGTGGAGGAAACGACTTCTTCAAATTTATTTCTGAAAGCATCAACTTTCTCCAATTCTAATGTCATTCCTGCTGCAGCAAAATGACCGCCATATCCGAGCAAATGTTCTCTGCAGGCATGAATGGCTTCATATAAGATTAAAGCCAGGAACACTTCTTGCACTTCCCGCAGCATATTCACCGGATTGAGTCAGAACAATAGTGGGACGATAATAATGTTCAATGAACCTTGAAGCAACAATTCCAACAACTCCTTTATGCCAGTGCGGTTGAAATACTACAGTGGATTTTCTATTTTTCCAGTCTTCATTTTCTTTCGATTAATGCCAAGGCTTCCTCCGTGATACTGTTATCTGCTTCTTTTCTGTCGGTATTATCGCTATGCAGCATTTCTGCATAACTGCAATGCTTCTTCATAAGTTTCTGCTACAAACATCTGAACTGCTTTTCTGGCATCATCCATTCTTCCGGCTGCATTTACTCGTGGAGCAATCATAAAAACCAGATTATTGATATGCAGTTCTTTTGTCAAACTACTTAATTCAGACAGCGCTTTAATACCATAATTGGGATTTTCATTGGCTTTTTTCAATCCATGAAAAGCCAGGATCCTGTTTTCTCCGGTCATAGGAACAATATCAGCAGCAATAGCAGTGGCCACCAGATCGAGATATTCAAAAACATCTTCTTCGGGTAAATTCAATTTTTCTGCCAAGAGCTGTTATCAATTTAAAACCAACACCACATCCGCAAATTCTTTATAAGGATAATTGCAATCTTTTTGTTTGGGATTAAGAATAGCTACTGCCGGAGGTAGAATTTCATCTGGTAAATGATGATCGCAAACGATAAAATCAATTCCGAGTTCTTTTGCATAGGCAATCAGGTCAACAGATTTTATTCCGCAGTCCAGTGAAATGATCAGTGTAAAACCATTTTCTTTTGCAAAATCAATTCCTGCTTTGCTTACACCATATCCTTCCCGGTAGCGATGCGGAATATAAAAATCAAGGCTGGGATGAATATTTTTTCAGGAATTGATACATACAGGCCACCGATGTAGTACCATCCACATCATAATCACCAAACACCAAAATCTTTTCATTGTTGTTGATGGCAGAAGGATTCTTTCAACTGCTTTGTCCATATCTTTCATCAGCCAGGGATCATGCAGATTGATTTAATTGGGGGCGAAAAAAATCTTTTGCCACATCAAAAGTTTCAATACCTCGTTGCACAAGAATTTTACAGATGACAGGATGTATTTTCAGAGATTGCTGCAGTTGTTCTGTCTTTGCTGCATCAGCTGGTTAATATGTTCCATCTTTTCTGCATATTACTGCAATCTATTTACTGATCAATATTTGCGGTCTGTTACAAAAAGCACAAGATCTTCCAATCCTTTTCTGACAGGAGCTTTCAGGAAACTGGTGAAGTATATTCAACGCTTCTTTTTTATAGGCATTCATTTTTTCAGTGGCATAAGCAATGCCTCCGGTTTCTTCCACTTTTTCAATCACCCATTTCACTTTTTCTTTATCCTGTTATTATTCTTGATAATGTAGATCATTTCTCTCGGGTCAGATCTTGTCTATTTTATTCAACGTATAAATAATGGGAAGGGTTAGTTTTTTTTCTTTGATATCATTACCGGTCGGCTTACCTATATTTTCACTTGCATAATCAAACAGATCATCTTTGATCTGAAAAGCCATACCCGTTTTTTCTCCAAACAGTCTCATTTTTTCAGTAATATCTTCATCATTACTGGTTGACCAGGCCCCGGCAGCACAGGCAGAAGCTAGTAATGAGGCGGTTTTATTCCGAATGATCTCAAAATAAATATCTTCTTTCAGATTCAGCGACCTTGCTTTTTCAATCTGTAGTAATTCACCTTCACTCATTTTTCGGACGGCGTCAGAAAGTATATGCAGGATCTGATAATCGTTATGATCCAAGTGACAACAATAATCCTTTAGCCAGCAGATAATCACCGATAAGTACTGTTGCTTTGGCTTTCCACAGTGCATAAACGGAAAAAAAACCTCTTCTTTCCGTGGAGTCATCTACTACATCATCATGGACAAGGGTGGCTGTATGCAATAATTCGACCAGGGAGGCTGCCCGGTATGTCGAATCATTAATTTCACCACAAAGTTTAGCGGAAAGCAGGACAAACATAGGTCGTAAGTTGTTTGCCTTTTCGTTTTACGATATAGCGCATGATCCGGTCCAGCAAAGGCGCCTGGCTCCTTACAGCTTCTTTGAAACGGATTTCAAAAATTTTTAGTTCATCTTCAATTAATTCAGTTGGTAAATGCATATTGAAAATTTGGCAATTTACGTCGCAAAAAAATAATAGGGATTTCAGGCAACAAAATGACCTGTTTTTTTGACTAAGTAATTGAAAAATAATAGGGGCTATATGCGCAAATAATTTATTATAAAAATTTGGTAATTGAGCTTCAATTTATATTTTTGCAAATTATTAGGACATTGTTTTTCATAATCTTAATCCTTAGTTATGGCAAGCAAAAAGTACACATTTATTGGCAGGCATTTTCTGCCTGTTAGCTTCATTCGTTCTCGGGCAACAGGTTGGAGCCAGTTATGATGTAAAGGATTCATCCTTGATTCCCACTAAAAGAATGCCTCAGCATACTGAGTTTTTAAATGGAACTTATAATTTTCCTGCAAAACCCCGTAACCAATGGGAAATTGGTGTTAAAGTTGGGACTTTTACACGTAAGTGGTGATATACCTGCTATTTTTCCTACTCCCGGTTTTGGAGTACATGTAAGAAAAGCCTTTGGCTATATTTTCTCCATGAGACTGGAATATATGTATGGAATAGGTAAAGGGTTGAGTTGGCTACCTTCAGAGAATTATTGCTAAAAATACTGCCTTGGGCTAAATGCCAGGTTATTCTGCCCCGATAAGAACTACTACTGGTCAAATCGTTTCTACATGACGGGTAAGTCGCAATGCTCCTTTGAACCTGTTTATTATAATTATAAAACAAAAGTGCAGGATCTTTCTTTGCAAGGAGTTGTTACTTTGAATAATATTCGTTTCCATAAAGCAAAAACCGGATTTAATATTTATGGTTTTGGTGGTATTGGTGGTACTGTTTATGATACAAAAGTAAATGCACTTAGATGGTAATGGCAACAGATATAATTTCTCAAGTATCTCCGGAGGTGTTTATAAAAATCGCAAAGACACCCGTAAGGCATTAAAGATCACTTATGGATAATACTTATGAAACACCGGCAGAAAATCAGGGAACTCGTCGTCCTAAATTATTTGGTCAATACTTTTAAACCTTCTGCAACTTTTGGAGCCGGTATTGCTTTCAAACTAAGCAACCGTCTGAATCTGGCAATAGAAGATCGTTGGACTTTTATCAAAGATGACCTGTTGATGGTCAGCGTTGGCAGGAACATGCTGAGGAGATGCTGCTACTTACCCGTGATTTTGATTCTTATAACTTTGGTAGTATAGGTTTAAATATAAATCTTGGTGCTAAATCTGTTGAACCACTATGGTGGCTGAACCCACTGGATTATGCTTACAGCGAAATCCGCAATCCCACGTCTGATGCGTTTACCAAAACCAGTATTACCTGATAGCGATGGTGATGGTGTTACTGACCAGTTTGACCAGGAACAAACTCCGCAGGGTTGCCCTGTTGATACCCATGGTGTAAGCAGAGATACAGATGGTGATGGTGTTCCTGATTGTAAGGATAAAGAATTGATTACTCCAACTTATTGCCAGCCTGTTGATGCTGATGGTGTTGGTAAATGTCCTTGTCCTGATTCAAGCTGTTTCCCAGAACTATGCAGGTAGTAGCTCCAGTGACTTGTGCTACATAAAATGGGTGCATTACCAAGTGTTGCTTTCAAAGCTAGATTCTAATACACTGAGCGATGATGCAAAAGCTGTATTGGCAACTGTAGCTTCTAGATTGCGTAATAATCCTGAATGTAAAGTGGTGGTTATTGGTTATTGCTCTTCCAGCAAGAAAGAACAGCAATTAAGCTGGGATCATGTAAATGCAGTTATTACTTACCTGGTAGAAAAAGAAGGTGTTAAGTGCTGATCGCTTTATCTTCAACTATGGCCAGGAAGGTGGTGATTGCAATACAGTTGATCTCCGTGCTGCTACTGAAGGTGAAGAAGGACCAAACACGGTTGCTCCTCCTCACCCGAATCTTCGTAAGAAAATAATAAAATATGTGATTACTTTTTGCTGATAGATAAGACCCTCCCTGCATACAGGGAGGGTTTTTTTATCTGGTAGCTGAAATGAGGATAAGACCAGGCTGATATTTACAGCCTTAATCCGATCTCTTTATCAAAACCTTAACCCTCCAGTTTTGGCGGCTTATCTTTTTTAAGCAAGTTTTGCCAGTAATCTATTAACTTTGCACACCTTTATGGAATTGATCTTAGTTTTATTAGCAGTCAGTTTTTCTTGGCGGTTGCAGCAAGCGAATTCACTAAAATCACTGAAAAATCCTGATCCTGAGTATAAGCTGCGCATGGCAGAACAATATTTTGTAAAAAAGAAATATACCAAGGCCCAGCAGATTATATGAAGATGTAATGCCTTATTATCAAGACATCAAAGCGAATTTGAAGATATTTATTACAAATATGCTTATTGTGCCTATTACCAGGAAGATTATCTGAATGCAGAAAACCTTTTTAAAAGCTATTTGGAAATATTTCCCAATAGTCCCAAGAGCAGAAGAGATGGATTATATGCAGGGCCTATATGTTTTTATAAACAATCCCCTAAACCGGAACTGGACCAAACCAATACGATCAAGGCGATGGGCATGATGCAGACATTTATTAATACCCATCCGGGTTCGGCCAGGAATAAAGAAGCTCATGAAATCATTGATATTTGCCGGGACAAACTGGAGACAAAGGATTATAAAAGTGCACAGCTGTATTATGATTTGGGCCAGTTCAGGGCAGCAGGAGTTGCATTTACAGGCGTTATTAAATAATTATCCTGAATCAGCCAAAGCAGATGAATATAAATTAATGATCATTAAATCTTATTTTCGCTTTGCAGAATTGAGTATTGAAGAAAAAAAACGGAACGTTTTGAACAGGTTATTGATGAATGCAATGATTTTGTGACCGTTTCCCGGAAAGCAAATTGAAAAAGGAAGCCGAGCATTATTTGAATTTATCTCAAACAAATATTAAAAATTTAACTAATGAGCAAATTAAGACGTCAACTTAGTGCTGGTACTAGCAATATATGTAGAAACAAGAAACCTGGATGACATTAAAAATAAGACAGGTAATCTTTATGAATCGATTGCCATTATTGGCAAAAGAGCTAACCAGATCAATATTTCTTTAAAAGAAGAATTGCATAATAAACTGGAAGAATTTGCCAGCCATACAGACAGCCTGGAAGAAATTCATGAGAATAAAGAACAGATTGAAATTTCCAGAGCTTATGAACGAATGCCCAACCCGGCATTACTGGCTACACAGGAATTTCTGGAAGATAAAGTTTATTTCCGTAAAGGAGAAGATGAGCTGTTCAGTTAATTTTATAAAATAACTGTTTATAATTAATAGAGCGATCCTGTTTGAAATGGGATCGCTTTTATCTTTATATAAGTAAATGGTAATTTTGACAACTGATGCTGAAAGGAAAAAAAATATTATTGGGTATTACCGGTAGTATTGCTGCTTATAAAGCCATTATCTTGTCCGGTTATTGGTAAAAGCACGGAGCAGAAGTAAAAGTGA
This sequence comes from uncultured Bacteroidota bacterium, assembly GCA_963745445.1. Classification (GTDB taxonomy): domain Bacteria; phylum Bacteroidota; class Bacteroidia; order Chitinophagales; family Chitinophagaceae; genus UTBCD1. Next base: position 1,619,737 of record CAVUXD010000003.1, read on the forward strand.
TAATGACTCCTTCTGCAAAGGACTTTGTTTCAACACTTACACTTTCCACTCTTTCCCATAATCCTGTTTTAACAGATCTGTTTGATGAAGAAAGCTGGGCGAATCATGTAATGCTTGGCCGCTGGGCAGATGTAATGCTGATTGCTCCTTTAAGCTGTAATACTCTTGCCAAAATGGCCAATGGGCAATGTGATAATCTTTTATTGGCAGTTTATCTTTCGGCAACCTGCCCGGTAGTAGTGGCTCCTGCTATGGATGAAGATATGTGGCATCACCCGGCAACCAAAAGACAATCTTGAAAAGCTGGAATCTTTTGGTAATAAAATCATCCCTGTTGAAAAAGGGGAACTGGCCAGTGGACTATATGGTGAAGGAAGAATGGCGGAACCAGAACAAATCGTTCAATATCTTATTGGACAATTTTTTTTTGACCTAAGCATCTCGCAGGTAAAAAAGCATTGGTTTCAGCCGGACCTACATACGAACCAATTGACCCGGTTCGTTTTATTGGCAATCATTCTTCGGGAAAAATGGGAATTGCTATTGCAAAAGAATTATATCAACGGGGAGCAGATGTTACATTAGTTATGGGCCCGATTCAACCAGAATTTTCAGCTAATGGAATAAATATTATAAAGGTAACTACAGCAGAAGAAATGTATAATGCTTGTAATGAATGTTTTGATCAAACGCGATATTGCAGTTATGTCAGCAGCTGTTGCAGATTATACTCCGGTAAGCACCGGCAAAAGAAAAAATTAAAAAGAACAGAAGATAAGCTGGTTAGTTGAACTTAACAAAAACAAAAGATATTTTGAAAAGCCTCGGTGAAAAAAAGAAAGATGGGCAGGTATTGGTAGGATTTGCTTTGGAAACAAGCAATGAAAAAGAATAATGCATTGGAAAAATTGGAAGAGAAAAATGCAGATATGATCATTTTGAATTCACTGAATGATACAGGGGCAGGTTTGGACATGATACAAATAAGATCACTATTTTCAGAAAAGAAGGAAAAGAATTTCAGTTTGAAACAAAATCCAAAAAAGAAGTGGCAAAAGATATTGTTGATACTATTAATTCGTCTTTATTATGCTTAAAAAAATACTTTTTGGTTTTGTTTTTATTGCTTTTGTCTTCTGTGAACTAGTCACAGGAAATACAGGCCAGGCTGACTGTATCAGCCAGTGAAGATCAGCACGCCAGGTAGATAAAAAAATATTTCCAGACCCTGCAGACCGCACTTACCAATTTTCTGAATAACCGAAAATGGACAACCGATGCATTTCAGATCAATGAAAAAATTCAGTGTAATTTTTTTCTTGAGTATTGAACAGGATCTTGGTAATAATGTTTTCAAGGGCAAACTGACAGTACAGGCAGCCCGGCCTATTTTTAATACCACTTATGATTCACCGATTATTAATTTTCTGGATGATGATGTTACTTTCAGGTATGTAGGAATTTCAGCCGATTGAATTTAATGAGAACAGGATACAGGGAAATGATCCCGTAGCAGCTAATCTAACGGCTATATTTGCTTATTATGTCAATATCATACTTGGATTTGATTATGATTCATTTTCTCCACGAGGAGGAGATACTTATTTTCAAAAAGCATGGAATATTGTAAACAATGCACCGGAAAGCAGTAGATATTTCAGGATGGAAATCATTTGATGGCCAACGTAACCGGTATTGGCTGGCAGAAAATTTGAATAATAACCGTTATGCATTGATACACGATGCTATTTATTCTTATTATCGTTCAGGGCTGGATAATTTTTATGACAATGAAAATGATGGCCGAAATGGTATTATGAATTGCCTTAATTATTTGAATACAATCAATTCTGAGAATCCCAATTCTATGATCCTGCAATTTTTTTTCCAGGGCAAAAGTTCTGAACTTGTAAAAGTATTCAGCAAGGCAGACCCGGGAATCAAAACCCGGGCCAGGGATATTTTACAAAAACTGGATATTACCAATACTGCTGCTTATAAAGAATTGAAATGAAAAACTATTTTCCCACTATTTTCCTTACTTTATATTTCTTATTGCCTGTTCCGGAAAAAATAAAATTCCCAAAGATATTTTGCCACAAAAAAAAATGCAGGCAGTTATTTGGGATATGATCAGGGCCGATGAATTTGTTACTGATCTATGTTTTACCTAAAGATTCATCGCTGAATAAGAAATAGCGAAAGTATCCGAAATATTATGAAGAGATATTTCAAATTACATCAAATCAATAAAGAACGAATTTCAGAAAAGTTTTTCCTTTTACCAAGAGCATCCAGAGCTCATGAAAGTAATTGCTTGATTCTTTAAATGTCCGAAAGGTACAGCGGCTAATCTGAATCAAGACAGACCTGTTCATTACCGATATCAGTTCTAATAAAGGAAAATAAACCCAACGGCTATAGCAGTAAATTTAATAGTCATCGTTTCATTTGCTCAACTTTCCTAATTTTACTCATACATATTACTTTCTATGAATAAAGTTGTTGCATAATGCAGATGAAGCCATACATGATATTCGAGGATGGCATGGTACTGATGCTTGGGTGGGTTTGGCTTATGCGGTATTCCCGAAAATTGTATTGCTGCACTTGGTAAAAAAAGGAGTAAAACAACTTACCTGCATTTCCAATAATGCCGGTGTGGATGATTTTGGAATTGGTCTGATTGCTCCAAACAAAGCAGGTAAAAAAAATGATTTCTTCTTATGTGGGAGAGAATGCAGAATTTGAACGACAACTATTAAGTGGTGAATTGGAAGTGGAATTAATTCCGCAGGGAACATTGGCTACAAGATGTATGGCTGCCGGTTATGGAATGCCGGCTATTTTTACACCCGCAGGTGTAGGAACAGAAGTAGCAGAAGGAAAAGAAATAAGAAATTTTAATGGTAAAGATTATTTGCATGGAATATGCATTTCGATGCTGATTTTGCAATTGTAAAAGCCTGGAAAGGTGATACACGACGGGAATCTTATTTATAAAGAAACAGCCAGAAATTTTAATCCGTTAATGGCAATGGCAGGAAAAATAACAATTGCTGAAGTAGAAGAATTGGTGCCGGCCGGTGAACTTGGATCCTAATCCTATTCATACTCCGGGTATTTATGTTCACCGGATTTTCCAGGGAAAAAATTATGAAAAAAGAATTGAACAAAGAACTGTGCAGAAAAGAAAATAATCAGATGATCAAATAAATCATCTGAAACAAATTTATTATGGCATTAACAAAAGAACAAATCGCACAACGAATCGCAAAGGAATTAAAAGATGGGTATTATGTAAATCTTGGTATTGGAATTCCAACCCTGGTGGCAAATTATATTCCTGCAGGAATGAATGTGGTTTTGCAAAGTGAAAATGGATTACTGGGTATGGGGCCTTTTCCTTTTGAAGGGGAAGAAGATCCTGATCTGATCAATGCAGGTAAACAAACCATTACTACTGTTCCGGGTTCTGCTTTTTTTGATTCAGCTATGAGTTTTGGAATGATAAGGGCCGGTAAAGTTGATCTGACTGTACTGGGTGCTATGGAAGTAAGTGAAAAAGGAGATATTGCCAATTGGAAAATTCCCGGAAAATGGTAAAAGGAATGGGAGGGGCAATGGATCTTGTGGCCAGTGCAAAAAATATTATTGTTGCAATGATGCATACCAATCCGAAAGGAGAATCAAAATTGTTACCTGAATGTAAATTGCCATTAACAGGAGTAAAATGTGTAAAGAAAATCGTTACTGATCTTGCTGTATTGGATGTTACTCCTGATGGGTTTAAATTACTGGAAAGAGCGCCGGGAGTAAGTGTAGAAGAAATTAAATCAAAAACAGCCGGTAAATTAATTGTAGAAGGAGAAATTCCAGAAATGAAATTTTGAATTTAATCTGAAAATAAATTCTTATTCGATCAGGTTATTTTTTACTGCAAAAAAAACAAGCCCGGCTGTATTCTTGCTTCCAAAGCGTTCCATCAGCCTGTCTTTTATTGCTTCAACTGTTCTTGGGCTGATTTCCATTTTTTGAGCAATTTCCTGGGCTGTAAATTCCATACAGATAAAACGAAGTACATCTTTTTCTTTATCGCTTAAAGTGATCTCACTGTTCAGAGAAGGAACTACTTTTTGGCGGGAATGAGATTTTTTCAGTAAGATACGGTTCACAAAATTGTTGAGATAATATCCTTTTTCATATACTTCCATGATGGCCCGGCGTATTTCCTGTGGTTCAGCATTTTTCAGTAAATAACCGTTGGCGCCATTTTCCATCAGGTGATAGACAAATCGTTCATCTTCATACATGCTTAGCACCAGCACTTTTATATTGGGATATTGTTTGCTGACGATCTTGGTGGTTTCAATACCATCTTTGCCGGGCATCCGCAGATCCATCAGAATCACATCGGGTTCTGACGCAGCAAGTCCATTCAAGAAGTTCATCGCCATTTTCAGCTTCCTGTACAAACTTGATATTGGTAAAAGGCCGCAGGGAAAGAATAACTCCTTTCCGGAATATTTTATGATCGTCAGCAATAGCTACTTTAATGATTCCCATAGTTATCAGATAATAGCTCAAAGTTACGCAAATTGTGCGGCATACTCATTACTGGTACGGTTCATCTTTCGGCAATTCAATGGTTACTTTATAATAGGTCTGCGAAATATCTTTTTCAAAATTGATATTGCCCTGTACTACTCTCAGGCGGCTGCTGATATTTTTTAATCCAAGCCCACATTACTTTTATTCAGTTTATCAAAATCAGCTTGTACTAATCCACGTGCCATCATGATGAATGCGCAGATAAAATTTATCGCCATGTACATTTTGTGTCAGATGAATAAAACTTGAATTACTGTGTTTCAGAATATTATTGATTAGTTCCTGCACAACCCGGAAGATAATCAGTTCTTTTTCTGCTTTCAGCCGGTCTTTATATTCATGAAAACGGCTGCTGGCATTGATGCTTCCAGAACCGCTGATCTTTTGAAACAAATCATTGATAGCCGATTCTAATCCAAAGTTTTTCAGTGTAGGCGGCATCAGGCTATGGCTGATATTTCGTATCAATTGTATTGTATCATCAATGATCTGTCTTGCCTGGAAAATAGATTGTAGCTGGGTGGCTTTATCCTGGTTTACCAGGTTTTCATTCAGATAAAGCCGGGCAGTAGCCAGTAAAGGACCGGCATCATCGTGCAGATCGGCAGCCAGGCGTTGCCGTTCTTCTTCCTGTAATTTAATAGAGGCTTTCAACAAGTATCTTTTGCTGTTCCTGTTCCATCTGTTGCAGGCGGGTCTGGTAGCGAATCACTTTGCGTTGGTGAAAGATGATAAAAAGAATCAGGCCAATGGTAAGTACCATCATACCTAATGTACCTAAAAAGAGTACAGGGATACCTGCTGTTATTGGTGGCTTGTAGGAAAAACATAGTGGGTCGTAATTATCAGTTAGTTTATATGGTCAGGTCTAAATAGGGTATTGATTTATGTGGTGTATGTTCTTTAGGTTTGACGAGCATACATGATCAATGCAATAGCAAAGAGAAATATTTTTTAATTATTTCAGCAATATAAGTTATATACCAATAGTTTTCTATTTCCTGCTCGCTCAGATGATTTGCAAGAATATTAAAGAAGAAAGAACCTCCCAAGTAAATCAATATTCCCACAGCAATCCAGAAAGCAGGGCTCATTATAAATGTACCGGTTGTCAATTTCTTTAAAATACTGATAGAAAAAGAAAAGTATATATATGAATAGGAAGATTGTTTCAATTCCAATAGGAATACTATCAAGTTTGATGTCATGATGATTTGAAGAAATAAAATACTGGAAAGACAGGAATAAAACAGATAGATAATATAGCATTGCAATCCTAAACTTTATGATTTTGGATTTCTCTCCATAAAGCCAAAGTAAAAATAGAATATTCTAAGAAAGGTATAAGAACTACTATAAAGTTTTCGAAGAGTTCTACTTGCAACATCAACTTATAAAAAATAACAGTAAAAAGAAGACCATCCCATAAATAAAAAAAGAAGATGTTTTCCTGGTTTTTTGAATTGTAATCAGAAAAGTAAGCGGAAGCAGAAGGTAGGAATAGGTTACTATATTAAAAAAAAGCTTTTCTATAATTTGGATTTTGTCCAAAAATAGAAAAACTTTTAAAATTTGGATAGTTTTTCGGGGAGAACCTTAGTTTTCCCAAGTGATCAAGGTGACCATCATCGGGCCACCAAACATCCATTAACTTTTTTCATAACAGTAACGATTTAGGTGTTTCTGGAATATTCCAACTGTAAAAATTGCCTGAATAGGGGGGCTTCTCAATGGGGTTGCCCATTCGGTAAAAACTCTTAAAAAAGCCCGAAATGCAGTGCAGTAATAGGGTTTCAGGAAATTTTCTTACGTAGAGATACTTTTCAAAAAAGGGTACAATTCCTCGTAAAAATTCGTATTTTTACGGCTGTAAAATTAGTATTTTTTCTTGGGATATTCACAAAACAGGTCATTTATTAACATTTGTGGATAAACCCAGATGGTTTTAGAGTGAAGGAAAGGGAGTTAAGAAGATATGCTTTTAAAGCAAAAGTATTTAAATCGAACAGATTGATTATAAGCAGATCTGAATAATGAAAAGTTATCTGATAGATTCATAAGAAGATTCAGAAAACAGTGGCCATTGAGAAATAATGCTTTATAAATCATTCTGCTTAAACAAAAGTAATTTATCAGTGAAAGAATGGCAAGAGCAGAAATCAGGCGTTCATTTTATTTTTAATGAAAGCAATGGATCAATCGTAAAGTTTCTATAGTGAAAAATGAAAATTTACGATTTAATAAAAATAATTATGACAAATCTGCCGAAAAGACGATAATTATGATGATTTAAAATCCGTAATTAATTAAATAGTCAATACCAATGAATAAAAAAATTATTTTTGGCATCGGGGAATTACGACCTATTAAATAACTAGATAAACCCATATCCATGACCGCCCAGCAAATTAAAGTAGCAATTGCCGATGATCACAAAATATTCCGTGATGGTATCCGTATGGCATTAAAAGACAAAGAATACCTGAAAATTCTTTGGGAAGCAGAAGATGGAAAAGATCTGATGCATAAACTCCAGATCAAAGTCCCTGATGTTGTATTGATGGATATCCGTATGCCGGAAATAGATGGCATCAATGCCATCAGCCTTATTCGTAAAGAATATGAAAATCTCAAGATCATTGTACTTACCATGTATGATGACCAGGAGATGATCACGAAAATGATGGAAATGGGAGCAAATGCTTACTTGACGAAAACAACCGATCCTGAAGAAATCTACCAGGCCATTCTTACCTGCATGAATGATGATTTTTATTTCAATGAACTGGTGAATAAAGCTGTTCTGCTGAAACTGCAGCATAAAAAATCGGTCCGGCAATTTTATCCTAACCCGGTAAAGTTTTCCGAAAAAGAATTAAGAATATTAAAACTGATCGCAGAAGATAAAACCACAGAGGAAATTTCAAAAGAAGTTTTTCTCAGCCCCCGTACCATTGAAACCATCCGGCAGAATATGAAACAAAAAGTAGGAGCCAAGACCATTGCCGGATTGGTGATGTATGCTATGCGAAATAAATTGCTGGAATAAATTTTACAGCTTTCATCTGAAATTTTCTTTCCGAATTTAAAAGATCCTGATAGCTGTCGTCAGCTTCAAATAACCTGCATGAAAATATCAACGACGCTTATTTCGATGGCTATTATAAGGAAATATGGCGCTCAGTTATTCCGGATGAACTGACAGTGAAAGAAGTGGATTTTATGATTCAGTATTTTAATCTTCAAGCCGGGCAATAAAGTGCTGGATCTGATGTGCGGATATGGACGACATGCTATTGCACTTAGCAAAAAAAGGAATTGAAGTTACAGCAGTTGATAATCTTGTCGGATTACATTAATGAGATAAAAAAGATTGCTCAAAAGGAACAACTACCAATAACGCCTACTACAGATTGATGCTGCATTAATTATGAAGCAGAAGATAATTTTGATCTTGCAATTTGTATGGGCAATAGTTTGAATTTTTTTGAATACCGAAGATGCTCAAAGGATCATATCCAATGTTGCTGCTACATCTAAAGCCGGGAGGACATTTTCTGATTAACACCTGGTCACTGGCAGAAATTGCTATTAAAGATTTCAGAGAAAGAGCCTGGAGTGAAATAATGGAATTGAAATTTCTGACTGAAAGTAAATTTCTCTTTCAACCTACCCGTATCGAAACCGATAGCATAATTATTGCTCCAGATGGCACTACCGAAATCAAAAAAGGGGTTGATTATATTTATTCTGTTATCTGAAATGGAAACTATGCTGAATAATGCCGGATTGATCTTCAAGGAGGTCTATAGCATTCCGGGAAAGAAAAAATTTACAGTAGGCGAACCAAGGGCATATATCATTGCCCGAAGTAAAAAAGATTTTTCCGACTTTTTTTCAGAATCATAAAAAAACCCCGGCGTTATGAGGACCGGGGCTTTCGTTACTGTTATGAAAAAAAGAAAAAGTTTTAAGCCTGGGATTTCATAAGGACAGGGTTAACGGTGTTTTGATCTTTGGATTTCAGCAGGTATCTGGATTTCAAAAACGGGCTTAACAGTCATGTTTAAAAGAGAAAGTTGATTGACTGGAGAGTGTCGTTTGGTTTTTCAAAGGAATTGGAAATAACTTTCTGGACGGTTCAGGACATTGGATGAGTAGGAAAAACGAGTCATCCGTATCAATCAACTTTCGGAGACAAAAATATATCCACATCATAACTGTGCACAAGAGCATAACTGCCCTATTTTCATTATTCGGTATTTACTGGATGTAGTAGTAAATCTTCAGTATTATCTATTCGTAAACTTTCTGATTTTATTTACGCACTCCTGTATAGTATTCTATCGGTACTTTCCGCAAATGCAAAATCAAGTACTTCTACTATGGGATATGTTGCAGGAATTTTCCAATTTGCATCCAAGAACAAATACTTTTTTTTACATTTTATTACTAATATCAAAATCCATGAAAAATCACGACACCAACGCTGTAATTAAAGTAGCCATTGCCGACGATCATGCTCTCTTCCGCACCGGCGTAAAAACATCTCTTTCCAGCCGCAAGGATATTCAAATGGTAGCTGAAGCTGAAAATGGCATGCAGTTGTTGAACCTTCTTAAGCACATTCAAGCCAGATGTAGTTCTTCTTGACATTTCAATGCCTATTATGGATGGTCTAGCCACTTTACCGGAGATAAAGAAACTGTATCCCGATGTAAAAGTGATCATGCTCTCTATGCACAATGATCATTCTGTCATTTCCAAAATGATGGAGATAGGTGCCAATTCTTACCTGACCAAAGAATCAGGATCAGAAATGATCTATGAAGCCATCAAGGGAGTATATGAGCAGGATTTTTATTTCAATGAACTTACCAATAAAGCACTGCTTGAGCGGTTTGCGTACCAAACGTACACATGAATCATCTATGCCGCAGGATGTACAACTTGACGGAAAAGGAGATTACCATCCTGAAACTGATGTGCGATGAAAAAAGCACTAAAGAAATTGCTGATATCGTTGACCTGAGTCCCCGTACAGTAGAAGCTATCCGTGATAAACTGAAAACAAAAACAGGTACCAAATCAATGGCCGGCCTGGTAATGTATGCTGTAAAAGCCGGAATCGTAGAACAACATTAACCTTGAAGCATTCGAACTTCAATGCCATCCCCATAAAAAGGATGGCATTTTTATTTTACTTTCAGCCCATGAATCGGATTTGTTTGAATGGAAAAATTGTTCAAGGCAGACAAGCCTGTGCTGATGTGCTTCCAACCGGGGCTTTCGCTATGGAGATGCTTTGTTTGAGACGATGAAGGTGATCAATGGTAAAATTGTATTATCAAAATATCATTTTGAAAGATTATTCCACGGACTCCGTCTTTTAAAGTTTAAAGGGATATCATTAATAGACAGAAAAAAAATTTCTGAACTAGTTCTGGATCTATGCAAAATAAATCGCTGTAATGATCTTGCAAGAGTAAGACTGACAGTATTTCGTGGGAATGGTAGTTTGTATGATAAAGACGAAAATTTGCAATATATTATAGAGTGCTTTTCCCTTGAAAGAATCTGCAATACAATTCAACAAAAGAGGATTCTCTATTGATATTTATCCCGATGCCCAAAAGATCTGCGATATTTTTTCCAACCTGAAATCGGCCAATTTCCTTCCTTATGTGATGGCTGCTCAATTTGCAAAAAACAATAAACTAAATGATTGCCTAGTTTGCAATGTAAAAGGGCGAATAGCTGATGCTACTATCGCCAATATTTTTCTGATCAAAGAACAAATGATCATTACCCCGGCATTGACTGAAGGATGTGTGAATGGCATTATGAGAAGATATCTTTTGGAAAAATTAAAAACGTTTGGCTTTGATATCCGGGAAGGGGTGGTAACAATAAACGATATGAAAGACTTTGATGAGGTTTTTTTAACCAATGCAATCTTCGGAATACGATGGGTGAAGCGATTTGGCAATAAAACTTATCGTCAAATACAAACCTCAAAGATTTATAGAGAATTTATAGAACCTCTTCATTCATGAAGCCTGCAGTTAATATTTTTTGGTTTCGTCGGGATCTAAGGCTGGAAGATAATGCAGGATTGTTTCATGCACTGAAAAGTAAAAGACCCATTGTCCCCGTTTTTATTTTCGATCGCAGTATCCTGGATGAGCTGGATGAAAAAAATGACCGACGACTGGAATTTATTCATCAGGCTTTGCAGGAAATTCAAAATTATCTTGCCAAACTTGGTTCTACTCTTGATGTTCGTTATGGGTTTCCCTTAAAAGTATATCATGAATTACTTAAAGATTATGAAGTCAGTGAAGTGTTCACTAATCATGACTACGAACCTTATGCCACTAAACGGGATATTGAAATAACAGAACTATTGCGGTCAAGAAGAATTTCTTTTCATACCTACAAAGACCAGGTGATCTTTGAAAAAAATGAAGTCGTAAAAGATGATGGCAAACCTTACACTGTTTTTACGCCTTATTCAAGAAGATGGAAATCGATTCTGAATGATTTTTATTTACGATCTTATCCTGACCAGAAGCATTTTGATAATTTCTATAAGCAACCAGTTAAGACTCTCCCTTCATTAGAGTCAATGGGATTTCAATCAACAGGAAAAAAATTTCCTTCAAAAAAGTGGGATAAAGCGATTATTGAAAATTATTCCAAACAAAGAGATTTTCCGGGTTCTGCCGGTACAACAAGATTGAGTGTGCATCTGCGTTTTGGTACCATCAGTATTCGTAAACTGGTAAGAGAAGCGGGAAGGCTGAACGAAACATTTTTAAATGAACTGATATGGCGGGAATTTTATCAAACGATATTATGGCATTTTCCGCAGGTAGTTCATCAATCTTTTAAGACGGAATATGACCGGATACAATGGAGAAATAATGAAAAGGAGTTTGAAGCCTGGTGCAATGGACAAACAGGTTACCCGATAGTAGATGCGGGTATGCGACAATTGAATGAAACAGGTTATTTGCACAATCGGGTTCGGATGATCACTGCTTCTTTTTTGACCAAACATTTATTGATCGATTGGAGGTGGGGTGAATCTTATTTTGCAAAAAAATTACTGGATTATGATCTTGCTGCCAACAATGGCGGCTGGCAATGGGCGGCAGGTTCCGGCTGCGATGCTGCACCTTATTTCAGGATCTTCAATCCATACATTCAAACAAAAAAGTTTGATCCGGAATTAAAGTATGTGAAAAAATGGGTGCCGGAACTGGAAGAAATGAATTATCCTCCCCCAATCGTCGAACACGAATTTGCAAGGAAGCGATGTTTGGAAATTTATAGCAAAGCCTTAAAGAAATAAGGATTGCGAAGAATTTTTTTTCTTATTGTCTGATGCCAGAAATACTTCGTATAATGTTTCAATTGCATTTTCCCTTCCTTTCCAAGACTCAGCGAATAATTATTTACATACAGATCAATATGCTGCCGCATCACATCTTCACTCATAGTCTTGTGAATGTTGTTTTACGTAATCGGTGATCACAGGATAATTTTTAAATGAAAATTCAATACTTTTCCGAATTAAACTTTAACTTGCCGACTTATTCCTTTGTCCAGGGTTCTTTTGATTACAATGCCGCCCAGCGGAATCGGCACTTTCATTTTTTCTTCCCAATATTCACCAAGATCCATCACTTTTGCAATCCTTTTTGCTGGTAAGTAAAACGGTTTTCATGAATGATCACTCCAAGATCAGTTTCACCATTGATCACTGCATCTTCAATTGCAGAAAAGATCATAAATTTTTTATTGGTTGCATCCGGGTAAGCAAGACTAAAAAGTAAATTGGCGGTTGTATTAATACCGGGCAGTGCAACAGAGTGCTCCTCAATATTTTCAATTTTTAATTTTCCTGCTCGTCCGTCAGGCGGGGAATTTTTAATTAGAAACGGCCCAACACCTTTTCCTAATGCACTTCCGGAATCAAGTAATACATATTTATCCAATGATTGAAAAAAAGCAGGGAAACTCAGTTTGGTAATATCCAGTTTTCCCTGCAAGGCCCATTGATTAAGTGTTTCCACATCTTCCAGCACTGGTTCAAATTCAAAATTACCGGTATCGATTTTTTTATTGACCAATGCATCAAAAATAAATGTATCGTTGGGGCAGGGACTGAAACCAATTGTCAATTTCATATTTTGTTTAGCTCATTGATTCTAACAAGTGAATGATTTCTTTGTTCAGATTGAAAATGGATTCTTTCATATTCCATTTCTTTTTATTTCTTTCGCCAATGTAATTGGAAATGCTTCTTATCTGTAAAAATGGAATTTTTTCCATCAGGCATACATAATGTAACGCAGCACCTTCCATTGATTCAATGACGGGTTGAAATTCTTTTTTATAAAACCGGGTCATTTCCTTTGATGTGGTGATTTGATTCACGGAAATTGCTTTTACTGCTTTGAGTCTGCTCTTTCCTGCCAAAGCCAAATGCGGATTTACCAGCCAGCCTTTACTGAATGGAAATTGATTTTCCGGTACCAGGTTTAGATCAAAAAGTGTTTTCAACTTTCTTAGTTCAATTACACTTTGATCGGCAATAGTATCCTGCTTGACCACGACAACAGAACCAAGCTGCATTTTTTTAGCAAAACAACCGGCTACACCAGCTTGGATAATGAGCTCTGGTTTTTTCACATAGATATGTCTTGTAAGATGATAAGCTGTAGAAGTAAGCCCAATACCGGTAATAAGTACATCTATATTGGAGAACTTATTGCTATTGCGATACTGTTCAAGGAAAGGTTCTATTTCTTTTGCGGTAGCTGCTGTTAATAATACTTGCATAAAATTGCAAAGGTAAGAGCTAATAGTTTCGAGTGAGTTTTGAATAATAATCAGGGCTGCTACAGAAATTGATTTGATTTACCTTTGCGGTTCTCTGGATACTGAGATAAAAATATTTCTGACGATGGTTTACCTGACAAGAATAGAACATTTTAATGCAGCTCACAGACTGTATAACCCTGACTGGAGTTATGAAAAAAATGAGGAGGTTTTTGGTAAATGTGCCAACGAAAACTGGCATGGGCATAACTATGAGTTATTTGTTACAGTGAAAGGAGATCCTGAACCCGGAACCGGTTTTTTAGTTGATGTAAAAAAGCTGAGTTCAATTATAAAGAAACAAGTTATTGAGAAAGTGGATCATCGCAATCTGAATCTGGATGTTGATTTTATGAAAGGAAAAATGTGCAGCACAGAAAATTTAGCTGTAGGGATATGGGATCAGCTAAAACCACATTTACCTGCAAAGGTTCAGTTGCATTGCATTAAGTTATATGAAACGCCACGCATATTCGTGGAATATTTTGGAGAATGATTTTTAAGCTTGTCATTTAGAAGACAAAATTTTCAACTGACGGCAATAATTTTATAAACTGGTGTTATGGGTAAAAAGGTTTCTGTGTTCCGGTGCGAACATTTCAATGCAGCTCACCGTTTGTTTAATCCCGACTGGGATGATGCAACCAATGAAAAAGTATTTGGCAAATGTGCCTTGCCGCATTACCACGGACATAATTATGAACTGGAAGTAAAAGTGACCGGCGAGGTGAATAAAAAAACCGGCTATGTAATGGATCTGAAAAAGTTATCGGATTTGATACGAAGGGAAGTGCATCAGCGCTTTGATCATAAAAACCTGAATTTGGATACAAAAGAATTTAAGAATCTGAACCCAACGGCAGAAAATATTGTTATAGTTATTTACAAATTATTGAGACCGCATATAGATAAAAAGATGGATCTGCATTTCCGGTTGTATGAAACACCCAGGAATTTTGTTGAATATCCTGTCCCCTAAATCCCCCGAAAGGGGACTTTGGAAATCTTAAGCCAACAGCAGTTTAATTGGAATTTGAGATTTTATTCTTTTTAATTTATTTGGAACCTGAAATTTATTATTTGGAATTTTAAATATCAGCTATGGCATATAAAAAAATTGAACAATACGAAGACAAGATTACTTCAGGATTAATTGAAAATTACCGGGATATTCTCGGCTTGTTAGGTGAAGATCCAACAGGGAAGGATTGAAAAAAACTCCTGAACGGCTTGCAAAAGCGATGCAATATCTTACCCAGGGTTATCATCTCGATGCTAAAGCGATCATCAACTCCGCTAAGTTTCATGAAGAGGTGAGTGAGATGATAGTTGTAAAAGATATTGAGCTGTACAGTATGTGTGAACATCATATGCTTCCTTTCATTGGCAAAGCTCATGTTGCTTATATTCCGAATGGATGGATCACCGGTCTCAGTAAAATAGCGAGAGTGGTAGATGTATATGCCCGGCGATTGCAGGTACAGGAGCGGCTGACAGTTCAGATCATGAATGCTATAAAAGAAACATTGAATCCCATTGGCGTTGCAGTGGTCATTGAAGCGCAGCATCTTTGTATGATGATGCGGGGTGTTCAGAAACAAAATTCCGTTACAACTACTTCAGCTTTTGACGGTGAATTCATGAAAAATGCGACCCGAAGTGAATTTCTTAAATTGATTTCATCAAAACTATATTGATTAACAGAGCCATTTGGTAAGTGCTACAAAGATTTTTCTAATTAAACTCTTTGTGGCATTTTTGTTTCTATTAATTCTAATTTATGAAACATGGCTTTGTATTTCCCGGCCAGGGTTCTCAGTTTCCGGGAATGGGAAAGGAACATTACGAGAAAAGCGCATTTGCAAAAAAATTATTTGAGCAGGCAAATGAAATACTTGACTTTCGCATTTCCGATATCATGTTTCATGGCAGCGAAGAAGACCTGAAACAAACGAAAGTAACACAACCTGCTGTTTTTTTACATTCCATTATTGCTTACAAAAGTATTGACCCTTCCTTAGGCTCAGGGTCAAAGCCGGATATGGTGGCAGGTCATTCGCTGGGAGAATTTTCTGCATTGGTAGCCAATGGAACATTGAGTTTTGAAGATGCATTGAAACTGGTTTCTATCCGGGCACAGGCAATGCAAAAGGCCTGTGAAATGAGTCCTTCTACCATGGCGGCTGTGTTAGCACTGGCTGATGAAAAAGTGGAAGATATTTGCAAAGAAGTGCAAAAAGAAACCGGAGAGATCGTGGTTCCTGCAAATTATAATTGCCCGGGTCAGTTAGTGATCAGTGGTTCTGTAAAAGGAATTGAAATAGCTTGTGAAAGAATGAAAGCAGCCGGAGCTAAAAGAGCGATGATACTTCCTGTGGGTGGTGCATTCCATTCTCCATTGATGGAGCCGGCAAAAACGGAATTGAAATCAGCAATTGATCTTACAGGTTTTCATTCTCCTGCTTGTGCTGTCTATCAGAACGTGGTTGCAAAAGCAGTGATGGATAAAGAAGAGATCAAACAAAATCTGATTGATCAACTGACCGGCGCTGTTCGCTGGACACAGAGTGTACAAGCGATGATCGCCGATGGAGCTTCTAAATTTACAGAAGTTGGACCTGGAAAAGTATTGCAGGGATTGATTGAAAATTGATAAATCTGTTACGACCAACGGAGTGAATTGATTTGTCAGACATTAATGATACAGTTCAGCCATTCACCGTCGAAACTTGCATTGTATTTTTTATAAAAATTGATGGCAGGTTCATTCCATTCCAACACTTGCCAGATGATCCGTTTCCATTCTTTTTCTTTTGCTTCTTCAATCAAACGATCCATCAGCAATTTGCCGATCCCTTTTCCTCTCATTTCTTTGGTCACTAAAATATCTTCGAGATACATGGCTTGTCCTTTCCAGGTAGAGTAACGGATATAATAAAGAGCAAAGCCAATTACCTCACCCTGGTCCTCTTCTTGAGAAGAGGGAGAAGCTCCCCTCTCCACTTTGTAGAGAGGGGCAGGGGGTGAGGTCGCAACAAATGCCCACCAAACCGGGTTTTTTCCAAAACCACTTTCAATAAAATGTTCTAATGTCACCGTTACTTCCTGCGGTGCTCTTTCATATTCCGCCAATTCATGAATTAATTCCAGTAATCTTGGGCAATCTTCTTTAACAGCTCTCCGAATTTTAATTTCCATTTTAAATTTTGATCATAGCTATCGGATTTTGAATTTTTCATTTTGCATTTGCATATCCCGGTCCTTTCACAAATCTTCCTGATTTTGCTCCGGTATGTTCACCATCTTTCAACACCTGTACTCCATTCACAAAAACATCAATCACACCGGTAGAATATTGATGAGGGTTTTCATAGGTCGCATGATCTTGTACTGTTGCCGGATCAAAAATTACTATATCTGCATAGTTGCCGACTTTCAGTTCGCCTCGTTTCTGCAATTTTAAATGTGTAGCAGGAAGTTTTGCCAATTTATAAATAGCCAATTGTAAAGGCATCAGTTTTTCATCTCTTACATATTTTCCTATTACTCTTGCAAAACATCCATAAGCACGGGGATGTGCATTTGATTTCAGAAAGACACCTGAATTGGTATATGATGCTTCATCACTTCCAAAACTTACCCAGGGAAAGCAACTTGTTTTTTTACATTATTTTCATCCATCAGAAAATAAGCTACACCAACCCTGGTGCTATCCTGTACAATCAGATCCATTGCTGTTTCTTCCGGAGTTTTGCCACGAATTGCTGCTACTTCAGCCAATGTTTTGCCGGTAAATTTTTTTAAAGAATCCTGTTTGAAACTAAGTAATAAAATATTTTCAGGGCCGCCGGAACCATAATATAAATTTTCCCAATCAGCAGCATCGGTATGCATAGCTTTTACCATTTGATCTCTTATAGCAGGATCATGTAGCCGCTCCCATAATTTTCCAAAACCACCATCCTGTAAAGTAGGAGGAAAACAAGATGTCAATCCCGTTGCAGCTGCTGTGTAAGTGTACATATCAGCAGTAATGTCAATCCCTTCTTTTCTTGCTGCCTCCACTATTTTTATCACGCTATCCATTTTATTCCAGTTACTTTTCCAGCAGCTTTTAGGTGACATATCTCTACAGGAATATTTGCTTCTTTTGCATATTGTAATAATTTCATTGATTGCTTCAATCAATTTATTTCCTTCGCTGCGGATATGGCTGATATAAGTGCCGCCATATTTCGATGCTTCTTTGCAAAGAGCAATCAGTTCATCTGTTTTTGCAAAATTATCAGGAGGATAGATCAAAGCGCAGGTAACACCGAGAGCACCTTCTTTCATTGCAGTATCAACCAGAATTTTCATGCTGTCGAGTTGTTGATCAGTCGGGGCTTTATCATCTTCACCGATCACATATTGACGAACAGTACCGGCGCCAACAAAAGAAGCAATATTGCAGGAAATTCCTTTTTGCTGCAATGTATTCATGTATTCTCCCAAAGTATTCCAGCTTACTTGTATTTTATATCACCCTGATTGTCCTGCATTTGCTCTTTCATTTTTTCATTCAACGGGCCCATACTGAATTCGGTAAATATTTCTGTTGTTACTCCTTGCCGTATATCGCTTTGAGATCTTCCGTCCTGGAATAATGATTCTTCAGAATGTCCCATCATATTAATAAAACCCGGCGCAACGGCCATTCCTTTGGCATCAACGCTGATCCGTGCAGATACTCCCGATAGATCGCCAATGAATGCGATTGTGTCATTTTTAATTCCAATGTCTGCTTTATAAGGAGTTCCGCCATTGCCATCGTATATCATTCCGTTGCGGATGATCTTATCGTATTCTTCGTGATGAAACTTACACGATGCAAAAACAATGGAGATCATTACGATCAACGAAACGAATCCTTTTGTCATAAGAATCATTTTAATCTTAATAATCGTGGTTCTATTTCTTTTTAGTGGCTTTGAAAGTTCCGTTTGGTTGAATAAAGCTGACTGAAACGATTTCGCCTTTATCATTTTCTTCAAACAGAACGCTGTATCCTTTTATAATTTTAAAGTCAAATTTATTTTTATCGGTTGGAACCAATTCATATTCCGGCTGACCTTCAACGAATGCATATAATGTTTTCTCGCCCTTGATGTAGAATTTCGCTTCTTTGCCGGGAGCAAATTCATAAGTCCCTTCATATTTTTTCAATTCTTCTTTGGTGATCTCTTTGGGCTTCGGAATTCTCCCAAACTCAATGTCTTTTAATCCCTGTTGTAGCGGCATTGAAACCATATCAATGTCTCCTGCAGGACTCATATGGAACTGAATCCTCAGATCACTTTTGTCTGTTGTATCAATCCCGGTTTTTTCATCAACATCAAAAGGCTCAAACACATCATAATGATAATGCATTAACCAGATATCACCATTGGGTGTGTGGGTGAAGAGTGAATCGTTTTTCAAAAAAACTTCCATTGTGCCATACGCTGGATTATTGTATAGTCCGGCATAATCAGCCAAAGGATGCGAAAGATGCGTTCCGGGTTTCCTATTGCTGGTTCGGTTTTTCTCTGCATCCTTTGCAGCTGCTTTTGCTTTGGCAATAGCACTGTCTGCTCTGCTGGTCCAGTCTATTTTTTTTAAATCAAGTAATCTGTCAGCGATGATGTTTCTTACAATGCCGGGTACTGCCGAACCATTTTGATTACTCAACACAACGATCCCGATACTATCAGTTGGGAAAAAACTGGTACTCGCTGAGAAGCCATCAATATTTCCTCCATGTTCTACACGATAATGTCCTCTGTAAGAAATCAAAAACCAGCCAAACCCATAGTTGTTGAATTGTGCGTCCGGTACTTCAGGTTCAGGTAAACCCGGAGCCACTACCATTTGTGAACTCATCGCTTGTTTCACATAATCGGCAGGTAAAATTTCCTTGCCATTGAATTTTCCTCCATGGATCCAGGTCATTACCCAATTCGCCATTTCATTCACACAGCTGTTGACGGCTCCTGCCGGGCCCATGGCATCAATATCATAATAGTCCAGTTTTTTGATGATACTGTCTTTGACAACAGTATATCCAAGTGAGGCATCGTTTGATTTTTCTAATGTATGAATCGAGAAATTCGAAGTATTCATTCCGAGGGGTGTAAAGATTTTTTCTTTTACATTTTCTTCCCAGCTTTTGCCAGTGAGTTTTTCAGCTATCATCCCTTGCAGGAGAAACATGAAATTATTGTATTGAAAAACTTGCCTGATTGGTGCGGTAGGCTCCATGTACTTTATACGTTTCAATAAACTGTCCCTGGAGGAAGTTCTGAAAAGATACCATGAAAAATCATGGCGGGGAAGGCCTGTTCGGTGACACATCATATCCCTGATAGTGATATCATCATCCATTTCTTTATTGAAGAAATGCAATTCTGGTAAATATTCTCTTGGCGATTTATCAAAACCC
Organism: uncultured Bacteroidota bacterium; assembly: GCA_963745445.1. Lineage (GTDB taxonomy): Bacteria > Bacteroidota > Bacteroidia > Chitinophagales > Chitinophagaceae > UTBCD1. Next base: position 1,639,697 of record CAVUXD010000003.1, read on the forward strand.
ACTTTACCATCTTTATTTAATAATCCGAGAAGAGATGCGGTGAAAGCTTTGGTGCAGGAGCCGATTGCGAACAAGGTATTGGGAGTAACGGGCAATTTTTTTTCATTATCACGATAGCCAAAACCTTTTGCGTAAATGATCTTGTCTTTATTAATAACAGCTACAGCAAAGCCGACTGCTTTTTGATCTTTTAATACACGTTGAAATGCAGTATCCAACCCTGCAAAAGGATCTGTTGTTTTTACCTGTTTCTTTTTCTGAGCAAATAAGAAACCTGCCGGAACAAACAGCAATACGATCAATAGCTTTTTCATGTGATCAAAAATTGAATTGGTACAATAATTTATTTTAATGCCTGGTCAAGATCATTCAGAATATCCTGTATATTTTCAATACCCACATTCATTCTTATCAATCCATCTGTGATGCCATATTTTTCTTTTTCTTCTTTCGGCACACTATAATGCGTCATAGATGCAGGATGGGAGAGAAGTGTATCACAGGTTCCTAATGAAACTGTTCGTACACACATTTTCAGTTTATTCATAAAATCAATACCACCCTGTAAACCTTTTTTCAATTCAAAACTTAGCATCGCTCCGGGATGACGCATTTGTTTCATTGCAGTTTAATGATCGGGATGATCAACAAGGCCGGTATAATTTACTTTTGACAACAGCAGAATGTTTTTCTAAAAAATGAGCCACTTCCATTGCATTACTGACAATGACGTTCCATTCTCAGTTCTAGTGTTTTCATACCATTGATCAGCAAGAAATGCATCAAAAGGATTGGCATTACCACCCAATGTTTTTGCCAGTGTATAAACTTTTGTTTTCATGAATTCAATATCTCTGACCCAGCAAAATGCCACCGATAGCAGTTCCATGGCCATTTAAAAATTTTGTAGTTGAATGAACCACAAAGTCAACACCAAACCGAAAAGGTTGTTGTAGATAAGGTGTTGCAAAAGTATTATCACAGGCAGTGATCAAATTATATTGTTTTGCCAGTTTACTTAACGCTTCTATATCCACACATTGAATGGTAGGATTGGCAGGAGTTTCTATATAAAGCATCTTGATAGCTTTATCTTTTTTAATAGCATTCTTCTGCTTTGTTCAGGTCACGCAGATCGGCAATGATAGCGGTAATACCCAATGGAGGTAAAACATTTGTAATCAGTTCTTCTGTTCCTCCATAGAGAGAATAAGTGAGTAAGTATTTTATCACCGGGTTTCAAAGTTGACAATAGCAGCGTAGTAATAGCTGCCATGCCCGATGCATGAAGAATACCTTTTGCCTTCACCGGAGATCCGTTATGTTCAATTCCAAAAGTTTCTAATGCAGCGATTTTATTTTCTGCTTCTGTAAAAGTGGGATTACCCCAGCGGGAATAGATATAGCCTTCTTCTTTACCACTGAAACGACGCATGCCTTGTTCTGCTTCATCATATACAAAAGTGCTGCTGGCATAAATGGGAACGAGATGGGCATAGTTGGGATCCTGCTTGTGGCCGCTATGAACTGCTACTGAACCCCATCCTGTAAGCGCAGGCCCGGACGACTCATTAGAAGATGGGTTATTCACTTTGTCAGTCGGAGGGGAAAAACTTTTATCCATTGTGATGATTTTATCCCGATATTTATCGGGATTGAAATTTTGATAAATGATTCTTCTTAAAACAAACCCCGATAGCTATCGGGCAAAAGTAGAAGATTTAAGTTTGCGGACAAGAAAACAATCCCAATAGCTATCGGGATCACCAATGAGATAACCAGTATGAAAGAGATACTTCAACAATTAGCGGCCTATAATATCTGGGCCAATCAAAAGATCCTGGATAGTGATTCTGGCATTGCCGGAAGAAAAACAAAAGGCTGAAGTGCCCAGCAGTTTTAAAAGTTTTATGGCACCGTTCTGCATATGTGGAATGCAGAAAGTATCTGGTGGCAACGAATGAAATTGCAGGAACGCATTATTGCTCCTATTGAAACTTTTAAAGGTTCCATGCCCGATCTGGCGAATGATTTTTTGCAGCAAAATCGTCAATGGCAGGAATGGGTGAATAATGCAACTGATGCTGCTTTGGATCATGTGTTTCACTATCAGAATACAAAGAAGGAGCAATTCAAGCAGCCGGTATATCAAATGATCTTACATGTTTTCAATCATGACACTTACCATCGTGGCCAACTCATTAATATGCTACGACAATTAGGAGTGGAAAAATTACCACAGACTGATTTTATTGTTTGGTCGAGAATAAAGAGGTGATAATTATTATTGAGCGATTGCAAGAATAAGATTTCATATTGAAAATTTTCAATTTGAAATTCTAATAAGCCCATTTCACCAACGTAGCTCCCCAGGTAAATCCGCCACCAAAAGCAGATAAAACAAGATTATCTCCTTTCTTTAATTGTTTTTCCCAATCCCAAAGGCAAAGAGGAATAGTTGCCGGAAGTAGTGTTGCCATAGCGCTGAATATTCAACATTACTTTTTCAGCAGAAAGTCCCATTCGGTTTGCTGTGGCATCAATAATTCTTTTATTGGCCTGGTGAGGAACCAGCCATGCAATATCATCTCCTGTCAAGTTATTTCTTTCCAATCAATTCTGCGCTTACATCTGCCATTCCTTTCACTGCAAATTTGAAAACAGGCTGACCATCCTGGTAAATAAAATGTTCTTTCGCTAAAACAGTTTCTACTGATGCAGGCTTTAATGATCCTCCGGCTTTCATGTGAAGATATTTGCAACCACTTCCATCACTTCTTAAAATACTATCAAGCACACCATATCCATCTTCATTTGGCTCCAGTAAAACAGCGCCGGCGCCATCACCAAAAATTACACAGGTAGCACGATCACTGTAATCAACAATAGCACTCATTTTATCAGCGCCGCATACCACTACTTTTTTATAACGACCGCTTTCGATCAAAGAAGCACCAAGAGTCAATGAGTATAAAAAACCAGAACAAGCTGCTGATACATCAAAGCCCCACGCATTTTTTGCACCTAATTTATCGCAGGCAATATTTGCAGTAGCAGGAAAAAGCATATCGGCAGTAACTGTAGCCACGATCAGGCAATCAATTTCCATTGGGTCAATACCTCTCTTTTCACATAATTGCTTTACAGCAGGCACTACCATATCAGAAGTGGCTAATCCTTCGCCTTTCAATATCCTTCTTTCTTCAACTCCTGTACGGGTGCGTATCCATTCATCATTTGTATCAACCATTTTTTCCAGGTCAAAATTGGTGAGCTTGTCTTCAGGAACAAATCCTCCTACAGCAGTAATAGCAGCAGTGATCTTATTAATCATCGTTAATCGTTTAAAATAAAATATTGCGGGCAAAGGTAATGTAAAGAGTCGTGAGTACTTAGTCAGGAGTCAGGAGTCAAAATTTTATGTTTGATCATAGAATGTCGTTTCAATAATCTTTTTAAGCTTTTAATCTTTACTCTCGACCAATGACTCCAGACTCCTGACTTTTCACTTATTTTCGCAGCTATGATAGCATATCTGAAAGGCGATTTTGTCTATAAGTCTCCGGCAGTAGTAACATGTTGATGTAAATGGGATTGGCTATGAAGTGCAGATTAGCCTGAATACTTATTCTAAAATTCAGAATCTTGAAAAAGGGATGTTGTACACTTGTTTACTGATTCGGGAAGATGCTCATATCTTTATTTGGGTTTTTTGATCTGGCTGAAAAAGAAATATTTCTTGCAGTTGATTGGCGTATCCGGTATCGGCGCTTCAACTGCAAGAGTGATGCTTTCTTATATGAAACCAGATGAATTAGTCCAGGGCCATTGTTGAGGCGGATTTGAAATCTCTTGAAGCTATAAAAGGAATCGGAAAAAAGACAGCAGAAAGGATTGTGGTAGAGTTGCGGGATAAATTGGCAAAACATCCATTCGAATCAAATATTTCTCCTCTGAAAAACAATACTTTGCATCAGGATGCGTTAAATGCTTTAATGGCACTTGGCATAGGCCGATTGGCTGCTGATCAGGCCATTACAAAGGCAATGCAATCCGACCCTACTCTGAACCAAATTGAAGACATCATCAAACTATCTTTAAAAAGGTTATAGCCTATCGCATCAAATTCTACTTAACTAATTGACCGGGAAATAGACTTTGAACCTTAGAACTAACAACATATTCCGTACGTTGGTAGCTGCCGCCATTGTTTTTGCCTTCTCTTTACAGGCACATGGCCGTGATTACAATAGTCCTCTTCCACAAAACAAGGAAACAGCGGAAGCGATACAACCATCTATCCACTTCAGGATCGTCGCGGTGATCCTTATAGTTATCCCAACCGCAATACATTTGATTTTAAGGATACGGCATTTGTAAAAAGAACTATTGAATACGATCCAAAGACCAAACAATATTACATTATAGAAAAGATAGGTACTCAATATTACCGTACGCCGGTTTCTTTTTCCATGGAAGATTTTATCCAGATGCAGGGTCAAAAAGATGAAGACGATTATTTCCGCAAAAGAGCCGCCCTGCTGACTGATATGAATCGCCGGTTGTTCAAGCCAAAATTCAAAGTTTCTAAAGATTGGTTCAATCGCATTGTTGGTACCGGTAAAGTAGAGATTAAACCTTCCGGTTATGTAGATTTCCTGGCTGGCTACCAGGGACAAAATGTCAAGAATCCAACGTTGCCTGAAAGAGCCAGAAAAAATGGCGGATTTGATTTCAATATGAATTCACAACTGCAGATGGATGCCAATATTGGTGACAAACTGAAATTCCCGATTAATTATAACACACTTGCAAATTTCGATTTTGAAAATCAATTAAAGCTCGATTATCATGGTCAGTGATGATGAAATTTTAAAATCATTCCAGGCTGGTAATGTGAATTTCACTTCAAAAGGAACTTTGATCCCCGGTGCACAGTCATTATTTGGCATAAAAACACAATTGCAGTTCGGAAAATTATTTGTGACCACTGTTCTTGGCAAATCAAAGAGCACAACGTCAGTCACTCGGCCTTGCAGGGAGGAGCAGCTTCGCAGAATTTTTCTTTAAAAGCAGATGAATATGAAGAGAATCGTCACTTCCTATTGGCTCAGTATTTCAGGAACAATTATCAACAAAGCAATGAAGCAGTTGCCCGTTGTAAATTCTCCGGTACAAATTCTTCGTATGGAAGTGTGGGTGACAAATCGCAACGGTACTACTACTGATACAAGAGATATCGTGGCTTGATGGATTTGGGAGAAGGACAACCGTATGGTCCATGGGGAGGAACAGGGAATCCCAATACATTACCCAATAACGGCGATAACAATCTTTATTCGCTATTGACGGGTCCATCGGTACAAGAAATTCAAGTACTAGTTCAAAGTTACCTGACCGGCCAGGGATTGGTACCGGTTCAGGATTTTGAAAAAACATTTGCAAGAAAACTACAGCCAACCGATTATTATTTTAATCCACAGATCGGATTCTTATCCTTGAATCAACCATTGCAACCGGATGAAGTATTGGGCGTAGCATTTCAATATACTTACAATGGAAGAGTATACCAGGTAGGTGAATTTTCACAGGATGTACCGCCAGATACTACCGGTGGCTCTCAAAAAGTTTTATTTCTGAAATTATTAAAAGCAACATCTCAACGAACCAATCTTCCTATCTGGGATCTGATGATGAAGAATGTTTACTCCGTAGGATTTGGTCAATTGGAACAGCAGGATTTTTCTTTGGATGTTTTATATGAAGAACCAAGTCTTGGTCAAAAAAGATATTTACCACCAACAGATGTGTCTGATCCGTACAAGGGAGCATCCAATTCTTTCATTGACTAAATCTTGATCGTTTGAATAATCAGAATGACCCGCAGCCGGATGGAATATTTGACTTTATTGAAGGCTTTACTGTTATCTCTTCGCAAAGCCGAATTATTTTCCCTGTGCTGGAACCTTTTGGTCATGATCTAGATTATGTTTATAGTGGCCCGGATAGTCTGACACAAAGAGACAAATATTTATATTATCCATTGTATGATACCATAAAAGCTATTGCACAGACTTATGCCAACCTCAATCGGTTTAACATATCCGGCCGATCTAAATCTGCCGGACCAACGGGAGATTATCAGTTAGGTTATAATATTCCGCGAGGTTCTGTTACGGTAACAGCAGGTGGACAGGTATTACAGGAAAATGTAGATTATGAGATCAATTATGATCTTGGAACATTGCATATCACCAATCCAGTCTATTCTTCATTCGGGTGTGCCGGTGAATGTTCAATATGAAAACCAGGCAGCATTTGGTTTACAGCAAAGAAATTACATGGGCCTTCGTTTGGATTATCTTGCCAATAAAAAATTGACATTTGGGTGGAACAATAGTGCGATTGGGCGAAAGACCATTCTTTATCAAACAATCTTATGGTGAGGATCCAATCCGAAATACGATGTATCGGAGTGGATGTAGATTATCACAATGATCTTCCACGATTGACCAAATGGCTTGGATAAACTTCCTTTTTATTCTACCAAAGGCAATGTCTTCCATCACTGCTTATGCTGAAGCAGCTGTATTGAAACCGGGACATGCACCACAAATCGGTAAAGGAAATAATGGCGCAATTTATATTGATGATTTTGAAGGAACACAGTCTCCGTATTGATCTTCGTTTTCCATTGATCAGTTGGACACTGGCTTCTATTCCCCAGGGATAATGGACTTTTTCCTGAATCAGCATTGAATAATGATCTGGCAAAGCGGGTATAACCGGGCAAAACTGGCCTGGTATAATATTGAACCGGTATTGCAGGAAAGAAGGAATTCTAATAATCCACTACGGACATAATCTTGATGAATTATCAAAACCTGAAACAAGACAGGTATTACAACAGGAAATTTTTCCCAACAGAAGCACTGATTTCGGACAAGGGTTGCTGACCACTTTTGATCTTGCATTTTATCCGAAGGAAAAAGGCCCTTACAATTTTGAATACCAGAAACAGGCAGAATAGATGCAAATGGAAAATTATTGAATCCAAAACAAGCATGGGGTGGTATCATGCGGAATATTGACCAGACAGATTTTGAAACCAGCAATATTGAATATATCGAATTCTGGATGCAGGATCCTTTTATTTCAAATACCGTCCAGCCAGGGCGGACAATTATATTTTAATCTTGGAAATATTTCTGAAGATGTTTTGAAAGATGGAAAAAGACAATATGAAAATGGATTACCAACACCTACCAATAATGCACCGGTTGATAACAAGTACTGTTTGGGGCAAAGTGCCTGCGAATCCTTTACAGGTCACCAATGCATTCAGTAATAATCCGGACGATCGACAATACCAGGATGTAGGTTTTGATGGATTAACGGATGATGAAGAAAAAAGTAAAGTTCAGTACTTACCTCAATAATCTGCAGACAAACTTCGGAGCTAATTCTCCAATTTATCAAAAAGCATTAAATGATCCTTCAGCTGATAATTTCAAACCTTATCGTGATGCATCATATGATCAGCAGAATGCGGGAATTTTACAACGATATAAAGACATCAATAATCCCCATGGCAATTCACCTATTGCTGATAATAATAGCCAGTTTGTAAATGCATTTACACAATATCCCGATGCAGAAGAATTGAACAGTGATAATACATTAAATGAAGTAGAAGAATATTTCCAATACAAAGTGGATATTAAACCCAACATGTCTGTGGGAAGTAATTTTATTACTGATAAACGTCAGTGAATGTTACATCTTGCTAATGGCTCTACCCGTACAGAAACATGGTATCTGTTCCGTATTCCGGTTGATCAATACCAGACAGAAAGTGGGAAATATTCCTGATTTCAAATCTATCCGTTTTATCCGCATGTTTGTAACAGGCTTTGAGGATTCAGTCGTTGTGATGCGTTTTGGAAAACTGGAATTGGTACGTAATCAATGGCGCAAATTCACATATAATATTGATACAACAGGTATGTACACAAATCTGCCGACTAATGACCCTACTACAGTCAATATACTGGCAGTAAATCTAGAAGAAAATGATCAGCGTCAGCCGATCCCTTATCGTATTCCTCCGGGTATCGAAAGACAACAGCAACTTAGTAATAATAATGTACAATTGTTCCTGAATGAACAGGCATTGAGTGTACAGATTTGTGACTTGCAAAAAGACCAGGCCCGTGGTGTTTTTAAAACCATGAATCTTGATATGCGCCAGTATGGAAGATTGCTGATGTTTATTCATGCAGAATCAGTACAGGGGGCTCAACCTATTCAGGACGGAGACCTGAATGCGGTCATTCGGATTCGGAAATGATTTTGTCGGAAATTATTATGAAGTAAAAATTCCTTTGAAAATAACTCCTTTTGGTGCCACTGATTCATTGGCATATATGGCCTGCAGCTAAATAATCTTGATTTTGATCTCGAGAACTGACAAATTAAAGATGAGCCGAAATAAATTAGGGGTACCACCTTCCCAATATTACAGCGAAACATTAGCAGATGGAAGAACCTATGCGATCATTGGAAATCCCAATCTGGGAGAAGTAAGAGGGAATGTTACTGGCAGTTCAAAATGCAAAACTGGAATCAGCCTGTACAGAAGTTTGGTTCAATGAACTTCGATTCTCTCAACTTGAATGAAAAAGGCGGATGGGCAGCATTGGCCCGGGCAGATATGCGACTTGCAGACCTTGGTACGTTTACCATTGCAGGTACTGCAAAAACTGCTGGTTTTGGAACTTTGGAACAAGGAGTGAATGAAAGAAGCCGTGAAGATCTTTATACGTTTGATGTGTCAACGACTATTGATGCAGGAAAATTATTACCCAAAAAATTCGGAATACAGATACCGGTTTATGCAGGTATCAGCCGCAGCACAGCACACCACAATATGATCCTTTTGATCTGGATATTAAATTAAAAGATAAACTGAATGCGGCTGCTCGGGAAAAGAAAAAGATTCGATCAGAAATCAGGCACAGGATGTCACAACTATTAAAACACTAAATTTTACCAATGTAAGAAAATTAAAGACGGATGGTAAACAACCTAAGATATGGAGTGTTTCCAATTTTGATTTCAATTATTCTTACATTCAAACACTACATCACAATCCTTTGATTGAAAATGATGAATTGCGAAGAACCCGAGGAGCGTTGGCTTATAATTATGCTCCGCAGCCAAAATATATTGAACCGTTCAAAAGATTAATCAAATCAAATTCGCCGTGGCTGGCATTTATCAAGGATTTTAATTTTAATTACACACCTTCACAGATTTCTTTCAAAGCAGATGTATTCCGCCAGTTTGGCGCTACCCGAACACGGAATATTGGTGGAGGGCCTTATAAAATACCGGAGACCTACAATAAATATTTTACGTTTGATCGCTATTATATTCTGCAATGGAGTCTGACCCGTTCAATGTCATTGGATTTTACTGCTACCAATAATGCACGGATTGATGAGCCATTTGGCCGAATTGATACAAAAGAAAAAAAAGATTCTGTAAAAACCAATTTATTTAAAGGCGGAAGAAATACCCAATATACTCAACAGGCAACATTAACTTATAATGTGCCGACGCAAAAAATACCATTGTTGACTGGACAACCCTCAGGGCTTCTTATCAGACCAAGTATAATTGGCTGGCGGCTTCTTTGTTGGCCAAGAACTTGGAAATACTTTATCCAATACACAGACAAGAACAATCAATGGAGAATTCAAGTTTGAGGAACTGTATAATAAATGGAAGATTTCTGAGAGCAGTTAACAGTGCATCAAAACAAAATAACGCAAACACTAACGCTAATCTTAACAAGGCGACTAAAAATGCAGGAAAAAATAAGCCCCTCAGATCTAAAACAAACAATGTAAACCCTGTTGATTCGACTAATAATAATATAGGGAAAAACAAGCCCGATATTTCGAAATTAAATAACGCAATTAAGAAAAAGATTGATTCTCAGAATGCAAAACAGAAAAAAATAAAGGACCCGAATGCTTTGCCAGAAAATTCAGCAGTGCCTAAATTCTTTTTAAGACTCTTTACTTCTTTAAAAAGAGTGGGTATTCAGTACACGGAAGATTTTGGAACTACATTGCCGGGTTATATGGATAGTACAAAAGTTCTTGGCTCTAGATCTTAAAAGCGGTCAACCCGGTTTTGGATTTATTTTCGGTTATCAGCCTGATACCAGCTGGATCAACCGGATTGGGATGCAAAGGATTGTTGTCACATGATTCCTTGGTCAATGCTATTGATCCAGCAACGTTATAACCAGCGGCTGAACATAACTGCACAGGTAAGTCCATTCAGGGATTTTAATATTGACATCAATCTTGATAAAACTTTTGATAAACAATATTCTGAATTATATAAGGATACAACTGGTTCTGCGGGATTGACAAGATTGAATCCTTATGCTGGGTAGTTTCAGTGTCAGTTATATTTCTTACCAAACATTGTTCAAAAAATTTGATCCGAATGTAGTTTCAGAAACATTTAAACAATTTGAGGCTAACAGGGCTGTACTTTCCAAAAGCTGTGCAGTATTGAATCCTTATCCAGGCAGGTGTTCCTGATCCTAACGACCTGGGTATTACGTCGGATATGGACGCTATGCGCAGGATGTGGTAATACCGCTTTTCTTGCTGCTTATACCAATAAAGATCCTTTGAATGTGAAACTGATCAAAAACGGTAATCCAAATATTCGATAATCCATTCTCAGGAATAATGCCCAAACCAAACTGGTCGTTACTTATAAGGGTTTGTCAAGATTCACGGGTCTGGATAAAATATTTACCAATTTTACTATACGCCATGGCTATCACAGTACACTTAGCATGAATAGCTTTAATACAGCGTTGTTATTTGAGGATCCTTTCCATGTAGGGTATCCATATTTCAAGGATACTTTGACCGGAAATTATATTCCTTATTTCCTTGTACCGAATATTACTATCCAGGAAGCGTTTGATCCGTTGATTGAAATGGATATGACATTTACGAATCAGCTGTCTATAAGATTTGAATATAAGAAAAGCCGCCAGTTGAGTTTGAGTTTGTTAGATTACCAGTTGGCAGAAAATCGTTCTACAGAAGTTACTGTTGGAATAAACTGGCGAAAGAAAGGAATACCCATTATAAAAAATATTCCATTAGGAAAGAAAGGATGAAACTGGATAATGATGTGACTTTCCGTTTTGATTTCAGTTTACGGGATGATGCTACTGCTAACAGTAAACTAGACCAGGGAACTTCATTTGGAACAGCGGGACAAAAAGTAATACGTATTGCACCTTCTATTGATTATATATTGAACAACCGGGTGCAATTGAAGCTTTATTTCGAACAAAACAGGAACATTCCTAAGATCAGTAATTCATTCCCGATTACTAATACAAGGGCAGGAGTGCAGGTGAGGATTTCACTGGCGCAGTAAGAGATTATCAAAAGAGCATTAATACTTTTAAGAACGAGAAACATACTGGAAATAAAAAAATCCGCAGATGCGGATTTTTTTATTTATGAATAAATTTTTTTAAGGCTGAGGAGGTGAATTGTTGTCAGCTACCTTTTTAAACAGCATTACATATCCGCATAAATTCTTTTTCTTTTCTTTATTTACCTGTACTGGTTTCATCATATGAAATTCAGAAAATTGAGGAACGTAAGAATAAGAAATAATATTACCATCAACATCGCCCCACATTTTTTTCTGGTATATCACTTGTTTCTCATCCCAATCGTACATTCTTACTTCATAAAGTTTGGAAGAATAATCGCCGATAAAAACAAATTGGTACCAGCTACCCTGGTTCAGCGGAACAACCACCGGCATTTCAAATTCACTTTCCATGGTGATTGATGCTTCTTTCAGCAACATGAAGCCATCATGTGAATAATAAGTTTTTAAACTATCTACTTCTTTTTTTATATAATCGTTGTTGCAGGATTGGACACGGATAACATCCTGTGAAGAGGCAGAAATACCCAGTAAAAGGAATGACGCAACAATCAGATAGGGCTTTTTCATAAGGGTCTTTATACGGAATTGGTACAGTGATATAAAATTAGAATAGAGCGTCCTATGTTTAAAGCTTTTGAGCATAAAAATGCTGTTGTTTGGTATATTTTCCTAAAGGGACAGCGGAAAGTACTAAGGAAACGGAGGTGGTAAGGACTGGGGAAATACAAGATAGCCAAAAATTTTATTTAACCAAATACCTGCATCAGTTGCCACGGCTAAAATAAATTGCATCGGCTTGTTGCAGGCAGGTAATAGATAAGTCGTTGATACAGACATGGGGTGGAAGGGTAGTGCAGTACCAAATAACATCAGCCACATCTTCGGCAGTTAGCGGATCCAGCCCATCATATATTTTTTTAGCTGTTGCTTCATCTCCTTTAAAGCGAACGATAGAAAATTCAGTTTCTGCAGCACCCGGATGAATAGCTGTTACTTTGATCTGATGCCGGAGCAGGTCTATCCGCATAGCTTGATTCATTGCATCAACAGCAAATTTGCTGGCACAATACACATTTCCTTTTTCATATACTTGTTTGCCGGCTACTGATCCCATGTTAATGATATGACCTTGTTTATGTTTTACCATATAAGGTACTACAGCTTTTGCCACATAAATTAGTCCTTTGACATTCGTATCGATCATCGCATTCCAGTCATTCAAATCACCTTCATCAAAATAATCTCTTCCTAGTGCCAGGCCGGCATTATTGATCAGTACATCAATTTTCTGCCATTCTTCCGGTAAGCTTTTGATGTTTTCAAATACAGCTTTTTCATCTCTTACATCAAAGGGTAATAATAAAACTGCGATGTTGAATTTATTTTCTAATTCTTTTTGTAGTTGTTCCAGTCTTTCGGCTCTTCTGCCGTTTAGTATAAGATCATAACCATTAGCTGCAAATTTTTCGGCACAGGCTTTTCCAAAACCTGAAGTGGCACCGGTAATGAAAACAATTTTTTGCATAGAAATGATTTTGAGATGTAAAATTGAACTATCTGCTGCGAAGATAAAAGATAAGAGCCCCCGAACAGTTTAATTACTGTTCAAAAAATTTTCAAGAATAGTATTGCTTTTCTCTCTTTCCTCCATCATACCCATATGACCGGACTCCGAAAGAATATGAATGAAAGCCCGGTTAGAAAGATGTGATTGTTTTAATAAATCATTCATCGGAATTGCATTATCATATTGACCGATCACAAAGAGAACAGGAACAGAATTTTTTTCTAATAATACACTTCGATCAGGCCGCTGTATCATTGCTTCGTAATAAGCGATCAGTGCTTCAGGAGTAAAATAATTCAAGCTGCTGATAAACGCATCAATATCTTTTTTCATTTTACTTGTTGAAACCGACGAGAACAAATTAGGCGTGGTGGTTTTTAAAAATTCAAAAGCACCATGCTGCCTGATGAATTCAATCCCTTTTCTTCTTGTTGCTTTTTTTTCTTCTGTATCTGCATAGGAAGTAGAATGAAACAATCCGAATGCATTTAACGAGCTGGCATATTTCTTTACGTATGCAAGAGTAATATATCCACCCATGCTATGACCGATCATTATACAGGAAGAAATATTTTCATAAATGAGAATTTGTTTGATCACTTCAGCCATTCCATCCATGCTCATATCATCGATCATTTCTGATTTTCCACTTCCGGGAAGGTCTGGAATGATCAATTGAAATTTATCTTGCAGGAATTCAACCTGGTTTTTCCATACAGTTCCATCTTCGCCAAAGCCATGAATAAAAATAACCGGCTTTCCCGAACCAATCATTCGGAAATAAATAGAATGTCCGAGGTAATCCAGTTTTTTCTCAGGCATTAGCATCAAGTTTTTTATAACGCATACTGCTTCTTAAAAGCAACATTAACATTACTGGAATCAAAGCAGGATTTAATCCTTGCAAAAACCATCCAAAAATCATCAATAGTATCAGAAGGATCGTATTGCTAAAAAAATAAGTTCTCACCCATTTTCTTTTTTTACCAAGAAAAAATGCAATGACGATATTAGCCGGAAATGCCCAGAGCAAATTGAGATTGTACTTGCAGGTTGGATGATCTGTTCCAAACCACATGAACAGTAATAAAATCCCCAAAGCACCGGTAAGGAAGAAAAGCAGAAAATCAAAGTACCTGAAAAATCCTCCGGCTGTTTTGAAACAAGTAAGAACCACAATGATTAAAAAAATGATGGAGAAAACCACCATGGGGGAAAAGATAACTTGTTTTTTAGGGCCTATAACTGGATTCAGCAGTGTAATCTTTTCGCTGACGAGTTTTTTTGTACCGATCGTTGTACTGTCAAATCCTTTCATCAGATAATCCGGCAAGAACATTGCTTCGCTGTTGTTGATCTTTTTATCTAATGGCATGCCGAGTAAAATATCTATACCCATTTTGCTCCAGTATTCTTTTCCTTTATCCAGGTATTCATGGATCAGTTTCCGGAAAGTAGTGTTCTCTTCAGGGCGGATATCTTTTGTAAGAACCGGCTCTTTACTTTCTTTCATTACCATATCTCTCAATCTTGTCGTGCAGTTGTCATGCACGAAATCATATTTGTAATACTTATTTTCATCTTTGGCATTTTCATTCAATGCATTTAAAAGACTTTGTTTTTCTTCACAGGAAAGATCTAAAACCTGTTCTGTTACTCCACGACCTTCATATTGGTATTCCAGCATGAAATCAGAAAAACTGCTTACAGAAACGAAGTATAAAAGTTTACCCCGAATGAATTTTTGATAAAAATGGGGATCATCAAAATCGAAAGTTCCGTAATTAAAAACGATATCTTCATTGGTTGATTGATCAATTATTCTTAATGCACTATGACCAAAAGTGGAATAGAGTTCTGTTCCCGGGCTGCAGGTCAGCAGGCTGATGCGAAAATTACAACTTTGATTGCCCGCAGAATCTGTTTGTGCATTTGCAAAAAAACAATTCGCAAAAAGAAAAATAATTATTATTATTTTTTTCAAAACAAACTTGTTTGTAGAGAAAGATAAATAAAAAGAAGAGTTATATTAATGAACTTCCTGTTAAATAAGTCGTTTGTGAATGAAAATTACTATTATTCAATTCACAAATTGCCTCATTATTTCCTGCTGTAATTCGGTGCTTCTCTTGTGATCTCAATATCATGTGCATGGCTTTCTCTCATACCGGCATTGGTGATCTTTACAAATGTGGCATTTTTTAATTCCGCAATATCTGTTGGCACCGCAATAACCCATACCTGCCCGTAATCCACCGGTATATTGATATACGATTTCTTTTACCATGCCTTTATAAGCCACACGGCCTTCAATGCCTTCGGGTACATATTTTTTTACATCATCTTCCACATCCTGGAAATAGCGGTCGCTGCTGCCGGTGGCCATGGCACCCAATGAACCCATGCCACGATATTCTTTGAATTTTCTTCCTTCATAGATGATCGTTTCACCGGGACTTTCTTCCGTGCCGGCAAAAATGCTTCCCATCATCACACAATTAGCACCAGCAGCCAATGCTTTTACCATATCACCGGTATAGCGGATACCACCATCAGCGATAATCGGAATATTTTTTTCTTTTAAAACCGAATGAGCTTCCATTACTGCAGTGAGTTGTGGTACACCTGCACCAGCAACAATTCTTGTAGTACAAATGGAACCCGGACCAATACCAACTTTTACTGCATCGGCACCAGCTTCTGCCAATGCTTTTGCTCCGGCGGCTGTACCTACATTGCCTGCAATGACATTTATTTTTTTAAAATTCTTTTTTACTTCTTTCAGTGCATCGATCACTCCTTTGCTATGACCATGTGCACTGTCTAGTGCAATTACATCAACACCTACATGTTGTAATGCAGCGACTCGATCCAGGAAGTCTTTGGTGATGCCAACACCGGCGCCAACCAGCAATCTTCCAAAGGAATCTTTTACTGCATTGGGATGACTTTTTAATTTTAAAATATCACTGTAAGTAAAAAGTCCTGTTAATTTTCCCTGTTTATCAACGATAGGAAGTTTTTCAACTTTAGTTTTCTTGAAAAGTTGTTCTGCTTTTTTAAGATCGGTTCCTTCAGGTGCTGTATAAAGATTTTCTTTCGTCATCACCTCACTCACTTTTCGTTTCATATCTTCCTCAAAACGCAGGTCACGATTGGTAAGAATGCCAACCAATTTTCCATTTTTATCAATGATAGGAATACCGCCAATTTTATTTTCTCTCATCAGGCGAAGAGCATCACCGATGGTTGCATTGGCTGTCAATGTAACCGGGTCCATTATCAAACCGCTTTCGCTTCTTTTTACTTTCCGAACCTGTTCTGCTTGTTTTTCGATGCTCATGTTCTTATGAAGAATACCAAGGCCGCCTTCTCTCGCCAGTGCAATTGCAAGATTGGCTTCTGTGACTGTGTCCATAGCGGCAGAAAGCATTGGCACATTCAATGTAATGTCTTTGGTCAGCCTGGTTTTAATATCTACATCACGGGGAAGCACCTGGCTATAACCGGGCATTAAAAGAACATCATCGAACGTAAGACCTTCACCAAAAAATTTTGAGAGATCGTTTGTATCGGGAGGAGTATTTCTTGTTGCCATGTGCAAAGATATGAAAATTCAAAATGCAAAATTCAAAAGGCAAAAGTGAAAATAACCAATTCTTTGGGGTTACTTTTTGACTTTTTAATTTTGAATTTATCTAATCAGCATGACTGTTCCCTTTTGGAAAACTTTTTGGCCTGTATCCCGGTTGGTGTAACTCAGAAACCATACGAAAACTCCGGGAGGTTGGGGATTCCCATTGACTGTTCCGTCCCATTTTTGTTGCCAATTGGAAGAATAAAATACCAATTGTCCCCAGCGGTTATAGACTTTGAATTCAAGCTTGTCTGCTTTCAGGGCATTGTGAGGCCAGAAATAGTCGTTCAACCCATCTCCATTCGGAGTAAACGCAGAAGGCACGGCAATGAGGCAATTGTCCAATACTTTTAAATATTTTGTCAGCGAATCAGTACAATTAAGCGCCGTGTTGGAAACAAGCAATTTGATATTGTAATAGGTCTCACGATTATTGTTTGGGAAATATTGTGGCGGAGGATTCTGGACATTACTACTGCCTATTACATCAAATTTCCAGTTCCAACTATTAATGGTGCCTGTGCTTTTATCAGTTACAGTCAATGCATCTTCAGGACAAAGTATATCAGGCATATCAAAATCAGCTTTTACTTCATTATTGAAGGTGAGAACTTCTGAGGTCGAATCACTGCAGACGCCGTTACTTACCGTTAACTTGATTGTATTATTGCTCGTAGAAGAAAATGACTGTGTGGTGGTTTGAGTAAAAACCTGTGTAGTGTTATTAATAACCCAGTTCCATTGATCAACGCCGTGAGCACCATCGTGCATAAAAGTAAGTGTGTTGATGCGGCATCCGAGAAGAGAAGTGTAAGTGAAGTCCGCAGAAACTGTATCAACAGCTCCGAAAGAAACATTTTGTGGTAGTATAGGTTGACCACACACATCAAAAATAGGACTGCCATCGAGTCCGGGTTGAATGATAACTGTATAAATTCCTCCTGAGTAAATTGGAGTTGCAAATTTTAAAATGATATAATCTGTTTGGCCGTTTACGCAATAGCCCGATGCAGATGCAATATTTACCGGAGTAGGACCAGTAATAGCAAAATCAGAACCGCTTGCTGTAATGCTTGCACAATTGATTTTTCTGGGATAATAAAGCAAAACGGAATCCGGAGCACAGCCTACTTTTCCAACACTGTCTGCTAATATGGGCTGTGGAATGATATATTGAAAATCTATCGCTTCTCCTATGGCGATAGAATTGCCACAGTCGTCAAGCAAGGTATTTCCATCCGTTCCACTTTTCATTACTAACTGGTAAGAACCTGAGGGCAATGGATTATTAAGTGTTATGATCACTGAATCCATATCGAATGATGCAGAGCATAGCGGAGCAACCGCGGATGTTGCTGTCGAAGATGCTGGTGCAATTGCAAACTCACTTCCGTCGGCGCTCAATGAATTGCATCTTATTTTCTTATTCAATTTTAGTGTTAGCGTTTTTCCATCACAATCAGGGACTACTTTGAGCATATGAGGCTGTAAGGGATCAGTGATAACAGCAGTACCGCCACCGAAAGAAAGCGAATAACCACTTTGCGAATCGGTAAAATGACTCACCATTAATAAATAAGTATGACCTTGTATCAGTTGCGGCATGGTACTGAAAGATGGCAGATTATCGGGGGGATTGGAAGCACATTGAATGTAATTTACTCCGGTTGCCGATGCACCAGTGACTCCATATGTACCCGCCCAGTTTCCGGTAATAATAAGTGAATTATTGGTATAGATGTCGTTCGGATTATGACCAGTAATGTCATATAATTGCCAATCGTAATCATCACCTAAATTGTTAGGAGTAATTAAAAATCCGAGGGTACCGGAAGTGTAACAGGTAAAAACATAGTAAAATGGGTTTTTATCCCCGTATCCGTCAGCAGACGGACATCCAGGTACGTATAGGTTGGTGTTTCTGCAAATAGGAACTGTGGTTTGCTGAAATACGGTTGTACCACAAACAGGAAATGCAGTAGCAGGAGTTTGCCCTAATGCAGTGCAAGGCTGCGAGTAAGCAACTTTAGAAAATAGCAAGATGAAAAAAAAGAGAACTGAAACTGTAGATTTCATAAAGCATTGATTTCAGACGTCTGCAACAGGAATCAAATTTCGGAAATAAAAGCCACAAAAGACAGCCGCTTGTTCCTGAAACGTCATTGGAGAGAGTAAATTTTCCCGGGGAAAGACTTTATTACGTTTTGCAATTCTAAATTCAGGATGGCTGCTGCAACAGCGCTACTGCTTAAACCGCTGCGAAAGTTGATCTCATCGATAGGAACATTTTCTTTCTCCTGTAAAATTTTCATAATTTTTTTCTCATCATCAGTTAACTCGATAAAAAATTCCTTTTGTTTTTTAGCAGTGGGTTTCTTTTTTTCTTCCCAATTCATTGACTGGATCAGTTCTTCAGCCTTTGTGATTAATATAGCTTTGTTATTGCGGATAAGATAATTGCATCCCGTACTTTTATTGTCGGTTGTTTTTCCGGGAAAAGCAAATACATCTTTGTTATATCCATTAGCTAATTCAGCAGTGATCATACTGCCGCCTTTGATATCTGTCTCAACAACGATCACAGCATCGCTCATGCCGGCTACAATACGGTTACGAATCGGGAAATTATGTTTGTCGGGTTTGGTATTGCTTCTGAATTCTGTCAATAAACCACCACCATGCTGTAACATATCTTTTGCAAGGCCAGAATGTTCAGATGGATAGATCTGATCAAGCCCGTGAGCCAATACCCCTACAGTAGGTAAATTATTTTTAAGAGCAGCTTTATGCGCCAACGCATCTACTCCGAATGCCATACCGCTGACGACTAAAACATTTTGTTCAGCCAAACCGCTTATTAGTTTATCGGTGAGTTGACGGGCATATTCTGTATGAGTTCTGGTGCCAATCACTGCCACGATTTTCGAAGCATTCAGATCGGCGCTGCCTTTATAAAACAAAAGAGTAGGGGAGTCGTAGCAGTTCAGCAATCGTTTTGGATAATCGGGATCCGTGATGAAAAGAGGGCGGATCTTGAATTTTTCAATAAATTTTATTTCTTTTTCCGCATTGGAAAAATCATTAAACGATTTAATAGAATGAGCTTTCACTTCTCCAATGCCTTCAATATTTTTCAGGCTGGACACTTTCGCTTTAAAAATGGATGAAACATCACCAAAATGTTCAAGCAGAATTTTTGCCTGCACACAACCAATTTGTGGAATTTCCGTAAGGGCAAGTTGGTATAAGAGGTCTTGGTTCATTGGCTAGGAAGCGAGAAATAAAAATAGGGAAAACAAATTTTCTATCAAGCACTCTTTTGACAAATATGACTCACTGAGCAGTGACCTTCATTTCTGTTCTTCTGTTTAGTGCCCGGCCTTCTTCGGTATTATTGTCTGCAACAGGTTTTGTTTCTCCATAACCTTTATACGATAGACGATTGGCAGCAACTCCTTTGCTGATCAGGTAATTCACTACTGATTTAGCCCTGTTGTTGGAAAGAACAAGATTATCAGCAGGACTTCCAACATTATCGGTGTGACCGCTGATCTCTACTTTCAATGTAGGATTTTCGTTTAGTAATTGCACTAGTTTATCCAATTCAACCTGTGATTCAGGCTTGAGATCATATTTATTTACGTCGAAGAAAATATTATTCAGCACTACGGATGCATTCACCTCAATCGATTGTAATGCAATATTTTTTTCATAAGTAGAATCCGGCGAATGCTGGCTCAATAAAAAATTATCCGAGTAAAATAAATACCCTTGGCGACTTACGTTAAATGCATAATCTTTTCCCACAGGTAATGTGACGAGGTAATTCCCTGTTTCATCGGTTTGAAGTTTAGAAACGGATTCTTTGGTGGAAAGGTCTATAAGCTCTACAGAAGAGGGAAGCCCCTTCCCGGTTTTTTTATCCAACACTTGTCCTTTCACCCAAAGCGTTTCTTTAGGACGTATATCCTCTCTTAATTCAAAACTGTAAATATCGAGGTCGCCATAACTATCGCTTCTGTTTGCGGCAAAATAAGCAGTTTTGCCACTTGGAGTAACATAAATTGTTCCTTCCCGATTAATGGTGTTGATCGGATAACCAAGATTCACCGGTTCACTCCAAGCGCCATTCGGACCTTTTCGAACAAGAAAAAGATCATCATCACCATAGCCCGGCCAATAATTAGAGGTGAAATACAATGTTTGATTGTCAGCATGAATAAAAGGACATTGCTCATCACCTGGAGTATTTACCGATGGTCCAAGATTTACTGGTTCACTCCATCTACCATTGCTTTGCAAATGACAAACATAAATATCCTTCCCTCCATAACCGCCAGGTCTATTACTTGCGAAGTATAAATCTCTTTTATCTGGGGAAAGACATGGTTGGGCATCCCATTGATCAGAATTTATTCTGCCACCAAGATTAATCGCTTCGCTCCATCCTTGTGGTGTCATATAACAGACATAAATGTCACAGTTTCCAAAGCCATCCCTTCGACCGGAAGCATCAAAAAGAAGCAACTGTCCATCGATTGAGATATTTTGTGCTGCCTCATTTGCATGAGTATTAATATCCTCCATTGGCTTCGCTACATCCCATTTGCCATCTTTTTTCTCGCTGTAAAATAAATTTTCGTCTGAGTAAAGTTTTGTTCTGGTAAAAAAAAGTTTTGTTCCATCAATTGAAAGAGAAGGGAAATACTCTCCGGCAGCTGTATTTACACCTTCACCAATATTCTTTGGCGCAAAAACATAACTGGTGTCCGGATTTTTTTTTGCATAGGCTACTCCAAATTCGTAACAGCGTTTTCTATATTGAGCGGCTTTAAACGTAGTGGAATTCTGTGGTGGTTTCTTATCTAGGAGCTGATTGATTGCATTCAATGCGTCTTGGAATCTTCCTAAACCAGCAAGATTGATCGAGTAAGAAAGTTTGAACTCAATAGTATAATCTGAGTCGAGTGCAAAGGCTTTTTCGAAGTAATCAACACTGCTTTGATAATTTTTCTCCTGGCCATACACACCCGCAAGCGACAAATAAGCGTCCACATATTTATTATCTATTTCGATGCACTGAAGGAAAAGATTGGCGGCTATTGCAAGATTGCCTTCTGAAGCTTTGTCCAGTGCCTGGTTATATAACTGGACGGCTTTCTTTTTCACTTTCGATGGATCATAGTTTTGAGCAAAAGAACTGCTGACGAACAGCAAAGTGGAAAATGCAAAACAAAAAATGATGCGGGCCGTTTTCATAATACGAAATTAGACAGGAATTATTAAAACGGATTCCGGCGGATATTATTACAAAGCCTGCGATTTAAGTTTCAGGGTACATTAATGTATTTGTGTATCTGTAAACTTAGTTCCCATTTGGGATTTTCTTTGATATAATCAACAATCATGGGAGTCATTTTAGCAGCTTTATCCCATTCGGGTTGCAAATACAATTTGCAACTTGCTGAAACAAGAGCTGCATATTTTTCTGCCCAGTCAAAATCTGATTGATTAAAAACGATAATTTTTAATTCATTTGCTTTCGGCAAAATTTCCGGAAGAGGTGCTTTGAATTTTTTTGGGGAGACACAGATCCAATCCCAACTGCCGCTTAGTGAATAAGCTCCGGATGTTTCTAAGTGTGTTTTTAATCCTGCGTTTTGTAATTCTTTTGTCCATTCAGTCAGATCATACATTAAAGGCTCTCCACCCGTGATAACAACGATTGCAGCATGAGTTTCTTTAATTTTCAATTTTAAATTTTCAATTTTCAAGTTTTTCATGTTTTTCTGCATCCCAACTTTCTTTTACATCACACCAAACACATCCAACATCGCAACCGCCTAAGCGAATAAAATAAGCAGCCTTACCCTGATGAAATCCTTCGCCTTGTAAAGTATAGAAGTGTTCCATCACCGGAAGAACCATGATCTCTTTCATAACCGCACTCATCATTGAATCATTTTTCATCTACTTCGGTATTCAATTTTTCATCATGCAGGAACGAAATGTATTTTTCATTAATGCAGCGATCGTCATTGGCCCAACGCCGCCGGGTACAGGAGTGATCCAGGAACATTTTGGCGCCACAGTTTCATATTGCACATCTCCTTTTAATTTAAATCCTGATTTTTTTGTTGCATCAGGTACTCTTGTAATACCAACATCAATTACAACAGCACCTTCTTTTACCATATCAGCTGTTACCATTTCAGGTTTGCCAAGTGCCGCAACAATAATATCTGCCTGAGAGCAAATTTCTTTAAGATTTTGGGTATGTGAATGACAGATAGTGACGGTGCAATTGCCTGGATTGGAATTATTGCTCAACAAAATACTGATTGGTCTTCCAACGATATTGCTTCTGCCGATCACGACAGCATGTTTTCCTGTTTGTTTCAATTTTGTAATGTTCCAGCAACAACATGATACCATAAGGCGTTGCCGGAACAAAAGTCGACAGATCCCTGCATCATTTTACCAGCATTGATAGGATGAAATCCGTCCACATCTTTATCGGGATGAATTGCATTGATCACTTCTTCGTTGGAAATATGTTTCGGTAGCGGTAACTGTACCAGGATGCCATCTACATCAGGATCGTTATTCAGTTTTTCAATTTCTTCCAGCAATTTTATTTTGTGAAATTGAATCTTCAAAACGAAGTAGTGTGGATTTAAAGCCGGCTTCATCACAAGATTTTACTTTACTTGCCACATAGGTTTCACTGGCTCCATTGTTTCCTACTAATATTGCAGCAAGATGAGGGATTTTTTTTCCCTCATTGGCTCGTTGAGCTACTTCAATTTTTAATTCATCTTTGATAGCCTGGGCTGCTTTTTTCCCATCTAAAATTTGCATGCCGCAAAGGTAAGAGCCTGTGTCATGCTGCCCAAGCCGGCTTTTTCATTTTATTTTGCCACTCAATCACATACCTGTAACTTTCAGCAAAAATTTTATTTATTGAAAAGAAAGTTTACTCTTCTTGTTGTAGTTATCTTTTTGGGGTCAATTATTTCAGAAGCTCAGGTCATCCGCAGGCCAGTAGGAGCTCCCTATATTGGTTTAGGAGCGTATAGTAAACATCACCAGGATATTTTTTCTTTTACTTCTAACCAGGCGGCTTTAGCAGAAGTCAGCAAAGCTGCGGTAGGCGTTTATGGCGAACGAAGATTTTTTCTTAATGACCTTAATAATTATGTAGCGGCCTTAGCCTTGCCAACAAACTCCGGAAATTTCGGATTGAAAACAACTTATTTCTGGTTCGTCAGATTATAATGAAACTCAGGTTGGGCTCGCCTACGGAAGAAAGATGGGTGATAAATTGGATATAGGCGCTCAGTTTAATTACAATGGAATCAGAATACCAGGCTATGGTAGTTCCTCTGCAGTAAGCTTTGAAGTAGGAACGGTGCTGCATCTTACTGATCAATTTCATATCGGGATTCATGTGAACAATCCTGTTGGAGGAAAATTCGGTAAAGACCAGGAAGAAAAACTTCCTTCGGTTTATAGTTTCGGATTGGGATATGATGCATCAGAAAAATTTTTTTTCAGTGCAGAAATTCTGAAAGAAGAAGACCAGCCTGTTAATGTGAATATCGGACTTCAGTATAAGTTACTTCCTCAATTATTGGCAAGAGCCGGGATGGAGACAGCCACATCTTCAGCATGGGCAGGAATTGGAATTTCCTGGAAAGCTTTTCGAATTGATGTGACCACAACATATCATCCCCAGTTAGGAGTTACACCCGGATTATTGATGCTTTTCAATTTTAATCAGGAAAAGAGAATTGAAAAGAATAGTGATCATATTGCTATTCCTCTATCATTCTTTTTTGGAGTGCAGTGCTCAGGAAATTCCACAGGTAACAGAGCAAAAACTCGAAAACCTGACCGATGCTGATCAAGCAGAAACGGAAGACGATTCTTATTTGCAGGAATTGGAGCAATTCAGAAAAAACCCGGTGAACCTGAACACGGCTGATGAAAATGAATTGAAAGAATTAAGAATAATATCTGACCTCCAGATTGAAAATCTGCTTTCTTACAGAAAATTGTTTGGAAAACTGGTAAGCATTTATGAGTTACAGTCTGTTCCATCCTGGGATATATCTACTATAAAAAAGCTATTGCCTTTTGTGACAATAGCATCTGCGGTTTCTGTATCGAACAATATTGCTGCAAGATTGAGAGGAGGAGAAAATAGTTTTATGATGCGTTATTCGCAGATCCTCGAAAAATCAGTAGGGTTTGATCATTCAACTTCCGGTACAAAATACATGGGCAGTCCTCAAAAACTATTTTTTAGATACAGATATTCCTACAAAAATTTATTGCAATATGGAATATTGGGTGATAAAGATGCCGGCGAGCAATTTTTTCGGGGAGCACAGAAACAGGGATTTGATTTTTATTCTTTTCATTTTTTTGCAAAAAAGATTGGCATCATTCAATCCCTGGCTTTAGGAGATTTTACGGTTAACATGGGCCAGGGTTTGATACAATGGCAGGGTCTTGCTTTCGGTAAAAGTGCTGATGTGATGGGAGTGAAAAGACAATCCACAGTGTTGCGTCCATATAATTCAGCAGGAGAATATAATTTTCATCGGGGTGTAGGGATAACAATTCAGAAAGGAAAAGTAGAAGCCACTGCATTTGCTTCTTTGCGAAAAATTAGCGCCAACTTTGTAGCAGATACGGTCAATAGTACCGATTTTTTCTCATCCTTCCTCACTTCAGGCTATAATCGTACGGCAAGTGAAATTGAGGATCGCAATGATCTTACTCAAACAGCATTCGGAGGTAATGTCACCTATCGGACGGATCGTTGGCATATTGGTATCAATGGTATTTATTATCATTTTTCAGTTCCGATACAAAAAAGAGCCGAACCGTATAATCTTTATGCAATAAGTGGAAATAATTGGAGTAACCTGAGTGTTGATTATAGTTATACATACAGGAATTTTCATTTTTTTGGAGAAGCGGCTACTGATAAAAATTTCGATAAAGCAATGGTGAATGGAATTCTTATCAGCGTAGATCCTAAAGTAGATATTTCAATAGTACAGCGGGCAATCAGTGCAAAATTTCAATCCATCAATGGAAATGCATTTACTGAAAATACCTATCCGACAAACGAAAATGGTTTGTATGCAGGAATCAGTATCCGGCCTAATGCTTTATGGCGTTTTGATGCTTATGGCGATCTATATAGGTTTCCCTGGTTGAAGTATCTTGTAGATGCGCCGAGTTACGGAAAGGATTTTCTGGCCCAGGTGACTTTTGTTCCGACGAAACAAGTAGAGCTATATACAAGATTCAGGAGCGAATCGAAACAAGGAAATCAGACAAACAACACAACAGCTACCAACTACCTGGTTTTTTTACCCAAACAAAGCTGGCGTACTCAATTAAGTTATAAAATCAGTGCCGCAACAACATTACGCAGCAGAATTGAATTACTATGGTATGATAAAAATGGAATTGATAAGGAAAATGGCTTTTTGACTTATATTGATTTTATTTATCGTCCGTTACTAAATCCATTTTCTGCAAATCTGCGATTGCAATATTTTGAAACCGATGGATATAATTCGAGGCTATATGCTTATGAAAATGACGTACTATATAGTTTCTCTATTCCGCTTTTTTATGGAAAAGGTTACAGGTATTATATCAATCTTAATTATGATATAAGCAAAAAAATTTCTATATGGCTGCGCTGGGCACAAACCATTTATCCGGGAGCAACTTCAATTGGTTCAGGGCTTGATGAGATACCAGGGAATAAAAGAAATGAGATCAAGGCACAAGTGCGACTTCTTTTTTGAAATAGTTTTTGTCATCTTTTAGATTTTTTTACCTGATTTTAAGTATTTGTTAAAAAAATCTTTATTTTGCCGCAGCAATCAAAAAGGTGCTTTTGTCTTTACCATTAATCCTTCTCCCTTTGAAATAAGACGGTTTTGTTGAAAATCAATATTTTAATTTTTTAAATTAACGTTACATGAGAAAATTCGCATCATTGCTAACGATGCTAATGCTGCTATCTGCATTGGCATTCGCACAAAAATCTACAGTAACAGGTACCGTTAAAGATGACAAGGGATTATCAGTTCCGTTTGCTACTATTACTGAAATTGGAACAAATAATGCAACCACTGCAGATGTTAATGGTTTCTTTAGGATTGTTATTAAAGAAGGCGGTTCGATAACAATTTCAGCAACGGGACATAAGGCTCAGACCATTACTCCTAATGGAAAGCCGGTAAGTGTTACACTTGCTGTTAATCCTGGTGAATTAGCCGAAGTTGTGGTTACAACAGCTTTCGGAATAAAGCAAGCGGCCCGTACAACTCCTTACAGTAGCCAGACCATTTCAAATGAGGCGCTGAATATTGTTCCTCATTCAGACCTAAATGCTGCCATTGCGGGGAAAGTTGCTGGTGTTCAATTTCGGGGACAGTCTGCAATGAAATTGAATACTTCAGGATTTCTGCGTATTCGCGGTGGATTATCTTTAGGCGATGTCGCTCCTGTTTACGTCATAGATGGAAATATTGTAAACTCATTTGACATTAATCCGGATGATATACAAGAACTAAACGTACTAAAAGGTGCTAATGCTACCGCTTTATTTGGCGATGCAGCTAAAGACGGGGCTATAGTTATTACTACAAAAAAGCGAGGTGAAAAAGGAACTTCCGGTATTGAGTTGAATCAAGGGATTACAATTGACAAGGCTTACTTGTTTCCTCAATACCAAAATACGTTTGGAGGCGGAGCTGCCGGAGATTTCACTCAATTTAAATGGGTTTCCGGCATGCCTGTAGAATGGCAAGCATTAGATGGAAAATATTATCCTGATTATACTGATGACTCTTCGTGGGGGCCTCGTATGGCTGGGCAGGAATATGTTCCTTGGTATGCTTGGTTTGGCGGTCATTCTCGTTCCTATAAAACGGCTTTATGGGTACCTCAGCCCGATAATGCAAAAAATTTCTGGAATACGGGCATTACAAACAATACTAATGTCAGCTTTTCAAAAGCTGGGCAGGGATATAGCGCAAGGGTTTCTTATACATACAATCAGATATTAGGAATGATACCCAATTCAGCTTCTGAAAGACATACTGTATTTTCCACTATGAATTTTGACCTTAATAATCATTTTTCTACCGGTGCAGATATAACATTTGTTGACAATAAAATAACAGGTGAATTTAATGATGCTTATTCGAACCAATCTAGCGGTTCATTCGACTCTTGGTTTCACAGAGATCTGGATATGGGAATTTTAAAAAGCTTGAGCGGTATAAAATCACCTGTAGGTACACTTGGTACATGGAATCTTCATAATAATCCTAATGGATATTCCCCAAGTAATCCCGCATCTTTTTATGATGCGAACTATTGGTATAACTTCTATTCTTACTTTCAAAATATTAATGATGTTCAGGTCAGGGATAGGATATATGGCGATGTATTTCTGAAATATACTGTGAACAGCAACATTTCTTTAAGAGCAACAGTTCGTAAAAACGAACTGAATACTTCTTACGAAAACATTACTAAGTCCGTTTTACAGGCAAGTGCACTTCAAACTGGCTTATTTGCTGGTTATGGAACAGGGCAGACCCGTTCTGATATCATGAACTATGAATTAATTGGACAATATCACAAGAACTTTTTTAGCAAGCTTGATGTAAATGCAACAGTTGGAGGAAACTGGAACCGCACAAAATATCAGGATGTTACTATGTCTACCAGAAATGGGTTGAGTGTACCGGATCTTTATGCGATTACTAATTCAGCCGCCGCTATCAATTACGGAAATACCCGCCAACGTTCGGAAGTGCGGTCTTTGTTTGGTACGGGAGCCTTTGAATGGAATAAATTAGTGAGTGTAACCTGGGCACTTCGCAATGACTGGTATTCTACCATTGCTAAGGATCATAATAGTTTGTTTTCTCCTTCATTAGGTGCTAGCTTTGTCTTCAGTGAACTCACAAGAAATTCTTTACCATGGTTAACCTTTGGTAAAATTTTTGGAAGCTGGGGCAAAAAGCCAACTTCAATAGGTGTTTATGTTAATAATTTTTCATATGGCGTTAATGCAAACTTGTGGGGCACGAACTTCCTGATGAGCACACCAGATGCATTAGTGGATCCTTCTCTTAAAGGTTCTTCAGTTACAAGCTATGAAGCAGGGGTTGAATTTCGCTTATTGAATAATAGGCTTGGCATTAGTGCTACTTATTATAATGAAGATAACGATGGTGAACCGTTATCGGTTGCTATTAGTGGAACATCCGGCTATTCTTCATCAACTGTCAACGCTGCAGAAGTTAAAAGAGAAGGTTTAGAAGGTGTGTTGAATGCAACACCGATAAAAACAAAGAATTTTACCTGGGATGTTACTAAGACCTTTGGTTATTTAATAAAGAACCCAGTAGTGAAGTTAATTGCAGGACAAGATCAAATTGTTGTAGCAAGAGGTGCTAGTTTTTCAGGTTTTACTGCACCTGCGACATATGATGTAGTAGGTAAGAACTGGGGACAATTAATTGGTATGGGCTTTAAGCGGAATAGTGATGGCATACCTGAGATAAAATCGGATGGAACATATCTTGGGGATCCAAACAAAGATTGGGGCTCAGTTGTACCAAAGATTACAGGTGGGTTAATTAATTCATTTACGTACAAAAACTTTAATTTGAACTTTAGTATTGATTACCAAATTGGGGGTAAATTTTTCTCACTCTCAGAAATGTGGGGCAACTATTCCGGACTTCTGGCTCCTACAGCGGGCATCAATGATAAAGGAAAAAGTGTAAGAGATCCGGTTGCTTCTGGAGGAGGGGTTCATGTGGTCGGAGTTTCAGCAGCTGATGAAAAAACTCCGGTTGATACGTATGTTGATGCACAATATTATTTCCATAGCTTTTTTGGAAACAATGCAATTGAACCCTTTATACATAATCTTACTTATGTCAAGTTGAGGGAAATTTCTTTCGGATATAATATTCCTGTGCAAAAGATAGGTCAGATTGGTAAAGTACTTAAAGGCGCAACCTTCTCAGTAGTATCAGAAAATACATTGCTGATATATAGGGAATCAAAGAGTTTTGATCCATCAGAGATTTCTGGCGTGCAGGGCGAAGATGGACAGTACCCGGGTACCAGATCAATTGGCGCTAGTTTGAAACTTTTATTTTAACGGTTTAAATTCTAACAATTATGAAATTGAATAAACTTATAATATTAGTTTTCGTCGCTGGCAGCCTTCTGGCGGTTCAGTCTTGCTCGAAGATTAAAAACTTTGGGGATATCAATAGCAATCCTAATCTTACTACTTCGCCTAATACCGCGGCTTTGCTTACTAATGTGGAATCCGGGTTAGGAAATTCTTTTTGGAGCGGCGGTGGGCTGGTAACCCCAGGAGCTCTTTACTGTCAGTATAATACTGAGACGCAATATACTGAGGCATCGAGATATCAGACACCATCCTTTAATTGGGATGCTTATTATTATGGCTCTTTGGAGGATCTGCAGAACATTATTAATTATAATACAACAAATCCTGATCAAGCTGCTGCAAACGGAGATAATGTTAATCAAATAGCGATCGCTAGAATTTTAAAGGCTTACTATTTCTGGTTTTTGACTGATAGCTATGGCGACCTTCCATATTTTAATGCACTTAAGGGAAATGGTCTTTTAGCTTACGATGGTCAAGATAAAATTTATCCAGATCTTGTTAAAGAATTAACTGAAGCTGTCGCACAGTTTGTAACACCAGTTCATGTTATCGTTGGCGATATTTTGTATGGAGGAGATATCAGTAAATGGAAGAAATTCGCTAATTCGATTCGCCTGTTGATTGATTTGCGTATGTCAAAAAAAGGAGGCAATGCTAAAACTGACTTTGTTGCGGCACTTAATGATCCTGCTGGTGTCATCACTAATAATTCAGACAATGCGGCCCTTGTTTATCCTGGCGGTGTATATAACAATCCAGTGTATGGTTTTTATTATATTACCCAGCGTTACGACTATGGTTTGTGTAAAACCGTAACAGATTTCATTAATGCAAACGGTGATAAAAGGACAGGTGCTTTTGAGACATCCTCAGTAGGATTCCCATATGGGTTGCCAAGAGATTCAGCAGTTCTTTTTGCAACTAACAACCCTAATTGGTCTTATGTTCTTTCCTCTTCAAGCAGCCAACCTACTTCCCCGGCGTTTTTAATAACAGCTGCAAATGTGTGGTTGGCCCGTGCGGACGCCGCTAATCTTGGGTGGACAAGTGAAGACGTTGCTACGATGTATTCTAATGGTATTTCTGCCAGTTGGCAACAATGGGGAGTTTATGACGCTGCAAGTTTTGCAACTTACATATCATCAACAGCTGTTAGCGTTAGTTCAGGAAATATTGCTTCGAAAATCGGCACTCAAACCTGGCTTGCATTTTATCCTAACGGTTGGCAAGGATGGTCTAATTGGAGAAGAACAGGTTATCCTGTCTTAAATCCTGTTTATCAGTCTCCGCTTTTACCAATACCACGGAGGATTCCTTATGGACCCCTTGAGCCACAATTGAATCCGGATAACTATACTGCGGCTGCAGCGAATTATACTGTTGGCGGGGTGCCAAATTCTCAAGACGCAAGAATATGGTGGGATCAGTAAAATATTACCATTATTAAATAAAAGAATTTGATCAAAAAATAAAATTTTAGTAGTATGAAAAGAACTCCAACATATATTTTGGTTATTCTGCTAGTGGGATTTCTGGCAGCATTTTTCCAATCTTGTGTAAAAAAGCAGAATTTTTTTTCCTCCAACGCTGCATCCACAGAACAAACAATTGTAAAAGTTTTAGGTGGAGGAGCCCCGGGAACAGTTTTTTCGCAAAACCCCATTGATTTTATAGCTACACCAAAGCAGCTATTGGCTGCTACTATTCGGAGAGATCCGGCTGATCAGGCGAGTTTGCTTACAACTATGACTGTAGTTGTTAAAGATGACACAGCAGCTGTTAGAGCGGTTAATGCTAGTTTTGTTAACATGCCTTCTTCTTTATATACAATCAGTGTTCCAAAAACCGGAGGTATTGGAGGCACTTTTAATTTGGTATTTCAACCGGGAGAATTCTCAAAAGAAATTTATATAACAGTACCCGATCCAACACAATTAAATCCGAGTTCTCAGTATGGTTTGGGATTCACTATCACGTCTGTTGATGGAGGCGGTTTAATTTCTGCAAATAATTCTATTGTAGTAGAGGTTGGAGCTAAAAATAAATATGATGGGAAATACAGCCTAACATGGACAAATTACCATCCGTCATCAAATCCCGGGTATACTGGTGGCTCTACAGTGATTGAAATGCATACGACGGGAGGTAATTCGTGTAAAATGTGGTGGCCTGATGCAGGAGCCTATTGTATGCCTGCAATTCTTGGCGGATCACCCAGTTATTTCGGTATACAGGAGCCTGAGTATACTGTCAATCCTGTTACAAATGCGGTGACTGTACAAAATGTTGCGGTAGGAGCAGTAACTTTCTATTCCATGGCTACTGGATTTAATTCGCATTACGACCCTGCCACCAAAACTTTTTATGTAAAATTCGGGTATGGCTCCGGGGGGCCTTATCCTCCGTTTGATCCAGCTACTTCAAGAGAGTGGACACAAACATTTACTTATATAGGGCCAAGATAATTTTTCATAAAACTAATTACAAAAAAGGTCACACATTGTGTGACCTTTTTTGTTTATATGAAGCCGAATATAAATAATCAGGTAAATTTGTGGCCTTGCCATTTTAAATCAATTTTATGGCAGATCAGAACCAGCAACCCAATCAACTCAATATCGAAATCTCTGAAGAAGTATCAGAAGGTGCTTATGCTAATCTTGCGATCATCACACATTCTCATGCAGAATTTGTGATCGATTTCGTAAATGTGATGCCAGGTACTCCGAAAAGCAAAGTGAAGTCCCGCATCATATTAACCGCACAGCATGCCAAGCGTTTAATGAAAGCCATAACAGAAAATATTGGAAAATATGAGGCTGTTAATGACCCTACAAGGACCTTGAGGAAATTCAGCTGCCTTTAAATTTTGGCGGAACTACAGCACAGGCTTAGTAATTGATACTTTTAATATCAACAATAGTAATTTAGTCATTCCATAAAGAGCTTTCAAAGAGAATTTTATTTGCATACTAAAGCTGTTGATGAAGTTAGATGTATGAATGATTGATTGTCGTTGATAAATAAAACTTTGTAGAAAATTATAATGTAAGTCTTGAATAATTGTGGCTATTCATTTTTCAAAATATTGATTTATTTATCTAAATTTTTGTAATTTATTTTTATATAAAAAGTTTGCTGTATTTGTTAAAAAAATCTTTATTTTACAGCAGCATCCTGAATACAAAGGATGTCTAAAAGTATAACCTTCTCCTTGAAAATCGGACGGTTTCGTTGAATTCACTGCTTTTAAAAATTAAAACTAACGTCACATGAGAAAATTTGCATCACTCCTCACGATGCTGATGATGCTATGCACATTGGCATTTGCACAAACCCGAACAGTCACCGGAACTGTCAAAGACAACAATGACCAGCCAATTTCCGGTGCAAGTGTTATTATCAAAGGAAAAAAGGGAGGAACAGTTACCAATGCCAGTGGAGAGTTTTCAATATCTGCTGCAACAGGTAACACTCTTGTTATTTCTGCTGTTGGGTTTTCGCCCAAAGAAATAAAAGTAGAGAATGCTTCTACTTACTTGGTAAGCCTGGCACAACAGGCTACAGATCTTTCTGAAGTTGTTGTAACCAGTGTTGCTGCTGCGACTACCAAGGCAAAATTGACAGTTTCTGTTACCAAATTGAATGCTAATGAAATCAATGCGGTTCCCCAGACATCTTTATCTTCTGCATTAACAGGCAAAGTTGCAGGGGTAAAAGTTTCCAGTACAGGAGGATTACCCGGGCAACAATTGGATATTCAGCTTCGTGCTGACAATAACCTTAATGTTGGTTCAGGGCCATTGATCCTTGTTGATGGAGTTCAAATTTCTGGTAGCCTGGCAGATATTAATTCTGATGACGTAGAATCTATTGAAGTAGTAAAAGGCGCTGCTGCTTCAGCTTTGTATGGATCCAGGGCGGGTAATGGAGTGATTGCTGTAATGACGAAGAGGGGGATGGGATCCAGGGTAAGTGTTGTGGTTAGAAATGAGGTTGGTTTTCAAGATCTGGATCATACACTAAAGGTAGCGACGCATCATCCTTATACCCTTGCGGCAGATTGGGAAAATTATAAGGGTAAATACACTAAATATGCCGGAGTGACCTATCCAGCCAACTATAGCGGAACCGGGTTTGATCCCGGAATTTCCGGAAACCGCACACCGGATGCAGATCACTATATGGATAATCCCTATGGAATTGATCGTAATCCTCAAAAAGACGTTTTTGGCACAGGAATTAACTATACTAATTTTGTGTCAGTAAGCAATAAAAGCGATAAGACTGCCATCTATGCTTCTTTTGAAAATAATAGCCAGCAAGGCGTTGTGGCACTTACTGATGGCTACAAGAGGCAAAACTTCAGGTTGAATTTGGATCAACAAGTGGCTAAATGGTTAAAGATTAGCACTACGAATTTGTTTATAAACCGGTTGATCCAATACCCCGGGGGTAGTCCTTTTTATAATGTTGCCCGGTTGGAACCAGATATAAATTTAAAAGAAATAAATCCAGTTGATGGACAACCTTACTACCCACGGATTGACCAATGGATCGGAGAGATCGTAAATCCATTATATGTTTTGTCGAAACAAAAAATCAATGATAAAGACCGCAGGTGGGTGGCGAATTATACAGCCAATGTCAAATTCACGAATTGGGCAAATCTTGATCTTAGCCAAACTATTGAGATCGAAAATTACCGTAGCTCTACCATTGATCCAAAGGATACCTGGAAAGTTGGAGGCCCCGCTAATGTTAATAATGGTATGACATATACAAATGGTGACTTAGCAATGTCTTCCAGTGAAAACAATACTAAGAATACTCAACTTACTTTGAATCTGGCTCACCGGTTTGGGCAGTTGAATGTCGCCGGTAAACTTTCTTACCTGTATGAGAACAATCATTATGAATCCTTTAATGTCTCTTCTTCGCAGTTCGTTGTAAACGGGATCGAGGCCTTCAACAACTTTACGTCAATTAATAGCGCAGGCTCTTATATCTCTGAAGAAAGAGCTCAGAACTATTTTGCAATTGCCTCCCTGGATTATAAAGACAGGTATTTATTAGATGGAATGTACCGTTATGATGGTTCTTCTTTATTTGGCTCGGATGCAAGATGGAATCCTTATTACCGTGTTTCGGGAGCATATCGTATCAGTAAGGATGTTACTATTCCCGGGATTGACGAATTGAAGATCAGGGCTGCCCATGGCAATGCCGGTATTCGCCCGGGATTTGATTGGCAATATGAAGTTTACAGCCTAAACAACGGTATTGCCTCACCCAGTCAAAAAGGAAATTCATTACTTAAACCTTCCAAGACCCACGAAACGGAAATCGGCCTTGATGTCAACTTCCTGAAGAAGTTCACTTTTGAAGCAACCTACTCATTTTCGAATACAACTGACCAGTTCTTAAACGTTCCATTAATACCTTTTCTGAATGATGGTTATAATAGCCAATGGCAGAATGCCGGTAATGTAAAGTCTAATACAGTTGAAGCAACTTTGGGAGCCAACTGGGTGAAGAATAAGAATTTAATTTGGACTTCTAATATTGTATTTTCCAAGACCCGCCAGAAAGTAGGAGATCTTCCTATCCCTCCATATTATCTGGGTGCATTTTCGGGTGATGTAAATGTATTCTACATAACTGCCAATTCTACCTATGGCGCTATGTATGGATACAGGTTTGTTCGTACATTGGACGACATGAGCAAACAGCTTCCTGCAGGTAAAACTATTTCCGATTATGAAGTCAATACTGAGGGATATGTGATCGCAAAAGGAACACAGGGAACTCCAGCGGAACGTCCAATCAGATACCAGGAAAAAGGAGCTGACTGGTTTGGTAAGATCGGTGATGGTAATGCCAATTTCAACGTTGGTTTCTCTAATACTATTCAGTGGAAAGGATTTAGCCTGTATTTTCTTTTGGATTGGAAACAAGGCGGAGATATTTATAATGCTAATAATCAGCGTATGGCATTTAACAATATCTATTGGAAACAAGATATGTCCAATGTTCCCGCTGCAGAAAAGAAAGCCTACGACTATTGGTTTTCCGGAATGTACGATGCCAATTTGCCAAATAAATATTGGGTTGAAGATGCAAGTTATTTAAAGGTACGTGAATTCGCTCTTGGTTATACATTCAATAATAAAGTGCTGAATAATGCTTTTCGTGGTGTCGTTAAAGGAATTACCGCAAAAGTTGTGGGCAGGAACCTGCTGACATTTACAAAATACGACGGTTATGACCCGGAAGTTGGAAGCATAAGGCAACCTATTGATGGCATTGGTGCGAACCCGAATTACAGGAATATTGCATTTTCTTTGTCCTTTAATTTCTAAAACATCAAAAAACATGATTATGAAAAAAATAAATATTGCAATCTTTATAAGCCTCCTGGTTGGAGTTTTGACAGGTTGTAAAAAGGATGTACTGAATGTACCTAATCAAAACGATCCGGATTTTGCCAAAGTACTTTCCAATGGGAATGATGTGCAAACACTTGCAGCAGGCTTGTTCAATTCTATTTATTATGGCGAGCATTCCTATTCCGGTGTTGAAATGATGCTGGCAGTTGCTGCAGACAATGTATCTTGTTCATGGGGTAATGCCGGCATGCGGGATATGTCGTGGGAGCCTCGTGACCATGGATGGAATAATACGCCGGCTTACGGAAATGCAGCTTGGACAAAGTATACTTTTGACAAAATGTATGCTGCTATCAATACCGCTTCAAACATCATGAAAGCATTGGCAGGTGGGGTAAAGGTAGATAATGATGCGCAGGTGAAAGCGATGGCAAAATTTGCCCAGGGAGTTGCCTATGGCAATCTTGCTTTGATTTATGACAGAGCTTTTTTAGTAGATGAAACTCAAACAGTGGAAGGAAAGCTTGAAAGCGCTGTTGATTATAAACAAATAGCAACTGCAGCTATTGGGTACCTTAATGATGCTATTACTTTTTGCTCTTCAAGTTTTACAATACCTGCAAATTGGCTTGGTACTGCCGCTGACTTGAGCAACAACGATCTGAAGGCTCTTTGCAATACAATGGCTGCAAGGATACTTGCCTATTTACCCCGCAATAAAACGGATCTGGCAGCAGTAAACTGGGCACAGGTAAAAACTTATGCTGATGCGGGTATTACATCTGACTTCAGCGTTATTGGAGATTCTTATACAAATTGGTATGATGAGGCTGGAGACTATCTTACATTTAATGGTTGGGGTGTTACTGATATGTACACGGTACATATGATGGCTACGGATCAGCCGGCACACTGGGATGATAGCCCGAGTTTTCCTTACCCACCTCCTGCCACAAATATTGTTGATCAGAGATTAAATACTGACTTTGAATATGTGTCTGCAAATTGGTTTCAGAGTGCAAG
Organism: uncultured Bacteroidota bacterium; assembly: GCA_963745445.1. GTDB lineage: Bacteria > Bacteroidota > Bacteroidia > Chitinophagales > Chitinophagaceae > UTBCD1. The sequence continues at coordinate 1,677,091 of CAVUXD010000003.1, forward strand.
AGGGTATTATCATTTTTCTTCTTACAGGAATGGGAGATATGACGCACTGTATGTGAATGATGTAGGAGCTAAACCAGAAGTAATGAAAGCAGAAAATGATATGTTGCGTGCAGAAGCGAGAGCCTATACTGGTGACTTGGCAGGCGCTGCTGCAATTATTAACAGCGGTACCCGGACGACGAGAGGTAATATGACGAATGTAGCTGCTGACTTGGCGGCGATCGTTGATGCCATACACCATGAAAGATTTGTTGAAATGTACACCACAGGTGTGGGATTGCAGTTTTTTGAAATGAGAAAACTGAATTTATTGCAAAAGGGAACTCCTCTGCACCTGCCATTACCTGCCGGTACTTTACAAACATTAAATGCACCTCAACCCTTTTATACATTCGGTTATTTAATAAATGCCGATGGTATTGGCACTTCAAATGCAGGATGGAGATAGGAAAAAAAGTTTAATTAAATAATTCGGAATAATAATTTCAGGGATTGATTTCAAAACAGAAATCAATCCCTTTTTCTTTATTGATACGATGAAGAATAATCCACTACTTTTGAGTCGAAATAATTTATTATGTCAGAACAGAACCAGCAACCCAATCAACTCAATATCGAAATTTCTGAAGAAGTAGCAGAAGGTGCTTATGCTAACCTTGCCATCATCACTCATTCTCATGCCGAGTTTGTAATTGACTTTGTGAATGTGATGCCGGGCACTCCGAAAAGCAAAGTAAAATCCCGCATCATATTAACCCCGCAGCATGCCAAGCGTTTAATGAAAGCGATAACAGAAAATATTGGAAAATATGAGGTAGTGAATGGGCCTATAAAGGACCTTGAGGAAATTCAGCTTCCTTTAAATTTTGGCGGACCAACAGCGCAAGCGTAGGAGTCGGTAATCAATAGTCGGTAGTCAATAGTGTCACCTGAAATTTTCAGGATTGTTTATCATATATAGAACCAGTTTGGCTACTTCATCATTTTCATTTTTCAACTCATCATATTCGTCTTTTGAAAGATATTCACAGGCCAATGAAAAATCAAGCCAGACCTGTGTTTCAGCGTTCTCAGTTTCCGAATCATTTAATTTAGAAATATAATAGTCTTTGTATCGCCTTCTCTTGTATGCTTCAACAATATTCACACAAACAGATCTTGAAGAATTTCTGATCTGAGCAGTTAACCCGAATTTTTCTTCCGATGGAAATTTTTTTGAGCGAAGATAAATTTTCATTGATAGTGCAAATGATTTCTGATGAGCTAATAATGTTCTGTAATCTCCCATACGCAAAAGTTTTATTTTAAAGTTGTTTCCTAACGACTATTGACTATAGACTAACGACTTATAAAAGCCCTTCATCCGCAAAACTGTAATATCCATCTTCGCTTACGATAATGTGATCTAAAACCGTGATGTCAAATAAACGGGCGGCTTCTTTAATTTTTATGGTCAGATCTTCATCGGCCCTGCTGGGTTTCAGACTGCCCGAAGGATGGTTATGGCAAAGAATAATATTGACAGCATCTTCTTCCAATGCTTTTTTTAGAATGACTCTTGGATCAGCTACAGTGCCGGTGATTCCACCTTCACTCACAATCTGGAAATGATTAACCTTATTGGCACGGTTTAGGAAAACTACAGCAAATACTTCATGCCGGTAATCTTTTAATCTTGTCTTGAGATATTGCGCAATTTCTCTGCTGGTTACTACTACTGGTTTTTCAAGTGGTGAAGATGCATGCCTTCTTCTTCCTAATTCCAGCGCAGCGGCAATAGTTACTGCTTTTGCTTCACCGATCCCCTTTATTTTCATTAATTCTTTTACTGAAAGCTTTCCTAACTCATTCAGGTTGTCCTTTCCAAGTTTTAGAATTTCTTTCGCCAGGTCCACTGCTGTTTTCTCTTTACTGCCATTATGGATCAAAATGGCCAGTAGCTCAGAATGACTTAGATGCTTCTGCGCCAAGAGATAGTAATTTTTCTCTTGGCCGGTCGTCTTTTGCCCAGTTCTTGATTGAGTATTTCTGCTCTTGCATATAACAAGTTTAGCCAATATTTTTATTCTTGACAATACAATTTTAGTTGTATTGAATCCAGGATTTATCTTTTTGAAAAACTAAAACCAATATCATGAAAACCAAAACAGTTTACTTCCCTTGGAGCCTTACACCCAATTCTCTTCTTTGCTGGTGTGTATGTGGTAGCATTATTATTCTCTATTTTTATTTGTTCTTCTCTATTTTACAGTTGTAATGCTCAATAAAGCAGAAGTTACACAGAAACAGGAAACCCCCTCACAACAACTTTCTTTGGTAAAACCATCTACGGCAGCTTGTAATAAATCGGTGATATTTCTGTGATTCAGCCAAGCTGAATATTTTTACATACCTGCATGGGTGGATTGCGGCCTTATTAATATCTTCGCCGCACATCTTTCATCCATGCAGTCTGCTAAAATTTTTTCCGGAACCAGCTCTCAGAAATTAGCCGCAGAAATCTGCAAACAGTATGGTACACAGTTGGGAAAAGTAAATATCCAGCACTTCAGCGATGGTGAGATTTGCCCCATCTTTTTGGAAAGTATCAGCGGCGATTTTGTTTTCCTGGTTCAAAGCACTTATTCTCCTGCTGATAACCTGATGGAACTTCTATTGATGATTGATGCAGCCAGCCGTGCTTCTGCTTATAAAGTAATTGCAGTAATTCCTTATTATGGTTATGCCCGTCAGGACAGGAAGGACAGACCCCGGGTGGCCATTGGCAGTAAACTGGTAGCCAATATGTTAGTAGCTGCTGGAGCAGACAGGATGATCACTATGGACCTTCATGCCCCGCAGATTCAAGGCTATTTTGATATACCGGTTGACCACCTGGACAGCCATGCAGTTTTTATCCCTTACATAGAAAATCTGAGGCTGGAAAACCTTACCTTTGCCGCCCCCGATGTGGGAGCTACCAACCGCATCAGGGAAATTGCCAGTTATTTCAATGCAGAAATGGTGATTTGTGATAAACACCGCAAAAGGGCCAATGAGATAGCCAGCATGGTAGTGATAGGAGATGTGACAGACAGGGATGTGGTGATCATTGATGATATCTGTGATACGGGGGGAACTTTGGCAAAAAGTGCAGCTCTTTTAAAAGAAAAAGGTGCCAGGAGTGTAAGGGCTTTGATTACACATCCGGTACTGAGTGGAAAAGCTTATGAGAATATTGAGAACAGTGTGTTGGAAGAATTGGTGGTATGTGATACGATTCCGTTGAGAAGAGAAAGTTCCAAAGATCAAAGTGATATCTGTAGCTGAACTTTTTGCAGTAGCTATCCGAAATGCATTTGAGAATAAGAGTATCACCAGTCTCTTTATTCATTCGCAACGCAGAGACAAATAAGTTAGGAAAGTCAGTAAATACAGCAACGTAATTTAATAAACAACATAAACAATGAACACAATTACAATCGAAGGACAACTGAGGACCGGATTCGGCAAAGCAGCCACCCGCCAACTCCGCTCTCAGGAACTAGTGCCCGGTGTAATTTACGGGGGTGCACAGGAGATCAATTTTTATGCTCCTGCTGCGGCATTCAAACCTTTAGTTTACACACCGAAGTTTCCAGTTTGCAGAAGTGAAAATTGATGGCAAAACTTACAAATGCATTCTGAAAGATCTGCAGTTTGATAAGGTTATGATGAACTTAATTCACATTGACCTGCTGGAACTGGTAGAAGATAAAAAAGTGATCGCTACCATTCCGGTGAAATTTACGGGTAGCGTCCAAAGGTGTAAAAGATGGTGGTAAGCTTCATATCAAAATGAAATCATTAAAAGTAAAAACTTATCCGAAATATCTGAAAGAACAGATTGAAGTGAATGTTGATAATCTTGAATTGAATGGCAATATCCGGGTAGAAGATGTAAAAGATAGATAATTATGAGATCTTGAATTCTCCCCGTATTCCTATTGCATCAGTAGTACTGACAAGGCAGTTGAAACAGGAAGAAGCTGCAGCTCCAACTGCTGTCGCTACTGGCTGCCGCTCCTGCCGCTGCTGCTCCGGCTGCAACTGCAGCTGCTCCGGCAAAAGCGGCAGAAGGCAACAGAAAAGGGGAAAAAATAAAACTTCAAAAGCAATTTCAACCCGTATCAAAAGATGCGGGTTTTTTATTGGCTTACAACCGATATTTGAATATTGTTTATTGTATGAAATTTCTGATAGTTGGTTTGGGAAATACAGGTAACGAATATGCACATACAAGACATAATATCGGTTTTGATGTGGTGAATGCATTTGTGCATAAACACGGAAGTAGTTTTCGGGTAGACAGTCTTGCTTATGTAGCAGAATTAAAATGGAAAGGAAAGAGTTTTGTTTGTATTTGTCCCACTACTTATATGAACCTAAGCGGCAAAGCAGTCAAATATTGGATGGACAAAGAAAAGATTGCGATTGGAACATCTGCTGGTGATTGTTGATGACGTAGCATTGCCATTAAGTAAAATGCGTATTCGTCCGGGCGGAAGTAATGGCGGACATAATGGTCTAAAGAATATTGAAGAAGTATTGGCAACCAAAAATTATCCCAGGCTCCGTTTTGGTATCGGAAATGATTATCCTAAAGGGCACCAGTCTGATTTTGTTTTGGGAAAATGGAAAAAAGATGAAGAACCCCTGGTAAAATTTAAAATCGATAAAGCAGTTGAAGTCATTGAAAGCTTTGCCACACAAGGCATTACCGCAATCATGAACCATATAAATAATCAGGAATTTTCCTTATGATAAATCAGATTGATTACTTATTTTAGCGGCCTGTGAAACCCTCCGCAAACTAAAAATCCAATAGACATATTGATTGCCTGAATATATGGGATAAACAAAGCCTATGAGTATTGTATCCGATGTATTTATATTAAAATAGTTCCTGAGTATGAAAATTTTTTGTGTTGGCCGTAACTATGCTGCGCATGCGAAAGAGCTCGGTAATGAGATTCCCGATGAACCGGTAATTTTCATGAAGCCCAAAAGTGCTTTGCTGCAACCGCATACACCTTTCTATTATCCTGAATTCACTAATGAATTAATTATGAATGCGAACTGGTGATTCGTATCAGCAAGAATGGGAAATATATTCAGGAAAAATTTGCCAGCAAATATTATGATGCAGTAACTGCCGGCATTGATTTTACTGCAAGAGATCTTCAAAATGAATTAAAAGAAAAAGGACTACCCTGGGAAAAAGCCAAAGCCTGGGATAATTCTGCAGTGATCGGTAAATGGGTACCTTTTACCAGTTTAAAAAACAAAAAAGACATTAATTTTTGTTTGTACAAGAATAAAGAACTCGTGCAGCAGGGTAATTCCGCAAACATGCTTAATAGCTTTGATAAAATTGTCTCTTATATTTCAAATTATTTTTCAGTCAATATCGGCGATGTGATGTTTACAGGTACGCCTGCTGGAGTGGGTGAAGTAGTAGTGGGAGATGAACTGGAAGCTTTCATTGAAGATGACAGCATGTTCGCTTTGGAAGTAAAATAAACGAATCAAAAAATGTTGGCAACCAAAACCAACTGTAAAGAAAGCCATTCGCATTAGCCGGGTGGCTTTTGTTTTTGTGATCGCTGCTCCCTTTCCCTTAAATTTGTTCTTTCACCGCTTGCTGTTCATGACAGATATATCAATATTACTAAAAGCTTATCGCCTCATGAGCCAGGTGAAAGCAATGGCCGAAACCTATGATGCCAACCGCACAATTTGCAAATATGTTCATTCAACTTCCCGTGGGCATGAAGCGATTCAATTAGCAACAGCATTTCAACTCCAATCTCAGGATTTTGTCAGCCCCTATTATCGTGATGAAAGTATGTTGTTGGGATTAGGTTTCTACTCCTTATGAATTAATGCTTCAATTACTGGCGAAAGCTGGTGATATCTTCACTGGGGGCAGAGAATATTATTCTCATCCCAATTATAGTGGGAATGATAAACCCACGATCACACATCAAAGCAGCGCTACCGGCATGCAGGCAATTCCTACGACAGGAATTGCACAAGGAATTCAGTACCTGGAAGAAATAAATTCCCTTAAATTAAAAAAAGGAACATCCGGTGAATTACCCGTTGCACTTTGCTCGTTGGGAGATGCCAGCATTACAGAGGGAGAAGTGAGTGAAGCCTTTCAGTTTGCTGTATTGAAACAGTTACCAATAATTTATTTGGTGCAGGATAATAACTGGGGTATTAGCGTATCAGCTGAAGAAGCAAGAGCAATGAATGCTTTTGAATTTGCAGCAGGTTTCAAAGGAATGAACCGGGTGCAGGTGGATGGAAGTGATTTCGAAGCATCATACGATGTGATGAAAAATGTTTTTGATTTTGTACGCAAAGAAAGAAAACCATATCTCGTTCATGCATAGGTTCCGTTGCTGAGTCATCATACCAGCGGAGTGAGAAAAGAATTTTACAGGTCAGATGCCGATTGGGCAAAGCATTTGGAAAATGATCCAGGTCCGAAACTGAGAACAAAAACTTTTGGATAGAGGAATCAGCGAAAAAGAAATTCAGTTGATAGAAAAAGGAGCTGCATCCCTGGTTGCTGAAGATTTTGCAAAAGCCATAAATGCACCAGAGCCCGATCCTTCAACAATAGAAGATCATGTTTTTGTTCCAACAACTGTTACTGAAGAGAAAGGGGAAAGAAATCCTGAAGGTGCAGCAAAGGTAATCATGGTAGATGCAGGTTTATTCGCAATTCGGGAAATCATGGAAGAACATCCCGAAGCAGTTTTGTACGGACAAGATGTGGGCAAAAGATTGGGAGGTGTATTTCGGGAGACAGCAACATTGGCTGAACAATTTGGTGATCATCGGGTATTTAATACAGCCATACAGGAAGCATATATCATTGGATCTACTGTTGGAATGAGTGCTGTTGGATTAAAACCCATTGTTGAAGTTCAGTTTGGAGATTATATTTATCCGGGGTTGAATCAATTGGTGACCGAGGTTTCGAAAAGCTGTTATCTGAGTTGCGGAAAATTTCCGGTTTCAATGATCCTTCGTGTTCCGGTGGGAGCGTATGGTGGCGGCGGACCTTATCATAGTGGTTGCGTTGAAACAACACTTCTTTCGATCAAGGGGATCAAAGTAGTGTATCCGTCCAATGCAGCAGATATGAAAGGACTCATGAAAGCGGCATTTTATGATCCAAACCCGGTAGTCATGTTGGAACACAAAGGACTTTACTGGAGTAAAGTGCCTGGTACAGAAGATGCAAAAACAAATGAGCCTTCACGGGATTATATAATTCCTTTTGGCAAAGCAAATATTGTATTGAATGCAGATACAAATGCAATTAATAATGGAGAAAGCTGCTTAGTGATCACTTATGGAATGGGTGTTTATTGGGCTAAGACTGCTGCAAAGAATTTTAACGATCAGGTTGAAGTCCTTGATTTGAGAACTTTATTTCCTCTTGATGAAGAACTGATTTTTGAGCGGGTAAAGCTTCATGGAAAATGTCTCGTATTAACCGAAGAACAACAAGACAATTCTTTTGCGGAAGCTCTGGCTGGAAGAATTTCAAAAAATTGTTTTCAATCTTTGGACGCTCCTGTAGAAGTACTTGGTGCTTTAAATGTACCTGCTGTCCCGATGAATATTGGACTGGAATATGCCATGCTTCCTAATGCTGAAAAAGTGACGATTCTCCTCGGAAAGTTGCTGAATTATTAATGACGAAACAGTGAAATCGATTATCTTTGCTGCCCTTCGGCGGGATAGTCTCGCTTGGAGTGAAAGGTTGGATTCATATACGCCGACGGCGGACTGAATTCAAGTAAAGAAAAAAGTTCGGCGGGATAGCTCAGGCGGTTAGAGCGTTGGATTCATAACCCAAAGGTCTCGGGTTCAACTCCCGATCCCGCTACAGGAAAAATAGTTTTATTACGATCCTGTAAAATATGGGTCGTAGCAAATAAATGTTGCGGAAGTTTTTTAGTTTATTTCTCTTCACTAAAGAAGCTATTCAGCAAGCAGTACTTTCTTTACTTCAGATTAATAGCACTAAATTTAAGTATGCGGATAAAGAAACTTCTTTTTGTTGTTGCATACTTTTTTTTATGTGTGAATAAAAGTTTTCCGCAGCAGCTTCCTTTTATCAGCTATACACCTGCAGACGGGTTGGTGAATAACCGGGTCCGTTCTATGTATCAAGACTCGAAAGGACGTTTATATTTTCTCACTTTTGACGGGCTGAGTGTGTATGATGGCGCCCGGTTCATAAATTATACTGCCAATGAAGGTTTGTCAAATGAACTGGTAAATGATGTGCTGGAGATCACTCCTGATTCTTTATTGATAGCTACCAATTCCAAACAATTCAACTGCCTGGTAAAAGGGGAAATAAAACTGTTGAAACCTACAGATGGATTTTGTCCTGTTATTAATAGTTTTTTTAAAAGCAGGAATGGTTCTATATATGTAGCCTCTGATGAAGGACTGTTTATCTGGAAAGATCAAAAATTCAATCGCTTGCCTTTCTCGTATAATGGGAAAAAACCTACAGGCTTTCTGACCCAGGTACAAGAGGTCGGAAGATTGTTACTTATTCTTGTTAATCCGGAGATCAGCGAGGAGGCAGGAGATCTTATTCTCTACGATCCTGCAAAACAAAATATTCTTACTGTTGAAAATAAATTCATCACATATCGGACTGATGTATCAATAAACGGAGATATCTGGGTAAGCACCAACAAAGGTCTTCGGGTATTAAAAAAAGAAAAGCTGCAAGACGGTATCATCAGCGATGAAAATGTTCCGGAGATTTTTGCATCTGTACAAAATAAAAAAGCATCATTCCTGAAGTTTGATAACCAGGGGCAACTTTGGTTAAGTATTTACGGCGAAGGCTTGTTTTTTATTAAACCCGGGACCGAACCTGTTCTATATAATGAGGTAAGCGGCCTGGGTTCTACTATTGTCAGTTATATCTTCCAGGATAAAGAAGGCAATAATTGGTTTCTTCCGGAAGGAAAAGGTGTACAAAAACTGGTAAGTAACAATGTAGAGTTCTTTGATAACCCTTTCGGAAATGCTTTCATCAATGATCTGTATGCACAAACAATATCTGATAGTGTGTGGTTATATGATGGAAAGATGGGGCAGTTGATCCTTTTATGGGGCAGTACAAAAAAAATCTTCCATCTTTCAGGCCCTCCAATGAATAAAGGCCATCTGCTGGCAAAAGGTTCTATACTCTGGTTATATAACGATAAAAATATTTTCCGGGTGACTATACCGATTGCCGGTACTCGGGTTGTAGCAACGAATTTCTACAAAGATTCATCCCACGAAACTGGTTATGGCGTTATTGATGCTTATGGTAATCTTATTTACTGCGGAGACAACCAGCTAAAAGTTTTCATGAAAAATAAAATGATATTCAGTTACCCGATAGATTATTTTGCTGATCAACTGTCATTAGATGGAAGTGGTCATTTATGGATAGCTCCCCGCTCAAATAAACTACAGGTATTTACGCTGCATCCCGAAGACCCTGCTCATTATTTGCAATTGCAATCCGACCTTTCTTCACAATTGAATTTGCAAAATCCCCGAAGTCTTTCACTGGATGACAGCGGAAGGATATGGATCGGTACCCGGTATGACGGATTGTATTGTTTTAGTTTTTCGCAGAACAAGTTGAATCTTCTTCAACACCTTACACGGAAAGAAGGATTAACTGATAATTTTATCAAGTATCTCAGTTGTGGACATAACAATGATATCTGGGCCAGTTCGCCTTCAGGGCTGGATAAAGTGGAAACTTTTTCTGATTCTTTTGTCATTAAGAAAATTACCCGGAGCAGCCGCTTGTTTCAATCTTTCAAAAAAGTAATGACCGACAAAAGCAATACAACCTGGACATTGGGCGAATCCGGTAATTTGCTGAAAGTATATCCATCAGCAAAAAATGATTCATCATTTATTCCTTCACTTTATATTACCCAGATCAAATCAGGCGCAACTCTGATTACAGATGTTGATTCTGTTCATAATTTTTCTTATCGTCAGAATAATTTAATTATTTCAGTTGCTGCTCCTTCATTTTATGATGAAAAGCAGGTCAAATTCAGTTACCTGCTAACAGGAAGCAGCAACGATCAATGGAGTGAACCTTCCGGCAATGCCGATCTGAATTTTGTGAATCTGGCGCCCGGTCAATACACATTAAAAGTAAAAGCTGTTTTCCCTGTTGCCGGGTATCCTTCTCAACTATTGAATTATTCTTTTGTTATCAATCCTCCCTGGTGGCAGACCTGGTGGTTCCGTTCCTTGCTGGGTATATTTACTTTAGCTCTGATAATATTTATAGTCAGAAATTATTATCAGCGCAAATTGAAAGAACAAAGATTATCTCTTGAAAAACAGCAGGCTGTTGAAAAAGAAAGAATGAGAATTGCTTCTGACATGCACGATGACCTAGGAGCTGGACTTTCTACCACTTCGGTTTCTCAGTGAAAAAGTAAAGCGTAATAGTTTTAGTGAAATTACACGTCAGGATGCAGATAAAATAGTTGTCAACTCAAATGAGTTAGTGCAAAAAATGAATGAGATCATCTGGGCCATGAATGAAAAGAATGATACGCTGGAGCATCTTGTTTTTTACACCCGTTCCTATGCAATGGAATATTGCGAAGAGAACCATTTGGATTGTGATATACAATTGCCTGAAAATATCCCACATCTGTTTCTCAGTGGTGAGAGTCCGGCGAAATGTTTTTTTAACCGTGAAGGAAAGCCTGCACAATATTGTAAAACATGCCGAAGCAAAAAAAGTGAATATCCGCTTTATCATTGATAAAAAACTTTCAGTGGTTATCCATGATAATGGAAAAGGGTTTAGCGGAATAAAAAATTCAGATGGCGGAAATGGTTTGGGGAACCTGCAGAAAAGAATTGAATCTATCGGAGGGCATTTTTCAGCATCTGATGGAAAAGGAGTTACAATAGAAGCAACAGTACCATTATAAAGGGAACATCATCATCTATAACATTTGTTCTATAGATTGCTGATCGCAGTAACATTATTTTTATTATATGCCTCCAATTAAAGTTTGCATTGTAGAAGACCTCAAAGAGATAAGAGAAGGAATGATAAGCCTGTTGACATTGGATGAACGCTTTGAATTACTGGCGGCTTTTCCTAATGCTGAAAAAGCAGCTGAAGAATTAGTAGCCTGGCAACCGGATATTGTCATCATGGATATTAACCTGCCCGGCATGAACGGCATTGATTGTATTAAAAAAGTAAAGAACGAATGTCCCGCTACCCAATTCATCATGTTCACTATTTATGAAGATGATGAAAAAGTTTTTGAAGCTCTCACAGCTGGCGCCAGTGGTTATTTGCTAAAGAAAACTGCGCTATCAAAAATAACAGACTCCTTGCTGGAGTTGTATCTGGGCGGTTCGCCGATGAGCACTTCTATTGCAAGGAAAGTTATTGATCGCTTTCATATCAAATCAGATTCTGATAAAATGGCGCAGCTTCTTACTCCCCGTGAGAATGAAGTGCTTCAACTTTTAGCCAAAGGTTTGTTGTATAAAGAAATTTCCGTAAAGCTTTCCATTACTCCCGGTACAGTAGGTCAGCATATTCATAATATCTACGACAAACTTCATGTACAGAACCGCACCGAAGCCATTAACAAGATGACTGGAAAGGTATAACTCATCTCTTTTCTTCTCTCTCTTTATTACTGCATCTAACATTTGTTATATAGGCTACACTTCTCATACATTTTATATTTAGGTTGATAAGTTCATTCGTAAAAATTTCCCTACTGATTATTTTTCTTTCACTTAATTAATTATTGTATGAAAAAGAAATTCCTCTGTCAAAAAATCTCACTGCTCGCCTTGGTCATAACAACTGCATTAAGCAGCTATGCACAAACGCAAATAACCGTTACCAGCAGCAAAGAAAATAGTTACTGCAATGCTACCTGTACGGTGATTGACAATGCTGAACTTAATGGCAACCCCGATGCGATCATTATTATAACGTCAATAGTGACATCACGAACTGATATAAATCATGGATCTAAGGTAGATGGTTCACTAGGTTATCCCCATCCAATTGCAGTTTATTATATCAACCAAAAATGGACTATCCTTCATCTCGACAATACTCCTATACAACCGGGAATACAATTCATTTTGAAATATTTCTTACAACCCGGTCCTGACCGATTTGTGTATGTTATACCCGCAAACGGTAATTCCGAAATTAGTAACGCAAACCCCAACGTCGCAAATAGTAAATCGTTCCTGATTACTCAAAGCCTGGCGCCTACTTTGCGTATTGGTAGTATCCAAAACAATTCAGAAGTTAAAGTAGATGTAGATCGCGGGAGGGAATATATAAAAAACATGGATGGCACTCTACCACGTGTAGGGTCTGCCTATAATATTGTTCTTTCTTCTGCTGTAAATGCCATAACAAATCCGAATAGCCCCACTGGGAATGCAGGCGGTGATTTAGCTGATTCTTATCCTTCACCAACGGTTGTAAAATTTTTAGGACGGCCTTTATCACACATACCTCCTAATGTCGGTCAGGTTTTAAAATGGGATGGCTCAATGTGGACACCGGCAAATGATAGTACCTGTTGTACCGCAAACAATAATAGTAGTGCGGGATCAAACTGGTCGCTGTCTGCAAATAATCTTTTTAATACCAATAATGGTAATATAGGTATTGGCACCAATACGCCACAATACAAATTAGATGTAAATGGCACCGTAAGGTTTGGGAATGCTACTAATTATATTCAATATGATCCATCCATTGGTTTGGAATTCTATGCTTCTACTCTTTTCGTACCTGTTTCTCAACATATCATCAAACATTCTGCTTCAGCCGAAGGTTTGTATGCAGGTGGCGGAAAATTAGAATACCGGAATCAAATCGGCCAGGATGTTTTTTTTACTGACTGGCAAACAGGCAATGGATATTTTTCCGGCAATCTTGGTGTGGGAACTACAACTCCTTCCGTAAAATTAGATGTGGCAGGAGATATAAAAGCTACAGGCATGATTACCCCTTCTGACATCAGTTTCAAAAAAAATATTCTTCCCTTAGAAAACAGTTTGCAAAAAATTCTGGCATTAGATGGTTTTACTTATAACTGGCGGGCTGATGAATTTACTGACAAAGGTTTTGACAACAGCCAGCAGATCGGTTTCATTGCACAGGATGTAGAAAAAGTATTGCCACAGTTGGTACATACCGGAACGGACGGTTATAAAGGAGTGGACTACACCAAACTCATTCCCGTGATGGTGGAAGCTATTAAGGAACAGCAAAAACAAATTGATGAGTTAAAAAAAATAGTTGCACAATTACTTAAACATTGAGAACTATCTGGTGAAAGAGCAATTAAAAATCATGAAAAAAGTTATACAGCTTTTTTTTATACTACTTATTGCAAAAATATCTTTTGCACAGCAGCCCTGCAATGATGATGTCATCATGAATATAAAAGGTGGCTGGAAAAAAAGTACTGATTTTCACATAAACTTAAGAGTGATTAGCAGGATTGATAAAATCCAGCAATTGTTGCAAACCACCGTTCCTCAACCAAAAGGAATGGAAGCGAAATGGTATCGTTCAGGACCAGAATATCCGGATAAGAATGGACCGGTTTCTTTTGAAATGAGGGCAAAATTCTTTTCTTATTACTGCGATAAAAATGCAAACAATAAAATATCATTGGACGAAGGAAATGCAGATTTTGATGTGTGGGCCAATTATCTTGGTTCCCTTGGAGAAAAAAATGAAAAGTTTCTTATCCAAAATTCGCCGGTTTACTTACTCCAAAAGCACACAAGAGATTTTAAAGGATTTCATTTATGTGAAGATGTTTTCATTGACCATGCAATCAACAGCGGAGCAAGAATGATCATTATAACAAGACCCGGGCAATTACCTTATATACCTGTAACCAGAAAACAATATTTACTGAAATTCTTAGAGGACCAGGACAAGATCAACCAAATATTTGTAGGCTTCAATAACAAATTGCCTGTACTAAGCGATGCTGAAGAAGAAGCGAACAAACAAAAAGAATTAGACAGGATCGAAAAGAATGGCGATCCGGTAGTGGGAAAAGAGAGGGCTAAAAAATATTTTTTACAGAATTATGTTTCCAGCAAACAGAAAAAAGAAAATGAAATAAAAGAAAGGAAACGCATTTACGATGAGAACTGCAAGGTAGCGAAAGATTTTTTAACCACTGCATCAGAAGCTGAACTCGCAAAGCCTGCCTGGTTCAAGGATCTTTCATACGACATGGTCTTTACGGCTTTTGCAAATGAAAATGATGGAAGAGAAATTGTCCTTTTTAATCCCGGGTATTTTAATCCAAAACTGCCGGACTATGTTCCCCAATTTATGGTTGTATTGTGGGGCTGGAAAAATGAAACCCCCACTCATTATCTAAGAGATCAGCTGGAAGCGAATTTTAATTTTTTTGCATTACAAGAAATGATAGACAAATAAAATTTTTATGATGAATAAAATAATAATCCTTTTATTGAGCCTGCTGACAACGCATTACTCATTTTGCCAGACAGAAACGTTTGATATTGCCACTTATACGCCACCCAGTGGCTGGACAAAAAAAATACAACAGGATGTTGTCACCTATACAACTATTGACAACAGCAAAGGAACATTTTGTGTACTTGCCATTTATACCGCTGTTGCAAGTAAAGGTGATCCTCAAAAAGATTTTGCAAGTGAATGGAGTAACCTCGTGGCTAAACTTTATCAAACAGACTCTAATCCGAAAACAGAAATACAAACCACGGCTGATGGATGGAAAGCAGTTGTTGGTGCGGCCAGGGCAAGACAGGACACTACTAATTTTTATGTAGTTCTTACCGTGTACAGTGGCTTTGGAAAAACCAGCAGTGTATTGATCACATTAAATGATCAGACGTACATGACACAAGCAGATGCTGTGCTTGATAATATCAAACTGGATAAAAATGCAGCGATCGCAAAATCAAAAATTTTTAAACCTGATACACGAACTACAAATAATAATGGCAGTTCACTGGTTGGTGTCTGGAGTAACTCTACATCCGCTATCGGAAATTATGTAACCAGCTCCGGCAGTTTTGTTGGCAGCGCCGATGTAAATACAATGGAAGAATATGAATTCAGATCAAACAATGCTTATGTCTATAGATTTTTTGGCATGTCAAGCGGCAAATTATATTATACAGAAACAAACGGCAGCTATAAAGTAAATGGAAGAAATCTTGAGCTGACTCCTTTAACAAGAAAAGGAGGTTACAGCGGAGCCATTCATGATGAAAAAAACTGGCTGAGCAAGCCGGAAACATTTGATTTTTATATCGGGCCCAATAAATGGGAGCCGGGGCCATTTTTGAATCTACATAAGGACGGCAATTATTATTCTTATCCGGATTATCCTTATGATTATTATAAAAGAATACGATAGGTGAATCAATTTTTTAAAATGAATTTTATGAAAAAAATATTTTTCCTTCTTTTTTTCCTTGGATCATTAACAGCCTTGGCTCAAAATAATGATGATGCAGATACTACGGCCAAACCCGCTATTACAGAAAAAGGAAAACCCGATGGTGTAAAAACAGAAATGAAAATGGATAAAGACGGTGGTACTCTAACTTCTTCGGATGGAAAATTGGAATTAGTTATCCCGCCCGGCGCCTTATCAAAAAAAACGAATATCAGCATACAGCCCGTCACTAATCTTATGCCTAATGGAAATGGAAAAGCGTATAGTCTTGAGCCATCTGGTATCCGGTTTCAACAACCTGCACAAATAATTTTTCACTACGATAGTGAAGAAATAAAAGACAGTAGCCAACTATTAATGGGCATTGCCACACAGGATGACAAGGGCCAGTGGTATGGTCTGAAAAATTTTTTCATTGATACTGTTGCAAAAACACTTACCGGCAATATCCCTCATTTTAGCAGCTATTCAAATTTTGAAAAATTAAAAATAGATCCTTCTTATAAAAGACTAAAGGTGAATAAAAAAGTGATGTTAGGCATTGAATTAATTAGCTATAAAGACGATGATTTATCGATGCTAGGACCGAAGACTGAAGCTTCAGCGCCTACGGGTGAAGATGATATTGTTTTGACATCTATTGAAATAACGCGGGTAAAATGGCACGCAATCTGGAGTGCAAATGGAATAATTGACGGAAATAATATTGAAGGCTTAATAGAAAAAAGTGGGATAAGATATGCGGTTTATCAAGCCCCGGCTCTTGTACCTAAAAATGATCCTGTTGCAGTAGCGGCAAAACTTGAGGGGCTTACATTTAAATACAAAGGAATAACTTTTAAAGACCTGAAATTAGTAAGTAATATTCTTGTTTATGACGATGCCTATGAAGTTACCATGACGAGCAGGTTTGAAGGCAATGCAGGAAGTGTGATGGGCAAATCAATTTATAAAGATACCGGGTCGTTTGTAATATCTGTGGAAAAAGGGGAAGCGAGGTTGATTGAAAAAGAAAATAAGAATACTGCAGACAGCTTGGATTACAAGGGATGTACCTGTAGAATTGTTAATAAAGATGCCAACACTGGTTTAATACATATTACCGGCGTAAATGACATATCTCTTATCCCCCCGAATCCACCGGGTCAGCCTTATGCCAAAGTGCGGATTGAATTTCTACTCATTCCGATGCACATGTCTCCCATATTTTGTAAATGCTCCGGAAACAAAAACGAGGAAGAACTGCCGCAGTTTTCTTTTATGCCTGCTTTTCCACGAATAGTACAGTTTGAATTAAAAGAAGGGGAGCAAATTCTTCAGGGAAGTATAGAAAAACCAGGGATGAAATTTATTATGACCGCTAAACCCATAAAAGAAGATGAATAAAATGAACAAATCATCAATAAAGAAAACAATTTAACCTGGTCTCTAACATTTGTTATATTGTCCAACTCCCGAAAACATTCTACATTTTCAAAAATAATTTTTATGAGAAAAATAATATGTTACCTGTTGCTCATTTTTCCCGTTGTTGCATTTGGCCAGGGTATGGGTTTTGGATTAAAAGGTGGCCTCAACTTTGCCAATGTAAGCAGCGCATCTTCTATCAACAGCAGCAGCCGTTCCGGTTTTATGTTTGGATTGTTTCTGGCGCCACCCAGTAAAAAAATTATCAGCTCACGTACAGAGATCATTTATTCAAGACAAGGATATGATTTTAAAACCAGTACAAAAACGGGTACTGTAAACCTTGATTATATTTTACTGCCTCAATTGATGGGCATCAACATCACAAAATTTCTGCAGTTGCAACTCGGCGCACAAATGGCTTTACTTATAAATGCAAAAGCAGACAGTACCAATACCAGCACCGGCTTACCCGGCGCTTATGGATCCATAATGAGTTATTATAACAAATTTGATTATGGATTTGCTGCAGGAGCAGAAATACATCCCTTCATGGGGCTGATCATCGGGGCAAGATATAATATCAGCCTCGGGAAATTATATGCAAGTGCACAGACGGGCCAGATGCCTTCTTTCTCCAGCGCCGATGCAAAAAATAATGTTGTCCAGATCTTCGCCGGCTGGAGATTTGGAAAACAATCATCAAAAAAGAAATAGTCATGAAAAAACTTTTTCTTTCACTCGCACTGTTATTTTTTACAAAAATTATTTTTGCGCAGAATTATCCCACTCCTGAATACAGCAATGAAATTTGTTTTTATAAAAAAGACAGCAATAAACTGGTACGCCTTGAAAAAGGAAGCTCACCCCTGCAGACCAAAGCAAAGATGATGGGATTGGGAGGTATGGAAAACGGCTATACACTCGATGATGAAAAATCTCCGGTTCGTATCAGCAACGGTAATGATCTGGTATTTGTATTTTCTTCCGGCGGAACATCCAATCTGACACCAGAAGCAGATTCGGCAATGAAATCAAGCGGAATGGATCTTTCTGCAATGCAAACCGGCCCCATGTCCATGATGAATGATCCCTCGCAAAACACTACACTGTACAGCATGAGCAGCGAAAAAGGAAAAAGAAAAATAATTCTTCAGTCCGCCTCCGGAATGGGAATATTGGGAAAGACAAAAAAGATCAGCACAAAATATACGCTGAGCTTTAAAAAAGTAAAAGACAATTATTACGAAATTAAAGTGGATAAGAACCTTCCTAAAGGAGAATATGCATTTGTGATGATGCAATTGATGAGCATGGACGCTTCGGGTTCCTATTCGTTGTTTGCATTTGCTGTGGATTGATGATTAAATTCTGATTTCTATAAAGGTGATGACGTTAGTATGTCTTTAATATTTTCCCTTTATCATAAACCATGGTGATGACGAGTTTACCGGATTCATTATAAGATTTCCATTCGCCGTCAGGAATATTGCAGTGGCCGTTCAATTGTATTTTTTGTAATCCCCCGGTTGTGTCTATTAAATAGTTGTTTGTGCTTTTCACTTTTCCGCTCGGGTAATACCAGGTAATGGTCCCGAGGACGCAGGTATTATATTTCAGCGCCTTGTAATTGAGGTGATCAAGGGTGTCATAATTTTTTTCATAATAAAGTTTGTTGGCATAGTATGCCGGCGATACCGAGCCATTATTGATTGTTTTAATAGTGTCAATCTTTTGTCCATTACTGTTTGTAGCAAAAGCAACAACCGACAACAAAATGCAATTTTTTTTTTCATACTAGTTAAGTTTAAATTTTTAAAATCATGAAGTGAAAATTATTTAATTCAGTTTAAGTTTCTTCATTACCATTCTTGCCAGTGCTTTGGCTGCATTCTTTTTTTGTGTACCGGTCACATCAGGGGACTCGCCTTTGATATCTATTTCCAACACCCGGTTGCCAATGGCAATCCACAAGCTCACTTCATCATCTCCCCAGGTGGCAGCCCTTTGGCCAAGACTATCAACCATCTCAGCTTCTCCACCCCAATTTTCTTTCACTACTTGTTCAAAACTTTTGACTGAAGCTATCGCAAACTTAGCTGATACTTTATCATCCAGTGTTATTCCGATAGTACCGGACTTATTATTATCACCAACAAAATAATATAAACAACTTTGTGGTAAATTGGGATTGGGTACTGACTTGTAATATTTGCTTTCAAATGGAGAGTAGCCGGCAACTTCAGAACCTGTCACCATATCGCACATGACAAATCTGTTGGAATCCGACCGGGCAGTTTGGTCAAAAAGCAAAATTTTTTTTACTCCACTCATAGAATGTGATACTGAAAAAAATCCTAAGGCCAGCAAGCCAAAAAAGAAAAAAATGACAAGTACTGATCTCCTTCTATGAATAAATCCCTGTAAGTTCATAAACTTAGTTATCGTTTGGAAAAAATGCAGTTCCAATGTATCTAATTAGTTTCTCTGCATACCTATAACAAAAGTTATATCCCACTTAAGAGAGTTGAAATTATTGGAGAGGCTTGAATCTTGTACAAGCTATTTTCGCCTAATATTAGAATTTAAATTAGCTATCTGAAGAAAATCCTCAAGAACCTGGTTAGATATTTTTCCCGATCCCGCTACCGTAAAAAGGCTCTTAAATGAACCTTTTATGCTTTACAATGTGCTTGTCTTATACTTCTAAAAGTATTGTAAACGCTAGAACGTTTTATTTCAAACTGGTTAAAGTAAAATTTTCAGAAATTCAGATCTTTCACAATTATAGCGTCTAACAGAAATGCTGCATTTTATCAGAATTTTCAATCTGGGTCTTTTGATTAAAATCACGAGAATAGCTAATGCCCGTCAGCTAAAACCGAGATTAGGAAAGGTAGTTTTGATAAAGAGGTTTATTGTTGCCGGGAGGGTAGGAATGTGTTTTACGATGATTTATCAAATACCAAGCTATGATCAAATTTTCTGTAGCCATCGATGGCCTGAAATATTCAGAAAGCGCAGTTCAGTATGTGGCATTACTTTCCAGGGAAGCTCAAGCGCATTTGGTAGGCATATTTCTCGATGATTTTAGCTACCACAGTTACCAGGTTTCAGATTTTATGAAAAAAAAGGGAATGTCGGAGAAAAAAATGATCGCATTTGAAAATAAGGACCAGGCAACCAGGGAAAAAGTTGTCAATAATTTTGAAGAAGTATGCAAAAAATTTCATTTGAATTATTCTGTTCACCATGATAAAAATATAGCAATAACAGAGTTATTGCATGAAAGTATCTATACTGATTTGTTGGTTATTGATAGTAAAGAAACTTTAACGAACTACTCTGAAAATATTCCCACCAGGTTATCCGTGATTTGTTGTCAGAAGCGCAGTGTCCTGTAGTTATTGTACCACAGACTTATGCACCTGTAAAAAAGATTTTTTTATTGTATGACGGAGGTCCCTCATCAGTGTATGCTATAAAAATGTTCAGTTATCTTTTTCCTTCATTAAAAAAGATTAGTATTGAAGTAATAACCGTCAATGCACCTGACGAGTCACTGCATCTTCCTGACATAAAGTTGATGAAGGAGTTTATGAAAAGGCGTTTTCCCGATGCATCTTATAAGGTGATGCAAGGCTCTCCTGAAAAAGAGATTCTGCATTATTTGAAAGAACAAAAGGAAAATGGAATGGTTGTACTGGGAGCGTATGATCGTGGAATGGTTTCCCGGTGGTTTAAGCATAGTATGGCAGATGTTTTGATGGAAGATATAAAGTTTCCATTGTTTATAGCTCATAACAAATAATGCATGGAAAAAGAAAAACTAGATCAGTTACTCAAAACAGAAGATGATCATCTTCAAAAACTCAATAGTATTGTCATAAAAGCTATTGAAGAAGAAAAACTTTTGTCACATAAATTAATGGAGTTTGAAGATACCAACCCTCCGTTCAGCAGCAGGGTAGCGGATAAAGTGGCCATATTTGGGGGGAGCTGGAAATTTATTTTTTTGTTTTTATTGATCATGCTGGTCTGGATCGGGATCAATGTGTATCTCCTGAGCAGGCCCTTTGACCCTTATCCATTCATTTTATTGAATTTGTTATTATCAACTATTGCCGCTCTGCAGGCTCCTATTATCATGATGAGTCAAAATCGCAAAGAGGAAAAAGACCGGCAACGTGCCGTGAATGATTATCTCATCAACCTGAAAGCAGAAGTAGAAATAAGGAACATTCATCAGAAACTGGATCTGCTTATTGCAGAACAGATGAAGACATTATTTGAAATTCAAAAAGAACAAATGGACATGATCAACGAGATCAAAGATATTTTGAAACTCTATCCTGATATCGCTTCCAAACCGGCAGGAACTCCGGGTGATAAATCTGTAACATGAATTTTTTTCGCCAATTAGCTGCTTTACGGAAACATTTCATTGTCTATTTGTTTCCACCGATATTAATCGTAGTCAATTATTTTGCGTTTAATTTTTTTGTCTCGATCACTGGTACAAAAGAAGGTTATTTAACGGGATTGATCTTTTACTGGATCGTGTTTTGTTCTATCCTTCCGGTATTGTTATGGGTCAATAAGGAAAACATCAAACGGCTTTTACAAATTCGTAAAATCAATTGGTGGCAGTTCATCCTGGTTTTTCTTCCTGTGATTCTTGCATTTGGATTCGGCCCCTTCCGATCAAGAATAAGTGAGGCGACCCCGCTTATTATTTTTTTATCACTACTCTTAGCATTTGTGAATGCGATTTGTGAAGAGTTTTTGTGGAGAGGATTGTATTTTGATCATCACCAGGCCAATTTCTTTTATGCGATAATTGTTCCTTCCATTTGGTTCGGAATCTGGCATTACGTTCCGTTGTCGGTTCATGCAGCTGGTATTAGTAATTTTTATTTTATTCTGTCAGCGATAGGATTGGCATTATGTTGGGGCATAGTTACCTATTATACAAGATCTGTTTTTTGGAGTGTGGTCTCTCATACTTTGGTAGATTTGTCCGGGCTGGGAGCACTTTATTTTTTTAGTTAATAAATGTCAGTAATGATAAAAGGCTTGTCAGAAAATGCCTTAAAAGTGTTGCAACGCAGGTATCTGCGTAAGGATCAGTCAGGCAACCTGGCTGAAACTCCTGATGAATTGTTTCATCGGGTAGCAAAAGCTATTGCGTCAGCAGAATTATCCTGGGGAAAGCAGGACAATGTTTTGAAATGGCAACAAGAATTTTATCAATTGATGAGTCAATTCCTTTTTCTTCCTAATTCACCTACCCTGATGAATGCCGGTACTTCATTGAATCAGCTCAGCGCTTGTTTTGTATTGCCGGTGGAAGATAATATGGATGGAATTTTTACCACCTTGAAACGAGCAGCCTTGATTCAACAAAGTGGCGGCGGAACCGGATTTAATTTTTCACATCTTCGGCCAAAAGATGATATTGTTACTGCAACTGGTGGCACGTCATCGGGGCCGCTCTCATTCATTAAAATATTCGATGCTGCTACTGAGTATATCAAGCAAGGAGGAAAAAGACGTGGCGCCAATATGGGTATTTTAAATATTGATCACCCGGATATTGAAGAATTCATTAGTGCAAAAACAACAGAAGGCTCTCTTCAGAATTTCAATATTTCCGTGGGGATTACAGATGATTTCATGAAAATATTGGAACAGAAGGGAACCTGGCATTTAATCCATCCCAATTCAAAACAGGTGGTAAAAAATATTTCCGCTCAAAAACTTTGGAATGAGATTATAGAACATGCATGGCTGAGCGGTGATCCCGGCCTGATCTTCCTGGATACAATCAACGAAAAAAACCCAACGCCTGCTTTAGGGAAAATTGAATCTACAAATCCATGCGGGGAAGTTCCTTTGCTGCCATTTGAAAGTTGCAACCTCGGTTCTGTTAATCTTTCAAAGCTGGTAAAAGAAAAAACTATTGATTGGGATCTGCTGGAGAAAATAATTATAACTGCTGTGCGATTTCTCGACAATGTGATCGAAGTGAATCAATATACGATTCCTGAGATCAAAAAAATTGTTACCGGTAATAGGAAGATCGGGCTGGGAGTGATGGGGTGGGCCGAAATGCTGATTCAATTAGAAATTCCCTATGATTCAGAAGAGGCAGTGCTTCTTGCAAAAAAGTTGATGCAATTTATTGAACAAAAAAGCAAGAATGCTTCCGTTCGATTATCTGAACAGCGGGGTAGTTTTCCAAATTGGGATAAAAGTATTTTTTATCCTCACACTCCAATTCGTAACGCTACCCGTACCAGCATTGCTCCTACCGGAACGATTTCCATAATTGCAGATGCTTCTCCCTCAATTGAGCCATTGTTTGCATTGGTATATCAGCGTCATCATGTACTGAATGATGAAAACCTTCTTTCCATAAATTCATTTTTTATCGATTACCTGAAGAAAAATAATTTGTTTTCAGAAAAAATTTTAGAGCAAGTCACAAAAGAAGGTACAATAGCTCACATAAAAAATATTCCACAGAATGTAAAGAACATTTTCAAAACTGCTATGGATATTGATCCGCATTGGCATTTGCAGCACCAGGTGGCTTTTCAACAATTCACGGACAATGCTGTTTCAAAAACTATTAATCTTCCTGCAACAGCCACCGTTCAGGATGTGGATGAAATTTATCGCCAGGCATGGAAGCAAAAAGTGAAAGGGATCACGATCTTCCGGTATAATTCTAAAAAACGTTCTACTCTTGAAACGGGCATCAAATCCGGGATCAAAGCCTGTAAAGTATGCATTGAATGAAAAGTTATTGATTTAAAAAATGGATACTCTGACCCATATAGCACTTGGCGCCTGCGTAGGTGAAGCTTTATTGGGAAAAAAATTAGGAAAGAAAGCCATGTTAATCGGGGCTTTTGCCAACAGCATCCCTGATTTTGATTTTGTTACTTCCTTTTGGATGAGTATTGATCGAAGCCTGTTGGCTCATCGGGGATTCACCCACTCGTTTTTATTTGCTATTGTAATATCGGGTTTACTCGCTTACTTGTTTCGACGATGGTTTAAACGAATTGATATTGCACTAAAAACCTGGATCATTTTTTTTGTTGTAGAAATATTCCTGCATTTATTTATCGATGCTTTTAATAACTATGGTATCGGCTGGTGGGAACCATTCAGTCATACCAGGATCTCGTTCAATTCCATTTTTGTCGTTGATCCCTTTTTTTCTGTATGGCTGGGAATTGCGATGATAGCTTTGCTGGTTTTAAAAAGAGACAATCATAAAAGAAAATTCTGGTTGGAATTTGGGTTAGGCATCAGCACATTGTATTTCATGTATTGCGTAGTAAATAAATTCAAAACGGATTCTGATATAAGAGACATGCTGAAAACGCAACACATTAGTTATACAAAATATTTTACCACTCCAACGCCTCTGAATAACTGGCTTTGGTACGTGGTGGCCAGAAATGAGAATGGATATTACATCGGCTACTATTCTGTTTTTGATAGTCAAAAGAAAATTGATCTGCATTATTATCCCAAAAATGATTCTTTGCTGAACCCTGTTCGTGACCATGCAGAAGTGCAACGCCTGATTCGTTTTTCAAAAGGATTTTATACGATTGAGCAATGGCATGATACGCTTGTCTTCAATGACCTCCGGTTTGAGCAAATAGTTGGCTGGTATCAGCCAGAAGCAAAATTTGCATTTCATTATTACCTGCAACAAAAAGAGGGAAATAAATTCGTTGTTCAGCGGGGGCGGTTTGCAGACTGGAATTGGGAAACCACCAAATCATTGATAAAAAGAATAGAAGGGAATTGATTTTTTCAGTTAGTTTTTATGCCGGAAATAGAAAGTGAATAAATAAAAGATTGCTTTTATTATTTCATAAGAACTCCAGCGAATGAAGCGTTTGAAGACATTTGTGATCTTTGCAAGCCTTTCTTCGGTTATCTCTACACAATTATTTTTGATGATACCTTCGAGTGATTCATCCACTTTTGCAGCAAAGGAAGGATTGTACACGTCGAGGTTTAGCTCTATACTGGCATAGGCGCTGATGTTATTGACATTGTAAGAGCCGATCGTGATCCATTCATTATCGCATACCGCTAATTTTCCATGCAGCACCGTCCCCTGGTATTCGTAGATCTTTATTTTATTGCGAAGCATCCAGTCATAAATATAGCGTTCCGCATATTTGGCAACCATTACGTCAGATAAGCCTGCCAGCACCACTTTTATTTTTACTCCCCGGTTAATAGCTTGCTGAATATTTTTTCGTATAAACCTTGCCGGCAAAAAATAACTGCATAAAATAGTAACCTCTGATTTAGCCGTTCGCAGCATTTCGATATAGCTTTTGGAAATCTGGTTTTTTCTGCGCACCCAATCATTACGGCGCATCCGTACCATGGCTTTTTCTTCGGGTGTAAAATCAAATTGTAATTTTTTTTGTTCGCAGGGCGTAATGCCCATTCGGGCAGGAAAACCCTTCCATGTTTTCCAGCAAAGAACACATAATTGCCTGGCAATTTCTCCTTCTGCATACAAAGCAAAATCCAACCAGGCAGGATGCCCTGGCATATCATTGTATCGATTTGAAATATTGAGGCCGCCGACTAAAGCATACCGGGTATCTACTACCATTACCTTATGATGAAGGCGCCGGCCGAAATAAAAATATTTGCTGCGGAAAATAGTTTCAAAAAAACGAAAATGAACGCCTGCTGCTCTCAGCTCATCAATAAATTTTTGGGACATGACCTGCGAAGCATAGCCATCTGCTATCAGGTAAACTTCTACTTTTCTTTGTACGGCAGCTTTTAATGCTTCAGCCACTTTGGTTCCCGTTTCATCGTCGTCGTAAATATATGTTTGCAGATGAATAGTTTCTTTTGCCTGGTTGATCAATTGCAGCAGCAGGTCAAAATACTCTTTGCCGCCCCGAACAAGTCGAACCCTGTTGTTGGCAGTAAAATCATGAAAGATCGTTTTGCGCTGGCCCGCTGACATGGGTTACAAATTTATTAGTTGCTTCTAATAATAAGATTCTTTCCCTAATCTATTGATGACGAAAGTTAAGATGAAAAATGAGCATAATCAGTATTTGCAATTCTACTCTTTTAAATAAGTGAAGAGTTGAAGAAAAAGGGTTTCAAAATCAAATCCTGATAACTCGCCGGGTATTTCTTACTGAAAGACCCCGGCGAAACAAAAGCTATTTAAACTCTTTTAACAGGATATTTGTTTGTAAAGAAAAAGCATCTGCTATGAATAGGCTATCTTACAGTGCTGAAATAGTGAATTATGCACGACAAACATTTTGATTATTACTCGAATTTTGATACTCCGCCATTGCCGGATCAAAAACAATTGATCACCTACAGCTTTAATGAACAGGAGCGAAAGATCACCGGTATTATGCTGGAAAAAAAAGATCTCATCTTTTTATATGAGTATCGTGGGAAACATATAGGGACTGAATTCTTTATATCTTTTTCCAAAGGATCCAGTTCCTACAAGCTTATAAAAGTGGAAGAAATCGCTTAGCTTAAGAAAAATATAACCAGGGAACAATCATTTACGCCTTTGGTCTTCATCTGTAAACATCCATCACACTTCGAAGCACGGACCAACAAACGAGCAAAGGTTGTTTCGGGTTGTTGGTGTTATGAACTGAATTTGGAGTGTCATAGAAATCAGCAGCCTAAGAGAGAGGTTTAAAGAGCTTTTCATTCCTGGATGATATTATAAAAAAAAGGATGAACTAATTCACCCTCTTTTTCATTCAGCAAATTTGAATATTCCAATGCAACACTTTATTCTTTCATGAACTTCTGCACGATCTTTTCTTTACCCGAAGCGACCTGCAAAATATATATTCCGGCATTTAGATTTTCGATAGGAATGATCAGGATTGTACTGGTGTTAATATTTTTCCACAACAGCCTTCCGCCGGGGTCAGTTATTTCTACATTAGCTCCGGTAAACGGAATTTGTACAAATAATTTATCACGGGCAGGATTCGGCCATATCCTGAATTCATTATCTTTTCCGATCTGTACAAATTTCATGTCGCTATAAAGATATTTTCCATCCAGATCTATTTCCTTAATACGGTAAAAGTTTAAGCCATTTTCCGGAAATAGATCAGCATAGGCATATGTATGAGATGATTTCGGAATGATGCTGGCAAGGCTGATCCAGTTATTCCCCTCCCGGCTTCTTTCTATTTCAAAGTGATCGCTGTTTATTTCATCAGATGTTTTCCATTGCAGCAATACTGTCCGATCGGTATTTAATTGCACGTCAAAAGAAACATATTTTGCCGATACAGGATCGCTGGCATTTGCGGAGGCGAGCGAAAAAGCGCTGATCGAACTGATCGTATTTGATGATCGATTGTTTTCATTTTTCCAAATACTGGCATTCCGGATTTGTAAAGAAAAGTATCCAACGCATATCAATAAAGGAATTAATAAAAAGGTAAATTTCTTTTTCATAAACTATTTTCAGTAATAAAATTATGGTTGAAATTTTGTCCTGCGAATGACGGCAATTTTATTTGTTAATGATTGTCATCACTATTGCCTGCAAGCAGATAGTGTCATTGAAAGTGAAATGGGAATTGAATAAAAAAGAGAAAAGGGAATTCCTTGATATAAAAAACAAACAGGGCAAGTTCGAAAGAACTCGCCCTGCAATCGATTGATACAGCTTATAGCCTTTTACAACCGTTATTCTATATCAACCTCTTTAATCCGGCATCGTCCTGATTAAGTCAACGATTTTTATTCCGTTTTGCGGTCAGGTAGTTTACTGTCTTTTAAACAGCTATATCTACTTTCCTTCTCAACCGACCTAACCCGGATTAAAATTGACGTGAAGATAAGATCGCTGATCAGCCGAAAAAAATGATCATCGTCAGCATTTTTTCTGATTGACAGCATCAATACCGTGTGATCAATGCGATTCTTTTTCATTGAACCCTTATTTATTTCTGTCGAAAAAAAACCGGAATTAGCAATCAAAAAAAAAGCCGGATAGACATCCAGCTTCGGTGTAAATCCATATTCTATGAAAAACCGTTTCAAAAATATTTAGCCTGAACATGCTGCGAAATGATTTCAGTCATCAGAAAACCTGATTGTTCACCATTTTAGGATGTTATGTTATTCAGAAATAGTTACATTCTCACGCATGGATAACCTTTTTTCTGAGATCATTTAATGCTTCATTTACCTGGTATAATGAATATAAAAGTGTTTTTGTTTTATTGGGAACCTGTTTTAGGGGTTAAAAAAAGCCATTCCATCATTGGAGAAAAAATATGCGGGGCTTTTATCCAGCTCTTTTAAATTCTCTTAATTTATTTAAATAAAAAATCACCTCTTCATCACTTACCTGGTCAAAATCTTCATAAAACGATCCGACACCGTAAAAATTTTCAGGCATCATCACTACTACCACATCATCTACTTCTCTGCTCAATTTGCTAACAGCCGATTCAGGAGCAACAGGAACTGCAATTATTATTTTTGCCGGATCACTTTTTCGAATCACATCTATTGTACTGAGCAGCGTATTGCCTGTAGCTATTCCATCATCAATTACAATCACTGTTTTCCCTTTCAGATCTTCCGGTGTTTTATCACCCATGAACTTTACATACATTTCTTTCAGTTTCTTGCGAATCTTTACTACTTCATTGTCAATATAATCCTGCGATACATCATCATGCGGTACGACAATGTAATCTGTCAGGCTTGCGGCGCCAATCGCATATTCAGGATTCATAGGATGACCGATCTTTTTGGTGAGGATCACTTCCAGAGGGAATCCCAATTCTTTTGCTACCATGTAAGCCACCGGCACACCGCCTCTTGGTACTGCAAGTATGACTCCGGGGTCGTACTGGTATTTTTTCAATTTTGAAGCAAGTATTAAACCTGCTTCTGTTCGGTTGCGAAACATTTGAAATTATTTTATGTCAAAGAATGAACTATAACTGCTGAAACTGCAATAGCTATGTTTAAAATTATACTGGTAAAAAAAGTTTTTATAATGGTTCTTATAGCTGCTCCGGAGAGAGAAGGAATAAAAGTCAGATACATTGCAGCAGTAGCAAGAAACCAAAACATTGGATAATTCCCTGTTTGTATGATTACCAATCCAACGATCGGTGTAATGATCACTGACTGAGTCATCATACTTATTCCGATCCATTTAAAGCGATTTTCGCCTCTATCCTGTCCTTCAACATACCGTTGCAGTTTACGAAGAAGCGATACATTTCTCACTTCTTCTTGCGCTATTACTTCTGACGGGGATTGAATGTTCCATCTTTTATATTCCCGGGTAGTGGTAGTTTTCATAAAAATAACTTTATTGATATAATGTATTATTATCCACTTCCATGGGCAATGGTTGCAGATATTTTTCAAACCAGGCGCCGGCCCGTTCACACACTTCATCCATTTTTCCTTCCTCTTCAAATAAATGAGTGGCTCCTTCAATTACTTCGAGGCTTTTATCACAATTCAGATGCGCATAGGCGTCTTTGTTCAATTTCAGTACATCATAATCCAATCCTCCTACGATCAGCAATGTGGGTGACTCTACTTTATTCAATACATTCATGGCAAGGTCAGGTCTTCCTCCCCGGCTGACCACTGCACCAGCCTGCGATAAATAGGCGGCTGCTTTCAAGGCAGAAGCAGCGCCGGTGCTGGCTCCGAAATAACCGAGAGTACATCCCACTGCTGCGGGCTGTTTTTCCAGCCATTCTGTTGCGCCGATCAATCGCCGGGTCAGCAGTTCAATATCAAAACGATTGTGATATTGTTCATCTTCTTTTTCTGTTAACAGATCAAACAATAGTGTTCCGAAATTTCTTTGAAGCAAATAATGAGCTACCATTTTATTTCTTGGGCTTAAACGGCTGCTTCCGCTTCCATGTGAAAAGATCACAATGCCTTTTGCATTAAGGGGTACAGTCAATTCACCAGTGAGAATTACTTTGTCAACAGGGATTTCCACTTCTTTGTGATAACGCAGGTCCATATAATAAGTTTTTTCAAATCTATCTGAATAATACTTTGCTATCAATGATGACCATCAAGAAATGCTGTGACAATCATCATTGAATCATTGAAAGAGATAACCGTGATTTGAACAGAATTTGATAAGATGGCTCATTATTTTTCCAAAGAAGTAAAATTTAATGATTGGGAAGCGATCAGCGCTATCAGGCAATGGGCTTACCCAATGGAACATCACATCCACATTGATCCGCTGATGAAACGTATCGGCGATGCACGGATCGTAATGCTGGGTGAAGCATCGCATGGCACCAGCGAATATTATACATGGCGTTCTTATATCACACAGCGACTGATATGGGAAAAAGGATTCAACTTTATTGCTGTGGAAGGAGACTGGCCGGATTGCTACCGGCTAAATCGCTACATAAAAAATTATCCTGATGCGGGAAAAAGTGCCGTAGAAGTTTTACATGCATTTAATCGTTGGCCAACATGGATGTGGGCCAATTGGGAGATTGCAGCGCTTGCCGAATGGTTATTTAAATACAACAAAATAATGTCCCGTGAGAAAAAGATCGGTTTTTATGGTTTGGATGTTTACAGTTTGTGGGAATCCATGGATTCCATTATGAACTATTTGAAAAAAGTCGATCCGAAAGCATTGCAATTTGCCGAGACTGCTTACCAATGTTTTGAACCTTACCGGAAGGAAGAAGGACAATCTTACGCAAGAGCTTCTCAGTTTGTACCGGAGCTTTGTGAGACCGAAGTGGTTGAATTGCTCAAAGAGATACGGAAAAGGATGCCGCAATATAATACTGATCATGAAAATGTTTTCAATGCAGAACAAAATGCAATGGTGGCCGTTAATGCGGAAAAATATTACCGAGCCATGATCCTTGGTGGCCCTCATTCATGGAATATTCGTGACAGGCACATGGCTGATACCCTGGAAAGACTTTTAGATTTTCATGGGCCTGATTCAAAAGCAATTGTTTGGGAACATAACACACATATTGGTGATGCAAGAGCCACTGATATGGTAGATGAAGGAATGTTTAACATCGGTGAACTGGCCAGGAACCAGCATCATGAGAAAGGTGTTGTGTTGGTTGGTTTTGGTTCTTATGAAGGCACTGTAATTGCAGGCAAAAGTTGGGGGGCGCCAATGCAACGCATACAAGTACCACCTGCCACGAAAGAAAGCTGGGAATATTTGCTGCACAAAGCAGGTGGTCAAAATAAATTGCTGATCATGGATGATTTTTCCAATAATGATGTATTCATGGAGAATCATATTGGTCACCGTGCCATAGGGGTAGTGTATAATCCAAAGTATGAGCAATTCGGAAATTATGTACCTACTATTCTTCCGCTGAGGTATGATGCTTTTGTTTATATAGATGCAACAAACGCTTTGCATCCGCTGCATATTCAACCGGATGGTCACCAAATACCGGAAACGTATCCTTTTGGAGTTTAAAAAGATAAAAATTATCTGATGCAATCTTCTGAAGTTTATATCGTCATTGTTCTTGCTGCACTGATAGTCATTGTGGCGCTGTTTTTTTTGTCTGAGCCATTTCAGAGATCAGGCAAGCCTTCATCACTGATTGGATTGGCTTTTGCATTTGTGATCGCTGGAATTTTTTTGGGTGAACAAAAATGGGTTGGGTATTCACTGATCGGTTTAGGGGTTGTGTTGTCAATAATGGATCGTATCAGAAATAAAATTCATAGTGGTAATTGATCTATGGCTAAGAAAAAGAAAATAAACGAACCTTCTGAAATTCCCGGCCCTGGGAAATTGCCGGAAGTGCAGCCTTCAACAACTCCGGAGAATCCGATTCCCGTGGAAGAACCTGAAATAATACCGGAAGAAGAACCACCATCTCCGCAAGAACCTTCTGAGATCCCCGCACCCGAAGAGAAATCGATTCTATAATTTAAAAACTTAAAAAATGAAAGACCCTGCATTGCGTTCCGAAGCTTCAAGAGTACAGGATTTCAAACAACTGAAAATAAGCAGTTCTGTATTTACTTCAAATGGAATGATTCCTGAAAAATATACCTGCGATGGAGTGAATATTAATCCACCTCTTGATATCGGAGGAATACCGGAACAAGCTCAATGTCTTGCCCTGATCATGGATGATCCGGATGCGCCGATGGGCACCTGGGTACATTGGGTGGTTTGGAATATTCCGGTGACGCATCATTTGAAAGAAAACACTGTTCATGGTACACAGGGTATCAACGATTTCAAAAAACATTCTTATGGTGGCCCTTGTCCGCCATCGGGAACGCATCGTTATTATTTTAATATCTATGCGCTGGACGAGCTACTCATATTGCCTGCTACTACAGGAAAGAAACAGTTGGAACGGGCCATGAGCGAACATATTCTTGCATTCGGAGAACTGATCGGATTGTATCAAAGAAAAAAATAAAAATTATGGAAACAATGATTCATGATGCGCTGACCGTAATACAGGAACGGAAAAGCGTTCGCCATTATACCGGGGAAAAAGTAAGCAAAGAAGATATTGAAAAAATTCTTCGGGCCGGTATGGCAGCCCCGGCTGCTGTGCACATGCTTCCCTGGAAATTTATTGTGGTCACAGAAAAAAGTAAGATCAAAGCGTTGTCAGATGGATTGACTTTTGCGAAAATGTTACCACAAGCCGGAACGGCCATTGTTGTATGTGCAGCCCCGCAGGAAGCCGCTATGAGTAATGAAGCTTTCGCCATTATTGACTGTACCTGCGCCAGTGAAAATATTTTATTGGCAGCAGAAGCCCTGGAACTAGGAGCAGTATGGACAGCCGTTTACCCAAATAAACAGGCGATAGACTTTGTAAGGAAAGAACTGAATATTCCTTCTAACGTCATTCCATTGAATGTAATTCCAATCGGGCATCCTACAGGTGAAGATAAAACTCAGGACAAGTTTGAATCATCCAATATTCACTGGGAACGATGGTAGTGTTATTATTTATCATTTATCATTTTTTTAATTATGGAACCGAAATTATTTTGTCAGAGTTGCACGATGCCAATTGATAGAATTGAGGATCGTGGAACTGAGAAAGACGGATCAAAAAGCAGCGAATACTGTAAATATTGTTATCAGAACGGAAAATTTACTGATCCCGGCATGACACTCGAAAAAATGAAAAATAATGTAAACCTGCAAATGAAGCGGATGGACTTGCCTGAGAAAGTTTTGCAACAGTCGCTGGAAAAGCTGTCCGGGTTGAAAAGATGGAAATAAGATTATAAGTGAAGATCAGTGTATCAGGAAAAAGAGTTTTTATCATTATTGCTACTGTTGTAGCTATCATGATGGGGAGATCTTATGCAATTGCAAAAAATAAACTGTACCCGGCAAATCATTTTCTTTATAAAGACACCTTACCGGAAGCAAATAAGAATGTTTTAGCTAATCCTTGTTATACTATTTACTTAACTTTTGATGATGGCCCGGTAAAAGAAAGCGAAGAGCTCCTTCGAATTGCGATGAAAGATAGTATTCCGATCAATCTTTTTATTATAGGGAAAAATGTTTTTGCTTCTGATTCCATGACCCGGCTTTTCAATTCTTATTTCAATAATCCATTTATTATAATAGGGAATCATAGTTTTTCACATGCTAACAAAAAATACCAACAGTATTATGACAGCCCCGAAAACGTCGTACAAGATTTTAAATTGAATAATGACACACTCCGACTTACTAAAAAGATTGCAAGACTGCCCGGAAGGAATGCCTGGCGAATCAAAGATAAAAGCAGGACGGACCTTCCGGATGCAATTGCTGCTGCAGATTCATTGGCTGCGATAGGATATTCCATTTTTGGCTGGGACCTGGAATGGCGATACTGTTCAGATAGCTGCCTCGAAGTACAAACAGCGGAGCTTATGGTAAAAGAAGTAGAAGAGTTTTTCGGAAATAAAAAAACATTTACTGTCGACAATATTATTATTCTGGCGCATGACCCGATGTTTGGTAGTATCTATAACAGACAGCAACTGGAATTATTTATTAGCGAAATTAAAACGAAAAATAATTTTTGCTTCGGACGATTGGATAACTATCTACATTAAGGTCTGAATATAATAGCAGCTGCTTTAGAATGCTGACAAGTATCATTTTGTAAAATGAGAGCGATCATTTT
Source organism: uncultured Bacteroidota bacterium (assembly GCA_963745445.1). Lineage (GTDB taxonomy): Bacteria > Bacteroidota > Bacteroidia > Chitinophagales > Chitinophagaceae > UTBCD1. Next base: position 1,711,316 of record CAVUXD010000003.1, read on the forward strand.
CTGAATGTTGTATTATTTATAACTTTATTAAAAATAGGGTTATGTTTGGTGAAATGAATAGAAGGGAAATTGATGCATTGCTTGAAAGCCAGATCGTTGGCCGGCTGGCATGTTGTGTTGAAGATAATCCTTATGTAGTACCAATGAGTTATGCTTATGATGGTGAATATATTTATGCCCATGCGAAAGATGGGAAAAAGATCCAAATGATGCGAAAAAACCCGAATATCTGTTTCCAGGTTGATAAAATGGAGGATATGGCGAATTGGCAAAGTGTTATTGTGTGGGGAGAATATGAAGAATTAACATCAAGGATTGAACGGAATCTTGCACTTAAAATATTAATGGAACGGATATTACCAATAGTCAGTAGCGAAACCGTACATCTTTCACCACATTGGCCTTTTCCGCCTCAGAAAATTGACAGCATTAGCGGAATAGTTTTTCGCATCAAAGTGCAAAAAGTGACCGGCCGTTTTGAAAAAAGTGAGGTAACAGCATTCTTTGCTTCATGATTTATTTTTCAACAAGCGTATTAATTCTTCAATAAAAGGAAACTGGCCGGAAATAATTTTTGCTTTTGCTTCTGTTACATCAAACCAGGCGGCGTGGTCTATTTCAGGAAATTTTTGTTTTTTGCCCGAATGCGGCGGCCATTCAAGTTCAAATGAATTACTGTGGATATTTTCAGCGTCAATATTTGCTTCAGCAGCCCATGCAAATATGAGTTTCCCGCTTTTCTGTTTCAGTGGCGTGAGTTCTAAAAATTTTTCAGGTGGTTTCATTCCTGTTTCTTCTTCAAATTCTCTTTTGGCTGCTTCTAATGGATCCTCTTCTTCTGTAAATTCTCCTTTGGGTATAGACCAGGCGCCAAGATCTTTATTTTTCCAGAAAGGGCCTCCGGGATGAACCAGGAAGAACTCTGTGGAGTTTTTGCGGATTCGAAACAATAACAGACCGGCGCTTTTTTTACTCATGATTTTTTAAAATTGACCTAACCTGTATTGAAGTTAATAAAAGACAAGGAACTGCTTTATTCATTCCTTTATTATGGATAAAACGTTTGAGGGAAGATCATCTTGCCGGATGATAGCAGTCATTCTTCAGGGAACCGATTGAAAATAGATTTGTTCTTGTGAAATTCTGTAAATTTTTTATTCAACGTAATGCTATTGGTATATGATCTTAGAAATCAACGATACAAAAACAATTGAGGAAATCCGGAAAGAGTTTTCGGAATATTATCCTTTTCTCAGTATCGAGTTTTATGATGAGCCACACAAAATGGGTGAAGTAACATCTTATAAACATCTTTTACCGCATGATAAAATGATTCGAGATATCCGGAAAAAACATAATCCCGGAATGCTGGAGATACATTCCTGGAATAAAACTGGAATAGTTGAACAGGAATTTAAAAGACTATATGGGTTGAATATTCAGATTCTCCGCCGACAGGGCGATGCATGGATCCAGACTGCCGGCACAGACGAACTGACATTGGAAGAACAAAACGAAATCGGTTTCAACGCTACCCAGGATGTTTTGCATAGCATTGATATATCGATTGAAAAAGAAAAACCGCTTTAAAAATTTACTATGACTACTTTGGATGCTCATATAAAAGGGAATAAAATTGTAGTAGTTGATTTTTCCGCAGACTGGTGTGCTCCCTGTAAATTGATGGAGCCAGTTATCCACGAAATAAAGGAGAAGGTTGGCGATCGTGCTATAGTGCTGAAAATGGATATTGACAAATGTCCTGATTGTGTAAGCTCTTATAAGATCAGGGCAGTTCCAACTCTGATAATATTTAAACAAGGAGAGATATTGTGGAGGAAAAGCGGCGTTACAGCAGCACATGAAATTCTTCAGCATCTGAATATATATATCGCCTGATAAAAGACCTGCTTGTATCCTGTTCCCATTTTATTGCGGAAAATTAGTTTACTTTCAATAAGCCATGCTGATCACTCCTGATATATGGAAAATGCTGGCTGGTATTGCCATCTTTTTGTTGGGGATGAAATTTCTGGAAGAAGGATTGCAACGTCTCGGCGGTCGTTCTTTTAAATTATTTCTCAGGAAACAAACTTCGCACAAATTAAGAGCTATTGCCGGCGGTACTGTGGTCACAGGTATATTACAAAGCAGCTCAGTTGTAAACATGATGGTGCTGGCTTTTGTCGGAGCAGGTATTATTAAAATGCAAAATGCTCTTGCAGTGATCCTCGGCGCCAATTTCGGCACTACTCTGGATAGCTGGATTGTGGCCACTATCGGATTTCGATTCAATATTGAAGACTTTGCGTTACCATTAGCAGGCATCTCCGGGATATTGATGTTTCTATTCAATAATGAAAGCCGGTTTTATCAATGGTGCCGGTTATTATTCGGATTTAGCTTTTTGTTTGTAGGATTGAATTATATCAAAGCTGGTATGGAAGATATAATGCAGCACTTTGATTTGAGTTTGCTGAACCAACAGCCTCTGATAATATTTTTATTGGCCGGTTTTTTAATTACTGCGCTTATCCAATCCAGTTCTGCAACAGTTGCCATTGTATTAAGTGCTCTTTATGCTCACGCCATCGGCCTTATTGCTGCTACAGCAATTGTTTTAGGTTCTGAAGCAGGAACCGCTATCAAACTGGTGCTTGCATCTGTGAAAGGAATAGCTTCCAAGAAAAGAGTAGCATTGGGCAACTTATTGTTCAATGTTGTTACTTCGTTGATCATTTTTGTTTTCCTGGCCCCGGTAAACCGGTTTATTACCGATATAATAGGTATCAAAGACAACCTCATTGCCCTTGTATTTTTCCAAAGCTTTATAAACTTCTTCGGCATCATACTGTTCTTCCCTTTTCTGAACCGGTTTGGAAAATACCTGGAGAAGCGATTCACTAAAAGGGATAAGGAAAATTTATTTATTCATGAAGTGAAAACTGCAGATTCGGAATTGGCTTTGTCTGCTTTGGAAAAAGAGATACGGCATTTTATGTATCAGGTTGCCTGGTTTACATTGGAAGCTTTCGATAAACCAACTGTTTCCCTGGACAACCTGCAGCTTTACATAGGATTTGAATTTAAAAGACTAATTGAAAAATATGAATTTATTAAAAAACTGCATGGGGAAATATACAATTATTCCATACAGATGCAGCGTTTTAACAGGGAAAAAGAATTTTCGGAACGTTTGGAACAGCTTATCTCTTCATCCCGTAATACTATGTATGCTGCCAAAAATCTGAAAGATGCACTTCCGGATATAGATCAATTGAAAAAATCTTCTAATGATGTGAAATATAATTTTTACCGGCTCACAAGCGATAAGATAGTTGCGTTTTATGAAGCTGCCATTCAGCTGTTGACATCCGATCGGCCTCAAATATATTTTAATCAACTAACCCTGATCTATAAATCGGTACAGGATGAATATGCGCAGACTTTGAACGAATTATATAAAGAAGGATATAGCAAAAATCTTGACGCAGTGGAGTTCTCTACCTTACTCAATTTTAACCGGGAGATGTACACATTGGAAAAATCGGTACTTTTTGCATTAAAAGATTTTCTGCTCAATGAAAAAGATGCGGAATATTTTGATGATCTGCCGGGTTTTATCCGGTAAATATATTTTTTATCAGTTTTTTCTGTGTAATATTTTATCAAATAAATTTTCAATTCCTTCGGAGGCACGGTCGGCCAGGTGGCCGATGATCTTGTTAATACCATTGCGGATTTTTTCATTGTTCCAGATAGAACTGAAAATTTTTTCTTTTATTCTTTCTTTTCCGGATTCTTTTTCGGGAGAACGGCGGAATACGGAATTAATGGCCATAGAGGCATAGTTTTTTTGAAAATGATCGAGGTTGTGCTCCAGTTTTTCTTCATAATTCTTTGCTTCCAGGCGCAGCCGGTAGATCTCTTTCTCCAATGTATCCAGGTTTCTGATCTTTGTTGCCATGATGATTGCAATTAAAAATTATAGTTGATCTTCTTCTTCAATACTTTCTTCGGATTGACTGATAAAGGCTTTTATGATCGGGTTGACGAATAAAACCTTTCTGAAAACCGCCAGTATAATGATCAACAGGAAAATAATACCAGTAGTAATGCTGAATCCTGCAATATAACTTCCTGTCATTTCACTAAACCATAAGCTCAATAGCACTCCAAGAAAGATGATGAAAAGAAAAAGCAGGAACAATGAAATGATGATCCAGATAAAATAACCTGCCGATTTAGAAAGTAACCGCACTGCACGCAGGCGGTATATCTTCAATCTTGTCTCAAAATATTCCCGGAACAGTTTTGCATTTTCTTTGAAAAAAGAACCGAGATTCTCCTGGTTGTCACTCATAAAAAGATTTTTATAAAAATAACTTCAATAATCAACTCAAAAGCATGACCATGCTCACCTGTTTGGATGATATTCTTGCAACTGCATATTATTATCGAAGTGATAACTTACAGGCGATCAATTATCAGGCCTTTTTTTTATTCTGTTTGAATTGCTCCACTTTTTTCCATGGGTTCGTATTGAGAATATTTTCCTTGCTGCACCAACCTCTCCGGGCTACATCAACACCAAGCGACATATTATCAAACTGTTTCAATGCATGAGAATCTGTGCTGATAGTAATGGTTACTCCTTCTTCAATGGCATCTTTGACCAATTCATCTCTCAGATCCAAACGGTCCGGCTGAGCATTGATCTCAATGGCAGTTCCGGTAGCAGCAGCTTTTTTAAAAAGCTTTTCCCAATCGATAGAGTAGCCTTCTCTTTTTCCGATCAATCTTCCGCTGGGATGACCGATGCAATGAACCATTGGATGTTCACAGGCTTTTAATAACCGCTCAGTATTGTCTTTATTAAAACCGGTATGAATTGAAGCCACTACCCAGTCAAATTTTTTCAGGAGATCATCCGGCAGATCCAGCGATCCATCGGCAAGAATATCTACTTCTGCGCCTTTCTTTACAAGGTCTTTTCCAATTTTTTTATTTACCCGATCAATTTCTACAAATTGTTTTCTGAATTCAGCAGGACTTAGTCCTCCTGCAATTCTTTCACTCGGAGAGTGATCAGTCATGACTATATACTCATAATGCGGGAATTCTTTCAAAATATATTTAGCAATGGTTTCAATTTCTTCCGTTCCGTCACTCCAGGTGCTATGCATCTGCATATCGCCTTTGATGTCTCTTAGCTGTACTAATTCCGGCAATTTCTTTTTAGCTGCAATGTCAATCTCACCTCTTTTTTCTCTTAATTCGGGAGGAATAAACTGTAATCCCAGGAAATGATAAACTTCTTCTTCTGTTTTTCCGGCAAGTCTTTTATTATTTTTTTCATCGAATAAGCCATATTCATTCAGTTTCCATCCATGTTCTTTGGCCATCAGGCGCAGCTGAATGTTATGTTCTTTAGAACCCGTGAAATATAATAATGCAGACCCATATTCATGGTCATTGATCAACCGGAGATCAACCTGTGTATTGTTTTTTTTAAGTAAGATGCTTGCTTTGGTCTCGCCGCTTGCCAGTATTCTGCCACATTGCGGAATGGATATAAATTTAGCCACTACTTTTTTCCAACTTTTTCTTTCCGCTGTGGCAATGATGTCAATGTCTCCGATAGTTTCTTTTTTTCTGCGAAGGCTGCCGGCTAACTCAGCTTTTTTAATGCCGGGTATCTTTAATACTTCATTCAGTATTTCATTGCCCGTACTCAATCCTTCTGAAAGCAACATTCGGGAATGTGATTCTTTAAAAAGTTTTAAACCCCGCTTCATATTCTCTACTTTCTTAGCGCCAAAACCTTTTAATTTTTCCAGTTTCCCACTTTCAATAGCAGCAACAAGGTCATCCCGGTTATTGATCTTTAATTTTTCGTGTAATGTTTTGACTGTAGCAGGTCCGAAGCCATTAATATCCATCAGGTCAAGCAACTCCTCAGGTATTTCTTTTTTCAACTTTTCATAGGTTTTTATCTTGCCTGTTTTTAGGAATTCGATGATCTTCTCTGCAATACTTTCGCCGATACCGCTGAGTTCATCAAGTGACTTTACATCTTTTGCATAGACGCTTACATCTTCTTTCAAATTATTCAGTGTACGGGAAGCACCCTCGTATGCCAATGCCCTGAATCGTTCTTCCGTTCCCTGGTAACGGTAACAGGATGCCATACGATGAAAAACTTCAGCCAGCTCTGAATTATGATTCACACCGGCCCCTGTTTGTTTTAGGTCTGACCTTTTATTATTTCCAGAATGGATATTCACATCATAAAATTAGTTATTAAAAAAACTAAGGAATAATATTGGAATCAATGAGCACAATCAAAACAATAGGTGATGAAGGTCAGTGGTTTCTGTATAGTTACAAGATAAATTTGAATATAAAATTAGATTTATGGGTACAGAATTAGATTCCGGCACCGAAGAAATACTGCATGCTGTAAAGTACATGCCCTGCGTTTCTATCATTATGCCATTTGAGCCAAAGATGGCATTAAAGTCAGAGTTGGAGTATAAACTCAAGCTTGCTGTGGGTAAAGTAGATAGTGAATTAATGGCAAGTTATACAGAAGATAAAGCGCTGTCGGTTCTCCTGAAATTGAGAGCATTAATAAAAAGCCTGGACTATAATACTTATAAAAAAAGCATTGCCATTTTTGTATCACCGGTGGTGGAAAAAGTTTTTTACCTGGATATTTCCGTAGAAGAAAAGATCATCATTGATGATTCATTTGAGATCCGAGACCTGGTGTATAGCAAAAAAGAAATGCATAAGTATCTTGTATTGGTACTTAGTGCCCAAAAAACAAGAATTTTCCTGGGCAATACGGTTACGTTTGTCCGGATCGTTTCCAATGTGCCGAGTCATATAGCGGCTTATAAAAACGATATCCCTGAACGTGTAGCTAATTTTTCTGATCCTTCAGACCGGAAAGAAGTGATGCTGGATAAGTTTCTGCGCCATACAGACGATGGATTGAGCATTTTACTGAAAGCATATCCTTTGCCGCTTTTTGTGATCGGAGCAGATAGAGTGATCGGTCATTTCAAAAAAATAACCCATAATGAGAAACGTATCCTGGGATATGTACATGGGAACTATGAAGAGGCGACGGAAGAGGAGTTACGCAAAGCTCTTGAGCCTTTAATCACTGATTGGAGAAAAGTAAAGCAACAGGACCTTCTTCATCAACTGGACGCAGCCGCCGGTGGTAAAAAACTGGTGGTGGGTATGGAAAATGTTTGGAGAGAAGCTATGCATAAAAAGGGAAAACTACTGATTGTAGAAAAGAACTACATCTATCCGGCCCATTTAGGGGGAAGTATGGATATCATTTATAGTGAAAATAACCAGGCAGATAAAAATTTTTATATCAAGGACGCCGTGGATGATGTGATTGAAAAAATATTCGAAAATGGAGGGGATGTAGAATTTGTTGATGCTGATGTATTGAAAGATTATGGAAGAATTGCATTGATACTTTATTATTGATTCAATTTAAATACAGGCTATAAAAGGAAACGATAAGGTTATAAAAAGACTCAACATGCTTTTGCGTAGATAATGGCACCCTGGAACTGCTTAAATCCATTTTAATGGATGAAGAAAAGCACCTGGATTGGTTGGAAACGCAGCTTAGCCTGATCAAACAGATCGGTAACAAGAATTACCTGATCGAACAAGTAGATTAATGTATTGAATTTATTATTGATAATAATCACCTCCTTCACTGACCGGTTTCATCGTAATCTGTAATTATTTGTTACAGATTTGTATTTAATTATATTCTATGGCATTGCCGGCAAAAACGAACCAGTTTTTTCAGGAAACAGGTGAGGTTGCAAAATTCACCGGTCGTTTTTTTTCACAATGGTTCAGGCCGAGGTATGAAGTGGCTGAATTTTTCCGGCAATGTTTTGTGATCGGTTATAGATCATTACCACTTATCGGGCTTACCGGTTTTATCATGGGTCTTGTGCTTACCATGCAGTTGAGGCCATCTTTAATAGAATATGGAGTGGAATCACAGTTGCCTGCGATGGTGGGGATTGCGATTGTAAGAGAAATCGGCCCGGTGATCACTGCACTCATTTTTGCAGGAAAGATTGGCAGCAGCATCGGAGCTGAATTAGGTTCTATGAAAGTGACAGAACAGATCGATGCAATGGAAGTATCCGGAACCAATCCTTTCAAATATCTTGTAGTGACAAGAGTATTGGCGGCTACGTTAATGTTGCCCATATTGGTAATGCTCGGGGATGCAATTTCGCTGTATGGTTCTTTCCTGGGAGTGAATATCAAAGGCGTTACAAGTTTTCGTTTATTCTGGACACAAGTTTTTGACAATCTTGCTTTCGGTGATGTAGTTCCTGCATTCGTCAAGTCATTTTTCTTTGGTTTTGCAGTTGGCATTATTGGCTCTTATAAAGGCTATAATTCTAACAAAGGAACGGAAGGAGTGGGCCGATCAGCGAATTCAGCAGTGGTAGTATCATCTATTCTCATTTTTATCATCGACTTAATAGCTGTGCAGATCACAGATCTCTTAGGTTTGAATTAATGAAGATGCCAGCAGACATGATGATATCAGAATTGGGACGCAATGTTAAGAAAGGTGAAGAAGTGATTTCGATCCGTAAACTCTATAAGTCGTTTGGCGAAAACAAAGTACTGGTTGATTTCAATCTGACTTTGCACGGTGGGGAAAACGTAGTAGTTCTTGGAAAATCGGGCTCCGGAAAATCAGTGCTTATCAAATGCATTATCGGGTTGTTGCGTCCGGATGAAGGGACCATTCATGTATTAGGAAAAAATATTCTCGACCTGAACCATGATGAATTGGACGAGGTGCGGGCAAAAGTGGGATTTCTTTTTCAGAGCAATGCACTTTATGATTCCATGACCGTGAGAGCAAACCTGGAATTTCCGTTGCGGCGTCATTGGATCAAAGTGTCACAGCCGGAAGTGGATCAATTGGTGAAAGAGGCACTGGAAGATGTAGGATTGATTCACACAATTGATATGATGCCTGTCGAATTATCCGGGGGAATGAGGAAAAGAATTGCACTGGCAAGAACACTGATTTTAAAACCCGATATCATTTTATATGATGAACCAACAACAGGGTTAGATCCAATTACGGGGAAAGAGATCATTAAACTGATGGTGGAAATTCAAAAAAAATACAAATCTTCCTCGCTCATCATTTCGCATGACATGAATTGTGTGCGAATGGCATCGGACAGAGTGATCATGTTGATTGATGGGAAGTGCTATGCAGAGGGAACCTATGATGAACTGAAGAAAATAAGCGATCCGAAAATTAAAGAGTTTTTTGAATAATTTTTTTATGGCTACAAGAACAACTTCAAATATCAAACTCGGCATTTTTGTTTTAAGCGGCCTGATCTTCCTGGTCCTTCTGTTATACATGATCGGAAAGAATCAAAATATTTTTGGTTCGTCTTTTGAATTAAAAGCCAGGTTTCAGAACGTTCAGGGACTTCGCCCCGGCAATAATATCCGCTATTCCGGCATCCAGGCAGGGACGGTAAAAAAAATAAACATTATTAATGATACTACAATTGAAGTGGTGATGCTGGTGGATATGAAGATGAAAAAATATATCCGGAAAAGCGCTATTGCGTCTATCGGCACTGACGGATTGATGGGAAATAAGCTGGTTAATATTTCTCCATCAAACGAACCTGCTGACCTGGTAGAAGACGATGATGTTTTACGGATTCGTAGAACCATCGACACCGATGATATGCTGCAGGTTCTCTCAAAAACCAATAACGATGTGGCAGTGATTGCTGCTGGATTAAAAAATACTGTTCAAAGGATCAACAACAGCACGGCTGCCTGGAAAATTCTGAATGATGAGAGTCTTCCGCAGAACATTCGCAGTTCAGTAGCTAATATCAGGGCTGCAACAGCCAAAGCCAATGAATTGGTGAACAATTTTAATACGCTGATCACAGATGTAAAAAGCGGAAAGGGATCCCTTGGCGCTATTCTTACAGACAGTTCATTTGCAATTAATCTGAATGAAGCGATAATGAAAATAAAATCTGTCGGAGAAGATGCAGATACATTATCGGCTGAATTAAACAAAGCTGTACAAAACATCAGGAACGAAGTGACCGATGGCAAAGGCCCTGTGACAGCATTATTAAAAGATTCTGTTATGGCTGGTAATATCAATAAAAGCCTCGACAATATTCAGAAGGGAACGGATGGATTTAACCAGATCATGGATGCACTGAAACATAACTTCCTGTTAAAAGGCTATTTCAGGAAACTGGAAAAACAAAAACAAAAAGAATCTCAAAAGCCTGCCATTTCGCAATAATCATCAACTGACATTTATCACACTCTCATTTGACAGGTATCATTTTTGGCTCAAATAATATGGTTCAGATTTGTGATCTATGAAGCCGGGTATTTTCATTAAAAAATTTAACGAGGTCGGTATTGCCGACGTGGGAGTGGTGGGCGGTAAAAACTCATCCCTGGGGGAAATGTTCACTCAACTTTCAAACAAAAGCATAAAAGTGCCCAATGGCTTTGCGACTACAGCATCAGCCTTTAGTTATTTCCTGGAATATAATGGTCTTAAAAAGCCTCTGCAGGATTTAATGCAGCAACTCGACAGAAAAAATTATTCTAACCTCAAAGAGATTGGTTCGAAGGCCCGGAAACTTTTATTGTCCGCTAAAATGCCCACAGATCTCAGTGAAGTAATAGTAGAAGCATATAAAGAGCTTTGTGGTGAAAAATATTTTGAAGTAGCTGTTCGCAGCAGCGCCACTGCGGAAGATCTGCCGCAGGCAAGTTTTGCAGGACAACATGAATCCTATTTGAATATAAAGGGCGATGAGGAGTTGATAATTTCCGTTCAAAAATGTTTTGCTTCTCTTTATACAGATCGTGCCATTAAGTATCGTGAAGACAACGGCTTCAGACATGAACAGGTTTTGTTGTCAGTCGGTGTACAAAAAATGGTTCGGTCAGATCTGGCTTGTTCAGGCGTTGGCTTCACATTGGAACCTGAATCTGGTTTTCGTGATATCATTCACCTGAGCGGGGTATGGGGATTGGGTGAAAATATTGTGCAGGGTACAGTAACACCGGATGAGTTTTTTGTTTTTAAACCTACCTTGAGAATCGGAAAGAATGCTATTATCCAGAAGCGGCTGGGAGAAAAAACAAAAACGATGATCTATTCTCCGGATAAAAATGCTGACTCTTCAACGATCAATATAGATACACCCGCTAAAAAAAGAGAACAGTATGTTTTGAATGATGCGGAAATACTGCAATTGGCAAAATGGGCATTGATCATTGAAGAACATTACGGCAAGTCAATGGACATTGAATGGGCAAAAGACGGAATCAGTAACGAAATATTTATAATACAAGCAAGGCCTGAAACAGTGCATTCGCAGGAAAATCCTTTTGTCACTAAAGAATATAAACTACTGGAAAAAGGAAAAGTGATCGCAGAAGGGAATGCTGTCGGAACAAAGATCGCAGCAGGAGTTGCCAGGATCTTACAATCGCCTGCAGAGGCAGATAAGTTATCAGGTGGAGAAATTGTTGTCACAGAGATCACCAGCCCCGATTGGGATCCGGTGCTGAAAAAAGCATCAGCAATCATTACCAATAAAGGGGGAAGAACCAGTCATGCAGCAATCGTTGCGAGAGAATTAGGTGTTCCAGCGGTAGTAGGTTGTGGTAATGCCACTCAGAAAATAAAAGATGGTAATCTGATCACGGTGTCTTGCGCTGAAGGAAAAACAGGTTTTGTTTATGAGGGAAAATTAACGTTTAAAGAAACCGAATATGATTTTCGGGGAATCAAAAAACCAGAGCGAACACAAGCCATGCTGATCGTAGGTGATCCGGACAAAGCATTTAAACTTTCATTTTATCCTAATGATGGAGTTGGGCTGATGCGAATTGAATTTATCATTACTCATTTTATCCAGGTGCATCCGATGGCGCTTGTAAAATTCGATGAACTGAAAGATGCGACAGTCAAAAAAAGGATCGAAGAGTTGACACATCATTATCCTGATAAGGAAAAATATTTTGTAGATAAGCTGGCGCAGGGCATTGGCACCATTGCTGCTGCTTTTTATCCTAAAGATGTGATCGTTCGTATGAGCGATTTTAAAACAAATGAATATGCAAACCTGATCGGTGGAAAAGATTTTGAGCCTAAAGAAGAAAACCCGATGCTTGGTTTCCGCGGCGCTTCCAGGTATTATAATGATCTCTATAAAGAAGGATTCCGGCTGGAATGCGAAGCCATGAAAAAAGTGCGGGAAGAAATGGGATTAACCAATGTGAAAGTGATGATTCCATTTTGCCGCACTGTAGAGGAAGGAAAAAAAGTAATAGAAGTGATGAAAACAAACGGATTGGATCGCAGTAAAGATCCATCGTTAGAAATTTATGTAATGGCGGAAATTCCCAGCAATGTGATGTTGGCAGAAGAATTTGCACAAATATTTGATGGATTTTCCATTGGCTCCAATGATCTGACTCAGCTGACACTTGGAATTGACCGGGATTCTGCTATCGTCAGCAATTTGTTCAGTGAACAAAATGCTGCTGCGAAGCAAATGATCGCAACAATGATTGAAAGAGCAAAAGATGCCGGAGCGAAGATCGGTTTGTGCGGACAGGCTCCGAGTGACTTTCCGGAGTTTGCCCGTTTCCTGGTAGAGCATGGTATTGATAGCATTTCTTTTAATCCCGATGCTCTATTGAAAGGAATTGAAAATATCAATATGGTTACTGATGTAAACAGAACTGAAATGATTTGTTAACCAATAAATTTGTAGACCTTGGTAAAAATATTTGACAACAAAGTGGCGATCGTTACCGGTGGAAGTTTTGGTATCGGCAGAGCTGCTGCAATCGCTTTTGCAAAAAGAGGAGCAAGAGTTGTGATCGCTGATTGGGTAGAAAACGATGAAACACTGGACATCATTAAATCCATGAATGGAAATGCAATCTTCATGAAATGTGATGTGTCCAATGAAGCAGATGTAAAGAATATGGTGGATCATACCATTGCCCAATATGGTAGGTTGGACTATGCTTTCAACAATGCCGGTGTGGAGGGTTTATCCGCTATCACTCATGAATGCAGCATGGAAAATTGGGAAAAAACGATCGGTATCAATCTTAAAGGAGTATGGCTCTGTATGAAGTATGAAATACCTCAAATGCTCAATCAAAGCAAAGGAGCGATTGTGAATAATGCTTCTATTGCAGGCTTAGTCGGGTTTCCGGGAATACCGGCTTACGTGGCATCCAAGCACGGAATAATCGGTCTTACTAAAAATGCTGCATTGGAATATGCAAAACAAAATATCAGGGTGAACGCAGTTTGCCCCGGTGTTATAAAAACTCCTATGATCGATCGGTTCACCGGGAAAGATAAAGAAGTGGAAAAACAATTTGCCAGCCAGGAGCCAGTCGGAAGATTGGGACAACCGGAAGAAGTGGCCGATGCAGTGATGTGGTTATGCTCTGATGCTTCTTCATTTGTAACCGGTAATGCGATACCGGTTGATGGCGGTTGGACAGCACAGTAACAGAGTTGGCAAAATAATTGTAAGATGTAAATAAATGGTTAAGAGGGCGGAAAGAGAAGGTTATTATATAAATTTTCGTCAAATTAAATATAAAGGATGAGAATTGGTTTTATAAACGAGCATTAAAACTTTTTGATATGAACCTAATTAAAAAAATCAGCTTAAGCGTTGTTATTGTTCTTTCATTATACGGTTTATCAGGATGTGGTAGTACTACCTTTGTAACTACCGGAGTTCAATATACCAATCCGTTATGGGCGCCGCCTTATTATTCGGGAGTAGGCTATTATTATCTTCCGGATATTGAAGCATATTATGATCTATCCGACCAGGATTTTGTTTACCTTGATAACGGTCAATGGTTGTTTTCCCCGGGACTTCCTCCTATGTATAGTGGCTATGATCTTTATAACGGCTTTGTTGTTGCCTTAAATGTGGGAGTATACCAGCCCTGGCTACATCACCAATATTATGTATCGCATTATCCACGGTATTATTATCATAATGTTTACCGGGATAACTTTGCTACGATCAGAGGGTTTAATGAGAATGCGAAAAAGCCTTTTTATTGGAACCAGGAAGATCGCAACCGTGTCAATGATCTGAAAAAAAATCAGAAGCCGGAAAAGAAAGTGGGGCCTCCGAAACCGCCGCAACAGCCCAAATACTACGGCAAAAAAATCGGCCAGCCTGTTAAGGTGAGGCCGCAGATGAAACAAAATAACCCAAGAAAAGGGAGACATGGGAACCCTTAATTAATAAATCTGCCTTAAGTGCAACAGACAAATCACAATGCTTTTGTACTATGATTGTTTGAAAGGACGATCATAGTACAGGCGGGCAGATTAAAACTTTTACTAATGAAGCAGGCGATCTTTCTCACAGTTTCTTTTTTTACATTGTTGTTTTCAAGTAAAGCTGATGCTCAGGTTGCGGATTCCGCTAAAGGCTGGAGCATAACCGATTGTTTCAAGTATGCATCAGAACACAACATTCAGATCAGCACGTTGAAGCTGAGTGAACAATCTGCCTATCAGGACCTGTGGGCAGCAAAAGGTTTAAAAATTCCGAGTTTATCCGGATCGGTAAGCAATTCTTTCAACAATGCTAATAATTCAAACGGCAGTGGTGGGTTAGTAAATCAATTGACCAACAGCAGCTCTTATTCGGTGAATTCAGGTATTGTTCTTTGGAGTGGCAATTCCATCAATAATACAATTCAGCAAATGGAGTTGCAAAGACAATCTGCAGGTTTATCTGTTCAGGAGTCGTTCAACAGCATCACTTTGTCGATCACACAAGCTTATTTGAATGTTTTATTATCAAAAGAAAACCTGAAATATGTTACAGATCTTGTCAGCACATCAGATGCGAGTGTAAAGCAGGGTCAGCAATTATATGATGCAGGCAGTATTGCCAAAGCTGCTCTTTTGCAATTGCAGGCACAACTGGCCAGCGATAAATATTTATTGGTACAAACTCAAAATGCAATTCGCCAGAATGTTCTTTCATTAAAACAAATACTTCAGTTACCAGTTGATACTTTATTTGATGTGTTTACGCCGGATTCCGTAGTGGTGCCAACAGTACTCACTCCTTTACAGGAAGTGCAGCAGGCAGCTTTACGGGATTTTCCTGAAATACAAATTGGCAAGCTGGGTGTAGATATTGCTTCACTTGATATTGCACAAGCCCGTGCCGGTTTTAAACCGACATTAACAGCAAGCGGTTCAATGGGAAGCGGAAACAGCGATGTTATAACGAATTCTGTTTTTCCAAAAACCAATTATTTCAAACAAACCGGCAATAATTTTTATCAACGTTTAGGAGTAACGTTGTCCGTTCCTATTTTCTCAAACCGGGCTAACAAGGCCAATCTTGAAAAGGCCAATATCTCATTCAAAGAAGCGAACCTAAATTGGCAAAATGATCAATTAGTTTTGTCGCAGGCCGTGGAACAGGCTTACCTGAATGCAAGTAATGCCATGCAATCTTATGTTGCAGCACAAGATCAGTTGCAGGCAACAACAGAAAGCTACCGTATTGTCAATGAACAATTCAAACTGGGCGCTCTTAATATTTATGATATGTTGCAGCAAAGAAATCAATATGTACAAGCTGTCCAGGCTTATACACAGGCAAAATATACTGCAGTATTGCAACAAAAAATTTATGAATTCTATATGGGCAAACCTGTAACATTATAAAATAAAGGAAATGAAAAAAAGAACTGTCATAATATTATTGGTTTTGATTCTTGCAGCAGCGGCTGTTTACTATTTCTATTTCAGAAAGGGAAAAGAATCTCAGAGTATCAGTTTTGTAACCGGTAAAGCACAATATGGGTATATAGGTAAAAGTGTGACTGCTACCGGAACGGTAGAACCGGTAGATACAGTCTCCGTAGGTGCACAGGTTTCCGGCGTGGTGCAAAATGTTTATGCAGATTTTAATGATGTGGTTAAACAAGGACAATTATTGGCAAAAGTAGATCCTTCGATAATCAACCAGCAAACGGAGCAGGCTAAAGCGACGCTGGCGAATGCTCAGAGCAATTTAGAATACCAGCAAAGTAATTTTGACCGCCAAAGTCAGTTGTATAACCTGGGTGCGATCAGTAAAGCTGATTACCAGGTAGCTTTGAATCAGTTCAATTCTGCAAAAGCTTCAGTTGCCAATACAACAGCACAATTAAACTTGGCACAACGAAATCTTTTTTACACCAATATTTATTCACCAATTAATGGGACAGTATTAAATAGAAATGTAAGTGCCGGGCAAACCATTGCTTCCAGTTTCAGTGCTCCTACACTATTTGTCATTGCAAAAGATCTTACAAAAATGCAGGTTCGTGCTGCCGTTGATGAAGCAGATATTGGCGGCGTTCTGTCTGGCCAACATGTTTCATTTACGGTGGATGCATTTCCTGATGATATTTTTTATGGATCAGTAAATCAGATTTTATTGCACCCTTCTGTTTCAGCCAATGTGGTTACTTATACAACGCTGATAGATGTGAGCAACAAAGATTTAAAATTAAAACCCGGTATGACAGCCAGTATCAATATTTATACCGAGGAAGACAGCAATGCTTTATTGATTCCATCAAGGGCAATAAACTTTAAACCAGATACCAATCTTCTAAAAAATTATGTCATTAGGCGGGCAATGAGAAACGAACCCGGCGCCAATAAAATGGATACAACTAAAAGTACTCATCCAAAAGACTCGACCAATAAAATGAGAAAGGAAAATGCTGAGATTAAAAGATCATCCGTCTGGATCAAGAGCGGGGATACTTTGACTGAAAAAAGAATTTTGACTGGGATGAATGATGATAGTTACGTAAAAGTGATCAAAGGATTATCGCCGGGCGATGAGGTTGTAACCTCAGCGGTAGTAGGTGAAAATAAAACCACTGCGGATAATACTACACAGCGTAGCCCGTTCATGCCCCAAATGGGAAGAAGAAATACCAATAGCAATAGCTCATCGGGGAGACCGAGAAATCAATAAACAAAATAGAAATATAGTGAGTTCAGTTATTGTCGATATAAAAGATTTGAAAAGGGAGTTCAGGATGGGCGAGGAGATCGTTCATGCTTTGAGTGGTGTTAGTTTTAGCATTAGCAGTGGAGAATTTGTAACCATAATGGGCAGCAGCGGTTCGGGTAAAACTACTTTATTAAATATCCTTGGTTGCCTGGACAAACCCGACGGAGGCACTTATCTTCTCGATGGAGTTGATGTGAGCAAACTTTCGAAAACACAATTAGCGGGATATCGTAATAAAAAATTAGGATTTGTTTTCCAGGCATATAATTTATTAGCAAGAACATCCGCCATTGAAAATGTTGAATTACCACTTATGTATAATAAAGATTTTTCGTCCCGGCAAAGAAAGGAGAAAGCGATGGAAGCTCTGAAAGCAGTTAATCTTCTTAACAGAATTCATCATTTACCCAGCCAGCTTTCAGGAGGACAGCAACAAAGAGTTGCCATTGCAAGAGCATTGGTGAACGATCCGGTAATGATATTAGCGGATGAAGCCACCGGTAACCTGGATTCCCGTACTTCATATGAGATCATGATGCTGATCCAGGAATTGAATGAAGTGCAGGGAAAAACAATTGTTTTTGTTACTCACGAAATGGATATTGCTTCTTTTAGTAAACGCACTATCACACTGAGAGACGGCAAAGTGATAAAAGATACCATGAATACCAATGTGAGAAGAGCAAAGGAATTGTTAGCCAGCCTTCCGCCATTAGTTGAAACATCAACCATAGCAACATGAAAATTGTAAACCTGTTACGAATTGCATTACGGGCTATCAAGCGCAACAAGATGAGAGCTTTTCTCACCATGTTAGGTATTATCATAGGAGTTGCTGCTGTAATTTCTATGATCGCTATAGGTCAGGGATCTAAGCAAAGTATTCAAAGCCAGATCTCCGGGATGGGCAGCAATATGATCGTGATAAGACCAAACAGTAACATTCAGGGTGGAGCCCGGCTGGATAATACCAGTGTGCAAACATTGACCGAACCTGATGTGATTGCATTGAAAAAAGATCCACAATACATCAGTGCTGTTTCACCACAGGTTTCTTCGAGGGGGCAGGTGATCAATGGATCAAACAACTGGACAACTAACATCCAGGGAGTGTCACCGGATTATTTAGCCATTCGCAGTTGGCCGATACAGGATGGAGTAAATTTTACTGATCAGGATGTAAAAGCAGTATCGAAAGTCTGTTTGGTCGGGCAAACAATAATAGCCAACCTTTTCCCGGATGGAACGGATCCGCTCGGAAAAACAATTCGGTTTAAAAATATTCCTTTTAAGATCATTGGAATTTTAAGCAAAAAAGGGGTGAATACTTTTGGACAAGACCAGGATGATGTGATCCTGGCGCCAGTAACAACAGTACAAAAAAGAATTCTTGCTACAATTTATTATCAAACCATTTATGCTTCTGCTATTGATGAGAAATCAACCGATAAAGCTTCTGAAGAAGTATCAAATGTTTTAAGAGCAAGCCACAGACTTCAAAGTGGAACTGACGATGATTTTACTGTGAGAACACAGGCAGAATTGATCAGCACTTTTACTGCTACCAGCCAGATCCTTACCATTTTACTGGCAGTGATCGCCGGAATTTCTTTAGTAGTTGGCGGTATCGGCATTATGAACATCATGTATGTGTCGGTAACAGAGCGTACCAAAGAAATCGGATTGAGAATGTCTATAGGTGCAAGAGGAATAGATATTCTTATGCAGTTTCTTGTCGAAGCTGTTTTGATCAGTATTACCGGCGGTTTGATCGGCGTAGCGTTGGGAATTGCCGCCACTAAATTAGTAACCATTTTTTTGCAATGGCCTACATTAGTGACTCAGGCTTCAGTTGTCCTCTCATTCCTTGTTTGTTTTTTTACCGGAGTATTCTTTGGATATTACCCCGCATTAAAAGCATCTCGTCTGGATCCGATAGAAGCGTTGCGATATGAATAGATTTAAAACGATAGATGTTCAACAGATGATAAATTTTTTTTCTTTATGGAGTTTATTGTACAGACGATTCAACTCACTAAAAGATTTGGAAAATTCGTTGCATTAGACAATCTGAGTATATCGCTGGAAAAAGGCGAGATATTTTCACTGCTTGGACCAAACGGAGCCGGGAAGACCACTACAATCAAATTACTTACTACATTATTAAAGCCATCTTCCGGCGATGCAATAATTGATGGAGTAAGCATCAGAAAAAATCCCTTCAAAGTAAGAACCCTTATTGGTTATGTGCCGCAAATGCTTTCTGCTGATGGCACACTCACCGGCTACGAAAACCTTTTGTTATTTGGAAAATTGTATGATATACCAACTAAAGAGGCGAAGAAAAGAGTAGATGAATCGCTTGAGTTTATGAATTTGCAGGAGTTTGCTCATAAGCCGGTAAAGACTTATTCAGGTGGTATGATCAGAAGGCTTGAAATCGCACAATCTATGTTGCACCGGCCAAAAGTGCTATTCCTGGATGAACCCACTACTGGCCTGGACCCAATTGGAGTAAAAGCAGTGTGGGATCATATTCTAAAACTTAAGGAGCAATTCAATACAACAATTTTATTGACCACACATATAATGGAAGAGGCGGATAAATTATCAAATCATGTGGCTTTCCTGTCTCGAGGAAAATTGGCTGCCCTTGGTACACCCGAAGGATTAAAGAGTTCATTAAAAAAAGAAAATGTTACTATGGAAGATGTTTTCATTTATTATACCCAGGAGTCCCTGGAAAGTGAAAGAGATTTCAGGGATGTGAAAATTAGTCGTAAAACAACTTCTCGTTTAAGGTAAAATTTATATGTTTCGATTCATAAAAAAAACACTGGTATTAACAGAACTGGAAGCCCGGAAAATATCTCATGATCCTACTGAGATTTTCACCAGGGCAGTACAACCTGCTTTATGGTTATTGATCTTCGGGCAGGTGTTCGAGCAGATGCATCCAATGAATGGGCCTACCCGCTATATTGATTTTATGACGCCGGGTATTTTGGCTCAAAGTGTTTTATTTATTGCGATTTTTTATGGAATTGCCATTATATGGGAAAGGGATCTCGGACTCACCCATAAATTTCTTGTGACGCCAACTCCCCGTGCAGCATTGGTACTTGGAAAAGCTTTATCTGCTGGCCTGCGCTCGATTCCGGTCATGATTATTATTTACGTATTGGCTTTGCTACTGAAAGTAAAGCTTGATTGGAATCCTTTACGGATACTCATGGTTTTGGTGATTGTTATTATCGGGTCAGTTTTGTTTTCCACTTTTTCATTGATCATCGCATGTCTTGTAAAAACAAGAGAGCGATTTATGGGAATAGGCCAGCTTTTAACGATGCCGCTATTTTTTGCGAGCAATGCTATTTACCCGATTGATATAATGCCCGGCTGGTTAAAAGCTATTTCTCATATTAACCCACTTACCTACATGATCAATGCGTTGCGAAGTTGCATGTTACCTAATCAGGCTGAAGTAAATGTTTTACCTGATGTTTTGATATTAATAGCAATATCTGCTGCATTAATAATGATTGGCGGTTTGTTGTATAAAAGGGTAATTACATGAAAATGTTTTCCGATGTCAAAGATTATTACTATCACCTTTAGCCCATGTATAGATCGAAGTACTTCGGTACCTGTGCTGATACCGGAAAAAAAATTGAGATGTGCTTCTCCAAGACTGGAACCCGGTGGCGGCGGCATTAATGTCGCAAGAGCCATAAAAAAATTAGGCGGTGAAGCTATTGCCATTTATCCATCAGGAGGATATACAGGAAAATATTTCAATGCTTTGCTGGAAAAAGAGAATATCCCGGTAGTGATCATTGAAACTCAAAATGAGACAAGAGAAAATGTTATAGTGTTGGATGAATCCACCAACCTGCAATATCGTTTTGGAATGCCGGGCACTTCATTAAAAGAATCAGAATGGAAAAAAATTCTGGAAGTAGTCGAAGGAATGAATGATGTAGAATATATTGTTGCAAGCGGCAGTTTATCCCCGGGAGTACCATTGGACATTTATGCCAGGCTTGCTGTGATCGCAAAAATGAAAAAGGCAAAATTGGTTGTGGATACTTCCGGTGAAGCGCTGAAACATGCTGCCGATGAAGGAGTGTATTTGCTGAAACCCAATTTGGGGGAATTAAGTTCATTGATGGGAGTGGATAGAATTGATCTTGAAAAAATTGAAGAGATCGGAAAACAAATAATTGCAAAAGGTCATTGTGATGTGCTTGTGATCTCAATGGGAGAAGGGGGTGCTATCCTGATAACTGAAAAAGAAACACACCGGGCTGTTTCTCCTACAGCGAAAAGAAAAAGCGTTGTGGGGGCCGGTGATAGTATGATCGCAGGGATTGTTCTGGCATTCTCCCGGGGCAAAAACCTGAAAGAAGTTTTGCAATATGGAGTAGCTTGTGGTACTGCAGCAATCATGAATCCCGGAACAGAATTGTGCAGGAAGGAAGATGTTGAAAAAATTTTCGGTATGATTCAGAGTTCTTCATAAGCTGTAAATTGCACAATGGTTATTCTTTTTACCATCATCACTTTCTTCTCGACGTTATTAGGTGGGATGTTTGCTCTGCGCTTTAAAGATAAGTTGCACCTGATACTTGGTTTCAGCGCCGGAGCCGTTATTGCAGTGAGTTTTTTTGACCTTTTGCCTGAATCACTTTCATTAGGCAGTAAGCATTACAGTTCAACAGTTATTACAGCGATGGTGGCTTTGGGTTTTTTAGTTTATATGATATTGGACAGAATGGCATTATTGCATTTTCATTCCGGCGAAGTGAAAATGAAAAGCAAGGGAAATCTTGCAGCTGGCAGTTTATCGTTGCATAGTTTTTTTGATGGTGTTGCTATCGGCCTTGCTTTTCAGATATCTCATTCTGTTGGGATCTTCGTTGCAGTGGCTGTTATTGCACATGATTTTTCTGATGGATTGAACACAGTGTCCATTGTCCTAAGGAATAAAGGAAATGCCCGCGATGCATTCAAATGGCTACTGGCTGATTCCATTGCTCCTGTTATCGGCGTCATTTCTACATTATTTTTTAAACTTCATGAAGCTGCTTTTTCGATGGTGCTGGCCATATTATGTGGTTTCTTTTTTTATATCGGGGCCAGCGATCTGCTGCCGGAAAGCCAGCATGAACATCCTTCTTTGTGGACCACAATTACAACTCTTCTCGGAGTAGGTGTTATCTATTTTGCTATTAAATTTTCAAACTTCTGATCTGTTGTTTGGAACAGGCTGTTTTTCATAGAAATTTCGAAAAATTCCTTTCTTGGGTAAATCATTTTCGTCATTGATAATTATCATATTTCTATGAAGGAAAGAATACGAGTTTTATGTATTCTGAACTGGTATAATTTTATTTTGTTGTGCCTGCTGAAGTTGTACATATAGAAAACATTAAGGGATTAAGCGAAAAAGATATTCCGTCTCTGCGACAACAATACGGAAAAAATGTTTTTCATCCGGAAGGTACAGGAAGGTTCTACCAGGTAATGATTGGCGTGATAAAGGAGCCCATGTTCATCCTGCTGGCTGTTGCATGCTCTTTGTATTTTATTTTGGGAAAAAACAGTGAAGGGTACCTGATGCTGGCAGCGATGCTGTTTGTAACAACCATTTCTGTTTACCAGGAAAACCGAAGCACAAAAGCATTACAGGCCTTAAAACAATACACGGAACCGAAAGTAACAGTTATAAGGAATGCTGTTGAAATTGTCATTGCAATAGAAGATTTAGTGCCTGGTGATATGATGGTAATCGAAGAAGGGAACATCATCGCTGCCGATGCCGTTATTCTTCAGGCAAACGATCTGAGTGTTAATGAATCCATCATCACCGGTGAATCATTCCCCGCGGAAAAAAGCATTTCGGAAAGAAAAAATATTTTATTCCAGGGCACAACTGTCAATTCAGGGAAATGCATTGCCAGGGTTTCAGCCATCGGCAATCAAACAACACTGGGAAAATTGGGGAAAGCCGTTTCAGTTTATTCTCCTTCGAAAACACTTTTGCAACAGCAGATCGAAAAGCTGGTGAGGCAATTATTCATTTTTGGCTTAACTGCATTTGTTATCATCTGGCTGGTGAATTACCTGGAAACGGATTCGATGGTGCAAAGTTTATTGTTCGGTCTTACATTGGCTATGGCCGCTATTCCTGAAGAAATTCCAGTTGCTTTTTCCTCTTTCATGGCATTGGGTGCGTATAAGATGGGGAAGTTAGGAATCATTTCACGCCAGCCGCAAACGGTAGAAAACCTTGGAGCAGTAACAGTGATCTGCCTGGACAAGACCGGTACTATCACAGAAAATAAGATGGAAGTAAAAGTAGTGTATGATTTTATAACCGATCAATTGCTGGATGCAGAAAAAATGTCTCTTCATAAAGATGGCAATGTGCTGAGGTACGCTATGCTTGCAAGCGAGAAAGATCCTTTCGATGCGATGGAAATAGGTATTCATGAAGCATATCACAAGTATCTTGAAGATGGTTCCAGTTCACTGAAGCAGATCTATGAATATCCATTGGAAGGAAAGCCACCAATGATGACGCATGTATATCAGGATGAAAATATCAAGATTGTTGCAGCTAAGGGAGGAGCAGAAAGGATTTTAAAAGTTTGTGGGATCGATGCAGATACAGAAAAGAAAGTGATCGGATATGTTAAAGAACTTGCTGCAAAAGGATACAGGGTGTTGGGTGTAGCCAGTGCTGTGCACGAAGATGGAGAGTTCCCGTATAAACAGGATGCATTCAACTGGAAGTTTGAAGGACTGGTGAGTTTGTATGATCCACCCAAAAAGAAAATTCAAAATGTATTTCGTCAATTTTATGGAGCTGGTATAAAGTTGAAATTGTTGACCGGAGATTACCCGGAAACTGCAGTAAATATTGCAGAGCAAACAGGAATGATTGGCTATAAAAAATATTATACCGGCGATGAAGTGATAAATATGAAAGAAGATCAATTGAGGGCCGCAGTAGAAGCGGTGAATATTTTTGCCCGTATGTTTCCCGAAGCCAAAGTGAAAGTGATCGAAGCATTGAAAGCAAATGGAGAGATAGTTGCCATGACCGGCGATGGGGTCAATGATGGGCCTGCGCTAAAATCTGCGGATATCGGGATTGCATTGGGAAAAAAAGGAACTGAGATCGCCAGGCAGGCGGCTGATTTGATTCTGACGGATGATAATTTAGAAAAAGTTTCAGAGGCTATTCAACAAGGAAGAAAAATTTTTAACAATCTTAAAAAAGCGGTACGTTATATTATTTCCATTCATATTCCCATTATACTTACAGCTGCATTGCCATTGTTGTTCGGATGGAAATATCCCAACATATTTACTCCTATACATGTTATTTTCCTTGAGTTGATCATGGGACCAACCTGCTCTGTTTTTTATGAAAGAGAACCGGTTGAAAAAAATATTATGTTACTGTCGCCAAGAGACCGGAAGATGGGATTATTTCTTGAAGATGAATTATTGATCAGTATTGTCCAGGGAATCATCATTGCCGGCGGAGTTTTGACTTTGTATTATTTTTTCATGGAAAATAATTATTCTGTTGCAGAAACAAGGACGATCGTATTTACAACGCTTATATTAAGTAATATCTTGCTCACTTTCGCTAATCGCTCTTTCAACGAGAATATTACTAAGACTATTTTTTATAAAAACAACCTGGCTCCATGGTTAATTATAATTTCTGTTTTCTTTTTGGCGGCGATTCACCTTATTCCATTCATCAGGGATATTTTTCAATTGACCCCTATTACTATGAGTAATTTCTGGCTTTGCATTGCCGTAGCATTTGCTGCTGTAATGTGGTTTGAAGTATATAAAACACATTTGCGACAGGTGAAATAAAAGCAACTTCTTCATCTTTTTATACGCTGACCACACTCATTGTTTTTACTGACGACCGTCTTTGTATTCGCTTTGCTGTGAGGATAACTTTGAGCCGAAATAAATAGATTTAATAACACAATTAAAAGGGAGGTCATATGGCTCTCAAAACTTTGATGAAAAGAAATGAGATGTATCCCACTGTGTTTGAAGATTTTTTTAAACCCTGGAACGAATGGTTTGACAATGAAGGATTTTTTGGCAGGATCATGCAAATGCCGGCAGTAAATGTAGTAGAAAACAAAGACAATTACGTTGTATCCCTGGCAGCACCTGGGCTCAAAAAAAATGATTTCAAAATTGACATGGATGGGAACATTCTCACCATCAGCAGCGAAAAAGAAGAGAACAAGGAAGAAAAAGAAACAAAATTCACTCGTAGAGAGTACAGTTATTCTTCTTTCAGCCGCAGCTTTACTTTACCGGATGAAGTCAAGAAAGAAAAGATCGACGCCATTTATGAAGATGGCATTCTTAAACTGATTTTACCCAAAACTGAAGAATTCAAAAAAGTTGTAGCTGTAAAACACATCGCTGTAAAATAAGCCGTCTACTGTATGGCTTAAACATGGCCCTGCCACAGGGGGTGGCAGGGCTTTTTGATTTTAAGGTTTAAAGCTTTAATCGTGGCTGAATTAAGTCTCTGGCTCGATTATTATGATGATATCTATTCCGACTTTGATTCCCGAAATTATCAGAGGAGAAGGGTATCAGAGGATTTTTTACATGAACTCAGGAATGCATTAAAATACAAAAAGGAAAAAATTCATGATCTCGTGCTGCTATTGCCGGCAGAAAAAAGGGATGAACCTACCGAAACAGTTATTGCAGAAAGCCTGAGAAATTTTTTTAATGCGCAGTTTCAGACTCATTCGGATTATTGCCGAAAAAAATACAAGCGAGGCATCTTCCTGGGCATTGCCGGGATTTTAATAATGATCCTTAATTCATTTATAAGCCTTAAAGGGTCGCATTCTTTGCCGATCGTTGCATTGAGGGTACTGATGGAGCCGGCAGGATGGTTTCTTCTTTGGGTCTCTTTTGATTTCCTGGTTTATGATTGGAGTGATCTGAAAAAGGAAAGAGAATTTTTCCTCGGGCTTTCTGAAATGAAAATTCATTTCAAGTCTTCTTAGACGCATGCTGCTTTTATATTCCTGATATCAGTCACTGCTTAAAATGATTGAAATCCTTTCTGTTGATCTTGATAGGATTTATTTTTGAAAACATAAGTAGAAGTTACAAATATGACAAGTCCAGAACTTAAAATCCGTCAGTTCCGCCATGAAAGTGATACGTGGAAACGGAACCTTGAATTCATGATGCAGGAAAATGTAAATTTAAAAAACCGCCTCGCCGAAGTGCTTCAAAGCGTTTCGAGCGATGGCGATATTCTCGATACTGCAGAGCAATATCAAAATGATTTTATAAGAGAAGATGAAATGATTCATTTGTTGCGTGGAGATATTGCAAAACAGGATGGTTTGCTCGTCCGGGAAATTTACGAAAATGGACATCTGATAAAAGATGTTGTCCATCAGCAAAGAAAACTATCAGAGGAAGTAAAAAATGCGATTGTTGAATTCAATAGGCTAAAATTCGATTTTAATAGCTACCTCGGAGAAATCTTGTAAATATTTCGAAGCTGATATAGATTTTTGCTTGAACTGATTGCCGTCATTTTATACGTGGTAGCGGCGGCTTAATTTTTCATTATAAAATTTTAGATTATGAAACGGATAATAAGCGTTGCAGTGGCGCTGATATTTCTTTTTTCAGGTTGCGGCACCTCTTCGTGGATCACCAGTTCCTGGAAAGCAAAAGATGTTAGTCCAAAAAAATATAATAAGATCGTGGTGCTGGGTCTTATCCGGGATGCAGATCACTCCGTCAGGGAGAAGATGGAGCAGGGCATTGCGGGAGATCTCCGGGATCTTGGATACAATGCTGTTTGTTCCTGCGATGAATATAATCCCAAAGCATTTGAAGGAATGAATGAACAACAGGCATTGGATAAATTACGGAATTCAGGAGTAGATGCAGTGCTTACGATTACATTACTGGATAAGACAAGAGAAAGGTATTATATTCCGGGCAGGGTTTATTATACACCTTATTATATTTATCACAATCGTTTTTGGGGTTACTATCATGCTATGTATGACCGTATCTATATGGAGGGGTATTATGGAGTTGATACAAAGTATTTCTGGGAGAGCAATTTCTATGATATGGCGACCAGTCAATTGTTGTATTCCGTGCAGAGTCAATCTTTCGATCCCAGTTCTACGGAATCAATGAGTGATGAATATGGACAAATGATCGTAAAGAACATGGTAAAGAACAATGTTCTTGGTAACCCGAAGGAAACCGTATTGAAACCTATGTAAGTTTTTAATGAGGAAAATAGCAGAAAAAAAAGGCCGGATTCTTCCGACCTTTACTTTTTCTCATAGTTTGAAAAACAGGTTGATTCAATTCAGCATATTGAACAATTTTTTTTCATTCAAAATGCTGATGTAACCTTCTTTGATGTCGATCAACTGCTCGTTTTTGAAATCACTGAGCGTACGGATGAGTGATTCTGTAGCAGTGCCGGCAATGGTGGCAAGATTTTCACGGCTGATATGAATGGAAAACCCGGGATCATTGGAAGGATTATATTTTTTATTCAGTGCAATGATAGCATCTGCTACTTTTTTCCTTAGAGAATTGTAGGCAAGGCCCAGCAATTGTTCTTCTTTTTCAGAGACGTTTTTTGCCAGTAA
Source organism: uncultured Bacteroidota bacterium (assembly GCA_963745445.1). GTDB lineage: Bacteria > Bacteroidota > Bacteroidia > Chitinophagales > Chitinophagaceae > UTBCD1. Next base: position 1,739,217 of record CAVUXD010000003.1, read on the forward strand.
TTTTATAAACAACTCTGCAATTTCCCTGTTATAATGAATGAGGTTCTCGAAGTCTTCTTTTGGTATGATGGCAAGTTCGGAATCCTCCATAGCCTCTGCAGTTTCTTTGTAAGAGGTTCCTTCCAGCAGAGCAATGTATCCAAGGAAGTCACCTTCATTATATAACCCCACAGCCAATTCTTTGGCATTTTCATTGGATTTAAAAATCCTTACTTTTCCTTTCTGTATATAAAATAATCTTGAAGGACGATTACCTTCAGAATAGATAATCTGTTTCTTTTTGTATTTGTTGATATTTCGCCCTTCCCGAAACGATTGCAAAACATTTTTACCTCCTGCCACATTCATCAGCTGATTCAAACCTTCGATACCTTCAGCTATTTTTTCTTTGACCATGCTGGCTTTTTTCAGTCGCCCTTCTACTGCTTCTAACAGTTCTGTACCTTCAAACGGTTTTGTGATATAATCATCGGCTCCCAGTGCCATTCCTTTCCGCACATCAGCTCTTTCAGTTTTAGCAGAAAGGAAGATGAACGGCGTATCACGGGTCTCCGGGTTTTTGTGCAGCAAATGAAACACGCCATAACCATCCAGAACCGGCATCATTATGTCGCATATGATAAGATCAGGTTTTTCTTTTAATGCAACCTCAACGCCTACCTTACCATTTTCTGCAGTAAATACTTTGTAATTAGCAAGCTCAAGGATTTCTGCAGTATTTTCCCTGATATCATTATTGTCTTCTATCAGTAAAATCTTTTTCATTGTAAAAACCTTGAATACTAAAATGCTTAAACAACTATTCAACTAAATCCTGTTCTTGAGGTGATAGTTCAAACCTTAAAGTAAATTCAGTTCCTTTTTCTAATTCGCTTTTGCAGGTGATATTTCCATTCAGCAATTCGGTATATTTTGATACAATATGTAGCCCTAATCCTGTTCCCTGGATATTTATTGCATTAGCGCCACGATGGAATCTTTCAAACAAATGCTCAAGATCTTCTTTTGGAATACCGATTCCATAATCTTTTACAGATAAGGTGAGATGCTTTTCTGTTTGTTTGGACCTGATTTCTATAAGCGAACCCTCATTGGAGAATTTAATCGCATTGGACAAAAGGTTCATGACAATATGCTTCAAAATAGCAGGATCAAGTTGTACTGTTTTTTCGCCAACATGCTCATAAGAAATATACTGGCCACTCTTCTGCATATTCTTCATTTCGCCAATAATGTTGTCGATATAATGATATATATCGAAAGAAATTGGTTTAACAGTGATTTTGCCTTCTTCAATTTTGCCGACAGACAGAAAATCATTCAGGATATCCGTCAGCATATTTACCGAGGAGATGATCCGCTCAATATGTTTTTTTCTCTGGGGCTGATCTTCGGTGTTGCAGTATTTCTCCAGTAAATAGGCTGAGGACAAAACAGTGCTCAAAGGAGTTCTGAATTCATGAGAAGCCATGGTAACAAACCGGGATTTTAACTCATTAAGGTTTTTTTCTTTATCCAGTGAACGTTGCAGCTCGTCACTTGAAGTTTCCAGCTTTTTAAGTATTTCCCGGAGTTCATGTGTTCTTTCTTCAACTTTTTCTTCCAATCTTTCATTCAGTTGTTTTATTTCTTCTTCTTCTTTTTTTCGCAATGTAATGTCACTGACATATGCAATGACGTATATCTCATCCCGGTCTTTGTAATGTCCCAGGCTTATCTCTACCGGGAACCGGGTTCCATCTTTTCTGACGGCGTAAAGATCGTTTTTTGTGTTACCCAATATCTTGTTTTCGGGATTCTGGAGATATTTCTCTCTGAGTGCAACATGTTTTTTTTGAAGCGATGGAGAAACCAAAACCTCAATTTTTTCGCCGCTTAATTCTTTTTCAGCATAGCCAAAAAGGTGAAGCGCAAACGGATTAATGAGTTGAATGCATCCTTTTTTATCAACCACGATAATTCCTGTAGAAGCATCTTTAAAAATTGCTTGCACCAAATGATTTTTGGGGCTGTGCTGCGATTTATATGCAGTAACATTTTGCATATACCGGAAAAATAGTATTTACATATTCAAACTTGCATAAATGTTTTTCCATTTCATGCGATTTTAGTCATGAGGCTTTATGATTTTTGACATTTAATTAGTTCATAACCGGGTTCTTATTTGGAGATTGTTAAACATCAAAGAGTTGTATATCTTAAATCAATCTTTATTCTTTTTGATGATGGTCATAGATTATGCTGTCTGCCGTCATTCGTCAGAACCCTGTTTAGAAATATCTTAGTTAAGTAAAATTATATTTATGAAAAAGATTCTACTTGCTTTTGACGGAAGCCATTTTTCCGAAGGAGCCTGCGAATTTGCCAGGAAACTAAATGAACAAAACAAAATCCTGCTGGTAGGTGCATTTTTACCCCAGGTAGATTATGCGAATTTATGGAGCTATTCCGGGGGCGGTATGACCGGACCTATGTTTATTCCTCTAGTGGAAGGTGAAGACTCAGAGGCAGTGAAGAAAAATATACAACGTTTTGAATCGTTTTGTCTTAAAAATAACATTGAGTTCAGGGTGCACAAAGATTTTTATGATTTTGCTTTGCCCGAATTGCGAAAAGAAAGCCGCTTTGCAGACTTATTGTTATTAGGAGGTGAAACTTTTTATGAAAACCTTGGAACAGTTGAGCCGAACGATTATTTAAAGGATGCCATTCACGGAGTGGAATGCCCGGTAATTGTGGTGCCTGAGAAATTTGAATTCCCTCAAAGCAATATTCTTACTTATGATGGATCGGAAGTCTCGGTATTTGCGATCAAACAATTTGCATACCTGTTTTCTGAATTGTGTGACAACAAAACCATTCTTGTTTATGTAAATGAAAAGGGCGAAGAAAAGCTTCCTGAAGAAGTGAGTATCGAAGAATTGGTCGCAAGACATTTTAAAGACCTGACACTGATAAGGCTGAAAGCTAATCCAAAAAAATATTTTACTTCTTTTTTACTTGAAAATAAAAATTCTATCCTGGTAAGCGGAGCATTCAGCCGTTCGGCTTTATCGAGATCATTCCGGAAAAGTTTTGTAACAGATGCGATAAGGGAACATAAACTGCCTCTTTTTATTGCACATAATTGATTCAGTGTTCTTGTTCAGAAGTTTTTTGTGGAGGGTAGACCTTCGTGGCGAGTCTTGAGACAGTAAGCCCCTGTACGAGGATTGAAAACAGGACTACAACATAAGTAATAAAAACAAAGCGGTCTTTATGGATCTGTTCGTTAAGTGATAGAGCCATGGCGATGGAAAGACCTCCCCGTAATCCGCCCCATGTCATCAATCCAACTGCTTTTTTAGGTACATTAATAAGTTTGCGGGAGATCATATACGGCAAACTGAGTGCAATATACCTGCTGAGTAAAGCAATCGGAATGGCCATAAGTCCTTCAAGCAAAAAGTCCCAATTGAAACTAAGTGCAATAATTTCCAGGCCGACAAGAACAAATAACAAACCGTTCATTAGTATATCTATCAATTCCCAAAACTTGTCGATATACATTTCTGTGGTATCACTCATTGCATGGGCTTTCGAGCGGCTGCCGGTGAATAGTCCGGCCACTACCATAGCCAATGGTCCTGAGATATGCATGATCTGTGCAGCATAATATCCACCCATCACCATTGCCAGGGTGATCATAATTTCAGTCTGGTAATGATCAATGGATTTCAGCAGGCGGTAGGATACATATCCGAGAAGTAATCCAAATAAAATTCCACCTACTATTTCTCTTCCAAGGAGCAACCCTATATCCGAGAAAGAGATATTTGCAAAACCGATATTACTTATTTCAACAAGAGATAAAAAAATTACTACACCAACCCCATCATTGAAAAGTGATTCTCCCACAATATTGATTTCTACTTCACGGGGAACCTTGGCTTTTGTAAGAATGCCCAGGACCGCAATAGGATCAGTTGGGGAAATAAGGGCGCCAAATAAAAGGCATTGAATATAGTTGACAGGGTCACCGACGAACTTAAGTAAGAAGTACAATAAACTTCCCACTAATGCTGTAGAAATCAGCACACCTATTATAGCAAATATTCCGATTGAACGACGATGTTTTCTGAGTAGTGAAAGATCTGTATGTAAAGCCCCGGCAAAGAGTAAAAAACTCAGCATAACATCCAATAGAGCTTTCCGAAAATCTATTTTATTCAGAAGTTTTGTAGCCAGATCAGTGACATCCGGATATACCAGGCCTGTCATGATCAACAGAAACGAGAATATAACAGACATCATCATGAGACCAATAGTATCGGGTAACTTCAAAAACCGGACGTTGATATACCCAAATACAGAGGTGATGACTATCAGTAGAGTGATTACAAAGAAAAGACTGATATGCATGGGAAAATCTTATAGCAGATGTACAAGATAGCAAAATCTGATAAAAATTATGTCTCTTCTGCCACTTCAGCTTTTATTTCACTTTCATGACCTACATCGTGCAGGTATTGATACTTCAGGTGGTCGTAAAAAGAGTGCCTGTCCACTATATAAGAAAAGATTGAGGCTATCATTCCAGCCAGCATCAGATGAAAGATCACATTGTGACGGTCGGTCATTTCAAGTACAAGAATAGCAGATGTGAAAGGAGTTCTTGTCACGCCTGTCAAAAATCCCACCATTCCGGCGAGGATGAGTAAATTGGAATTTGATTCTGTCAGGTGCATCCAGCCGGAAAATGTAGAGCCAATAGCGGCGCCTGCGCTTAATGAAGGAGCAAATACTCCGCCTGCTGCACCGGTTGTAAAAGATAAAATAGGTCCTGCAATTCTGAGGCCCGGTACATACCAGGAAGAATATTTATCTGAAGTAAATAAAGTATGAGCCATCAGGTCTTTTCCGGATCCCAAAACTCTTTCATCAAGAAAATAAGCTACAGATGCAATGATCAATGCACAAACAGCAACATATATAACGTGGTGATAGCGGAATTTAAACTTCGATTTCCATCTCAAAAGGCCCAGCATTATTTTGGACATCAAACTTCCTAACAATCCAGAGATAGCTGCTACTATAACTACGCCGAAAAAGATGTAAGAAGATAGACTTTTTATAGTGGGATAACCAAGGTATAAATAAGGACCCAGTAATGCCTGTGCGGTTAAACCAGCAATAATAATAGCAGTGAAAAGTGCAGTCTTGAAATAACTGATATGTGTTTTGGTTAATTCTTCGACTGCAAAAACAATTCCTCCCAGCGGTGTATTAAATGCAGCAGCTAATCCTGCCGCAGCGCCGGTCATGATCATATTTCGTTTCGAGATCTTGGGCCACCATTTCGGCAGCCATTGATTGACTTTTCTGAAAACAGATCCTGCAATTTGAATCGTGGGGCCTTCTCTTCCAATAACACCACCGCCAATTGCTAATACAAGACTGGAAAACATTTTTACAATGATGATCCGGAGACTTAAAAATTTATTGACTTTTTCATCACTTTTGGGAGTTGCCAGTTCAATGGAAGCCATTACCTGCGGGATGCCGCTACCTCTTGAATATTTGGCAAACCGGACCACCACCCACCATGCTATGATAAAACACACCGGTGAAACAATAAAAAGCAACCAGGCAAAATGCCTTAAGATGTAAGAAGTACCGTTTTCAGCATAAATAAAAAGCTTCGTATAAAGAACTGCTATTAGTCCGGTGAACAAAGAGGCTACCCAAAAAGGAATTGCCTGCAGTAAATTATTCTTAAGTCTTTCATTACGGATATTGTCAAACGAATTCTTAATTCTGTCACGTATTGTTCTGATTATATTCATATTTTTTTGAAGCTTTCATTTTATTCTTCATCTTTTTTCAAATACACTGTACGAATCGGGAATGGAATTTCTATATTTTCCTGTTGATATCTTTTGTGAAGACGCTTAACAAATTCATGCTTGATCAGGTATTGATCTGTAAATTCCTTAGCCCGCAAAATAACAGTAAAATCAATACTGCTGTCGCCAAAGTTATTATATCTTATAAAAGGGCTGAATTCCGGTACTCCTCCCTGCACATCTTTTAGTACTTCTGTAGCAACATCTATAGTAACTTTTTCTACTTTTTCCAGATCGCTGGAATAACTTACGCCTATATTAATTAAAACTGCAATTTCATTTTCAGGTAAAGAGAAATTGCGAACAATAACTCCAGCCATTTTGCTATTAGGAACTATAATTATATGATTGGGTAAAGCCTTGACCGTGGTACTTCTCCAGGAAATATCCTGAACATATCCTTCTTCTCCTGAGTCGAGTTGAATATAATCATTCGGTTTTATTTTGCCGGAGGCAATGATCTGGATGCCTGAAAAAAGATTAGTAAGGGTTTCTTGCAGAGCCAAAGCGACGGCCAATCCGCCAACTCCTAGTGCCGTGAGCAAAGGAGTAATTGAAATCCCCATCGATTGCAGCAAAAACAAAAAACCAATTGCATAAACAATGATCCGGACGATGTTGCTTATAATAGAAGTTGAGGGAAGAATGGTTCCGCCTGAACTGGTTTTATGCGTGATGATCTGTGAAATGATCCTTGCAATGACCCAAGTGACAGAAAAGATGATACAGGCGATGATAGCTTTCTCTGCAATATTTTTATAGTTATCCGGCACATGGGCCGCAGGAATTCCAAGAAAGACCCCGGCTAACAAGAACCAGAATATCACCCAGGGTTTAATGCTGGCAATAATAATATCGTCGGATTTCCAACGGGTACGTTTTGCAGTATTCATTAAAAAAGGAACTATCCATTTTCTCGCTATCAAGCCGATCAGAATTGAACTAGCTATATAAATAGATAATATTAAAATATCGTGGTTACTCATCTTTTATCAAATAAAATAATGTGGTTTGTTCAGTTTCCTCGAAATTCTAAAGGCAGTATTGATCATTCCCACATGGCTATATGTTTGTGGAAAATTTCCCCATTGTGATCCATCTTCACTCACGTCTTCACTCAAAAGACCAAGATGATTGCTATACTGTAATATATTTTCTACTGCATGAATTGAATCTTCCAATCTTTCAACGTATGCTAAAGCCTCTGCATACCAGAAAGAGCAGACAAGGAAAGTGGATTCCGATTTACCAAAATCATCCGTATGCCGGTAACGATAGATTAAACCATTGGATGATTTTAATTTTTTTTCTATGGCTTCCAGGTGTTGCTTCGATCTTTCATTATCCGGCCTGAGGTATTGCATAGTCAATAATTTCAGAGTGCTTGCATCCATATTCGGGGAACCGATTGCCTGCATATATGCTCTTTCCCTGGGATCATAACATTGTTCCAGCAGAGCAGCGGCTTTTTCAATAATGGATTCCGCCTTTTCGATCATGGGTTTTTCCTGGACTGTCACAGCATATTTCCGTGCGGCATGTGCGCCTGCCCAATGAAATAAAAGTGTATAACAATTTTGTTGCAAAGTATTTCTAAATTCCCATACACCTGCATCAGGTTGCTGTAGCGTATTTTCTATTTGCCGGAGCAGGCGATTCACGATGGATTTATAATCTACATACGGTTTATTGTAAATGACCAGCCGCTGATCAAAGATAAGAGGAAGCACGGTGAGCAGCACTTGTCCGTACACATCATTCTGTGATTGCAGGTAGGCTGCATTTCCAACCCGGACCGGCGGATTGTTCAGATAGCCATTGAGCGGAAGTATCTTCTCTTCAAGATTTTTTTTACCAGTGATAGAATAAAGAGGTTGAATATTACCGGGATCGTAGTTGAGAATATTCTGAATAAATTCAAAATATTTTTCGAGCTCTTCAAAGTGGCCGATCATATTAAATGCCTGTAGCGTATAATAAGAATCCCGCAACCAGCAAAAGCGATAGTCCCAATTCCTTCCGCTTCCGGGAAATTCGGGAAGACTGGTTGTGCCGGCTGCAATGAAACCGCCCGTATCTTCATACTGGTGCAGTTTTAATGCTAATGCTGAACGCACCACCTGTTCCTGAAATATATCTGGCAGGTAACTGCTTTTGATCCATTTCTGCCAATAATTCTGAGTCAGAAACAAAAACCGTTCTGCTGTATCTGTAAGCGGCGATTCCAGCGGTTCCCCGTAGGTCAATACGAGATAATAATTTTTATTTAGTGTAAAACTTTTCTTTTCGGAAATATAGGCGAGGGGAATATCTGTGGTTAGACGAACCTGCGATCCGAGATTCATATACCGGATGTGATTGCTTGCTATAACTTGTTCGGGGATGATATTACCATAATCACCACGAGGCTCGCATTCAACTTTTATATGTGGTGTGCCACTCAGCCATTCAACTTTTCTTACAAGCATCAAGGGACGAAAATATCTTTCATACTGCAAAAAACGTGGCGCCAGGTCGGTAACTAAAAAGCGACCCTGGCCTGATTCAAATTCTGTACATAGTATATTGGTGTTTGGTAAATAATATTGTTTACTTTGATATTCTCCTTCAGGACTGATCTTAAAACAACCTCCTTTATCTTTATCAAGTAGGCCACCAAACAGAAAACTACTATCGAACCCCGGCAAACACATCCATTTTACATCCGCTTGTGTATCTATATAAGCGAGGTAAGAACAATTGCCGATAATGCCAAGATCATATTTGTGAATCATTAAGGACTAATTTGTAGTGTTGAGAAAAATATTTTTTAAAAAGCCAGTTACGTTTTCCTGCATAGGTAATGTATAAGACGCATCAGTAGGTCCGGGCCCGATTTTTATAGTTACACTTTTCGTGCCCAAAGCTTTGAACATATCTTCATCGGTACGATCGTCACCTATTGCCATTATAAAATCGGGAGAAATTTCTTCAACAATTTTCTTTGCCATTACTCCTTTATTGATATCGGTGAAGCGTACTTCAATTATTTTATTCCCATCTAATATCTGTAAAGAAGTATTCATGATAATATCAGAAAGGGTACGGATCAATTCCCTGGAGCAATCAATTCCTTTTTTTTCAGGCGCATTCCGGTAATGCCATGCCAGTGAAAATTTTTTTTCTTCAATAAATGACCCCCGGCATTTTCGGGTGAAACCCTCCATAGCCGGAATGATATTTTTTTTCCAGGCATCATCTTCGTTGGCAAAAGTTTTCCATTTCTGCCCCGGGTATTTTATTAGTGCACCATGTTCTGCTACAACGATAAGGTTTAAATTTCCAAGCCATTTACCTAATGTATCGCTATCTCTCCCGCTGATGATTACAACATTATTTTTTTTGTCGGACGTCAGAAGAGACAATATCCTGATAAGATCCTCATTCGGTACAGAAAGAGAGGGTAGTTTTTTGAAAGGCATAAGGGTCCCGTCGTAATCAAAAAAGAGTAGCCTTTTTTCAGATTTCTTTATTGTTTGTACTATTTCCCGGTAATTTTCAATATCCAGCATACGTACTTCCTTTTCTTCCGTTCAAATCTCATCGAAATTACAACCACTTAATTTAAATGATTTTAAAAATTTTATAATAATAGTTGGCATATTGTAAAATCCGAAGGGCGCCCAAAAGGGCACCCTTCTCTTTCTTATCACTTAAACTATGAGAAAAATTTAAACCCCTTGTTTTTTGGTATAAAATAATTTTTATAAATGACTGATTAGTTAGAACCGGTTTTAGTGCCATCCTTTTGCTGATCAATCCATTTCCTGAGTGTTTCAGTATAACGTAATGCATCAGCATTACCCTCATCGATTTCCAGAATTTTATTGAACCACTCTAATGATTTGTCGTAATCCTTTTTAATGTTCGCTTCATAACCTCCCAAATAACTATATGCTCCGATTAATACACTCTTATTTGCTTGTTTATCCGCTTCTGCCAATTCAATGAGCTTCTCATAATGAGGAATAGCAAGTCCCAGTTCCATTGAAGTATCGATAGCTACATTGCAGCGGGCCCGCCACATATAACCAAATAGTTGTGTTGGGTATTTTGTTGCATAAATTCCGAATACTGAGTCTGCATGCTGGAAATTTCCTGCGAAATACAGAGAAAGCCCCCAGTTGAAGAGATCAACATTATTGGGAGATTTAGTTTGCATGTAAATTTTCTCTCTCCAATCAGATTCTTCGAGATAGTTTTTTGTCGCTTTGCAAAGTGTTGCGATCTTTCTCATGTATTGTTCTTTCTCATCATCTTTTTGCGCAACCGCCAAAGCTTTTTTATACCACGTAACAGCATCACTTTTCTGATTATTTTTTTCAAGCAGGGCGGCTTTCAGATCATAGTCCTTCATCACATAATTTTTCTCATCTTCTTTTGAAAAATAGGTGTTGATTGCCTCCAGCGCTTTTACTGAATCTCTTTGTTCATTATAACAATAGGCTATCATTTTGTATAACCTGGGCTTTGCAGAATCGCCCTGATCCTGAATGATCTTTTGTGCAGTTTGAATAGCTTCCGGGTATTTTTTAGTAACATATAATAGATCAGCCTTCATATAATCTGTTTGGATGGATGGATCAGCAGTAGCCATATATTGCTCCATATATTGCTTTGCCTGGTCAAAATTTCCGGAGTAGAAATAATAATTATACAGTTCCAGCAACGAAGGCACATATTCTTTATCTGCTTTTACAGCATCTGTGAATTGCGGAACGTATAGCTCAGCATTATCCTGGCTTTTGAAAATTTCTCCGAGTTTATGATGTGCTTCTGCAAGTGAAGGATCAAATTCCAGGGCCTGGTTGTATAATTTGAAAGCACTTGATGCATCAAGCTGCTTCCTGTAAGCATCCCCAAGTAGCAAATAAACGGTTGCGTTCTTCTTATTTCTTTTTTCTGCTTTTTCCAAAAGATCAATGGCTTTGCCGGGATCGCCATTGGGGCTGGAGATATATACTTTTGCTGCTGCTGTTAACAGATCAACATTTTTATATTTGGTGGCAATTAAAAGATCGTTTAATTCTTTATCAGCGTCTTCTTTTTTTCCCTGGTTCAACAACCAATGAGCCCATGCTACTGAGACCAGAGGATGATCTTTTGATGAAAAACTGTTTTTTTCTTCGAGTTCTTTTGCTTTTTGAAGAATTGCTTCGGCTTCCCGGTCTTTATTTTCATTCATGTAAAGTTCACCGAGGTAATAATAAACATCCGGCTGGTCGGGTTGTGAAGTAAGAATTTTTTTCAATGCGTCTTCTGCAGAGTTCCATTTTTCGTAATAAATAAATTGCTTTGCCTGATCCAATGTTTGCGTCAGGCCTGTGAACTGCAGAAATGGCAATGAACAAATGATAAGAAAAATACGTCTCATAGTTTTAATAAATGAAATTTATGAAGCGCCAATAGTAAGCACGGGTGGATGAATTTTTTTTTGCAGAATACCTGCAAACCAGCCAAGGGTATGGCTTTTTAAGCGACTTTGTCCTCCGGGGTTTACAATGACGAGATCTGTATTGTTGCTTGAAGTATATTCTTTCACTACTTCCGCTACATTAGACCCGTCCCGTACCATCAATTCGATCGGTACGTCGCAGTTATCACGAATAAGCTGGTAGGAACGATGCAGGTATTTCTGAACTCTTTGGGTATACTCAAGGTCCTGTTCGTGAGTGATTCCGAGCAAATGAATAGTTGTTTTATAATACCGGGCCAGGTATATCCCGTACATGAGTTTCTTTAATGGAATGAAATCAGTGATCGGGATAACGATGGAATACAAACGGCTGATTCGACGGTCTTCCGGAACTGTAATCACCGCTGCAGCTGTTTTGCCGGCAATGCGGTTCACATCAAGACTCGATTTATTCCTTTTAAGGTTTCTTGCATAAACCGCCCCTAATACCAAATCGATCTTATTTCGTATAACATAGTCGATAGCTATTTCATTTTTATGACCTCTTTCAATATGAGTGAATATTTTTAAGCCTTCCTTGAGTTGATTCTGGAAATTTTTGGACAAAGCATTCAGTTTGTACTCTGCTTTTTTGCCTGTATCGTGTTGAGCAAAAGGGAAAAACTTCAGCATTTTTTTGGGTAAGTGATCCTTGACTTGTGAAGAGATTAAGTAGAGAAGGTGAATATTGCAATTGTATGTGTTTGCAAATTCGACTCCTTTTTCTACCAATCTCTCAGATGATGAAGATAGATTAACAGGAATCAATATATTATTAAAGAGTTTATACATGTTGTATATACCTGCGTTGCAATATAGAACGTAGTCATTAAGATGGTACTAAAGTCAGATTAGAAAACAATTAGAATTATGAAACTGCCTTTGAAAGAAGCTCAATATGGAAGCGGGTGCCTTGCAAAGGATCGCTGCTGGCATTTAATATTCCATTATGTAGTTGTATAATACGTTTTGTCAATGGTAAGCCGAGCCCGAATCCAGGCTTTCCTACGGCACTATTGCCCCGAAAGAAAGGTTGAAATATCTTTTCAATCTCTTCTTCGGCTATCACATCTCCTTTATTCACAAAATCGAGTATGATCTTTTTATTGATAAAGTTCAGGTCAATATTTATTTTTTTGTCCTCTGAATATTTACAGCCATTCTCAACGATATTCTTAAAAGCAGTATAAAGAAGATCAGTATTTCCATGGACAATACATTCGTTTTCTTCTTCCGGAAGATCAGCAAAACGAACTTCTATGTTATAGTCCGGGTATGCCTTTTTTACATTAGCTACTGATTTCATCAGTACTTCATCAATCCTGACATCTGTCAGTTCAATAGTACCTTCACTGCCGGTGCGTGCAATCTCGAGGAGGCTTTTTGTTAATTCCTGCATCACATGTACTTCATCGGACACGGATTTCAATATTTTTTCATATTCTTCTACACTTCTTTTTTGTTGTAAGCCAACTTCCAACTGGCTACTCATAGAAGTAAGAGGCGTGGATAATTCATGCGATGCATTTGAAATAAATCTTCTTTGAATCAGGAATGATTCTTCAAGGCGTTCCAGCAACTCATTGAAAGTTTCAGCTAATGCATTTATTTCATCCCTGGTATTGCCGGCGCTGATCCTGCTGGAAAGATTGGTAGAAGTAAACTGGTTTACTTCCTTTACTATTCTCTTGATTGGTTGAAGTATGATACCGGAGAAAAACCAGCCGGATAGAAAGGAAAAGAAGAAACCGGCTATTGCTATGATCCATAAAATTTTTTTAAGGTTATTGCCGACATTTTCCCGGTATTCATCAAAAGCGATCGTTAAAATGTAAAAGTTATGATTTTCGTCGGTATACTTCAGCATGTAGGCATCTCTCTTGCCTGTAGTGAAAAAAACTTCGCCTTTTTCTTTTGCTTTTTTGAAGTAAGAAGAAGCAGGAGTTTCTTCATCTGAGGAATTATCGGCATACTGATAATGAATTTTATTGCTGTCATCATAAATAGCAACGAATTTATTTTCCAGAGAAGCTACTGAACCTGAATCAAGATTGTTCATAACATTTTGGATTAGTGTATCTGAAATGCTCCATAATCTTGCTGTGGAAATGGTCCGGTTTTTCAGCCGCTGCTGAAACTGAAATTTATTTTTACTGACCAACCAGGTATTTACAGTCCAGAAAGAAATGATAAGCAGGCCACTCACCAGGAAGGTAAACAACAGCGCTATTTTTAAGCGAATGGACATCAGTATTCTTCTTTCATGACGTATCCCATGCCGACGATAGTATGCAGAAGTTTTACCGGAAACTTCTTATCGATCTTGTTGCGCAGGTAATTTACATATACATCGATCACATTGGTCTTACTGTCAAAATCAAGTTCCCATACCTGCAAAGCAATATCAACTCTTGACAAAACCCGGTTTCGATTGCGAAGAAAATATTCCAGTAACTGAAATTCTTTAGCCGTTAATTTTATCGGCTGACCGGAGCGGAATACTTCTTTGGAATCCAGGTTCATTTCCAGGTCGGCAAGTGATAATTTATTTCCTGCCGGCATCGAAAAAGATTTTCTTTTGAGTAATGCCCGTATTCTTGCCAGTAATTCTTTAAACTCAAACGGCTTCACCAGGTAATCATCGGCGCCGGTATTGAAGCCTTCCAGCTTATCTTCCATAGAACTCATGGCGGTCAGCATCATAACCAAAACTTTTTCATTGGAGTTCCTTATCTTTTTGCATAACTCATACCCGTTTATTCCCGGAAGATTGATATCGAGTATTACAAGATCATATTCCTTGTTTTTGAACATCCGGTATCCCATTTCTCCATCGTACGCTGCATCTGTTTTATAGCCAATCTCCTTTAATCCTGATCTTAAAGCGTCAGCAATTTTTTTCTCGTCTTCAATCAATAAAATATTTATTTCTTCCATCCTTTCTGTTTAGAATAAAAATAAAAAAGTTTACTGAAAACAATATGACGGCTGTAATTTACTCAATAAGATGCGGAAATAGTCGGAATAATTTGGAATCACTTCGTTGTTTCATCGGAAATGTTATTGCGGGAAGATAGAAACAACATAATTACTCCGAAGATTGAAAAAATTCCACCGCACCAGCGATTCACGGATTGAACATTGGACGAATTTACAAAGCCATATACTAATAATAGTATTCCAACAATCAGGAAGAAGCAACCAATCACAAACCGCAGGTCAAATAATTTATTCATATAAATGAGTTTAAAAGAAAATAATATTAAATATCAGAGTGATCAATAAAACAATTATCCCAAGCCATAATGGATTTTTATACCAGACTTTGTTTTTGTCTTTTTGCTTTGGAGTAAGACTGTAAACCAGCCCCACCAATTGTTCATCAGGCTTTGGCTTTGTCATCAAACTGATCAAAACAGTTACGATGAAGCAAACGCTGAATGCGATCCATGCAATATTAAAAGCCTGGCTTGTCCCTGAATAAAAAGTATGAAGATTTGCGATCCATCCTCCTTTGCCCTCAGCTACAGTTAATCCATGCGTCAACGCAGCAGCTGTTGTGCCTGACAACAAACCCCAAAATGCTCCATGGCCTGTTGTTCTTTTCCAAAACATTCCCAAAAAGAAAGTAGCAAACAATGGAGCATTCACAAAACTGAAAACTAATTGCAACAGATCCATAATGCTGTTGAAACCTCTTGCGAGGTAAGCAGTTGCTATTGAAATTAGAATTCCGGCAACGGTTGTGGCTTTTCCAATATAGAAATAATGTTTTTCCGAAGCATTTTTATTGATGTGTGATTGATAAATATCAAATGTCCAGACTGTATTGAAAGCAGTCACATTGCCAGCCATGCCGGACATAAATGAAGCGATCAAAGCCGTAATGCCAACTCCTAAAATACCACTTGGATATAATTTTGAAAGTAAGATGGGAAGCGTCATATTATAATCTACCTGCCCATTAGCATTATTTGGCAGATCATAACCTGTGAATTGTTTTTGTAAAGCAAGTATGATGATACCGGGCAGTATAACAATAAGCGGCATGAATATTTTTGGAAACGCAGCAATGATCGGTGTTCGTTGTGCTGAATTGAGATTCCGGGAGATCATTGCCCTTTGCACTACTAAAAAGTCAGTGCACCAATATCCGAATGCAAGTACAAAGCCTAAACCAAATACAAGGCTGAGTCCATCGACACCCATTGGATTATGCGCTGCGCTGTCCATTCCTTTCCATAAATGCAATTTGACATTATCTACATTGTGCATGATCCCTTCCCAACCTCCTGCTTTGTGCAAACCAATAAAAACTAACGGGGCTATTCCTAAAACTATTAAAAAGAATTGCAGTACTTCATTATACACTGCGCTGGTAAGCCCACCGAGGAAAATATAAATTAAAACAATACCGGCTGCAAGCCATATAGAAACATTGAAATCCCATCCTAATATAGTTTGCATCAGCATCGCTAATGCATATAAAGAAATACCTGATGAAAAAACAGTCATTACTGCAAAACTCAATGCATTAAATGTTCTTGTTTTTTCGTCATAGCGTAGTTTGAGAAATTCAGGTACGCTTCGTGCCTTACTCCCATAATAGAAAGGCATCATAAAAACGCCGAGAAAAACCATCGCAATAACTGCACCAAGCCAATAATAATGTGCTGTGTAGAACCCATACTTGGAACCGCTGGCAGCCATTCCTAAAACTTCCTGTGCACCAAGATTAGCTGAAATGAATGCAAGGCTGGTGATCCAGAGAGGAATGCTCCGGTTGCTCATCAAAAAATCATTACCTGTCTTTATTTTCTTTTTCAGTAAAAATCCAACCCCTACAACAAAGAGAAAATAAAGAGAGATTATGGCATAGTCAATCGAATGAAGATTCATATTCTCTATTTTAGTTTTTTAAAATGCCAATTTCAACTAACCATTCTTTAAATCGTTCCGGCCATCCGGCTATTGCGCCCTGGTTTGTGTTCCGCATTCCAAATCCGTGTCCTGCGGATGCATAAATATAAAGCTCTGCCGGAACACCTGCTGCTTTATACTTGAGATAAACTTTTGTTATCCCTTCTGAGATATCCGGCCTGTCTTTATATCCTGCGAGAAGAAATACCGGCGGGGAATTTTCTACCACTTCAAATCTTGATGAATTCCCGGGATAGATCAGTGCCTGGAAAGCCGGCCTGGAACTTTCATGGTCTATCACATCAGCCGCATTGGGATTTCCATAATCAAACCGCATTGCAGACAAAGCAGCTAATTCACCGCCAGCTGAAAAACCCATCACACCAATTCTTGCAGTATCAATATTCCATTCTTTTGCACGGCTACGAACCAAACGGATCGCTCTTTGAATATCGGCTAATTCATCTTTATCAACTGTGTAAGTTGACAAAGTGTCTTTTGCCAGGCGATATTTCAAAACAAATGCAGCAATGCCACGTTCACTTAACCATTTTGCTTCGTTATAACCTTCATGAGTGATCCAAAGTTCTTTGTGGCCACCGCCCGGAGCAATAATAACCGCAGCACCAGTTGCTTTTTCTTTCGTGGGTAAATAAGGTGTGATGGATGGATGATGTATATTGGATATTATCTGTTCTCCCCCGATGATCCTCACTTTTTCTTTGCCTGTTTTTCCTTCTGAACCCGGCGCTCCATTTGGCCACAAAAGAATTTCTTTTTGCTGCGCTGATGCCGCTACAGCAATTAGAAGGAAATAACCATATATTGTTTTTGCAAGCATTTTCATATAAAGCTATTTCTTTAGACTTTCAACTGTTGCAATTGGGGTGTTTATTTTTTTAGTAGTAATTTCTATTACAGATCTTTTTATGAAGGGCGAGCTTGCGGTTATATTGATCTTACCTTGCGTGCTGTTTGATTGAATAACAGCCAGCGCCAAACCATTGAATGTTTTCCGTTCATTGCTTTTCATGGATGTGTGATCTGTAGGATTGCCATTACCAAATCCGATCAAATTACCGGAACCTTCAATTTTTAATTGGATCAAATTATCCGCATCAGGAACGACATAACCATTTTCATCAACCACTTCTATTTTTACATGCGCCACATCTCTCTGATCTGCAGAAATCGTATCTCTGTCAACTGATAAACGAATAGCAGCGGGAGCGCCAGTTGTTTTTATTTCTTCTTCCACAACTATTTTGCCTCCTTTTCTTCCCACTGCTTTTAATATTCCAGGTTCGTAAGGAACATCCCACATTAAATGAAGATCACCTGTAGTCGTATTGACTGGCGGAACATCGTAACGATTCCATGCACCGCTGTTACCTGGTCTTGGAAACTGAAGTGCTTTTATACCAAAAGATTTTCCATTTAAAAATAATTCTACACTATCGCAATTCGTATAAGCCATCACCTGTATCACTTTTCCTTCTTTTCCTTTCCAATTCCAATGAGGGAAAAGATGGATCATGGGTTTTTCTGTCCACTGGCTTTGATAAAAATAAAATCCGTCTTTAGGAAAATCGCAAAGATCAATCACACCGGAGCTTGAATTCTTGCTCGGCCATCTTGCTTCACCAAGATAATCAATACCTGTCCACATGAAATCGCCAATGACATAATCATGAATGGAAACAAATTTCCAGAGTTGTTCAGCACGGATCACACTTTCCATGTATGCAGGACTTATCACAGATGAATCCACTCTGAAAAAATTTCCGCCATAATAATTGCCACGAACGCCTCCGATAGAAACACTTTCTGTTCCAGTCATCTTCCAATCCGGATGATCGTGCCGGTCAATGCTGTAAAATGATTCACGGCGTTCATGCCAGCGATCTACATAATTATATCCGACAATATCTTCGGCTTCAATGAAAGCAAGTTTCGTAGATCCGTTGTCTGCAGCAATATCATCATTGGCAGTTGTTACCGGCCGTGTCGGATCTTCTTTATGATAGACAGAGATCAAATTTTTCAATAACTCAACACCCCTGTCACTTTTCTGATCGGGAATTTCATTACCTGCACTCCACATAATAACGCTAGGATGATTCCTGTCACGACGGATCTGTCCCGTTACATCTTTTTGCCACCAATCATCAAAATATAAATGATAATCATTTTTTACTTTGCCCGATTCCCATACGTCAAATGCTTCATCCATTACAAGGAAACCCATTTGATCACATAAATCCAGGAATTCAGGCGCCGGTGGATTGTGTGATGTGCGAATAGCATTACAGCCCATTTCTTTTAAGATCTTAAGTCTTCGCACCCACATTGCTTCAGGAACTGCTGCTCCCACACTTCCTGCATCATGATGTAAACAAACTCCATTTAGTTTTATATGTTTTCCATTAAGAAAAAAACCTTTATCAACATCATACCTAATACTTCTTATTCCGAATGGTGAAATGACTTCATCAATAATTTTTCCTTTGTCAATGATCACTGAATGAAGACTGTACATTGTCGGTGTTTCGACAGACCAAAGCGAAGGTGTTGTAACCGTTATATTCTGTTCCTGTTCATTATTTGTTTTTGAGGAAATCGTAAAAGATGATTCAGTTCGTCCAACCTCGCTGCCATTTTCATCCAATATAATTGAACTCAACACTAAATTTTCTGAAGAAGCATTATTGTTTTCAATCTTCGTTTTAATATTTATCACTGCAGATGCCGAATCAGCAATCGGTGTAGTAATATAAGTTCCCCATTGAGCTATATGAACCGGGTCAGCTATATTCAGCCATACATCACGATAAATTCCTGAACCGGAATACCAACGGCTATTCGGCTGTAAAGAATTATCTACACGAACAGCAATAATATTTTCACCTGACTTTATATAAGAAGTGAGATCATACCAGAAGCTCATGTATCCATTCGGATAATGGCCGAGATGATGACCGTTTATCCAGACATCACTATTTTGATACACTCCTTCAAACTCTATCCAGATATTATTTTTTATAACTGATTTGGGAAGAACAAAATGTTTCCGGTACCAGCCAATGCCTGTTGGTAAATAACCGCCGCTTCCACCTGTCGGCGCAGTTTGAATAAATTCATTTTCTATACTCCAGTCATGGGGAAGATTCAGTGTTCTCCATTTACTATCATTGAAAGATGTTTTATCGGCATTTATCGTATCTGTTTGGGAAAACTTCCAGTTAGGATCCATTAATAACCGCTGGCGATTACCTTGTGTATTTGCGTTGCTAAATACCAGGATCAAAAGAGTAGTTATAAGAAAATATTTTTTCATTAAATGAATCTTTATCAATTCCCCTTGATGTATTCCTTATTGAACTCATCATACATTTTCATATAATCATTCGCTTTTCCATCCCTATCAAATATAGATTCCCATGTACTGATGGGTTCCCAGATGCAGGTGCCTTTCCCTTTTCCATCCGGCAGACTGAAAACAATTTTATTTACTTCTTCTTTTTTGGCAGAATATTCTACTACGATCACATCTTTATTATATCTTCTGATCAGATCGTTCAGATTATCTCTCAGATCATCTAATGTACCATGCCAGCGGGGATAGTAGGAGAGACCTATCACATCAAAATGAACTTTGCGTTCTATCATTTGATTAATAAAAAATTTCGCTTCATCATTCTGTCCGCCTAATGCGATATGTAACATGATGACAATAGAAGGGTCAACAGCTTTCACACCTGCAACGCCTGCAGAAATCAATTGTGCCATACTATCTACATGCATCACGTTTCCTTCAGGCCAAACCAATCCATGATTGATCTCATTTCCTACCTGTACCATATCAGGAGTGGTGCCCTGATCTTTTAAAGCCTGTATCACTTTTTTGGTATAATCATACAATGCTTTTTTCAATTCTTCAAATGATAGGTTGCGCCACGCTGCAGGTTTATATTGTTTGCCTGGATCGGCCCAATAATCACTGTAATGAAAATCCAAAAGAAATTTCATGCCCGCAGCTTTTACTCTCTTTGCCATTTGCATCGTATGTGCTAAATCGCAGAAACCTTTCTTTGGTGAATAACCACTGTCTCTTGCAGGATCATTAAATATTCTCAACCTTATGTAATTAAATCCATGATCTTTCATGATTTCAATCGGATCTTTCTGATCACCATTGTCAGAAAATTTCATTCCTCTGTCTTCTAATTGTGGCAAAAAAGAAATATCAGCGCCCAACATTTTTGTTGCTTCTCTTGGTTTGGTTGCTTCACTTGTCAATCCGATAGCTATCGGATCATATTTTTATCGACGCTGATCGTGGAAACGCTTCCGGGAGAAACAGTAACGATATCTGTTGTGCCCGCCCATAATCCTGCAGCTTGTGCTTCAAAATGTATCGTGCCCGGTTCTTTGGTTGATTGAACAAGCACCTGGCATTTTCCATTGAATAAACTCCGTTGCCATGCGCCATCTACACATTTATCCGGTTCATGACTGCTGGGATCGCCATTACCAACTCCAATCACTTTTCCCGGACCAGTAAGAACAAATTTGATCATATTATCTGCGTCAGGCACTTCACGCCCTTGTTGATCTACTACACTTATATTTATAACACTTACATCTTGCCCATCAGCAAGCATGGTAGTTTTATAAGGAGTCATCACCACTTGCGTAGGAACACCGGTTGTTTCCACTTTTGAAGTAAGTTTCCTTCCCGTCCGACTGGGTCATCCGGGCGGGCATTTTTATAAGCAACTGCTTCCAATGTGCCGGGCTCATAATTCACACTCCATTGTAAATGGCCATTGCGGGGCATATCTTTTTTACCCAAACTTTTTCCATTCAAAAACAATTCAACGTTATCTGCATTGCTGTTCACCCAAACATCAATCGGCTGTCCTCTTTTATCTCGGCCAATTCCAATGTGGTGAAATATGCAACACATCTTTATCCGTCCACCAGCTTTGATAGTAGTAATAAATATTTTTTGGAAAGCCGCACATATCCATGATACCAAAATGTGAATTGATATTCGGCCAACTGAAAGGAGTGGGTTCGCCACGATAATCAAAACCTGTCCATACAAACCCACCCATCCAATAATTATTCGGTCCTGCTAATTTCCACCATGTTTCTGCAGTGCTTGCCCACCATGGAGCTGTGATATCCTGGTCGGGAACATATCCTCTTATACTGTCTTTTTCATATTCGCCTCTCGTCGTTACCGTACTTCCCATTTCTGTTCCTACAAGGGTTGATTGGGATGATCACGATGATAATCTGCAACTCCTGATTGGCGATAATTAAATCCACGGACCGGAATTACTTCATTGATCCCGCGAAAAGCATTTCCTACATCTGCTGCATAAGTGCAGGTGCGGCTGGGATCCAATTCTTTTTGTTTTGCGATAAATGTCTGAGCTATTCTTTTTACCGAAATCATTTGTTTGTATCCATCCTTCTTCATTACCGATTGACCAAAGAAAAACAGAAGCATGATTACGGTCACGCAAGATCATTCGTTCAAATTGGTTCATGATATTCGGGGCTGCTGTTGAGTAAACGGTTCTCATCTAATACCAACATGCCCAAGACTATCACAAGCATCTAAAAATTCCGGGGTAGGAGGATTATGACTTGTGCGATATGCATTCACTCCCATATTCTTTAAAAGTTCGACACGATAGTATTGAAGGTAATCGGGCAATGCAGTTCCTACTCCTTCAAAATCCTGGTGATTGCATACACCATAGATCTTTACATGTTTTCCATTCAGAAAAAATCCATCAGTGCCATCAAATCTTAAAGTTTTAATTCCAAACCGGTCTTTGACAACATCTACAATTTTATTCCCAGATTTGACAACTGAAATGACACGATACAAATAAGGATCATCCAATGACCAGAGCCTTGGATTATTTATCGTAATTTTTTGTTTGATCGTTCCTTTTTCATTTACTGCCAGTGCAAGTGGTTGCTCTTTGCTTTGTCCTAATTGCATTCCATCACGATCTGTTATATATGAATAGACAGTACAATTAGCTCCAGAAAAGATTTTTGTTTTCTACAGTAGTTTCAATATTCACTGTTGCATTTTTTCCTGATACATCGGAATATACAAACAAACCTCCATCGGGTATATGCAGATTATCATATTCATTCAGCCATACATGGCGATAAATACCTGCTCCTTCATAAAACCAACCTTCATATTGCGTGGCATCAACCCTTACCACTAAAACATTATCGTGATTGAAGTTTATAAAATCAGTGACATCATAAGAAGCGCCGATATATCCACTCATATTATTGCCAACAAAAAAACCATTGAGCCAGATATTGGCATTTCGGAAAATTCCATCAAACTGAATTTGAAAACGGGAACCTGAATCGGCACTTGATACAGTAAAATGTTTTCGATACCAGCCGATGCTTGTTTCGGGAAACAAACCACCAACTGGTTTATACCCGTGGGATTCCACTTCAAAATTTGAAACATTTACAAAAGGTAATTCAACTGCCCAATCGTGAGGAACATTCAGTGTTCTCCATGTACTATCATTGAATCGTGGATCAATAGCCGTTCTTGATGCAGCTCCAGACTTAGCAAAAATGGTTGCAATGCTGTAATTAAAATCTTTTGGATGGATCAGCAGCATTGCCGAAATGAAATTTCCAGTCTTCGTCGAAATTTATTTTTTTCCGTGGTGATTCTTGCGCATAGCAAAGCGAAACACTGACTAATAAGCAGCCAAGCAATGTAAACCGAAATAATTTCATGATTCAATTTGTTTTATTCTTTAAAAACTATTTTTTCTTTTCTAACCATATTGATTCTACTTCAAGGCTATAAGGTTTTTGAATCCGATACTATGTCTGATTCAGGAATATCTGTTCCTATTGTTACTTGTATTTTCTCAATATCATTTAGATCAAATGAAGGATTTCCCGTGGCTTTAAACCACAATGGCAGAAAGTCGGGATAGGGTCGGGGCAATAATAATTCGGAATCGGGTTTAAGATTATTTAAGGGTACATCTATATCCTGGAAATTGTTTGTTAATATAATAATAGTGGAAAAAGAAAAACCATCTTTGTTTACCAATGTGATTTTTGCATTTAGCGGAGCAGTTTCGCTGGCTCTTGCTCTTATGAGCATCTTATCAAATGTTTCTGATTTCCTGCCTTTGATCTTATCTGCAAAAAAATACTGGAATCCAATAGTATGATCACCGGACAAGTTCATTTGCAGATAATTTTAAAATTAGTCGGCCCGGTTCTGTTCCGGTAATATAATTTGTTTGGAAGCCTCTTTGAAATTGAGGATAGATCTTAAAAGTTCTGTCAGTGGTTGGATTGAATATTTCCAGTTTACTGTTCTCTGCCGCCACAAAAGTCTGCCATTCATCAGTGATAAAATTATCCCATGCAAAAGGATCGCCTTTATGATCTCCGGGAAAAACAAAATAATCATTGTTTGCTTGTTGAATGATGATCCTGTAATTCAGCAAACCCGGCGTTACTAATTCTGCCGGCACAGTTGCTGTATAATTATAAGCAGATTCTTTTTTTATTGGAATCATTCTGGATTGACCGAAACCACCGCCCAATTTTGTTACCTGTACTGTTACTTTATCAGTTGTCATCAACACCAACAATTTTTGCATTGATCGTAAACGATTTTCCCGGAGAAACTTCTGAGTAAGGAATGTGTGTGACAAAAGGCTCTTTTGAAAAAGATTGCGGGGCTGCAAATTCATCCATGCCCAATTCACCTGTTTTTCGGGGAAGAGATATTTTTCCATTTGCCCTGGCACTTGTAATTAAATAAGTACCCGGCTTAATGATAAAATTATTTTCATTTGCGGTAGCTGAATAATCGTTTCCATCATTCAATCCTTTAATTGAAAAACCTTCCCCAATATTTCCAAGATGAAATATTCATAGGCTGTATTCTTCCATTCAATTCTTGTTACTTCTTTTTGCGGCGAAGCTCTTTCAAAAGGATCACGGATATGAATGGCATCGGGCATTACTTCCAATCGCCACACTCCATCTTGTATTTTGTCTAAAAAATAGGCGCCGGTTCCTTCATAATTCACAATTGGCGAACTACCTACTCCTGCAATATGTTTTAGTTTAGAAATATCTTTTGGTTTTGTATCCGTGGAATTAGAATAATAAAATTCTTCATCGCTGTTCATCTCGCTCAAATCATTTTTATAACTGACACGGAATACATCAAACAAACTATCATCAGGATAACTTCCATAACTTTTAAGTCTTGGAAGTCTATGAAAAACTTTTGAAGCGATCAAAATACTTATTGCTTTGGAAGGAGTATAAGCTAGATTAAGATAATGCGTTTGATATTCCGTATTGGCATAGGCCAATGCCATCGGATCATAAGCAAATTGAGTGACCCATTGAAAACCCGCTTCTTTAAAACTTCTTGCAATAGCAGGATACATGCAGGATTGTAATACATCCGCTGCATCAAATTCATAAACCATTTTTGATTTATTCTTGTATTCAGGAATCGTATCATAAGGAATGGTATAATGATCCACATTTGGTAAAAAATTTCCTTTCTCTTCATGGTTTGCGACAAGGCCAGTTGGATACCATTGAAAACTTACACCATCAATATTGGCTTTGGCAACTGCATCAGCGTAGTAAGGTGATTGGCTGATATTATAATAAAGAGGTTTTGTCCAGCCGTACTTCTTACCGCAGCAGCGAGACGATTAATATAATCGGTGACTCCTGTTTTCGGCCCGCTGTGGCTGGGTTCATTATTTAATTCAATAGCAATTACATTTGGATCATCTTTATAAGTAAGCTTTGTATAAGGATTAATATGTTTGAAAAATTGTTGTAGATAATTTTCCTGTGCATTCAATGGCAGCTTCAACAGATGTAGCTCTTCCTTTTCCATATTTTCTTGAAAAACCCGGAGTGGCTTCATCTCTTTCAGGATAACCATTTCCCCAAAATGCAATAGGAGTTATGATGACATGAATATTTCTTTTTTTTAATTCTGCCAATAAAAAATCAAATAAACGCAAGATGATCGTTTTCCAAAAGATTTCCAACTGTATCGGATATTTCAGTATCCCAGACATGTACACGAAAAGCATCAAGGCCAAGCCGTGCTAAATGATAAACATCTTCCTGAATTGCTTTTTCAGATCAACACCAAGCGCTTTATGAGCCCGATATGAATAAGCAAACGGAACTGTATAGTTCACACCAAAGAAAGAAGCTTCTGTTTTATCTTTTGTCCATCGGAGCACTCCTTGCTTTGTCAACATAAACCAGATTAGTTTTTGAATTAGGTTGAGCGTTTAGTTTGTTATTACTAAAAAATAAGAAAGAATAAAAAAACTGACAGTAATATTACTCTCATAATGGTTCTGATTTTTTGAACTATCATCAGGGATTAAAAAAATCTGACTTAATATCTAATTAAAAGCATTTAAAGCAACAGTTGGTTTTCCGGAATTATCAAAAGCTCCCAAAGTATATCCCTGCCAGTTATTATAGCATTCCGGCTCCCAATAAAAAACACCAAGTCCATTACCATTGGGAACTGATTTTGTTTTTGTAATCATATCAGCTAAAAAAGATTGACATGGTAGCCTGGATCATTAACGTCATTCCTACTTCAACAATCATTACTGCCTTATTGTATCTTGATACCATATCATTCATATTGGACAGGCATTGTGTATTCAGAGTACTCAGCTGGACCACACCTACGGTTGAATAAGATGGATATAGCGACATACCGATGATATCATATTTGGCTCCATTAGCTCGTTAACCCATCAAACATCCATCGGAATAAACTATTATCATAATCCATTGGAAATATGAACGATCACTTTTATTGAAGTATCAACAGCTTTTACAGCATTGTATCCTGCATTTACCAATGCAGCAAAATTAGTCATATTAACTGAAGCTTGTCCATCCGGCCATAAGCATGCCATCATTTGTTTCATTACCTACCTGTACCCAGTCGGGCGTTACTCCACTTGTTTTTAAAGTATTCAATACACTCAGTTGTATGATTATAAACCGATGTTTGCAATGTGGCAAAATCCTGGCTGGCCCATGCTGCGGGTTTTGTTTGATGACCGGGATCAGCCCACACATCACTGTAATGAAAATCGAGTCATGATTTTAAGACCAAGATTTTTTGCCCGAACTGCTTTTGCTACAACATCTGCAGTATTACACCATCCATCAGATGGATTTACCCAAACCCTCAGCCGGATTGCATTCATACCAAGATTTTTCAAGTATTAACATACAATCCTGTTCTGTTCCGGAGCTGTTATAAAATTTTATTCCGTTAGCTTCCATTTGAGTCAGCCAACTTATATCTGCGCCTTTTGCAAAAAAATGATCTACCGGGGGTGGATTGGGTTCGGGAGACGAGGAACTCTTTTTTTTACATGTCGTAAACACAAAAGCGGCAAATAAAAAAAATAATATCGTTCTAACCAGTTTCATGAAAGAAATTAATCACAATGCTTTTATTTCACAAGATAAGAATTGAATAAAAAAAGGCTGCCTCTTAGAGGCAACCTTTTTAAATATTTGAATTAAATGTCATTGGACTTTATAAGTCATGCTTACAAAGCTTACGGTAATTGTATAAGTACCACTCGTTGCAGGCGCAGGCGTATTTGATCCTGGTACCGCACCATCTATGAGCAATGCGCCACCACTGGCAGCCGTTCCATCTGTAGCCCCGCCATACTTATGTGTCCAATCTCCATTCACAGGAAGGAATAGATAACCTCCACCGCTGGTTAATGGCAGGGTCAGTTGAAATACTCCGGTTGTAGTCTGAGTAAATTGTTGCGATGGCACAGGGACGGGGTTGTTCCATCCTCCCGCTGTTGCATCACCCACTATAAATAAATTAGCCGGCACTGGTGTAACTGTATAAGTATGGGTAACAAAGTTTACAACAATGCTATATAATCCTGATGCTGCAGGCGCAGGAGTATTCGAGCCGGGCACAGCTCCATCAGCTAAAAGAGTTCCGCCTGTTGCGCTTGCCCCGCCATATTTGTGAGTCCAATCTCCATTTACGGGTAGAAATAAATAAGAGCCACCTGCTGTAAGATTGACTACGATTCCAAATGAGAAGTTATCAATCTGGGTGAATTGCTGAGAAGGTACTGGTACAGGGTTGTTCCATCCACCGGCTGTTGCATCACCTACGATGTATAAATTAGCCGGCATTGGTGTAACCGTATAAGAATTGGTGGCAAAGTTTACAATAATGGTATACATTCCTGATGTTGCAGGTGCCGGAGTATTTGAACCAGGCACATCTCCATCAGCGAGTAAAACAGCAGCAGAAGAAGTTCCATCTGTTGCACCACCATATTTGTGACTCCAATCTCCATTCAAAGGCAGGAATAAATAAGATTTGCCTGCTGTAAGATTGACTGCGATAGCAAAAGTGAAATTATCAATCTTAGTGAATTGTTGGGATGGTGTTGGAACAGGATTATTCCAGCCGCCCGGAGTTGCATCACCTACTATATAAAGATTTGTGGGCAGTGGTAATTGAGTAACTGTATAGGTGTTTGTTTGAAAGTTTACAACAATTTTATAAACACCTGTAGCAGCCGGTGCTGGTGTATTAGTACCCGGCACGGCGCCATCTTTCAATAATGTTCCCCCTCCGGATTGAGTGCCATCAGTCGCACCACCATATTTATGGGTCCAATCTCCATTTAAAGGTAAGAACACATAACTTTTTCCTGCAGTAAGGCCAATTGTAATACTATATGAATATGCATCTACTTTCGTGAATTGTTGGGATGGTGTTGGAACAGGATTATTCCAGCCGCCCGGAGTTGCATCGCCTACTATATAAAGATTAGCTGGCACAGGTGAAAAAGTTCCAATAGTTACAGTAACAACATTTGAATAACCAATGGCTCCGCTGGCAGTTACTGCTTTCACACGATATTCAACCTTTCCAGTGTTTCCTATGGGAACTCCTGAAGTAAGGGCAGTAGTATTCATGTCGTCTTGTGTCAGTGAAAGACTGTATACTGAAACACCTGCTGCAAGTGTTTGTGGAGCTGCAAAGTTTTTACCTGCTGAATCATATTGTATGCTGTATGTTATAGCTCCTGTATAACCCGGAAAAGCGGCTGACCATGTAAAAGTATTGGAGTGATTTGCAGATGTGGCTGCAGTACCGGTTACACTGGTCTTTTCAGTCGCAAGTGTTGATGGGTCGCTATATGGAGTAATTGAAATCTTTACAATATTTGACTGATACTTTTCATTATTATTTGCATAAGAAGAGGTTACTCTTACATCCAATACAATCGGAACTCCAACTGCATACCCATAGTTTAATAAAATAGCATTGATATCTCTTCCGGTATAGAATGTGGCCAGGTCTTTCGTTATTGTCTTTGTCACTTCATGAGCAAAGTTTTTTCCGGTAGAATCTATTTCTACTATATACTTCATGTTGCTCGAGTCCGTAGCATAATTCGGAAATGTCCAGTTCAAAGTCAGAATCGCATTACTGGAATCAGAGGCATGCGGCGTAAGAGTAGTTTCAAAAATTGAGAGCGTAACTGCGTTGCCATTTTTGTAATAGGGCAGGTCTTGCGCTTTGTCGCAGGCTGCTATAATAGAAGCAAGACCGGTTACGATCAGGATGCTGTTAAATATTTTTCTCATAAAATAATATTAGTAGTGAATTATTGTTTGGTTAAGGTCACTTTTCCTTTTTGGAAATCTACATCAATCTTATAAGTTCCACTTGCTAATGGGGCTCTGACATTTGCAGCATTTGGAGCGAGATCGAAATTTAATGTTGAAGGGTCACCTGAAGCCTGCTCTGTAGCTATACTCCATTGTTTATCGGCATCCCATAGCCCATTTACTGATATAAATTTATATTCTCCATCGCCGATTAGGGGGATCGTTAATTGGTAGTCAGTCGGACTTACCGTTGTGAATTTTTGAACCACGGGGTCAGTTAGCGGATTACTCCAACCGCCGGAAATAGCACTTCCCACAATATATAATGTACCACTTGCCGGTGGTGTGACTTTAGGAGGAGCAGTAAAAGGAACAACTCCTGTAAATTTCAAAACATTAGAAACAAGAGGAACGGAACCTCCGATACTTGATGTTACTCTCATTTCAATGTTGTGTGGTTTATTGAGAGCAAGGTTCATATCGTTCGCCAGGTAACCATTGAGTTGATTTTGAGTAGGTGTCAGGTTTAGATCTCCACTAAACGAAATAGCTTTCCGGTTCGGGTTAGTGAAATTTGATCCAGTTGTATCAATCTCTAAAAGATAACTAACATTTTGCGAACTGACACCGGTGGTAAACTTATAGTTCGGGTTTGTCCAGGTCAATTGAATAGCCTGCTGATCAGCAGTTGCATAAGCAAGCGGAATAGTTGTAACCGAGCCGGTTAAAACAGGCGATGTTCCACCTAAATAATAATCTTTGTTTTCAGCCTTTTTGCAAGAGGCAATGCCAAGTACTAAGACTAAAGAAAACAGCAAGTGAAATATTTTTTTCATAAAAAAGTTTTTTTAAAGTTTAGTAGCCTTGGTTTTGAACCAGATTAGAATTAGCACTGACTTCCGGAGCAGGAATCGGATAAAGATTCCGAAAGGATTCTACTCCTGTTCCGTTAGGGACATTACCCTTCCACGGCCATAAATAAGCTGATGTTGTGAATTTGTTGAACCGGACCAGATCAGTACGACGATCACATTCCCAATATAATTCTCTACCCCTCTCATCAAGTATAAAATCTAAAGTCAACTGTGCTTGAGTGATATTTCCTGAAGTATTGCCATAAGCCCTTGTTCGTAGCGCATTGATATAATTGAGTGCAGTGGCAGCATCTCCGTTAGTGGCGCCTCTGAGAACAGCTTCAGCATAAATAAGGTATTGTTCTCCCAATCTGAATAAAGGCATATCAATACCCACACCTAAATTACCACCTTGTGAATACCCCAGGCTTCCATCCCGATTTATATTTTTAAATTTTATTGCAGCATAACCATCTGAAGTGCGATCTGTAATATCGATTTTCCTGTTAGTAGTATAAAACTGTGACCGCTTATCTATGGTACCTGTATAATCTGGAAATAAATTGGGAAGGTTTTTAGTTACTCTGTTACCGCCCCATCCAGAAACGCCTACTACTGACATCGGGACATCGCCACTGGAACCTGCATAGACAATATAATTTGTACCTCCATAATTCTGAGATTTTTGTCCATCATAATTAATGGTGAAAATAAATTCATTAGTGCATTTATAATTGTCATTTAAGAATAACCATTGATAATTTGTTTCCAAACTATACCCAGCAGCAATTACTTTATTGGCATAGGTTACAGCATCATTAAATCTTGCTGTTCCGGTGTACACCTGTGCATTCAAATACATACGTGCCAGTAAAGCCCATGCGGCAGCCCTGTCGGCTCTTCCATATTGATTTGTTCTCGGCGCAGGCAATTTGGTTTCCAGGTCTTTTAATTCTGATTCGATATAATTGAACAAATCTGTACGTTGAATTCGCGGAGGTAGTGTAGAGCCAACAGCATCTTGTTCCGTAGCAAATGACGGGTTACCGAAGCAATCCATTAAAACCCAATATTGAAAGGCTCTCAAAAAACGTGCTTCGGGAATATAAGATCTGATAGTATCTGCACTTGCTCCTGTAATTCCCCTCGCAGCTAAATTAGCATCTGAACATTGCCTCATGAACTCATTACACAATAAGATTTGATATGCGGAACGAATATATAAACCTTCCAACATTCGATTGCTTGATGACCAATTCATGTTATGAAAATCATGCAGGCCGGCGTCAGTGTTGCCATTCCATGAAGAATTATCAATAGCTTCATCCGTACTCAGTTCCTGTACATTCCAGAACATGCGTAAAAAATCAGAGTTTCCTTCATCAATAACAGTGGTGCTGATATCCGGATCGCCGGCGCCGCCAGCATTTCCTGTTAAAGCAAAAGCGCCATAGATTTTTGCGAATCCCTCTTTATAACCCTGGGGTGTACTATAAGCAATATCAACCGTTACCCCATTGGTAGGTTTTAAGTCCAATACTTTTTTGCAGGACGTAAAACTTAATGCTGAGAGGATAGAAGCTAACGAGACGATATAAATATTTTGTTTCATATAATTCATTTATTGAGTTAAACAGATTTAAAAGTCAAGGCCAACACCCAAAACAAATGTTCTCGGTCTTGGATATCCATTATTGTCTATACCTCCATTGATCTCAGGATCTAAACCTTTGTACTTTGTAACCGTGAATACATTTTGCGCAGATGCGTTCAGGCGGAGGTTAACATTATTACTGATTTTACCTACGTTGTAACCCAAATTGATATTGTCCATTTTCAGGAAGGAGGCATTTTGCACATAGTAGTTGGATTGATAATAATTTCCCACTCCCTGGAAACCCGTATTCAACACATCAGAACTTTGATTAGCAAGAAAAGATGAGAATACGAATTTACTGATGGCTCCGCCGGTAGCTACGTTGTCATAAACATAGTTGCCAATATTGGAACGCATAGTAAGCGCAAGACTCCAATTTTTGTAATTTACATTTGTGCTGAATCCGAAGAACCATTTTGGAATACTGGATTTAAAGAGGATCAAGTCACTGGTATTAATAATTCCATCCCTGTTTTCATCTTCATATAAATTTTCAATCGGTTTTCCAGTGCCTGGATCATAGATCTGTTGAAACACATAGAAACTCCCTCTTTCATGTCCAACTGCATTGGCTATAATACCTCCGTTACCACCTATACCTGCAATCTGGTTCACATAGTTTGGATCATCGTTAATGGTAAGCTTAGTGATCTTGTTTTTGTTATAGGTAGCATTGAAAGAAAGATCCCAAACCACATTTCTTGATTTGATCGGTGTCACATTGATCGTAAACTCAACACCTTTATTTTCCATGCTTCCTACGTTAGCAACAATGGTATTAGCAAAATTTGTAAAAGCTGGTTGTGTAATCTGGTTCAGCAAGTCTGTGGTCTTCTTGTAATAAAGTTCTATTGTACCTGATAAGCGGTTGTCGAAGAAGCCGTAATCGATTCCGATATTGGAAGTGGCTGTTTGTTCCCATTTCCTGTTGGAATAATATCCCCCCGGTCTGTACATTTGATAAAATGTGTTTCCCAATTGGTATTCTGCTTTAACATCGCTCAATCCATAATAAGAAATATAATCATAGAGCCCGATTCCATCCTGCTGGCCGGTAACGCCATAACTCAAGCGAAGTTTTAAATTTGTAAGAGCTTTGAAATCTCTAAGCCCTCTCATTTCACTTAAACTCCATGCAATGGCGCCGGATGGAAAATTACCCCAACGATAGGCAGGTGCAAATCTTGAAGATCCATCTCGCCGGAATGAGCCTGTTACAAAAAGAATATTGTTGTAAGAATAGTTGACACGTCCCAGAAACGACATGATCCTGTTTTCTGGCTTGTCAAAAGGATACTGTGGATAGTTTGTAACTGCTGTATCGCCGGCATAGGATTTGAAATTATAGTTTGTGGTTAAGTAATCCTGGTATTCTAAACCGGCCATTGCTTCTATCTTGTTTTTTGTATCAATGCTTTTAGTATAATTCAGATAAAAATTACTAAACCAATTATTGATAACACTTTCATAATGAGTTCTGGAACCACTATGCACTGAGCCATCCGCCGCTGTGAACGATTTATAAACAGAAGCAGCGCTATCATCCCAAATCACATTGCCATATCCTTTTGAGTAATCATAACCTCCATTAACAATGACATGTAAATCGGGGAAGAAATGAAGTTTATAATCTATAGTTGTATTTGCAATTAACCTGTTGGCGTTTCCGATATCATGATCTTGATTCAGCAATCCAACGGGGTTTTTTGGAGATAAAGAAGACAGCCCCGAAACCGTATTAGGATCTAATCTCTCCCAATAACCTCCATACCTGCTACTCTTTGAATATACTGGTTGTGTTGGATCAAACTGGTTAGCACCCCACACAGCACCTTCATTCGCAAAACGGCTTTTTGAAAACGATCCTATTACGTTGAGATCAATTTTCAAATGATTATCCAGCAAAGACGGGCTTAGGTTCAAGTTTGTACTTATGCGATGCAAATACCCCGTCTTTAAGATCCCAGTTTGATCAAGATAACCTGCCGACAAACGATACGGCAAATGCTTTAATGAACCAGAAACACTTAAGTTATTATCATTTGAAATAGCGGTTTGATAAATTTCTTTTTGCCAGTCAGTACTCGAGGATCCGAGCAATGCTACCTGGGCGTGAGTGCCATAATAATTTACCAGGTTGCGGAATTGACCGGGCGATAATACCGAGAACTCTTTGATTAATTTTGCAGCTGAAACTTGCGTTGTAAAAGAAAATTTAGGCTTACCGCTCTGTCCTTTCTTAGTTGTAATAATAATTACGCCATTTGAAGCACGGCTTCCGTAAATGGCGGTTGCAGATGCATCCTTTAATATAGTGAAAGAAGCAATGTCATTTGGATTCAATAATGCCAATGCGTTCGCTACTCCTGCTATAGATGAATTGGAGAGCGGCATTCCATCAATAACGATCAATGGATCATTACTTGCATTTAATGAAGAACCGCCACGAATACGGATAGTACTACCGGAACCGGGAGCACCACCATTTGGTGTAATGGATACTCCTGCAACTTTACCGGCGATCAATTGTTCCGGCGTCGTGACTACTCCTTTATTAAAGTCCTTTGCATTAACAGAAGTGACTGAACCGGTCAGGTCTTTCTTTCTACTGGTTCCATAACCGATAACAATTACTTCACTCAATGATGAGTTGGTAATGACCAGCGCAATATTGATTTGTGTTTTTCCTTCTATCGGCACATCCTGTGATGTATAACCAACAAAAGAAAAAGCCAGGGTAGTTACTGAAGAGCTTACTGAAATCTGGTAAGTTCCATCCGGGTTGGTTTGAGTCCCTGTTTTTGCACCTTTTGCTAAAACAGTTACTCCACCAAGCGGCGTTCCATCTTTGCTATCAGTAACTTTTCCTGTAATGACTTTGCCTTGAGAAAATGCTATTTGTGAAATCAAAAGCATTGCAGGCAATGCAATCCGTTTTAGAAATTTTTGGAGAGACATAAGCAATCATTAAGGTGTTTACTAAACTTATTTAATTCAGATAATGTGTATTAAGCACACAATATATATACTTTTTGTACATCACAAACTGACCTTGAAAAATTTTTTTATGTAATCGTTTGCATAACCAGCGCTGATATTTTCAATTTAATTAATACGATTCCAAACGTTTACTTCTTTCTCGTCGATGATTCCCTGCAAATAAGTAGAGGCTCTAAAATTATTTTTTGCTGCTTGAGCTCATTTTTTTCTTTTGATTCTATGATACTCACCAATAAATTAAGAGCCGACTTTCCCATTTGTATGGTCTGCTGGTCTATTGTAGACAAAGTGGGGGTAATATGTTTACCAAATAACTCATTGGCAAAGCCTACCACACCAAATTCATCTGGTATCCTGATCTTTCGTTCTTTCAATTCGCTGATCACTCCCAATGCCGTGAAGTCTTCAGCCGCAAAAACTGCATCGGGGGGATTATTCATGGATAAAAAATTCTTTACACCATCTCTTCCTGATTCGATGGAAATATTTCCATTAATGATCAGGGAAGGGTCCACTTTTATTTTATTTGCCTGGAGAGCTCCCAAATAACCCTTGAGTCGATCATAAAAATTCTTCAGATACTGTGGTCCTGTAATATGTGCGATTCGTTTGTAACCTTGTGCAATCAGGTGTTCTGTTGCAATGAAAGCTCCTTTATAATCATCAATAACAACTGAATCGATTCCCAGGTCATCACTGGATCGGTCAAAGAAAACAATAGGAATGCCCTGGGCTTTTATTTCATTGAAATGAGAATAGTCGATAGTATCTTTTGCTATTGACACCAGGATGCCATCTACTCTTGCTGATAAAAAAGTTTCTAATCCTTTTTCTTCATAATCTCTGCTTTCATTGGATTGATACAATAAAACATTATATCCATTCTGGTTGGCGACATTTTCAATACCATGTACCACCGAGCCAAAAAAATTTATTTCAGCACTGGGAATGATTACTCCGATCAAATGAGTTTTTCCGGAGCGAAGCGAGGAAGCGATCCGGTTTCTTTTATAGTTTAACTTGGATGCAGCCTGGTGAACAGATTTTTTTGTTTTATCACTTATTCCCGGATGATTACTCAATGCACGGGAAACAGTGGCAGGAGTAGTGTTCAGTTCTTTGGCAATGTCTGCTATAGTGACTTTGTAATTCACTTATGCAATCGTTTACACAATGTAAGGTTTTTTTTATTTACTCCGAATTTTTTTTCAGGATAGCCGTCAAACCAGCAAGCTTTTGGAAAATAGAACTCAAAATAAAAAGAGTACACTGTCGCTTTTCGGAATAAGTCTTCTTTTTATGGATCTGTCTTTTATGAAAAACTATTTACAGCCAGGGTCTTTGATTTTTTTGAAATCTTCTTTTTTCTATGAGCAGGTTTGAGAGAATATAGTTTACCCGGCCGGTGCGGTACGTCAGTTTCCATTTCATCCAAATCATTCAGCCAGCCTTTCAGCGCTATTTTTTTTCTGAAATTTCTGCGATCAAGCTCAATTCCCAATATCGCTTCATAGAGTTCCTGTAATTCCCGCAATGAAAATTTTTCTGTTAATAAATTAAATGCGATAGGAAATTCCATCACCTGTTCTCTTAACCTTTCAACACATGTTTCTAAAATGATCTTATGATCAAATGCGAGTTTCTTTATGTCTTTTACACGATGCCAGTGCAATTCATTCTGATCTACACTGAGCTTATGATGTTTGATGTCGATAAGAGAATAATAAGCCGTGGTGATAACTCTTCCCGAAACGTGGCGATTAATGCTGCCGAATGTATGTACCTGTTCCAGGTAAACATCATCCATGCCTGTTCTTTGTTTTAATACTCTATAAGGTGCACTATCCAGATCCTCATCGGGCATGACAAGATCACCCAGTAAGGAATATAATCCTGAAAATTCTTCCAGGTCGGATTTGATCAATAATACGTGCAGCCCTTTATTCTTATAACCAAAAATGACACAGTCTACCGAAATAGCAATGTTGAAATATTCGAGATGGCTGATCTTTTCAATTTCCGCCGTCTTCAATCTTAAAATCTTTTCCATGTGGCTCGTTAAGGGTTAGCAAATTTACTGTTGCAAAACGATTTTCACGGGCTTGGTCTTTCCATTTAGTTGAACCATTAAAAAATAACTTCCGCTTGCGGCTTTATTTATACCCGGATTGAAAAAAAGATCATGTTTTCCTTTTACTAAAAACCCGGAATAGATATTACTGATCTTTTGGCCTTCTATATTATAAAGGTCTATCTGCACATTTCCGCTCTCAGGTGTTTGCAGATCAATTATAGAATTTTGTGTAACCGGGTTAGGATAAACTATTGCAGTCAAACCATCGGAAGGAGGAGTGACATTTCCAACAGCTGTAACCACCGCATTTACTACATTCCGGTTCACGTAAACATGGTATTCTCCCGGCTGTAGAGTGATAGATTGTGCAGCGCCGGTAGCCGTGATCGTTGCGCTGCTCAGGTAATCAAACCAGGTGCCTGCATTTTGAAAAGTGATATTGCTGGATTGTTGGGTCACATCAAAATTTCCTACTACCAGCAAATTGGAAGTATCGGTAGTCACCTTAATATATTTTATCGAACCGCTCAGATCATAAGTAATTCTGTTGGAAGTGAAATCATCTTTATATAGAGGATTAAACCGGAGTTTGATCAGCGCTGCAAAAATATCATGCAATCTTTTTCGTTGTGTGATCTGCAGATAATCCCAATGGATCGGTTTGGGATCTAATCTGCAATTGGTATTTACAGTTCCATCCTGGCAATAATTAATAGGAAAATCATATCCCATCTCACCAAATTCCCAAAACATTTTAGGTCCGGGAATTGTGAATAAAAATGCGCCGCACATTTCTATTCTCTTCAAAGCAGTGTTCAGATCTTTGATATTGTAACTGCCGGAGCTGTTTCCAAACTGCAGATTTTTATACATCATTCTTTCTTCATCATGGCTTTCCATATAAGTTACCAAATAAGGATTGGCCCATCCACGGTTTGTAAATATGCCGCCTTGAAAATTCCAATCCGTAGTATATCCCATCGATGCTTGTTCATAATTGTAAGCCATGTTTCCCCAGGGCATCATACCATAATTAGATAATTCAAGTTCTTCTGCATTCGCAGCAAAATGTTCCAGTATCACATAACATCCCGGCGATTTTAATTGCAGTGTATCATAATATCTTTTCCAGATAGCAATTCGACTGGCATCATAAGCACTCCATGCATTCACGTCACAATTATTTCCGTTGTTATCGCAGGTCTGCGTTTGAGTAAATCCTTTGGACAAGTCGAAGCGGAATCCATCTATTTTATAATTAGTGAGCCAATGTTCTACTACACGACTTACAAAATATCTTGTAGCAAGACTTTCATGATTCATATCATACCCGACATTGTAAGCATGTTTAGGTACCGGGTTGAACCAGGGATTATTGGCAGCAGGCCGGTTATTAGCAGCATCCCAATACAATTGCACCAGCGGCGATAATTCGAATGAATGATTCAATACCATATCCATGATCACCGCCATTCCTTTTTCATGACAGGAATCAATGAACCGCTTCAATGTATTCGCAGGGCCATAATATTTATCAGGAGCAAAGTAAAAATCAGGATTGTATCCCCAACTGGAGTTTCCTTCAAATTCATTGAAGGGCATAATTTCAACTGCGTTCACTCCGAGATTCTTTAAATAATTCAATGTATCTCTCAACGTATTCCAGTCGTGATTACCTACAAAATCCCGAACGAGTAATTCATAAATGATGAGATTTCTTTTATCTGGCCGGTTGAAATTGGTCACTTGCCAGCTATAAGGAGTTTGCCCGGTTTGTACAATACTCACTACTCCCGTTGTCAATCCTGTCGGATAAGGTTTCAGATTCGGATAAGTGGATGATGGGATCGTTCCATCATTATAAGGATCCAAAACTTTTTCAGTATAGGGGTCGGCAATTTTTAGTGATCCGTCTACTAAATATTGAAAAGCATATTCCGTTCCCGGAGTTAACCCTGTGATGCGAAGCCACCAGTAATTTCCATCAGGGGTTTTGTTCATTTGATATTGCGCTTGTTCAGTCCAGTTGCTTCCGGGGAATTCACCAATGACAGAAACACGGTTTTTAGAAGGAGCATATAAAACCAAAGTAACAGCAGTATTATCTGTTTCATAATTGATACCATCACGAACACCTGCGGGCAAAGGAGCAATAACGACTCCGAATGAAGCATAAAATTGTAACGTATCAGTTTTTGTAGAAACGCCGTCATTAGCTTCGGCAACTATTACCTGGTTTCCGGCAGTAATGATCGTTGGGTTGGCTGTAATAGATGTAGTGCTTGGAGTTGTCTGGACCACGATACCATTCAGGTACAGTTTCATCGTGGATGTCTTGTTTGCAATTGCAGCTAAGTTGATATTGCCGCCCGTTGATATGGTTAATGGTTCGGGTTGGGGAATATAGGTTGGTTGAACAAGCGGGTTTGTAAATCTTGTTGCCACAACGCTGTTATCATAAATCGGCACGAACATATCGCTGCCATCTGTATTGCGTTGTACTTTCGATCCATCTCCGCTTCTGAAAAGAATAGCGATCTTTTTAATCGTTTCCGAACCATTACTGATCCCAAAAAAAGTCCTCAGGCTTCCGCTGATAGTATATTGCCATTTATTACTTCCGAGATAAGTGCATTGGGCCTGTGCTGTCGTCGTGCCCCAGGTGAAATTTACATATTTCCAGTCAGATGAGCTGGTGCTCTGGCTGGTGATCACACCTATATGTACATATACATCGGTGGTAGGAGTATAATTCAACAATCCCTGGTTGCCCTTAGTGGCATCCATCGTGATCACATAGTTTTGACTTCCGGCTGTGTCCGTTGGAAAATTTGGTGTCCAGCTTAATAATTGCGCAGAAGCGATGCGGACTGCAAAAACCAAAAAGAAAAAAAATACAGCCTTTTTTAATGACAAACAGTTCATAGCGTTTTTAATTTCATTTCCGCTACACAACAGGCTTTATAATGCGGAAAGGACGACTAAGGTAAGAAATATGTACTAAATACACATTGATTTTTCTTTCTTTTAAAAAAGAAGAAATTTGAATGACAGTAAAACCTTGCATTTTAAATTATACTTATGAATTCGATCCGGATCGCAACAGCCAATGATGCAGAAGGCATATTAAATATATATGGTCCTTATATCCTTAATACTTCGTTTACGTTTGAAACGGAACTGCCTTCAGTTGCTGCCTTTGCAGATAGAATAAATGAATATCTCAAAAACTGGCCCTGGCTGGTTTGTGAGATCGATGGAGTGATTGCTGGTTATGCCTATAGCGGAAAGCACCGGGAACGAACCGCTTATCAATGGTGTGTTGAATCTTCCATTTACATTCATGATGATTTTCAAAAAGCAGGAATTGGAAAAGCATTATATGCTGCATTGATTGATATATTAAAAAGACAAGGATTCAGAAATGTATATGCTGTCATCAATCTGCCCAATGATAAAAGTGTTGCCTTTCATGAAAGTTTAGGGTTTAAATATTTTGCCACTTATGAAAGAGTGGGTTATAAATTAGGCAAATGGAAAAACGTCGGCTGGTGGCAGCTCTCTATTAATGATTATGGCGACGAACCTTCGCCGCCGATAAAATTTTCAGAATTGAATAAAGATTTTTTTCCGGCATTATTTGCAGAGCATCAAAAGAAGATTCGCTTATAAACTTCATCTCAGCAACTCTTCGAATTATTTTTTCTGTTCTTTTTGTCTTGACACAAAAAGAACCAAAAAGTCAAGCCGATTCGATATCGAACATTTCTCATGATCGGACATTCCTCAAGGTGAATCGGCGAAGGAACAGCATAATATTCGAACTGCTTAAAGTTGTGATTATTCGCTTCGTGTTATTCAGGAAATCTGGAGGCGCTGTGTTCTGTCTGGAATTTTCCAAAGTTTTAATAACATCAAATAAGGACAGAACAAGGCGCTGGAAAAATTCTGATGGTTCGAAAAAAATCATTTTTGCGTTAAGGAGTCTTCCGGCGCCTCTTTTTCGCCTTGTATTTAGTTTATTCAATTTGAAGGAAGGCATGCGAAAAAGTTAGCGCCTTCTTGAGCTACTAATATCATGAAGCGGGTTCTTCAACTTCTATTGCAATATCAAAATGAAATTTCAAACTGTAGTTCAGTTCATGTGCGAGGCCCGGCAAAACGACCGGAGGCATTTGGGTTTGCCTTGAATTTTCTTTTGTTACTTTTCTTTGTTTCAAGACAAAGAAAAGTAAGGAAGATTCAAGCATTATTTCACCACATAAGTTTGTCACAGATAAACACAAATAAACGCAGAAATTATTTTGTATTCATCAGCGTCCATCTGTGGCTCTAAAAAACTCTTAGATCTTTGAAGCCTCCAAAGCCCCCTTTAGGGGGTGGAGGGTATATTCCTCCAACGCCTTCTCCAAACAATCCATCGCTGCATTGATAGAATCAAGATTCAGCACATACGCCAAACGAACTTCATTTTTTCCCAAACCTTCCGTTCCATAAAAACCGGTAGCAGGTGCCAGCATCACTGCTTGATTTTTATAAGAAAAACTTTCCAGCAGCCATTGACAAAATTTATCGCAATCATCAATCGGTAATTTAGCAATGGCATAAAATGCGCCACCGGGATTGGGACAAAAAACTCCTGGCATTTTATTGAGGCGGCTCACCAATAAATTTCTTCTTGCCAAATATTCTGCTTTCGGCGCATCAAAATAATGTTCCGGCAGATCCACTGCTGCTTCACCCATGATCTGCGCCAGCCCGGGCGGACTCAATCTTGCCTGCGCAAATTTCATCGCTGCATCATACACCTGTTTATTTTTTGTAACCAATGCGCCGAGCCTTGCACCGCAAGCGCTGTATCGTTTACTGATCGTATCCATCAGCACCACGTTTTGTTCCAAACCTTTTAAATGCATGGCGCTGGTCACTTCACCGGAATAACAGAATTCCCGATATGCTTCATCGCTGAATAAATATAAATTGTATTTCAGACAAAGTGTTTTCAGTTCTTCCATTTCTGCACGGCTGTATAAATATCCCGTAGGATTATTAGGACTGCACACCAGTATCGCTTTTGTTTTCGAAGAGATCTTTTTTTCAAAATCTTTGATTGGCGGCAAAGCAAATCCGTTTTCGATATGACTCGTCACCGGCACCACGTTCACTCCAGCAGCGCAAGCAAAGCCATTATAGTTTGCATAAAAGGGTTCTGAAATGATCACTTCATCACCCGGGTTCATGCAGGTGAAAAATCCAAACAGTATCGCTTCACTGCCGCCGGTAGTGATGAGGATCTGGTCATAGCTCACATCAATGCCCACTCTTTTATAATACTCTACCAGCTTGCGGCGATAACTTTCATTGCCGGCGCTGTGACTATACTCCAACACTTTTATATTAGTATGGCGAACGGCATCCAGTATCTGTGGCGGCGTTTCAATATCCGGCTGGCCGATATTGAGATGATATACTTTAATTCCTTTTTTCCTGGCTGCCTCTGCATAGGGCACTAGTTTACGAATAGGTGAGGGGGGCATTTGCCGGCCTCTTTCCGAAATAGATAACATGCATCAAAGGTAAGTAGTGAATAGTGAATAGTCAATGTCACCCTGAGCTTGACGAAGTGACGCTTGTCCCATACTTGATTCGGGAAAGCAATCTTATTTTTATGTAATGAGATGTAGTGCTACTATCATCGTCCCTTGCAGAGTTTATCCCGCTGCATAACGGGACTCCGTTCAACTGAAGGAATTCTGTTCAGCAATAACCAACCACTTTCGAAGTCATTGCGAGGAGATCAAAGAAACTTCCATCTATGTCAATAACTCCTCCATCGACGAAGCAATCTAAGTTGAATAGAATAGATTGCTTCATCCCGATGAATCGGGGTTCGCAAAGACGTTGAACTTTCTACCCATTATTGCGATCTTGCTTATGTTGAAAAGCGGACCGAACAGGCAGGCATATATCGTTCGGTAACCCGTCCGGATAAATATCAGGATCAGGGCAACAAGAACAATACGCTCCAAAAGAAAAGAGCGAGAGCATTTCCTCATCAATAACATACTCACTTCTTACAACAATGAAAAAATAAAAAGGCCCTCATAGAGAGCCTTGATGATTTTGTAGCACAAAATATTTTTTAATCTTTTTTGTAATAAGTGTATTTTCTTTTTACCACCTTGGTAGCTTTTCCTTTGTCATTATAGGTAGTGCGTTGTGTCCAGTTACCCTGGTCATCATAGCTGTCATACTTATAGGTGATGACTTTCGTAGTGGTAGAATCTTTTGTAATATTCGTGGTTGTTGCTTTTACAACATCACCTTTATCATTCAATTCAGCTTTATAAGTAAATGTTACTTTGCCGCTGCTGTCTTTACCGGTTGAGCCCACCTGTATTCCTTTATTATAGTCTGACTCAAAAGAAGATGCTACAGAACTATCTGCTTTATGTTCGGTGCCGGCAGTGGTCTCCTCATAATCATTTTCTTTCAGATCGGTATAAAAGTTGGTCAATTTACCGCTGGAATCATGGACCTGTACCGCCGAATATTTTCCGTCCTTGTCGAGCTCTATGGAAATAACATTGACTTTCTTACCATTTTCCATATTAACAACCTCTTTTGCCCGTCCACCCTCGTAATGGGAGAGCGTAGTTTCAGACTTCAGGGTGCCTTTACTGTCTTTACTTTGGTAAGACTTGGTGTATCCCTTGTCATCAAAATTCTGAATTTCTATACAGCAGGAATCCATTGCGTCGATCTTCCCGGTGCTGTCCGGAGTGTAAGAGGTTTCTTCAAAACTTTGAACGTTACCTTTCAGGTTTTGACTCGTCCAGTCGCTGTTCTTGGCGGCTTCGGTTTCTTTCTTGTTATTAGAACAGGAAACTAAAAGCGCCCCGACCGTAATTGCAAAAAATAATTTTCTCATGATTCGAATAATTTTGGTGAAGAAATAAGGCGGTAAATATAGAACTATTGAAAAGAAAAGCCACAAACGTTGATTTAATGCTTTACCGGCTTCAGTAACCTGTCCGCCTCTGGCGGAATCTATTGAGCTTATTTTTTTAGCATGACAGATAGCCTGTCCCGCTGAAAGCGGGATACATAACAAAAAGACCCGCAGCTGCAATAACCTGTCCCGATTATTTCGGGAGGTCGCAATTAAAAGCGAAGAATACAAAGTCTGAAATGAATGAACGCCTATTTAGAAATTCTTTTTTTAATTCTGGCTAATAGCTGGCTTTTGTGGCGGGTAGGAATTTCATAACCCAATAATTTTCCCCATGGCTTCAGCTCCGGTATTCTGTCGAAAATAATTTTCAAAATCCCCAGGAAGGGAATAGCTAAAAACATTCCCGAAATCCCCCATGCAGCGTTGCCCAGCAAAACGATAATGATAGATACCAGTGCGTTGATCTTTACTTTTGAGGATACAATGTAAGGCATCAGGAAATGATTGTCGATAAACTGTATGATCATGTAGGCTATAATGATCCCGATTTGCGTTCCGTATCCATCTTTGGTGATCGTCGCAATAGCTAAAGGCAAAAGAACAGCGATAATTCCTCCAATAAAGGGTATTACATTCAATAGGGCCCCAAGCACTCCTAACAGTATAGCATATGGTACACCTAAGATCATCAATGCTACGGAATCCAGTGTGGCAACTATCAGCGCCTCCAGCAAAAGTCCGAGCATATAACTTTGAATGGCGCCTTTGGTTTGATTAAGTATCAGGCCGACCTCCTTCGAATTTTCTTCAGCAAATACTTCATACAAAAAATTTAGAATTATTTTTTTATAATAGAGGAATAAGAAAGTGTAGAGAGGTATTAAAAGCAGCATTTCCAAACTTCCGGCTACTGTGCCCACCGCCTCGCTCACATTTGGTGTCATGTTCGTACCTGCTTCATTGATCAATTCATTTTGTTTTTTCAAATTCAGGTTAAACCGCTCTGCTATTCCGCTCTGCAATTTTCCCA
Organism: uncultured Bacteroidota bacterium; assembly: GCA_963745445.1. Lineage (GTDB taxonomy): Bacteria > Bacteroidota > Bacteroidia > Chitinophagales > Chitinophagaceae > UTBCD1. The sequence goes on from CAVUXD010000003.1 coordinate 1,783,866, forward strand.
GCAGCTCAAAAAACTTTTTCTTTAAAATGGGGAGTTGATCTGAAAAATTTGAGATCTGGGTAGTGAGTAAATATCCAATGCCGGCCAATAATGCAATGGCCAATAAGAGTACAATAGCAATAGCCAATACCCTGGGCAGCTTCCATTTCAGCAGGAGGTCCACCAGTGGATTAAGCAGCATGGCAAGCATGAGCCCGAAGGATAACGGAATGAGAACATCCTTAAGAGTAGAAATAGAAAAAGCAAATAAGACAAGGCCAAAGAGAATAACCGTAGATTTTATATAAAATGGATATTTCTTAATCATCCTGCTTACTTTTTTACCACCTGAATTTAAAGCTATGAATATTTTGGCGGCTTAATGATTGGCAAGGCTGGTTTTTTGAACAGCAACCTGATCTTTGCCGGGATTAAGGTAAATTGAAATACGATGTTATCGACTGCAGCCTGCCGAAGGTAGGTATCATCCTCCCTTGCAGAGTTTATCCCGGTGCATAGCGGGGCTCCTTTCTGTGTTCTTTAATTTTGCTGAGCATTGTCGAAGCATCAGCTTTTTTTATCTTTATTGAAGCGACGGTTCTGCCGATGATTTGGTAGCTTTTCTTTTTGGTCTTATAAAAATCATTACAATGAAAAAAGAACTTATCCGTGAATTATTCGAAAAATTTGAACAAGTTGCCTACATCCTTAACGGAGTGGAATGCTGGAGTGCAAGAGAATTGCAAAACTTACTTGGGTATAGCAAATGGGAAAATTTTGTAAGAGTAATTGACAAAGCCAAAGAATCATGTCGGAATGCGGGAGAGGAAGTGGCCGATCATTTTCCTGACGTCAGGAAAACGATACCTATGCCCAAAGGAGCAGCAAAAGAAATTGATGAAATACTCCTGACGAGATATGCCTGTTATTTGATTGCGCAGAATGGGGATAGTAGAAAAGAAGAAATAGCATTTGCCCAAAATTATTTTGCCGTGCAAACCCGCCGGGCAGAATTAGTAGAAAAAAGATTACTGGAATATGAACGGGTAAAAGCAAGAGAAAAACTGAGCCAGACAGAAAAACAACTTTCAGGGATATTATATGAAAGAGGCGTGGATAACCAGGGATTCGCTATTATCCGTTCCAAAGGGGATCAGGCTTTGTTCCGGCTTTCTACTACGCAACTGAAGAAAAAAATGGGAATGCCGGATAATCGTCCTGTTGCAGATTTTCTGCCCACAGTTAGTATTAAAGCAAAGGATCTGGCTGCTGAAATGACAAGTGTGAATGTACAAAGTAAAAATTTGAAGGGGCAAACACCCATCGAAAAAGAACATATCGACAATAATCTAGCAGTGAGACAGATGTTGACCAAGAGAGGAATTATTCCGGAAAACCTTCCACCTGCCGAAGATGTAAAAAAATTGCAGCGAAAATTAGAAAGTGACGAAAAGAAAATGCTGAAAGACTCTGCAAAAAAGAAAAAGAAAGGTAAATGACCGGCATAAATAGTTTCACTCCCTTCATCGCCTTCCCCGTAGTAACATAGGGTTCAAAAACCCGATAGCTATCGCATTCTTTCAATTTTTTTCTCTCCTCCGAACTTTTCTTCCCGGCAACTGTTTAATAACTAATTTCACCATTCCCAAAGTTGTACCCGCTGCAAAAATTTTATTTTTAATCATCATTATTCATTCAATAAATTTTTTTATGATAGCAAAAAAAATAATTACTGTATTCGGCGCCACAGGTGCACAAGGTGGCGGGTTGGTACGTGCCATAGCCACTGATCCCGATAGTGAATTCTCCGTTCGTGCTGTAACAAGAGATCCCAACTCAGACAAAGCAAAAGCATTGGCAGCGCTGGGTGCCGAAGTAGTATATGGCGACCTGGGTAATGCCGAATCAGTACATAAAGCACTCCAGGGAGCATACGGCGCTTTCTTCGTTACTTTTTATTGGGCGCATATGTCACCTGAGCAGGAAAAAACGGAAGCAGCTCTTTTTGCAAAAGCTGCTAAAGAAGCGGGACTAAAACATGCCGTCTGGTCCACGCTGGAAGACACCCGTGAGTTCGTTCCCCTGCATGATGACCGCATGCCTACGCTGATGGGCAAGTACAAGGTGCCGCATTTTGATGCCAAGGGTGAATCCAATCAATATTTCATTGATGCCGGGGTGCCCACTACGTTCCTGCATGTTTCTTTTTACTGGGACAATTTTATTTATTTCGGTTCCGGCCCCAAAAGGGGTGAAGATGGAAAAATAGCATTGACCCTTCCCATTGGTGATGCAAAGATGGCCGGCATTGCAGCAGAAGATATCGGCAGGTGCGTATATGGCATTTTCAAAAAAGGAAAAGAATACATTGGCAAAAATGTAGGCATTGCCGGTGAGCACCTCAGCGGAAAGGAAATGGCAGCCGCATTAAACAAGGCATTGGGTGAACCGGTGCATTACAATAAAGTTACGGCAGCAGTGTATCGCAGTTTTGGTTTTCCCGGTGCGGATGATGTAGGCAATATGTTCCAGGTATATGATGAGTTTGCAGAACGGATGAACAAGCTGCGTGATGTGAAAGTTTCAAAACAATTAAATCCTCAGTTGCACAATTTTGAGCAATGGCTGGCGCATAATGCTAAGAAGATCCCTCTTTAATAATTTTTTTATGTAACCAACTTCCGTGCTACTATCATCGCCTGTTGTGTCACTCACTTCAGCGTTCCGAACAATGATCGACATTGTCGTTGATCCCGATTTATCGGGAGAAACCCCGACTTAGTCGGGGCACTCTTCAGGGTTCGGTAACCCAATAGCTATCGGGTCTATTCAGCAATTCAAATATTACGGAGTGTTGTCATGCCGAGGTACGAGGCATCTCAAAGACTTTGGATAGATTAGGTATTGGAATCTCTGAGATTCCTCCATAGCTTGTACTGAGCGAAGCGAATGTATCGGAATGACAATATGTTCTGTTCAGGGTTCGATAATTCTACTGAGCTCTGAGCTTGACGAAGTGACGAAGTGACGAAGTGTCAAAGTATCAACATTACCTTCGTAGCATGACAGATGTCCATAACAAGAAGACCCGCAGCTACAACAACTTGTCCCGATGCCTCGGGATGTCGCAAATAAAAGCGAAGAACACAAAACCTGAACTGCTGGTCAGAAAATTTTTACAGCAAACTGCTTTCGGTATTTGTTACATAAAAAAAAACATGGGGAGAAAAGGTGGATTGGCCGGAACCTGTTTACAGTTGCACCTGCTTAAGCATTTCATAATTATAAGGAAGACTTTCATTAATTGTTTTCCATAAAATTTCATATTCAATACCAAAATAAAAGTGTGTCAGTAAATTCCTGAAATCTGCCATCAGCTGCCATTCAATAAGAGGATGTGCTGCTTTTATGTCTGGTGAAATTATTTTTGATGCTTCCCCTATAATTTCAAAAGCTCTCACTACTGCATATACTTTCATTTTATCATTAATAAACTCTTCGTAAGAAGAAGTGCCAACAAATTGAAAAACCATCTCAGCGTTTTCGATGATGTCCTGCAGCAGCAATTTCATTTCTCTTTTAGGCATACAATAAGTCGGGTTCTACATATTTGAAATATTTCGGCTTAATGGCGCCCTTGCTCACTATCTGCACAGCTGTTCCGGGAAAAACTCCCTCCAGGATATGATAGATATTGCTGTAGTTTCTGAAATCGGGAGTTGACATATTTACCATGATATCAATATCACTCTTTTCCGTTTGCTCATCACGGGCATAGCTGCCAAACAAAGCCAGTTCCGTAAGGTTATATTTTTCCTGCAGGTCTGGTTTTATGGCCCTGAGTTTTTGTAATATGGTTTCCTTATTCAACCGCATCGGGTTTCTTTATACAAAAATAATACAATTCCCGGATGGGAGAAGGACGGTATTTTTGTATCATGACCGATGTCCACGATAAAAAACCCCGCAGCTATAACAACTTGTCCCGATGCCTCGGGATGTCGCAAATAAAAGCGAAGAACACAAAGCCTGAATTGCTGGTCAGAAAATTTTTACATGCCAATGGATTTCGTTTTCGTTTGCATGGCCACCACCCCTCTCCACTCTGTGGAGAGGGGAATGGGGGTGAGGTTACCCGGCAAGCCTGATATCGTTTTACCGAAATACAACACTGTCATTTTTATTCAGGGCTGCTTCTGGCATGGACATAAAAACTGTAAATATTTTGTACTGCCTTCGCTCTGCAAAACATTCTGTTTTGCTGCATTGTAATATCGCTTTAAGCCATAAAATAAACTGCGCGGCGCAAACAATGATTCCATTATTTTGCCGTTATTAATGCTTCCAGGCTTCGCAGCCCACCGTCCCTATAAAAACTCTACAACTAAAAATTGCCAGCGGTGCAGCTATTAATTTAAGAATGTAAGCTCTGTATAAGAGTAAACATTTATTATTAGTCAAACGCATTATCGGATCAATAATAATTCAGCTATATTTTTTGTTTCCCTGAAGACCATTATAAAGTCCATACTATGAAAAAATTTTACGCAACTGCATTTGCATTCAATTGCTTTTTTTCAGTCTTTGCACAAACACATTTTACCGTTTTACCCGGTACTGACCTTTATTTATCTCCGGGCAGCACATTTTCTGCAGGCGGCCTTGCATTATCTCCATCATCCGGTTTTACAATAAATGGTTTATCACTTTCGGGTGCAACTACTGTATCGCACACATTGGCCACCACCTATATCTCCCGTGTATATAAATTCAGTAGTAATACAGCTGCATTTACCGGTAACATTAATTTTTCTTACAGCGATGCTGAGTTGAATGGATTGAATGAATCAAACCTCGGTGTAACAGTTTATAATGGCAGTGCATGGAAAAAAATAAACACAAATAGCCGGGACATTACAAATAATTTTGTACAAACCGTAGGTACAAGCAGTTTAACACTGAATGAACTTACACTGATAGATCAGCTGGTTACCCTGCCGCTTACATGGGGCCCGGTGAATGCTTACCGGTTAAATCAAACTATAAAAATAGAGTGGACAACATACCAGGAAGAAAATGCAGATCATTTTGAAATAGAGCGAAGCGCTGATATGCTTACATGGGAAAAAGTAATTGGCGACGTACCGGCAACAAACACGCTGTTTACGCATCAATACCTTCAAACCGATGATCAATATTCGCCATCACGGCTTTATTATCGGATTAAGCTAATTGATTTCAATGGAGACTATCACTATTCCCCAATACGATCAGTGAGTGCCGAAAATGAAATCAATAACCTTATATTATATCCCAACCCGTCTGCAGGCAGTTTTATCATCGGCCATGTTGATGTATCAAAAATTAAAACGGTACAACTCTTCAGCAATAATGGATCGCTGGTAACAGTATGGCATGGCTCGCAGTCTGAATATAGTTTGCAAAATATTTCGGCTGGCGTGTATATGGTAAAAATAACAATGACAGATGGCAGCAGCAGTCAACAACTTTTGCAGAAACAATAACAGCTTTAAATTAAATATTTTTCTATCCCTAAATCCATATTATGAAAAACGTAATTTTTTACCTCGCTTGTTTAATCAGTATTTCGTTGCAGGCCCAGGTGGGTGTGGGTACCACTTCACCGCTTTCTATGCTTGATGTAAACGGTTCGCTTGCCACTAAAGTATCAACGGTTACAGGCAGTACTACACTTGATATTAATTACAGTGTTGTATTGTGCAACAGCAGTTCCGCTGTTACCATAACATTGCCTTCGGCCAGTTCATGTTCAGGAAGGCAATACACGGTCAAAAACATAAATACAGGAGCAGTAACCATAACGCCCAATGGCAGCCAGGCGATTGACGGTAATAGTTTTTTTATACTTTCTTCGCAATACAACATTATTTCTATTGTCAGCGACGGAACAAACTGGAGCATACTCTATGCAAATGCATCTTATTTTATTGGTGAAAAATTTGGAGGCGGGATTATTTTTTATTTAGATGGAACGGGACAACATGGTTTGATTTCTTCCACTGTTGATCAAAGCACAACTGACAATTGGTCAAATGGAAGCCTGGTAACAACAGGGGCAACCGGCACTGCTGTGGGAACCGGCCAGTCTAATACAACAGCGATAATAGCTACACAGGGAGCCGGAACCTATGCAGCCAGCACCTGTGACAATCTTGTATTGAATGGCTATAGTGATTGGTTTCTGCCTTCCAAAGATGAATTGAATCTTATGTACACCAACTTAAAATTACAGGGACTTGGAGGATTTGATGTGAGTGGTAACTGGTATTGGTCTTCAACAGAAGTTGCCTGGAACGGTGCGGATGCTCAACGATTCTCTGATGGCTACCAACAGGATGTTTGGAAAAACGCACCGACGCCACCGTCATTTTATGTTCGGGCTATAAGAGCTTTTTAATAAATGTTGTTTATCATTTTCACCCTTCGCTCTGCATCCCGATAGCAATCGGGATGTTTCGCAGCATTACTATATCGCTTTTAGCGATAAAATATATTCTTGCAAGCTAAAAGCTGCGAAGAGCCTCGGTGTCTATCCCCCTCATGAGAGCTTGTCCCGATTTATCGGGAGGGTGTCCGCCTTTGGCGGACGGGGGAGGTTGAGGCCAGTCGGCAGCATATACAATTATTGAACACTTCAAAAGGGGAGGGCCGAAACATTTTAACTTCACAATATTGTGGATCGCTTGTACCGGTAAGGTCGGGATGTATAACAAAGTAGCCGCATTGCCTCATGTCCCATCGGGCTTGTCCCGAAATTTATTCGGGGACATCTCATAGGTAAAAAGCAAACTGCAACCACATTGTTCCGTCGGAACGGCTCGTGCTTCATCATTACCTTAGCACTATGGCTGATAGCCTGTCCCGATAAAACTTGTCTGCCGTAGGTAGAATCGGGATCCACAATAAAAAAACCCGCAGCTATAATAACTTGTCCCGATGCTTCGGGATGTTGCAGATAAAGGCGAAAAACACAAAGCCTGAACTGCTGGTGAGAGAATTATAATGTTGCCAGCTAAAATGCTACTATCATCGCCTGTTGTGTCACTCACTTCATCGTTCGGTAATTCTGTTCAATAGAATTAGTTTCTCACACGAATAATATCCCTAAAATTTTATTAACCAACTCACATTGTGTCTTAAAACATACCGCTTTATCGTACACATCAAAATAAGTTTGATCATGACAATCCAGGAAAAAATCGGGAAAAGAATAACTGAACTCAGGAAAGAAAAAAATTTATCCCAGCAAAGGTTCGCTTACGAAGCAGATATTGAAAGGAGCTTCCTCACTCATATAGAAAAGGGAAGGAAAAATATATCAGTAGGAACCCTTGAAAGAATTTTTTCTGCACTTGAAGTTTCATTCAAAGAATTTTTTGATTCAAAAGAGTTTTCTAAGCTATGACGAAACAGTTAAACTATATTGATTTGTTTGCAGGGTGTGGTGGACTTTCGCTGGGGCTTTACAATGCTGGGTGGAAAGGACTATTCGCAATTGAAAAAAGCCCAGATGCGTTTGCAACCCTCAAGCATAATTTGATAGACAAGAAAAAACATTTCAATTGGCCGAATTGGCTACCTCAAAAAAACCTTGACATAAAAGTTGTATTAAAAGAATATGAAGAGCAATTATTAAAGCTTCGTGGAAAAGTTGATATGGTTACTGGCGGACCACCTTGTCAGGGATTTTCTACTGCAGGGAAAAGAGATGAAAAAGATAAAAGGAATAGTCTTATTAAAGATTATATCAAATTCATTGAATTGGTACAACCCCAAATATTATTCTTTGAAAATGTAAAAGGGTTCACCCTTGGTTTTAATAAAAATAAAACAATGGGTAAGCAATATTCAACCTACGTTACAGAGCAGTTGAAGAGTTTGGGTTATGATGTCTGTGGTGAAATGGTTGATTTTTCAAAGTATGGTATACCACAGAAGAGGTGCCGCTTTATTTTAGTTGGAGTAAGGAGAGGATTAAGTATTAAAGATGGAGTTTTTGCTGAAGAATTTTTTTATAAGATAATTGAAAATAGAAATGCTTTTTTACTAAGCAAAAACTTGCAAATAAATACAACTCTAGAAGAAGCCATTTCTGATCTGCTACGCATACATGGCGAAGTTGATTCCCCGGATACAAAAGGCTTTAAAGCTGGAATGTATGCGCCTGCTTTAAGTAATTACCAACAGTACCTGAGAAAAAATATAATGCAAGGACAGGTTGCCGATAGCCATCGCTTTGTTAATCACAGGAAGCACATTAAAAAGCGTTTTAAGGAAATATTAATAAAAGAAAAAAGAAATACGAGTATTAGCGAAGGATTGAAACATAAGTACAAAACAAAAAAAAGAACAATAGTTCCATTATGTAGTCAAAGCACTAGCCCGACTATAACAACATTACCTGATGATTATATTCATTATGCAGAACCCAGAATATTAACGGTAAGGGAAAATGCAAGAATCCAGTCGTTTCCAGATGATTTCGAAATTAAAGGCAAATACACAACAGGAGGTAAGCAAAGAATAAAGGAAGTGCCAAGATATACACAAATTGGTAATGCTATCCCTCCTCTTTTTGGCGAGCAAAGCGGATTGGTTTTAAAACAACTAATTAGCTAATGGACAAGTTTTTCAAAATAAGTTCTGGCCTAAAAAACCTAATCGGTAGTGACTTAATTACTGACAATTTCGTTGCAATGTTTGAGTTGGTGAAAAACTCATTTGATGCAAGAGCGACAGAAGTAAAAATCACTTTTGAGAATATTTATTCAAAGAATGCAAAAATTATAATTCAAGATAATGGAAAGGGAATGGATTATGACGATTTAATGGACAAATGGCTCTTTGTTGCATACTCCGCCAAAAGAGACGATACGGAAGATTACAGGGATAAAATAAAATCAGGAAGGGTTTATGCCGGTGCAAAAGGCGTAGGAAGATTTTCTTGTGACCGACTCGGCAGATATTTAAACCTCATAACAATAAAAGACAGACCCGGCAGTAAAATTGAAAACCTGTTTGTTGATTGGAAAAAATTTGAATTAAATCAGAAAGACGAATTTTCAACTATTCCTGTTGTCCATAAAGTTTTAACTAGCTCGGCCTATAGATTGAAAAAAGGAACTGTTTTGGAAATTACAGGAATAGCTACCGATTTCTGGAGTAGGGATAATTTCAAAAAATTAAAAGAAAAATTATCAAAACTTATCCGCCCTGATCTCAATACAACTGACCAAGTTCAAAAATTTAAAATTATTCTTTCAGTTCCAGAGGAAGGAGACAATGACCATGATGAACTTAAAAAACTAAAACGGGATAAAAACTCCGATATTCAGCTTTACTACAACACGGTTAATGGAGAAATCAAAAATTTTGTTTTTAATGAGCTTGATATAAAAACTACAAAAATTGAATCTTCTATTGATGATAAAGGGATAATCACAACTCGCTTATCTGATCGAGAAAATTTTATTTATGAAATAAAAGAAAAATCAGGCTTTAACCTTCTTAAAGACATTGGTATTACGTTGTATTTTCTTAACCGCTCAGCTAAAGTAACTTTTAACAAACGAACTGGGGCAGAGCATGTTGATTTCGGAAGTTTATTTGTTTACAAAAACGGGTTTCGAATTTATCCATATGGCGAACGTCGAGATGATTCGCTAGGATTAGAGAACAGAGCTCTCCAAGGGTACGCAAGGTATATCGGTCTAAGAAGTTTAATTGGAGAAATTTCAATTCAGGGCAAGAATCCTGAATTAAGAGAAACAACAAGTAGGGGCGATGGATTAGTAAAAACTAAAACATACAATCAATTAGTTAATACTGAAGATAGTTACTTAATCAAGACATTACGGAGATTAGAAAAATATGTTGTTGATGTTACTCAATGGGGGGTAAATAATGAGGATGAGACTGAGAATTTATCAAGTGAAAAGGTAAAAGAAAACCTTGTTAAACTGATTGCGAATATCTCGGATGATAAATCAATTTTAAGTCTTAGTTATAACAAAGACATTATTAACCTTATTTCAAATAAAGGAGAAAAAAGTGCAAATAAGTTAGTTAGAAATTTCAAGCGAATTGCTGCAGAGTCAAAAGATCCAAGACTTCTTAAAGATGCAGAACGAATAGAAAAAGCAATAACAAGTTCTCTTAAACGAGCTGATGATGCTGAAAAGGAAAGAAACATTGTAGCGAAAGAACTTGAAAAAAAGAAGGAGCAACTAAGCATCGCTACTTCCATTGCTTCACAAGATTTGGACAATGTGACCAACTTACATCACCAAGTTAGGGTCATCACAGATGTAATAAAAACAGAGTTACTTTTATTTTCAAGAAAGATAGATAAAGGAGAAAAAATTTCCACTCAGGATTTAAAGGAATTTCTTAATAAAATTTCTTTTGAAAACAGTAAGATAGAATCAATTTCCAAGTTTGGAACGAGAGCAATATTTGAAAACTTCACGGATATTTCAATGGCTGACATTGGTGGTTTCATCGAAAATTATGTAAAGAAGATTTCAAATTACTTTTCAAGTAGTAAAATGAAAGTTGTATTTCATTCACTGCTCAAAGAACCATTTGAAATGCGCTTTAGACCTCTTGATATTTCCATTATCATTGACAATATGATTAGCAACTCAAAAAAAGCAGAAGCATCATTATTGACTATTGAGTTAGCTCCCGAGTCAGACAAATCAATAAATCTTATTTTCAAAGACAATGGAAAAGGTTTGAATAAGGAAATTAAAGATGTGGATGTAATTTTTGAAAAGGGTTTTTCTACCACCAAAAGTACGGGGCTTGGATTATTCCATGTTAAAAATATCATTACAGAAAACAAATGGACAATTTCTGTAAACAGCAAAACACCTAAAGGAATTGAGTTTATTATCACCTTGAAAAAATGAGAATTGATTACAACATATTATGGTTTGAGAATGAGAGATCGGCCTTTAATTCGTTGAAAGAAATTGTTAAAGGCATTGTTGAAGAATTTGGATTTAATTTCCCAGAACCGAAGAATGAAATAAATGGAGATAATATTGAGACGATAAACTATGATGAATATGATTTACTAATTGTTGATTTGAAACTTGCGGGTACTACAGGAACATCATTGATTGATAAAATAAGAAATCAAGAAGGTGTTTATACCGAAGTTGTTTTTTATTCATCAGATGGTGAAAGAGCAGTCAGAGATGCACTTAAGAATTTTGAAATAGACGGGGCTTATTGTGCAGATAGAAATATAGATGATTTCGAACCCAAGGTCAAAAGAGTGATCAAAACTACAATTAAGAAGGTACAGGACTTGAATAATATGAGAGGTCTAATAATGGCTGAAACAAGTGACATGGATGAATTAATGCGGGATATTCTTACTAATTTTTTTAATTCAAATCATCCAGCTGATGCAAAGGAAGCCCTTCGAAAATCAATTTGTGATAAAATAATCGAATCCTTAAATGGCAATCTTAAACAAATAACCAAAATTTGTGAGCAAAAAGATCCTTTAAAATTAATCAATCATAGGGCATTTGACGCAGATAAAATTTCTAGGACATTGCACGAATTAATTAATGGAGTCCTGAAAGAAGATTCCTTAAGTGAATTAAATAATTTTTATTCAGAATATAAAGAAGAAATTTCAGTTAAGAGAAACAGATTCGGACATGTAAAAGAAAAAATTGTCGAAGGAAAAATAGTTCTTGAGAGTCATATTGCCGGAGAAGAACCAGAAATTTTTACCGAGGAATTCTGTCGAGTTATTAGAGAAAGTCTTAAAAAACATAAAGGAAGAATAATCAAAGTTCAAAAGAGATTTGAATAATAAAAACATTTCATTTTCAAATCGCAGGTTATGCAAATAGGCCTTGTTGCTTTGCAAACCAAAGCTGCAAAATCCAGAATAACCCAATTCATTTCTTTTGGTTTTTTATGATCAACGATTTTATAAGATAAGTCTTGTAAGTAAGGATCATATCGTATATCAGCCATTTTTCTTTTCCCAAAAAATCTTTCTAAAACTCTTGACATATTTACATCAACCAATGGGCTTGGCTGGTTAAAGATTACTAATTCAACTGCATTAGCAATGTATTGCCCCATAAAGGGAATTGCTTCTAATTCATTTCTGCCCTTAGGTAACCTTCCATTTCGTTTCACCATTTCTTTTGCAAGACTCATCAATCTTTTTGATCGTTGTCTGTATAACCCAATTGGTCTTAAATATTTTTCAATCTTTTTTGTATTCGCTTTTGTTAATGCTTTCCAGTTAGGAAAATTCTTAATAAAGTTGGGATAAAATTTAGCTATTGTTTCTGCCTTTGTTCTTTGTAATAATACTTCAGCGATGATGTATTGATAATGGGTTAAACCCTTTCGCCGCCAATTAAATGTTCTACCATTCTGTTCATACCAGCTTAATAACTTTTCCTGGAAAAATTTGATCTTATCTTTTCTTATTGCTCTTGGCATGTTACAATTTAAGATAAAAGTCAAATAGAATGCCTTTCCGCCCCGGTGCATGCCTGCCCCGATTATTTCGTGGGTCTCCACGCACCGGAATTATTAAATCAAAACGCTTTCACTTTACCCCACAATTAATTCTGCCGATCTTTTAATATTATGCTGATGTTGGCGTCCCGGCTAACATTTTTTCATTACCCCGCCTTCCTCCCAAAGCATATTTTGAAATAAATCGTTTTCAAAAATTCACATTTTTTCCTAAGTTTTTCACATTACCACTTAGTGGTATTGTTTAGTTTTCACAGCATCCTTAAATTCGAAAATTATTTTTTTCAATCACCCTTAAACTTTGAAATATGAAAAATTCAAAACAAACGAGACCGATCTCTCGTTGCACTGTCAACCAGCTTTGTTTTAATACAATTCCCGCCTTAATATCTGCGGCATCTCCAATAAATTTTTCAGGTCGCTCGGCATCTGGGTTTCTTTAAAGCCTTGCGGTAACTACCTGCTTATTTTCCCGTAGTTACCACCTTGTCTTGTATTTCCTAAAACCTGAAATTGCCTGTCAGAAATACAGTTTTTGATCAACCCTGAGCTATAAATAATTGAATCTTATAAACCTTACAACCCGAAAATGAATATTCACAGCCTGAAAAAAGCCTTTTACAGTCAATTTATCGCTGCTTGCAGCTCATATATCCCCGCTTGCAGTCAATTTATTCATACTTGCAGGGCATATTTCACTACTTACAGCGCATATACGGAGACATGTAGCGCATATTTCACCACTCACAACGCATTTATGAGCGCTTACACTGCCTCTATGACATCTTGCAGCGCATTTATTGATACTTGCAGGGCATATTTAGCCGCTTACACTCAATATATCGATGCTTGCAGTGCACATATCAGCAAGCATAACCGGAAAATAAATCCCTTAATCAAACCACTTAACAACATTCATTCATCCGCCTTTTCCTTGAATTCATTAATTACATTTTTAGAAGTTTCAACGACTCCCTTCTCCCTGCGGAGAAGGGCGAAATTGAAGTTTTTAACTACTGTAAGAATCTGGGATGAGGCCCAAATCAAAAATTATGACAAGTAGACAAGAAGCCAAGCTCAACATGTACAATGCAGTCGTTACACACTGCGAATCAAATTCCGCCATCGTTGCCTCAGTTCCTGCATTTCAAACTGCATTCAACAATTTTCAGGATGTTTACAGCAGCATTCTCGAAACAGCGCAGTTGGAAGCACAAGTGATCGCAGGTATAGCTATGGATAAATCCAGCCTGCGCAAAGAACTGGCGCAGCAAGGTGCAGATATTGCTGCTGCTGTTTATGCATTCGCTACCGCCGCCAATAATAACACCCTCAAAGAACAAGTGAACTTTTCAGTTTCAGATTTGATTCATCAGAAAGATGAATTGCTCGGACCTGTTTGTACCAATATTTCCACAGCAGCTAATGATAATATCGCAGGCCTTGCGGGTTATGGTATCACGGCTGCTGTACTTACTGACTTCAATACTTTGATCGGGAATTATATGTTGGCAGTTTCGGCTCCCCGCAATGCAGTTACGCTGCGTTCCTCTTATTCGGACGGATTGAAAGATCTATTCAAACAGGGCGATGATATATTGAAAAACCAAATGGATAAGATCGTCAATCAATTCAAGAATACGGAACCTTTGTTTTATGCTACATATAAAAACAATCGCATCATTCTCGATGCAGGCACTTCCACTACAGAAGCGGAAGGGATCATCACACAATCCGGAACAGAAACAACAATCAGTGGAGTATTGGTGCAGGTTGTCGGTCAGTCATACAATACTACAAGCAATGGATCGGGAGAATACATATTGAAAATTCAGGTTCCCGGCACCTATAGCATCAAATTCACTAAATCAGGATTTGCAGACAAAACAATTGACAATGTTGAGATCACTTTAGGTCAATCAACCTCTCTCGATGTTCAGTTAGACGCAGCATAGTTTCGTTGGATTTAATGGTTAAAGGTTAGAGCCTCTTTCATAGAGGCTCTTTTTATTGCCATCTGATCTCGAACGGCTTTCACTATCCCCCTCTGGGAGAGCTTGTCCCGACAACGTCGGGAGGGTCGGATATTCTGCCAAAAGAAAATTTCAAATGGGGGAGGAAAAAAAGTTGAACAATCATTTTAGCTTTTGTTGGCGTCCCCGCCAACAAAAGAAAAGTTCAAGAAGGTTTCGTATGGTTAATATTTAAGGTTTAGAGCCTCTTTCATAGAGGCTCTTTTTTATTACCATTCGATCTCGAAACGACTCTCACTATCCCCCTCCGGGAGGGGGGCGGATATTCTACCAAAAGAAAATTTCAAATGGGGGAGGAAAAAAGTTGAACAATCATTTCAGAACTGTGGAGTGGTAGGTATTCTCACCAACTACTGTCGGAAATAACTATGTGTATCTATGTACCTATGTGCCTATGTGGTGAAAAGAAATATCTTATCGGTTACCATTTCCTCACATCCGGCTATTCGCTTGCATTTTATTTCAGATGGGCAAGCATAAATATCCCTGTCTGATAAGAAACTTGATTAATGATTACCTTTCCCTTCCCAAATCATTTTTATTCATGGATAATACAAAAGATCTACGTCTTGCTGTTTTGATTGATGCCGATAATGTTCCATCCCGGTTGATCGGGAGCATACTGGAAGAGATCGCTAAATATGGAGTGCCTACTTTCAAACGCATCTATGCCGACTGGACAAAACCACATGTATCGGGCTGGAAAGCCGTGTTGCTGGATCATGCCATCACACCCGTGCAGCAATACAGCTACACCACCGGTAAAAATTCATCCGACTCTGCACTCATCATTGATGCTATGGATATATTATACACCGGCCGTGTGGATGGTTTTTGCGTGGTGAGCAGCGATAGCGATTTTACCCGCCTGGCCACAAGATTGAGAGAAGCCGGCATGAAAGTATTTGGAATGGGTGAACAAAAAACTCCTTCACCCTTCCGTGCGGCCTGCGATAAATTTATTTATATAGAGATCCTGGATCAGCCGGATAAAGAAACCAAGTCTATTAAACTGACCGACCTTCGCAAAAAAGAAAAAGTAATTATCAAAGCGGATAAGAACCTGGTAAGCCTCGTTACTTCCAGCATCAATGATATTGCGGATGAGAACGGCTGGGCATTTTTGGGTGAGCTGGGTAATTTGCTGCTGAAGAAGCGTCCTGATTTTGATCCACGCAATTACGGGTTTGAAAAATTATTACAGTTGATCCGCAGCCTCGGCGTTTATGAAATAGATGAACGGGAATCAGGAAGAAAAAATGTGAAGCTGGTGTATGTAAAAGTGAAATAGCTCTGCGAAACTATAAGTTTCGCAGAGCAGGAAGAGCTCAACGTTCTTAATAACTATCTTAAAAAATCATCCATTCTTCTTTCCGTCTCTTTTATTGGTCGGGTTGTTCACCGGCTTTTTGACCGGGTTGTTTTGACGGGGATTCTGATTTTCATTGAACTTACGCACCGGCAGCTTTTGTATATTATTTCTTTGGTCGGTTCGCTGCATGGTAGGCTTTTGATCATCCGTACGTATCGGCTTCACCTGGTTGGGTTCCACTTTCCGGAATTCACGGGGCTGCTGCACCTGCACCGTCGGACGGTATATATTTACTGTATTTCCTCTTTGTATGACATTTCCTTTTTGTGGAATGACCTGGTTGGGTTTATTGACATCCCTGAATGAAACCGGGTTGATCTTTTGGTGGGTATATCCTTCTACATCTTTTACTTCGGGTCCTTTTGAATAATACTTGTCTTTGCGCCGGGTGTTGTTAAAATTGTTAATGATGTTGATGCGGTTATACTCGTTATTGTCGAAGCGACCGGGCCGTTCCAATTCATTTGAAATATTCCGGTCATAAATATGATCACGGCCGCAAATGTTCCAGTAAAAAGAATGCGGTCTCCATGTGTTGAATTGTACAGTTGCATTCACTTCGGGCATCAGTGGCGCCCAGCAATAATAATTATCTACAGATCCCCAGGTAACCCATGCCGGAGACCAGTCATAACCCGGCACCCAAAGCCATCCATAATAATCATCATAGATCCAGCGGCCATAATGAAAAGGCGCCCATCCCCATTGGTAATTGGATTGCCACGCCCATCCTTCGGGAGTATAGAGCCAATATCCATTGGTGGCATAGGGCCTGAAGTCGCCGTCTATCTGTGGACTCCATACATTTCCATACCCGGGATAATCGATCCATGTTCCGTAAGGTGATAAGTTATCATAAAATGTCTGGTAAGTAATAGTGACTGATACACCCACCTGTGCTGAAGCAGTGTTGCTGCAGTAACCGGAAAGCAGCATTGCAAATACAATGGATAGCAATCCGGGTTTCATTATATTTTTCATTCTTGATTATTTAAAAATTCGATAACGAAGTTATATCATGAGGCTGGTACTAAAATGACCCTGGGCATAATAAATCCTGATTTTGTACACTTAAAAGAAATAAGCAGGTCAAAAAAAGAATGAAATGACGATGATATATACAATAATTAAAATATTGTATCATCGCTTTGCCTGATGGATTTCCGGAGCATCTTATAAAATTACCAAGCCTTCTTGTCCTGGCGAATCAATCTATCTCGCTCTGCGAAACAGAATATTTCACAATTCTCTGCTGATGTTGCTGTTCCACCGACAAGAAAATTTATCTTTTAAATTAATTTCTTATAACCCCTTTGTGAAAGAAACCTTAAGAAAGATGTCTTTCGTAGCTTCAAATCTTAAAACTTTGTTGTAACCTCCCTTGAACTCTTCACCGTTTCAATTCTCTTAGTAATTTTTCGTTTCAATTGTAAACCCTCGCCACTGCATAGAAATTTCTACCCTTTATTCACTTAAGGTAAGCCCGACATGGAAAAATATTTGTTCAATGACGGAACGAATGTCATCAAAGAAGTTCATTCCTCAGAAGAACTGAAAACATTGCTCCGAGCCTGCAACGATCCTTCAAGAACCCGCATCTGGGTATTCGAAACCAACGAATGGATCGGCTATGCTGATTTTGCTAAAGCATATAATTTTTCTTTCACACCGGTTCTGCCTGTAAAAAGTAACCATACACCACGCATCCCCGAAAATGAAGAAGCAGATACTCCGGGTTGGAGAAGCAAAGTCAAAAAATTTTTCATCTTCATTGCAGTCATCGCCGTAGCCTTACTGGTATATAATTTCACCCGCATCAAATGGGAAAAAGCAGGAGCGATCAGCATCATTGCCCCACGTCCTGCCAATAGTCCCGATATCAATGTGGACTCGCTCATCCAGGTAATTGAATTGCAAAGAGGACAAAGCCTCGATAAAGTGACCAGTACCAATTTGCGCATCCGCAATACCTGGCCCGACAAGATAAGCCTGAAATTGACAGGAGATAAATTTTCAAACAAGCTTACCAACCGCTACGAGAACCTGGAACTGTCCATTGATAATTCTACCGGCTACAATATTGATAATGCAGTGGTGCAATTGAATACCTGGAAAAAGGTTAGTGCAGATAGTTTTGCTGTGAACAGCACGGATACGTTTCGCTTTTCCAATATTGGTTATGTGTTACCGGTGAAAAGAAAAATAGAAAGCAGTTATAAAGCTGATAGCGTTTCAGTATCCTTTTACTCTATGAGATCAAAAGTTTTCAATTTCTGTTATTCCTCGGAGAAAGAAAGCAATTATGGGAATAACAATGACAGATGGTATTGCAGAGAATAAAAAAACAAACAATTACTATGGGCTTATATTATTTGCCATTATTGATCCGCAGCGACCGGTACTTTATTGCCAGGCTGGAAAAAGAAGATGCAGATAGCAACAAAGAGATCGATTATAATTTTGTTATTCACGCCGAAGACCGTGTACTGGCTCCGTTGGTCAGCATTGAGGATCCGGATAAAGTAGTGCTGAATCAGATGGCGCCTGCTGACCTGCAGGATGTATTGATGCGGGAATGCCATGTTTCATTGGTAAAGACAGAAGAGGGTTTCGAACTGCTGATCAAAAAGAGTAATACATTCAGCGTCGAGCCATTTTATGATGAAGAAACGGGAGTGAAGCTGGATTATTCAAAGGACCAGAAAAGAATTACGCTGGGATATTATAAAAATAAAGTGGAGCAATTTCCATTTTTCATTAATGTATTATTCCAGTTCAATGAACAAGAAATTTATGCTGCCCGTTTTCATTTTGCAGTCGTTGCATCACGGCAATGCCAAAGGGTGGTAATTGATTTCGGGAGCGAAGCCAGCCAGATCGGTTATAAGAATTGCGGACCGCAATCTTCCATCATTCAATATGATATTCTGGAGAATATCATAAGCCAGTTGAAAGCGGCAGATAAAACAGAAAATTATCAGCGGGATGAATTTTTGAACAACGAACCCGGCCAGCATAACCTGTATCGTTCTTTTTATGCCGTTAAAAAAAGAGTTTCGCAGGAAGAAAGGGAACAATTTCCGTTCAATTTCGCCAACCATATTGAAAAAGATGAGATACGGTTGTTTATAACCAAACAAGAAGTTGCGGCAGCTATGCAATCCGGCTTCCGGGATGATTATGAGATCGTACCCAACTTGAAACTGGGGATCGAAAAAAGTTTGCAACTCATCTGCGATGATAAAACAGAAGATTACAGCATCAGGGAACATAAAAAAGAGTTGATCAGTGCCATCTTGCTTCGTTTGCTTCGATTGATGATCGCTACCAAACCGGATTTCAGGAAAGGCGGCATCATTGTTACATTGCTTGTTCCTAATATTTATACGCAGCAAGATGTATTTGATCTGTTGAACGAGTTGAGAAACCAGACAGCATCTATGTTGGCTTCCCTGGATATTGATGAAGAAAATCTGTATTTGGAATATGAAACGATCTCCGAAAGTGATGCGGCATTCATGGGATATCAGCAAACACAGGCATCCGAAGTAAGATTGGCAAATGGTGAGATCGCTTTGGTGATCGACTGCGGAAAAGGAACGACAGATATATCAATGGTGCTTGCTGATGACAATGAAAATTATTGCAGCTTTTTCAGGACGGGTTTTGCCGGGGCCGGCAACGTTCTTTCTTACGGATTTGCAGAAGATTTTCTGACATTGGTTTTGCGGGCCATTCCCGGTGATAATGAACTTTCAGTAAAAGATTTTATTCAGAAATATTTACAGGAACAAAACCTGACCGTAGATGTGTTGAATTTTATTCAACTCATCGAAAACCAGAAAAAGAAATACAGCCAGCTACCAGCCATTGGCATTATTGAATTTTCCAAACTCACTGAACAATCACAAGCCACTGAAAGATCCATTGCAAACCTGTATAAGGACCAGGCTACATTGCTGCAATACGCTGATGCAATTTTAAAAGACCGCAACATCCGCTGGGATAATGAAATCACCGGCATGATCAGTAAAGCCACGGATTGCATTGTTCAATGTATCATTGCCAGTATTCAGTGATGTGATCACAAAAGATATCAAGAAGCGGATCAAAGTGGTGATGCTGAGCGGAAGAGCTTTTTATTTTGAAGAATTGAGGATAAAGTTGGAAGAAGAACTCAACGATCTGTTGGGAGAAGGAGTCAGCATCAATACGGTAACACCCGGGAGAGCAGTAAATAATAAGAATGTGGCATTGCATGGCGCTTTCAGCGGTGCGTACAAGATCACAGACTTTACAGGTATTCCTATTGATAAAAAAGAAGGCTTGTCAAAAAATAATGACATCGTAAACAACAATGCATTCCTCTATCATGGTATTAAAATAGAACCGGGCAATGATATTATCTATAACACATCTGTGGTTAGAAGAAACAACCAGGCATTGAAAGCGTTCCGGAATAAAACAATGGACATTTATTTTACCCGTGATAATATTTACCTGCGCCTGATGGAAAATCAGAAAGTGAAAGATGTAAGATCGTTGTACAGTATTCTTACTTCTGTAGCTGAAGTGTATTCACCGATCCAGGACCTGAAAGCGATTTCTATGTTCCCTGCTTATAGTGGAGAACTGGCCTCGATCAGTTCTGTTTATAAGGATATTACGAAGGACAGGCAGGTTTATAAAAAAGAAAGTGGTGAAAAGAAAAGCGGGGATATTTCAATTTTTCCATTTATGATTTTAAAAAAATTATATGCGCTATAAATTTTTTTTACTCTTTCTGTTTGCATTTTTCTCGGCCTCAATGTATGCCCAAACGGAAACAAAGAATATCCGGATCGTGGATACATTGACCCCGCAGGAAAAAAAATCCCGCAATCCTGTAATTCTAAGATCAGAACTGGATTCACTGATCAGGTTACATGAAGCCAGTATTGTGAAACCGCCGGTTCTGGAACCGGTAAAAGAAGAGAAAGATAATTCAACAATTTGGTTGCTGGCGGGCATTTTCGTTATGCTGGCTGCGGCAGCGTTATTGGTGGGATTATTTTTTCAGCAACGCAAACGATTTGCAAACATCTCTGATCATTTGATTCGCCAGCTGCGTCAACTTGAATTCCAGGTCAATCTATCGGCAAATGGAATGACGAATGAAAATGACAAAAAATTAATTTCTGATATGCAAACAAAAACACGGGATCTGAATGTTAGGCTGGAGAAATTGAAAGGAGAGAATGAGAGCCTGAATGCTGTATTGAAAGAATACAGCCGGACTCAAAACGAATACGAAGCATTAATAAAAACTATTTCAAAAACATTTAAAGTAAAAAAATACCCGGGAGCCTCTGAAGGGAGATCTGATATTGAAACATTGATCGGGCTTTTTGAAACAGAACGTTCTTTTACCGCTCATGTCTATGAACAATTCATTAAACCGATTACCGCAATTGTTGATGCGAATAAAAATAATCCTGCCAATATCAGTAAAGAGCAACAAGATAAATTACTGGAATTGCTGATCTCACTGTCGCTGCTTATATATCGAATACCTGTATTTGCGGGTGAATGAATTGTCGGTAGGTGGTAATATGGTGCAGCGTATCAACGATATTAAAAACGGGCTGGCACTAAATCCCGGCTTGTTGAAAAAATTAAATACACAAAACGGCAGCCGTGCACTGGTACTGCGTTTGGCTTTAGAGAAAATAAACCTGAATAATCTTTCTTACCCTGTATTTGAAGAAACGGATCTGAACCACCACTAATCCAAACGAATGTTGAAGATCATTACCAGTCTTTCTTTTCTCTATGCCCTTACTTTCATTATCCTGCTATGGTATGGGCTTTCTTATTATAGGTCTCTATCCAAACCCGGACGAAGAAGGAAATTATTCCTTCCGGTTTTTTTTGTGATCACTGTTGGCTGTTTTTTATTTCTCTGGATCAACATGCATGCGCCGCTTGGATTGAAAACTTATAGTAACCTCGATCATTATTTTATTCGTCATGATGGCTTCGGGGTTTCTAAAAGTATTGAATTGGGAAGATCTGATACTGCGAATAATATCAATAGTTCTTTTAATCGATTTGATTTTTCCAAAGAAAATAACCAGGTTGTTTTATCATCTCCGTATTCTGAAGACCCGTTTTACATTTCGTCCTCTGGTTTTTATAAACTTGCTTCTGCCAGTTACCCGGCAACAAAGCATGTATTGTATTTTAAAGTTGATTCCATTCCTGTGAATTTGACCATGCAGGGAGAGCAGGATTTTGAATTGAAAATAAACGGAGCGATTTTCAAAATTCAGAAAGAAATAAAAAAAGGATCGGCGGGATGGAATATTTTCAAAGACCTTGATGCTTTTATTAATTCAGTCTATTACAGCAACCAATCGCTATCGGATTGTTTAAAAAATATTTATTTTCTGCGGGATAGTGTTTCAAGGTCGGAGTATGGCAGCATGAAGTTTTTTCTTTCGGGAAATTTATTTAAAGCCGCTTCGTCAGTTTATTACGATGGGAAGAAACTTCAGTCTTCAGATCTGTCTTTTAAAACAATTATACCTGATAGCAGCCGCTTTGCATGGGGCATCGGATTTTTGGATAATAACAAAAATCAATTCCTCTTAAAAAATGAAGATGGAACTGATTTTACGATCCTCAACCGGTTCCCTGTTTCTTATCCTTTATCGGAAGAGCAAAAGGATAACTGGACAAATCATACAATTGACAAATTTCTTGTCTCCAATTCACTTGACCTCCAACGAATGCCTTCCGTTTTCAGCGAAGGATTCATGTTTACATCACCTGGCGGAGATAGTGCTGATTATTTCTCCCCTGTTTTGCTGAATTATCAAAAAGGTGCCGGTAATGCAGCGTTGGAAATCAAGGCAAGTTTTTTGAACAAACCCAAATCTGAATTGGATTGGAATGAGAATAAATTATTATTACCGGCTGTTTCCCGGAATTTTCAATGGATATTTTCTTTAAGGAATACTTATAACTGGGAATTCAGCAATCGAATATTGACAAGTGACCAATGGCAGCTCCGCATTTTCGGGATGCTCGGCATTTTTTTCTTGCTTGTCTTCATTACAGCTTTATTTAAACCTGTGGAACAAAGCAGTTGGGTCTGGCAATTGCTTTCCTGCATTACTATTGTTTTTCTTTCAACAAGATTATTTCTATACTGGCGTTACAAAAGTTTCCCTCCGTATGAAGGGATGGACTTGCCATCACAACAGCAATTGCAAAGCATCTGGAATTTCCGGATTATAATTCTTACCGGAATCGTGTTAGCTATTTTTTTCGGATTTGATTTGTTGAAGCGGATTTATTTTTTGATTGGAGAAAAAATATTTTTTAAAAATATAATTAATAAAAGAGCACAAAACCTTTCAACGGTCAACCGGTTAGTTAGTCGTTATCCAAAATACATTTATTTCATTTTATGGTTAATATTACTGGCCGCTTGTTTCGGATGGGCCTACCTGAAACATTTTGATGTCAACAATTGCCGGCATATTTCACTGGTGCTGATGGCGATTTATTTTATTTTTCTCTACATCTCTTATCGCCATTCTCCTTTGGTGACTTCAGCCGAAAGAAGCTGGTGGAAAATCGACACTTTCAAACCATTTCATGTTTTGGTAAGCAACCCGGTAAAGATTTTGCTTTCAATCAGCCTGCTGGGAGTATTTATTTTTATTGATATTGGTTTTGCAATTGTCTTCCTGAATTTTCTTTTATTCAACGAAGCTTTTTTAAGTATCAACTATAGTATCTCCGGTCTTTCAGCAGGTAATTCAGCGAACAGGAGAGTGTTTGTATTTTCTGCGTATTATACACTTCTTTATTTGTATTGAATCTTTTGTTTGCTCCGTATTTTCTTGGCTATGTTTTGCAATTACCTCAACTTGTTTTCACAATTATCTTCTGCTTTTTTTTACTGATTGTTATTTTAAATATAACCCGTGTACTGGCGCCGGAGATGAAACGCAGACGGCTGACAGCATTCCTTTTTATTCTTTTGCCCTTACTGTCCCTGGCTTATTTCAAGTTTATTCCCAAAGAAACTATTTTGGATAAAGCGGAAAGAACCAAATACAGGATTGATGTATTAACAATGCCGGCGGATCAGGCTATTCAATTAGCTTATGAAGAAGGAATGACTTATGAACCGGTGATACGTGCTGCACAGAACCAGTGGTTCATCAATACATTTATCTACGAAAAAAATAATCCTGCAGTTAATTCCATTTGATTTTCATTTGTTACCACATGCACCGCAAAACAAAGGAGCGAAGTATAATGCGCAGGCAACAGATCTTGTTGCCAGCCGTTTTTTATGGCAGAACATGGAAAATGGTCTGTTCTTGTTATTTGTCTATTGTTACTTTTGCCAGCTATTATGCTGGCTTCGTTTTATAAATTATACCCGGATTTTACTAACAGAACCAATACGAGTTATCCGACGATTACTCTGGGATTTTCATTGCTGAATTATTTTCTGATCACTGCATTGCTGGTTATACTGGCAGCAACAGGACGATATATTTTTTTCGGACAGGATCTTCCATTTGGAAGTATTTTAAGTAAACAATCCATTTTGTTTCCTTCTTTGCTCATCGTAGTACACTGTTATCTTTTTAAAAATATTCCCCTTGAATATTATGCCAACCGGAAGAAAAATGATTCCGGGTGTTTATTGTGTTTTCGGACTTGCAGTATTCTTATTGTTTTTCTAAAGCCTGTTTTTAATAAGAACAAAGAATTCAATGCAGATGACCTGTCAAAAGATATGGATTCTTTTATCCAAGCTTAAGCTTGCAACCTGTACTGGATCTATTTTGATACATGCAAGATACGCGAAGAAGATATTCAATTGCCAAAAAAGATGCAGGTTATTCACTGACTCGTTCGAAAACTAATCGCTTCAGGATCTTTTGCTGACGATAATAAATTTTTTGCCAAAGAAATAGATGCTTATACTCGGATCGGATTTTTCACGACACCTGGATCAAAGCAGCATGTTATATCTCGATCTTTATTCAGGTAAGCCCACAGTTGGCAGTCAATGATAATTATTTCCGTATTGAACCGCCACCGCATTTGCAGCAATCATGGACAGGAAATGTATTTGGCGACTACATCAGTTTATAATATTACTTTGTGGGATAGTCAGAAGGCTCAGTTGATCAGAAAAAGATCTTACTAGTTTTACCAATGAACCGAACGAATTGACGTTAAGCTAATGAGATTGTCTTTGTCATTCAGGATCGCCAGGGACCAGTGGTATGTATAAAGACTTATATCTTGTTAATACAGGGCATTCCAATTTTCCAATTAAATTTGGTAGATGAACAGAAAAGATATTGTCGACAGAATGATAGTTTACCATTGAAAAACCCTGAAGTTGGTTATCGATGATCCGGTTTCGGATGAATGAAAGAATATGGTATCTGTAGAGCCGGATGCTTTATGAAAAATTATTTTGTGAATGGCAACCGGTTTTATGTTTATCCGATGGGCAATCGGTTTATCTGGGCAGGAAGTTTTGCCGAAAGCATTGCTTCTGATTATACCACTGCAGAACAAACAACATAGAATGCTTCGTTTCTCTTGATTTTGAAATGATGGATTCGCTGTCTGCGAAAATTCAAAGGATGATGAACAGAGATACTTCGTATAAAAAAGGAGCGGAATATGGTATTTGCATTGCTGATGGTAATGGACGGTTGATGGCAATGGCTGATTTTATTAAAGGTATGGCACGTCCGGATCCGAATGACAAAGCAGGATTTGACTAAAGCGATCATGGGAGAGAATGGATTCATTTCCACAATCCCTTTTGAGAAAACAGATCGGGAATATTAATTTGCTTCGTATGAATCCCGGTCCTGGTTCTACATTCAAACCAATTGTATTTTCCTCGTGCTTCGCAATTGAATCTTAATTGGGATGTTGTTTGGCGCTGAAGGATTTTCTCATCCGCAAAATTATTTTGGCGGCGAAAAAGTGGCAGAGTATGATTTTGAAGAATATCACGGCTGCATAAAAAAATGTGACTGAGTATTTCCAGTCTTTCTGATAATTATTATCATTCTGATGTTTTGTTGCTCGGCTCTTATCCAAAACAAGACCTGAACAAATTTTGTCACCAATATTTTGTGACTCAAAAACCGGATAGCGGTATGCACTGGCCGTATTTTTTTACAACGGGAAGACAATATTGGTTGGATGGATTTGAAAACTGGCCGGGGTATGTCAAATGGAAAAGCAAATTTCGGCATGGATAGTTCATTTACTTCGATCGGGTTGTTGAGTAATTATGGAATTTATACCCATACTGCTGGTAAAAGCTTTGATATGTTCTACTTCACCTTATGATTCGTCACTTCTCTTTGGAAATGCCTATAAAAAGTCAGGATTTATTTTACCGGAATGCAGTTTGTTTGATCAGCAGGGGACAATATGAATATGAATGTACCTTATGATGTTTTTGCAAGTTGTTTCAGAGGTCATGTAAAAGGTAGTAGCCAGGTGTTGATTCCTCCTTCAAAAATGGTGGAAGCATTTGGCAGATTGGTCACGCAAAACAGGAATTATTCGATCTGACATTGAATCCCTATGCTTCCTCATTGGTCTATTCTCCATTTTATATTGACAGCAGTATCGGGTACAATAATTTTCTTTCGCTGATGCGTGACGGCGTTTTCACCGGTATGAAAGAAGCATTATTCAGCGGTACGGCGGCATGTTGGGAAGCCAGTTGAAAAACGGTTCGCCATATTTTTATTATGCTAAAACAGGAACCACAGGCGATAATGAATTAAAGACGAAATCGAAACTTTTGGCTGTTGTTATTTCTGCAAAAGATATTACCAGCCCCGATTATACCTTTAAACACTTCAATAAATTTTATACGATCTATTTTACTTCTCAAAACGGGCCAAGCAAGCAGAATGAAGAATTGCAGAAACGGGTGATCCGTTATATCGAAAGTTCATCTTCATTCCGGAAATTGATGCAGGCAAAATAAAGATCATTTTGCCCATTCCCATAAACCCCATTTCAAAGTATCGGGTAATTTAATGCCACTTTGTTTTATGGTAAGTAAAATATTACCGCGGTGATGTGATTCATGTGAGATCAAGTATGAAATAAAGGGGATCAGGCCAGCTTTAAAACTTTTTACTTTTCCACCTGTGTCCCAGCTTTTATTAATGAATTCTTCAATTCCTTTGGAAGAATCTTCTAAGGCTTTTTTCAAAACCTTTCGATCATATGATGCTTCTTTATCCAGTTTTTTATACTTGGCAAAAATATCCTCAGCAATTATTTCCAGCCATCCCATGCGGACATTATGAACATGAACCAACTGGAGATATACGGTTCTTCCTCCGCGGCTGCTGAGTGTTTTTTGCATCCCTTCATCGCTGATATTATCGATCATCAAAAGATTCATGCGGTCATGGATGCGCCATGCATTCAGAAGTTGCTCTTTCATTTCAGTTCTTTTTTTACATATAAAAAATAAAAAATCCCTGCATCAACGATGCAGGGATTTATATGAAAGGTAAAATATGCTGTTAATTATTTTTGCCGTCTTTTGATTTGTTATTCTTTACCCAGGCGTCGTAAGCGTCAGTACTTAGCACTTCACCGGTGATCTGAACTGTTTTAGGTTTTTCAACTCCGGCGAGTTGAATGTAAACATCTTTGGTGAATGGGGCGATAGCTGCAGCATTGTACTGAACTTTCAGTTTTGCAGTAGCGCCGGGTGCGATCGGTTCAGTGATTTTTTCCGGGGTAGTGCAACCACAGCTGGCCCATGTATTCTGCACTACTACGGGTTTGTTGGTGATATTTTTGATCTCGAAAGAATAAGTAACAGGAATTCCTTGTTTGATCTTTCCGAAATCATGTTTCTCAACATTCACTTTAATAACAGAGTCGGCTTGTGATTGAGCCATCAGCGAAACGCCAAGAAAAAGTGCGATTACAGGCAATAAAACTTTCTTCATGTTTTAAAAATTTAAAGGTTTTGTTTTTTAAGAAATTCTACAGAGGCATTGGCAGGAGCAGAGCCTTGCGGCGCTTTCCATACTGTCCCCTTTATTTTTAATTGTTCTGTTTGATTGGTATTGTAGGTTATGGTGATGAATTTTTCAAAATAACCTTCTGCAGCGGCATTATATCCCACTTTGATTTTTGCAGTTGCGCCGGGAGCAATCGGTTCAGGACTCCATTCAGGAGTAGTGCATCCGCAGCTGGCGTGAACATCATCCAGTTTCAAAGGTTCTTTTCCTGTATTCACTACTTCAAAATCATAATAGACCGGCTTGCCCTGTGGGATCTTGGAAAAATCATGCTCCGTTTCTTTAAGCTGAAGCAGATTTGGCTTGGTAGTCGTAGTATTCTGTGTTGCTGTGTTGGTATTTTGGGCAACGGAATACAAAGAAGCGCTGATCAGTAAAAACAGGGTCAGGAATCTCTTCATAAAATGCTTTTAGAAGTCCTCAAAATTAAGTCAAAGATGCCAGAATACATAGCAGGGTTGCAAGCTTAACGACCAATTTTTCACAGACCGGAAAAATGAAGCTAATCTTCCTATTTTTGTCCTATGCAAGGCACATTTTCCCAAACCATTACGGAAGGCAAGCTTTCATTTGAAAAATTTAGGGAAGAAGTTTTGTATGATTATAAAATTGCCTGCATCAGCCGGGAAACCAGTCTTTTAGGCCGCAAAGAAGTACTCACGGGAAAAGCCAAATTCGGAATATTCGGCGATGGAAAAGAGATAGCGCAAATTGCCATGGCAAAATATTTTGAACCGGGTGATTTTCGAAGCGGATATTACAGGGATCAAACCTTTATGGTTGCAGCAAAACTGGCTACTGTTCAGGAAATTTTTGCTCAATTATATGCGGACCCGGATCTGATCCGGGAACCTTTCAGTGCTGGCAGGCAAATGAACGGTCACTTTGCTACAAGGTTTGTAGACACGAATGGCGAATGGCTTGATCTTGCAAATCGTAAAAATATTTCATCAGATATTTCTCCAACGGCTGGCCAGATGCCAAGAGGATTGGGATTAGCATTTGCTTCTAAAGTTTTCAGGAATGTGGAAACGCTTCGTCAATATCCCGGTCTTTCGAATAACGGGAATGAGGTTTGTTTTACTACAATTGGCGAGGCTGCTACCAGCGAAGGACCTTTTTGGGAATCGATCAATGCAGCCGGAGTATTGCAGGTTCCTTTAGTAGTGTTTGTTTGGGATGATGGATATGGTATTTCTGTGCCGAAAGAATATCAAACAACGAAGGCTTCTATTTCAGAAGCATTGAAAGGTTTCAAAAAAACTGACGGCACTAATGGGCTATACATTTATAAAGTGAGAGGTTGGGATTATGCCGGAATGTGTGAAGTATTTGAAGAAGGGATTCGCATCACCCGACAAACACACACACCGGTGATCTTTCATGTAGATGAGCTCACACAGCCTCAGGGTCATTCTACATCCGGCAGTCATGAAAGATATAAACCAGCCGAACGTTTAGAATGGGAAAGAGAATGGGATGGGATGAAAAAAATGAGAGAATGGATCATCTCCAACGAACTGTCAAACGAAAATGAACTCGACGAAATTCAAACTGAAGCAAAAGAACACGTCAAAGAAAGTAAGAACCTGGCATGGGATCAATACATAAAGCCTATCAGGGAACAGGTAGAAAAGAGTTGTGCCTTCATCAGCAATTTAGCGAGTAATCTTCCACAACAAGCCGAAGCACTTCTGAAACTTTGTTCTGAATTACAAACTATGCATGAGCCTTTACGAAAGGATGTATTGAAAACATTGAATGCAGCACTGGATGTTACCGGCGATTCTGATGCAGCATTTTGGACTAAAGATTATTACAAAGACCTCCTTACTGAAAATAAAAAATTGTACAGCGGAAATCTTTATGATGAAGGACCAAAAAGTGCATTAAACGTAAAAGAAGTAAAAGCTATCGTGGCGCCAGATGCTCCTGCAGTTAATGGATTTGAAGTATTGAATAAATATTTTGACGCTTTGTTTGATTCCAATCCAAAAGTTGTTGCTTTCGGTGAAGACGTTGGACATATCGGCGATGTCAACCAGGGTTTCATGGGTCTGCAGGCAAAGTATGGTGAGGGTCGGATATTCGATACCGGAATTCGTGAAGCAACTATTATCGGACAAGGCATTGGATTAGCTATGCGTGGCCTTCGCCCGATTGCCGAAATGCAATATCTCGATTATTTAGTATTTGGCTTTAGAGCCTCTTTGTGATGATGTAGCTACATTACATTATCGCACGTGCTGGCCAGCAGAGCTGCCCGATTATTGTTCGCACAAGAGGGCACCGGTTAGAAGGAATATGGCATAGCGGTTCACAGATCGGGATGCTTATTAATTCACTCAGGGGAATGTATGTATGTGTGCCAAGAAATATGACCCAGGCAGTAGGAATGTATAATACGCTTTTGCAAGGCAATGATCCGGGTGTGATCATCGAATGCCTGAATGGTTATCGTTTGAAAGAAAAATTACCTACTAATCTTTTGAAATTTACTATTCCTTTGGGCGTTCCAGAAATTATTAAGGAAGGAAACGATGTAACGATTGTATCATATGGATCTGCCTTGCGAATTGTGCAGGAAGCTGTATCAATGCTGGAAGTATTAGGGATCAGCTGTGAAATAATAGATGTACAAACTTTGTTGCCTTTTGATATTCATCATAAGGTACTCGACTCACTGAAAAAGACAAACCGGATTGTTTTTGTGGATGAAGATGTTCCGGGTGGAGCAGCTGCATACATGTTCAATAAAGTTATGGAAGAACAGGGTGGGTATCGGTATTTAGATGTGGCTCCAAGAACCATCACTGGTAAAGATCACCGGCCTGCTTACGGAAGCGATGGCGATTATTTCAGCAAGCCCAATTCTGAAGAGATTGAAGCAGTCATTAAGCAGATGATGAAGGAATAACTGTAACTGATATACCCGGTTTCTTTTTATCTGTTTCAGTTTTGAAAAATATCTTCTTTTAGATTTGTATCGCTAAAACCTTTTACATGACACTTTACCAGGTTGATGCTTTTACGAACAAATTATTCGGCGGCAACCCTGCTGCCGTTATTCCGTTGGACAATTGGATTGATGATGACCTGATGCAGAAAATAGCGCTTGAAAATAACCTAAGTGAAACAGTTTTTTTTGTCCCTTCATCACAAACAAGTATTGATTATGATATTCGCTGGTTTACTCCGGCTTTAGAAATAAATCTTTGCGGTCATGCTACACTTGCTTCTGCGTATGTGCTGTATAATATTTTAAATTTTAAAAAAGAAAAACTTGTTTTTCATTCCAAGAGCGGCAAATTGGAAATTGAAAGAAGGGCAGATCTGTATGTTATGGATTTCCCTTCCTGGAAACCAGAACGTGTATATAGTTATCCGGGTAACTTAAGACAAGCATTGGGTGTAGATGAAATTGTGGGCATATACAAACACCGGGACCTGTTAGTAGAACTTAACCGGGAAGTTGATGTTCGTACAGCCAACCCCAATTTTGCTGCAATTAAAAAATGGGAAGAGAAAGTAATTATCACTGCTCCGGGTACCGGTGATGTTGATTTTGTTTCCCGTTTTTTTGCTCCTTCTGCCGGTGTTGATGAAGATCCTGTAACAGGTTCGGCACATTCTCAACTT
The DNA here is from genome assembly GCA_963745445.1 of uncultured Bacteroidota bacterium. Classification (GTDB taxonomy): domain Bacteria; phylum Bacteroidota; class Bacteroidia; order Chitinophagales; family Chitinophagaceae; genus UTBCD1. The sequence goes on from CAVUXD010000003.1 coordinate 1,815,557, forward strand.
ATTCCTTTCTGGGCTGAAAAATTAAATAAGAAAAAGTTGCATGCAAAACAGTTATCTCCCCGTGGGGGTGAATTATGGTGCGGCCATTGGGGTGATAGAGTTACAATGGCGGGGCAATGTGTATTCTACATGAAAGGCGAGATAATACTATCTTAACTATAAACTTTTCAAAAGATTCTTGAGGAGTTTTGTAACTTAATCTGAAATTTGAGTTTGATACGTACTTCCTCCATTAATGATATCTTTTGTCGTATCTGCTGCCTGCTTTGTATATTGTTTGGCAACAAAAATTTACTGGCACAATTTAGAGCGGATGACTTTGTGCATTATAGAAGCAGTGAAGGTTTATCAGATAATAATGTTTACTGCCTTGCACAAGATGACAGGGGCTATATATGGATTGGAACTGAGTCAGGATTAAACCTATTTGATGGGAATTCTTTTACTTTTTTTCCGCCTGCTACCGGCCCTTTATATCTGCCCGGTTTTAATACTACAAAGATTGTTCGTTTAAATGATCATCGCTTGGGAGTTATTACCCGAAGAGGTTTTCATGTAATTAATTCACAGAACTTCTTAACCGAGAATTATCTTATTCCTGACACAACTTTTTTTGCCAGTTACCTTAATGAAGTTTTTGATGCAGTTGAATTATCGGATCGGACAATTGTTTTGAGCTCAAACACCGGAATTTATGCATTCGATAAGCCGGGACATCTTTCTTTCCGGTATGATTATTATAAGCCAACCGATGTTGGCCATACTACGATCAGCTATGGAAGAACAATAATTCCTCTTAATGATTTTGAGGTGCTAGTTTATACACAAGACGATAAAGTCGATTATTATAATTTCAGCCATAAATTTGGCCGTCATATTTCGCCGTCAGAGAATCAATGGAATGTTTTTTTTCCCCAACCAGGATTTGCTAATCAATGTAAAAAGATAGGAAATGATCAATATATAATCTATAATAGCAGGATCGATAGTATTATTTTTTTTGATCGTTCTTTAAATAAAACTGTGATATCAAAACTTCCTTTCGATACCCGGACGGAATTGAATTGGACAAGCCAGGTATTCCCATTTAATGATAGCACATTTGCCATTGACGGTTCACGGAATGGATACTATCTTTTTCACATTAATAAAAAGAGTGGCGTCATCACCTGCAATCCGGAAAAATTTTTACCTGAATATAAATGCAACTGTTTTTTAATGGATAAAGAGGGAAGATTGTGGATTGGAACGAGGACAGGATTGTTGAAACAAAAAAATAATTACTCTTTTCTTAAGTGTGATATGCTTAATACGGAACCGCCCCGGGAAGATGTTCGTGCAAAGTTTACCAGTATTTGCAGGGTTCGTGACAGACTTTATATCGGCGCACTTAATAAATACCAAGGCTTATTTATTGTAGATACATCTACTATGAAAGTCGTTAAAAAGCTGACCTTCTATGGTGGCAAAAACGATTGGAGTGAAATTCTTTCTATTCAAAACTATTATATGGATACCCTTTGGATAGGCAGCAATAACGGACTAATATGGTTAGACACAAAAACTCTGCGATACGATATAGTAACTGATGACAAGGGGAAACCAGTTTTTCCGGGAGGAGATGTAACTCTCTTTCCGCCAGACAAAAATGGTTTTGCCTGGTTGTGTAAATATATGGACGGGCAAATAGCCCGGTATGATATTGCAAAACGAAAGTTCACATTTTTTTCCACTACAACAGATCCAGCTTTACCCTTTTCAAGAATAAAGCAAATTGTCTATGATGCTTACGGAGATGTATGGGTCAGCGGACATGGCTTAGCAAGATGGAACAATGAGAAACAAAAGTTTGATACTCTTATCACGGTTTACGCTGGCCCTAATAAATTTGGGGATGACATTCTTACCATCGCTGCTGATAAGAACGGTTCACTTTGGCTGCATAATGCTGAAAATGGATTATTGGAATACAGGATCAGGGAGAAAAAATTTTATTATTATAGCGGAGAACAGGAAGCATTGTCTACATTTCCCTTACAATCATTTGCTGAAGAAGTAAATGATAAACTATGGTTCACTACAGGAACCCAGTTAGGCAGTTATGATATTGCCAGTGGTACAACACTTTTTTTTGATAAAAATGATGGCATGCCGGATGACCGCTCTACATCACGGATTATATATTATGACAAAGACAGAAATTATTTTTATTCGTTGCATAATGATTATCTGGTCAGCTTTTCTTCTTTATCTCATCAATGGAAAAACATAGACGACACCTCGTTTGTATTAACAGGACTGGAACTGAATGACAGAACTTTTTATTTTCCATCTTTACCTGTACACCTTCGCTATAATCAGCAAAATATTACGATTCGTTATGCGGTCGTAGACTATGATATGCCGGAAGGCTGGCGGTTTGCTTATAGATTGAATCACGGAAATTGGATCAGCTTAGGAGATCAGCGACAGATTAATTTTAACAGGATAGGAACCGGGAATATGCAATTGCAGGTAAAGGCGATCAGCAAGCGTGGACAAGAGATCACGAAAGAACTTTTATTGATTATTTCTCCCCCTGTTTGGCAACGCAGGTGGTTTTTATTATTGACTACATTTTTTGTTGGTACTGTCATTTTTATTTTATACCGCTATCGCATTGATCAATTAAAAAAAATATTGATTGTACGAACAAAAATTTCACAAGACCTGCATGATGAAGTGGGGGCTACGTTAAGCGGCATTGCCATGTACAGTCATTTAACTAAAGATCAGGTAAAAGCAAAAAAAACGGATGAAGTAGAACAATCACTGAATGTAATTCAAAGATCAGCAGGAGAAATGGTAGATAAACTCAATGATATCGTATGGCTTGTGAATCCGCAGCATGATTCATTGAAAAAACTGATTGATAAACTTGAAGAATATGTGCAACAAATGGCCTTAGCAAAAAACATGACGCTGAAAATTAATATTCCGCCAAAAATTGCAAGCTTAAAAATGTCAATGGAAAGCAGGCGTAATGTATACTTGTTTTGCAAGGAAGCAGTGAACAATGCTATGAAATATAGTGGGGCCTCACTATTTGAATTAAGTATCATGAACCTTGATCATACGCTGGAATTTATTATAAAAGATAATGGAAAAGGCTTTGATGCAGGATCAGTTAAAAAAGGGAATGGTTTGGAAAGCATGCAGAAACGGGCAGAAGAAATAGGCGGTAAATTCGTTTTGCAATCGTCACCGGGACAAGGCACCACTATTACAATGGTCTGTAAAATCACCTGATGGGGTATTGTGTAAGGCGGAAATATTATCTCATATTTGATATGGATTTATGGAAATAAGAGTTGCGATATTCGAGGATAATAAATTAGTAAGAGATGCATTGCAGGCTATTTTGAACGGTACTGCCGGGTTTGTCTGTACGGGTGTTTTTATGGACGGCAACCGTTGGGAAAATGATCTCAAACGCAGTCAACCAGATGTGGTATTAATGGATATTGAGATGCCGGGCCTGGATGGAATTGAAATCACCCGTCTGATCGGAGAAAAGTTTCCTGACATAAAAATACTTATCCAGACTGTTTTCAATGACAGCGATAAAATATTCCGTGCGTTATGTGCCGGAGCTTCCGGTTATATTCTCAAGAATGACGCTCCGCACAAATATCTCGAAGCGATCAATGAAGTGTATAGCGGCGGTGCTCCTGTAAGTTCTTCTGTGGCTAAAAAAATGCTTGGCTTTTTTTCTAACAAGAATATTATTCTTACTTCTCCGGGTATGATTGACTACCAGCTTAGTGATCGTGAAAAAGAATTACTCCGCCTTATGGTCGAGGGACATAATTATAAGACCATTGCTGAAAAAGCATTTATCAGTTATGAAACTGTTCGCACCCATGTAAAGCATATTTACAAGAAACTTCATGTGGCCAGCCGAAGCGAAGCGGTAATGAAAGCAATTCAGCATGGCCTGCACTGATCCATGTATACCTACTATTCTAAAATCACCCATTGGGGTATTGATTTTTTCTGAATGCCGGCTGATCTTTCAGCTGAATTTATTATACCCTCTGTAAGCCTCAACGGTCAATTTGTTCCTTGTGTAAATCGAGTTGGATTTATTATTAGTTAATAAAATTTTTTAAAACAAAAAACTGTTTATGAAAAAAAATTTTGACGATCACGTTTAGATAAAAAATTACCAGGCTGTTTATTCCCTAGCATTTTTTTCGATCCTTTAAACCATTTTGGAAGATGACATTAATCATAAAATAAAAACTGACTAACATGGGGAAAGTATTCATTGTTTTGATCTCAGCAATTATTGTCTATGGTTGCAATCAAAAGAAGCAATCGCCAAAAAAATACACCGATCTTTTTTTGTATAACTTGAAAGGGGATATACAGACAATTGAAGACTCCACCTATAAAATAGACAGCTCCGGCAAATTAAAACCTGATTCAATTGCCTTTGAGAAAGGAGAATACAAAGATGGATATGTTGTAAAATATACCGATGTGGATAGCATTGGCAACGTTTCTTCCGAATCTTTTTATTCACATTTTAGCAATGGACTTTGGAGGGGATATAAGCAGGTACAAAAGGGCAAAACATCTTTTTCAACAGAATTCCAGGTTGATTCTTCTGGAAAATATGTTTCTGGTCAGCAATACGATTCAACGGGGAAACTTCAGTTTTACTATGCCAAACTAAAACAAAATGAATATGGATGGTTGACGGAGGGAAAATTGTGCAAGCCTGACTCCACACTGAAATTTTCTTTCATTAGCAACTATGAGAAGCAAGTTTATACTGGCGGGTCCTACTACGATAGCAGCGGAAAAGAAACGTATCGATCTACCATAAAATTAAATGATAAAGGTGACCCCATTGAAGAAACGGATATTTCAACTTATAAGTACTCCACTACAAAAAAAGATTCTTCCACAACTACAATAAAGAAATACCGCTATGACAGTTATGACGCAACCGGTAACTGGACTCAAATGACTGAACTCGATAAAAATAATAAACCGGTTAAGATCACGAAAAGAAGAATTACTTATGCTAAATCTGATTAAACTTTTTATATAATTTCTTTTAAGAACTAAAACTTAAAAACAGTTTATGAAAAAGAATCACCTGAAAATGTTCGGCTTTTTGGCCGTTACCATCTTGCTCATTGCGGGATGTCAAAAAGAAATCAAAGAAGCAAATCCCGTAACTAATGATCCGGATAATGCTGCCGCCGGCGGATTTCATCAGGATGATTGCCGGCTGTTAAGCGAAACGAGTGAACTTGGCCAATATGCCTATACTTACAACAATAGGGGACTGCTGGATGAATATACTGTATCATTTGTAGAAAATGGTCATTTGAAAATGCAGTATGATCACAAAGGTCATTTGATAAAATCACTTTTCTATTCGGGTGATGAATTGCTTAATACGATCTTTTTCTTTTATTGGGGTGATCGTCTGGTAAAGGAAACCTGGTATGATGGAAGTAATGTAAAGGTGGATGAAGTTTTTCATAGCTATAATAGAAATGGAAGGGTGTGGAGGTCGCGAAGTTTTATGCAGGATTATATGAGCATCTATAGCTATACACCCGATGGTGGCAGCGTCGATGGATGGAAATTTTATTTCGGTGGCAAGCTGAATTATGAACAACGGTTTACCTATCTTTCTCCCCATCACAGAAATCCCAATTTAGCAAGACCAGGCCTTGTTTATGATTTTATTTCTCCGAATGGCTGGTGGACGGAGAGCAACTGGTACTCCACCAGTGAAAAGGGCATTTCTTATGATGAAAATGGAATGAATCCTCAGGTTCTTGTCGATCAAGACCCTCATAAGAGCATTGTTCAATTTAACAGACATAATTATGTTACTGCTACCGATTTTTATGACAACCTAACGCAGGATTATGTTCATTTCAGGTTTGTTTATGAAAACTGTGGTCCCGAAGATGAAAATGATATTGCAAAGTCGTCACAAAAACTTCCTGCCATAAATTCCAATACAACGAGCCCGTTAAGACTTTTAAGGATAGGCTCTAAAAAGTCGATAAAGGATCAGTTAAAGCAGTTAAGAGATCAATATTTGAAGCAAATAATAACGCCTTAAAATTATTGTATGAAATCAATCATTCTTTTATTTCTTGTAGCAGTATTTAGCCTTCCAACTTTTTCTCAACAGCAGACTTTACTTGCTGGCAGCAGTTTTTCAAAAAAATTGTTGAAAAACGAAAAGCATATTTATAACATTTCACTCGAAAGAGGAGGCTACGCAGCGTTGGTTGTTATGCAAAAGGGAGTTGATCTGGCTATTGATGTGATCGATCCATCCGGAAAAAAGGTTGGTTATTTCGACTCTCCGAATGGAAGTGATGGACCGGAACCAGTAACTATTGTTCCTTCGAAAAAAGGAAAGTATCGGCTTCATATTTATCCCCTTTTGGATGAACCGGGAATGTCTGATTCGGCAAAATTAAAATGGGCTGATACCAACCAGGGAGCTTATGATATTAATAGCGTAACTATTCTTTCTGCAAAAGAATATCAGCAAAAACTTGCCAAAGAAAAAGCAGATAAAGCGACTGTTATAAATTGGATCACTGAAAATGCGCATCCCCTAAAATCTGTAACTGCAGGCAATGGGTTTGAAGATTTGGAATGGTTGAAACCTGTTTTACAAAATGTCCGTTACCTGGGGCTGGGGACTGCAACTGCAGGCACAAGAGAATTTTTCCAGATGAATCACCGCATGTTTGAATTCCTGGTAAAAGAAATGGGGTTTAATGATTTTGCAATAGAAGCTTCTTTTGCAGGTTGTAAAAATATTAATGATTATGTGTTGTACGGAAAAGGCGACGTACATTCTGCGGTACAACCTTTATGGTGGGGTACGCAGGAGATGATTGATATGGTGGAATGGATGCATTCCTACAACCAAGGTGTGACCGATGATAAAAAACTAAAATTTCTTGGAATTGATCCGGAGAACAATTCAAAAACCGGGGGAATAAAAAAAGTACAGGATTATCTGAAAAAGGTTGACCCTGTTTTTGCTGAAACCGAAGACGGTTTATTTGAGCAGGCCACACATGTAGAGGACAATCCATCAGATTCTGCGTGGGCAGATGGTTTCAAAAAAAAGTGGAATGATCTTCTTGCGTTTATGCAAATGAAGAGGGGTTTTTATGTACAGGTTTCTTCCGAAAAAGAATATGAAGAAGTATTACAACTTGCCATTGCCATTGCCCAGGAAAATGACGTATTCCTGATGACGGATAAGGACCCAAATCGGGACCAAACAGGGTATTGGTCGTATTACATAGCTTCTAATTTTGAATATCTTGTTCAGCGTGAAAAGCCCGGGACAAAATTTCTTATTTGGGCGCCTGATTTTTTGATTGTAAAAGATTCTATTTCCTGGCTCCAGAATTCGCTGGGTAGTTATTTGAAAGCAGCCTACGGTGATGCTTATTATGCTATGGGATTTAGTTTTAGCAAAGGGAATTTTCAGTCAAAGCTATATGAGCAATCAAAGAAATTTGATGAAATGGCTGTCACTGAATTTACACAAGGACCTGCAAAGCCAAATACCCTGGACTGGTACCTGGCACAGGCTCAGAAAGATAAGTTTATAATCAACTTTCGTGGTGAAGTTCTTCCCGATCCTGTAAAAGATTTTATAAAAAAAGAACTAAATAAGCAGGCGTCAGGCGAAGCTACAACCCAGGAATTCTTAAAAGCCTCATTTTTGCCGACAATCATTGACAAAGACTTTGATGGTTTTATTTTTATTGACAATACGACGGCATCGAAGCCTTTAAAAAGATAATAGAATTAGTTAGTCAAGAAATCTTTGCCTGACATCTGGACTGGGAATCATACATTCTTCTCTTTTTCCAAACCATTTGTATCGGTTTTTTGCAATGATGCTATATACCCAATCACGAAAAAATTTCGGGAATATCCAAAATAACTGCGTCCATTTCCAATACCAGGGGAGTTTGTTATAAAGTTTCAGCGCAGCAGTAGATTTTTTATATACTTTGTTTTTATCCAGCAGTATGAATGATTCAAATTGATCTGTCGGAAGATTTCTTTCCCGGAGAAGCATTTGCCCGGCATCTGATTGAAGCGCTGCAAAACGAAAAATTTTCTTTCTGTCCTGCCGGATAATTGAATTGATCAAACCATTGCAGTAATTACAAACCCCATCAAATAAAACAATAGGAAGGTCTGAACTCATTTTACAAAGTTACATCACCAATTATCCCATATTGTGAAATACTTTTTGAACATCATCATCCTGTTCCAGGCGTTCAACTAATTTACTTACATCTTCAGCTTGTGAATCATTAACAGGAACTGTAGTAGTTGGAATCCACTCCACCTCTGCACTGATGGGAATAATATTTTTTTCTTCTAATGCTTTTTGCATTTTACCAAAATCAGTAAATGCACAACGAAGAACTAATACTTCTTCTCCGTTTTCACCGATGCCTTCACCCATTTCTTCCAGTCCATGATCAATTAATTCTAATTCCAGTTCGTCCACATTCAATCCCTCTGGTTTTAATTTAAACACTCCCATTTTCTTAAATTGAAAAGAAACGCTGCCACTGTTTCCCAAAGTACCGCCGCCTTTATTAAAATGTGATTTGATAATGGCTACGGTTCTTACATGATTGTCCGTCGCAGTCTCAACTAAGATAGCGACACCATGCGGACCATATCCTTCATAGAGAATTTCATCATAACTCTCCATTTCTTTTCCCATCGCTCTTTTGATAGCGGCTTCAACACGATCTTTGGGCATGTTCACACTCTTGGCATTCTGCATGCAGCGGCGCAATGCAGGATTGGTATTGGGATCAGGGCCGCCGGTTTTCACAGCAATGGCGATTTCTTTTCCTATACGTGAAAATTGTTTTGCCATCCGGTCCCAACGGGCAAACATCGTGGCTTTTCTTACTTCAAAAATTCTTCCCATAAATAATAGGCATTAGTCAGATAAGTGAATAGGTTAAATAAAGGAGTGCAAATTTATGATAACGATCTTAAACGAAAAACCGCTTTGCTATTAACAAAACGGTTTTTTTGATCAATAACCAGGTTATTTTATTTTTTATCAAAATCGGAAGCCTTCGGAAGAAATTCTCCGGGGCTCTTGTGTTTGCTATTAAATCTGCTGTATGAAAAATAGATCACGAGACCGATTATCATCCATGCCAACGCTGTCAATTGAGTTGTTTTATCCAATGAAATGATCATCGCCATACAAACAAGAATACCTAATGTAGATACAACCGGAACCCACGGTACTCTGAACGGCCTGTTTACTTCAGGTTGTTTCACCCTCATGATCCAAACGCCGGCACTTACTAATACAAATGCAAATAATGTCCCGATACTGGTAAGGTCGCCGGTAATATCACCGGGTAATAAAGTAGCGATGGCTCCTACAAAAAGAAATAATATAAAGTTGGACTTGAATGGAGTTCTGAATTTAGAATGTAGCTGCGCAAAAACTCCGGGCAGCAAACCATCGTTTGACATGGAGTAGAATACACGGCTTTGGCCTAACAACATCACCAATATTACAGAAGAGAACCCCGCAAGAATAGCAATGGTTACTGCAGTAGCTAACCAGTCATATCCGGCCATGTGATGTTGAATAGCATAAGCAACGGAAGCTTCTTTACCAGCGAGCATAAATTCTGTGAATGGTGCTACACCGGTAAGAACATAGGAAAAAAGTATATAAAGAACTGTACAGATTACTAATGATCCGAGAATACCAATCGGCATATCTCTCTTGGGATTTTTTGCCTCCTGTGCTGCCGTTGATACAGCATCAAAACCAATGAAAGCAAAGAAAACAATGGCCGCTCCTCGTAATACACCGAGAAATCCGTGATTAAACGCCGGAGCGTAACTATAAGTTGTTCCATCAGCTAAGTGGGCGAGTGGCTGGTTTGCCGGAATGAAAAAGGGAGTATGATTGCCTTTGCTGATGAACTTCCATCCGATAAAAATAAATATCAAAACAATTGTCACTTTAATAAAAACAATGACTGCATTTACCCAGGCCGATTCCTGTGTACCCCTGATAAGTAGTAATGAAAGTATTAAAAGAATTAAAAGGGCCGGAGCATTCATGATGCCATGATGAGTAATTCCTGTTGTTGCATCAATGGCTGATTGAAAAGGAGAGTGGCACCATTCATAAGGAATGGCTCCGCCTAAAAGCCGGTTAAAATATTCGCTCCATGCGATAGAAACAGTAGCGGCGCCTAAAGCATATTCAAGGATCAAAGCCCATCCGATGATCCATGCTACTACTTCGCCCATAGTGGTATAAGCATATGTATATGCACTGCCTGCAATGGGGATCATAGAGGCAAATTCTGCATAACAAAGACCTGCAAAAGCACAACCGACAGCAGCAATAATGAATGAAAGTGTTACGGCAGGACCGGCGTGACCACCTGCAGCAGCAGCTGTTCTTACAAACAACCCTGCTCCAATAATAGCTCCGATGCCTAAAGTAATAAGACTCCAGGCAGTAAGTGTTCGCTTTAATCCTTTTTCAGAATCAGCGGCTTGTGCCAATAAAACTTCTATTGATTTCTTGCGGAATAAATTCATGAGTTGGTTGGTTGTGTTGAAAATAGCTTGTAAAATAAAGAATAATTCGGTTTTACCAATCAAATCTTTTATAGAATTCAGATTTAGAGGTTAAAAGTTCTGACAGTCGGTAATTTTTCCGATTTTCGACGTTCTG